>CALZJH010000003.1 GCA_945787845.1 uncultured Woeseiaceae bacterium | reverse complement strand
AATATTGTCGAGAATGACCTCCTCGCCATAGCCAACCGTCGCGTCGATGAGGCCAAGCAGGTGCTGCGGCTGTTTTTCCGGTTCGAAGAAATGAAACCGGAACGGCGAGTCGACGTGCGCCGGCGCAATCTTCTCCATGCGTTCGAGCATCTTGAGTCGGCTCTGGGCCTGACGCGCTTTCGACGCCTTGTAACGAAAGCGATCGACGTAGCTTTGAATGTGCTTGATCTCTTTTTGCTGGCGCACGTGCATCGCGTGTTGCTGCGCAAGCTGCTCGGCACGCTGCGCCTCGAACTGGCTGTAATTGCCCGTGAACAGAGTGATCGCCTCGTTCTCGATATGCGCGACGCGTGTGCAGATCTCATCGAGAAAATCCCGATCGTGTGAGACGACCAGCAAGATGCCCTCGTAAGCCTTCAGCCAGCGTTCGAGCCAGAGGATCGCCGGGAGGTCGAGATGATTGGTGGGCTCATCGAGCAGCAGGATGTCGGATCGACACATCAACGCGCGTGCGAGATTGAGGCGCATGCGCCAGCCGCCCGAAAACGCCTTGACGGGTTTGGTGTACTCCTCCGCCGCGAAGCCGAGACCGTGCAGCAGTCGCGAGGCGCGCGACTCGGCGGTAAAACCGTCGATAGCCTCCATGCGTTCGTAGAGCAGGTGCAGGTCGGGTTGGTCGGCATCAGCTTCACCCTCGGCGATTTCAGCCTGCACCGATCGCAGTTCCTGGTCGCCGTCCATGACGTAGTCAACCGCGGAGCCGCTGCCGTGCGGGCTCTCCTGGGCAACGTGAGCGATGACGGCTTTCGGGTCCAGCACGAGCTCGCCCTCGTCCGGCTCCAGTTCGCCCAGGAGCATGGCGAACAGCGATGACTTGCCGCTACCATTGGCGCCGATCACGCCCATGCGATGACCGGCATGAATCTGGAAAGTGGCGTTCTCGAACAGGACCTTGCGGCCACGACGCAGCGCGATGTTGTTGAGGGCGAGCATGACCGGGGCGATTATACGCACTAATCTCCCACCGGATTCAGGTGGGCCGGCACCCCATCACTTAACTGACTGCACCTCACGCAGCCAGCGGTTCGTTTGATGAGCGATACATTTACGCCGCGGCGTAGATGTATTCCGACTCAGCGAATCTGCCGGGCAGTTTCGCGAAGAGATCCTCTGGTGTGGTGCCGCCCAGGTACCCGGCAAGACGACTCTTGCCGCCGCAGAACTTCCCTTTCTCGAACGCTTCGAGATAGTGGGCGTTGAGTAAGTGGCCCTTCCGATCGTGCTTGACGAAGAGCGGGCCCGCAATAGCCTGTCGACAGCTGATGACACCGATGCGAGCCACGAAGTCTCGCCCGTTCGCGAAGTGCTCGTAATATGGCACGCAGCGCCCTGCGTTCCGGCTGAGTTCAGCGTCCGCGAGCATCTCATCCGCGGCAGAGGCAAATGTGTAGATCTCGAGATTCTTCAACAGGTCACGGTTCTCGGAGTAGCGGACCAACGCATTGGCCACGTCTGCCACTACGATTCCGCCTTGGGAATGCCCGATAAGAACGACTTTCTCGTAGCCGACCAACGCGCGATTGACGACATCCAATACATACTCGGACAACGCGGTCTGGAAGTTGAACGTACGGCCGAGCACGCACTCGGCCAGGTCGAGCAACAGACCATCGGTGGGATTGTGCACCAGGTGGATTGGCCGCTGGAATATACGCGCCAGTTCCTTGCCATTGGCTTTGATGACAGCGGGACTTGTTGCAACGCCGTTGACGAAAAGCCATATCTCGCTCGCAGAGGGTGCGTGGAGCCCCTCGCTCGCGACTGCGCCACGACTGTAGGGTGGGCGACGCATTGGATAGAAGCGCGGGACCGCTATCTCGATCAGCGCGTCGAACGGCTCCCACCTGGTTTCGTACGAATCCGTAGATGTTTCTGAGCGGCCTGGCTGATCACCGTCATTCCCGGTGAACAGGGAGTTGAGCTCACCAGCATTCTTTATCGCCAGGCCCAGATCCCTGAACAACGCGTTTCCGCGCTCATACAGCGTTTTCTCGTAAAGGTGCATAGGTTCCATCATCTCAACTCCGTGACGACGGCAAGGTGGGAACTAAGGTCCAGGTTGATCGCCTGGACCTTAGTTCCGTTCTGCTTCTAGGGTTCGATTGCTACCCAGCCGACTTTCTCGACCCGGTGCGTACCGTCCCTTCCCTCCTCTTCTTGCAAGCGAATATCGAATCCGGTCTTCGACACATTCCGCTGGCGTGTAACAACTGCATGGTCGCCTTTATAGGTCAGGCTGCTACTCAACACCACGGGCTTGAAGCCGAAACTACGGGTGAACGCGACGTTTGACCACTGATGGTCAATACTGACCGAACCCGCCTCGATGCTCCTGCTGTTGGGAAATGCGTGAATGCCGCTCTCCATCACCAGGTAAGCGATCGTTTCCGTCGGATGGATACCGTTCAGGTAATCCCATTCCTCGACTTTCACTTCACAAGACCAGCCGTTTACCTTGCGCACTCGAGTGTGAGCAGGTTGGTTTCCATTCCATGTCATGATCTGCGCGACAACGACAGGATTGACATATCGCTGCTTGAACGTGATCGTCTGCCAGGTCGCTTTGTCCGGCTGCCGCAGTTTAAGCACTCCGACTTCGCCGACCGGCTCGCTTTGCGCGTTATAGAGGAAACCGGGCCTGACGGTCAGGTAACCCACCTCTTCCGCAACATGGTCTGTCTCGGCGTCGAGCGATTGCTCCTCTTCAATCTTGACCAGGCATCCCGACTGCGTCGGATGGTGGAATCTGACGCCTGCCGTATTGTTGCCATGGAAGGTTTGCATGGCCCCAAGGTAGGCAACGCCGGTACGGTGTTCCGTGGACAGGGAAACGTCACTCCAGGCGTCCGTGACGCCAGATTTTACGCCGGCTTCTATCGTGCCGTTGGCTACAGACGCACAGGCTTCCGCGGCGTTGACGAATCCTGCACCTGTGGCGTCGTCCGCACCTGCCACCGCAGTGTCGCCGGTGCCAGACGTGCCCGTCGTGACGTCGGTCGCGGTCTGTTGCAGGATCTCCTTGATCTCTGCCGGGGAGTACTCGTAGCCATCGTGGGTTGCCGAATACAGAAGCGCGGCAATACCAGCGACTTGTGGCGACGCGGCTGATGTGCCGGAGAAGACACCCCAACCTTCAGGACTGATACCTGCTGGCATGTTCTCCCCTTCGAGCGTGCAACCTTCAGGAACCGGCAGCATGATGTGCCCGGGCAGCAGTGCATCGGCCGTGTATTCACCGACGACTCCGCAGACATCCGGTACTCGGCGCCCGGGATAGAGCTCGCTCCTGAATGAACTCGAGTAGCTCGATGCCTTGAGCGAACCATCGCGATCGACCGAGACGCCTCCTACAGCCAGTACCGATGGCATCGATGCGGGGAATGCATGGTGGCCGTTGCCAGCCGCAAATACGATGAGAACGCCGTCATCGACTGCATCGTTGATGATGTTCTCCAGGTCACGCATCTCGTTGTACAGGTTAGGATCATTCGCCTGGAGCTGCGCCCACGTCACGAAGTCAATGTTCCAACCCCAGGAGTTCGTGATGATACGCGGCGCTTGCTGGAGTGCCGTCTCCAGGGCCTCTGCCGAGTAGTCGTTGTGCTTGACACCGACGAACCGGCCATCCGGAGCCATGAACAGGACGTTGGCGCTCTCTCCCGTGCCGTGGCCGTTTGTATCCACCGCCGGGTTAGGTGCCGATGGCGTGCTGGCTCTGTGAATCTCGTAGCCTTGCCGCTCAAAAAACGGATGCGGTGCGAAACCGGTGTCCGTCATCGCGATCTGCACGCCTTTGCCTGTCCAGTTGTTTCTATGGCTTGATGGAGTCCGAAGGGCGTTAGCGACATCTTGAAGCCGCAGGTGATAGTTCTCGATATCGGGCGGTATGTACGTCTCGACGAAGTACTCAACGGGCGTCGGAATGTAGGCGAACGCGATTAAGTCTCGAAGCTGTTCCGGAACTCGCAATTCATTTGAGAGATGAACGCGCTCTCGCGGTTTGCCCGGTGGGGTTTTCAGAGCGAACCCGGTTGAGGCAGTCGAGCGAAGCTTATTGAGCATCGACTTACGAATACCGGAAACTCGTCGAAGATCCGACAACCTCACGAACGGCGCGGTCTTCCTCTCCTTTATGATCTTGGCCGCCAGTGCCGGCCCGATTCCAGGTAATTCCTCGAGTTCCTCCGCCGAGGCAGTGTTGACGTTTAAGCGCCCCGGCATTACCTCCGCCGACTCGACCTCAGGGGTCGGTCGCAGGTCTGCCAGCAATGGCTCGGATGTGAAGTCCAGTTTGGTTTCGAAGAGCTCCTCGACTCTTTCCTTCGATAACTTGGCTTCTACGCTACCGTGGTAAGTGACACGCGGTCTCTTCAACCCCAGGTCTCGCACACGTTTCACAGATTCGGCGGCCCGGATTCGATCAGGGCGATTAGCCTTTGCATTCGTCGTCGTCAGCTCGAAAGAGTCTGCGACGATCGAACGGCCATCCCGGGTCTTCGGGACCAACCGCACTCTTATTTTGCTATTCATTTGTCTTCTCCCTAGCGCGAAAAAAGGAAGGTCGTGTCGGGAAATACACAGATTCAACGAACTCGGCGATTCGATCAGGGGGGATTGGCTTGATTGCGAAGCTCGGCTGTTTATCCGTGAGGATGACACTGCTGGCAAAAACGGTTTCGAAATCGCCGAGCGCGCCTTCAAAACCGACACCACGTTGGCTCACTGATGTAACCTCGAACCCAAGGTCCTCGAGTTCGGCGGCGCAAGACTGCGCCGTTAGAAGGTTGCGGCTTTTCAACGCGAGCCGAGCACGAATCCTGGACCGGTTGTCGTCAACCACGTCGTCTGATCCCTGGGTCGGGCTTTTACAGAATTTCCCGTCGACATCCGGCATGACGCAGGCTACTCAACCTGAGCTTGCCAAGCTCTGGGAGCTGTCCTTTCGTGTCGTCGTCTGAGGCGTCGCGGAGGGAACGAGGACCCGTCGCTAAGCGTCCGCAGGTTCGGCCTTTACCTCATGCCGCGTAATTTTATGCGCCCAACCCGCATCTATGTCAATTATGGGATCTACTTACCAATAACGTTGGGACAAACAACATATCACGCTATTTGTGGGAGTCTCGGCCAGCTACCGAGCGACAGAACACGAATCAATGACCGTCGTCTGAGATTAGAAAATAACGCGGCTTCCGGTGAGGCCAAGCAAGATCTTGCGTGGCGTGAGTTGCGGCAACAGGAGCTGCCGCGTGGCCGTCACGGCACGGCCCACGATATCCGCCGAGTACCTGAGCGGTTCGTGCGGCGAGGCAAGGCGCGCCATCGTGGCCTGGTAAACGCCTTCTTTGGCGGCCGCCAGCAGCGGGCTGGCAACGGCAGCTTCACCCACAACCAGCCAGGTCGTGATGTCGCCGAATGAAATCAGCATCGGCATGGGTTTCGGACAGAATGGTTTCAGGCGTCGACCTTCGAGCAGGCGGCCGATGTTGTCGCCCGCCACCTCACCCATGTCCATCGCGTAGTAGGCCTGTTTGCGAATCGGCGCGGGGAGCGCTGCGCAATCGCCGGCGATAAAAATATTGTCCGCAAAGTCGCTCTTGAGCATCTCGTCGACGGGCAACCACTGATCATCGGCGTTCTTGAGCCCGGCATCGCGCAGGAACTCGGGCAATACCATGCCGGCCGACCAGATGCACAGGTCCGCGGTGAGCTTCTCACCACTCTCGAGCAGCACGCTGCGTGCGCTCACTTTTTTGACCACCGCGTTCGTGTGAACTGTCACCGGGTAGGAGGCGAATCGCTCAGCGGCATCGCGGGCCAGGCCGTCGAGCTGCTGGTCGAGGATGTCCGACTCGACTTCGACGATGTGAAGTTTGAATGCGTCGCCCTGCCCGCGTCGGCGCAGGATTTCACCCACCGCTTCGATGCCCGACACGCCGCCACCCACGATGACCACCGAGGCCGGGCGTTTTCGCGTTGCGAGCTTGTCGAGTCGGGCCGCGATCCGCTCGGCGTCATCGACGGAGCGGAAGCCCAGCGCGTGTTCGTCCGCGCCCTCGACACCGAAGGTGGTCCTCATGCTGCCGGCTGCAACCAGGCACGCATCGTAGGGCAGCGTGTGCCCACTCTCGGTCGTCACCGTGTTGCTGTCGCGGTCGATCCCGGTGACGAAATCCTGGATAAAGGTGTGGCCGTAACGGTTGACGCACTCCGCCCGTGGCAGCACGACGCCCTCGCGGTCTTTCACCCCCGACAGGATCTCATGGATGTTGGGCGTCCATTCGAAGTCGGCACGCGGATCGACCACGGTCACATCGTGACCGCTGGAAAGCCGGGATGCGGCGACAAGGCCGGCGAAATTGCCACCAATAATGACGACGCGAGATCTGGACGAGGACATGGATCGTGCGCCTAGTTATCCCGCGGGCCCACCGGCACCATAATGTGTCGCATAGGCGTTCCGCCCCACATTACGTAAGGCCCGGGTACGTTCGGATCATCATTCATCCCTACTAACGATACGTTCGTCGGCATTAACAGCATCAGGTGCGGGCCTTCCTGAACCCAGTGGCCGCTGTCGTCCGGTTCGGTAGCGGATGGATCATGGTTGTGTACCATCGCGTCACCCTGAAGCATGTACGAGTAACCCACGGTATCGGTCGAGAATTCCTCGCCTGCCGCCGTGGCAGCCAGCCAGGCTGACCAGACCGCGTCATTGCACATCGGGTGATCGTCGCCCGGAATCAGCGGAACGCCAGGCAGGCAGGTCCAGCCGTTGCTGCCCTCGCGCAACACGGTGCCATCTACATCCACGATGGTTGCCTCAGCTGAAATGCTGGCTGGCGCGGCCGATTCTGCACGAGCAATCTTGGTGGCACTAGACTCGGCATCCGCCCATGCAATGCCGGCAATCGTAAAGCTGAATGGTAATGCGAGTAGAGCCAGTATGTAGCGACTCGAGAATAGTGTGTTCATGAAAGGCTCCTTGTTATTGTTACAGGAAGTATAGCCACTGCGTCGCGATGATGTTGTGCTTTCCCGCGGTGTGAGTTCACGGCCCCTTATTGCTCCGCTTCCCCGGTTTCCCCTTCCGCGAGGCAGGCTTCGACTTACCTCTCGCTTTGGACTTTCCCCTGGGTTTTCCCTTGGGCTTTCCTTTAGGGTTCGGCTGGCCCTTTTGCTTTCGCGGAGCCTTGCCTTCGCCGTGCAATGAAATATTCATCGCCTGACCGCAAACCCGGACTTTCTTCAGGTCCATGAAGATGTCTTTCGGCATTCCGGCCGGGAGATCGACCAGGCTGTACTCCGCCTCAATTTCGATACTGCCGATGTGCTTGCCATCCAAACCCGATTCGTTGGCGATAGCACCAACGATATTCCCTGGCTTGACGCCGTGCACGTGACCGACCTCTATCCGGTACCGTTGCGAGCCACCCTCCAGGTCACCCAGCGGCTTCGTCCTTCCTCTGCCCGTCTTCTCGTCGGGACCCAGTAGCATCGGCTTGTCGCCAATATTCATCTTCGCCAGGGCAGCAGCAATCTCGACTGCAGGAACATCGTGCT
Organism: uncultured Woeseiaceae bacterium; assembly: GCA_945787845.1. Lineage (GTDB taxonomy): Bacteria > Pseudomonadota > Gammaproteobacteria > Steroidobacterales > Woeseiaceae > UBA1847. The sequence continues at coordinate 395,763 of CALZJH010000003.1, read as the reverse complement.
CTTGCCGGTACTGCTCCACGAGGCTCTGCATGAACCCGATCTCTCCCATGGCAAGTGTGTCTGTGATCTTCTGTTTAAAATCGGCAATGCGTTTGTTGTTAACAGCTTCCGTGCTTGGCAGCACCATCTGCTCGATCTTCTGCCGCGTTGCCTTTTCAATCGCCGCCAACATGCGTCGTTCGCGCGGTGCTACAAAGAGTATTGCCTCGCCTGTCCGCCCCGCCCTGCCTGTTCGACCAATGCGGTGAATGTAGGCCTCGGTGTCGTAGGGAACATCGTAGTTGATGACATGACTGATCCTGTCGACGTCGAGACCGCGTGCTGCGACGTCGGTAGCGACCAGGATATCGAGTGTTCCTTTCTTCAGTCGCTCAACGGTTTGCTCACGATGCTTCTGGGCCATGTCGCCGTTCATTGCTGCGGCAGCGTAGCCGCGCGCCTCGAGCTTCTCGGCAAGTTCCGTTGTTGCGGTCTTGGTACGAACAAACATCAGGATGCCATCGAATGATTCAACTTCGAGAATTCGCGTGAGTGCATCGAGTTTATGAAAACCACTGACTTGCCAGTAGCGCTGGCGAATCGTCTCTGCGGTTGCGGTACGCGCCTTGATCGAAATTTCTGCAGGGTCATTCAAGTAACGCCGTGCGATACGTTCGACCTGCCTGGGCATCGTCGCAGAGAACAAGGCCATCTGACGTTTGTCAGGCGTCTGGTCGAGTATCCACTCCACTTCGTCAATAAATCCCATGCGTAACATCTCGTCAGCTTCGTCCAGGACCACGGCCTGCAGACCGCCGAGCTTCAGAGTGCCTTTGCGCATGTGGTCCATCAGGCGGCCCGGGGTTCCAACGACGACCTGCACGCCCCGTTTGAGCTGGCGGATTTGACCGCCGTATTCCTGGCCACCGTAAATCGGTAGCACGTGAAACCCCTTGATGTGGGACGCGTAATGCTGAAACGCTTCGGCCACCTGGATGGCCAGCTCGCGCGTAGGTGTGAGCGTCAGTACCTGGACGTTCTTGTTGTGCACATCAATACCGGACAACAGCGGCAAGGCGAAGGCTGCTGTCTTTCCGGTGCCAGTGGGTGCGTGCCCCAGAATGTCCCGGCCGCTCATCATAGCCGATCTCATCCAACACTCGAATCAGGGGTTCGGATAGCTTGAGATCGCGGAAACTGGTCGTGCCTGGCTTGGCGTCAGACTTGGACATCGTAGTGCTCTGGAGAAGGAAAAAGCCGGTGGAGACCCCACCGGAACCGCAGCATGATAGCACCCGGTCGCGGATTCACCCCCATCCGGCCCAAGCCCTCGATCTCTGCAAATAACCTGTCGATTCAGTCCGCGCGCCTATTCCGCACCTTTCTTCGTCCAGACGAACTTCTCATTACTCAGCTCTTGCTCCCCATCCCACCGGTACGCCACCAGCTTGCCACCGCTCTTCGCCGCCACGCTGTAATCGAGGCACGCCACATTGGGCGCCAGCACGTTCGGCATGGAATCCAGCCAGTAGTGCCCCACGAATACGGGAGGATCATCGTGCGAGTACTGGATGATGTGGTCGGCGCCGATCGGTTCCTCCGGGATATGGCTACGAGCCTTCTCTGGTCCCAGAAACGCTTCCTGGTAGGTCTTTGCATTTCCGTCGAACCAACGCATGCGGACGTTGTGCCTCGCGTTACCGTCTTTGTCGGAGAACGACTGACCGTTGGGTAATTCGATTTCTCTGCCTTTGAGCAAGGTCTCGACCGCCTCGTATTCCTCGCTGTCCTTTCGAGAGGCGGCGATCAGCAGGTCATCGTCGAGGTACTCATTCACTGACGGGTGCCTGTCTTGCAGCAGACTCATCAACGCCGCGTCCCAGCACGCGTGAACCACGCGAATCCCGTCCAGTTCAAGCCACAAGGGTAGCGTCCGAAACCACTCGATGATCTCGGCGTAGTCGGACGTGCCCTCGAACACTTCGAGGAACGCCTGGTGTTGCTTGCGGTTTTTCTCGGTATGCACACGAAGGTGGCGATTGTGATCGTCCGGATCCAGCGTGTGATACGCAATCGCGTTGAACTCATGGTTGCCCATGACAGACAGCGCCGCGCCCGCATCGATCATGGGCCGGACGATCTCCAGAACACCACGCTGATCGGGGCCGCGGTCGATGAAGTCACCCAGGAAAATGGCCTGGCGCTCCGGATGCCGAAACACACCGTCGGCTTTCGCGTAGCCGAGTTTGTCGAGAAGCCGGGCAAGCGGTTCGCTGTGCCCGTGAATGTCACCAATCAGGTCGTATTTCATGTCACAGACTGCCGTTTTCGACAAATGAAAAGCCGTTCACGACTCGTCGGCTTCCTCAAGCCTGATCAGCCGCTGGCGTAGCCGCTTCACTTCGTCGAGAAGGTCCACGACCAGGGCAGCACCCGCTGCATTCAGCCGAAGATCTCGCGACAGGCGTTCTGCGACCAGGACACGTCTGACACTGCGGCCGCTGAATCGCCACTCGGCGGGATAACGACCAACCGGCTCAACCAGGCCCTCGTCAACCAGCTGCACGACACGCTCGCTGGTGACAGTGCAAACCTCGCAGAGGTCGGAGAGCGACAATTCACGGCGAGTCTCAATAATCTCGCACTGCAGTACGTTTTTCCGATTTTCGCTGGCCATTGCCTAACCCCCCTCTGTCCGACGCGGGTCAAAGTCGAAGGAGCTCGCAAATTGACGATACGCCGCTTTCTGATCGTCCGTCTCTGCTCGCGGCAGCGCAATTTGCAGGACCGCGTAGAAATCACCGGGTTCTTTCCCGGGCAGCCCCCGCCCCTTGAGGCGCAGTTTGCGTCCCGCTTTCGAATGCGGCGGAATCGTCAGGTCGACGTCACCGGTCGGGGTCGGCGCCTTGACGCTGGCGCCGAGTTCCGCCTCCCACGGCGCTACCCGCAGGTTCAGATAGACGTCTTTGCCTTCGACGAGGAACTTCGGATGCGGTCGAAACGCGATTTCCAGGAACAGGTCGCCGCTTTCACCGCCGCCGGCGCCCGCCGAGCCCTGCTTGGCCAGGCGAATGTGCTGACCGGGTCGCACGCCTTTCGGTATCTTCACGCTCAGCGTTCGATGTCGCACCGTCGGACGGCCGTCGTCGCCAATCTCTGTGTGCTTTAGCGTCACGCTGCGTGTCGCGCCGAGGTACGAGTCCTGCAGATCGACAACGATCTTGGCATAGGTATCTTCGCCACGGGCTGTGAACGGCCGATGGTCCGCCCGCGTAAACCCACCGCGGAAATCACCACGCCCGAACAGTGTCTCGAAGAAGTCGCTGAACTCCTCGGGGCCGCCTTCGGCAGAGGCGCCACCGTGGAACTCGAATCCCTGGTCCCAGTTGGGTGGCGGCCGAAACTCCTGGCCCGTCTTCCAGCCCTCACCCAGTTGATCATAGGCCGTTCGTTTCTCGGGATCTTTGAGAACCGCGTAGGCCTCGCCCACCTCCTTGAAGCGCTCCTCGGCGTCCGACGCCTTGCTGACGTCCGGGTGATATTTGCGCGCAAGCCTGCGATAGGCCCGCTTGATCTCGTCCTGCGTCGCGTCGCGCTCGACGCCCATCACCTTGTAATAGTCTTTGAATTCCATACGCCGACATTATTGGGCCGCCAGACGGCGGCAACAAGGTCTTATTTGAGTTCTCTGGCTATTTCCATTTGCCATGAACGCCATGCTGGGCCCAGACTCGCCAATATGGCCAGCGAACAAGAACCCACCGCCCCTTTCGTCACCCGCTTCCTGGGCGTGTTCGTCTACAGTCGCCGTGCGCTGGAACTCGTGTGGACGACAAGTCGTGGCCTGACGATTACGCTCGCCGTTCTAACACTGATCGCCGGCGTACTGCCCGCAGTGATCGCCTATATTGGCCAGCTAATCGTCGACGGCGTCGTCGCGGCGATGGCGGCAACGAACCCGGATAAGTCCCACGTGCTCTGGCTGATCGTTCTCGAGGCGCTCGTCGTCATTGCGGTCGCCGCCAGCCAGCGCGGGCTGTCCGTCAGCCAGTCCTTGTTGCGTGCCCTGCTCGGCCAGCGCGTCAACGTCATGATCCTGGAAAAGGCGCTGACGCTGCAGCTCGCGAACTTCGAAGACTCGGAGTTTTACGACAAGCTGACGCAAGCCCGGCGCGAAGCCTCGAGCCGCCCGCTAAGCCTTGTAAACCGGACGTTCGGCCTGGTGCAAAACGCCATTTCCCTCACCAGTTACGCCGTGTTGCTGTACGCGTTCTCTCCGTGGGCGGTTGTAATCCTTATCGGCGCCGGCCTGCCCTCGTTTTTTGCCGAGGCCAAGTTCTCCGGTGATGCGTTTCGGTTGTTTCGCTGGCGTTCGCCAGAAACACGCATGCAAATGTACCTGGAAACCGTGATCGCTCGCGAGGACAGCGTCAAAGAGGTCAAGCTGTTCGGACTCGGCCCGCGACTCCTGCAACGCTATCGCGATATCTTCAAGAAACTGTTCGTGGAGGACCGTCGCCTCACCCTGCGCCGTGATGGCTGGGGCTTCGTGCTGGGGCTGTTGTCGACGAGTGCGTTTTACGGCGCCTATGCGTGGATCGTCATAACGACCATCAATGGCGGCATTACGCTGGGTGCGATGACGATGTACCTGGTGTTATTCCGACAGGGTCAAAGTGCGGTGGCTGCCAGTCTGACGGCGATCAGCGGCATGTACGAAGACAACCTGTATCTATCGAACCTGTACGACTACCTCGAACAGGAAGTCCCGGCGCCGGGCGGCGAAGCAAAACACGGACCCGAACCCGAACGTGGTCTCGAGTTTGAGAACGTCTCGTTTGCCTATCCCGGTGCAGCCAGCAAGGCACTCACCGACGTGAGTTTTCAGATACGCCCGGGCGAGAGCCTGGCGCTGGTAGGTGAGAACGGCTCCGGCAAGACAACATTAATCAAGCTACTCACACGCCTGTATGAACCGACCGCAGGCAGCATCCTGCTCGACGGACTGGACCTGAAGACCTGGGACGTCGATGCACTGCGACAACGCATTGGCGTTATCTTCCAGGACTTCGGTCGGTACCAGTTCTCCGTCGGCGAAAACATCGGCACCGGTGATGTACGACACATTGATGATGCCGAGCGCTGGGAAGAAGCCGCAAGAACGGGCATGGCCGCGCCGTTCATTGACGACATGCCCGAGGGCTATGACACGCAACTCGGTCGCTGGTTTAAGGGGGGTCGCGAGTTATCAGGCGGACAATGGCAGAAGATTGCGCTCTCGCGCGCCTTCATGCGCAGTGATGCGGATATCCTGGTCCTCGATGAGCCGACCGCAGCGATGGATGCCGCATCGGAGGCCGCGATATTCGACCACTTCCAGTCACAAAGCGACACCAAGATGACGATTCTTATCTCGCATCGATTCTCAACGGTACGCGCCGCCGACCGAATCATTGTCATTCACGATGGCAAGATCCTGGAACAGGGCAACCACGAGAGTTTGCTCGCCGAGAACGGGCAGTACGCCAGTTTGTTCAGGCTGCAGGCAAAAGGGTATCGTTAACGGCTCATGTCTAAGAAGAACAACAAAGACCAGCCGGTAGAAGTTCATCTCCAGATTGATGGTCTCGACGTTGCGGCCGCGCCGCGCAGGCACAGCGCCGAACTCGACCGTCTGCTTGAGCGCAAGGGTGCGAACTCGTTTGTCTTCATCCCGCTGGCGCCGTTCAGAGGCAAGAAGCGGCACAAGAAACCCAAGGCGTCGACCCTCGCGCGTAACAAGGAGAAGCTCCCTGAAGGTACGTGGTTCGACGGTGAACTCCGCCGTACCAAGGACGGTGAGACCGTGCCCGGCGTCCTGGGATTCGATATTCGGCGCCGCGATGCTCGCGCCATCGCGGCGAAAGTGGGCGTCAAACAATTCGTGTGGGGCGCGCACGGAGCGCCGGTAGAAGAACACTTCTCCAAGATCTTCACAGACGACGACGCCTATTCATGGAGCTCGGCACGTCGACGTGCGCTCGATGGCCTGCAGGACATCTATGTCACTGTCGCCGATATCCGGCAACTGCCGCGTGCTGTTGAAGAATCGCAGACCACCATGGAGCGCTTTCGGCAACTCGTCTACCTGGTCATTGGCGTCACCATGGTTGCCGGTCTCTTGCTCATGGCGCTGGCTGAAACAGAAGGCTGGCTGACAACCCTCATCAGGATTGCGTTTTATCCGCCTGTCATGCCTGCAGTACTCGTAGGTGTGTATCTGCGGGCCCTTATGAAGAAAGCCGAATCGCAGAGTCGCGATTTCACCGCTGCTGAGGCGGCGGACAACTGGACACTGGTGGCGCCGCATCTGCTCGCACTTTGGGCGCTGTGCTATGTGGCGGTCCTGTTTCTAACATGGATGCAGACCGTGCCCAGTGCCGATCTGCCTCTTCTCGGTCGTACCAGCGGCGTATCAACGTCTTTCATTATCTGTGTCTGGATGTTGCTGCCGATCGCACAGTCACGTGGCATGGATGCTCTTTTCTCCTCGGCAATCGAGTCGGGCATCACCGCGCTGGCGTCGATTTTCACGATCAGGATATCGCTCTATGTCACCAACCTGATTACCGACGCCCTCTGGGGCGTGCTCGCGTCGCTCGTGCCGTTCGACATTCCCGAAGCCTTGCAACGCATCATCAACGCCATCATCAACGTCGGTGCCGAAGTGTTTTTCCTGGCCGTGCTGTTGGGGTACGCCTGGTCAAGGACGCGTCAACAGTTCATGCGGCTGTGACCAGGGCGGCAGCGTCTCGTCCCAGTCCAGTGCGTTGTATTTTTTCAGGATCTTTACTGTCTCCTCGAGCGGGATCGCCTCGAGGCGACCGCGACTGCTTGCCACCGTTGTCGCCTTCAGGATCGCATTGTAGATAGCCTCCTCGGTCGCCTCGGCTGTAGCGGCGAACAGCGGCGACATCGATTCATTGACCAGCTCCGGTGTCGTAACCGGGCGGCGGCTGCTTCGCGGCCGGCGCACGTCCTGGTTGGTCGAGAAGGCGATCACGTAGTCGCCCGAGCCGTTGTGGGCGAAGGACCCGGTGCGCGCGAGCCCCATGATTGCGCGCATCCCGAGTCGGTCCAGGCTCCTCGCATTCAACGGTGCATCGGTCGCGACAACGATCATGATCGAGCCGTCCTCGCGGTCATCCGTGCGCGTGCTGGCTTCGAGCTCGCCACGGTAGGCGTAGTTGCCCAGCTCACGACCCACAGGCGCGCCATTCATCGACAGCGTGCCGCCGAAGTTGGTCTGCACCAGCACGCCCACGGTGTAGCCGCCGAGCGCAGGCGGAAGCACGCGGGAACTCGTGCCGATGCCGCCCTTCCAGCTGAAAGCCTGGGTGCCCGTACCGGCGCCGACGCTGCCTTCCGCCACCGGGCCGGTAGTGGCGTTCTCGAGCGCTGCGTAAACCTCCGTTTTGCCGACCGGGTCCAACCACATGTTGTTCACACGCGCATCGTTGGTCTCGCCGACGACAGGATTCAGGGTGTGCTCGCCCATACCCGGCTGCTCGTACATCCACTCCTTGAGCGCATTGGCCGCGCTCCAGACACACAGCGTGCAGGTCAGCAGAATCGGTGTCTCGATCTCGCCGAATTCACGCACCTGGGTCTCGCCGATCAGCTTGCCATAGCCATTGCCGACGTGAATCCAGGCCGGCACCGGATGCGTGTACAGATTGCCGGGGCCCGGGATGATCGCCGTGACGCCCGTGCGGATGTCTTCCCCCTCGATGCGGGTCGCGTGCCCGACGCGTACATGCTCGACGTCCGTGATCGCGTTCAGGGGGCCGGATTTGAACGTGCCGACGACCAGCCCGATGTCGCGAGCCCTCGGCCGCTCATCGCTCTCGGCCAGGGTCGTGGCACCCGGGTACAGAAGAAGAAGACAGACAAGGAGCATGGGGACTGATCGGTTGAAAAGCATGTTAGCCTTTCCTTCGTCTACTGGGTTACTCCGAGAATGACACACTGGGCCGCGAAGTCGAGCCCCGGAAGCCGTCGCGATGAATACCGAGATTACGATGAAAGCTGCCGTTATCTATGAAGCCGGGGGACCGGAAGTTCTCAAGTTGGAGAGCCGCCCGGTTCCCGAAGCGCGCGATGGGCAGGTCCTGATCCGGGTTCGGGCCTTCGGACTCAACCGTTCCGAGCTCTTCACCCGCCAGGGTCATTCGCCAAAAACGGCCGTGCAGTTTCCACGTGTTCTCGGCATCGAGGCAGTCGGCACCGTTGCGGTTGCCCCGGGTGGCGAATTCCAGAAGGGAGACATCGTCGCAACGGCAATGGGTGGCATGGGCCGCCTGTTTGACGGGGGGTATGCCGAATATACGTGCGTGCCCGCCACCCAGGTTCAGAAACTGGAGACGAGCCTGCCTTGGGAGACATTAGGTGCGATTCCGGAAATGCTACAAACGGCATGGGGATCGCTGTTTAAGTCGCTCCGGCTGGAGAAGGGCGAGAGCCTCCTGGTTCGTGGCGGGACGACGTCTGTTGGCCTCGCCGCTGCAGCAATCGCCAGGAAACACGGCGTGACAGTTGCGGCCACAACGCGCAAGCCGGAACGCGAGAACCTTCTGCGTGACAACGGCGCCGACCTGGTCTTTGTTGATACTGGACAAATCGCTGAGCAAGTACGCGAAGTGTTTCCAGGCGGCGTCAACAAAGTCCTGGAGCTGGTCGGCACAACGACGCTGATTGATTCTTTGCGTAGTACCAGGTCCAAGGGCATCGTTTGTATGACCGGCATGGTTGGCGACCAATGGTCGTTTCAGGATTTCAGTCCAATGGGCACGATTCCCACTGCTGTCTGCCTGACTACCTATTCGGGCGGCTCAGACGATTTCATGCGTACGCCGCTGCAGGAGCTGATTGATCAAATTGAAGCGGGTTCGCTGGTGCCAAAAGTTGGTCGCGTCTTTTCACTGGATCAAATCGTCGACGCCCATCGATGCATGGAGGAAAACAAGGCTGGAGGAAAAATCGTCGTTTTGACCTGAACGGCAACCGACGCGCGGATTTTCAGTCAGTCGTACAAACGCTCATCGCATCTGCCCCGCCATCTGTCGAATCTTTATGACAACGAATTCCGCGGGCCTGACCGGCGCAAAGCCCACCTGAATGTTGACGATTCCGTTGTTGATGTCATCCTGCGTCATTGTCTCTTGATCACATTTAACGACGTAGGCTTCACTGGCTTTACTGCCCTGAAATGCGCCCTCGCGAAACAAGTCACTCATGAACGCACCAACAGTAAGACGAATTTTGATCCACAGCGGCTCGTCGTTCGGCTCGAATACGACCCACTCCAATCCGCGGCACAGGCTTTCTTCGATATAAAGAGCGAGCCGACGCACCGGGACGTATTGCCATTCCGATGCGAGATGCTCGGCGCCGACTGTTGTACGTGAACCCCAGATAGCGTCGCCAATGTCGGGAAAACTCCGCAAACAGTTGACTCCCAGGCCGTTCAATTTGTCATTCTCGGGATCGGTCACCGTGTAAGCGAGTTCATCCACGCCGACAAGTTGTGACTGCACGCCGGCGGGCGCCTTCCAGACACCTCGTTGCGTATCGGTACGAGCGTAAGTACCGGCGATTAGCCCGCACGGGGCGAACGTCTCGATTTGATCGTCCTTTAATGGACTCGCCATTCTCACACGCGGGAAATAGACAGCGGCGTTCCTATGGCGCGCCGGCACCGCGCCGGTGAGATCGTCACCAGCTACGGCGTCGGACGGACTTTGCCATGTCGAAGGTGGATCGATGATCAGCATTGCGCGTTTTTCGTAACAATATTCCTGCGCCGCAGTCCACGTCTCAGCATCGACATCGATCTCGGCCGAAAAAGGCGGAATGCAGAGCAGGTTGAAAATTTCCGCATCGTCGAGAGCCCATAGGCCGCGACCTGTTGGCTTGAGCGAAGCATCAGCAATCTGCGCGAAGCCAATGGCTTCGCCGTCACTTCCGTTCGTCCTGGAAGTGGGCGGCCCGGGATCCGGGCGCCCGGCCGGCATTTCACCCTGTACCCGGAGAAAATCTGACTGTTTTTCGAGACGTCGCTCGATACATCGGTCCTCACCGGGACGAGTGGACAGCTCGTGAAAAACCTCTTCCCTAATCGTTTCGCCATCAACGACTTCCCTAATCGCCAGGTTGAACGATGCATCGTCACCGGGGCTCTCGGTCTGATGATCGATCTGTATTTCCAGGTTATCGGCCCAGGAGCCAGGGTTGGCCGCCTCGAGGATAAGCGGGCCGGCCTCCCCCGAGAGGGTGAACGTGGCCGCGGCCCCGCCATTCTGTACCCGCACGATGATGGCGTCGGCACCACCGTTTTGAAAGAAGTGCCCTACCAAATGACTCATCGTGCTGTCCGCCCACAGCCCACCGAACTGCTGATCGTATTCTTCGGGACTTTGGAGTCGGACAGGCTTGTCGACGGGCCCTCGCTGAGCTCGGCCGATAAAGGCGGTAATCGACGTCGGCACACCCTCGATGGAACGTACGCTGCCAGGCACTTCTCTTATGTAGACACCGGGATACGTTGGCGTTGGCGGCATAGGGAATTCCTCTGGGTCACGCCCTGCAGGTTAGGGGAATTTGTCCCTGCCCACCAGATACGCTGGCGCAATTCTCGAATTCGCTGCAAAGACTCAGCCAGGACATTGTCAGGCATATTCTTGGCACAGCAACAGAAGACGCTCAATGGTGGCCAGGAGCGGGTAGCTGATTCGATTTTGTACTCATCAACCGGTTACCGAGGCGTCCGTTGACCGATTTGCGTCACTGTGCATACCGATGCACAACCGATTTACGCAGTTTTCACGTATCGAATCCGCCGCGAACGACCTCCGGTCGAATCTTCGATTTCCCGGCGTGCAGGGATTTCAGGCCCAGGAGTGGCCGCAGCCAGGCGATTCTGCGCCACAACAATTCGTAGCTGCCAAGCGATACCACGATCGTCCCCGTCGTAATGGCCAGGTACTTTGTCAAGATCGACCAATCAAGAGGAACGATCACATATCCCAACGCGACAATGATGGTCAGGTGTAGACAGAATAGCGGGTAGACGGCGCCATTGAGATACGTCAGGAGGCGGTTGGGGCGTTGCAGGTAACGTCCCGCAAAACCCAGGCAGGCAAGCAACCAGAACCAGGCATTCGCTACCCGCAAAACACAGAACCAGACATAGGTTGCAATATCGGTTTCCCCGTTGACCAGGGGCGAGAAATGTCCCTTCTCGGGCAACCAGAACTGCGCGAACAACGTCGCCGTGGCGATCATCGCCAACGCGAAAGAAAGACCACGCAATTGCTGCGTTCGATCCAGCAGCGGCCGACTCGAAGCCAGCAGGAACCCGGCTATGAAGATCATGAACCAGTGACTGAAGTTCGCCCAATCGTGTATCAGGTCAGGAAACCCGGGAAACCACGCTCGCAACAAGATCTCGACAACGGCCAGGGGAACGATCGACAGATACAAAAACCCTCCTCGCGAAAGCCTTTGTGACCAGTGCGCAAGCTGCCCCAGCCCGGCAGCACGCCTGAAGTATGCGAAAATCGGCCAGCCCAGCAGGCAATAGAGGTAGAGATAGACGATGAACCAATAGTGGTGCCAACTCAGGTTGCCACGAGGGTAAACGCCCTCGGTGAAGAATCTCGGATAGAACTCGGCGAATGAGCCCGTGAACGCGCCGATGAACTGCTTCTCGAGAAATATCATCGGCGGCACAATGACCAGGACGCCGAAGGCCAGTGGCACGAGCAGTCGCACAGCGCGATCCCGCATGAACAGCGCTTTGTTCCGATGCCGAAGCGCAAACGCCACGCCGACGCCAGAGATGAGGAATAGCAACGCCAGCCTGAACTCGTGCAGGAAGCCGGCCATCACCTGCAACACCGCACTTGATTCGGCGTTTTGAATCATGGGTATTCCACCCGGCATGAACGCTATCGCCGCGTGATAGTAGATCAACAGCCAGAAAGCGATCACACGTAGCCAGTCCAGGTCAGCGCGTCGCTTATTGATAGCCAGATCGCTCGTGTTGTCGGCCGAGAAAACCGGGTAACCCATCGTTGTCCTCCCATTAAACATCCATGGGCATTACACGCTCAAGCCACCGCTGTTTCTTCTGGAATCTCTGCGATTTCTGACGAATTTCGAAATCCGACAGCTTTTCTAGGAATCCGTCACCCTGCTCTTTCGGTAGTCTGTCGGCGTTTTCTCGTAGTGAGCCCGAAAGGCAGTATTGAACGACGAGATCGACCGAAAACCGACGTCCAGCGCTATCGTCAGCACGGGGGTTCGAGGCTCATCGGTGAGACGCCGCGCCGCTTCCTCGATACGATAGCGATTGACGAACTGATTGAAGTTCTGATAACCGAGGCTCCGGTTGATCGTACGGCGCAGTTGATACTCCGGCACTCTCAGGCTTGCTGCGAGGTCAGCGATGCGCAGATCATGGTTGGTATAGGCGAGATCTTCGCTCATTAGTTTGTTGAGAGCGTCAATCAGCGACGTATCCTCCGGCACCACCGACACGGAAGCACCTGAATCCCGCAAAACAAACGAGGGATTGACGCGCAGGAAAGCCAGGTTGAGCATCAGCGTTGCAATGAAAATTGCCGCCATTCCGATTAGCTCAGTCAATTCCGGAACCCTCCATCCCGTAACCAGCTCGGTTGCTACGACGGCGGCGACGATGACACCGATACTGGCCGCAAACACGCGCCGCAGCTTAAAGCGACTCTCTACAACATCGTTTTCGCGGCCTCGCCAGACAATGAACATCGCACCGATCGCAAAACCCAGTTTTGCCAGCTGAAGAGGGACGAGCCAGTATGTATTCACAGGCGCGTTCGTTGCACCTCTCTCGAGCCCAAGCCACAACGCCACAACCAGATAGAGCGCGGCAATCAGCCAAACGAATAATGGCGGCTCTCGGTCATCCTCGAACAAATCCCATGTGAAAAAGAACAACAAGGGCGGAACAACATCGGCCGGCAGGGTGAGCCATGGCCCAACCTCCAGATTGATGTGGACAAAAACAGGTGCTGAAAGCAGGTACGAAACGACGCCTAGCATGAGTGCAAGGCCGAGCAAACGTGTTCGATAAGGATTTGAAGAAATTGCCAGCGCGGTCGCCGCGAGCAGTACTTGGGACGTAGCCAGTATCCGCAGCACCAGGATGGCAGTAGTCATTGTTGTCATGCAATCAGACTACACCTACCTCAGTCCGGACGCACCCGAACCACCGACACAAAGCTCGAGAATGTCGGCTCAACGCCTGTCTTGTCAGTAGGATATCTGATTGACTGATTTCACCGGACGGGGGTAGGTTCGTGGTTCTCCGTAACTACGTGGCAATGTCTTGGGTACGCGCGAGTACTCATTATTTCCTCGGCTACTCAAAGGTAGTCAGGGGAAGGGCGGGCTCTTCGCAGTTGCCACGATCCTCTTGTTGGCGGCAAACCCCGTATTAGCCCAGGACGATGAGCAATGCCTGCGGTGTCACTCCAAGCCGGACCTTTCAGGCTATCGCGCGAACGAGGAGATATCCGTCTTCGTTGCCGACGACACCATCGCGACATCCGCCCATGCCAACCTGGCATGCGTGGACTGCCACGCGGACCTCGCCGGCAGCAAGCGCCGGCGGCACGCCGAAGAACTCGAGCCTGTCGATTGCGCCGCCTGCCACAAATCTGCGGCACGATCGCACAGCAGGAGCCTGCATGGCGCGGCCACGGAACGCGGTGATCCGATGGCGCCGAGCTGCACCGACTGTCACGGCAAGCACGACGTTCTGTCCGCATCAAATCAGGACGCGCCGACGGCTATGATGAACGTGCCGCTGTTGTGCGGCAATTGTCACCGCGAGGGGTCTCCGGTGTCCCGCACTCACGAGATCTCGCAGGACCGCATCCTCCAGAACTACTCAATGAGCATTCACGGTGAAGGACTGTTCCGCCAGGGCCTTACCGTCACCGCCGTCTGCACCTCCTGCCACACGGCTCATGACATCCTGCCTCATACCGATACGCGTTCGAGCATTCACGCGGACAATGTCGCAGCGACCTGCGCCGCCTGCCACGGGCAGATCGAACGCGTGCACCGCAAGGTCATCGAGGGTCGATTGTGGCTCGAAAAGCCGAGCAAGATCCCGGCCTGTGTCGACTGCCACGCGCCACACAAAATCCGCCGCGTTTTCTACCCTGACGGCCTTGCAAACAAGGACTGCCTGACCTGCCACGGGCAGCCGGATCTCGCGATGACACGTAACGGCGAGAGCGTTAGCCTCTACATCGACGAGAAGATTTTCAGTGGCTCGGCGCATGCCGGCACCGCCTGCGCACAATGCCACACCGACGTCACCGTGGCGATGGAACGCGCCTGCGCTACGGTGCAATCACCAGTGGATTGCAGTGTCTGTCATGCCGAACAGGTCACCAACTACCAGGGAAGCACGCATGGAACCTTGCACGCCCAGCGGGACCCGGATGCGCCGTCGTGCCAGGACTGTCACGCGAAGCACGCGACGCTCAGCAGTGTTCTGCCGACATCTCCCACCTACCCTCGCAACGTTCCGACGTTGTGCGGGCAGTGTCATCGCACTGGCGAGCAGGCGGCGAAACGGATCGAATCCGATCTGGAAGATATCGTGGGTAGCTACGAAGACAGCGTGCACGGCCGTGCATTGATAGAGGCCGGTCTCATCGTGACGGCGACCTGCGCCGACTGCCATGGTGCGCATTCCGAACTCCCGACAGACGATCCACGCTCGATGACCAACGCACAGCACATCGCCAGCACCTGTGGAGTCTGCCACCACGGCATCGAGCAGGAGTTCCGGACCAGCATTCACTGGACGGGGCAACCCGACATCGACCTCGAGCATCCGACGTGTGAGGACTGTCATGCCTCTCACACGATCTCACGCGCCGACAAGCCTGGATTCCGGACGCGCATGATGGAGCAGTGCGGCCGTTGCCACACTGAGCAGGCAGAGACTTTCTTCGACACGTTTCACGGCAAGGTGTCGCGTCTTGGCGGCGAGGGTGTTGCCAAATGTTACGACTGCCATGGCACGCACGGTATTCTGCCCCCAACCGAGCCGGCCTCGCTGCTTAGCCGGGACAATGTCGTCGCGACCTGCGCTGCGTGTCACGAGGGATCGCACCGGCGTTTCGCCGGTTACCTGACCCACGCGACGCACCACGACCGCGACCGCTACCCCTACCTGTTCTGGTCGTTCTGGGTCATGACCGCGCTGCTGGTCGGCACGCTGACCTTCGCCCTGCTGCATACGCTGGCCTGGCTCGCAAGGCTATACCTCAGCCGCGACGAGTGGCGGGCGCACAAAGCGCTTGCTCGCACCGACGACAAGAAGCATTACCGCCGCTTCAACCGCCTGCAGCGCTCGCTGCACATCGCAATGATGATCAGCTTCTTCACCCTGGCGTTGACGGGAATGGTCCTGAAGTTCTCCTACATGTCGTGGGCGCAGGCGACCTCCCGACTACTGGGCGGATTCGACAGCATGGGCTTCCAGCATCGGTTCGGAGCCGTTATCTTGTTCATCGTCGCGACGGTGCACCTGACCGATGTCATTCGCCGCAAGAGAGCGATGCAACAAACCTGGTTGCAGGTCATCAGAGGACCGGACTCCATCATATTCAACCGCCGCGACGTTCGCGAGTTCACTCAGTCGATCAGGTGGTTCTTCGGATTGGGCAGCCGCCCGCACTACGGCCGCTACACCTACTGGGAGAAGTTCGACTACTTTGCCGTGGCCTGGGGCGTGATTATTATCGGCAGCACGGGTCTAGTGCTGTGGTTCCCGGAATTCTTCACGTACCTCGTTCCGGGCTGGGCGATTAACGTGGCTACCATCGTCCATAGCGACGAGGCGCTGCTCGCCGTGGGCTTCATTTTCACGATTCACTTCTTCAACACGCACTTCCGGCCCGACAAGTTCCCCATGGATCCCGTGATATTCACCGGCCTCGTGCCGCTGGACGAACTGAAATACGACAAGCCTGGTGAGTACGAAGCGATGCGGGAATCCGGCGAGTTGGAGGAACATCTCGTCGCTCGGTATCCGGCGCACAGGGAGCGTTTCATCAGGATATTCGGCGCGGTGGCACTCTCCTTCGGTTTGGTCCTTCTGGCCCTGATCATCTACACCATGCTGTTCGGCTATCGCTGAGATCGGGTGAAGTCGACGGCGGCCTCCTTTCGGGCTCATGCCCTTCAGGCAGCAAACACGCGGATTTTCAGTCGCGTGCTGAGACCTCCAGGACTTTATTAATCAACAAGATGCCGAGGCTTCCGTTGCTAAAAGTGCCTCACTATGTATAACCGTGCACAACTGATCCCCGCATAATCCCCGCGTCGACAACTATCAGCTCATTTCCAAATTCCTCACCGTCGGTTTAATCCTTTTCGTCGGCGTGCTTCCGGTTCTCCCACCACGCCAGCAGGCTGTATCGGTCCATTATCCTGCCCAGAGACTCGCCCATGGCGAAACTGCCGGCGATCTCTTCCTGCGTCACGGGGGCGCCCTGCTTGAGGAGGTGCACGTATTGGCGCAACTCGGGGACCATCGAGGTCCAGTAGATGACGTTGGCGGCGACCATGTAGACCACGTAGGCCGGATCGTCGTGCCACCACGCCATCCAGGGCATGAGCAGGACCAGACCGGCCCACCGGAAGATGAGGATGTGGCCGATCACCAACCCGAGGACTGCGCCGGCCACGGTGGTGGCGAGCACCCCCAGCGGGTCCAGTAAGAGCACCACACCATACACCGCTGACTCACCCCGCCCACCGACGAAGCGGTGATACAGTGGGAGTACGTGACCGAGGTGCCCGGCGACGCCCGAGATCAGACCGTAAGCAGGGGTATCGGGGTAGAGGAGCACCCAGATCAGAGCCGGGACACCGACCTTCGCCATGTCGAGCAACCCGGTCGTCACACCCCAGCGGGTGCCGAGGGCCATGCGGGCGGCAGTGGCGCTGGCGGAGTCCGACTCGAACGTGTGCCCGCCGGGCAACTCCTCGATGATGCGGGTGACGTCTGCGGTGGGGTCGACCATGCGGCCCACGATCCGGGCGAACGACAGCGAGCCGAGCAGGTAACCAAGCACTGTGGCGAGGACGATCAGCTGTAGTTCCAAGACCATCTCCAATCTGCCCGGCGAGCCCGTGTCGCGTCATCCGGAGGACGCAACGGTACCAAGCGAATAGGAAGAACAGAAGCTGTCGGCGCGAAATTGCTTACTCGAACGAAACGAGGCACACAGCCTTCACGGCGTCCTGTCGTGTTCCACGAGGATCAGTTCGGACGTGTCGTAGCCGGCCGCCTCAGCTTTGGAGAGCAGCTCGTCGAGCATCGCCTGAGGCAGCCGCGCTTCCCTCGCGAGAATCCAGAGATAAGAGCGGTCCGGGCCGGCAACCATCGAATACTCGTAGTTGTCACCAAGCTCGAATACGTTGTACGAGCCGTAGAATGGCCCGAAAAACGAGACCTTGAGCCGCCCGATACTGGGATCGCCGACAAAGTAGGCTTTGCCCTCGGCCGCGTCCCACTCGCCTTTCCCAGTGCGGTAACCGCGGTTTAGGACGGCGACGCCACCGTCCTCGCGCAGCGAGTAGTTGGCCGTGACGTTCGACATCCCGCGCTGGAAACTGTGATCAAGACGCGCTATCTCGTACCAGGTGCCAAGGTACGGCTCAAGCTCGAAGTTATCGACCGGCTCAATGCCTTCGGGAATACCCCCACAGGCCGAAAGTACCAACAGGGCAACCACTACTAACCTTCTCATAGGTCTTTCCTCGTCATCGTCCGGTAAGGGTTGCGGATTCAGTCGGTGATTCTACCGCAGGTCGATGCTAGCTGCTGTCCTGATCTGCGTTTGCGCAATAGTTGATGTTCGCTGATGACGGGTCGTCGCCGCGTATGAATATGCGATAAGGCTCGTAGTCGTCGAGAATGCCATACTCGCCGGTGTAGGCGTAACAGTAGAGATTCTCGAACAGGAATACTCGCGGCGGGAAGAACGTCAGCAGCGAGAACATCGCAACCAGCGTCGCAAATGTTACTGCTGCGTAGCGTCCGGTGCCCGGGGAAAAGGGCTCCGCTGTCAGTATTCGATAGCTGACGAACTGCCCGGTGCTGGCACCCAGAACCGTGATCGTCATCATGGCTTGGAGAGTGGCACTTCCACCCCAGATATCCAAGGCGGCCATGTAACCGTAGTAGAACGCGAAAATAGCCAGCGGCGTGACCGCCAGCGCCGCTGCTTTGCCCTGCCAGTAATTCCTGTGCAAATGCCGTGTATACGTGTACTGCGCGATGGCGAAAACGAAGCCCGGCCAGAAGAGGATCTTGGTGTGTTCCCATGCACTCTCGTTGGCCGCTGCCACCAGAGCCATCGGCGTCCAGTAGTCGGTCAATTCGAAAGCAAAATGCAGCATCGAGCCGGCAACGCAGACCCAGGTAACACAGCCAATTTCCCACAACGCGAGTTTAGTCTTGGCGCTCAAACTTCAACCTCCAGATAAAGCGGAATAGAGAAAAACGCAGCCAAGTACGGCAACTATGACCCCGGCGACCCGAAGTGCCTGCTTGCCGCGCTCATAGTGTTGAGAGATGTCGCCTATCACGAGACCCGTGACATGCAGCATGGCCGTACCCGTCAGAAAGCCGGCGGCATAACGTACCGGCTCCGCAACTTGCGGCATCTCTCCGCCGTGAGCGTACCCGTGAAAAACCGCGAACACCGCTACCGCAACCATGGCCACTGCAACAGGCAGACGTTTGTCCGCCGCTATTGCGCCCCCGAGTACCAGCACTGAAAACGCAATGCCGAACTCGATGGCGCCAAGTCCAACGTCCTGCATCCCCAGCAATCCACCCAGCGCCATAACTGACACGAAGGTTGCGGGCACGGTCAAGATCGCCCTGCCCCCGATCTGCGCGCTCAACACGCCTACACTTACCATCGCCAGAAAGTGATCCGCGCCAAGCACGGGGTGCGTAAGGCCAGCCATGAATGACCCGTAACGAAGCACTGCGCCGTCGTGAGCCAGCACCGGAAACGTGAGACACAGGATGGATAGTGCGGCGATCTTAAGCGTTAGTTTCATTGTCAGAGGGATTGTCCTCATGGTTTTTGAGTAAGCCGTACTTGCGCAGGTACTTTATTGGTCGCCCGAGATCGGTATGCTCCAGCGACTCGTAGAGACTGTTTGCCTTGTTGAATTCACCGGTTTTCTGAAGCACCCGATATTTCTTGATCTCCGGAATGGACGCGACCAGATACAGAACCGGGAGCAGCGCTGCGTAGGCCGTAAACAGCCAATTATCTGTGAAGAACCACATCCAGGGAATCAGAAAGAACAGCCAGAGCGTGTAGGCCGCCATCGGGTCGCGCAATATCAACAGTCCGACGACGTTGCTCAGGATCATTGTGACCGGTATCGACAGCGGTTGAATCACGAGCAGGCTGCCGATGATTGGCGACACACCACGACCACCTTCGAAGTGATGATAAACGGGGTAGTTATGACCGATGATCGCCGCAACCGCGTAAGCGAGCATGTACACGGGATCCGTAGAGTACCAATGATTAATAGCGAGCATCGGTAGACCCACTTTCGCCATGTCGAGAATCGCGGTTGTGCAACCGGGCAATGCGCCCTTTCTCGCGGAGATGCTCGTTGCACTGACGGTTTCCGTTCGAAATTTCTTATCGGACCCTGCGATATCGAGGTCCGTGTAGGAGAGGTCTTCACCGGGCGCTATGATACTTCCGATCAGTCGCGCAAACGAGAGTGCCCCGATGAAGTAGCCGGAGACGATGCATGCGGTAAGGGCCCAGGCGTCCACTACTTTGGCCCCTCGTTCGGCCCCCCGGGCTGGCTTGCTTTGGCGACGACACCTTTGAAGCCGTCAACTGCAAGCAGATCTCCATCCCGAATCCACTGACAAGCATGATTGACCGAAACGACGGCAGGTATGCCGTATTCCCGAGCGACGATCGATGAGTGGGACAACATACCTCCAGACTCGGCAATCACAGCACCGGCTCGCGAAAAAATCGGCGTCCAGCCGACGTCGGAATATGGAATGACGATGACATCCCCTGGCTGCACTTTCTCGAAGGCTTCCGCAGATGTGATTACGCGCGCTGTGCCGCGGTAGTAGCCCGGTGATGACGCTGTGCCTGCCTGCTGCTGTGCGCTGTCATCGTAGATGAGCTCAAGCGGTGGCGGCTGATCACCATGAATCAGCTCCGGGAGTGTTACATCTTCAAGATCGATCATTTCCTGCCGACGTTGCGCGACAAGCCCTTGTGCCTCATCTGCAGGTAATTCGCCTTGCACAAGGCTCGAAACCTCCTGGTGCGTCAGGTAGTAGATGTCGCCTGACCGATGCAGCATGCCCTCGGATGCAAGCCGAGCCCCGAGGCATTCGAATCGATCACGGATCAAACCGTAGCCATACGTATACTGTGCGCTGACTTGTTCCCTGTGAAGCCGAAACCGAGTGGCACGTTGATACCAGCGCCTCAGCTTTCTTCGTTGCCTGTTCGTCAACTCGAGCTGGTCGAAGCGAGTTTTCTGAGCCTTGGCTTCAGGTGCGGTGTGCTGGTCGATCAACTGCCAGACATGAGAAAGCTGGTGCCGCCAGGGCGGTTTGCTGAAGTCATTGCCAGATTCGCTGTTGTGACCGAAATCGTCGAGAAAGCTCAGTAGCGAACGCTGGAAATCGGAGGTTTCCTGCCGGGCCGCCTGTTCAACCGTCTCGATCGACCGCCAGTATTCACGCTCACCATCATCAAGCGTCAGCCACTTCGCCTGTAGTGCCGAGATCGCAATATTAGGATCGTAATCGAGCAGTCGCGGTTCATCAGCCGTCATGTCGACGACGGCACTGTCGATATCGTATTTGGACAGTTTCTTTCGCAGGATCCCGTCATAGGCCAGCGCCAGCATCGGGCCAACGATGTTGTAGTAGGCAAACTCCGATACGCGACCGGTTAGGTTGTCGATGCTGACCAGCAATTCAGCATCGTCAAGCGACGTCAGTTGCTCACGGGCAAATTGTCGAAAAGCGGCTTTCGCTACCGGCAGTTCCCGTTCGATGTCTTTCGAAAACTGCCATTTGTGCCGCGCAAACCTCAGCAGCCTGGGAATGTGGCGAATGAATCTCGACCCCGGTCGGAAGCCGGGTTTCTCGTCACCGCCCTGCAAACCCATCATGAGTTCGAGCGAAGACTCAGGGAAGCCCAGCTCTTTGAATACATCTCCGATCAGACCCATATTGAAGTACGCCCTGTAACAGAACGCTTTCGAGAGTCGATCCGGCGAAAGCGTGTTCTCGCCGATCAACTCGGTAAACAGGTCGATCCATGCGCGATTAACCATCGGAACATTGACGGACCAGATCAAAGGCTTGATCGCACCAGGAAGAACTTCTTTCGAGATTCGATTCGAGTAACGGTCTTCAACATTCAGGGATGTAATCGGCCGAACCTGAACCCAATAGACGTTCGTACCGTCAAACACCCACTCAGCGTCGATCGGGCCGTCATACAGTTCATGCATCCGTCGTGTGTCGGACAACACTCGCTGCAGCACATTACCTGGCATCTGGCCTTCGCTGCCGCTTAGCCATTTTCCCCACTTGTTGACCCATCGCATCGGCGTAACGCCTTCCTGAACAAGTCGTTCACCGGCGCCTTCAACGGCCTCGATAATAACCTCATCAAAGCCGGTAACGGGGTTCCTGGAGAATACGACACCACTGTAGTGTGGCTCGACCATCGCCTGAACCAGGATGCCCATTTCAATACTGGCGCCGTCCTCCTGGGTCTCCTGATAACTCTTGATACTCTGCGTTGAAGCAGAGTGAATGACCTTTCTTATGGCCGGTAGCACATCGTCGACGGAGGCGACATTCAGAACCGAATCGAATTGCCCGGCGTAGGAAGAGGATTCCGAGTCCTCGACATTTGCCGAAGAGCGAATTGCAAGGGCCGAATGAGTGTTGAACAGCTCCAGAAAGGTCTCTCGCACGCTCGCGGGAAGCTGCTCAAGCGAGCTCCACTGCGCTGCCTGCGCTGCGTCGATCGCCCAGCTCGCAGGCGTGTCAAAGCGGTGCTTCGTGAGCCATTGAATCGAGCGCGCTTTATTTCCAACTGCACCGTGCCGTCGGCCGATCCTTGCTACGGGAATCATGAGCGTTATTTGCCGAAGTTCATCTGCAGGCGCAAACCTGCCGTGCGCGGCTGAGGCAGGTAGAGTTGAATCGCCTGCGGCAAGCTCCGGCCGTCGGGCAACAACGTGAAGTCGATATTGTCCAGGCCCGAACGAATCGTGTCGTCGTCGGCAAGGTTCTCGACAAACAGTGTGACGGACCAGTTGTCCCTGGACAATCCGGCATAGAAGTCCCAGATCGTGTACTCCGGAATCCACGAACGATTGCCTTCGCCGAGGAAGCGCCTGGATTGATAGGCGCCAAACAGCTCAAAGTAGCTGGCTATTCCGTTATCGAAATCCGTGTCGAAGCGGAACGACATCGTCGCCGCGTGTTCCGCTGTCATCGGCGGTGTCTTGCCGGTCAGGTCCGCCTCGGCATTGCCCGCTTGCGCCCGATTGAACGCACTGGGAGCGCCGCCGACGGTTGCGAGGATCTCGCTCAGATTGAAGTCGGTGAATTCGGCGTCTGTGAACGTATACCCAAGCGCGACTTTCAAGCCGTCGACAAACGTGGATTTCCAGACGAGGTCTGTCTCGAATCCTTTGATTTCCGTTTTACCGGCATTGATGATCGTCGTCTGTAACCGTCCGGTCGTCGGGCTGATGAACTCGTACGGCACCTGCTGGTCGCTGTAATCGTAGAGAAACGCCGCACTATTCCACCGGATAGAGCCGTCACGAAGGGTAGTCTTGAGACCGAGCTCGTAGACGTCCAGCTTTTCCGAATCGTACTCACCGTCGCGAACGTCACCATTGGCATCGGTCGTCGATACGCCGCCTGGCTTGAATGCTTTTGCGAAGTATCCGTAAGCAAGGAGATTGTTATCGATCGCCCAGTCGATCGTAACTTTCGGCACGAACTTGTCGGCCTGGACGACGTTCTCCGTTATCTCCCCGGTACGAAACATGAAGCCCCACCAGGGATCCTCCCCAAATTGCGTGGAGAAGGAGATGTCGCTTGCCTCGCCTGCGTACCTGATCTCTTCGTCTAGGTACCGGCCTTCAAGGGTCACGGATACGCTGTCGGTGAGGCTGACAATCGCGGCGCCGGCAATCGAGGTGTGAGTGGTCTCGCGCCAAATCGGAATGCCGGGGTTGCTGCCCAGGCTGTCCTGGAGGCTGGTCACCGCCGGGATGCATTCCGGGACTCCCGGATAGACAGCATCACACATGTTATTGATGAACGGTGGTGCAATTGGCTCGTTCAGGTAGCTGAACACGGTCGAGTTGAGGGAATCGAGCACTGCTCCGGCGTTGCCGCCTTCGCGCAGGTACCACTCGTCATCGAAGAACAGGTCCATCTCTTCTTCCCAGTGCAGCAGGCTGAGCTTCCAATAGACGCGTTCGCTTTCGCCGCTCAATCGGAATTCGTGGTTGAACTGCTTGATATCGAGATGTTGCTCGGCCATAGCCGACAGGCCGTACTGGGAAACTGCTGACCCTGGCGGCGGGAATGGAATGACGGCGGACACGATGTCGCGGTTGTTCTTGTCGAAGTCTTCTACGAAGTGCGTGCCGTTATCCAGGTGTGCGAAGACATAGGTGAGATCCAAGTTGGGCAGTTCGACGTTGATATCCAGGTGATAGCGGGTCGTATCAACATCTGTACCACGGAAATCGAGGCCGGTACGCGAATCGGGCGACAGGTCGATCATGTCAGCTGTCGCGTGCAGCATCCCGGACAGCACCGGCCGGCAGGCCGGGGCGCCCGGTACACCAAACGAGTCGTAGTATGGCTGGATACGATCGACGGTATTGCAGACAGTCGTGCCAAACCCGTCGTGCGGGACCATGATGGCCGAGTCTGTTACCGTTCCGGTGCCCAGGAAATTCGCGGGATCTGAGGCCGGATCCATCGTGCTGATATGCACCTCGGGTCGCTGCGAGTGCTGCTCATCGCTATGCTCGACGCGAAAGTACGCGGTCGTGCGTTCCGACAGCGTCCACTCCAGCCCCAGGGCAGCGCCTGCCACCTCGGAAGCGCCCAGCTCGCCGCCCGTATTCGGATTGACGTAGTACCCCGGTGTGTCGTACTGAGACAGGATCAGACGTGCGTTCAGCTTGTCCGCGGCGATCGGACCACCGATCGACAGGCGAAGGTCCGTAGTCCCGAATTCGTCATACCCCACCGTGAAGTCGCCCGAGAACTTATCGCCGGGGCGCCTGGTAACGTAGTGCAAAGCTCCAGTAAAGGCACTGCGGCCGTAGAGTGCGCTTTTCGGCCCCTTGATCACCTCGACGCGTTCCAGATCGAGGAGTCTGAGGTTGGTCGTGATACCGCCACCGGCAACGGTCAGTGCCTCACTGGACACGTCGACAAAGTCGACGAGTATGCCCACGTTCGGGCGCCCGCGTAATGAGGTGACACCACGAATGACGGGGCGGGTATCGATCGGCAACACGCCCTGGTCATAAGTCAGGCCAGATGTGAGCCGAGCCACGCTTTCCACATCGTTGATGCCGAATTGCTCGATCGTTGCGGCGTCGAGCACGGAAATCGCAATCGGCACTTCCTGCAGCGACTCGTCGCGCTTACGAGCAGTAACAAGGATTTCTTCCAGCACATGGGAGTCTGCGCTCCCTTCCTCGGCATGTGTGACGGATGCCGGTAGTGCAGTACACGCCGCCGCGGCAACAGCCAGGCCTGGTAAGATCTTGATATCCATGTTTCCCTTCTACCCCCCGATATAAGCGATATCCTGATCCTCCGCGTCCAGGAGATTCAAAGCCTCGACCCTGAAGTCCAGCGAGCCTCGCCGATAACCCAGCAGCCTACTGAGGACAGTCGATTTTTCGGAACGCACGACGCCGTCCTCGGTCAGCGGCCGGTTACGCGGGTGAGCGTTCAAGCCTTGGCGAAACCTCGCGTTATCGTGCCGAACGGGACACCGGTCTTAAACTGTGGTTTTTGCCAAAGTGAAGTTGGAACTTAGCATACCCAGAAAGCCTCAACGAATCAGTTGGTTACATTTCGGGTAGCCGATGCTCTACCATTTAACAATAACCGTCAGGTTTTGATCACGGGTAGTGGACTTCGGGTGTCTAACAATCCCAGTCGCCGTTGCCGCCTTGATGCTATGTCTCGAGCTCGTTAGCTGCGCGCGTCTGTCGGCGCTACGCGCCTCGGATGAACTGCCGACACGCGGATTTTCAGTCCGCAGCTCAGGCGGCGGTGTGCTTGCGAATGAGCTTTCTCCACGGGCCGGTCGCCCGCAGCTTCCCTAAGTTGCCGAACAGACCGCCCAGCGTTCGATCGATGAACACCACGTCCTTGGGAAACCGGATATCGGTGGCGTCCTGCCAGTTCGACTTCCCCAACTCGAACAGGCTTGTGTAGATCGAGCTGTCCTCGCCGAAGGTATAGGGCGGCGATGCCCGCAGAATGTCCTGCATCAGGTCGACATACGGGTCGGTCATGGCCCGCGGCATTGCGGTTCCGCCATTTTTGCCGACGCCCATCTCGCACAGGATCCCGGGGATCGCCGCCTTGCGTTTGTCGAGCAGGGCGTTCATCAGCTTCGAGTAACCTGCCGCAAGCTCGGCCGGTATCTCCTTCATGCAACCGTAATCGTAGACAACGACTCGCCCGTCCTCGCGAAAGGCGAAATTTGCGAAATTCGGGTCCGCGTGCAGGAACCGGTGATCCAAAAGGCCTCGCAACGTGAACTCGAACAGGGTCATTCCCCACTCGTCCTTTAGCGGCTGAGGATAGCGATCCGAGGCGGCTTCACCGGGCGGGATGCCGTCCACGAAACTCATCGTCAAAACCCGCCGGGTCGTCGCCTCCTGCACGACCTCGGGCACAATGATCTCGGGCAGGTCCGCATGCATCGAGGCCATGCGCCGAATACTCTCCGACTCCTTGCGGTAGTCGAGTTCTTCGAGCAAGCGGTCCTGGACTTCTTCCCAGATCGGTTCGAAGTCGATGTCGGTAAAAAGACCGACCAGGTTGCCCAGCAGGGTTTTGAGGTTCTTGAGGTCCGCCTTCACCATCCGGTCGGCCTTCGGATACTGGATCTTGACCGCCACCTCGCGACCGTCCCTCATGACGCCGCGGTGGACCTGGCCGATCGACGCGGCGGCAAACGCCTCCGGCTCCACCGACTCGAACAACTCATCGAAGTCCTCGAGTTCGCGGCGTAACTGGCGCTCCATCACATCAAAGGAAACGCTGGGCGCTTCCTTTTGCAGGACGCTGAGAACGGCCGAGACTTCCGGGGGTAACAAACCCTCGTGCAGGCTAAGCATCTGCCCGACCTTCATCGCAGCGCCCTTCATCTCGCCAAGGGTGGCCGCGATGCGGCTCGCGTTGCGGACCATGTTCTCGGCCTTCTTCAACCGCTTTGCGGGACCGTCGCGAAGCAGCCCGACCGCTTGCTCGCTCAGCACAGAAGCGCCGACACGGCCGACCAGCCCGCCCACCTTGACGAAGCGGCCGAACGCCGAGGTATTGAGATTATCCGGTGCCATGAACCTACCCTTGTTAACAATCCCTAGTATGCGCGCGT
The DNA here is from genome assembly GCA_945787845.1 of uncultured Woeseiaceae bacterium. Classification (GTDB taxonomy): domain Bacteria; phylum Pseudomonadota; class Gammaproteobacteria; order Steroidobacterales; family Woeseiaceae; genus UBA1847. The sequence goes on along the minus strand of CALZJH010000003.1, from coordinate 368,974 downwards.
TCGAGCGGCAAGCGGCGACTCCGTTACGATTCGATACACATCTGCTCGGTCGCCGGTCGCGCAGCGCCTCGCAACGAATTTGTGTTTTGACCATGGCGCAGGCATGTTGCCCGCATGACCCAACACGAATACATCTTCATCGCCATCTCAATCATTCTCGGCCTGGCGATGGCACGCCTGCTTCACAACGCCGCGCTGCTGGTGCGCGCGCACAAACGCGTCGCCTTTCACTGGGCGACGATGCTGTGGGGCGCCTGCATCTTCATCTACATTCTGCAGCTGTGGTGGGTCGGCTGGGAGCTTCGCCTGGTCTCGGACTGGTCCATCGTCGATTTCTTCGCCCTGGTGATTGGCGCGATATTTGTCTACGGCGCTGCGGAACTCGCGCTGCCGGCTGAGGACCTGGATATATCGGACGATACCGAGCTGGATTTTCTCGCGCACAGCCGGTCACTGGGTCGGGTGTCGGCGGCGTCAATGCTCGGCTATTTTGCGATCGGGCCCTACGTCAATCTGACAATGTTCGACAACCCGCCACTGGCCTCGTTTGCGTTTCCGATTCTCGGTGGCAGCCTTATTGCCCTGATGCTGTTGAAGCCACAGTGGTTCAAGTGGCTGTCGGTCCTGTTCACCGGCTATACGATTCTGATCCTCTACCTGACGGCCTGACCATGAGGAGTGAAACTCGCTTGAAAAAAATCGGATTATTTTCGCTGCTGGTACTCGCCTGCCTGGTCGCCCTGATGGCGATCTTCCCCGAAGACACGACGCGGCTTATGTTCGCAGCCGAGCGTCAGCGCAGCGGGCTCGAATTGAAATCGGCCGTCGTTGACGGCGAGACCTGGCACTACCTTGAGGGCGGCTCGCCCGAGGCCCCGTTGCTCGTGCTGCTGCACGGCTTCGGCGGCGACAAAGACCACTGGACGCGGTTTTCTCGAACGCTGGTGCAGGATTATCGGGTCATCGCACCCGACCTGCCGGGCTTCGGGGACTCGGCTCGACATGCCGACTGGGACTATTCCCTGACTGCGCAACGCGACCGGCTCGCGGGGTTTGTCGCTGCCCTTGAACTTAGCCCGCTGCACATCGGCGGCAATTCGATGGGCGGACACCTCTCCGCCCTGTATACGCATGCGCACCCCGAGCAGGTCCTTTCGCTCGTGCTGCTGAACAACGGCGGCATCGATTCACCCCAGCCCTCGGACATGTTCCTGGCCGTCGGCAGAGGCGAAAACCCATTGGTCATGAGCTCACTTGACGACTTTGACCGGCTGGTCGCGTTCGCTTCGTACAAGAAACCGTTCATTCCATGGCCCGCAAAAGGCGTACTGGCAAAGAAGACCTTCGAGCAGGCCGAATTCAATCGCTACATTTTTACGGCCCTCAAGGACGAACGCTACGTGCCGCTGGAGCCGCTGCTCGGCGATATAGAGCGGCCCGTCCTGATCATATGGGGCGAATTCGATCGCGTCCTCGACGTGAGTTCCATCGACGTCATGGAACCCCTGTTGCCGCAGGCCAAGGTCATCGTCATGCAGGATACCGGGCACCTGCCGATGCTCGAACGGCCAGTGGACACCGCCGAGCATTACCTGGAGTTTCTGTCCGAACGCTGAGATAAAAAAATTCGCCTACCGCCTAAATACTTGCGCCGATAATCTCTGTTACGCGCGCGTTTCCCCTTATCGGTTCTGGAACTGCAGGCAAACTCATTTGAGCCAGTGCGACCAATATCTGATTGATATTCAGTTTCTCGCTTAGGCCATCAAGCGTCGTCGCAACATGCTCATCGAGAATGCTGACAAACGGTTCTCCAATCAGCCTTCTTATGAACCTGTTCGTCTCGTGCGCGTCCATCGGCAACAATGATTTGCCGGTTTGCGACTTGTGCCTGTTTGAGATTGCTTCCATAAGCATGTGAGTGAGATACGCATCATCCAGCAATCCGACCAGACCATAATGGTCGGGAATAATGTCATTGGGTGCCAGAAAATAGTCTTCGGTGACATCAAGGATTGGCTGGACGTCGGGCTGTGCGCCGCTCATTGCCGCTGTTTCTTCAATGATCATCATCAGCGCTGGTGCATGCTCAATATATTCAGTAACGAAGTCGATTATTGCCTTCACTTGCAGCTCGGTAACGCGAACGCCGTTAAGCTTGGCCAGATTAACGACCGCCCGATGCAGTACGCCTGACTGTTGCTCAATAATTTTGCCTTCTTGAATTTGGGCCCGTATTCGTTCGATTTGCATTCTGCCGCCCTGTTTGCTGGTGTCTAAGTTGTGCTAAGGGGCCGTTTCTATTACGTATAGTCGTTCGGCGGGGCGGCCACAATCGTCAGAAATACCTAAGCTGCGGTATTCCGTACTTGCGACTACCGCTGCTTACGTGCAGTCGCGGCAGGTGATCCTGGTTCGGGCACCCACGCAGGCACGCTGACAGGCGTCAGGCAGAAACCCCATTCATCCCTCTGGCGGTGCCTGTAAGATTGACACTGCCCGCGTTGAACCGAGAACCGTAATGAGCCTACGCAAACGAATGGCCAACCTGCTCGAGCAGGGATACCACGCTCCAAGGCCAAGCCGCATCGTCAACTTGTTGCTGATCCTGCTGATTTCTTTAAATGTCATCGCAATATTTCTCGAGTCAGTCGACCCGATCTACGAGCAATTTCAACAGGCATTCTGGCGTTTCGAGGTCTTTTCTGTTGCGATTTTCACCGTTGAATATCTTGCCCGGGTATGGAGTTCTATCGACCTCAAGGAAGCACGCGATTCATCACCAATCTTGGGCCGGATCAGGTACATGCTGAGGCCCATCGCACTAGTTGACCTGATCGCAATCCTGCCGTTCTACCTGAGTTTGTACGTGACCATGGATCTTCGTTTCTTGCGGGTGTTGCGATTGCTACGGCTTCTCAAGCTAACCCGCTACTCGCCGGCGTTGGGAGCCCTGCTGGACGTTGTCCGCAAAGAATCCGAAGCTCTGCTGGCGGCAGTCGTTGTGCTGCTGATGATGCTCGTTATCGCGGCTGGCGGCATTTACCTCCTGGAGAACGAACTTCAGCCGGAGACATTCGGCAGCATGCCCAATTCCATGTGGTGGGCCATCGTGACCCTGACGACCGTCGGTTATGGCGATGTCGTGCCAATCACGACGATGGGAAAAATATTCGCCGGTCTCATAGGCCTGATCGGCATTGGCATGATCGCATTGCCTGCAGCCATATTGGCGTCAGGATTCGCGGAGAACATCCAAGGAAGAAAACGTGAATACAATCGATATATCCAAAGGGCTCTGAAAGACGGCATTATCGACGAGGACGAACGCTGGAAACTGGAGGTACTGCGCAAGGAGTTGGGCCTCGACAGTGACGAAGCGTTGCAACTATTGCATGACATGATGCAGGAGATTCGGGACAAGGCCGCGAAAGAATGCCCGAATTGTGGCGAACGCCTGAGTTAAGTCGCCGAAAAGCTCGTGGCGAGGGGCGGGCCGGCTCGCGACCAATGCGTCAACGTGAGACGCGGAGCGCTGATGTCAGAGCCCGTACAACACGGGCAAAACGATAGAAAACCCGATCCATAAGATCACGATCAACGGAATACCCACTTTCAGAAAGTCGGCGAATCGGTAACCGCCGGTACTCAGAATCAACAGGTTCGTCTGATACCCGAACGGAGTTGCGAAACTCATGTTGGCGCCGAACAAAACGGCAAGCACAAACGGTAGCGGGTCGATGCCGAGCTGCTGCGCCGCCGAAATCGCGATCGGCGTGCCGATGACGGCCGCAGCATTGTTGGACACGATGTTCGTCAACACAGCCATTACCAGGATGAAGGCGCTGATGATCACGGGTGTGGGCAGACCGCCGGCCGCACTGACAAACCCGCTCGCCAGGAAGGAGGCCATACCGGTTGCAACCAGCGCCTTGCCCATCGCCAGGCTGGCGACGATCAGCATGATGACGGCGATTGGAAGGGATCGCCCGACGTCACGCCAGGCAATACACCCAAACGCAATCATCAGACCAACGCCGATCATGGCGGAGGTGGCAATCGGCAGCAATCCGAATGCGGCGGCCGCAACGACCAGCACCAGCACGGATAGCGCCCGCTTGGCCCGGTGCGCCTTGGGGAGGCCCGACGTGCCATCGACGACCAGCATCTTGCCACCTGCCTTCGCGGCATCAAGCCCCAGTCGATCGCCTTGCATCAGAACAACATCACCGGCACGCAGGCGCACAGAATCCGGATCTTTGGCCTCGCGTTCACCTGGCGCTCGTGCCTGGTATACAGCCAGCGGGATCAGGCCGAAAGATGGTCCCAGCGACACATCCGCCAGTCGCTTGCGATACAGCGGTGAGCCCACCGTGACGACGATTTCCGCCAGTTGCTGACCGCTTTCCTTCCCCGGCAAGTCCGGAGTGCCTGCCTCCGCATCGAGGCCCGGGCCAAACAGTGTCGCCCCGATCGTCATCTCGAAGCGCTTCAAATTCTCCGGCGTGTCCTTGACGTACAGGTGGTCACCGGGCTGCAGGACGACGGAAGGCAATTTCGCCAGCATGAGCGACTCGCCACGCCGAATCTTTTCGACTCGCATCTCACGTTGCGTCTTGTCGAGCACTTCCTTCAGCGTCTTGCCGACGGCGAATCCCTCTTCGCAGATCGTCAACCGGGCATCGAAGAGACGTGGGTGCGTACTGGTCATCGGCGTCGCGCGGTCCGGAAGCAGGCGCGGCACCACCAGCCATACGTACAACAGGCCGAAGCCACCGACGATTAGCGCCGGCAGCGTAATGTCGAACATGCCGATGTCGGCCACCCCCATGTCGCGTGTAATCCCGACCACCAGCAGGTTCGTCGACGTGCCGATGGTGGTCGACATGCCGCCTATGATTGTTGCGAGTCCCATCGGCAGCATGAATCTCGATGCCGGGAGTTTTGTACGCAGGGCGATGCCAACGAGAATGGGAATCATCAGCACAACGATCGGGGTGTCGTTGACAAACGCACTCATGACGAAAACGACGACAAGCATCAGGAGCAGTGCCAGGCTCGGGCGTCTCGACCACTGGTCGCCCGCAAAGCGGGCGACTGGCTGCAGCGCCCCTGTCGTTTCGAGGGCTTTGCCGATAATCAGCAACGAACAGATGGCTACCAGGGCCTCATTGCCGAAACCGAGCAGGAATTGCGCCGGGTCGACCACCACACCGTCGACTTCGTAGGGAAAGAGGTGAAAGCCGACCACCAGCACGATGATCACGACCAGGCTCGAAGACTCCAGCGGCAGCCTGTCACGCGTGAACAGAATCAGCGCGAATACGATCAGGACGACGACGGCAATCCCGTGCGCGTCCGGGGTGGTTAGTTGCGTGGCCATATTTCCGTCACCCTCACCACTAATTCTAGCATCAGAGTTAGACGCGCTGGATGCTGGCCAGGTCAGAATCGATCTCGAGCTGACGCCAGTGCCGGGGGGTCCGCCTTAGACTAAAACCCGCTTAACGACTCAGAAAACTTATTGCGCGTCGAGCGCAAAGCGTTCGCGCAGGAAGTGTGCGATGCCCTCGTCGTCGTGGTGGCCGATAACCGCCGTGGCGGCCGACTTGATGTTGTCGTTGGCGTTGGCCGGCGCGTAGCTTTCATCGGCCACCTCGAACATACTGAGGTCGTTGTCGCTGTCGCCGAAGCAGATCACGCGCTCGAGGCCGAGCAGCCGCTTCATCGTCTTGATGGCGCCGCCCTTGCTGGCGTCGCTGTGGTGGACGTCGAGCCAGCGCCACTGTTGTCCCTCCAGTGCGATTCCGGAGTAAGCCACCAGGTTCGGCTCATCATTGACGCTGCGAAGCACGGCCTTGATGGCTTCGCCATCACCGATAGAGTTGACGTGTGTAACCGTTGCATCCGCGGGCAGCGCATCGAGTGCAGACACCCGCTTGTGTTCCTGGATGCTGATGCTGCGTACGAGTTTGCGCTCGACATTCGACAACACCGGGGGATGGTACACGGTGCTCTCGTCATCTTCGTCGAGCGTAAAGACGAAAGGCGTAACGCCCTGCCCCAGGCAGGCGAGGACGACCTTGTCCAGCTCGTCCGGCGTCAGCGTAGCACCGCTCGAAATGCGCTTCGAATCCGGATGCCAGATCATTACGCCGTTCTTGTAGGCCTGTGGCAGCTGAAAAGCGTGGCCCTCGAGAATCGCACGCGCGCCGTGAAGCGTGCGTCCGGTGGCGACCGTGTAGGCAATGTCGCGTTCGTCGAGGAGCCGCAGCGTCTCTCTCGTGTATTCGGAGATCACCGATTCACGATTGAGGAGCGTGCCATCAAGGTCAAAAACAACGAGTTCCATCGAAAAAATCCGGGAAGGAAATTACTGTAAGTCTCCTCCCTGCTGCTAGCTGGCGCAAGCGGATCAGGCAGCTGCACCGTCTGGTTCAGTAGAGCCAGGATTAGTGAACTGGTGTGCATAGCAATCCCTCGGGCCGGCTTCAATAGGCTATGTAGGCGTCGAGCGCTTCTTCGAACTCCTGATACAGCGCATAGTTGTGCGCGATCGTGTCGTTGCCGTCTTTCTGCACCCAGGCGGTGCGCAGCGACTCCCGGACCCATTGGTGCTCGGCCCAGTTACCGCCCGCCGACTTGACCACTTCGATCTCTGAGGTAGGCAGGCCAGCCACTTCGCTCATGCCGCCCATCATCGCGCCGATATCGCGAAGCGAAACATCTTCATTGCGGTCGGCTTTTTCGGCAAGCTCTTCCATCTTTTTCATCTTCCGCTGTTGCAGCTCTTCGGAGCGGTCCATTACGCGAATGAACTCGCGCACCTGGTCTTCGCTCAGCCGGCCGTCCGACGGCGGATCGTAGCGATCTTCTTCGGCCGCGGCCATCAGCTCGGCCTGCCTCGCGAGTCCGTCATACAGGCCGCCCCCTGAACCGCCGTCGCGATCCGAAGCGTCCGACATCTCGCTCAACGACGGCGCGGTGACGGTAGGCCCGATGAATCGGCCAATCGTCATCGAAAATATCAATATCGCCGCAATCGATGCGACGAGGGAAAGGATGTAGTGACCGACGCGCTTGCCTTCAGGGACGGCCAGGAATATGGGTATCGCCTTCCAAAGAAGCACGAGCGCGTATATGAACAGCCCAAGGGACAGCAATCCCCCTATCCAGGGAAGCCAGACGATGGCCTGCCCGACGTAGCCCGGAATGAACGCAAACGTCGTGGCCGCCAGCCCGAGGCCGAAACCGCTCTTGCCGCCGAACGCGCCGGAAAGAGCACTGACCACCCACGCAACGGCGACGGCGACAATGGCCGAACTGACCACTGTCATGAGGGTCGAGACGATCGTCGGACGGAAGCGTCCAAACATGGACACATCGCTGCCGAGAAAACCGATCAGGTATGCGGCTACCGCTGCGAGAAGAATGAGCGGCCCGGTTAACAAGAAAGCCGTCTTTTGCCAGCTCTCCGCTTCGGGCAGGTAGTCGCGCCAGGTCTTCTCGGGATCGAAGATCCCACCTTTGACAAGGCTCAGGGTACGATTTAGATCGATCATGCTCTGCCTCCCAATTCTTGTGTGTAATTCTTGATGGGGCTGTTACACAGTTTAGCAGGGAGTTACGAAAAGATTTCTCACCCGTCCGCGCTTCGCGCCTCGGGTGAACTGCCGACACGAGGATTGTCAGTCTGCCGTCTTGCCCGCCTCGATCGCCGCGGCCTGCAGGCGGCGCTCCATGCGCCGCAGGAGCCAGGGTGCAAACCGAATGAGGTAGTGCGTAATCCGCGCATACTTGTCCGGAAACACGTGCAGCCGATTGCGCCGGACACCGGCCAGCACCCGGGCAACGACATCGGCCGGTTCCGAGAGCAGATATTCAGGTACCACCCTGCGCTGCTCGTAGCCGTGTTGCGGCGAGTCGAGGATCGGCGTCCGGCTGAAGGACGGGTACACGTTGGTCACATGAACACCCGTATCCCGCAGGTCCGCAGCCAGCGTTTCACCGAAGCCGCGCAGCCCGAACTTCGATGCGCAGTATGAAGACATGCCTTTCGCGCCCATCCAGCCCGCGACCGACGAGGTGTTGACGATATGCCCGCTCCCGCGCTCGACCATGCCGGGAAGAAAGCTGTTGGTAAGCCGCATCGGCGCCAGCAGGTTGAGCTGCATCAGGGTTTCCCAGTGCTCCCGTGGCACGTGATCGAGTCGCCCGGCGACGGCGATGCCGGCATTGTTGACGAGAATATCCGGCACCATGTCGAGTGACGTGCAGGTTTCGACGATTGCGCGGCAGCCCTCTTCCGAGGCCAGGTCTGCGGCACACGAAGCGATCAGATCGTCACCGGCATCGTCAACCGCAGCCTGCAGCGCCTGGTCACTGACGTCCGTAAGGATCAGCTTCGCGCCCGCGGCACGAAACTGGCGCACCATCTGCAGGCCGAAGCCACCGCCGGCACCGGTTATCAGGACTGTCTTGTTCGTGAGGTCGGTCATGGGTCACGCCATGTTACTGCATTGCGCCCCGACCGGCGCAGGCTCGTACGATCGAGGCAATCAGACGAGACTAGCCCTTGGGCATGCGCGCCGCATCCGGCGCCTGCTTCAGCGTCCCGGCTTGCGCCACCCAGTCATCTCGTGAAATTCGCCCCCTGAATACGTCGAGCTTCTCGTCGATGAGGGTCACGTCTTTGGGCGACCACGACGCAATCTGCCAGAAGTAGTAGATACCGTTCTGGTTCAAAAGCCGTTCGAGCTTCGGGCCGACGCCCGAGATGCGCTTGAGGTCATCCTTCTTGCCGTAGTCGGCCGAACGCAGAAGCCTCGGCCCTTCCGTCTTCGGCTTCGCTGCCACGGCCGCCTTTGGTTGCGGCTGTTTCGGTGCCGCAGACAGCCGCTTGCCAAGGCGGGCGAGTTCAGTTTCGACATTGTCCAGCCGCTTGCCAATCGGCTGCAGGTCGACACTGGGTATCCGGGCGATTCGCTCGTTAACGGATGACAGCTCTGTATGTAGCGGTCGCAGGTCAACCGTTTGCGGTGCAGGTGGTCTGGGAATGTCCGCGATCTTGCCTGCCAGGGAGTCGATGCGTGTTTCTACCGGCGACAGGTCCGGCTCTTTCGGCTTGGGAAAAGCGTCAAGGCGGCTCCAGAGGCGTTCCCATTGCGACTCGTCGGTACGCTCCGTCGCCTTGCGCAGGTCTTCATAGGATTCCGTTACGTCAACCATGCGGCGTTTTGACCACCAGTAGCCCAGCACGAAGCCGAGCACAGCGGCCAGCAAAAACAGCAGTGTGAATTTAGCAAGCAGATAAATCATTGTCTTTCCCTCGGTTTGCGATCGACTCGTTCGCAGCAATGCGGGTGTTATTCGTTAGCGTCGACTGAAATAGCGATGCGGCGGTTAGTGGCACGGCCTTCGGCCGTCGTGTTGTCGGCGACGGGCCGCGACTCGCCGTAGCCGACGGCGCGCATTCGGGCGCTGTCGACACCGAGTCCGGCGAGCGCATCTCGAACTGAATTTGCGCGCGCCTGGCTCAGCATCTGGTTCATGTCGGCATCGCCCTGACCGTCCGTGTGACCTTCGATAGTGAGATTGCCGGGACATTCGTTCGCGACGACGGCGAGGCGTTGCAGCAACGCTTCGCTGGTCGAATCGATGTCGGCACTCGCGGTGCGAAACTGAACCCTCGTGCCCGATAGCGCGTCACGCAGAGCCTCGTTGCACGCCTCGCGCGCGGCCTGCGGATCGTTGAGCACTGCAGATTCCACGAGCTCCGCGACTTCCTCATCGGGAATAGCCACCTCGTGCGCGACGGCCGCAGCCGGCGAGATTGCCGCCTCTGCCGCGACACTCTCGACGTGGGCGCGTTCGAGATCAACCTCGAGCGGACACTCCAGCTCTCCCGCCCACGTGGCACAGATCGTCGACCCGGCAAGGGCTTCCAGCAGCACTTCGTCGGGCCCGTCCGCGCCGATGCGTCCTGTGACGGCCTGGCCGTCCGCGGTAAGCCGCTCGGCCGATGCGCCTGCGTTCTCCAGGGTCGTGTAGACACCCTGTCTGACCTCGGCCTCGATTGCCGGCGCCGTAACCAACGCACCAAACAAGTAGAGGAACAGCAAGCCGAGCAGCGGCAACAGGCCCCAGGGCCACCAAGGTCGCCGCACGTCGGTGCGACGCCAGAAGCGCTTCATCGTCGTGGTCGACGTCGTCGTTGTCGTTGAGCTTGAGCGTGTATTTGCCGCCATGATCCGAGTTCCACTGTAAAGTGCCCGGCATTATAGGGACGGTTACCGGCTGCCGATGGCGCCGACACAAATGTTCACAATTCCCTCGCGGCCGGACGCAGCGCGTCGCGACCGGCGCGTGAATATGGGATGCTGTAAAGCATGTCTACTGAGTACGTCGATGTCGTCATTGTTGGTGCCGGCCTGTCCGGTATCGGCGCCGCGTGGCACCTGCAGGACAAGTGCCCGGACCGCAGCTACCTGATCCTCGAAGAACGCGACACCCTGGGGGGTACCTGGGACCTGTTTCGCTACCCGGGCATCCGTTCGGACAGCGACATGTACACGCTCGGTTACAACTTCAAACCCTGGAAGGAAGGCAAGGCGATAGCCGACGGCCCGTCGATTCTGAAGTACATCCGGGAAACGGCGTCCGAGGGCGACATCGAGCGGCATATTCGCTATCAGCATGCCCTGCTCTCTGCGAACTGGTCGAGCGAGGACGCTACCTGGTCGCTCGACATAAGAAACAATGCCAGCGGCGAGGCCGTCACGCTGCGCTGTAATTTTCTGCTCATGTGCGCCGGCTACTACAATTACGAGCAGGGCTACCTGCCCGAGTTCAAAGGCTACGACCGCTTCAAGGGCGAGATCGTGCATCCGCAGCACTGGCCCGAGGACCTCGACTACAGTGATAAGAAGGTCGTCATTGTCGGTTCGGGTGCAACCGCCGTGACGCTGGTGCCGGAGATGGCCAAGGATGCCGCGCACGTGGTCATGCTACAGCGCTCACCGACGTACATGGGTTCGGCGCCTGACACCGACTGGCTGGCGCGGCTGCTGAACTGGCTGTTGCCCGACAAGACCGCGTATGCCATCACGCGCTGGAAGAACATCCAGTACCAGCGCTACATCTACTGGCAGTCGCAGGCAACGCCGAAGTTTATTCGCAGAAAGCTTTTGAGGATGGCGCGCAAGGACCTCGGCAACTATGAACACTTCGAGGAGCACTTCGTGCCCCGTTACGGCGTCTGGGACCAGCGCCTCTGTCTTGTGCCCAACGGCGATTTCTTCCATGCCGTCCGCGATGGACATGCATCCATTGTCACGGACACCATTGATGAATTCACGGAGAACGGCATAAGCCTCGAATCCGGCGAACAGCTCGAGGCCGACATCATCGTTACGGCCACCGGGCTCGATCTGCGTGTACTCGGTGATGTGGAACTCAGCGTCGACGATGAGCCCGTCGACGTCTCGAAGACGTTTTCGTACAAGTCGATGATGTTTTCCGGCGTGCCGAACCTCGTATCGACTTTCGGCTACATCAACGCCTCGTGGACGCTGAAGTCCGACCTCACGGCCGAGTATGCCTGCCGCCTGCTCAATCACATGACCGAAACGGGGATGCGTCAGTGCACACCGCGCTTGCGCGAACACGAACAGGACATGGCCGGCGTGGACTGGATCGATGGTTTTTCATCGGGTTACATCCAGCGAAAAATGCACCGGCTGCCGAAACAGGGAACGGTCTCGCCCTGGCGCAACGCGCAGAACTACGCCCTGGACAGGAAGGTCATCGGCAAGGGTCCGATCGAGGACGGCTGCCTGCGGTTCACCCGTAAAAAATAGGTCATTTTTGATGAAACTACCTATGCCCTGTCACCTCGATTCAGCAGGGCGTTCCGGTAAAATCAGTCTGTGGACAGAATAGACCTCCTGGATTCGGGCTTCCTCTACTTGGAAAGTCCCGAATCGCCAATGCACGTTGCCGGCCTGAATATTTTCGAGTTTCCGGCGCGCGTGCATCAGCACAAGTTCATGACCCAGCTCCATGAGGCCTATCGTTCAACCACCGAACTTCGCAAGCCGTTTGCTCATCGCGTGGCGCACGGCGCGCTGGGACGCTTCGGCCCGCTCTACTGGGAGCACGAACCGAACCTGGATCTCGATTACCACATTCGGCACTCGGCACTGCCAAAACCGGGAGGCGATCGCGAGCTGTTCTCGCTCGTCTCGCGGCTTCACTCCACCATGCTCGATCGTAGCCAGCCACTCTGGGAGGCCCACCTGATCGAAGGTATCAAGGGCCGCCGCTTCGGTGTCTATACAAAAATTCACCATGCGGCGATCGATGGCGTTGCCGGTGTACGGCTAACCGAGGGCGGCTGCTCAACAGACCCAAACGCGAGCCCCGGCCCGTCGCCGCTATCGCTGGAAGCCCATGAAGCGCTGAAGGCCCGGCATGGCACCGTCCATTCTGCCGAACTCGCACCAAGCGATTTTGAATTCAAAGCGATGGCGGAATTCCTGAAAGCGCAATTCGACACCTCGGCGCATTTGCTGGGAGTCATCAAGAGTTATGCGGCAACGTGGCTCGGGATCGGCGAGGGCCTGGCCGTACCGTGGCGCCATGTACCGCACACTATGATCAACACCGAGGTCTCGAGTTCACGGGAATTCGTTGCCCAGTCATGGAGTATCGACCGTGTCCGGGCCGTCAGTGAGGCCACCGGCGTAACGATTAACGATGTCGTCCTGGCAATGTGTTCGGGCGCGCTGCGACGTTACCTCGAGGCGCAGGACGAACTCCCCGAGCATTCGTTGCGCGCACTGGTGCCCGTTTCGGTTCGGCAGAAAGACGACTTCGATTCACCGGTCGCGATCAGCTACATCATCGCCGACCTGGGCACGCGTCACGAAGATCCCCTGGACCGGCTTGTGACGATCACCAAGTCGACACGCGCCGGCAAAGAGATGCTGGGTGAACTCACTTCCCGGGAAGCCAGCCTGTATGCCACCCTGATGCAGACGCCGCTGTTCCTTGCCAGCATGATGGGCGTCGCGGACTGGTTCCCGCCGGTGAGCACGGTCATCTCGAATATTCCGGGCCCCAGGGAACAGCTCTACTGGAACGGCGCGCCCCTGCTCGGCTCTTATCCTGTTTCTGCCGTCTTCCACGGCTTCGCACTCAACATCACGTTTGTCAGTTACCACGGCAATCTCGACTTCGGCATCATCGCCTGCCGGCGTACCGTGCCTCGCGTCCAGCGTCTCATCGACTACCTGGAGCAGTCACTCGCCGAACTCGAGGCACTCGTGTAGACGATTAAACTTACCCGGAGAAAACCATGTCGAAATCCGACCGCATTCCACGCGACAAGAACAACGATCACACGCGCGAGATGGCCTCGCAGCGCGGTGCCTTCGTTGAAGCAATGACAGGCGCCAAGCTGGATACAGTAGCGAGCTACACGATCGATCCGGCGGTCACCAACGGCAATATCGAGAATTTCATCGGCACCGCACAGGTACCGATCGGTCTCGCCGGGCCGTTGCTGATGGCCGGGGAACACGCCCAGGGCAACTTCTATATTCCCATGGCGACCACCGAAGGCACGCTCGTTGCAAGCTACAGCCGCGGCATGCGCGTCATCAGCGAATGCGGTGGCGCCAGGACCACGGTCGTCAAGCACTCCATGCAAAGGGCGCCCGTCTTCCTGTTCAACAGTGCGCTGGAAGCGCGCGAGTTCGGCAAGTGGCTAAACGAGCACATCGATGCGATTCGTGGTGTCGTGAAGGCATCGGTGGAAGTTCCCCGACTGATAGAAATCGAGCAATACATTGTCGCCAAGATGCTATACACGCGGTTTTGCTACACGACGGGCGATGCGGCCGGCCAGAACATGACCGGCAAAGCTACGCTGTATGCCTGCGAATGGATCCGCGCGCATCACCCGGCGAAACCACGCTACATCCTGTCCGGCAACATCGATACTGACAAGAAACACTCGAGCATGAACATGATCCAGACGCGCGGCAAACGCGTCGTCGCGGAGTTCGTCCTGAAGAAGGATGTGGCAAAAGAGCTTCTCCGCATCGAACCGGAGTGGCTGTACAGGTTCCGGCAGATCGCAGGTATCGGCACGCATCTTTCCGGGGCAGTCTACAGCGGCGCCCACTCCGCGAACGGCATTGCTGCGATGTTCATCGCCACGGGCCAGGATGCGGCAAACGTTTCTGAATCCCATGCGGGGATGACCTACTTCGAGTTGCTCGACAACGGGGATTTATACTCGTCGGTGACGCTGCCAGCATTAATCTGCGCAACCTACGGCGGAGGCACGGGCCTGCAGACACAGCGTGAATGCCTCGAGATGATGGACTGCTACGGCGACGGCAAGGTGGACAAGTTCGCCGAGATTATCGCGGCTGTCGTACTGGCTGGCGACTTGTCGTTGTCGTCCGCAATACTGGCGCACGAGTGGGTCAGCAGCCACGAGAAGATGGGGCGCAATCGCTAGTTGGCCGTTTGGTGAATAGGGTGAAAATCAGTCGAGATCATGAGTACGCTCACAGCACAGATGCGGTGTTTGCGTTGTTTACGGATCGCAAAGCGATCCATGCAAAACAAGAAGCGCTCGGCGCACGCAAAATTCGCATAGAAAAATGCGAGACGAGTGCCGATGGTGCGGTCGTTAGTTTCGTGCGCGAGTTGCCGGCCGATGTGCCCGGCCTCCTCAGCAAGTTCCTGCAGCCCTGGAACACTGTAGAGCAGACGGAGCAATGGACCTGTTACGCCGATGACGTGTACCAGGCGGAACTCGAAATCGATATCGCCGGCGTCCCGGTCACCATCGAAGGAACGCTCGAACTCGAGCCCCTGGGCGACGGCTGCGTTAATCACGTGCGCATGACGATCGACTGCGGCATCCCGTTCGTCGGCAAGACCCTCGCCGAGTTCGTCGCAATAGACTGCAAGCGCCTCATCGCGGATGAGTACGACTACATCAGCGAGCGCCTGGATTCAGCCTGAGGCCCGCGCTGCCGTCTTGATCGCATCCGCGATCTTCTCCCCGATCATGATGGTCGGCGCGTTGGTATTGCCCGAGACCAGCGTTGGCATTATGGAAGCGTCGACAACGCGCAGGGCCTGCACGCCGCGAACCTGGGCTAACGGGTCGACGACAGCGGTCGCATCCGATCCCATGCGGCAGGTACCGACGGGATGATAGATCGTATCGCCTCGACGCCTGATGTCATCGATCAGTTCGTCGTCATTCGCGTCGCCGCCAGCATACAGGCTTGGACCGACGACACGCTCGAACGCCGGGGCGTCCAGAATGCGGTGCACAAGTCTCGCCGCTTTCAGCGTGCGGTCCAGGTCGTCGCCCGCGCTCAGGAAGCGGGGATCGATTCTCGGTGCGGAGCGCGGATTGGCATCCTGCAGCGTCACGCTGCCGCGACTCTCGGGCTGCAGCACACACGCGTGGCACGAAATACCGGCCCTGAAGTGCATCTTCCGGCCGTGGTCATCAACGATGCCCGGGACGAAGTGCAGCTGGATATCCGGTACCGGCTCTTGCCTGGATGTGCGCAGGAATCCACCCGCTTCGGCCAGGTTGGACGTCAACGGGCCCACTCGCCGCAGGTAACGCACGAAATCAGGAATCGCACGCAACACCCTCGCGAAGGTATAGCCCATCGCCTGTGCTGAGCGCGCCCGCCGAATCACCGTGTAATCGAAATGATCCTGCAGATTCTGGCCGACCTCGGGCGCATCATGGACGACGTCGATGCCCTGCGCTTTGAGAGGCTCGGCTGGACCGATGCCGGAGAGCATCAGGATTTGCGGTGACTGAAACGCGCCCGCCGACAGCAACACTTCCCGATTGGCCTGCAAGCTTACGCTGCGACCGCCCTCGTGGTAGTCCACACCCACGGCGCGATTGCCTTTGATCAGGACTTTTTCTACCTGCGCCCTGGTAATCACAGACAGGTTGCTTCGACCCAGCGCGGGAGCCAGGTAGGCGGCGGCTGCGCTGCACCGGCGGCCTTCTCGCTGCGTCACCTGGTAGAAGCCCACGCCTTCCTGCGAACGGCCGTTAAAATCGTCATTGGCCGGCAGCTCGAGCTGCCGCGCCGCGTCAATAAACAGGTGACTCAACGGATTCTTGTAGCGCAAATCGCTGACGGCCAGGGGTCCACCGGTGCCGTGAAACTCGTCCTCGCCGCGTTCCTGATCCTGCGACCGCCTGAAATAAGGCAGCACGTCCTCGTATGACCAGCCGATGGCGCCCGCCTCGGCCCACCGATCGTAGTCGGCAGGCACGCCCCTGATGTAGACCATGGCGTTGATCGAGCTTGAACCGCCGAGAACCCGACCGCGTGGCTGGTAGCCTTTTCGTCCGTTCATCTGTGGCTGCGGAACGGTCTCAAAGCACCAGTTGATCTTCTTGTTCTCGGCCATCATGGAGAAGCCGAACGGTGCGTGAATCAGCGGATTGCTGTCCACCGGGCCCGCTTCGAGCAGGCACACACTAACCGCGGGGTTTTCGCTCAGGCGGTTGGCCAGTACGCAGCCGGCCGATCCTGCACCGACAATAATGTAGTCATAGTGGTTCATGATGGCTGCCGGAATAACGACTCTAGGCGTGCGAATATCGACTCGCTGCTGCTATTGTAGCGCTTCCCGCGGGCCTGCTGGTACGTACTAATCGCATGGATTCCCGCCGCGCGATATGGAATTCTTAGGCAGAGGATCACAGGAGTCACTATGAAAATTCAATCGTTATGGATTGTCGCGATCGCGCTGTGCCTCGCAGCGTGCAGCAAGCAAGAGACCGCGGAACCCCAGGCGCCGGAGCCCGACGCGGCCGCCGCCGCAGAGGTTGCCGCACCGGCCGCAGAGGCTGGCGCCTTGTTTGACGCGGCTTTTGTCAAGCATATGCACGAGCATGCGGAAAAGCTCGACGACCTGATGTTTGCGCTGGCCGATGGTGACCTCGTGGGGGCCGCAACACCGGCCTACTGGCTGTCACAGCACGAGGCCGTGGACGGGGTTCCGGAAGAGTGGCAAAACTACCTCACCGGCATGCGCAATGCGGCCTACGAAGTCGAAACGGCAGACGATCTTGAAACCGCGCGCGCCGCGGCCGAAGATATCTCGGCCCAGTGCCAGGGTTGCCACGCCGCTGCCGGCGTCAGTGTGCTGGAGTAGCTCGCTATTTGATCCTTACCAGCACGCCTGAACCGGATTTCTCGGTGCGCACTTCAAGAAAGGGCTGCTCTTTGACCATCTCGATCAGCTTCTTGAAGCCGTAGTTTCTGGCATCGAAGGAGGGGTTGTTCTTCACGAGCATCGACCCCACCGTGCCAAGGTTGGCCCAGCCGTTGTCCTGAGTGGCCGCGTCCACGGCTTTGCGAAGCATTTTTTCAGGCGATGGAAAGCGGGTCTTGCGCTTGCCGCTTTTCGTCTTGGGCGGCGCCAGGATATCCGTGTAAACAAACTTGTCGCAGGCAGCCACGAAAGGCTGCGGCGTCTTGCGCTCGCCGAACCCGTAGACCGCCAGTCCCGCTTCGCGAATACGCGCCGCCAGCGGCGTGAAATCGCTGTCCGACGACACCAGGCAAAAGCCATTGAGGTCCCCGGTGTGCAGCAGGTCCATCGCGTCGATAATCAACGCCGAATCCGTCGCATTCTTGCCGCTCGTGTAGCTGAACTGCTGAACAGGCTTGATCGCATGCAGGTGCAACTGGTCCTTCCACTTCTTCAACTGCGGTGTCGACCAGTCGCCGTAAGCACGCTTCACGCTCGCCGTGCCGTAGCGCGATACCTCTTCCAACAGCTCATGAATAGGCGACGCCTGCGCGTTGTCGGCGTCGATCAGCACCGCAAGATTGTCGTTAGTGGATGAACTCATTACCGGATCCTTTGCCGGGGCATGCGCCCCTGATTATCGTTTTCTTGTGTATCAATGTGACTGAACTCGTACTGTATCCTCTGTGTCCATAGATGGCACATGAAATATGGGAGAAACGCCGGATGCACGGGAAGACCTGGGCGTGTTCGTTGCTTTTGCTGGTCACCCTGCTGCTTGGCCTGCCCGCAGTCGGTGCCGATGCGACCAAGGCCAGGCTCAATATCCTCGTCTATGGCGCGACGGGCAAGATCGGCACGCACATCGTCACGGAAGCACTGAATCGCGGTCACGCGGTCACGGCCGTGTCACGCAACCCCACGCGCATCACGCGCCGGCACGAGAACCTCTCGGCTGTGAAAGGCGACCTCCTCGATACTGACAGCATCCGCAGTCTCGCCACCGGGCAGGACGTCGTCATTATCTCGGTACGCGGCGTCATCGGCGATTCGAAGACGCCCGAAAGCGCGCTGCAGTACATCGCTGTGAAGAACGTCGTCGACACGTTGCGCGAGCTGGGCGATGACGGGCCGCGCCTGATTCACGTCGGCGGCTCCGGCACGCTCGAGGTCAGGCCCGGCGTAATGTACGCCGACAAGTTGCCACGGCTGTTCTTGCCGAAGAACCTCGAACTCGAAATCCAGGGCCAGATTCTCGCGCTGCAACACCTGCGCGCCGTCGATGACGTCAACTGGACCTACGCCACGCCGCCCAAGAACCTGACCAATGGAAGGCGCAAGGGAACCTATCGAACCGGCGGCGACAGGATGCTGCAAGACAAGCGCGGCCGAAACCTCGTGTCCCGTGCCGACTTCGCGATAGCGCTCGTGGACGAAGCCGAAAGCGCGACGCACAACATGCGGCGGTTCTCGGTGGCGTACTGAGGCGGTTGCGCAAAGCGGGATTGCAGTTTAGCGACTGACGCCAAACAGAGACACCCTGGCACTCCGAAAAACCAATTAAATTACAAACACCTGAGAGTGTAGTGGCCGGATTGACACACGCGCTCAGACTCCGATTAGACAGGTCTCAAGATGCGGCGTTAGGATGCGCGCCTCACGGTGCTACGGCACCGCAAACGCACAACCTTGGGCAACAAATCGGAGAAAGAAGAATGAACAAGACACTACTCGTTATCGCGGTGCTCATGCTGCACGGCACGGCCGCGGCCCAGTCGAGCCAGCAGCCAACGACAGCAGACCTCAACTATACCTACGCCGAGCTGCGCTTCGTCGACGTAGACACTAACGGCGGCGACGGCTTCAAACTGGGCGGGTCTCTCGACCTGAACGGGCCGTGGATCCTGCTTGGCTCGATCACCGACCTCGACTTCAACAACAATGTCGATGCGACAATTCTCGAAGTCGGCGGCGGCTACGTCTGGCAATACAACCGGAACTTCGACCTGATCGCCACGCTGCAGCTCGTGCGCACCGATGTCGACGCGCTGGGCGGCAGTGCCGACGATACGGGTGTTGCGCTTTCCGGAGGGACCCGCGGCTGGCTGGCGCCGAAATTCGAGATTCGTGCGTCGGTGAATCACGTCAACCTCGATAACAGCGATACTTTCCTCGAGATTGCGGGCGACTATCACTTCACCGACCAGGTCGCGGCCGGTCTGAGTGTGGAATTTGCCGGCGATACGGACATCTTTACCGTCGGCGCCCGCTGGTTCTTTAACTAGCCGGGCATTTCGACCCAAGGGAACCACGGGTTCGACCATTATGTCGCATACCCGTGGATTCCCTCACCCCGAAGTGAGAGGCTGCCCCTGAAGATGAAAAAGGCACGGCGTTCGAAAGAGCGCTTCGCAAAGCCACCGGTCTACGGTTCCTAACTAAGACAGCGGAGTTACCATCATGAGCTTCATGCTCGGCATTACGCCCTGGCCAGTTGCGTCGGCATTGCTTTGGATCGTCCTGATCATCGCCGCGCTCTACCTCATACGCAGTACCGCACATAAGACTATTCAGGCCGCGGCGCAAGGTTTGCACCGCAGCTTCCGCATGGCGTCAAAAGCCGTGTCGCGGTCTGAAACCAATCTCGCCGCCCGCAATCGCCACGTCCTGCTCGCGGCCGGTCGGGAGGCGAAAGAACGGATCATCGAGCGCGAGTTCGATCGCATCAACGAAACCGTCCGCAAGGACCTGGCCAACTACTCGGCCCTGCACCGCTCGCTGAGCGAGTCCATCGTGCGCATCGAGAAGGACCACCAGGAAGCCGTCGACGTCCCGCCCGACCCCCCTGGCTGGGTCAAGGCTGTCAAAGCCGTTGCCGACATGGACGCCAGGGACGGGCGCGCCCATATCGGCAGCATCCTGAGCGACATTCACAAATCGCTTATCAAAGCGCACAAGGAAGCGATGGCTTCCTACCATGAGGCCAGCGCGAAGCGGCACAAACTGCTGCGGCACATGCGGCCGGACTGGCGCAAGATCCAGCAGACACTGGGTGCCGTCGGCAAGAACGTCGACAGCCTCCTGAGCCGCTCGGTCACGATCGACCGGCACATGCAGGAATATGAGGACATCGTCCACGGCCAGGACCGCGCGATGTCGGTGCTGTCCTCGTCGTCGCTCGTCAACTTCTTTGTGTCGGCCTTCGTGCTGTGCATTGCGATCGGTGGTGCCACGATCAACTTCTCGCTGATCGCAAGGCCCATGGCCGAGATGGTCGGCGGCACGAACCTGATCGGGGATTTCCGCACGGCGGACATCGCAGCACTTGTCATCATCCTCGTTGAAATATCGATGGGCCTGTTCCTCATGGAGTCGCTGCGCATCACGCGCCTGTTCCCCGTGATCGGCGCCCTGCCCGACAAGACGCGCGTGCGCATGGTCTACATTACGTTCACGATCCTGTTCCTGTTGGCCAGCGTCGAGGCAGGACTCGCCTACATGCGCGAAGTCCTGTTGCAGGACGAACTTGCAACCAGCGCCTTGCTGCGCGGCGAAGCGGCCGCAGCCCTAACCGCAACGGGCGAGTTCATGTGGATCACAACCGCCGCGCAGATGGGTATGGGATTCATCCTGCCGTTTGCACTGGTGTTCGTGGCCATTCCGCTCGAGACGTTCGTGCATTCCCTCAGGACCGTGCTCGGGCTTATCGGAATTTCCTTCCTGCGCGTCGTGGCGCTGGCGCTGCGCGTGCTCGCCAACGTCTTTCTCTACCTCGGGGTACTCCTGAAGCAGGTCTACGACCTGCCGCTGTTCGTGCCGCTCTGGATCGAGGAACGCATGAGCCGGGCGGAGGACGGTCCCGCTCGCGACCAGGGCCTCAAAGGAGCAAGACTATGAAACGCCTGATCGTTCTTGCGCTCGCCGCACTCCTCGCCTCGTGCAGCAGTGACACGGTACCGCGCAACACCGGCGTCTACATGCTGATCGACACTTCGGGCACCTACAACGAGGAGCTCATCAAGGCCGAGCAGATCATTCGCTTCACGCTGTCGCGACTCGATGCGTCAGATTCGTTCGCCGTGGCGCGCATCGACACCGGCAGCTTCAGCGAACGAGACATCATCGCCAAGGCGTCGTTTGACGACCGGCCGAGTGCCGTGAATCGCCAGAAGCGCCTGTTCGCGGAGCAGGTCAGCAACTTTGTCGAGACCGCCGAGCCGGCACCCTACACCGACATTACGGGCGGCCTGCTGCAGGCCGTGGAGTTCCTGAACGAGAAAGGGACAGGCAAGAAGACGATCCTGATCTTCTCGGACCTCAAGGAAGACCTCGAGCAAGGTTACATACGCGACATCGATGTGCCGCTCGAAGGCTTTGAAGTCATCGCGCTCAACGTCACCAAGCTGCGTTCCGACAACATCGATCCGCGCGAATACCTCGGGCGGCTCGAGGAATGGCAGGGCCGCGTCGAGAAGACCGGCGGATCGTGGCGCGTCATCAACGACCTGGATGGGCTGGAAGGCTTGCTGTAGCAGCGTGTTGTGATAAACCGCACGCATGGCCGGTCCCCTGCCCCATGCGTATTAAACTCTTTGTCACAATACTCACCCTGTTACTCACCAGTACCGTCGCAGCCGACGAGCCGCGCGTCGCTCCAGACTGGACGCTCCAGTCTGTCGATGGCGAAACCATCACGCTGAGCGAGGTCGCAGCCGAGCAGCCCGTCATCGTGCTGTTCTGGGCCACCTGGTGTCCCTACTGCAAGGCGCTGATGCCGCATATCCAGAGCATCCGGCTCGAACATGGCGACAAGGTTCGGGTCCTCGCCGTGCACTTTCGTGACGACAACGGCGACCCGGTCGCGTTCATGGAAGACGCGGCTTACGATTTCACGGTCCTGCCCGATGGCGATGAAGTCGCCGAGCTCAATGACATCTGGGGAACGCCGGGCGCGCTGATTGTCGATCGCGACATGCACATCCGTTTCGACCAGTACGCGCTCCCACAATACGACCCGCCGGCTGCCGGAAAGTCGCCGTCGCACGGCAAGAAGGCCGCGTACAAGGCGCCCTACTGGGCCGCGGAATTGCGCAAGGCGCTGGATGTCGTGCTGGGCGAGGCGGCTATTGCGTTATGATATCTACTCGATCGCGTGCCGGGCGCGCGGAGGCTGACAAGTCGGAGTAGAAACAAGCAATGCTTGAACTGGATATCGAATGGGCCGAGACCTGGTACAACCTCTGGCACCTGGCCCTCGCTTACCTGTTTGCCCTGCCCGTCGCGCTGGACCGCGAAGCCTCGAGCCGAAGTGCGGGCCTTCGGACGTTTCCGCTGGTTGCGATTGCAGCGTGCGGCTACACGCTCGTCGGGTTTTCCATTCTCGACACGACCGGTGCCGAGGCGCGGGTCCTGCAGGGCGTTATTACCGGCATTGGATTCATCGGCGGCGGCGCGATCCTGAAAAGCAGCGGCAGCGTCACGGGCACGGCAACGGCGGCCAGTATCTGGACGACCGGCCTGATCGGCATCGCCGTCGCGGCCGATCGCTTCGAGATTGCGCTGCTCCTGTCGATCATAACGTTCCTCACGTTGCGGCTCGGGCGGCACGTCAAATCGAAAATGTCTGAGTCCGAATAAGGGACTGTTGTGCCAGGCTAACCAACCGGATCCCTATGACTGACAAGCGAAAAAGCGTTTCACTCGTCCTCGGTAGCGGCGGCGCACGCGGGCACGCGCACATCGGCGTCATTCGTGCGCTGGAAGAAATGGGCTACAGCGTGCACAATATCTCCGGCTGCTCGATGGGCTCAGTGATAGGCGGCATTTATGCGGCTGACAAGCTCGATACCTATACCGAATGGGCGTTCCAGCTGGCCAAGGGCGATGTCGTCAAACTGCTGGACTTTTCTTTCTCGTTGCGCTCGATTTTCAAGGGCGAACGGATTATCGAGGTGCTCAGGGAACTCGTCGGCGACCGCAAGATCGAGGACCTCGACAAGCGGTTCACGGCGGTTGCCACTTCGCTCGATGAGCAGCGCGAAGTGTGGCTGAACTCCGGGTCCCTGTTTACGGCCATAAAAGCGTCGACGGCCGTACCCGGCGTCTTTTCGCCCGTCGAACTGGACGGGCGCACGCTGGTGGACGGGGGGCTGGTCAATCCTATCCCTATCGCACCCACACTGAATGACTCAACGGACCTGACCATCGCGGTCAACCTGGCCGGGCTCGACGAGAACTACGTGCCGGCTGAGGAAGCCGCGAAGTCCGAGGACGAAACCAACAGCTATCGGGAGAAGATCGCCGACTTTCTCAGCGGACTGCGAGAGAAAGACGACTCCGGCGCCGTGGATAACGATCTCGACGCAGCCGATTTGCTCGTCAGGTCCATCGATGTCATGCAGGGCGCTATCGCGCGACTCAAGCTTGCCGCTTACGCGCCCGATAAGACGATTGAAATCCCCCGCGATGCCTGCAGCTTCTTCGAATTCCATCGCGCCGAGGAGATGGCGGACCTCGGCTACGAGAAGGCCTGCGAGGTGCTTGCAGACCTGCGAAAGAATCGGGACTGACCAGGGCTATTCAGGCTGTGCTCGGGACCATGCCTATCCCACGCAACACGTCAAGATAAAGGTCGGGCTCGGGACGCCCGCGGTCGCGAGCAGCAGCAGTGACGGTAGTCAATATTGACCGTGGAAGACCCCTGCTTATGACACGCAGAGTCGGCTGTTGTCCCGCGTCGCCTAGACGCGCACGGCGAAGCTATGCATGAATTTTTTGAGCGTCTCGGGGGTTCCGGCCTGCAGGTAGTCGCTCGGCTCGCCCGGGCCTGTGAACAGATTCTTGATCGTGGTCGCGACACAGACGTCGGGATCCTCGATCTCGCCGAGCCCGATCGTGACCGTGCCGTCCGCTATCGCCATCCAGCCACTGAAGTCGTCGTCCGCGAACTGCACGGTCACGCCCTCGTCCGCCATGCGATCGGATTGAAACAGGGCCTTGAGCGCCAGCAGGTCCCAGTCATCGTGGTGGTGGTCGCCCGGCTGGTTATCGGGCCCGTAGACCAGACCCCAGCGTATCAGCGCCAGCAGCGCGGGTTCGATGGCGCGCCCGCGTGCGGTCAGCGCGTAGCGGTGCTTGCCGGAGGCCGGCGTGCCGTGCTCGATGAGCCCGGCGCGCTCGAGTTCCTTGAGCCGCGACGACAGCAGGTTGGCACCGATGCCCTTCAGAGAAGCCTGCAACTCGTTGAAGCGCCGGGGCGCGATCAGCAAATCGCGAATCAGCAGCTGGGTCCAGCGATCGCCAATCACGTCGTTGGCCCTTGCCAGGGCACAATTCTGTCGGTAGCTGCGTCGACTCATACTTGACGAGTCTAGCAAAAGACTATATGTTTTTATAGCACTATATGTTTTTAAAGCTATCGGACTCAAAGTGAGCAGAAACATGCCCCCCAATAACACGCTCTTACACCGCGCACTGGCTTGGAACGCAGGCTTTTCGGGCCTCTCGGCCATCGTGATGACGCTCGGTGCCGCCTGGCTGGCGCCACAGCTCGGTCTGCCCGGCCCGCTGCCGATCTACTTCGTGGCTGGCTGCCTGGCAGTGTTCGCACTGCAGCTCGGCAATATCGTCCGCACCCGCGACTATCGGCACTGGGAGATCTCGAGCATCATCGCCGGCGACCTCGCCTGGGTAGCGGCCAGCGCGATTCTCGTCGCGATGTACTTCGAACGGCTCACCCTCACCGGCCTGTTTATCGTCGATGCCGTGGCGCTGATCGTGCTGGTCTTCGCGATTCAGCAGATCCGGGGACTACGACTGCTGCGCACCTGACGGCCTTCGGCCTTCCACGATTTCCCTGCACGCCAGGGAGTGGTAGGAAGACCCCGGAGGTGCGCTATGAACAAGCAACGAAAGATCCTCGCGATCAACGGTTCCTACCGGGCAGGTGGCGTCACTGACCAGGCGGTGAGCGACGTTCTCGACGACCTCAAGGCTCTGGACGTCGACGTGGAGCACATCAAGCTGCGCGACTACCCTATCGAATTCTGCATGAACTGCAGGGAATGCATGCAACAACCCGGGGACGCCCCCGGCCGCTGCGTCCTTAACGACGGCATGGCAGAACTTGTGCAAAAAATCGAAAACGCCGACGGTTATGTCCTGGCGGCACCCACTAACTTCTCGTCAGTGACTGCCCTGTTCAAGCGTTTCTCCGAGCGGCTTGCTGTGTATGGCTACTGGCCCTGGGGTAAACCCGCGCCACAATTTCGCAAGGACAAAATGCCGAAGAAACCGGCCATTATTATCTCGTCCTGCGCCGCCCCGGGTGTCCTTGGCAAGCTCACCTATGGAACCAACAGGAGTCTCAAGATTGCTGCGAAGATCCTTGGCGGTAAAGTCGTCGGGTCGATCGTAACGGGCCTGGTATCACAAGAGCGCGCTCAGCAATTATCGCAGCGTGCGCAACGCCGGATCAAAGCGCTGGCACCGAGGTTACTGGCGAGCCACTAATCGTCGCCGGACACGTGCAGCTTGCGCATGCGGGCCGTCTTCTTGAACTGGTGCGCTTTCATCCGCCGCAGGATGTTGTCGAGGGTACGAATCGCCGCGAGTATGTGCGGCCCCTTGTTCAGCATCACGCAATCGGCGCGCTGTGACATGGCCGCATCGGTGATTTCGGCGCGCGACGGGAGTCCGCGTTTCGCCTCCTGCTCCAGCACCTGCGTCGCCCAGATGACCGGCACGCGCGCGGCTTCGCACATCCAGAGTATTTCTTCCTGCAGCTCGGCCAGCCGCTCCCACCCGCACTCGACCGCGAGATCACCCCGCGCAATCATGACCGCGATCGGGTAGCGCCGCATGGCGCTGAGTATCAGCTGCGGCAGGTTCTTGAAGCCGCGCTTCGTCTCGATCTTGACGATCACGCCGAGCTCGGTCGCGCCTAGGTTGTCCAGTTCGTTCACGATCTCATCGATGTCGGCCGTGTCCCGAACAAACGAGAGACTGACGGCATCCGCGTTCCGGGCGATAAACGGAAGATGCTGCCGGTCGGCCGACGTCAGACCGGCAATGGGAATGTCACTCTTTGGGAAGTTGATGCCTTTGTTGCCGCGCAGCGGGGTGCCTGCAGGCTTCGCCTTGGTGATCTCGATTTCTGCCTGTTCGTGGTCTGCCGAAATGACGACACCGGAGATCTTGCCGTCGTTGAGCGACACGGGCTCACCCGGTGCGAGGTACTGGAACACCTCGGGTTGCTGGCATGCGATCTTCGCGCACTCGATAATGGCGCCGTCGGGTGTCTCGTCTGCCGGCGTCCCCGGCGCCCCGTCGCCCGTCAGGCGCAGCGTGTCGCCAACACGCAGCCGCAGCGGACGCTCAATGGCCGGCAGCTCGCCAATACGATAGTCGATTTTCTCGCCGGCCTTCGACCGGATCAGCCGTAGCCTGGAACCCGTCTGAATATAGGCCCCCTTGTGCGCCTCGAGCACGAGGCCTTTGTCATCTTTTTCAACGACCATCAGGCGACGTTTCTTGCCGCGCGTGTCGCGGTAGCGAATCTCGTCACCAACCTGTGCAAGTTCGATGCATTCGTGTGGTACGGGTATGCACGCGGATTTCGTACCGCGTTGTACGAAGTCCTCCGCGACCAGGCGCACCCGGCGCGGTGCAATGATCCGGCCCATCGGGCCGCGACGAGGCTTGATGTGAAGCACCTTGGGTCCGGGCTCGAGCGGCCCGGTACGCAGTTTCGGACCGCCCAGATCCATAATGATCCGGCACTCCGTGTTCGACTCCTTCGCAGCTTCCCGCAGGTTGTCGACGATGCGCTGCCAGGTGGCCTCGTCATCCATAGCGCAGTTGATGCGCGCCACGTTCATACCGGCCGCAAGCATCTCGGCAACCAGTTCCCTGTTGTCAGCGGCCTCGGTCGGCATGGTGACCATGATGCTGGCGTCGCGTCCCGGCGGACCTGCCCCCAGCAGTGCCTCCTTGTGCCTGCGCGCCGCGGCATTATCGAGAGCGAGTTCCTCCTGCGTGTCTGACACGAACGGCACGGCCTCTCCGCGCAACGCGCCGAGTGCCGCGGAAACAACCCTGAGTGAACCGAGAACGTTGCGCTCGGAGCGCCCCAGTGACGACAAACCGAGGCTGCTTAGCGTTTCCTGGAGGCCACGTAAATCGGACTGGCGCAGCGCCAGGTAGTGCACGAGATTGCGCGCACTTTCTTTGAACTGTGGATGCACCGCGGCGAGTTCATCGGCGTGGATCGACTCAAACTCAATGGCCCGGTCGTAGATGCCTTTGAGCTCTGTGCTCGCCCGCTCCATGTCGGCGCGGTTGGTCATGGCAAACCTCCCGCCTAATTGTGGTCAAGAGCCCGCAGAGAATCCAATGGCAAAAGTACCTATGCAGGCCTCCACTAGTCGTCGAATTCACCGTTGTCATACTTCTTCAGGAATGACTTGATGAAGCGCCGCACCTCGCGTGCCGCAGACGTGTCGAGATCCCGGCACGCCTCAATGAAGCGATCACGCGACTCCTTGTTCAATCTCAGGACGAGCTGCGCGTTTTTTTTCTTCTTTTCTTTTTTCTCTGCCACGGTAAACAACCCATCCCTGAAACGACGACGCGCAGATCAGAGTGTATATACATTTGCTCGCCATCGTCTACTCGGGACGGCTCGTGTTTCACTACACGAGCCATGCTCGAATCCAGAGCCCCAGCTGACTGCTGTAGCCGATATCCCGCCGGATGACGCGGTGCTGGTCGTCGAGGACGTAGTAGGACGGAAAGGCCTGGATTTGCCAGTTACGAGCGACATTGGCATCGCCCAGCACCACGGTGACATTGAGGTCGTGGCGGTCGACATACTCGCGGACTTCGCCTGCAGTCTCCCAGTCGAGGGCGACGGCCAC
The DNA here is from genome assembly GCA_945787845.1 of uncultured Woeseiaceae bacterium. Lineage (GTDB taxonomy): Bacteria > Pseudomonadota > Gammaproteobacteria > Steroidobacterales > Woeseiaceae > UBA1847. The sequence continues at coordinate 340,733 of CALZJH010000003.1, read as the reverse complement.
AATCTCGATCTCGTCGGCATCGCGCCAGCGACGCAGCCGGTTCAGGTTGCCGGCGCTGGCCGCACAGATCCTGCACCAGGGTGCGAAGAAATAGACCATGGCCGGCCGCGAACTCGCGTCTTCCAGGTCATACGCCTGACCTGCCAGGGTCAGGCCGCGCAGTTCGGGCGCAACCCGCCCGTCGGTCGCGAGCATGTTGCGCGACTGAAAAGCGAGCACAGCAAAGAATACGAGCGCGATCAGCCCTGCATTCAGCAGGAACGAGCGGACGAATCTGCGTCGTGGGGTGGTCAATGTTTGTCCTGAGAGCTTGTTGTTTCGGGGACTATAGCAGTGCAGACTTGTGCGAATGAAACAAACGAACCAGTGGAAAATTCTCGCCGGCATGGTGTTCGCCCTGGGGCTGGTCGCCATGATCGTGATGTTCCTGCCCGACGGCGACGCGCCGCCGCCAGCCTCGTCCGATAGCGACGCCCGCGTCGCTGCCCTGGCAAGCGAACACTCGCCAAGCATCGGGGATGCGGGCGCCAAAGTGCACATGGTCGAGTTTCTCGATCCCGCCTGCGGCACCTGTGCGCTCTTTTACCCCATGGTCAAGGAATGGCTCGCGCAGGCCGACGGCGAGCTTCGCCTGTCGATTCGTCACCTCGCATTCCATGAGGGCGCCGAGTACGCAGTAAGGGTCCTGGAAGCGAGCCGCAACCAGGACAAGTACTGGGAGACGCTCGAAGCCCTGCTCGGCTCGCAGCGCCAGTGGGTCAACAACCACGTCGTGCAGCCGGACCAGGTCGCGCCCGCCATTGCCGGGGTCGGTCTGGATATGGATCGTCTTGTAGCCGACATGAATTCCGCCGAAGTCACCCGGCGCATCGAGCGGGACAAGGCCGACGCAATCCTGCTCAAGGTCGCGGCGACACCCGAGTACTACATCAACGGACGGCCCTTGCCCAGCTTTGGTGCACAGCAACTGCTGGACCTCGTGCGTGAAGAACTGGCCAGGTAGCGCATCCATGTTCGTCGGACACTACGCAACTGCTCTGGCCCTGAAGAAATTCGAACGGCGTGCCTCCCTGGGTGTCCTGTTCCTCGCAGTGCAATTCGTGGACATCCTGTTCTTCCCGTTCGTACTGCTTGGCATCGAGCGCATCAAGATCATCGAAAACTTCACCCAGGCAACCCACTTCGAACTCGAGTACATGCCCTATACACACAGCCTGGCAGGCAGCCTGTTTTGGGCCGGCGTCGCCTACGCGCTCTTTCGCTGGGTGATTGTGAAGCAGCAACGTGTCGCTTTGGTCGTGGCCCTCGCCGTATTCTCACACTGGATCCTCGACCTGCTCGTGCACACCCCGGATCTGCCCATCTGGAGCGACACGTCGCCAAAGCTTGGCTTTGGCCTATGGAACAACGCGGTCGCAACCTATTTGCTGGAGGCGGCCTTGCTGGTCGCTGCACTCTGGCTGTATCTGCGCTCGACGAAAGCAACTTCGAGGGCTGGCAAGTACGCAATGGGTCTGTTTATTGTGTTCCTGTTGCTTGTCAACATCGTCAACATATTCGGACCGCTGCAAGGTGACAGCAAATTAGCGCTTGCCATTTCGGCCCTGTCCGCCTATTTCGCGTTTGCTGCAGCGGCCTTCTGGCTGGAACGGAAGCGCAGCTGAGGTAGCGGCAAACCAAAGCTGCGAAACACGGCAAATCACGCCATAATCCGCCCATGGCCTCTTTCGTATCAGAACTGAGACGCAGAAGCGTCCTGCGCGTCGCCACGACGTACGCACTCGTCGCCTGGATCGTTATTGAAGCGGGCTCGGTATTGCTGCCGACGTTCGGTGCGCCGGAATGGTTCTTCAAGGTCTACGTAATTATCGTTACCGCCGGATTTGCCGCCGCAGTGATCTTCGCCTGGATCTTCGAAATTACGCCGGACGGCGTCAAACTCGATCGCGATATCGATCGGTCGGCCGAAGCTCATTCTAACCACGGCAGAAAGAACACCGCGATCATCGCGCTGCTGGTGATTGCGCTGGGCATTTCGATCACGTTCAACATTACCGGCATGCGCGGCAGCGCCATCGACATCGTTGATAAGGCCGTCGTGGTCCACGACTCGATTGCGGTGCTGCCCTTCACGAGCCGCAGCAGCATCGAGGAAAACCAGTTCTTTGCCGATGGCATTCACGACGACATCCTGACGCGCCTCGCCGAAATCGACTCGCTGCGCGTGATCTCCAGAACTTCAGTCAACCAGTACCGGGACACAACACGTAACCTGCGCAAGATTGCCGAAGAACTCGGTGTCACGACCGTGCTCGAAGGCGCGGTCCAGCGGTCCGGTGACCAGGTGCGCATCACAGTGCAGTTGATCGATGCGGCTACCGATGAACACATCTGGACGAGTACTTACGACCACAAGCTCACGATAGAAAACCTGTTCGAAGTGCAGTCCGAGATCGCCGCACGAATTGCCGCGTCGTTGCGGGCCGCGCTGACGCCCGAGCAGGAATCGCGGCTCGCCGCGATCCCCACGGGCAACCTCGACGCCTACACCGCGTACGTGGCGGGCCGTGAGAACCTGTTGCGGCGTGAATACGAGTCGCTGGTCGGTGCGCGGGAGCAGTTCGCCTACGCGATCGAACTTGATCCGGGCTACGCACAAGCCCATTCGGCGCTGGCCGAGACGATCCTGATTACGCTCGCCAATCACCAGTCCATTCCCCGCGAAGAGGCATTCGGTCTTGCCAGCCGACACCTGGAAGAGGCGCTGCGCATCGATCCGGACCTGGCACAGGCACATGCGGTAAAAGGCCTCATGAAAATGATGCAATGGGAGGCTACCCGAGGCGGCCGCGGCAACCTGGAAGCAGAGGCGTCGTTCGACCGGGCCCTTGCGCTCAATCCGAACCTGGCCGACGCCTACGTCTGGTATTCGTCGCTGCGGCGCGCTGAAGGTGAGATCGAGAAAGCGATCGAATTGCTCACCCAGGCGCTGGTCATCGACCCGCTTAGTCGTATCCCGTACGTCAACCTGCCCAGCCTGGTCGCACTCGAAGGACAAACGGAACGCACGACGGAACTGCTGCTGCAGGCCATCAAGCTTTTCCCGGACTGGGGCACACCCTACCTGTACCTCAGCAATCACATGTTGGGTCTCGGCCGGCTCGATGAAGCGGTGGCCTGGGGCCTTGAAGCCGCGCGCATCAGCCAGGACCCGATGACAGGCGGACAACTCCTCGGCGCCTACCAGGAGTTTGGCGATCGCGACTCGATTGCCGACTTCATCAGCACGTTCCCGACGGAGCACCCTCTGTACGAAGCCGGCAAGGGCTATTGGCAGTTCGGGCAAAAGGACTACGAAGGCGCGCTGGCGTCCTTCACGGCGTTCCGGGCAGACATCGAATTCCCGGTGCCGTTCCTGATCCCGCTGCTGGCATCGGCCGCGATCATGGCCGGCGACTTCGAGCTCGCGCACGAGACGCTGGTGCGCGGCAACCCGATGCTCGCCAGCGATTCCGAGAAGCAGGTCGACCGGCAGAACGTTGCCGCCGCCATTTTGCTCGCGTACGTCGAACAACAGCGCAATCGTCCAGACAGGGCAAACCGCCTGCTCGACCAGGCCGAACCGATCGTGCGCGAGCTGCCGCGGCTCGGCATGGGTGGCCATGGCATCCGGGATGTCCAGATCCTCACCATGCGGGGACGCCCGAACGCGGCCATCGAGGCGCTGACCGAGGCGGTCGACGAAGGTTACGTCAGCAGTGTCTCGTTCGACTTGTGGGCGTTCGAAGATGATCCGATAATCGCATCACTCAAGGACGACCCGCGCTATGAAACGTTGCGCGCGCAGATGTACGAAAAGATTGAAGTGATGCGACGGGAAGTGGACAAGGCACGCTCTGCTAACGACTGGTCCACGCTGCTCGCGAGAGCCGGCACTGAATAAAGAACACCTCATGTTGCAACGAGCCAAACAACGAATCCTGGCCTCGGCGCTGCTTTCCTTGGCACTGCTAACGCCAATACTTGCACAAGCCGAGCCGTATCCTGGTCTTGCGCCACTCTTCGCTGATGATTCGATCCTCGAGGTTACGATCGACGCGCCGCTGACCGCGCTGATGGATGTCCGACCCGACAAGGCCTACCTCGACGGCTCGTTTACGTTTACCGATGTCGACGGCACACAGCGCAAGGTCGGCCTCAAGCTCCGCACCCGGGGCAATTACCGCCGCGACAAGGAGCACTGCGATTTCGCGCCGATAAGGCTGAATTTCGTGAAGAGCGAGGTGGCCGGCACCCTGTTCGAGGGTCAGGACAAGCTCAAGCTCGTGACGCATTGCCAGAACAACGAACCGGAGTATGAAAACCTCGTGATGCGCGAATACCTCGCCTACCGCCTGCTCCACGAGCTCACGCCCAGGAGCTATGCGGTTCGCCTGATGCGGATCAACTACCTCAACACCGAAAACAAGAAAACGCGCACGCGCTATGGCTTCATTATCGAGGACGAAGACGCGGTTGCGAAGCGCAACGGCATGAAGATTGCGAAGGTCGGGCTAATCACCAGCAAGTACCTGGAACCCGAACACACGAGCCTGATCCATGTATTCCAGTACATGATCGGCAACACCGAGTACTCGGTCCTGCGCCCGGAGCCCGACAAGGACTGTTGCCACAATGCCGACCTCATGGCGCCGAAAGGGCAAAGCCTGTACACGCCGCTCGCGTATGATTTCGACTTCTCGGGCCTGGTGAATGCGCCCTACGCCGAACCTAACCCGCGCTACAAGCTGCCCAACGTCCGCACGCGCCAGTTTCGCGGCAGCTGCCAATACGACGAGCAGCTGGAGGCCACACTCCAGTATTTCAAAGAGAAGAAAGACCCGCTGTACGCCGTTGTCGACGAGACCGAGCCACTCACCCGCCTGACGCGCTCCTCGGTCCGGCGTTACCTCGATAGCTTCTACAAGCGCATCGAAACCCCGGCCGATGTCGAAGAGTGGCTCATCAGGAAGTGTTACAAAACGGAATAGCAGGGCCCGGTGGAGGGCCTCGTGCCTATTTGTGCTTCAGCACCTTGATCGTTCGCCGTGCCCGGGCACGCCTCAGGTCGCCGAGATTCTTCATGCGCATTGTGTCGGACGCCTGCACTTCTTCTTCCATTTCAGCGCTCAGTGCCGGGACGTTTTCCACTTTGATCCTGTAGTGCCCGAGCGTGATGATGTCGTTCGAACGCAGCACAGTCTTTTGCACCATGCGGGAATTCACAGATGTGCCGTTGGTACTGTTCAGGTCGATCAGCATGACCGCGTTGCCATAGACCTTGAGCATCGCATGCACTTTGCTGATGTACGTGTCTTCGATCACGATATCGGCAAGATCGCTACGGCCGATGACGTACTCGTGCTTGGTCAGGTCGTAGCTGGCCAGTGTCCTGCCATCGCGCGTCACGTGCAGGCTCGGCACCTGGTGTGACGGCTCCTGCCTTGCCAGGCTGTCCGCCACGGTGATTGCACAGGCATTCAACGACCCCGGCCAACCGGCGGATACTTCGTACAGGCTCGCACAGACGTCAAGCGAGAAAACGTCCTCACCGTCGTTGCGCCCCGCCGCAATCCAGCGCGTGCGCAGGTAGCTGACCGCCTCCTGTTCGGTGAGCGGATTCAGCGAATACAAGGCCGGGTGACGACGCGCAACGTGGCGCATCCCGTGGTCGTTGACGAGGCTGAGCAGGCGATCCTGGCCCGCCAGCAGGATTCGAAGGACGAAGCGATCCCGCGACTCGAGGGCGGCCAGCCAATTCAGAAGCCGCAAGACGCTGGAAGACGCCTTGTCGGCATCGTCGATTATCAGTAACGGCATCTTCCCGGCATGCGCCTGTTCTGTCAGGAACGCACTCAGGCGTTGCAGCAATCGCTGGTCATCATCGAGTGGCGGCACATCGATCCCGAACTGCTCAAGCATGATCCTCACGAGCGTTCGGGGCGTCAGCTGTTCGCCCTCTACCATGGCCACGGCGCTGTCACGGGCCAGAGCGGCGAATTGCTCCCTGAGCGTGGTGCTTTTGCCGGACCCGCGCGGCCCGCGCAGCAGTGCGATACCGTTACCACGCCCCAGGGCCGCGGTGAGAAAGCGCAAAGCGTCCTGGTGGGACTGGTACGTGACAATGAGTCCGGGATCGGCCAGGTCCCCGAATGCCTTGCTGCTCAATGTTGAATCGTATGCCTGCATAGTTTTTATATTTATAGTTGCCCGCTTATTATTGCGCTTCTGATTGTTTCTGCGTGGGCGAGATTCCATAATACGCTCCATCAACCGGTAATTGCGCCGCATATTGCCGATTTCCCGTCCCGATTCGCACACAGGAGTCACCCGTGAGACTGATTTTCACCGTTCTTGCCGTTTTGCTCGCCAATATCGCCTACGCCGGAGACATCGATGCCAAGGTCGAGGCCGCCCTTGCCGCCGAAGGCCGCCCCGAAGCCGATATTGCACGTGACCGCAATCGCATGCCGGTCCAGACGCTCAATTTTTTCGGTCTTCAGGACGACATGCGCGTTCTCGAACTCCTCCCAGGAGGCGGGTGGTACACGCGCGTCCTGGCCCCGGTTCTTGCAGACAACGGCGAACTCTATGTCGCGCTGGGCACGCGTCGTGTGCGGGAGAACATCCTGCCGCTTCCCGGCTTTGACAAGGTTAAGGTTCTTGATACCAGTGACAACACGCGTCGTCCGGAAGGCTCGCGACACTACGTCATGGACGAATTTGAATTCGGCATCGAGGATTTCGACATGGTGCTGACCTTCCGCAATGTCCACAATTTCGGTGCCGAAGGCCGCATGCGCATGCACCGAGCGTCTTTCGATGCGCTTAAAAGCGGCGGCGTATACGGCATTGTCGATCACACTCAGCGTCACATGGAGCCCGACAATCCAGAGAACCGACGCCGCATCGACCCGGTGCTCGTGATCAAGGAAGCGCAGGCGGCGGGCTTTGAGTTCGTGGACTACTCCGACCTGCATTACCGCGCCGACGACGAGCTGGAGTACGAAGTCGGCCGCCGCTCGGTCAGTGGGAACACCGACCGCTTTACGTTCCTGTTCCGGAAGCCCTGAGTCCAAAGCGCTACAATCAGGCTCATGGCAGGTGGATTTGCAAAAGACGGCGCGGTGCAGGACCAGATCGACGCGACGGTCGAGGACGCGGTCAAGCACGCGCGTTCACAGCTACCGCGCGGCGAAAGCCTGACGCATTGCGAAGAATGTGACGCGGCGATACCCGAGGCACGGCGTGAGGCCGTGCCCGGTGTCCGCCTGTGTGTGAAGTGCCAGTCCAAGCTCGACGAGGAATCCAAACTCCGCAGCTCGATCAACCGCCGCGGCTCCAAGGACAGCCAGCTGCGGTAAAGCGCTGGTCAGGCAATCAGGTCAAAGTTGCCAGCAAGCACCTGGTCGAGCTTCCCTGTACGCCAACCGCGGACACTGTCGCGCGCAAGCGGAGACGGTTCGCGCCGGTAGCGCCGGACAATAATGACCTTTTGTGTCTTGTCGCTATCGAGAAGCGCCGTAGCATTTCTCTCGATATCCCGTAAGACCTCGGGGCCGCTTGTCGGGACAGGCGCAACCTGAACACGCGCGCGAATCCGGTCGAACTTGTTGCCATCCGACGGAATCTCATGAACATGCAGCCCCGTCTCCGGTTGCAGGAGCCCGAAACTGCCGAATCCCGATACCAGGAAGAGCGCTTCATACCGGCTATTGCGGGATCCCAGTTTCGTCAGGCGCATGCCCCGCGATCTCGCCCAGCTCTGGTACATCTCAACAAGATCGTCGCGAAATCCCCTCGCACCCGGCAGGCGCGCGTCGTCCGTCACGAGCCGGACGCCGACTGCAGCTTGCGTTGCGCGCTTTTCGTCGAGGTCTTTGAGTCCCTCCCGCAACACGTAGAGCCGACCGGCAATACTCTGTACCAGCCTTGTGTTTGCACCCGTTCGTGTCAGGCGATCAGCGAGTGATCTGAGCGTCCTGGCAGCGGTGTCGATTCTGTCCATCAACTCTATGCGATCGAGAATCGCGTGGCGCTCATCGCGTTGCCAGAAACCATCACAGTTCATCTCATCGATGAGCGCAGTCTTTGCGTCGTGCCATTCATCACTTTGTATACGGTCCTGGACCCTATCCAGATCTGCGAGCAGAAAGTCCTCAGCGCCAACAGGATTATTGCCGGCCATCAACAGGTTGGTGAGACTCTGTTCATTCGACATCGGCTCACGCGCCTGCGACTGCGCGTCGATATCTGCATCCGGATCGATGAACTCCACCTGCAGCGCCTCACCGTTGCTCCTGACGAAAAGAAACTGTTCACCCTCGGGCGCCTGGTTCTGAACCATAGTGATAGACAACGGTGCGAGCAGATGCTTCTCGATCGCGCGTCGCAAAGGTCGCGCGCCGAGGTCGGGAGTGAAGCCCTCGTTGAGAAGAAACTCGATCGCCGAATCTTCCCATTCAACCGCCCACTGTTTCGTTCGCAGTCCGCGGCGACCAAGTGCTTGCCGAAGTTCCTTCTGAAGAATTGCACGCATGACTTCCCGACTCAGAGGATTAAAGACAATGACATTGTCGAGTCGGTTGACAAATTCCCGTCTAAACGTCCGGTTGACGGTCTTCATTACGTCGTCTGGCGAGAATCCGCCGCTCGTGCTGGTGAATCCTACGCCGGCCTTATTACTGATGGTCGCACCGAGGTTCGACGTCAGGATAATGATTGCGTGTCGAAAGTCGGCTAATGCACCGTTTGAATCAGTCAGACGCCCGTCATCGAAAACCTGGAGAAAAATGTCCCATACCTTCGAATGTGCCTTCTCAAACTCGTCAAGCAGGACGACCGAAAAAGGTTGTTCGCGAATACGACTCACCAATGATCCCGTCGCCTGATCCCGGTCGCTTTGGCCAATCAGACGCCACGCTGAATCGGAATTCTGATATTCGCTCATATCGAGACGGATCATCTGCTCGGGCGACCCGAACAACAGCTCGGCAAGACGTTTCGCTATCTCGGTCTTGCCGGTACCGGTTGGCCCGGCAAACAGAAACACGCCAACAGGCCGAGTCGGGTCGGTTAGTCCCGCCTTCAGCATCGCAATGCGTTCAACGAGGCAGTCTACGGCCTCGTCCTGGCCAATTACGCGACTCGTGAACGCTTCACGAAGGACGTCGATGTCGAGTCTCTGTCTTTCATCCAACACCTCTTTCGGCAGACCGGAGACCTGGCTCAGCGCACCCAGTACGTGAATTCTGCCAAGCGGTTCATCGTCATCACTTTGCTCCGACCGCACTGCAGCGAGTCGCAGCAGGCTCAGTACGCTGCCCGGAAGACTCTTGTGAGCCAGGTACTGCTGAGAGAGCTGCAATGCTTCTGCAACCACTTCGTTTCGTTGATTGTCCGGAAGCTCGTCGTAGAGACAGTCAAGCAACTCATGCGCGAGATCCTCAGACGTCTCCTCGCTGCAGGGTTCCATCTTCACGACCTTCATCGCCGTTGCCAATGACGAATGTCTGCGCAACAAGACCTGGAGACTGGACGGAGTCGCCTCTCCGATTAGAAAGATCTTCCGATTCTCAATATGCGGCCACAAGTAATCGAGTACCGAGTTGTCATTGCGTTTCGATCGTCCCAACTCACTGAGCTCCGCCAGACGATCCACGACAATCGCAACGCGCTTGGCCACAGTCGCCTTCTCGGCAAGTTTCTTTGCCTGACCTTCAATCTCCCCGATATACACTTTGTCAGCGATAATATTGGCTGCTGACGTCTCCAGGACGTTCCAGCCCTCACCAATGAGTTTCTTCGTCAAGAGGCGCCGCACGGCAGACTTCCCAACGCCTGGCTTGCCAACAATCAGCAATGACCTCGGCGATTCCGTGTGCGTTTCGACACTGAAGTCCTTTTCAATGTTCTCAATCTGCGGGGTTTCGAAGACCGGGTCTGTCACCTGGTCGACGTGCATCAACTCGCCGATCGAACGCATGAACTTTGTATCAATAGCGGCCGAATCTTGCTGCTTCATCGCTGTGCGAATCGCATTCCCCGAGGATTCAGGAAGAGCATCGACCAGGTTGGCGAGCGCCTGCCGCGCTTCACTATTCAGGTCGAAGTACTCCGGCCCAAATACGACCTGTTCGCCGCCATCCAGTCGCTTTGCAATAAATTTGTCGAGGTCCTCCACGATTGCAGCGTTATTTGCCCACCAGTATTGCGCGCACACGAGAGTCCGGCCGATTTCCGGCTCTTGGGATCTCTTGTCCAGAAAGCGCAGCGCAAAGTGCAAAGGCCACGCATAGATAGTCTTCAGCCCCTTTCGGACCGGACGCAATGCCACGTCGGAATCCTCACGCCGCGCGAGCGCCTCGAACCCAATGCAACTCAGAATCCAGTTGGCGCCTTGCGCATAGTTCCGTACCTGGTCGACCGTGAATTCGTCACTGGCAAGTGCCGTAACTGCCTTCTCGAAATCGGTGTTGGAAAGAGCATCGCCCGGGTGCGCCAGCTTATCCATGAGTGGCTCGAGTTTGTCCGCCACTTTGGTCAGGCTTTCCGCCGTTGTCGCCTTGGTATCGGCAGTCGGCGGTGGCGGAGACGCATCAGCCGGTTTGTCGTCGTCCAACTTATCAGGCATTGCCGCCCGGTATACAAGCCAGGCCAATGCCGCCAGTATCACCAAAGTGACTATGATGGATTCAGCACCCAACGATCAGTTCCCCAGCAGCTCCTTGAGCTGCGCGACCTCGGCCTCCAGTTGCTCTACCCGTTCCGCGAGTTCTCCGACGCTGGTGCGCGACGATCCGGTGCTTGCGGCCGTCCCGGCTGCCGCCACGTAGCTCGCCACATCGACAGGCCCCGAGAACAGGTGCATGTACTCCGCGTCCTTGCGGCCCGGCGTCCGCGGCAGCTTGACCAGCATTGGCTCGCCATCGCGTTCGATGAGACTGTTTGCCGCGATCACGACTTCTTCGTTGTCAGCGAATGAGTGCAAGCGGCCGCTGCGTGCGCGCAGTTGGCCCGGCGTCTGCGGTCCACGCAACAGGAGCAGGCACACGATAGCCAGCTGTCCTGCATCAAACTGCTGTTCGCTGTAACGCGTGTTACAGAAGCGTTGCGTGTATTTTTCGGTGCGGCTCTTGAAGTTTTCTTCAGTCCGCACGAGGTGCGCGCCTTCCAGCATGCGTACGGCGCGCTGCACCTCGCCGGGCTGCAACGACATCACGGGATCGCGTGAAGACTTCTGATTGCAGGCGTTAACCAACGCGTTGAGCGTTAAGGGGTATTGGTCGGGTGTGGTGATCGACTTCTCGATCAGGCAGCCGATGACTCGGGCCTCAGTCGCATCAAGTTTTGGCAGCACTGCGGTTCCTGTCAGGTCGCGGGTGCCTCGAAGTCTACCGTAGCGAGCTCACCTGTGACTATGGTTGCAGGCTTGCCGTCTGCCGGCTCGAAGTTATCGCCGTCGCAGGTGAAGGCCGCTTCATACTCTCCGGCCAGCAGGAAACCGATCGTGTAATGCCACTGCACGGTGCCGTCATCCTGGTCCTGGGCTTCAACCAGCGAGGTTGCGATGGGGTCGTCAGGGTCCACAACTTCATCTTCAATGCCATTCGGCATGACGCCGTCATTGAATACGTAGACAGACGGCTGGCAAGCCTCTGCCTCGGCGAGAGCGCTCGCAACCTGTCCGGTCAGCGTGCCAACCTCGTTGTTGTCGACAAGCTTGATCGTCGGCCGCAGCTTCACGTCCGGCGACTGTCCGGGCGGCGCCGTGATTGACTTGCCGAGATCAAACTCGGCCGTCAGGCTGACCTGGTCGTTAATCGGCACGGTGTAGCCGTTGACCAGTTTCAGGCCGGTATTCTCGCCACTCGGGACGTAGAGGTTATACATGGAATCGTCGTTCATGACGATGTAGGACGCGTCGCCATCGCACAGGTCCGGATCGCCGGTGTCGCCAACGCCACCGTTGCTGCCGCGTACCGCATCCACGCCAAGACGCATCCATTCATATTGCCCGGCGGGCAGACGCTCGCTGGTCAGAACCGGCATCGCGTTCGCACCCTGGAACTTCAGGAGGTTGATCTTCTCGACTTCCGGCAGCGTGATCAGGGATGACGGCCCTTCGATCGGCTTCAACTCGATATCGGTGAATGACACGCAGACCTTTTTCGCGTCATGAATCGGCGCATCGCTGATCGCCAGGGACAGAAATCCAAAGCTCTGCACATCGGCGTCGCCACTGCCGCTTCCGCCACCGCAGCCTGCAAGCAGGACCAATGTCGTAGTGACTAAAGTGAGGGTGTTTTTCTTGCTCATGATTCCCATTTCCGCTCTTCCGCCGGCTGACGGAGGTGCTCGTCCTTGCGCGCGCGCCGCGCGTCCTCGATCGTCATCATCTTGGTCGTATCAGCCTCTTCGAGTCCGAATTCCGATGCTATTGCAAAGCTCGCCGGTAACGCGACCTTGATGCGAAAATCGCCGAGCGCAATGATGTCGTTGTTGCGCAGTACCTGGCTCGACACCTTCTTCGAGTTGACGTAGGAACCGTTGCGGCTTTTCAAATCGACCAGGAACAGCGAACCCTCTGACTGCACCAGCATGGCGTGTTGCTTGCTGATGTACTGATTCTCGATAACGATGTCACTGAGGTCCGACCGACCAATGATGGTCCGCATCGCTGAAACTCTCGCCTCCTGTACCACCTCGCCGTTATGGGAAATGATCAGCTGCGGCGGCTCGGGCTCCACGAAATCGTCGAGCACCGGCACGTGCTCCTCTTCGCGGACCTTTTCGAACGTGCTGAAGAGTTCGTTCGACTCCAGCTCGCTGAAGGTCTCTGTCCCCACCGGGAATTCATTTCTCTTTTTCAAGACAGCGTCAGCTATACAATCCAGGTTGCCCGGCCAGCCACCCGTCGCCGTATGCAGGGACTCTGTAATTTCACGCGAGATCGCGCTGTCCGGATTGCGTACACCGTTGGCTTTGAGCCTTGCAAACAAATAGATGAGCGACTCGCGTGCGGTCAGGGGCTGCATTTCGAACGCACCGGTCAGGCGAATGGATATCGGCAGCATCCTCGGCGAATCGATAACGCGCCTGAAATAGCGATCCCCTACAAGAATGATACGTATCGCAAAGCGCTTCTTAACCGTCAGCTGTGCCAGCTTGCACAACACGCCCAGCGTACTGGGCAACATGTGATTGAAATGCTCGAGGACCAGCACGGGCGCATCGCGCGACTGCGCCTGCTGCACAGCGAACACGTTGATCATGTTCAGCAACTCGTCAACTGAACTCAGTTCGAGCTCGTAGCCGAATTCCGCAAGCATCGCGTTCAGAAACGCCGTCGGCTTGAGATGTGTGCCATCGACGACAGCGACGGCCGCGCGCTCGCGCATCTTCTGCGCGATCTGTTCGATCAATTCTGACTTACCGGCAACGTCCGGCCCGTGAAGCAGGCCCAGCCCTTTTGAATCCGCAAGTACGCCTTCAAGGAAACTGAAAGCCTCCTGTTGCGAAGGATACTGTATGAATGCCGAATGGCGTTCGTGTTCCACGTGCTGCCCAAGGTCCGGAGATAGTTTTTATTGACTGCCTGTTTCGGCTGCCTGCCCGACTACTGTCGCGCAAAAATGCGGCGTCGTAAAGATGTCTCTAAATGGCAACAGGTTGTCAGCGTTTACTGCGATAAACACCGAAATATACGAACGGTTTGTGGGCTTTCTCGCCCACTTCTACCCGATCGGGGACCTTATGTTTAATCGGCTTGATGCTGCGCAAATACAGGACGATCGCGTCGACATCGTCGTCGGTCATTTTCGCGTAGCCCAACCAGGGCATCGTCACCAGCCGCCGACCGCCGTGCCGGCCGACGCCGGCACGCACCGCATTCGCGATCTGAGCGTCGCTCCACCTGCCGATACCGGTGTCTTCGTCGGGCGTGATATTCGGTGGGTAAACAACACCCGGGTGTTCCGATTGCAGCGGGCTGGTCCAGGCGATGCCGGTGTCGGAACCGGCCAGCGGCCGACTCATGTCCGGGACACCATCGAACGCCCCGTTCGTATGGCACGATCCGCAGGCAAGCAGTTCGACGAGGTACTCGCCACGATCGATCATGTCGCGATCGATGGGTGAATAGCGACCGGCTTCGGGGCCCGGTGCGTCGATCACCGTCGCTCCCTCCAGTTCCTCGTAATCGTCGAGCGGATCGTAGGCTGCGTCTGACGCGCAGCCGGCGACAAGAAAGGCAGAGACCCACAGAATTACAGAATTATGCATTGCATCACTCCGACCCACGCAGCCCCTAGGGTATCCTCAGGCGTCATCAGGAGTAAACTATGGACAATCTGTACCCGCCAGGCCCCGCCCCGGTTGCCCAGGACCTGACTGCCCCGGGCCCGGCTTACAAGCGGCAGGCCAAAGTTGCGCTGCTAAGCCTCCTCTTGTTTATAGCGCTGTATCTCTCGCTCACAGGCTGGTTCGCCTGGACCGCTTACGACTATTTCGTCAATGCAGCGGCTGTCGAGCAAGGCGCCTGGGTCGGCTACGGGTTCGCAGCCGCGGCGGCGTTTCTCACTGTTTTCCTCGCGAAGGCCCTGTTCTTTGTCAATCGTGGCGGTGAAGTCAACGATGTCGAGGTCACGGCGGAGGAGGAACCGCAGCTCTTCGAGTTCCTGTACCGGCTCGCCGACGAAGCCGGTGCGCCCCGGCCGCACCGGGTATTCCTGTCCGGCCGCGTCAACGCGGCGGTTTTTTATGACCTGACGCTCCTGAACCTGATCTTCCCGTCAAAGAAAAACCTCGAAATTGGCCTGGCCCTCGTCAACGGCCTCAACCTGGGTGAGTTCAAAGCCGTTCTCGCGCACGAGTTCGGGCATTTTCGGCAGGGCTCGATGGCCGTCGGACGCTGGGTGTATGTTGCGCAACAGATTGCGACGCACATCATCTACCAGCGCGACATCCTGGATCGCTTCCTCGTCGGCCTGTCCAGCATCGACATCCGCATCGCCTGGATCGGCTGGTTGTTGCGTCTCATCGTCTGGGCGCTGCGCGCTTTACTCGATAGCGCGTTCAGCCTCGTTGTACTCGCACAGCGATCCCTCTCTCGAGAAATGGAATTCCATGCCGACATGGTGTCGGTGTCGCTGACCGGAAGCGACGCGCTGGTGCATGCACTGCATCGACTGGGCGCTGCGGACGACGCCTGGGATCGTGCATTGGGCTTCGCCGGTCAGGAGCTCGCCGCCGGTCGCGCCGTCTCGGACATCTTCGTTATCCAGAAGATTGTCACACAGCGCATGAAGGACATTCTCGATGACGAGAACTACGACTGCCCGCCGGCGCTGCCGGAGGGTGACCGTGAAGGCCACCGGGTATTCGACGCCGAAGATGCGCAACCGCCCAAAATGTGGTCGACGCATCCACCCAATCACGACCGCGAGAACAACGCGAAGAAACAGTACATTCCCGCGGACATCGACGAGCGCCCGGCCTGGGAGGTATTCAAGAACCCGCAGCAGCTGCGCGAACGCATGACCGAGCACCTGCTGAGCCAGGGACCCGACGCGCCGCAGCTGCAAAAATCGCCCGTGACCGAATCCGTGTCGCTCGTGACGCAGCAGTACACCAAGAAGATCTTCGACCGGCGCTATCGCGGGAGCTACATGGGTCGCTCCGTCGTACGCGAATTCGCGAGCGCCGACGAGGCGATTGGCCCTGCCGACCCGTCGCTGTCCGTGCAGCAACACTTCGCCGCGCTGTACCCGCCGGATCTTTCGGAACGCTTCGAGCACTGGCGCAACCTGGAACAGGAAAAGGAAACGCTGCGTGCATTGCGCGATGGCCTGCTGGAGCCGCCCGACGGCATCATCCGGCATCGTGGCGTCATATTGAAACGCAAGGACCTGCCCGACGCGATCGAGGAAACACGTGCTGAGTGTGACGAGGCTCGTCGGACTTTGTGCGAGCACGATCGCAAAGTTCGTGGCGTACACAACGCGGCCGCGGCAAGTCTCGGCGGTGACTGGCAGGCGTATCACACCGGCCTGGTGCGGCTGCTTCACTATGCGGACCACTCTTGCGCCAACCTCGCGGACGTCCAGGGTCGCCTCGCCAATCTCTGGGCCGTCGTCACGGCCGACGGGAAAATAAGCAGTGGCGAGGTGAAGCAATTGCTGGCCGTCGCGAAAGACCTGCATGCGGTGCTCGCGAGCATCAACACAGCCACTCCCGACGTGCAGCTGTCGAGCGATATTGCGAAGGATCTCGGCGTGGCAAGCTGGGGCGCGCTGCTCAAGGAAGAATTCAACCTGCCGGAACCGAGCAAGGACAATCTCGGCGACTGGCTTGGTGCCGCCGAAGGCTGGATGGGCTATTACCAGAACGCACTGGGTGCGCTCCAGGCCGAGACGCTCGAAACGCTGTTGGCCGCAGAGGCCAGCATCGAATCCGCGGCGACGGCCGGAACGGATCCCGGGCCGGCACCGTCCCCGGGCGGCATTCCCGCGCAATATCCTGTCCTGCTGCCCAACACCGAGCGCAAATTGCAGCGACGTCTCGGTCTCTGGGACCGCTTCCAGACCGCGACCGGGTTCTTCCCTGCCCTGGCGCGGTTTGGCGTAGCAACGACTATTGTCGGCGGTCTGCTGGGTGCCGGAATGTACACATCAAGCGGTGCAGACATCACCGTCTATAACGGCCTGGCCACGGCGGTCACGGTCACCGCACTCGATGAATCGGTTTCGGTCGCGCCGCTGAGCTCAGCCGAGCTGTCTGTCAGCACATCGCCAGACCTCGTTATCGAGACGCATACGCGCGACGGCATGCTTGTCGAAACGCTTGAGGTCGATGCATCGAATTCCTTCAGCGCCTACGTGTACAACGTCGCCAGCGCGATGCCACTCGTTCGCTGGAAAGCCGTGTACGGCTCAACCGGGGAGTCGCCGCCTGAATACCTGGGGGCCAGGTCCTGGCTCACCGCCAATGTCGATCACGTGTTCGAGGAACCGCCCGAATCGATCAACACCTCCGGCAGCGGCGGTTCGCGGTCGGTACTGAGCGGGTTCCCCGACGTTGACCCGCGCTACCTCGAGGACTATTTCCCGGGCGGCGAGGTGAACGACGAGACGATTCTCAACCACGCGCGGTGGGATCATCCCAACGCGTCCTACACCACTCTCTGGCTGACGCTGGCTGCCAATACCGATCGCTTTGACGAGGTGCTTGCGCGGCGCCTGCAGCGCGACCCCGACGAAGTGCTTTCCTTGCGTTTCGAGCAGGACATGGCGGCGTCGGACGAAACCCGCGACGCGGTCTGCGAGCGCCATACTGCGCAGGCGGCTGCATTGCCAGACAACACTGACTGGCAGTACCTCGCAAGCCGCTGCGTTGCGCACGATGACACGTCCTCGACGCCCTTTTTGAACCTGTACTCGGTATCGCCCGACAACCCGTGGGTTGCCGGCGCAGCAGGCTACGAGTTCGCCGAAACCGGACAATGGGAACGGGCTATCGCCGCCTGGGAGTCCGCCTACGAGGCCAATGCCGCTATGCGCGTTGTGTATGCCGATGAAATCGCACGCGCCCGTCGCATGGCACAAGGGACAGACGCGGACTTCTCCGATGTCGCGTCAATGACGCCATGGCTGCAAATGCAGGCCATGCTGCAAAGCGGCGAAACCCAGGCCGCGCCCGGGCTCGCCCCCTACCAGCGGCTGTTGGAGGGCGACCCCGTAGGCGCCATTGCCGAGGCGCAGGCAACTGATGCGCTGACCGACGAGCTGCTGCGTATGGCTGCCGCGTCGGACGGTGCCAGCGATGTGATGATCGCGGCCGCCCTGGAACTGGGGCCCAACCAGGGGATCAGTCGGGATTCCATCTGGACCGCGATTGGCTTCGCCATGCGCCAGGGGCGTCCCGTCGAAGAACTGTTCGACACCGCAGATGTCGTGCTCGGCGCCGACGCAGCAATAGCCCGCGAATTCTTCGCGAGCCTGCCGAACATCAGCGCGGCCGAGAACGCTCTGCGTGGCACGCGCTCGGGCACCCGAGGCGCAGCCTACGCCGCCGGTGTCGTTGCATTAGGCGCACGCGCACCGTCGGAATGGCGCGAGGGCGCAAAGCGACTGCTGTTTATCACCGAGCGACCCTACTTTCGCTAGCGACCCGTTAGTCGCAAGCGGATGTCCTGGGGCCTTCCTGGGTTGTTGTTGCGATCTGGTCGCGGAGACTCTGTGCCTCGTCGAAAACAGACTTGAGCAGGGCCTTGTCTTGCCGGCCTGCGCCTTGCCTCAGCTTCTGCTGCAACTGGGTCGCCTGCCCGGTCATAAACGCGTGCGGCTTCGGCACTGCACGTGAATCACGAATGACGTTGGCCACATTCTCAAGCGCGAAGTCCGCTTCCAACACAGATACATCGGTGGACACACCAAGATCCATGCGATCGCAGGTTTCGCTGACAAGACGCTCAACATCGCGCAGTGCATACCAAGCGCTCAGCGCGCGTAGGAATCCGGCCAGGTTGTTCACGGCGTTGTCGCCCCAGGCTTCCTCAAGGCACTCTTCTGTGTCCGCGTGATTCTGGTTGGATGTACCGACCAGACCTTCGCGACCCGGGGAACCCGTGCCAATGACACCGGTACCCGCACAGCCGAGCTCGGGATCCAGGTCCCGCACGAACGGCTTGTGGAAGCCCTCCGCAACCATTGCCTCGAAGCCGATGATAGAGTTGTTGTGCGCGAAATGTTCACGCCGCGGTGCCTCGATCAGCGACTGCACGTTCATGCGCTGCTGTCCCGGCGGTCCGAATGGATCGCCCGGGTCGGCCGGGATATTGATACCCGTCTCTTCGCTGAGGTCGAAACGGAACTCGTCGAGCCCCTGGTCACGGGTCAGGTTGCCGTGTGGACGACCGTTGTTGCCGAAATGGGCGCCGCCGTTCTGATGGCAAAGGAAGCAGCTGGCTTCGTCACTCTGGTAGATATCCCGACCGAGCGACACCATTGGGTCATTGAAGATCAACTCGTGATCCGCGGGTCCGGACTGCAGGACGGTCGGGTCGAAAGCAACCAATGTGTATTCGCCCTTGCTGCCCGAATCGAGCGCCGCGATGTATTCATCCGTGCACAGTGCGCTACCCGCAGACGACGAACCGCACGCCGGTGTGCCCTCAGCGGGCCTGCGTCCAAGCCAGCGTTGGAACGCGTCCAGCGCGTTGAGCTCGGCGTCCGTTGCAAACCGGAAGTCATAAGGCTCATTGCAAACCGCATCCGCGTCATTGACGTCCAGTTCCGGGCATGCCGTCGTCTTTGCAATTCGATCGAGACTCCTGGTCGCGTGCTGGGCAATGGCGCCGTTAGCGAACGCTCTAATCGTGCCGTCGGCATTCCCGTCAACATTTCCATGATGGAATCCGCCGGACGGCGAGCCCGTGCCATCCCATCCGAGCATCTGGCGCACGCCAAAGAAATCAAGTGTCGTCGACGGCAGTCCGCCTATCTGCTGTGGTGAGCGAAACGGGCCTTCGGGAAACTCCTCGGTTGCGACACCAGGGCCCGTGTTGAAGATGGCGAGTTCTTCGACGAGCGTCGGATTTTCCAGGCCGGGCACGTTGCTCGCGAGAACGAGATCCAGCGCCTCGCCGCTCATCGTTCTGATGTCATCCGGCCCGATCGTGTATTGCGTCTCAGGCACATGACAGGTGCCGCAGGTTCTGCCGTTACCTTCAAAAGTTTCTTCGGTGAAGACTCTGAAGCCTTCGTCTATAAGTGCCGCTTCCTCGGCCGTGATGGACTGCGCCGACGCCGAGACGCCAACGAGACCGGACGAGATAAAGAGCGCTGTGAGCCAGCGTGAGTGTCTTCGGAACATGATATAGCCCCTTTCGTTGTTGTTATTGGAGCCCCGACCGGGAGCGCCACGGGGCCTCTTTTTTTTGTATTACAACGTGTGTCAGGACTCTAATAGCAAAAACTGTACCGAATGCAACAATTACCCTATTTACATAACCTTAGGGCACGTTAGACCGGGTCTACTCGGGGTTTTGTAAAGTGATTCGACAGGAATTGACTGGGTGACGGAAATTGAACCCTCATGCATCGTCGAGTTCGAGCGCCAACGCGGTAAAACGGGTGGCCGTTTCGCCGTCGCCCCTCTTTCGAAGCTGCGCGGCATAGCCACGCAGCGTGTTTACAGCGGCTTTTCGTTCGTCGCCGGCAAGGCTGCGGACGTAGGGCTCCGCACGATCGAGTAGCTTTGCACCCTCCTCCCAGCGATTCTGGCCCGCGAGGCTGATTGCGAGTTCCACGAGACGGCTGGCTACGCCGGCCGGAGCATCGATCTGAGACTCGTAGTCGAGCGATGCCTGCAACAGGACCTCGGCTTCGTCGAAGCGCCCCTGCTTTCTTTCTATCTGCCCCAGACGATAGGACAGATCACTAATCTCATCGGGCGGGAAATCGTGTCGCCGGGCGATAGCGAGTGCACTGCCACAGCCTTCGGACGCGGCTGTGAGGACACCGTTATTTTCGCCGGCCGAGCACATGTCGAGCTGCCGCTCATATTCCTTTCGTGCTTTGCCGCAGCCCCCGATCAGGGCCACCGACAACAGCGCCACGAGTATGTACGGTCTTGGCGATACCATGTGAGGCCTCAGAATGATGACGCCGGGTATCGAAGAAGATCGATACCCGGCGTCGATTGACAGCCTGATTATACGACGATTTAGTCGGTTCGAACCTGAAGCGACTTCAGGAACGTGACCAGGGCAGCCTGGTCATCGACAGGCATCGAAGCAAACGCGTCACGTGAAACGCGACCCTCACCACCGTGCATGAGGATGGCTTCTGTAATCGTGGTCAGATCACCGCGATGGCCGTACGGTGCGGTATTGCCGACATCCCAGAGCTTGCGTGTCAGGAAGTACTCTGTTCCGGGCTTGCCGTCCTGGTGCGGCCGGCCTTGCGCGAGCTGCTCGTTGCAGAACCAGCGAATCGCGTCGGGACCCGGATCGTCACAAAGGTTGTGGCGCTTGAGGTCCGTGTAGGCACGAACGATTGCAGTGCCGTCAGGCCCTTTCTTGAGTCGCGGCCCGTCGCCTTCCTGCGTCATGTCAAACGCGTATTCCGGGCAACCGTCTGCGGCACCGGCACAGGTGCCAGGCGGGTTGTACGGGTTCGGCTCAACAAAGTAGCGAGATTCGAGCGCCATTTCCGGTGTGTGGCAGCTGCCGCAGCCAATGTCGTTAAACACCCGCATACCGTGGCGGACCTGCTGACGCTCGGGCTTCGTATTTGGTCTCACAAGGCCCGGGGTTCCTAGCTGTGCCTGCCAGATCGAAATGGCGGTCAGGTCACCCAACGTCAGCTCACGCTCAACACCGTCATTATCGAAGTCGGGGTTGAAGCCTTTGGCAGGATTGAGGTCAAAGCGCTCTTCCGCCTGCATGCCATGGTGATGGTTCATTGCATTGGCAGAAAATTCACGCAATGAAATCACCTTGCCGGCCTGGTGGAATGGCTTGACGATCAGGTCATGGTCGATACCTTCGGCCTCGACGACGACTCCGCCCGCGACTTCGATCTCGAAATCAACGCCCTTGGTGGACAGCGTGTAGGTGCCATCGCTTGTGATCGCTGCGAACTGCGCTTGCAGATCGCCGGTCATTTCGCGAGCCAGCATCTCGATCGGACCGGCGCCGTGCATACCCAGCGTATTGCGGCTGTTGCTGCGCGACGGGCTGACCGACATGGTCACCGGATCGAGCGTCTGGGCAAGTACGAATACGTTCGCTACGAAATCGCCGGCACCGCCTGCTGCAGGATCATTGTGACAACCTGCACAGGCGTCTGAATCCGGCGCTGATGTGCGGAGCTTGGTAAGCTGTCCCGCGTTCACGAATTCGCCTTCTTCTGAAATCGTCGGCACCATGCGGAAATCGCCGCCACCCGTGGTTTCCGGACGGCCCTGGCCGTCACAGGTATTGAACTTCGCGACGAAGAGCAACTCACCGTGATCGCTGATCTGTTTGAAGCTGAGCGAGCCGTTGTTGACGTCGGCTTGCTCAATAGATTGCGCTACCGTCGGCTGATCGGCTGCCAGTGCTGGCGGACATTCTTTTGGCGCTGCCGCCATACCGTGCGCCGGCAACAACATTGCCATGAACAGCGCAACTCCTGCTGCACTCCTATAATGATGCTTTGTCATCGTCCCCTTTGCCTCCATCTTCCATGCTTGTTGTTTGTTATCGATAGCCCCGTCGCGCCGATTGACGAACTCGAGACCTCTCGGTTTAGACTCGGTCCACGCTAGGGTTGGTGATGCGAACGGTCAAGGGACAAGACCGGCCACGCATGGGACGTCTTCGACACCCAGATCTGGCTGCATTTGTCCCACCTTGGCCGCCCCACAAGTGGGCATCTGGAGACAGAATCTGAGGCGATGGAGCGGGTGAAGGGAATCGAACCCTCATTCTCAGCTTGGGAAGCTGATGTTCTACCGTTGAACTACACCCGCAAACCAGGGATAGGCTCTCACCTCGCTCCTGGTGAACGCGAAAGTGAGAGGCAATTGATTCTAAGCGATTCTGAGGCAATTGGAGAAGTAACCAGCCAATCCTGAGGCCCTAATAGCCCAATCTTGAGCTATTGAAGTATCGAATTGCGGCGGCCAACCGATCTGCGCATCGTGCACCAGGAGCAGTGGTTCTACTTATCCGACTGGCCTTCGACGATTGCGCCCGTCTGCAGTATTGGGGCGGCGTCGAGGTGTTCAGCGTCCATCATGGATGCGACGCGCAACAGCGACGACTTGAGCATTTGTTGTTCCCAATTTTCCAACTCGCGATACCTGCGCAGAAACTCGGCCTGTAGCGGCTCGGGCGCGACTTCGAGCTTGGCGTTCCCGGCATCGGTCAAACGCACGTTAACCACGCGCTTGTCCTTGCTCGACTTTTCCCGTTTCACGAGACCGTCTCGCTCGAGCCGGTCGATAATGCGCGTCACGGTCGCCTGCGACACGACGATGTGCCGGGCCAGGGTACTCGTTGACGGACTGCCCTCTTTCGCAATGGCCTGCATGACCAGCAGCTGCGGGACCGTAAGACCCGATTGCCGCGACAGTTGCTGCGACTGCAAATCAGTGGCGCGCATGATGCGGCGCAATGAAATCAGGATCTCATCGTAATCTTTCATGGTTGTCCGTCGCTCCTCGCCTTCATTCTATGGCAAAACGGCGACGAATATCCGCACCTAACTTGTCTTTGAGCGGCTCCAGCCACGGCTCGTAGTGACGCCAGTAGTCCAGGCCGCTGCGATTGACAGGTTGCCGAACCTGCTCCGAGCTGGGGGTGCGGATGTTGCGCCGGGTGCGGTGAAATTCGAGGCAGGCCTCCTCGAAAGGCAGGTTACAAAAGGCCAGTATTCGACGTACCTGGCCCTCCAGGTCCTCGATGATATCTTCGTTTGTAACGCGCAGCACAAAACCCGGCAACACATCGTCCCAGTGGTCCATCAGCTGCACATAGTCGCGGTAATACTGACCTATGTCCTCGAGGCTGTAGGTGAACTCCTGTCCCTCGGCAAACAGTTGTTTATAGCCGCTGAAGCAGCACGCCATGGGGTGCCGGCGCGCATCTATGATCTTGGCGTTCGGCAGAATGAGTTTGATCAGGCCAATGTGCCTGAAGTTATTCGGCATCTTGTCAATGAAAAACGGGGCGTCCTGGCGGTGAATGCGCGTCTCGCGCATAAATTCCTGCCCATACTCTGTGCATTCTTCACTCGACAGCTCTGCAAGGTTCTCAGGATACGGTTTGCTGTCTCCGCCCCTCCCCATGCGGCGCAACCGCTGTGACAGGGACAGGATGTTCGGCAGTTCGAGCGTGCCGTCAACCTGGCTGTGTGAGGACAGTATCTGTTCGAGCAGCGTCGACCCGGCTCTTGGCAGGCCGAGGATAAAGACCGGGTCCGGTGCGTCCTCACCAAAGCCGGCCCTTGCGGCAAAGAACTCGGCCGTGCAGACACCCCGCTGCGCGGCAAGATCTTCCGTCATCTGGTCGGCGTCGTAGCGACTGTGGGCTTTCTTGAGCTCGTTGCCACGCGCGTAACAGCGAAACGACTTTTCAAAATCCTGTTGATCCTCGTACGCCTTGCCGAGTGCGAAATGCAGGTGGACGCGATCCATGTAGGACAGGTCGCCCGTATTCTCAACCTGTCCCTCCATCGCCGAGACCTCGGCGTCACTGAAGGTATAAACCTTGAGATTGGCCAGCGAGTAATAGGCCTCGCCGTGACCCGGCTGGCTGGCGAGCGCCGCTCGATAGGCCTCGACGGCCGCGTCGTAGTCACCGCGCGTCTTCAGTGCGTGCCCCTTCGAGGTCAGGGTTCCCGGATCTCCCGGCAGCTTGGTCAGTACCTCATCGAACGCGTCGAGCGCCGTCGCGTAGTCGCCTGTTTGCATGCTCTCGATGGCATACAGAGAGAGGAACTGCACGTTGTCGGGCGACGTCTGCAACAGCCGCTGCGCCTCTTCGCGGGCGCGCTCGAACTTCTGGCGCTTGCGCAATACCTGGATGTAATCGATGCGTACCTGGATATTGTCCGGCGCGAGCCTGGCGGCGCTCTCGAGCAGAAATTCGGCGTCATCCAGTACGCCCAAGCGGCTTCCGATACTGGCAAGCAGGCGCATACCCTCGACATGATGCGGCACCGTCTTCAGGAACTGCCGGCAGATATCCTCGGCCTTGAGAATACGGCCCTGTGCAATGAGATCCGTAACGGCAAGCAGCGGTTTGGGCAGTGCACCCAGGCGTTCGACCTGCGCCTGTACCTGCGCGGCCTCGGCATGCCGTCCATGGCTGCTCAGGATCGCCAGCTGGCCGCGCCAGCTGGCTTCCAGCGCGGGGTTGAAACGGCAGGCGCGCGCGTACGCGCGCAGCGCATCGTCCGCCCTGCCGAGATCGCGGTAGTTGTGGCCCTCCTCCTGGTAGGCACGGCCGTGCTCGGGATGCAGGTCCTTGAGCCGGTCGAGAACACCCAGTGCAGTCTCGCAATCACCCTGGTAGCGATGGCAAACCGCACTCATGTAAAGGGCGTCAGGATTCTCCGGCGCACCTTCGAGGATGGACCCGAGGTTGCGAAGCGCCTCATCGAAGCGCTTCGCAACGATCTTCTCTTGAACCGAGGACAGGTCGTCAGGCGTCAAAAATCCCAGCTCATTCGTACGCCGATGGTCCGCGGCTGCGCGTAGCTTATGCGCCGGGCGTCAAAGACAAAATTGCGAGAGACTTCGGCTCGCTCATCGGTCAGGTTGGTGATCACCAATTCGGCCGACCATGTGTCCGTTGTGACGCCTGCCGTCACGCCAGCCATGAACCAGCTGTCGATCTTGTCCCGGTTGATCGTAATGATGTCACTGTATGAATCGGACGAAAACGACACGCTCGGCATGACGTGGCCGACCCAGGGCCTGCTACTGAAGTCCCATTCGTAACGAGCACGGAGGTTGCCCTGGAAGCTCGGTGCAAATGCGAGTTCATCGCCATTCAGCACGTCGTTGGTCGGCGTGATGACGTCGGTAATCTCGGTATCCAGGAATGAGAACGCCCCCGTCACGGTCCAGCCCTCGGCAGCCTGTGGCAGCCAGATAAAGTTGCCCTCGATGCCCTTCACCTCGGCGTCGGCCGCATTATCGGAGAAGAAGAGGTTCACGATGCTCGGATCGAAGATCGTCGTCTGCAGACGCTCGATGTCCACGAAGAACAGGCTGCTATTAAACTGCAGGGTGTTATCGAGGAAGCTCGACTTCATGCCGAACTCGACATTCGTGACGTCATCCGTGTCGAGCGCGTACGGCACCGTGAAGTTGTTCGGTCCGGAGGCACCGCCGGGGCGATTGAGCAGGCCCGGGCGGAATCCTTCCGAGATAGTCGCGTAAACCATGTGATCGTCGGTCGGTCGCCAGTCCAGCGTGACTTTGAAGATCGTGCCGTCGGTGGCGGCCTTATCCGGCGCACCAACCGTGTTGTCGGGCGCGAACTGCGCTGAAATATTCGTGCCGAACGCCTGTGCGTCGTCTGTCTGGCCGAGATTGAAGAACGACGAATTTGCGCTGCCCTTGAGATCGACCTCGATGTCGTACCAGCGAGCGCCAAGGACGAGGGAGAACTGCTCGTTCAGGTCGAACGTCACCTCACCGAAAAAGCCGAGCTGCTCGTCGGTCCGCAGTACGTCATTCCGGAAAATCACACCTTCGGGGAACGGGCCCGGGTCGGAATACCAACCCTCCTGGGCGTTACCCACGACGCCCGTAACGCTGGTGTTCGTCAACGGGTAGTTTGGCGCAAATCCAGTCGACACGCCGTCAAAACCAATTGCATTGACCGATCCGGGATACGTGAAGTCGTTGAGTTCCTGCAACTCGAGATCGCTGTAGAAAGCGCCGGCCGTCACCCGCCAGCTCTTCGACGCATCCGTCAGGAAGCGAATCTCGTGCGTCATCGTCTCGGTTTGCGTTGCGCTGTCGACAAACAGGTTGGGCGCCTGGCAGGTACCGGCCGGAGCGCCGCCCGGGTACGTTACCGAGCCGTCGCAAATGTAGTACGGCAGGTACTGGCCCACGAACAGGTAGTCTGAGTAGTCCACGACCTGGTCGGTCTCGCGGTCGGTAAATGCGCCCGTGTACACGACCTCGAGTTCGCCGATCATGCCATCGAGGGTCCAGCTCGTATTGCTGAAGCTGTCCTCGATACGGTCATTCGAGTAGCGCTGAATTTCGAGGTCGCCAAGGTCCGGGTCCGCGAAAAATACGCCGTCGGACTCAATGTCCTGCACCTGGTGCGAGACCAGCAGGCTCCAGTTGTCATTGATGTCCCACAATCCGGAAACGCGCACGCCGCTGTACTCGGTTTCATTGAAGTCTTTTTCGACCAGCGTGCTGTTGTCGGCGTCGAGGAAGGTGACGCCACTCAGGTCAGCGCCTGCCTGGAATCCGCCACGCTGCGCGCTAACCGGCACGCCGTTGTCGCGCACCGTACCGGCAGGCCTGAAGCGAGCGCTCTCACTCGCGTCACGCGTACCGGCAATGTTGTCGATATAGCCGCCCTTCTTGTCGTAGTAGGCGACGCCGCGCAGTGTAAACGTCTCGCTGACAGGGAGGTTCAGCATGACCTCGACGTTCGCGTTCATGTCGCCTTCGGTAATCGCCCCGGCGCCCGCCTTGAGGCTGCCGTACATGTCGCCGCGGTCAGGCTTGTTCGTGATCAGCCGTACGTTGCCGGCCTGTGAACTCGCGCCGAACAGCGTACCCTGCGGTCCGGACAGGACCTCGATACGCTGCAGATCGGCTGCGTAGACATCCAGGTTGCGGCCGGGTTGCGACAACGGCTGCTGGTCCAGGTAGAACGCCACGTTGGGCGTGAGGCCTGCGACGCCCGCGGTCGTGAGATTCGGCGTCGTCGAGGCAACGCCACGAATATAAACGGTATTCTGGCCCGGACCACTGCCGCCCGCCGTGACGCCGGGAAGCTCCAGCACGTAGTCAGCAAAATTGGTGATGCCGATCTCCTCGAGCGCTGTTTCGGTCAGCGCCGTTACTGCAACGGGCACGTCCTGCAACGATTCTTCGCGCTTGGTGGCCGTGACGGTTATTTCCTCGATGGAGTTTTGTGCGTTGGCTGCCGGTGCACTGAGCGCGACTGCCACAGCGGCTGCCACCGCACATTGCCGCGGCGTCGAAATCCTGGTTCGCATGGGGGTCCCCGCTTGAAATAGAGCTTGTTAGAGTCAGATTTGAACTTACTTAGCGAAGTTTAGAATACTTAGTGTACGAAGTATACAGAGTGCAATTCGGCGCCGCTCAGAGCACCCGTCAGGTTAATCATCGCTTTATCCTTGATTTTTCTTATTTTTTCGCCAGAATGACCGCCTCCAGATACGAATGAAAACTTGCGTGCCTAACGGTTAATTACTGAGTGCACTAAGTTTTTTGGCCCCAGGACGCCTCATGCCCAAATACCAGTACGACATCGACCACGAGATTGGCGAGAACAACATCCAGCTCCTGGGCATGGATGTGCACAATCCCGTATTTTTTGGGAGCGCGCTTTTGATCACGCTGTTTGTGGTCGGCACGCTCATAGCACCGGTCGGTGCCGCGGGCATTCTCGAGGGCGCCCGGGCGTGGTCGCTCGAACACGCGCACTGGCTGTTCAGCAGCAGCATCGTAATTATTTTCGGCTTTTGCATTCTGTTCGCCGTGATGCCGTTCGGCCGCATCCGTATCGGTGGCCCTTCGGCGAAGCCTGAATTCAGCACGCTTTCCTGGCTCGCAATGCTATTTTCAGCCGGCGTCGGTATTGGACTGCTGTTTTGGGGTGCGGCGGAGCCACTTGCATATTTCTCGGGGTGGTCGGGCACTCCGCTGAACGTTTATGCAGGAACCGAAGAAGCACGGCGCCTGGCGATGAGCGCAACGATTTTCCACTGGGGTCTGCATCCCTGGGCCGTGTACGCCATCATGGGTCTGTCGCTGGCCTTCTTCACTTATAACAAAGGGCTTCCGCTAACAATTCGGTCCTGCTTCTACCCGCTGCTCGGCGAGCGCGTCTGGGGCTGGAGCGGTCACGTCATCGACATCCTGGCCGTCCTCGCCACACTGTTCGGCCTGGCGACGTCACTGGGCTTCGGTGCGATGCAGGCTGCGGCAGGGCTGCACATCCTGTTTGGCATCGATCCGGGCATCACGACCCAGATTGGCATCATCATCGGTATCACCTCACTCGCAACGCTGTCGGTCATCCGCGGTATCAATAAAGGCATCAAGGTGCTTAGCAACATCAACATCGTGCTGGCGATCGTGCTGTTGCTGTTCGTCCTGCTGGCCGGCCCGACGCTCGCCATCCTTGTCGGTATCCCAGGCAACACGGTGCACTACATCAAGAGCATGATCCCGCTGGCGAACTGGTTCGACCGGGCCGATTTCGAGTGGTACCAGACCTGGACGATTTTCTACTGGGCGTGGTGGATCTCCTGGTCACCGTTCGTCGGCATGTTCATCGCCCGAGTCTCCAAGGGCCGTACGGTCCGCCAGTTCCTCGCCGCTGTGCTCGTGATGCCCGTCGGTGTCAGTGTCATCTGGTTTACGGTCTTTGGTACCACTGCAATCACGCAGGCCCAGGCAGGACTGGGGAAGATCGCTGAACCCATGACGGATGCGTCCCTTGTCCTGTTTCACATGCTCGCCAATCTGCCAATGGTCGAAATCGTATCGAGCTTCGCGATCATCCTGCTACTTATCTTCTTTGTGACATCGTCGGACTCCGGATCGTTGGTTATCGACACGATCACGGCCGGCGGCAAGCTGCATGCACCGATCCCCCAACGTATCTTCTGGGCATCGATGGAAGGACTGGTAGCCGCGATTCTGCTTTTCGGCGGCGGCGGCCAGGTATTGGGTGCATTGCAGGCCGGGGCTATTGCAACCGCCCTGCCGTTTTCGATCGTGCTTTTATTGTGCTGCGTGAGCCTCTACAAGGGACTCAGGCACGAGTGGAAAAAAGACTCGCGGTTGCGGCAAGTCAAAATGTGAGGCTACTTCTGAGCATACTCAGAAATCTCACTAGACTCATTTGGTTACTGCTGGGTGATCTAACTCTTTGAATTCGATGGTCACAGGACCACGCAAATCAAGCGGTTAGTGATGTGGCCAACTCAGCGACTCCGATTGGGAAGCTGATGTTCTACCGTTGAACTACACCCGCTTTTCTGGGAGTTAGCTCTCACTTGGGCTTTGCTGAGCGTCAAGATGAGAGTGCCGGCATTCTAAGCTATTCCGGGGCGATTATGGTTATCCTCGCTGGGTGATCAGAGACTATGATCGAACGGCGATTCCTCTATACTGATCCAGTCGGTAAACGATCGACGTACACCAATCAGAGTTAAGTGGCAAAAACTTACAAGTACAAGGCTTTCATCAGCTACAGCCATGCCGATGAGAAATGGGCATCGTGGTTGCACAAGGCGCTGGAAAGCTACCGCCCGCCGAAAGGACTCATCGGTCAGGAGACGCCCTATGGGCCGGTGCCAGAGCGATTCGCGCCTGTTTTTCGCGACCGCGAGGAACTCGCGACGTCGACCAGTCTCGGTGACACGCTGACCCAGGCCCTCGAAGACTCGGCCTGCCAGATCGTGATTTGTTCTCCCCGGGCGGCCAGGTCCAAGTGGACCAATGAAGAGATAAAGTCGTACAAACGCCTCGGTCGCTCGCACCGGATATTCGCGCTGATCGTCGATGGCGAGCCTGGTGCTTCGGCGAACCCCGCGACGGCTGACGACGAGTGCTTTCCACCGGCACTTATCTATGAAATCGGTGACGACGGCGAGCTGACCGACATGAAAGGCGAGCCCATCGCCGCCGATGCGAGACCCGGCAAAGACCCGAAGCATTCAGCCAAACTCAAGCTGCTCGCCGGCATGCTCGGGGTTGGTTATGACGATCTTGCGCGACGAGAAGCGCATCGCCGCCAGCGGCGCATGATGATGCTAACAACAGCGGCATTGATTGGCATGACGATCACATCGGGGCTCGCCGTCACGGCTTACCTCGCGAGAATCGAGGCCGAGGAACAGCGCGGGATCGCCGAGATCGAGGCAGAGACCGCTCGGCAAACAACCGACTTCATGGTGGGCTTGTTCGAGGTCTCCGACCCGAGCGAGGCGCTCGGCAATACGATTACGGCAAGAGAAATTCTGGATAAGGGCGCCGAGCGCATCGATGATGAGCTTGTCGACCAGCCAGAGATCCAGGCGACGCTCATGGACACGATGGGCACTGTGTATACCAGCCTGGGCCTCTACGACGCAGCCTACTCCATGGTCAGCAAGTCAGTGCAACGGCGCCGCAGCATCTTTGGCGACAATCACCTGGCCGTAGCGCAGAGCCTGAATCACCTCGGCGAAGTTCAGGCCCTGAGAGCGGACTACGACGCAGCCGAGCAGAATCTCCGGGACGCGCTGGCCGTGCATCGTGACCTGCTCGGAAACGAGTTCCCGGAAGTCGCGGATACACTGGTCCAGCTGGCGTACGTGCTGACAGAGAAGGGTGACTATGAAGCCGCCGAGCCGCTGATTCGCGAATCACTCGAAATCCGCCGCAGTGTTTACGGTGAATCGCACCCGGATGTCGCCGACAGCCTCGAGGATTTCGGGCTGAATATGTACGACCAGGGCAACTACGAGGAATCCGTCGAGTTGCTCAGGCAGGCCGTTGCAATGCGTCGCAAGACGCAGGGCGCCCTGCACCCCGATCTCGCCGAAGCGATCAACAATCTCGCTTTCGTCGTCTCGGAGGCAGGAACGCTCGATGAGGCCGAAGCACTGTGGCGAGAAGCGCTCACCATGCAGCGTCGCCTGTTGGGCGACGAGCATCCGGAAATTGCGATCAACATGAGTAATGTCGCCTACGCGCTTTACGCCCAGGGCCACTACGACGAGTCAGAGTCCATCTACCGCGAAGTCATCGACCTCCAGGAGAGAGTACTTGGCAAGTCGCACCCAGCCGTTGCCGAGTCGCTACGCAGCCTCGCATTCCTGATGTACGACAAGGGCGACTCGATGACCGCCATTGCGCTCAGCCGACAGGCACTGGATATCAAACGAGAAGTCCTCGGCCGTGACCACCCCGACGTCGCCAGCATCCTCAATGCCATCGCAATGTGGACGATGGAGCGCGGCGACTACGAGTCGGCCGAACCCGCGCTGCGCGAATCGCTTGATATTCGAATGGGAGCGCTGGGACCCGAGCATCCAGCGGTTGCCGGCAGCATGACGCTGCTCGCTAACTGCCTGGTAGGCAACGGCGAGTATCAGGAAGCGCTAACCCTCGCGCGCGAAGCACGATCGGTTTACACGGCGGCGTTATCTGCAGACCACTGGCGAACAGCCGTGGCGATCGGCGCCGAGGGCGCCGCACTCGCAGGCCAGCGCAAGTTCGATGCGGCAGAACCGCTGCTGCTGGAGAGCTACTCGCTGCTGTCTGAGGATGCCAACGCGATGTCGGTCTTCGTCACAGAGGCAAAACGCAGGCTGGCAGCGCTGTATTCCGCATGGGGTAAGCCCGGCGAGGCCGCCAAATTCCATCCCGGCACGGATGACTAGCCTTCTTTGGGCTTACATAATCTGTAGCATATAAAGGCCGGTCCATTGTTGATCGGGCGCAGGAATACTACACTGGGACTGTTGGCGACATAAAAGCAAGCAGGGACCAGTGACCTGATAACAATAAGACACTGCCGACAGTCCTCCACAGCTGCGTTATTGCGCCAGGCGAAACCGGTTTCATTCAGAGTGGTCCACGGATCAAAACGGGCTGCCTCAATGAACCGGAAACGGATCTGCAAAAAGATCTACTTAAGATGAGGGTTAGGCATGGAGATGGGGAATTGAAAATGAAGAAGATATTATTCGCGCTGGTTGTGACGCCTGTACTGAGTCTATTTGCGTCAGTGGCGTTGGCTGACACATCCGTTGAACCGGGTGATTCGGGGAATGGAATTTCTCCCGTATTCGGGCAAATCAAGAATAAGAACCAGTGCGAAGGCGCTACGTTTTTCAAAAACGTCTTCCCGTCCCTCACAAACGGCAACCCGGGCGGCTCGGATTCTATTGACTTCATTGTCGACGATCAGACTGTTCGCGTGGACGTCGTGTGGTACCCGGACAATTCATTCGATTTCACGGTAAGCGGCGGGTACGCGAAAAGACTCGGTGTCACCGTCGATACGAATAACTTCATCTACGACTACACGGACCCGCTCGATGGAACCGCAGATACGCAGTTGAATTATTACGCGAACCTAACCGCCGACGATGTCAATCACCTTGACCTCTGCCTGGAAACCCTCGACAGCGACGCGCCCGAGGTCGGGATACGCGTAGAGCCGTCATCCGACGGGACGACCATCTCGGGCGAAGTCAGCATCATCGCCACCGTCACTGACGAATCAACAGTGAACCTGCTGGAAATCACGATTGTCAGTGCCGCTGACGGCACAGACTATACGCCGGATTATCAAGACCCAGCGGTACCGGTCCGTTCGGATTGCGACCCCGATGTGGCCGGTTGCAGCGAGTACACGTGGTCCTGGGATACAAGCTCGGTTCCCCCGGGCGAATACATCATCACGGTCGGCGCGACGGATGCCTCTGCTTTGGCCAACGAGGGTTCGGACAGTATCACCGTGACGGTCAGCGTCCTGAATTGCCTCGAGGGCGATGATGGGATCACCGGCGGAGCGGGCGGCATTCAGGGTTGTAACCCGTCCGGTTTCCAGTGGGTCGAGTTACCCGAGGAATTGAGAGACTCAGGCCTGCTGGACGGCGAGACGCTGACGCAGGCGGCCGTACCCGCATTACCCGGGGCGCAAACACTCGAGTGCGGTGGTCCGATCATTGACGCAGTTACACTCGAGCGCGAGTTCCCCTTCGTTGGCCGGGATCCGCGCTGGGTAAACGGCGTCTATGATCCCCGTCCGCTCGATCTTTCCGAGGTGTTCGACCTGTCCGTATTCATACCAGGGAACGTGGCAGGTCTTGTGGAATTGCGGGCGGATACCCGAGGCGAGGAATGCCTTGCACTGCTTTACGGCGAAGCGACGTTTGGCTTCGAGGATTTCTATGACCCCGCCACCAATGTCTCCTTATTCGGCGCTAATCGGTACACGTACGCAATAACCCAGCTCCCGGAAACGCCGGCTCTCGGGTTGCCGATACCCGCCGATGTCGGGCCACTAGGTGTGGATCAGATTGACCTGCAGAAGGTCCCGGAGGCGACGTACCAGCCGACGGACCGGTTCACCGAGCCTTTCATCGGGAACCAGCTGGGTCCGTTCACCAACGAATCATTCAACCCGCAACGGGCAAAGGTTCCCGAGTTCAGCTTCTACGGCCTGGGCACGGTCCAGATTTGTGAGTCCCTGCTGGGATCGGGACTCGGCCCCAACGATGGCCGGCCCTATTACGATGCAGTCCTAGAGTGTTCAACTGACCTCGCTGTCGAATACTTCGATGACCTGGATGTACTGCTGTCTTACGTGGGCGCGCCGAGTCTTCCGGACTACCCGGAGGCCTGCCTGATCGATCCCACGGCGCAAAACCTGAGGGTAGAGCTGAACAAGGCCAGGAGCATGATCAAGGTCGGCGACTGGACCAAGGCGACCACGCGTCTCAATGACCTGCTCCTCGACGTCGAGCAGGGTATCTGGCGTGTCGATGCTCGCAATTGCCCGGGTCACGTCGTGATGCGTATAGAAAACCTGTTGTGGCGCACTGCGCAGCTGGAACTTGCTGAAAGCCTGCTGCCCTAAACGTAGCTGCGCAACCAAGCAAACGAGAAGGCCCCTTCGGGGGCCTTCGCGTTAGGGTATCCTTTCCAACATGGTTTCCACGCCCGAAGACGTTGCCAACGAAGAGGCCGCAGAGCGCCCGCTTGTCATTGGCGTCACGGGCCATCGTGACCTCGTGCCCGAAGAGATCCCGGGTATCGAGTCGGCGGTGCGCAAGCTGTTCGAAGACCTCGCGGCGCAATTTCCCGAGCGCCCACTGCAGGTCATGTCACCCCTCGCAGACGGGGCCGATCGCATCGTTGCCCTGGTCGCCGAAGATCTCGGCATCGAGCTCAAAGTACCCCTGCCAATGGCTGAGGAGTTGTACTCGCAGGATTTCGAGTCGAGCCGATCCTGGGCCGAGTTCGGGCGTTTACTCGGGTACGCGTCGGAACGCACAACGTTACCGTTGGTTCCTGGCAGTACGGCGGCATCAGTTGCGGAATATGGTCCCGAGCGCAACCGACAATACGCAGAGGTCGGCGCATGGGTCGCCGCTCGCTGTGACATTCTTGTCGCGATCTGGGACGGCAAACTGATTGATGACCTCGGCGGAACCGGGCATGTCGTCAAGTTTCGGCTCGATGGCGAGATGCCAGCCTATTTGCCTCATGCCAGCAGCAAACCGGACCGCAACATCGTATTTCACATTGCCTGCTCCCGAAATCGCGCTGACGGCGAGCCTGCAAAAGGCCTGGCTCCATCGCAAACCCGCTGGCTCTTCTCTGAGGGTGAAGCATACGGAAAGATCCCACCCGCTTGGACAGAGCTACTCAACAGCCCGGTGTCGGAGCAGCCTGCTGCCGCGTCGGCGGCACGCGGGCGTCCGTCCCGTACTTTTGGCGATCGCCTGCCACTCGTGATCGGCGTCACAGGCCATCGCGATCTTCGCCACGACGAACTGCCCGGGATTCGGTCGCAGGTGCGAAAGCTGTTCGAAGAACTGCAGGAGCAATATCCGACCCGAACGCTGCGACTGCTTTCTCCACTTGCTGAAGGCGCTGACAGGTTGGTGGCCAATATTGCGGTCGAACTCGGCATGCAACTGTCAGTCGTTGTGCCAATGCCGCGAGAGATCTACTACACCGAATTCAGCGGCCCGGAATCGATCGCCGAGTTCGATGCACTCTACGCCAGGGCCCATGATGTCTTCGACATGCCCATCGCGCGCAGCGGCACCATCGAATCGATCAGCCAGACTGGCCGGGCTCGGGACCTTCAGTACGCACAAAGCGGCGTATTCCTGTCGGCGCATTGCCACATATTGCTCGCACTATGGGATGGCAAGACGTCGGGGCAACTCGGCGGTACCGCCCAGGTCGTCCGCTTCCACCACCATGACATCATGCCCGGCTATACGACACGTTCCGTGGCGACGCAGCAGATGCTGATCGACGACGAGAGCGATCTCATCTATCACATCGTTTGTTCACGCGAAGGGCCGGACGGCGCTCCCGCGGAAGGGTTTGCACCCCTCGACTGCTGGTGGTTTACGAATGATCGCGATGCGCCGCGCCAGCGTGACTTGCCGCATCAGCATCGAATGGTCTTCCGCCGCTCAGCGGAGTTCAGCGAAGATGCGTTTCACTTCAGAGATCGCGTTCCCTCCGAAAGCTACCCGCTGATGAGTGACGACGACACGGATCGACTACCGACCGGCCTCGCAACCATCAACCAGGTCTTTTGCATCAGCGATTTCCTGGCGATCCACCACCAGAAACTCACGCTGCGCATTCTGAGAGTGACTCACTTGCTCGCGTTCCTGATGGGATTCATGTTCATACTGTTTTCGGACTTGCGATCGCAGGAAATCTACATGCTGGCGTTTCTGCTGTTTTTCGCGATTTCAGCAGCAGTGCACCAGTACGCCAAGCACAAGGGCTGGCACCGCAAATACCTCGACTACCGGACCCTGGCGGAGGGTCTGCGAGTCCAGTTTTATCTCTCTGCCGCAGGCATCACCAACGACAACGAATCCAAGTTCACTCACGACAACTTCCTGCAGACGCAGGACCCGGAACTTGGATGGATTCGTAACGTTATGCGTGTAGCAGGCACACGCTGCGATGCGGACCGAGTCGCTAGCGCCGAAGGGCTCGAATTCACGATTCGTGAGTGGATTGGCGATGACGAATCGGGCCAGCTCGGTTACTACCGCCGCAAGGCCGACCAGTGGTTCAAACGCAATAGAAGTACGGAACGCTTATCGCTGCTAAGCCTCGTCACAAGCATTGTCGTCGTCGTCCTTATCCTGTTTGGCGGCGGTGTGCTCGGCGAGGGGTTCGTCGACCCCCTGTTTGTCCTGATGGGCTCGATGCTCCTGGCATACGGTGTTCGCCAGGGATATGCGCAACGCACGGCCGAAAAGGAGCTCATCAAACAGTACGATTTTATGCTACGCGTGTTTCACAATGCCAAGCGCCGGCTCGAAGGCGCCCACGACGATGAAGAGCGCCGCCAGATCCTTCGGGCCCTGGGCGGCTCGTGTCTCGACGAGCATGCCGAGTGGACATTGATGCATCGCGATCGGTCGATCGACCAGAGCGATATCTGGCGCCTTAGCAACTGATCACATCCCAACTGGCGGGGCTCGAGCCTCGGTGTCTACTCGTACTGAACCGTCATAACCGTGCCGTCGTTCCCGACAATCATGAAATACGGCGGGGCAATGCCATCGTCGACCCAGGTGAGCCCACCCTGCTGCTCGGTCAGACGACTTCGTCAAAGCCGATATCCTCAACACTACCGATTGTGATGTAAACCACTCTTTTTCTTGCTGTCTGCCGCTATTCTGGAGCGTGCGATCAATACTCTCACGAATACCCTATGTTTGACCGACAGTCAGCAATACGCAACGCGCCAGATCAAGGCGGCCGGGACGGTGCCGGGGTAACCCGCGCCGCGCCAAGAGTATTGATTGCCGATGACGATCCTGCCATTCGCCTGTTGATGGAAGAGACACTCGCCGGCGCCGGGTTTCAAGTCGCCGGTGCCGAGACCGGCGCGGACGCGATCGAGCTGTGCGGCAGCTTCAAGCCCGACCTCGTGCTCCTCGATATCAACATGCCCACGATGGACGGCATCACGGCCTGCGCCCGGATACGCGAGAAGACGGCACTCGACGTGCCGATCATCATGGTGACCAGCGTCGACGACGCGGCATCGATTGAAAACGCTTTCGACGCGGGCGCCACGGACTTCATCCTCAAGCCGATCAACTGGCCGCTGTTCCAGCGGCGCCTCGAGACGGTGCTGCAAGAGTGGGACACGGCCCGGGAAGTCAGCGCCAACAGGCAGCGCGTGCGCCTGCTCGAAATGGTCGTGCCGGAACAGGTCATGCTCGTCGCCAGGAACGGCGACATCATCGAAGACCTCAAGGATCGGGAAGAGCTCGCGGATTCGCCCCGGCAACAAACGCTCGACGACCTGTATGGACCGGAAATCGCGAGCCGCTTCAAACAACGCATCAGCGGCGTGCTTAAGACCGGGCGCCAAAACGATTTCGATTTTGTCGTCGACGGACTGACGGGAGAGAGAAATCTCTGTGCCCAGTTTCTCGCCGAAGGCCGCGAACGCGTCATCGTCGTCGTGCAGGAGGCCGGCAGCGACAACGCGTCGCAGAGCAAGATTTTCGACCTCGCCTTCGTCGACGCGACAACCGGCCTCCCCAATCAAAACCTCTTCGAACGTTGGGCAGGGGAGAGACTGGCGAACGCCCGCCTGAAGAGCAGTCCACTGAGCATCCTGACGCTCGGGTTCGACGACTCGTCGCCGATCGAGAAACGGGATGCGTCCATCATGCGGGAGGTCGGCGATCTGCTGAACCAGGCCGTGGCCCGCGTTCCGGGAGCGGCACGTATCGAGTTCGGCGACAATGCAGCGCACGTCGCTCGCATCGACGCCAGCCGTTTCATGCTGATCTTCGAGAAGACGTTTGATGCCGACGAATTGCACGCTACCTGCGACCACCTGGCACGGACTGTCGCCGATAACTTCGCGAACGACTCGAAATCGATGACCTGTACCACGCACTTTGGCGTGGCCAGCTACCCGGCCGATGGCGAGGACCTGCGCTCGCTCACCCTGGCCTCGGACGCGGCTATGCATGAGGCGCTCGCAACCGGCCGCCTGTACTGCCGGCACTACAGGGCCGGCCAGGACCCGGCCCCCGACTTCGAGGACTATGGCGAGGAGTTGCAGCGTGCTATCGAGAAAGATGAACTCGAGCTTTACTTCCAGCCTCGTTTCTCGATGGCCGACGGCTCAATCACCTGCGTGGAAGCGCTTCTGAGGTGGCAACATCCGATGCGCGGCTTCGTGGACCTCGTCGAGGTGCTGCACCTCGCGAAGGCGTCGGGCCTGATCGTAAAGCTCGGGAGCTGGGTCCTGACGCGAGCCTGTGAATCGGCATGCAGTTGGGGCGGTACGGCACCACCCCGGGTCGCGGTCAATCTTTCACAACAGGAGTTTGCCCGACACGACCTCGCCGACCTGGTCGACGAGGTGCTCCGCCATACCGAGCTCGATCCGGCACGCCTCGAACTCGAATTGACGGAGGCGGCGCTGCTGCGCTCGAGGGACGAGCATTCCGAGTTACAGGCTCTCAAGGCGTTGGGGATCGGCCTGGTCCTCGATAACTTCGGCACCGGTCACACGTCCCTGGCCGAGCTCAGGCACTATCCAATTGACGCTCTCAAGATCGACAACTCGTTCGTTCTCGACCTGCCGGGCAATGGCAAGGACGCTGCAGTCTGCGAAATGATCGTGACAATGGCGCACTTACTGGGCGTGAAAGCGGTTGCGGAAGGCGTAGAAACCGAGGCCCAGCTCGGCCTGCTGCGAGACCTGGGTTGCGATGAATACCAGGGCTACCACGCCTGCAAACCACTGCCCTCGGATGCCATCGGCGAGTACCTGGAGGCGGCCAATAACACAGCCTGAAAATAGCGCAATCAATTTAACAGTGATTATGTGACGCAGTTCACATTTGGCTCCTGGTTGACGTGATTCGCGTCACAGTTCGCTCCCGCCCCCCTCTGCTGCAATGGCAGCTAGTACCAACGGAGGGTCTTATGCGGCGGCAAACACTGATTTTTTGTGCAATGGGATTGCTTGTGCCGGCCCTGTTCTGGCCGCTATTGCAGACGGGCGCCGCCCCGGCCGCTACCCTTGCCCAGCCCGCCGAGACAGCGCCTCTGCGCTCCACCTATATCGTGCAGAGCACATCCGCAGCCGCCGCCCAACGCGTCGTCGAACAAGCCGGCGGCAAGGTAACCGCCACGCTGAACATCATTAATGCCGTTGGTGCGGAACTCGACGCGGCGCAGGCAGAGTGGTTACGCAACCAGTCCGGTGACGTTCGCGTTTACGAAGACGGCACGCTCGAAGTCTCCGGCGACGTCAAAGATACGCATTACCAGACGCTCGTCGGGGCCGACGTCCTCCACAACCAGGGCATCACTGGCGAGGGCGTCACGATCGCCGTACTCGACACAGGATTGTGGAAGACGCCGTCGATCGAGATTGGCGCAAATGGCTCGCCACGAATACTCGCCCAATACGATGCATTGGCAGGCGGACCGCTTGCCTCTGACAATTGCACGAACGACGATCACGACGATGACGATGAGGTTGAGTATAACGATGACTGTGACTCCCGCTTACACCCCGAACCTCTGGACATCGACGACTGGAACGGTCACGGCACGCACATCACCTCTATCATGGTCAGCAGCGGCAGGATCGCGGACGGCCGTTACCAGGGTATTGCACCCAATGCGGGAGTGGTTGCCGTGCGCGCATTCGAACCCGATGGCTCGGGATCCTATCTGAACGTCATCAAAGCGCTGGACTGGATCGTCTCGAACCGCAGTCAATACGGGATCCGAATCCTGAACCTGTCTTTTGGCGCGCCGGCCGCCTCGCATTACTGGGATGATCCGGTCAACCAGGCGGTGATGGCAGCATGGCTGCGCGGCATCGTCGTCGTGGCAGCGGCCGGCAACAACGGCCCCGGGCCGATGACCGTCGGCGTCCCGGCGAACGTCCCCTACGTGATTACCGTCGGGGCCATGACCGACAACTTCACACCGGATGACCTTAGCGACGACAGGCTTGCCCGATTCTCCGCGGCTGGGCCTACGGTCGAGGGCTTCGTGAAGCCGGATATCGTCGCACCTGGCGGCCACATGCTCGGCAGGATGCCGCCCTATGCCTGGCTGCCACTCGCCCACCCCGACTTCGTCAAGGCGGACGGCGACTACTTCAGTATGTCGGGCACGTCGCAGTCGGCAGCCGTCGTCAGTGGCGTACTTGCATTGATGCTCCAGGCCGAGCCAATGCTGCCACCCGACGACGCGAAGTGTCGCCTGATGGCCTCGGCGCGCTTCGCACTGCGCGACGATGGATCGGCCGCCTACAGCGTCTTTCAGCAGGGTGCCGGCATGGTCGATGCGGTCGGCGCGGTCAACGACACCGCGCGCGGCTGCGCCAACCGCGAGATGTGGGCCCTGCTGGAACTGTGGGACATGGCGCACTACGCCGGACCCGCTGGCGTCGACGAGAGCGGCACGTATTACCTCGTTGACGAGAACGGCACCCGGCAGACCGGTAAGGGGCAGGACTGGTCCAACGGTGTCTTGTGGCCCGACGGGTCACTATGGCAACAGGGCGTACTCTGGAATCAGGGCGTACCGTGGAGTAGCGGTGTGCACTGGGACGATACGCAATCACTTAACCCGGATTCGTTGCTCAACCAGGGCTCCCTGTGGCCGGAAGGCTCACTGTGGCCCGAAGGCTTGAGTCGTTCGGCATCGACCTTGACCTGGGTGGACTTCGAATGAGCGCTCGCAATCTAGTCGTGCTGGCAGTTCTGTGCCTGGCAAATTCAACGGCGCTGGCCGCCTCGGCCATGCCCATGCACTTCAATCACCTCGCGTTGCAGGACGGTCTGTCACAGAACAACGTGCAGTCGATCCTGCAGGACACCCAGGGCTACCTCTGGTTCGCCACTGAAAGCGGTCTGAACCGCTACGATGGCTACGAAATTTCCGTGTACGGCCGCGAACGCGGCAACCCGAGCGGCTTCGCCAATGATTTCGTCTGGGTGATCGCCGAAGATGCCAGCAAGGATCTCTGGCTGGCCACGCAAGGTGGCGGCGTCGTTCGCTGGAACCGGCCGAACGACTCCTTCGATAGTTACAGGCACGATCCCCAGGACCCTAACAGCCTGGCAAGCGATGAAATTCGTACGCTCCTCATCAATGACGACGGCACCATCTGGGTAGGCACTCGCGACCAGGGGCTCGATCTGCTCAACCCGAACACCGGGGCCGTCGTGCACTATCGCCACGACGCAGCCAATCCCGCTTCGCTCAGCAACGACATGGTGTACGCGTTGCACAAAGACGCCGCCGGACGGCTCTGGGTCGGCACCGATGGCGGCCTGAACGTCCTCGATATCGACACCGGGACGTTCGAGCGCCTGCAGCACGACCCGGCCAATGCCCGATCCTTATCGGATGATCGCGTTCGCACGATCCACAAGGACTCGACGCAGACAATCTGGGTCGGTACCTCGGCCGGCGGCCTCAATCGCTACGATGCAGGAAGCAGGGGATTCACGCATTACAGGCACGATGCCACCGATAACAGCAGCCTGAGTAACGATCACGTTCGCGTGATCTTCGAAGACAGCGCCGGGCGCTTCTGGGTCGGCACAACCAACGGCCTCAACCTGCTGGATCGCGCGACGGGCACAATCAATCGCTACTACGGTTCGCCCGGCGACCCCCACAGCCTTAACGACAACTACATCAACTCGATGTACCAGGATCGCAGCGGCCTCCTCTGGATCGGCACGCGTTCCGCCGGTGTCAGCCGCTGGAATCCGCGGAGCTGGTCGCTCGGCCACTATGTGCAGCCGTGGCTGAACGAGTCCGACGTCACCTCGTTCGCCAGCAATGGCAATGGCGAATACTGGATCGGCACGCTGGGCGCCGGGCTCGCCCTCGTCAACGAACAGGCCACCACGCTGCAACGATTCCTGCACGACCCGCAGAATCCGGCGACGATCGCCGACGACAAGGTCATGTCGCTGCTGCTGGACCGTGACGGCTACCTCTGGGTCGGCACGATGACGGCCGGGTTGGATCGCATCGATCCGGCGAGCGGCGAGATTCGCCACTACCGGCACGACGACAGCAATCCGCAAAGTATTGCCGCTGACGGCATCATGACGATCTTTGAAGATCGCAACGGCAAACTTTGGATCGGTACCTACGGCGGTGGCGTCTCGGTCATGGACAAGGACACGGGCACGTTCACGCAGTACGCGCACGACCCGAACGACCCCGCGAGCCTCAGCGATCAGCGCGCCAGCGCGCTCCTCCAGGACGGCAACGGCTCCATGTGGATTGGTACGTTCGGCGGCGGCCTGAATCTGCTGAATGCCGCTACCGGCACGTTCGAGCGCTTCACGAACGACCCGAATGAGCCGACGAGCCTTGCCGACAACACGATCTATGCCCTGCACCTCGACGGTGGCGGCAATATCTGGGTTGGCACCGGCGGCGGTGGCCTGGACCGCATTATCACGCCGAGCGCGGCGGGTGACGCCGTACGTTTCCAGAATCTTTCGCAGCGCGACGGCTTGCCGAGCAACGTCGTCTACGGCGTCGAGTCGGATGCGTTCAACCGCCTCTGGGTCAGCACGACCTACGGACTGTCACGCATCGAGCCACAGCCGCTCAGGATCAAGAACTTTCACCTGGGCCATGGGCTGCAAGGCGAAGAGTTCAACTACGGCGCGCATCACAGGGCGCCCGACGGCAAACTGTATTTCGGCGGCGCCAATGGCCTGAATGCGTTTTACCCGGACCAGGTTGAAGAAGGCACGTTTGCACCGAACATCGTGCTGACCTCACTGCAGAAACTGAACCAGCCGGCGGCGACCGAGGTGCCTTACGGCCTGCTCGATCGCGTCGATCTCGGCTACCAGGACGATGTCGTCAGCTTCGCGTTCGCCGCACTCGACTTTACCGAGCCGGCGCAGAACACCTATGCCTACAAGCTCGAAGGATTCGACGCCGACTGGATCGATGCCGGGACCATGCGTCACGCCACCTACACGAACCTCGACGGTGGCGAGTACGTCCTGAAAGTCAGGGCCGTAACCAGTGACGGCGTTGCAACCGATTCCGCCTTCAGTCTGCCGGTTGTCGTCGACCCGGCGCCCTGGAAATCCAACGTCGCCTATGCGGCTTACCTGGCTGCCGCGCTTTTTCTACTCTGGCTAAACTGGTCCCATCAGAAGCGCAAGTTGCAGCGTGAGGCGGGTTACAGCCGGCGGCTCGAAAAAGACGTCGAACAGCGCACGGCCCAGCTCGAGGACCGCAATCTCGAATTGCAGATTGCCAGCCGCGCGAAGAGCGATTTCCTTGCACGCATGAGCCACGAGATTCGTACGCCCATGAACGGCATGATGGGCATGACCCAGCTATTGCTTGGCACGGATCTCGACGAGAAGCAGCAACGATTCTCGCAGACGATCAAGCGATCGGCCGAGTCATTGCTCAACATCATCAATGACATCCTCGACTTTTCGAAGATCGAAGCAGGCAAACTGGAACTCGAGAACGTCGAGTTCAACGTCAGCGATCTCGTGGACGAGACGGTCGAACTGTTCTCTGGTGCTGCCTACGACAAAGGAATCGAGCTCATCTGCTCGACACCGCCAGGCAAAACCGTTGCCGCCGTTGGTGATTCGCAGCGCATCAAGCAGATCCTGGTCAACCTGCTCGGCAATGCCGTGAAATTCACGCAAGACGGCGAAGTCGTACTGACGCTGGAACTGCAGGACGATCGCGACGGCTATCTTGACCTGCGCTTCGAAGTCTCGGACACGGGCGTCGGTATTCGCCCGGATAACCTGAAGATGATCTTCAAGTCGTTCTCGCAGGAAGACGGTTC
This sequence comes from uncultured Woeseiaceae bacterium, assembly GCA_945787845.1. Taxonomy (GTDB): domain Bacteria; phylum Pseudomonadota; class Gammaproteobacteria; order Steroidobacterales; family Woeseiaceae; genus UBA1847. The sequence goes on along the minus strand of CALZJH010000003.1, from coordinate 296,347 downwards.
GACATCACGGCGCTTCGGCGGCACGGGCCTCGGACTTGCGATCTGCAAGCAACTCGTCGAAATGATGGGTGGCAAGATCGGCGTCGAAAGCCACCCCGGACGCGGCTCGCGATTCTGGTTCAACCTGACTTTACCGAAGGCGAGCCCGGCCTGGCTGTCACGCCACGTCTCGTTCCGCCTGGCGAACCTCAAGGTCCTCGTGGTTGACAACAATGAGACAAGTTCGGACATCGTCGTCGGCTACCTCTCTGCACTCGGCGTCAGCGCCACCGCAGCGAGTACGGGCTTCGATGCCATTAAGCGGCTGGAGCTGGCCGCGTCCTCGTCACCCTATGACCTCATCATTGTCGATGCGGGCCTGGGGGACATGAGTGGGCTCAAGCTGGCGCAGGCGATCAACAGGGATCCACAATTCAAAGCGGCCAAGGTCGTGCTGCTGAGCCCGGCATCGGCACCATTCAGCGGCAATGAACTCGTCGAGGCAGGGATCGACACCTGTCTCATGAAGCCGGTTCGCCAGTCCTCGTTGTACGAGACCATCCTCATGCTAACGGCCTCCACGGGCAGTTTCGATCCGCGGAAAGTCAGTGCCGATTTGGACAAGAAACAACGCGAGCGGCTGCAGGGACACGTTCTTCTCGTCGAGGACAATCCCGTCAACCAGGCCGTCGCGCTGGGCATGCTCGAAGAACTCGGCTGCGACACGATCGTTGCCATCAATGGCCAGGAGGCGGTTGAACGCGTTGCCAAAGACCGGTTCGACCTCGTCCTGATGGACTGCGAGATGCCGGTCATGGACGGCTTTGAAGCGACGTCGGCGATTCGCAGCATGCCTTCCGGCGGCCACGACCTGCCCATCATTGCGCTGACGGCGAACGCGGTTGATGGCGACAGGGAGCGGTGCATCGAATCGGGCATGCAGGATTACCTCAGCAAGCCGATTTCCGTCGAGCAGCTTCACGATACCCTGAAACGCTGGCTCGAAACCGACCATGGGCCAGCCACCGAGCAGCCCGGCAATGGGCACGCCGGCGATGCCGAGACCGGCGCCATTGACGCAAAGTCGCTCGATAGCATTCGCAATCTCAAGGGGATCGGCGGCGACAACATGGTCAGGCGCGTCGTCGACCTGTACGTATCGAACTCATCGATGCTGCTCGAGGATATCCGGCTGGCGCTGTCGCTGGACGATCCCGAAGCCGTGCGCCAGGGCGCGCACGCGCTCAAGTCGAGTAGCCTCAACGTCGGCGCGCTCGGAATAGCGTCGCTCAGTCAGACGATCGAAGCAATGGGACGCGATGGTGTCCTGGAAGGCGCCAAAGAGCATTTCTCGGAGCTCGAGAGCCTGTACGACACGACGATCGATGCGCTCAAGAAAGCAACCCGGGCGGCGGATGAATGTTAGACCAGCGAAGCTCCCGGCAAGTTGTGCTGATTGCCGACGATGACGACGGCACGCGCTATATCCTGGCCGAAACCCTGACGCACGAAGGTTATCGCGTGGTCCAGGCCTCTTGCGGGCAGGACGCGGTCGACAAGTTTTCGCAACACAGCCCCGATGTCGTACTACTCGACGTCGAAATGCCCGGCAAGGACGGCTACGAAGCCTGCCAGGCAATTCGCAATCTTCCCGAAGGTGCCGGCGTGCCCATCGTCATGGTCACGAGCAACGACGACTCGGAGTCCATCAACCGCGCATTCCATGTGGGCGCCACCGACTTCATCTCCAAGCCCATAAACTGGTCACTGATCGGCCATCGCTTGCGTTACATTCTTCGGGGCGCGTCGCACCTGCGCTCACTGGCGATCAGCGAGTCGAAGAACCGCGCATTGATCACCGCCATTCCCGACAGAATTTTCACGATTGATCGCGAGGGTGTGATTCTCTCTCATCAGTGCCGCCGCGATCCGCACAGCAGCCGCCACGCCAGCGACGAACACCTGCGGGGCGAGAAGCTTGCAGACGTATTGCCGGCCGACGTCGACGACGCAGTCGCCTGCGCCATTGACACCGTCACTGCGAACGGCAGGGAAGCCACGTTTGAATTCCAGCTCGACCGGGACAATGTCGAAAGGCGCTGGTACGAGTGCCGGTTCGTGCCACATGTCGGTCAGAAGATCCTCGTCATCAGCCGCGACGTCTCCGAGCGCAAACAGGCCGAAAAGAAAATTCACCGGCTCGCCTACTACGACTCCCTTACGGGCCTGCCGAATCGTGCAAGGTTCAGGCGGCAGCTACAGGCCCGGCTTGCGGAAGCAGAGCTGACACATGGCGAACTCGCGATACTCAGTATCGACCTCAATCACTTCAAGCGTATCAACGATGCTCTCGGAACCGTTACCGGCGATGCCGTCCTGAAGGAAATGGCTGGTCGACTTTCCTCGGTCGCCGACGCGTGGGTGGAGGATGCCCGCGCAGGGGCGGACGCCTTCTGCGTTGCCTGTTTCGGCGGGGACGAATTCGCGCTGGTTGTGCCGGGTTCGCGGTCCACGTGCAATGCGGAAACCTTGACCGACTGTCTGCGCGACACGCTGTCGGAACCGCTCGTCATCAATGGCCACGAGTTTGTCGTAACGGCAAGTATCGGCATTGCCACCTACCCGGAACATGGCGATACCGTCGAGGTTCTCATGAAGAACGCCGAGTCCGCCCGACATGAGGCCAGGCGGCTGGGACGTAACACGCAGGCGTTCTATCGCAGTTCGATGAGTACGGGGGTAACGGAAGGACTCAACCTCGAGAACGAACTGCGCCGCGCGCTCGAGAATGACGAACTCGCCGTCTACTACCAGCCCAAGTACTGCACCCAGACCCTGAAACAACACGGCGCCGAAGCCCTGCTGCGCTGGCATCATCCGACGCGCGGAGAGATCGCCCCGTCAGCCTTCGTGCCGATCGCAGAAGAGTCCGGAATGATCTCGGACGTTGGCTGCTGGGTTGCCGAAAAGGTCTGCCAGCAGATCGCACTCTGGAATTACCTGGGTGTCGAACCCGGTCCCATTGCCATCAATGTCTCGGGGCAGGAATTCGGCCTTGGCGATCCGGTCACGAGCTTGACCGAGGCTGTGCGACATGCCGGCATTTCGGCCTCGTCCGTTGAGCTGGAAATCACCGAGACGGTGCTGATGAGCGACATTCGGTCGGTCATGCGCGCCCTCCATTCACTGCGCGAAGCAGGCTTCAGCATTGCCGTCGATGACTTCGGTACGGGCTACTCCTCTCTACGCTACCTGCAACGACTGCCCGTCGATGTGCTCAAGATCGACTACTCATTCGTCCGGCACCTCGAGAAATACTCGGACACGCGGGCAATTTGCACCGCAATCATCGCGATGGCCCACAGCCTCGGACTCAAAGTCGTCGGCGAAGGGGTTGAGAACCAGTGGCAGCTCGACTTCTTGCAGCGCGAATCCTGCGACATGGCGCAGGGTTTCCTGATGAGCCGCGCCCTGCCCGCGATGGGCTTCACGGAGCTGCTGCAGAAAGGCCCGCAGCAACAGCGCGCCCTCGGCCGCGAGCGCATTGTGCGGTTGCCGCTACAACACGCCTGAACATCGGCCGCTTACTGCAATTACTCGTACTGCACGGACATGAGCGTACCGTCGTTACCGACTATGACGAAGTACGGCTGCGCGACGCCATCGTCGACCCAGGTGAGCCCACCCTGCTGCTCGGTGGTTCCGGTTCGTACGATCGCTCCGGGGTCGGCATCCGGGTCGACGACGAATGTTCCCGACGAACCCACGGTGGCAAGTATCGGATTCTGCGGCAGACCGGAATCCCACTGGGTAACGGCCGTAAACCGGATATCCGACGTGCCGGGTAGATGTGACGTCCAGGTCAGGCCGTCCGCGCTGGTCAAGACCGTATCGTTGGATCCGACAATCACGAATTGAGCGCCGTCCCAGGTGATACCGTTCAGGTCGTTATTTGTCGCCTGAGCCTGCAGCGTCCATGTAATCCCGTCGACGCTATCAAGAATGGTGCCGTTTGTGCCGACCACGACGATCCTGTTGTTGTTACTCGCAACGCCGTCCAGCGACATATTGGCAGCGGCCGCGCCGGCATCCTGCAGCGTCCAGGCACTGCCGTCAGCATTGCTAGTGAGAATTGTGGCGTTGTTACCGACCGCGATATAGCGGTCACCCAGCCACGCAACGTCCTGCAGGTTTCTGGCCCCGGCGATATTGCTCAGGTCTTCCTGGACCCAGTTGATGCCATCGCCCGTCAGTACCGTACTGCTGGCACCCACGATCAGGAATTGTGAATTGACACTCTCCCAGGTCACACCGACGAGAGGCTCGGGTACCCCTGCCACCGACACATCCGTCCAGACATCATCGGTACCGTTCGGGCTGCTCAGGATGACGCCGCTGTCGCCGATGGCCACGAGCCGGTTCATTCCATTCCACGCCACATCGTTGAGGGACTTGTCGGTGATGCTGCGTTGCGGCGTACCTGCCACCTCGTTCGATAGGCTCGACGAACCCGCCGCCGAGTTGGCCCTGACCCGGTAGTAGTAGGTATTTCCGGCAAGCACGTCGACGTCCGAATGAATGACGTAGCGCGTGCCCGACGCCGCAGGTACGACCACGCTGCTGGCATCGGTTACACCCGGCACGTTATCCCAGTACACCGTGTAGTCGGTCGCATCGGGATCCAGTGTCCACGAAATCGTGTTCTGCACTTCGCTGCTGTCGCCATCACCGGCGACGACCTGCACGAATTGGGGCACGCCGGGCGGGTTGCCCGGATTGATCGGCGGGTTAACCGGCGGGACGAGTGCCTCGCTGCCACCGCTTCCGCACGAGGTCTGCATTAGCGCGAAACCGGCCACTGCCAGAAGCTTCGCGAAGTCAGATGAGTTGATCGTGGACATGACGGGCATCCTGTGATCTTTGTGGTGAATCTCCCTGCCCTTTTAACGGGGCAGGGAGATTGGCGTTTACACGCTTGGCTCTACTCGGGCTGGTTGGTCCCTGGCAGCGTCCACGTGTTGGCTGCATCTGGCGAGCGGTAGTTGTCGATCCACCAGAGGCGGCGCGCATTAGCCTCCGAGTCGATGACATCTTCACCCAGACCATCGAATATCCACTGCGCCCAGACGCCATAGAGCTTGGAGCCGGCCGGATTGGCTTCGAGATTGGCCTCGCTGGAATGCGTGTCGCCGCCGGCGTTCATGCGGTTGAACTCGTTGCAGAAGCCGGAATTCTCGACGACCGTCCCCGCTACCTTCGCATCTTCATAGGCGACCGTCGGATAGCAGACGCTCGTTGGATCGGCATCAAAACCAGTATCCGTCTCAGTCCAGACAACATAGTCGTCACCGAAGTTCTCGGCACGGCTGTAGAACAGATCCTCTGGTTCAGCTTCACCCTCTGCAACCGTGCTGTTATCGCCGGTTTCGTAGACCATGAAGTAGCGGCTCGGATCACGCAGGTCGGAGTCATACGCAGATCCGTCGTCGCAGGTCCAGGACGATGTATCGATAGCGCCCAAACCGTCCAGGCAACCAGCGGCAATCGTCTTCGGTGTCGGCGCGTAGCGCGGATCCAGCGTGGTCACGCGCATACGGCTGTGCTGGGTCACGTTGCGCGCCTGCTCGTTACCACCCTCCGGGTAGTCGTAGCAAACGTGCGGCTCGAGCGCTCCGGACGTTCCGGTTTCTGAGGACCGGTAGGTTTCGCAGGTTACCGTGCCGTCACCCGAGTAGCTCTCGCCGTTACTGGCCATGAACGAGCTTGGCGTGGTCTGCCAGGTCTGGCCACCGTCGAAGGAACGACGCACGTAAAGGTCGTAGCGGTCATTGCCCTTGGCGTTGAGGCGCCAGTTCGGCGACCAGGCATACAGGAACATCACGAAGTCGCCGTCGATGAAGCCTCGATGGCCCTTGGAGACATCGAGCGGGTTGTACCAGCTCTGGTCCTTAAGGTTAACAAACGGGTCCGTACGATTATCCGTGTCGCAGTCGAAGTAACTACCCTCGAGCTCGCTGGTATCCAGCGCAGCGCCATCGGACGGGCATTGATGCCATGTGAGCACCCGCGTTTTGTTGCCTTCGCCCTGCAGGTAGCCCTGCAGGATCGGGTTGGTGTCCCCTACGCCGAAAGTCGATGCGCCGAAGGTCACGGTCGGGCACGCTGTCGCAACACCCGTGTCATCGTCTCTGCAGGTATCGGGCACCACACCGGAGAGGTTGGTCGCCGGCGCCAGGCAAATGCCGTCGGGATAGTACGGGTTCTCGCCGTTCGTCAGGATCCAGCCGCCGGAACCACCTACCGCTTCACATTCCATGTTCGTGAAGGCATAGGGATTCGTATCGATACCCTCGACATAGCCAACCGGCATCACGATACGCCGCAGCATGGTGTCGGCGGGACCGCCTTGCCGCATCACACCCTGCTTCCAGGATGGCGTGGCGAGGATCCCGCTGGCGCTGGTCAACGCTTTGCTGATCGGCTGCACCAGCAGGCTGGAGCGACGTGCGATCTCGGTGTTGTACAGATCATAGTTGAAAGTACCGAAATCCCACATCAACGACGTGTTGAGCACCGGGTAGAACTCGCCGGTCCTGTAGTCGGACTCAGGCTGGTTGAGCATGTTGCCCTGTCTAACCAGGTTCTGCACCAGGCCGTTGGGGTGGAAAGCAGTGTCCAGTGTCCTGGGCTCACCCATGTCGAAGCTGAAGTACCACTGGTTCTTGCCGATATCGGCACCGCAATCCGGGTCATAGGCCGGATCATCGGGCTTCACATCTTCGCAGACTGTGCCACCCGGCAGGAAGGCATACCGACCGAGACCTTTGGACTCTTCGGCCGCAACGATCACCCAGGCACTGTCGATGGCAAGATCGCCATCCGAGTCGTAACCCTGCAGTGAGGTCCGCGGTCGCGTCGATCCCGTGTTGGCGATGTTCGGCAATCCGTCATCGTTGACGCAGATTGATCCCATGGTGCCGTCCTGGCCCTGCGGGATCTCCACCGTGGTCTGGCAGAAGTTCTGCAGGCCGTAGTCCGCGGCAACCTCGTAGTTGCAGTAGCTGAAGTAACTCGGGTCCGTCGCATCGGTGATTCCCGGGTCGAAATACTCAGCGTTGCACTTGTCGTTGTTGGTCAGGCGCATGGGCATCGCCATGGGGACGTACACCTGCGGCCTGCCGCTGAGCAAGAGGTCATGGTCAGCGATATTGATGGGATCGGGAACGCCGTCACCCGTCGTATCTTCGATCTCGACGGTGTCGAAGTGCTCCCACGGAATGAATGAGTACCAGACGTCGGTCTTGTCGTGCGCGACCGCACCGCTCCAGCCTTCGCCCGGGCCTTCGCCCTGGCCGGGACGCAGCCCGTCGGGGTCTTCCTGCCAGGTGATGACAAAGCCGGCCCCCTGCACACCTTTGACTTCGATGCGGTTGGGGTCGCGGCGGCCGGACGTCAGCCGCTCGGGCTTGGTCCACACCATGTGCGAGGATTCCAGTTCTCCGGTCCTCGGATCATCGCCGGGCAACAGCACGCCACGCGCCGTCCAGACGCAACCGAACGGAACTTCACCGGCCTGCGGATAGCCCTCGTCGGCGAAGTCGATGGAGCCCTGCGAACCAGCGACCTCGAACAGGTCAGTCACGTACAGGTCGTACATGACGTCGATGTTCAGGTACTCGGCAATAGCCATGCGCTTGATCACATTGGGATCGGCCGGATCCTCGTCGGGATCGGCGTCATAGGCGAACGAGTAGGCCGGCTGGCCCTGTTTGCAGAAGCGGCTTGGCCATGCGACCAGCACCTTGTTACCCGCCGTCGCGTGGAAGACGTTGTAGGTGCCGCCGGGGTAGACAGTAAGATCAACGGGCTCACCTTCACAGTTCTCGAGCGGTTCGTCTGTCTTGTCATCCAGCACCGGCACCGTAAAGCTCTGCACGCCGTCGGCAATGACTGCGATCGTGCAGGGAGGCGTTCCATCGAGCTTGAACTCGAATTCGAATTCACCGTCCTTGTCGACCTCTTCCGATGCCAAAACGGCTTCGGTAACGCCATTGATCAGCGTAACAGTCGACTTGTAGTTGAGGCCTTCGACTTCGCCTTCGACATCAAGCTTGCCGTCCTTGTCCTTCTTGTCTTTGAAAGTCGCTTCCTCGATGTACACGACCGTGATGCCATCGGGCGCATCTTCTTTCCACTCGGGGCCGTGGCAGCTATAGCAGGACGGCTCGCGGTGATGACCACCTTCCAGCGTCGGGCCATGGCATTCCGTGCATTCGTTCGTGTACGGGTAGTCCATCCCGGGTGCATGAAAAGCGATGAGGCCGTCGTCTTTCTCGATCTTGTTGTGATCCGCCGGCACCTCGTCGTCGTGACCTCCACCACTTTGTCCGTCCACGCCAAGCGTGAACGAACTCATATCGGCGGTTTGCGACAGGTTCGTGGTTTTCCAGGTCACACCATCATCCAGACTGATGCCTGCGAACGTGTCCATGAAGCTGTGCGCGAAGGCCGTATCTTCGACTGGAACTGTCGGACCATAGACGAAGACGCTGACCAGGGGTTTCGCGAATCCCAGGTCTTCCACGTCCAGCAAGTCGACATTGTTGTAGTCAACAAGCCCTATCAAACCGCTGGCGGCCTGAGACGGCACGTAGAACTTCATCATGTCGATGAACGCGTGCTCGGCGTCGGACACGTTGTGCCCGATGACTTCTGGTAATACCGTGAGCTGATTGTCGGTACTGCCGCCGGTCATCTCCTTGAGCGTTTTTTCTCCATCGTCTGCGCTGGCTGCGGACATACAGGCCAGGGCCAGAGCGGACGCTATTAGTGTCGGCCATCGAATCTTCACGATCTCCTCCCGCGAGTGTGCTCTTTTGTTGTTAAGTCAGCACAGACTTGCTGACGTTGGGAGAGATCCTGCTCCCGGGAGAAGCCAATTTGAATTGGATGTTCCTCGTAACGACCTGTGGCTACCCACAGATTGAGAATCAGCGTCTACGCATGACGCCTGAGGCGGAGGAGTTCGTCGATGAGCATGCCATCGACGAATGGTTTCTCAATAACGCGTATCCGGTTCGAACTTTGTGCCGCTTCGATCAGTGCAGGAGACGACGTGCTGATGAACAGCAATACAGGGACGTGCGAGAAGTCATCGCGCAATTGCTGCAACAGTGCGGGCCCGCTGAGCCGTGGAAGATCGGCATCGATCAACAAGCAGCAATGATCGTGGCGAGCGTCGCGTTGAGACCTCAGGAATGACTCGCCGTCCGGGTAATAGCAAACCTGCATCCCGTAGGTATCGAGCAGCGCCTTCAGCCCGTCTGCAATGGCCGGATCCGGGTCAACGGCGTGGACTACAAACGGGTCATTTTTCAAAGCCAACACTCGCGCATTGCTGAACGTACTGGTGAAGTATTACGTCAATTTCAATACGTCTGTATTGGGACTTCCTCGTAAGACGTTGTGGGTCCCACTTGTCTAATAAACCAACTCAAAATCAAGCTGCAAGAATAAGCTCGGCTTCAATTTTGATGCGCACAAGCTGGGCCAGAGTCTTCACCTCGAGCTTCTTCATCACGTGCCCCCGATGGACTTCGACAGTCCTTTCACTAATTCCAAGATCAGCGGCGATAACCTTGTTCATCTCGCCGTCGGCGACCCGTTCGAAAACCTGGCGCTCGCGCTCCGACAATACAGCCAGTCGTTTCTCAACGGCCTTGCGATCCGTGGCCTGCTTGCGGACCGTGTCATCGACGGTCAGCGCCTCATTGATGCGCTCAAGCAAGCCGTGCTCGCGAAACGGTTTGCGAATGAAATCCACCGCCCCACGTCGCATGGCCTCGACCGCCATCGGTATATCGCCGTGTCCCGTTATGAAAATAATCGGCAACCTGGAGCCCATCTCGATCAGCCGTTCCTGAAGATCCAGCCCGGTCATACGTGGCATGCGAATGTCCAGCACCAGGCAGCCCCTCGTTTCCTCGCTGTAGGCCTCAAGGAAGTCGCTCGCCGACTCAAAAAGCTCGCAGGGCTGCCCGACCGTCGCCAACAGGAGGCTCAGGCCGTCACGCACGCCTTCGTCATCATCAACGACATATACTTTCTGTTTGTCGTACATCGTGGCTCCCTTTTTTTGCCGTCGGCAGAGTGAACCAGAATTTCGCTCCACAGGAATCCGTGTTGCAAAAATCTATGCGGCCGCCATGCGCCCTGACAATTGCCTGGCTAATCGATAACCCCATACCCATGCCGGATTTCTTCGTCGTCGAGAAGGGCGTGAAGAGTTTGTCGACTTGATTCCTGGGCACTCCGCCGCCGCAGTCCGTCACCACCACCTCGATCTCGTTGTCACCGTTAAGGCGCGTAGCGATGTTGATCGGACATCCTTTGCGTTCATCAAATGCGATCATGGCCTCCATGCCGTTACGTAGCAGATTGAGCGCCACTTGCTGAATCTGCACGCCGTCAACCGAAATCGGGGGTAGGTCGTTCCCCCGGTCGAATTCGATCTGGATGTCGTAAATCCTGGCCTCGGATTCGGCCAGCCTCACCGTGCTTTCAATCAACTCGTTGCAATCGACCAGCTCTTTGCGGCTTTCGCCCTGCCGGGCCATCGACTGCATGCGTTCAACCACCTCCGCGGCGCGCAGCGCGTGTTCGTTCAGCTTGAAGCAGACTTCGTCCATTTTCTCAAACTGGCCCGCCTCCACGAGGCGCTTGCCGGCCTGTGAGAACAATGAAATGGCGGTCAGTGGCTGGTTGATTTCATGCGCGATACCGGCCGCCATTTCACCAAGCGTGCTGAGCCGAGAGACGTGGGCCATGCGTTCGCGATGTTCTCTTGCCTCCTCCTCTGCCTGCTTGTGTTCAGTAATGTCGTGGCTCTCGCACAGGAGAAATACGACCTCGCCGATCTTGTCCATGATCGGGCGAATCGAAAGGTCGAGAATTCCCAGCTCGCCGTCTTCTCGGGGCTTGGTTACCTCGAATTGGAGGGAGGCACCCTGGGCCGCCGCCTGGATCGCATACTTCATGCGTTGCTGCAGCTCAGGCGAATGCGTCCACCACGGCGTCTCCCAGAATTCGCGGCCGATAACCTGGTCGCGATGCAGACCGGTAAAATCCAGCGACCTCTGATTCGCCTCCAGAACGATGCCCGCCGGACTCAGGATCGCAACCAGCTGCAGACGCTGATCGAATACCGCCCGGAAACGCCGTTCCGTGGCTCTTAGAGACTCCTCGGCGGCCTTTTGCTCCGAGACATCTCGAATAATTCCGGCGAAGCAGCGTTCGCCATCGAGCAGGACTTCGCTCGCGGCAAGATGAATCGGAAATTCCGACCCATTCTTGCGACGCGCCGTTACTTCTCGACCCGATCCGATAATGCTCGCTTCACCGGTCGCGAAGAACCGCGTGACATGACGTACATGCTGGTTGCGGTACTTCTCCGGGATCAACGCGTGGACGTCCTGACCAACAATTTCGCTCGCGCGATAGCCAAACATCTCTTCAGCGGCGCGATTAAATGACTCGATTTGTCCCTTTGCATTAACCGTGACAATACCCTCGGCCGCGGTGGCAACAATGGCCCTGGAATACGCTTCCGACTGTGCCAGTGCCGCCTCCTGTTGCCGGTGCTCGAGTTCCGAGGAAACGCGCACCGCCGCCAAGGCGATCAGGGCAGCGGCCATTTCCGGATCGCTGAGTGGGTTCGCTCCGAATACGCACAGCTGGCCTATCCTGTCACCGTCGTGATCCAGAATCGGGCTGCCGATAAAACTCTGGCAGCCGTATCCCAGGCTCGACTCATCCAGCGTGTACCGCTCACCCAGCGCGCAATCCACAACCTGGGTCCCGTCCCGCATAACCATCTCGCAGGGGGTTCCATCGACGTCGTATTCTCGCGTCGGGCCGCGCTCGTTATCCTCCCAGGACGCGATTGTTCTCGACACGCCCTGCTCGACCACCTCAGTAACATAGGCGCGCCGGGCGCCCAGAAGCGCTGTCAGATTGGCCAGCAGCTCGTGCAGCAGTTCGTCAGTGGTGGCCCCCGGGACCGTCGCCGCCAGCTCAAGGACCTGTTGGGACGCCTTCATAGCAAGACATAGTATCCACTACCGCCTGTCGCCCCAATTGCGGTCAGCCACAGCTGGCTAAGGGCTGGCACGTAGCGATACCGGGTCAGATATCGATGTTTTGATGTGCGATTCCAGCCATAATTGTGCGCATGGAGAAACACCTGACACGCGAATTTCGCACTATGGGCAAGATGGTTGGCATTTACTGTTCAGCCCAGCATGGCGCCCGGGACCTGTGCGAGGACTGCTCCAAATTTCTCGATTACGCCGAGGTGCGCCTCGAGAAATGCCCATATGGCGAGGACAAACCCACCTGCGCCAACTGCCCGGTGCACTGTTACAAGACCGAGTATCGGGAGCAGGCGAAGCGCATCATGCGTTACGCGGGTCCGCGCATGCTGTTGCGCCACCCGATCCTGACGATTTCGCATTACATCGACGGTCGCCGCCGCGCCAGGCACCCGCGCGAGCTCTCGCGCGAAGAGCGTCTGCGCAAGTCCTCGGGCGACTAATTTTCGCACGGGCAACAAGGGCCAAGGCATCCTGGCCAGCCCACCGTAATCGCGTAGGTAGTTCTGTCGGTTGGCAGCTGCCGCGCATCTGATTGATAATCAATAGCATCATGACAACGCGACCGAACAAGGCCGGGTATCTCGAGGCCCCTTCCCTGCACTGGCCACCGCCAGGTGCGAAGTCGACTGTCGTGCGGCTCGAGACTCTCGACCCGTGGCATGCCGCGTCGCAGGTAGACGATTTCTTTGGCCGTCGCCTGTTGTGGGCCGGCGACGGCGGCCGGACGCGTTTCGCTGCCCTGGGCGAACGGCGCAGCGTTAGCTTCGATGAACTTCGCAGCGCGACCCGCGCGGCTGCCGAGGAACTCGAACTGCCCGCAGCCCGAGCCCGGCATCTGCCTCTCGGTCTGTTCGTGCTCGGCGAGACTGACGAGCGCCCGGCCGCCTTCGAAATCGGCGAAGGCGAGACGCGGCCGCATTGCTGGACGCCGCAGGCGCTCCTCATTGCGGATGGCAACAGTACGCTGCTGTACTGCGCCGACCCGAGCCTGCGGCGCAACCTGGTGCAGCGCCTTGAAGCAGGGACACCGTCATCGCAGGTGGCTGCAGGCTGTGCGCCCGAACTCCATGAAACGCTACTCGATTCGCAAGATACCTGGGCAAGCAGGGTTGACCGGGCACTGGTGGAAATCCGGCAGGGCAACCTGGAAAAACTCGTCGTCAGCCGTCGCCTGGTGTTTCAACCCTCGGGCGGGCCGTTTTCCCCGTGGGAGAGCACCTGGCAGGCCAGCCGGGCCAGCGGGCGCATCGGCTTCTCGATCAGCCTGGACCACGGCAAGTCCATGTTCGTCGGCGCGACGCCAGAGACGTTGCTAAAGATCCAGGACGGCTCCATGAGGACACATGCGCTGGCGGGGACTCGCGGGCGCGATGCCTCACTCGAGGACTTCCTGGTCTCGAGCAAACTCGCCAGAGAACATACACTTGTCTCGGATGGCCTGGTCGCGAAGCTGGGTCCGCTCGTCCGTAACGTCCGCCCCGGCCCGCTTCGAGTCCGGCGTTCCGGGCTTGTCAGCCACCTGGAAACGCCCTTGTCGGGGGACCTGCGCGAGGGTGTCGATCCGCTGCAGATCCTTGCGGACCTCCATCCCACCGCGGCGATCGGTGGACTGCCGCAACGCGCGGCCCAGGCTGCTCTGCGTGATATTGAACCGTACAGCCGTGGCTGGTTTGCCGCCCCGTTCGGCTGGCTGGCTGCCAACGGCAATTTGCACGCCGGTATTGCGATTCGATCTGTCTGGGTCTCAGGCGAGCGCGCCGTCGCGTTGGCGGGTGCCGGTATTGTCGAGGGGTCTGTAGCCGCGGAGGAATGGGCCGAGACCGAGAGCAAGTTCGACAACATGCGCGCCGTGATTCGTGGACACCGCTTTGGAGCGTGACAATCCGGCAAGGCGCAACGCGCAGTTCTCCTACCAGGCGATAGACAGGATGATCGCAGGCGGCTGCGCGGGATTTGTGATCTCCCCGGGCTCTCGTCATACCCCGCTGGTCATGGCGGCGGCACAGGCCGGCGTTCGAACCGAAGTGGTTCTCGATGAACGCAGCGCCGGCTTTTTTGCGCTGGGCTGGGCCAAGGCTGCACAGGCACCGGTGGCCCTGATGTGCACGTCAGGTACGGCCGGCGCTCATTATCTGCCGGCTGTCATCGAGGCCTGGGAGTCCGGCGTGCCGCTGGTTCTGGTCACCACGGACCGGCCGCCCGAACACTTAGGGATAGGCGCACCACAAACGACGCGGCAAGACGGGTTTTACACGCATCACATCAAGAACCAATGCACTATTGCTGCGGCCGATGACGAGTCCGCCATTGCCGCCCTCGGGCAGCTCGATGAGCTGTTTGCGCTGGCGCGGACCGGCAAGCCGGGCCCGGTGCAGATCAACGTGGGCTTTCGCGAGCCGCTGTGGGACGCGACCCCGACGCCGCTTGAGCTCCGGGATACAGCGTCGCCGATCTCGGCAGTTGACCCGGAAGCCGACCATGCGCTGAAACTTCCCGATGCGCGGCAGGGAATACTCGTCGTCGGCCCGGTGCAGGAATCGCGGCCCGACGCTTCGACGGCCGTCGAAGCACTGGTTGAGCTGGCTCGGGACCGCGGCTGGCCGGTTCTCGCCGACATCGCGTCGGGACTCAGGCAGCATGCATCGCTCGCGCCTGCCCTGGTTCACGGATTCGACTTGTTCCTGCGCTCCGAGGCCGCTCGTGCGACGCTTCGCCCAGAGCTCGTACTGCACGTCGGGCGCATGCCGACCTCCAAGACCCTGTTTACCTGGTTGCAGCAACTCGAAGACGACGACGTGGATGTCGTTCATCTGAGTACCGACGGCCAGGCACACTCGCTGGGACATTCGCCGCAGGTTGTCACAACCACCTGGCCGCAGCTGCGCGCGAGTTGCAGTGCGACGTCACCGACGCCCCGAAACGGCGATGACTGGTTGCAGCGATGGCAAGAGGCCCAGCGCCTGACGCGTTCGGCTACTGACCACGCTGCGAAGGACGCGGGCCTGTGGGAGGGATCGGTCGCACACCTCGCCAGCCGCATGCCGGCCGGGTCGAGCCTCGTACTGGGGTCCGGGATGCCTATACGTGATGCAGACGCGTACGTGACGCATCTTGCCCCGGAAACGCGTTGCCTCGTCAATCGCGGCGTCAACGGTATCGACGGCCTGCTCGCGACGGCCGCGGGTGTTGCCGCTCACGCGGCCGACAAACCGGTGCGGCTGCTCGTGGGCGACCAGGCTTTCCTGCACGACGTCGGCTCGCTGGCCGTGGTCGCCGGTCGGCCGAATCTCGATATTGTCGTGATCAACAATGGCGGCAGCGGTATCTTCGAGTTCCTGCCGATCAGCCAGGCTGGCGAGGCTTTCGACAAGTATTTTCTTGCTCCACAGCAGGCGGACATCCCGTCGGTGGCAGCCGCGTTCGGCGTCGCAGCCTGCCGCTGCACCTCCATCGAGGAACTCGGGGAGCTTCTCGAGACGCCGCAGCACGGGCCGCGCATTGTCGAAGTCGTGGTTGATCGAGCGCACAACGTCTATATTCACAAGCAGATCAGTGCCGCTGTCATCGACAGGCTGGAACAGGAACCTCACACGGAGACAACAGATGGAAAACGAGCCGACGCCGGCAGGCGTGGTGTGGAATCGGGTTAAGGACTACGACGACATCGAGTACTTCACGTCGCCGGAGGGCATCGCGAAGATCGCCATCAACCGGCCGGAAGTGCATAACGCATTTCGTCCCGAGACCCTGTTCGAACTGCGCGAAGCATTTGAACTCGCGCATGAGGACCCCGACGTCGGTGTCATCATCCTGACGGGCAACGGCGGACGCGCATTCTGCTCCGGCGGCGACCAGCGCATCCGGGGCGAAGCAGGCTACATGGACCCGAAAGGCGTGCCGCGACTCAACGTGCTGGATCTGCAGCGGCAAATTCGCACACTGCCAAAGCCCGTGGTCGCCATGGTTGCCGGTTATGCCATCGGTGGCGGCCATGTACTGCACGTGGTTTGCGACCTGACCATCGCGGCCGACAACGCGGTGTTTGGGCAAACCGGCCCCAAGGTCGGCAGTTTCGATGGCGGATACGGGTCCGGCTACCTCGCACGCCACGTCGGGCAGAAACGGGCCCGCGAAATCTGGTTCCTGTGCCGCCAGTACTCGGCCGAGCGGGCTTATGACATGGGTCTCGTGAACACCGTGGTACCGCTGGACAAACTCGAGGATGAAACCGTGCAGTGGTGTCGAGAAATGCTCTCTATGTCACCGATTGCACTGCGTTTTTTGAAAGCAGCCTTCAATGCCGACTGCGATGGCCAGACCGGCATCCAGGAACTGGCCGGTAACGCGACAATGCTCTACTACATGACCGAGGAAGGCCAGGAAGGCAAGAACGCGTTCCTGGAGAAGCGCCCGCCGAATTTCAAGAAGTTCAAGCGACTGCCGTGAAGCCGAGCGCCCTGCAAGCGTGGGTCCTGGCGGCACGGCCGCAGACACTGACGATCTCGGTGGCGCCGGTCTTGCTCGGCGCTGCCCTTGCCTCGGAGGTCGGTACAGTAAGCGTCCCTGTCCTGATCGCTGCAATGCTGGGCGCCATTTGCATCCAGATCGGCACGAACCTCTATAACGACTACGCCGATTTCAGCAAGGGTGCGGACGGTCCCGACCGGCTCGGACCGCCGCGCGCCTGCGCCAACGGCTGGCTTCCGCCACGCCGGGTCCTGGCCGCAGTGGTTATTACATTCGCGATCGCGATGGCCGCGGGCGTGTACCTCGCCGCGGTCGCCGGCTGGCCGGTTGTGGTCATCGGCCTGGCCAGCCTCGCCTGTGGCATCGCTTACACCGGCGGACCCTGGCCGCTGGCGTATCTCGGCATAGCCGACCTTTTCGTGTTCGTGTTCTTCGGCCTCGTCGCGGTCGGCGGCACCTACTTTGTGCTGGCCGGCGGCCTGTCCGTGTCGGCGATATTGGGCGGCGCCATCCTGGGCTGCCTCGCGACAGCGGTGCTGGCCGTCAACAACCTGCGCGACCGTGCCGGCGACCGGAATGCGGGCAAACGCACGCTGGCGGTTCGCTATGGCGAGGCCTTTGCCCGCGGCCACTACGCATTTCTCATCACCTGCGCTGCGCTGCTCGTGGTACTGGTCACGCTGTTCGTTCCCGGCGCCGGTATCGGGTGGCTGGCGCCTTTGGCGCTCGCGCCGTGGCTCGTGCAGCTCGTGCGCGAAGCGTTTCAGCTCGACGGCCGCGACCTGAACAGACTGCTGAAGAAAACGGCCATCGCGGAGCTTGCTTTTTCCGCCCTGCTCAGCGCGGGCATCGTGCTGACGTGATCGCACGCTGGGAGGTCCTGGCCTACTCTGCCCGCCTTCCGACCGGTCGTGGCTACCTGTTGAGAATCCACGACGATGCCGGGCGCGTCGGCCTCGGCGAAGCGCGCGCGCTGCCGGGATTCGGGTCCGGACCCGCAGCGCTTGAGGCCTCCGTCTCCAACCGGGCCGCCATCGAGGCCTTTCTTAAGCAACCCGAAAGCGGTCCGACAACGTCCATCGAGGCCAGGTTTGCCATCGAAACCGCGATCACCGATCTGGCCGCGCAAAGACGCGGTGTAACGCTTGTCGAACAACTCGGTTTCAGCTTGCCAGACGGCCTTTCGAACAGCCTGTTGGTCGACGACAGGACCGATGCGTTACGTCTGCTCGGCGACGGACATCGCAATTTCAAACTCAAGGCGCGAGGCGCAGCGCCCGAGACCATTTCCCTCCTGCAGTGTCTGCACGACGTGAGTGAAGGACAGGCCAGCATTCGAATCGATGCCAATGGCAGCTGGGACCGGAACACCGCACTGGATTTTCTGCGGCAGGCCCCGGCAGGCTCGATCAGTTTCGTCGAGCAGCCGTTTCCAGGCGGTGATCTCGACAGCTGCGTGTGGCTCAGGGAACAGGTCGCCGTTCCCATCGCGCTCGACGAAGGCATTGTCTCCGTCGAGGACGTCGCCGAGGCCGCTCGCGTCGGTGCCGCGTCGCTGGTCGTCATCAAGCCGATGTATCGCGGCCTGCACGGCGCGCTCAAACTCGCCAGCAAGGCGGCCAACTGTGGCCTCGGCGCCTGTGTCACGCACGCAATGGACGGCACCGTGGGCCGACTCGCCGCGATGCATGTGGCTGCCGCAGTGGACGCAATTTTCGCGGGCTGCCGGTGGCCCCACGGACTGTATGCGCCGGGCCTGACCTGCCTGGCCGACGAACCGGAACTGCAACCCGATCGACTGTTGCTACCCGGCGGACATGGACTCGGTTGCCACGGTCTGCACGAGGACGAACTGGAGCTCGTATGCAGCAGCGCATGATCGAGTCGCTGCCCGACCTGTTGCAGCGTTTTGCGGCAACCCGCGGAGATCAGGTCGCACTTGTCACGAACGATGGCCAGATCTTGACGGTGGCTGAACTCGACGCCGCAGCCTGGCAGGGCGTCGTGCAGCTACGGGCAATGGGCGCGACGAGCGGCTCCGTCGTCGCCTTGCACGGAGAACCTGGCCCTGCGTGGCTGGCGGCGCTCTGCGCCTGCTGGCGTCTCGGTGCTGTCGCTGCGCCGCTCAACATCCGGCAGCCTGAGCCAGAGCGGGTACTCGCCGCGACGACTCTCGGCTGTGAATTCCACTGGACACCGCGGGCAGCGGACTTGCTGCTACCCGATGCCAACCCGGGAACAGCATCAGTCGACTGGTCACCGACGCAGGTCATGCTCAGGGTCTGTACATCCGGTATTTCAGGTCCGCCGCGCTGCGTCGACCTCACGCTCGAGCAACTCTGGTTCAGCAACCTGGGTTCCAATCGCCGCCTCGGTCATCGCAAGGACGACCGCTGGCTCATCTGCCTGCCTGTGAATCATGTCGGTGCGCTGGCGGCGATCTTTCGCAGCCTCCACAACCGTATCGCCCTTGAACTTCATGCGGTTTTCGATGCCGGGCTTGTCGGCCGACGGCTGGACAGCGGGGACATCAGCATTGTCTCACTGGTACCGGCCATGCTCGACGCTGTTCTCGACAGTCGTGGCGAAAGCGCTTTCGCGCCCGCGTTGCGTGCGATCTTGCTGGGTGGTGCCGCGTGCAGTGAACGACTATTGCAGCGCTGCGAGGTTTCCAGCCTGCCCGTCGCGCTGAGCTGGGGCATGACCGAGACAGCCTCGCAGGTTGCAACCCGGCATCCCGGGGACCTCGCACCACTGAGCGAGGGGATCCCCCCTCTTCCCTGGGTTCATGTGACGGCCGACGCAAACGGCCGACTCATTGTCGAAGGACCGGCCGCACGTGGAAAGCTCGTGACGGATGATCTCGGCGAGATCACCGCGTCGGGCCAGGTCCATGTGCTCGGACGCCACGACGACGTGATCATTCGGGGAGGGGAGAACATCCACCCCGCCGAAATTGAAGCCGTTCTCGAATCCCACCCGCGCGTCAGTGAGGCCGTCGTGCTCGCAGACGAAGACCGCCGGCTCGGCGAGGTTCCGGTCGCCTTCGTCCGCAGCGATAACATGGACCCGGACACAATGATGCGCTGGTGCAGGGATCGTCTCGCTGGCTTCAAGGTCCCTCAGGAGATCGAAGTCCTGACCGAGTTTCCACGCACAGGCCCGGGCAAGGTCGACCGGCGCAAGCTGCGGGATATGCGGCGCAAATCGCCGTAGTTGTACGTATCGAAAGCGCCCGTCATTGGCCTTATGTTTCGGCTCATGAACGAGCATACGACGAAGCATCACAGCTGGGCCGAACCCTACAAAATCAAGATGGTGGAACTCCTGCGCATGACCACGCGCGAGGAACGTCTCGCCGCTATCCGTGAGGCTGGCTACAACACCTTCCTGACCCGTAGTCGCGACGTTTATATCGACCTGCTCACCGACTCGGGTACCTCTGCCATGAGTGACCGGCAATGGGCCGGCATGATGATGGGTGACGAGGCGTATTCAGGCAGCGAGAATTTCTACCACCTCGAGTCCGTAGTCCAGGAGTACTACGGGTACAAGTACCTGGTACCGACTCACCAGGGCCGTGGCGCCGAACACCTGATGTCGCAGATCCTGATCCAGGAAGGCGACCACGTGCCAGGCAACATGTACTTCACGACGACACGCCTGCACCAGGAACTGGCTGGCGGCAAATTCGTCGACGTCATTGTCGACGAAGCGCACGATCCGGCCAGTGAGTTTCCGTTCAAAGGCAATGTCGACCTGGCGAAGCTTGATGCACTCGTTCAGGACGTCGGTGCAGACCGCGTTCCGTACATCAGCCTCGAAGGCAACGTGAACATGGCAGGCGGCCAACCCTTCTCGATGGCCAACCTGCGTGAGCTGCGCGCCTACTGCGACAAGCACGATATCCCCATCATGCTCGACGCCACGCGCACCATCGAAAACGCCTGGTTCATTCGCGAACGCGAGGAAGGCTACGCGAGTAAGTCCGTGCGCGAGATCCTGCGCGAAATCTGCGATATGACTGATGGCTGCACGATGTCGGCCAAGAAGGACCTGCTCGTCAACATCGGCGGCTTCTTCTGCTGTAATGATGACGAGGTCTTCCGCAAAGCCCAGAACCTCGTGGTCGTGTACGAGGGTCTGCACACCTACGGTGGCCTCGCCGGTCGTGACATGGAAGCCATGGCGCAAGGTATCCTCGAGGCCACAACCGAGGAGCATATGGCCGCTCGTGTGGGCCAGGTTCGATATCTCGGCCGCAAGCTCGAAGCCGCAGGCATCCCGATCGTAAAGCCGATCGGTTCACACGCGATCTTCATCGACGCGCGCCAGTTCCTGCCGCACATTGACCAGGACGACTACCCGGCGCAGGCGCTGGCTGCAGAACTGTTCATTGAGGCCGGTATCCGGACGATGGAACGCGGCAATGTGTCCGCGGGCCGCAGCCCGGTAACGGGCGAAAACCGCCACCCGAAACTGGAACTGGTCCGGCTGACCATTCCACGGCGTGTGTACACGCAGGCGCACATGGATGTCGTCGTCGAAGCCGTGACCGACGTGTACGCCCGTCGCGATGAGATTCGCGGATTGAAAATGGTGTACGAGCCTGAGTACCTCAGGTTCTTCCAGGCCCGTTTCGAACCGCTCTAGTCGAGGTCGGGAAGTCCGTACAACACCAGTCGGTAGTAACTCACCATACCGATGATCCTGCCGTCTTCTTCCACGGGCGCATGGCCGATGCCAAAATTCTCGAAGAGCCTTGCGCAATAGCGGATGTGCATATCCGGCCGTACCGTAATGACGGGCTTGGCCATGATCTCGTAGACGTTAACGCGCTCGGGCGCCCTGTCTTCACCGATCACTCTGCGGGCTATATCCGAGAACAGCAGCAAGCCATACTCATCGTTTTCATCGCGGCGCTTGACGATCAGGCTCGTTGCCCCGACCTCCTTCATGACCCGCATCGCCGACAGCACGTCCATTCCGCCATCGACCTCCGTGACGTCAGGCTTCATGCAGTCCCGCACGCGCCCATAATTCTCGCTGGTCATAGGTTCTCCTCCACGATCTCGCTAAGTTCTGCCGCCTGGTGCACAACGCCGACAGCATCCTCGACATCGATCATTACGGCTATTCCGGTCCCGGGCTTGGCGTCGAACTCGCCCACCTCGCCTATGTGTTCAAGTATGTGCCGGCTCAGGTGCTTCTCAACGAGTAACAACACAACGTCCCGTTGCGATGCCAGCGACAGCCCGAAAAACGTCTTGTTTTCCTTGATGCCCTCGCCCCGCGCATTGTTAATCACGGTGCAGCCGGTCGCACCGGCCTCGCGCGCTGCATGCATAATATCGTCGGTCTTCTGGTCTTCGACGAAAGCCAATATCAGTTTAAAGTGCATGATCAGTTTCCTCTGCTAATTCTGCTTGTTCTGTTGAGGATTTGGCACGTTGCTGCCGCAAGGCGGCCAGCTGCCCGTACGCTAGTACCGAGATTATCGGAAACAGGCTCGCAAAAGCCACCAGTCCAAATCCATCGAGCAAGGGGCTGCGTCCAGGCACGGCTTCGGCCAGACCCAGCCCGAGTGCCGTAATCAGCGGCACCGTTACGGTTGATGTCGTTACGCCGCCTGAATCGTAGGCGAGCGGCACGATCATCTTGGGCGCCAGCATGGTCTGCACGATGACGACGAGATAGCCTGCCGCGATAAAGTGTTGCAACGGCATGCCGGTAATAATTCGATAGCAGCCGAGGCTTACGCCGACGCCGACGCCGATGGCGACGGCAACGCGCAGGCCCCAGACGCCAATGGCACCACCCGACACCGAGTTGGCTTTGATCGCGACGGCCATCAGCGCCGGCTCCGCCAGCGTCGTCGAGAAGCCGACCGCAGCGGCGAACAGGTACACCCAGTAGAAATCCTGCCAGACGAGCGTATCGCCGATGTGGCCACTAATCTCATACAGGAAGTCAGGGTTTGTCAGCTGTTGCGCCATCAGCCGCCCGAGCGGAAACAGCGTTTGTTCAAGCCCGACGAGAAACAGCCCGAGGCCCACGGTAACGAATACGAAGCCAACGAGAACCTGCTTTACGTTTGCGATGCGCTCGCGCATGACGAACAGCTGGAACAAGAACAGGAAGAACACAATCGGCGCGACGTCAAGTGCGCTGCCCAGAACGAACGACAGTGCCTTGAGGATCAGATCCATTGCGTTACGATCCCATAGAGCAGTACGAAGAGAATCGGCGTCAGCGATGCAAACGCGATCAGTCCGAAGCCGTCCGTCATCGGATTGCGGCCTTTGAGCGAGCTTGCCAGGCCGACACCGAGGGCCGTGACGAGCGGCACCGTAACCGTCGACGTGGTGACACCACCCGAATCGTAGGCAATGCCGACGATTTCAGGCGGGGCGACTGCCGTGACGATCACGACGAGGACATATCCCCCGATGATCATTACCGGCAGCGACCAGTTCGTCAGGATGCGAAATACGCCGAGCATCAGGGCGACACCGACCGACAGCGCAACCACGAGACGCAGGCCAAGCGCGTAGTTATCGATGGCCGCCTGGTTGTCCGCGATAGCGCCGGCGCCAACCGCCACCTCAGCGGCCTCCTCGGCCACGGCCAGTAGCGCCGGTTCGGCGATCGTCGTACCAAATCCCAGCACAAACGAGAACGTAAACAGCCAGAACGCACTGCCTTTGCGCGCGAGAGAGTGCGCGAGGTTCTCACCAATTGGAAAAAGCGCTATGCGCAGGCCAAAGATGAAAAACGCGAGTCCGGCGACGACGAGCAGCGCACCAAATACCAGCGAAAGAAAACCGCTGACAGGCTGCCGTATAACGAGAATCTGGAAGGCGGCGATGACGACCACGATCGGCGCGAGGTCGCGCAGGCTGTTCAACGCGTCCCTGGATAAGGCAATCAGCGAATTTTTCAAGCGCGGTGCGACTCCTTGGTATGACCAAGAGCATAGTAAAGCACCGGTATAACAACAAGGGTCAACAGCGTCGATACGAGAATGCCGAAAATCAAGGTCACCGCGAGGCCATTGAAGATCGGATCATCGAGAATGAAGAACGCGCCGAGCATTGCCGCAGCAGCCGTCAACGCAATGGGCTTGGCACGCACCGCGCCAGCCCGTATCACGGCTTCCTGGAAATCGACGCCCGCAGCGACTTCCTGGTTGATGAAGTCGACCAGCAAGATCGAATTGCGCACGATAATGCCCGCGAGGGCGATCATCCCGATCATCGAGGTTGCCGTGAACTGCGCGCCGAGTAAGGCATGCCCCGGCATCACACCGATGACGGTCAGCGGAATCGGCGCCATGATGATCAGCGGCACGGAGTAAGATCGAAACTGGCCGACAACGAGCAGGTAGATCAGGATCAGGCCGACCGAGTAAGCGATGCCCATATCTCGAAACGTCTCATACGTGATCTGCCACTCGCCGTCCCACTTGACGCTGTAGTCGTATGGGTTGTCGGGTTGACGGATAAAGTACTGGTCGAGTTCGACGTCGCCCACCATGTCGAACATGCCGTACAACGGACTGTCAAAACGGCCGGCCATGTCGCCCGTTACGAATACGACAGGCAGCAGATCCTTGTGATAAATGGTCTGCTCCCAGTCGCCAAACTGGACGTCGACGATCTCGGCAAGGGGGACAAGAGAGTCTCCATGGCCGGCCACGCGAAGCATCAACAGGCTGTCGAGCTTCGACTTATCGGCGACCGGGATTTCCAGCCGCACAGGGAGAGGGTATTTCTGGTAACCATTGCGAACGTACGCAACGTCTTCGCCGCTCAGGGCCGTTTGCAGCGCCTGCGCTACGCTTGCCTGGGACACGCCTAGCAGCGCTGCCTTGTTACGGTCGACCGAGACCACGATGCGCGGCGCCTCAGCCTCGACGCTATCGTCGATATCGACAATGTCGTCCGTCGCTTCGAAGATCGCACGCAGTTCCCCGGCAATGCGCTGCTGGCCGGCGTAATCGGGGCCATATACTTCAGCAACGAGGGGGGCCTGCACCGGCGGACCGGGCGGTACCTCCACGACTTTGGCCGAGCCGCCGTATTGCCGGCCAATCGCATCGAGTGCCGGACGCGCCGCGCTGGCGATGTCGTGGCTCTTGCGTTTGCGATCTGATTTTTCGACGAGATTGACCTGGATATCGCCAACGTTCGGGCCTTCGCGCAGGTAGTACTGGCGCACGAGGCCGTTGAAGTTGATCGGCGCTGCCGTGCCCGCATAGACCTGGTAGTCGGTCACCTCGGGGATGGTTTTAAGGTAGTCCGCCATTTCATCGAGCACCCGTCCTGTCTGTTCCACCGTCGTGCCTTCCGGCATGTCGAGCACGACCTGGAATTCCGACTTGTTGTCGAACGGCAGCATCTTCATGACGACGGCGTTAAGACCAACCAGGCTCATTGCCAGCAGGATCGCAATGACGACACTGCCGCCGAGCCAGACGCGTGCTTTGCGGCCGTCCCGGCCTCGCAGGAAGGGGCCCACAACGCGCCGGAAAAGATTGTCGAGCCAGATGGCCGACTTATCTTCCTTGTCATCATGATGCACCGTCGACAACAGTTTCAGGCTGGCCCAAGGCGTTATGATGAGCGCCACCGCCAGCGACAGAAGCATGCCGATGCTCGCGTTGATCGGAATCGGGCTCATATAGGGCCCCATGAGGCCCGTGACAAATGCCATCGGCAGCAGTGCAGCGATGACAGTGAAGGTTGCGAGGATCGTCGGCCCACCAACCTCATCGACAGCAGGCGGAATGGCTTCAACGAGTGTCTTGTTACCCATCGCCATGTGACGATGAATATTCTCGACGACGACAATCGCGTCATCGACAAGAATGCCGATTGAGAAAATCAGTGCGAACAGCGACACGCGATTGATCGTAAAACCCCACGCCCACGATGCGAACAGGGTCAAAGTCAGGGTAATGACGACGGCCGAACCCACAACCACGGCTTCGCGCCAACCCAGCGTGATGTAGATAAGGAAGATCACCGAAAGCGTCGCGAAGGCCAGTTTCTGGATCAGTTTCTTCGCCTTGTCATCCGCCGTCTTGCCGTAGTCGCGCGTCACGGCATACTCGATCCCCTCGGGGATCACGATGCCCTCGAGCGACCTGACACGTTCGATAACCTGCGTGGACACGCGAGCCGCGTTGGTACCGGGCTTCTTGGCAATCGCAATTGTCACAGCAGGCGCATCGCCGAAGCGAACGTACTGCTCTGGCTGGTCTGGTCCGGCGGAGACGTCGGCAACATCCGAAAGGTGAATAGCCTTGCCGTCGATGGCGCCTATGACGAGGTCGGCAACGTCACCCTCATCGGCGAGAAACGTGCCGGCCGTCACGGGCACATGCTGGTTGTCGGCAACGATCGCACCGGCATGCGAGACCACGTTGCTCGCCTGCAGCGCATACCGCAGTGCATCGAGCGACAGGCCGTATGCGGCCAAACGCTGCGGATCCAGTTGCACATGCACGACGTTGTCGGGGCCACCAATCGTGTAGACGTCGCGCGTGCCAGGGACTCGTTTGATCTCGGCTTCAAGCGCATGTGCCACGCGCTGTAATTCGTGAGCACCGCGTGTCTCGTCTTCGGTCCAGAGCGTCAACGTCACAGTCGGCACATCGTCGATGCCCTTGGGCTTGATCAGCGGACGCAAAACACCACTGCCAGGCGGCAGCCAGTCTTCGTTCGAATAAACCGCGTTATAAAGGCGCACGATGGCACTCGTACGGTCTTCGCCAACCTCGTACTGAATGGTCAGCACCGCCATGCCGGGACGCGACACCGAATAGGTATGCTTGACGCCTTCAATCTCCGCGAGCACCTGCTCGAGCGGGATGGCGACAATATTTTCCACCTCGGCTGCGCTTGCACCCGGGAACGGCACGAAGATATTCGCGAACGTCACGTTGATCTGCGGCTCTTCCTCGCGTGGCGTCACCGCCACCGCGAACAGGCCCATGAGCAGGCCAGTCAACGCCAGTAGCGGCGTGATCTTGGAATTCTGGAAGCGCTTTGCGAGCGCTCCGGAAAATCCGAGCTTCCTGTTGTCTGCCATTGCCTATTGCACCTGCTCTTTGAGCCAGATGCGGGCGCGGACCGGGTCCGTCGCAACGACTTCACCCTCCGTCAGACCCGCCAGGATCTCGAAGGACTCGTCATAGCGACGACCCAGCCGCACCTGTCGCAGGGAGACCGTCTCGCCATCGATTACGTAGACCGCGCTGAGTTCACTGCGGCGCACGACAGCTGCTGCCGGTACAAGCAGGCGCCTGGTTTCGCCAACGACGAAACCCACCTTGATAAACATGCCCGGGTACAGGGTTGCGGCACCGTCCGGCAGATTTACCCGGACGCGAAACGTGTTGGCTTTAGTGTCGGCGACAGGGAAGAAACTCATGCTTTCCGCTTCGATGCGCTCGTCATCGACATACGCGTAGGCTTTACCAATCGTTCGCACGGCATGAAACATGCTTTGCGGCACATCCACGTTGACGCGCAGCTTTTGCAGCGACAGCCCCGAGATTAATGGCTGCCCCGGGGAAACAAGTTCGCCCAATTCCACATGGCGACGCGACACAATCCCGGCGTACGGTGCACGAACCACGGTGTACTCGAGCTTTTCTTGCGCGGTCGCGACTCCGGACTGAGCCGCCTTGAGACGGGCCTGTGCGGCATCGCGATTCGCGCGCGACTGGTCGAACTGGGATTTGGAGATACTGTTGTTCTCGATCATTCTCGAGAATCGCTCGAACTCCTGGCTGGCTTCGGCCAGCCGTGCGCGTGCCTCTTCGAGGGTGGCGTTCGCACTTGCCAGCGCCGCCCGCTGCTCGGTATCGGTGAAGCGCATCACGACGTCGCCCGCGGCGACGTAGTCGTTGACGTCGAAGGGCAATTCCGCGATTCGGCCGGATGTTTGCGCCGACACGGTGGCCTGCTGGACGGCTTCGACGCGCCCGTCCCAGACCCGTTCGCGCGCGCCATCGGTAAAGGTGGCCGTCGCCGTCTCCAGTGGGACTTCCCCGTGGGCTGGAACGACGACGGCCAATGCCGCCAGAAAAAGGCTGAGTCGAGTCATGCTGACACCGTCTATATATTAGAATTATCTTAAGTATATATTATGCAACTCTAATATAACAAGCCCTGTTTTGCCCCGTGTTAGCCTCCCTGCATGTTCCTGCCCGTCAAAGCCGACTTCGGCCTGCCACGCGTACCGGTCCTGACTATCCTGATCTGCCTGGTATGCGCGCTCGTTTTCCTGAAACAGCAGAGTGATTGGAACGACTTCGACACGGCCGTCGATCGCTTTTGCTCCACGAATCGCTCACACATCGAACAGATGATTTTTGACCGGATCGCCGCCTCGCAGGGTCTGAGTCACTGCGGCGAGATCATGTACACGATTGCCAATGATCCCGAGCGCGAGGCCAGCCAGGTAATCGATGACATGGCCGCAAGGATGCAGCCTCTTGCCGGATTCAACGACCGCGACTCGCGCGAATACGTGCGGCAGATGCTCGAAGATGAATCGCGCCGATTCCGGGCCATGGTTCCCAACGATCCGGATGAAGGGCTCGCTTACTACACGGGATCCTGGAACCCGTTGACCATGATTACGTCCAGCTTCGCGCATGGCGACTGGCTGCACATCACGTTCAACCTGATCTTCTTCTTCGCGTTTGCGGCGACGGTGGAAATGCTCGTGGGACCGATCTGGTACATCGCTTTTGTCTTGGTCGATTCCTGGTTTATCGGCCTCACCGGATCGATGGTGGCGGCCGCCGTCGGGCAGCATTACTGGACGCTCGGTCTGTCGGGCGTCGTCATGGGGATGATGGGGCTCTTCGCCTATCTGCTGCCACACGGCAGGATCAAGTGTTACTACTTCTTCATCGTCATTTTCGGGTCGATCGCGATTCCCGGCTGGATACTCGCCGCCTGGTACATCGGCGGCGATATCGTCGCGCTCCTGACCGGGGATGACCATGGCACCGTCAACGTCCTGGCCCATGTCATGGGCGGTATCGGCGGCTACCTGTTCGGCCTGCTATTCCTGCGTGAAGTGCGCAAGGACGCCCAGCACGTTCAGGATGCGCTGGAGCGTGCCGACCTCGAGAAACGCTTGCGCTGATTGCTGCGCGCATTCTTGCCGGGACGACCTGAGCCGCTCGCCTTGCCGGCTTTCTTGCGGCCGGCCGGACGCGGCCCACCTGGACGACGCGACGGCCTGCCCTTCTGAACCGGTTCCGCCTTGATACGTTTATCAACTTCGTAGCCAGGGACGAACTCTTTCTGAATGCCGCGCTTGAGCAGTGTCTCAATGTCTTTGAGGAGTTTTTGCTCGTCGATGCAAACCAGGGAGATGGCTGTCCCATCCTGCCCTGCACGTGCCGTACGACCGATACGGTGTACGTAGTCTTCGGGGACATGGGGCAATTCGAAATTCACGACGTGCGGCAGTTTTTCGATGTCGAGACCACGTGCGGCGATGTCCGTCGCAACGAGTACCCGTACCTTGCCTGCCTTGAAATCATGCAGTGCCCTGGTGCGAGCGCCCTGCCCTTTGCCACCATGGATCGCATCCGTTGTGATGCCGTCCTGGTTCAGTTGTTTGGCCAGGCGATTCGAGCCGTGCTTGGTGCGCATGAAGACGAGCACCTGCTGCCAGTTGCCGCGGCCAATCATCTCGGACAGCAACTCACGCTTGCGGTCCTTGTCAACCGGGTATACGAGTTGTTCCACGCGATCCACAGTGGCATTGCGCGCCGCCACCTGGATCTCGGCAGGGTTATCGAGGAGATTGTTCGCAAGTTCTCGAATTTCTTTCGAGAACGTCGCCGAGAACAGCATGTTCTGCCGCTCTTTGGGCAGCTGCTTGATGATCTGCTTGATGTCGCGGATGAAGCCCATGTCGAGCATGCGATCCGCTTCGTCGAGAACAAACATCTCTACGAACGACAGGTCGATGTTTCCTTGCCGGACGTGATCGAGTAAGCGCCCAGGTGTCGCAATGACGACATCGACGCCGCGCTTGATCTTGGTTATCTGCGGACGCGCGCTAACGCCGCCGTAGATCTCCATTGCTCGCACCGGACGGTATTTGCCGTAGGTTTGCACGCTTTCGTTAACCTGCGCCGCAAGTTCACGCGTGGGTGTCAGGATCAGGGCACGTATGCGCCGCGGTCCCGACGGGGTATCCCCGAGAATCTGCAACATGGGTAGCGTGAAGCCTGCGGTCTTGCCAGTGCCCGTCTGGGCGCCCGCGAGGATGTCGTGGCCTTCGAGAATATGGGGGATTGCTTCGCGTTGGATGGGCGTGGGCGATTCATAGCCCTGCTCTTCGACAGCACGCAGCAAGTCGGCCGAAAGGCCGAGTTCGTTAAACAACATTGGATTGTCTCCAGATCGCCTGATCCGACGTGCCAACAGGAAGACTCAAGTGGCTTGCGGTCCGGTCCAGGCTGGAATTTGTAAGGTGACTCCGAACCCGCGGAATTGCTGGGCTGGAGTGAGTGGCGCAGACCGAGGTGCGCCAAGACGGGGCGGACTGTAACAGAAACCGGTGGGAAAGAAAGGACTTTCTCGCCGGGTTGTGAACCGTGACAGGGCCCGTACCGTGCCTTATTCTATGCCGCGATATGGCAAGTAAGTTCAAACGAGACCTGGCGCGCCTGACCGGCGGAAATCTTCGAAGACTCGAGGTGAGGAATACCATGCAAATCAAGATCATCGCTGCCGCAATCCTGCTCGGCATTATTGGCTTTATGAGTGCTTACACGGTCGAATCCGGGAATGTAGCCGTAGAGCGGACACTGGGCAAGGTCAATCATGAAGAGCAACTGCAGGGCCTGAACTTCAAGATGCCGTTCCTGACGAACTCGATCGAATTCAGCGCCAAGGAAATCGCGATCGACATCAACGACCTGACGCCCAAAGCCGCAGACAACCTGTCGCTCAAGGATCTCGACGTCTCGGTGTTCTACCGCGTGCCGAAGGACCGGGTATCGGAACTCATGGTCAAGTACGCCGCGGCTGCAGTGCGCGGTGCCGATGGCATTTATATGCCGGCGTACGGACTACTGGTTCGCGAAGCTCGTGCGGCCATCTATGAGCAGGTGTCCGAGATCGATAGCCTGCAACTGCATAAGCAGCGCGAGCTGCTGCAGACTGATGTTCTGGAAGAACTGCAGGGACGACTCAATCAATCGGATTCAGGTGACATCATCGTCACCCGCGTCGTAGTCCGTGCGCTCAACACAGACCCGAGCATCGAGGCAGCAATTCGTGACGCCGTAGAAGCTGAAAAGCGTCTCGAAGCCAAACAGGTTCAAGTAGAGATCGCGAAGAAGGACGCCGAGATCGAAATCGAACGCGCCAAGGGCATTGCCGAAGCCAACAACATCATCAACAGCAGCTTGACGGCGGAGTACCTGCAACACGAAGTCAACACGGCGTTGCTCAGGTTTGCGGACAACGACGGCAGCGTCGTCGTTATTCCCGCCAACATGCAGGGCTTTGAAATGATCCTCGACAGCGGTCAGTTGCGGCGCGGTAACGAATAATCGTCAGTTCTTTGCCTGGGGCAAACTTGCGCTGATCGCCAGATCATAAGTGTGCTGCGCCCACTTCTGCCAGCGCGGATCCTCGCGCACGGCGGACAGGAACGGCGACATGCGAAGCCTGAACAGCCATTCGTCGACCTCAGAAGGATCGACTGATCGCACGAGATCACCGCGTATCCGCGTCAGCTGTGCAAACGAACTGTCAATGCGGCTGCTGAACGCCTCGACCTCCGCCAGTCGAAACATCGCCTCACCGTCTTGTTGGCGCGCGAGATGCTCGACGGCTCGCGCCGCGTCCGCTTCGCGCCCGAGCCCGTGGAAGGCCATTGCGCTAACCGCGCATTGATCAACGCCTTCCGGCCAGTCTCGAACGACCTCCAGGGCCTCGTTGAAACGTTCCAGCTTGATGAGTGCGTAGCCCGTCAGGATGTCCGGGGTCGCCGGGCGCATCCGGTGCGCGCGTCGACCCTCGTGCATGGCCTCTTCGTATTCGCCGGCGGCAAACAGGTAAAGAGAAAGGTTGTTACGGTTGACCGCCGACAATGGCTGCGACGCCACCACGCGCCGCTCGTGATCGATCGCTGCGCGAAAATCACCATTGCGAGCCAGTCGGCTTGCTGTCGACGCAAGCACCAGCGGATCATCCGGGTCAACCCTCAAAGCCGTGGCGTAAGCACGCTCCCTTGCCTGGACGTCGTCGATCTCTTGGTAGTAGTGCGCCAGGCGCATCCAGGCGGCGCCATTCTCGGGGTCCAGCCCGATCGCCGTTTCAGCCGCGGCCTTTAGTTCCTGCAGATAGCCGTTTTGTCCGGGCCGCTCCAGACTGAGAATCCGGTAGACGCCGGCAAGACCGGCCCAGGCCTTGGCCGAGTCGGGATCCAGCTCGATCGCTTTCTGAAAATAGTCGCGTGCGATATCCAGGTCGCCCACGGCGCGACGCTGAAAAAGAAACAGTGCCTGTTCGTAGTAGTCATGAAATCCCGACGCCGTGGCTGCCACCTCGCCGGGCTTGTCATCAGTCGGCAACAGCGCGTGGGTCGCAGCCACCGCGAGGACGATCAAAGCCGCAAGGTGGGCCGGGCGAACGCGTCCGGGAGGCTGTAGATTGCCGGATGATCGCGAGACGAGACGACGCACCGGAATATCGAACACGAACCCGCGGCGTGGCACCGTGCGAATGATGCGCCGGTCCGCATCCTCGAGGGCCTTGCGTATTTCAATAATGCAATGTGTCAGCGAATCATCCGTGACCGCCTTGTCTCCCCAGATGCTCGCCAGCAGTTCCTCCTTGGTGACGAGGCTGCCGCTGCGCTCCACGAGATAGCACAGGACGTCGATAACCTGGGGGCGCAGCCCGAGATCGACGCCGTCTTTGAATAATGCCGCCCGGTCGAGGTCGAGCGTGAATCCGGCGAACTCGAAGCCGTCATGCTGCCACTGAGCGGATGCGCCTGTGTTGCCCATACGTATGTGCTTGTTTTTGTGGGCTGATACTAGATATATAGCAGTTTTTTCGGAGTTTATTCGAGACTTGTCACGAGATTGGCACCAAGCTCCCAGATATGCGTGAACTTGCGCAAATCAATGGGAGTTCAAAATCGTGAATAAGACAAAAACTCTTTCTTTATCAGTCGCTTTGCTCGCTTTTGCCGCCATTCCGGCGACCAGCATGGCGCAGACGGCTTTCCAGGCCGCTGACATCATGAATTTCAGCACGGGTGAGGCCACGACCGGCGCGATGACCCTGAGCCGGAGTGCCAGCTCGGTGCAGCTGCGTGGCTCGATGGCAGGGCTCGACAAGAAGTCCGTGTACAGCGTCTGGTGGGTTATTTTCAACAACCCGGCAGGTTGCGTTGGCGGTGGTGAAGGCATTTGCACCGGAGACGACGTCTATCCAGGCGGCCCGGCTGACGCTGGAGTACTGAATGCCTCTGGCTTCGTCACCGGCACGGACGGTACCGGTTATTTTCTCGGCGAATTGGAAACGGGTGCCCCGCCCGACGGTATGTGCTGTTTCGGTCAACTCAACGACAGCGTCGGTGCCGAGATCCATATCGTCATTCAAACTCATGGACCGGCCGTCGTGGGCACTATCGCTACGGAAATGACCCTGCCGACCGGCATCGACCAGTACTTCGCGGTATTCCTGACGCCATAGCGGTAGCAAGAACCACTCCCGGGGAACACGATTCCCCAAACCCTGCCCTCGCCGCTCACTGAGCGGCGGGGTTTTTTTTATGCCAGAATCAAGGCGAAAAGGAGGCTGCATGTTGCAACGAATCATTCTCTCCCTGCTCCTGTTTGCGTCCGGTCCGGTACCTGGCGAAACCGTCGCGGTCATCGGTACCGGTAACGTCGGCATGGCCCTGGGCACTGAATTTGCCGCACTCGATCACACCGTCATTTATGGCTCTCGCAACCCGGAATCGGAAAAAACCAAGGCGCTCGTCGAAAAGACCCGCAATGCGACGGCGGCATTGCCCGCAGCGGCGGCGGCACAAGCCGATGTCATCGTGCTTGCCGTCCCCGGCATGGCGACAGAGTCGGTGGTCAAAACGCTTTGCGACCTGTCTGGCAAGATCATCATCGATCCGACCAATCCACTCATTGTCGAAGGGGACCCCCCGACGTTCACCTACGGGACTGACCGTTCATTAGGTGAAATAGTGCAGGAAGCGCACCCCGATGCATTCGTGGTCAAGGCCTTCAACACGATCAACTGGCGGCTGATGATCGATCCGCCGACGCCGCCACCTGTCATTCCCCTGGCCGGCGACAACGCCGAGGCCAAGGAGCAGGTTGCCGAGTGGGTTCGTGCGATGGGTCTCGACAGTGTCGATGTCGGTGGCATCTACCATGCGCGTGCGACGGAATACCTGATCCTCATGATGCTGAACAACAGTTTTACTGGCTCGGAGAAGTTTGAGGTTGTGTTCCAGCCTGCCGACTAGTTGACGCTCTTGCCGCGAGCCCGAACAGCGGTCGCAGGACAGGCG
Source organism: uncultured Woeseiaceae bacterium (assembly GCA_945787845.1). Classification (GTDB taxonomy): domain Bacteria; phylum Pseudomonadota; class Gammaproteobacteria; order Steroidobacterales; family Woeseiaceae; genus UBA1847. Next base: position 262,154 of record CALZJH010000003.1, on the reverse strand, counting down.
TCCGGCGAATCAGGAACTCGTGCAGCAACAGGCAGCCCGCGATCGTCCCGCCGAGTACCAGCAGCGGTTCGACAACCGGGCCCAGGGACAGCTTCGCGAGGTGTACACCAAGCACGACCGTGATCGTCTGGTGCAGGATGTACCACGGGTAGACGGCCTCGGTGGCGTAGGTCAGCCAGGCGTACGGCCTGGTCACGAGATGATGGCCCCAGCCGAACACGGCGAGGATCCAGAGCCAGCGGTTGCTGTAGATGATCAATGACTGCAAGCGGTCGGCGAGCGGAAACGCGTCGCCAGGGACCAGCGTGTCACGCATCATGTAGAGCGCAAAAAAGATCATCGCGCCCACCAGCGTCACCCAGCGCATCCGGCTCAGGTCACACCAGAAGCCCTCGTCACGGCCGATCAGGTAACCCATCAGGAAGAACGTGCCGTACATGGCGTGCGCGTACCAGTCATCCATGAACGCGTGGCTGATATAGGGAAACTTCGGGTAAATGAACGCGCCATACACCATGAGGACGGCGACGGGCACGGCGAATATCCAGAACCCTCGCAGGGACTGAAACCCGCTGCGCACCCGCTGCAGCGGTCCGTCGAGCAGCATGGCGACCGGTATCAACAGCAGCGAGTAAAAGAGCACATAAGCGAGGTACCACAGGTGGTTCCAGGTCCAGACGATGATCTCTTCGCCGCCCCAGGCATCGCCCGGGAAGTCCTGGAACGTCAGGTACTGCAGCAGGAAACGGCCATAGCCCGGCTCGATGAGTCCCTTGCCCAGGGCCTCGTAGTAGCACTGTGGCGCCACGATAAACGCCATGCCGAAGAGCAGCGGCAGCAGGAGACGCAGCAACCGTTTCAGGGCGAAGCGTCCCGGTGTGTAGCGTGGCCAGACGAAGCTGATGGCGAGCCCGGAGATGATGAAGAGCAGTGACATTCGCCACTGGTTGATAAGCACCATGGGGAACTGCAACCACCCGGCCTGGTAGCTCGACTTGACGTGCCAGCCCCAGTCCGCCACGTAAAACATGGCCACGTGGTAGAGAATGAGCAGGCTGAAGGCGAACACGCGTAGCGCGTCGATATCGTGGCGGCGTTCGGAATTCATCAAAGTCCCCTTCAATGCGCTAATTCAAGCATATCGGATCGCTTCCTGGTCAAGAAGCTGGGCGGCCCATGTCGCAACCATGGCGATTCCCTAGATGTGAAGCGTATCTCGTTGTTTTTCCTAATGCATGCGTATCCTGTGTCCTATGGCGATGACACACAGACAAATCGAAGTTGGCCTGTTACGGGTCGGCATGTACGTATCCCAACTCGACCGCCCCTGGCTCGAGACGCCCTTCCTGTTCCAGGGGTTCTGTATTCGCAATGAGAACGAAATTGAAGAACTGCAGAGGTACTGTGAATTCGTTGAGATTGACATCGAGCAGTCGGATGCCTCTTTGCAGCAGAAGATCGCGACACCTGCGACCGCCGCCGGATTAGGCGCTGAGCAAGGCCGCGCGAGCAAAAAGACCAGCCTGTGGCGTCGATTCCTGAACCTGTTTCGTAAAGACAAGCCCATAATCACTCACGACGAGCGCGAGCCCGGACAGTTCTACCAGGATACGGCAAGCACCGCAGACGAGCTGGTCGTCGCAAGAACTGTGTACACGGGGACCCACGATCAGCTCATCCGGGTCCTTGACGAAATTCACCGCGGTGCAACCGTCACGATGCCGGACCTGGAAATTGTGACTGGAGAACTGGTCGACAGCGTTCTGCGTAACGGCACAGCTATGGCCCTGCTGGCCCGAATGCAAAAGCAAGACAAGCATCAGGCTGGCCATTCGCTCGCCACTTCGATATGGGCATTGGTATTCGGGCGCCATCTTGGCCTCGACCACGAATCCCTCACGGCCGCCGGCCTAGGCGCCTTGATACTCGACGTCGGTAAGATGAGGTTGCCGCTCCAGCTGCTCAACAAAGCTGGACCGCTTACAGATGTGGAGTGGGCACACGCTCAGAGTCACGTGGAGCATAGTCTCAAGATAATTGGAGAAGCAGGTAACGTCGACCAGCGCGTCCTCGACATGGTCGCTACACATCATGAACGTTTTGACGGCTCCGGATACCCGAAAGGCCTCAAGGGTACGCAGATCCCGGTCTTCGGAAGACTCGCCGGGATAGTTGATTCGTATACGGCGATAACCAGCGACAGGCCTTACGCTGCTGCAAAATCTTCGTACGATGCCATGCGGGAGTTCAAAGCCGCGTCCGATGTTCTGTTCCAGGCAGAAATGGTCGAACAGTTCATTCAGGCGATCGGCATATTCCCTGCCGGAACTCTGGTGGAACTCAACACGGGTGAAGTGGGAGTCGTGCTCAAGGAACAGCGAGCGGCGCGCCTGCAGCCCAAGATCGCCTTGATCCTCGATGCTGATAAGAACCGGCTGGATAAGTTCAAGGTACTCGATCTGTTTGAACAGGACACTCCCGAGCCTTCCGTGTGGATTGAACGCGGCATCGAGCCCGGCGCCTACGACGTCGATCCCGACGAGTTTTTCCTTTAGAGGCCGTCATGAATACTCGAGACCTCAATTTAACCGACGCCGTGGTATTCAGACGCGAGGTTCAACAGCAAATCTCAAGATCGGCCGAATCGCTTTCCTTGTTCATCGTCGACATGAGCGGCATCAAGAAGATCTTCAGCCGCAACAACCCTGAGATCGGCCGCACCTTTCTCAGCAACATCGCGAGACTCTTGCAACGTATTTGCCGAGAGCATGACAAAATCTATCGAATCGGAGACTTCACGTTTGGCATAACGCTTGCCAACGTATCCTCGGACATTCATATACAACTCGCTGCGGAAAAAATGGTTCGCGTCTACGACACCGCGGTTCACGACCTTGACGTGCCATATAAGGCCGGAGTTTTCATTGGCATCGCCAGGTGCCCCGAGAATTCAACAAAGGCGCATGACCTGATTCGAAAAGCGGGTGTCGCGCTGGAAGCATCCCGAACCGCTGACGATCCGTATTTCGTGTACCGTCCCGATGCTGTCGAAACGCTATCGCTTAAATGGAACCTTCAGGAAGAGGTGGGAGCCGGCATAACAGCCAGGGACTTTGATCTCCATTATCAGCCAAAAGTCTCATTGTCCACCGGCCGCGTCGTGGGAGCCGAAGCGTTGTTGCGGTGGACCAGCGATAGCCACGGCAGCGTACCGCCCGATATCTTCATCGTCATTGCACGCGAAATCGGCAGAATGAACGAACTGACGCAATCGCTGCTGACGACCGCATTGCGACAGGCATCCGAATGGCCCTGTCGCGATGATTCGGGGTGCGAAGTATCCGTTAATCTCGAGGCGGAGTCTCTTAAAGATCCGGACATCGCCGACGTCATCGCAAGCAGCTTGTCTATCTGGGGTGGCAATGACCACCAATTGACGCTTGAAATTACAGAGGCGGCACTGGTCACAGAATCCGACACCAACTTTGCGCTCCTCCACAAGCTGCGCTCTATGGGAATCGGCCTTTCGATCGACGATTTTGGAACCGGATACTCGGCGTTATCCTACTTCAAGAGTATTCCCGCATCGGAACTCAAGATCGACAAAAGCTTCATATATAACATGCTCGAATCAACTGGCGACCGGAGTATTGTTGCTACTGTCATCGAGCTCGCGCACCGCTTTGATATGCAGGTCGTTGCCGAAGGTGTCGAAAGCGCCGAGCAACTGGACCTGCTTAGCGAACTCGGATGCGACGTTGCACAGGGATACTATTTCTCTAAACCTCTCCCACAGCAGGAGTATTGCCGGTGGCTGAGAAATGCTGAAACTACCTTAAAAGAAATGGTGCCGGATAGGTGACTCGAACACCTGACCCCATCATTACGAATGATGTGCTCTACCAACTGAGCTAATCCGGCACGCTAGGCGGCGCGCAGTATAGCTGTGCGCGCTGCCAGGGAAAAGGGCTTCAGGACAGTTTTTCGGACGAATCCCGGCGCACCTTGATCACGACGTCGACGCTCTCGAGCTGGCTGTCGGCCGGCATGTCCGGCAGCGCTTCAAAACGGATGCTGTCTGACGGAATGTCAGACAGCTCACCGGTATCCACGTTATAGAAATGGTGGTGCGGACTCGTCCTCGAGTCATAGAAACGTCGCTCCGGGTCAACGACGCATTCACGAACCAGCCCACGCTCCGTGAACAGATTCAGCGTGTTGTAGACCGTCGCCTTGGAAACACGGCTGCCCGACTCGCGCAGGCGTTCAATGATCTGATCGGCCGACAAATGCTGTGGCTTCTCGAGAAAAATATTCGCAATTTCAATGCGTTGCGGAGTCGAGAGGATGCGCAGCTCCGCGAATTTCGCAAGGATGTCAGAACGCAACATACTGGTTTCCTTGTAGTTTGTTCGCGTACGCGAGCCAGAATAACACGGCTGCTGCCGTGATTCTGCGGTCCCCATCCACCGTTTTTCGCCGAACCGGGCAATTTGGCCGATCGGCAAGCCTCGACTACAAGGGCCACACTGCCTCCAAGGACAAGGAGGGTCCTGATGAGGCAAAGAATCCAGGGGGTCACGCTCTACGAATTGCTGATGACGCTGGCGCTGGTCGGCATCGTGGCGGCGACCGGACTGCCCGCCTTCGACCGGATACTGGCAAAGAACCGGCAAGCCATTGAAATAAATGCTCTTTTTCATGCTCTTCACCTTGCGAGAAAAGAGTCGATCATGCGCCGCAAGGTCGTCTCACTGTGCCCCAGCCTGGACGGTGAGCAGTGTGCGGCCGGCACCGACTGGTCGGGTGGTTGGATCATGTTCGAGAACAGCGACCGCGACTCGCCGCCACAGGTGGATGAAGGGGAATTGGTTCTGCGGGCCCATCGCGTGTCGGGCGAGGTGCAAATTGACGCCAACCGCCGGGGGTTCACGCTCCGCGCGACATTCCTGCGGGCAACCAACGGGACTTTCGTGGTCTGTGACCGCCGGCGCCGCATCCCGCCCAAGGGCCTGATCGTGAGTTACACCGGGCGTCCCAGGGTCGCATTTGAGCGGCCCGACGGTACGCCCTACGCCTGTGCGGATTAAGTCAAGTCAGCACCCCCGGAATCGACCGCTCGTCGGGGCTGATGTGCCATTTGTCGGGTGGGCAGAACACCCGTCGCCGGACTCTTTATAGTGCCCGCATGGACAGGAAAAACCAGAACGGCTTCACGCTGTACGAGCTGCTGATCACGATGCTCATCGTGGGCGTTGTGCTGACGTTTGGGGTACCGAATATGCTGGCGTTCAACCAGAACGGCCGCATGACCGCTACAGCCAACGACATGCATGCCGCGTTCCACCTGGCACGCAGCGAGTCCGGCCGGGCGAAGACCAACATCACGATTTGCGCCAGCGCCAATGCGATGGATGCCGACTCCAACTGCGGTGGCACCTGGGACCAGGGTTTCATCGTGTTCGTCGACAACAACGGTGACATCGACAGGAGTGGCGCAACCGAGACGGTCTTGCGGGCCCATGGGACCATCGCCGACGGCGTGAACCTGGCGGTGGCTGATGACGCCACCTACTTCAGCTACTCCTCGACCGGCCTCGGGCGGCCCAACGTCGGTGGTAACACGGCGATCTCCCAGGTCGTGATGTGCGACGAGCGTGGCAACGTCACCGCTGCTGGCGGCAGCTCCGCGTCGCGCCTCTTCGTTGTAACCCCACTCGGACGCGCCACGATCATTCGCGATGAAGCTCTGATCGCCAATGCACTGGCGACCATGAGCAAGTCCTGTCCGTAAGGAAATGAACATGACGACTATTAAGAAATCCAGAGGTTTCTCGCTTGTTGAGGTGTTGATCGCACTCGTGATCATGTCCGTCGGCATGCTCGGGATTGCCGGTCTCTATGTGCAAAGTCTGCAGGCGGGCCGTACGTCGATGCTGCGCCACCACGCGATAACGCTGGCGGGCGACATTGCGGACCGTATTCGGGCTAATCCGACCGCCGGTGCCGCCTACGCGGCGGCAACCGGCACGGACAACAGCTGCGTGGCTATGAATGCCGATTGCGATATCGCGGAAATGGCCGCGCACGACATCTTCCTGTGGCAGGCGCAGGCGCTCGAGTTCCTGCCGCCGATGGGCGACGGCACGCAGCAGGTCGTGGTCACGCACGACAATACCGTGAGCCCGCCGACCTTCACGATTGCCGTGCGCTGGGATGAACCGACGCCGGACGGCAGTGTGCCGCAGTACACGATCGTCATCCCGGTAAACACGTTTTAGGAGCTGCCAGACATGACGTTACGCAATGCAAAAATGCTGCACCGCCAGTCCGGTCTCACCCTGGTCGAGATCATGGTTGCTCTTGCGATCGGGTCGTTCCTGATCATCGGTGCGGTCCAGATTTACAACCAGAGCCGCCAGGCATTCGTCGTGAACGAATCCATTGCACGCGTGCAGGAAACCGCACAGTTTGCGATGGACACGATCGAAGCGGACCTGCGCATGGCAAGCAACTGGGGGCGCAACAGCCGCGGCCTTGCCGTTGAAGGTCGTTCGCTGCTCGGTGATGCCAATCCGACCAGCCTCACAGAACCGGTCGGCGTCAATGGCTCATGCGGTGCGGACTGGGCGTTCAATCTCGCCACCGCGATCGACGGGACCGACAACGGCTACGGCCTCGCGTGCGCCGGCATAGGCGGTTCGGTAGCCACCTCTGATGTCGTCACGGTGCGTCGTGCAAGCGTGCAGCCCGCAGCGCCCGAAGACGGACGACTGCAGATTCAATCGACGCGTATTCAGGGCGAGCTGTTCGAATCCGACGATGTACCGGCGGCGTTTGTGCCGGTCACGAATCACCCGATTACCGGCGCACCAACGTCGGCAACGCATAACCTGATCGTCAACAGCTACTACGTCTCGCCGACGTCCACGCTGATTCCCGGCGTGCCCACGCTGCGGCGCAAGACACTGACAGTGCGCGCGGGCGCGCCGTTCATCGAGGATCAGGAAGTCGCCCCGGGTGTCGAGAACATCCAGCTGCAGCTTGGCATCGACGTGGATGAGGACAACACGGTTGATCGCTACGTGCAGCCGGGCGACGACATTTACAACCCGTCGGCTGCCGGCTACGTCCCGGGCGCCCGCGTCATGACGGCACGCATCTGGCTGGTCGTGCGCGGCGTCACCACGGAATTCGGTTTGCAGGACAACCGCACCTACAACCCCGGTAACTCCAACCTCGGCACAATGAATGACAGCTTCCGTCGTTTGCAGGTATCGAAGACGATTCTGCTGCGCAACGCACGGACCTGATTGCAGAGAACGACTATGACTATGAAACAAAATCACATTGCTCTTCGTCACAGCCAGCAGGGCGCCGCCCTCGTCGTCGGCCTGATGTTGCTGGTGGTCATTACGGTCCTGGCGATTTCGGGCATGAACACGGCGACGACGGAACTGGCGCTCGCCCGGAACGACCAGGCCTACGAAGATGCCTTCCAGGCGGCCGAGACCGGCCTCGCCAATGCACTGGAACAGGGGCAGTTCGCCACGGCGGGCACAACTTCCATGACGCACATCCCGTCGTCGTACCAGAGCATCGCCACGACGATCGAATTCGAGGACTCGACGATGGTCCCCGACAAGGCATTCAGCCTCGGCGTCGGCAGCGGTATTTCCGCCTATCACTTTCTTGCCACGTCACAGGCGGAGTTAAGCCGCGACCCAGGCAATACGACGGATCGCGACGCGAGCGCGACCCATTCACAGGCGTTTTATGTTGTTGGCCCTGAAGCGCCGACGCTGTAAGCAGCTGAAGTAACGGAGTACTCCAATGATCAGGAAATTCACAATGATGGCCGCCATGTTGCTTATTGCCCTGCCGGCCACCGCAGACTTTCAAACCGTATCGCGTGCCTATGAAGTGGCGCTGAGCGATCTCACGGTCCCGCTGTCACAGAACGGCCAGCTTCTCTTCAAGCAGTGCGACGTGTGTGACACGGAGTCGGTGCGACTGACCCCGGACACGCAATTTGTGGTCAACGGTCGTAACGTCCGCTTTGACCGCTTCCGCACCATCGCGAACGAAACCAGCGAAGCCGATTCCATACCGGTCACGGTTTTGCACAACCTGGAATCGGGAACTGTCGTCAGGCTATCCCTGACCGTCAAGTAGCAAGGCAACAGGAACTATTGAGGAATAGATCATGAAGATCTCGACACAGAAATTTGCATGGATGACTACAGGTCTTGGCGTAGCGTTGCTGGCCGGCGTACCCGCGGTAGCGGACGACACGGAGCTGCTGCTGATCAATCCGGACCCGACACAGAATCCGAAACCGAACGTCATGTTCATCCTGGATACGTCCGGCTCGATGACAACGACCGAGACGACCATCGACCCGTATGACAATACCCAGACGTACGCGGGTGCTTGCGATACGAACCGCATGTACTGGACCGACGTTGACGTTACGCCCGTGTGTGATGCGAGCAACTTACATTACGTCGAGAAGGCGAATTTCCATTGCGACTATGCGACGAATCAGATCAACGGTATCGGCAGCTTCACGAACACGATGGTGCAGTATCGTAGCGGTGGTAAAAGCGGAACAAGCACCAGCGGTATCAGCCGCTGGGATTATCTTGCACCCGGCTATCACACGGAACCCGTCGAGTGCCAGGCGGACTCGGGTGTGCACGGCGACGGCCGATCGACGTATCTGTGGGCCGCAAACGGCACGAACCTGTCCGATCCGTTCACCGAAATCGCCGATGACGAACTATCCTGGGGCAGCGCGCCGCGCAATCTCGGCTACACCGTGTATGACGGTAACTACCTGAACTGGAAGAACTCGCCGACCAATGTCGTCATGTCGCGTTCGGACATCATGAAAGAGGTCACCAAGAAGGTCCTGAGCTCGGTGAATAATCTGAACGTCGGCCTGATGCGCTTCAACGAGCAGCAGGGCGGACCCGTTACGCTGGCCATTTCCGACCTGGACACGAACCGACAGGCCATTCTCGACGCGATCGATGACCTGCCCGCGGATGGCTGGACGCCGCTCTCGGAGACGCTCTACGAAGCGGCGCTCTACTGGCGCGGTATGCCGGCGCATTTCGGTGAGCTCATTACCGAAAACCCGACCGACCCGAACGCCCTTGCTTCGACGTCACCCGAGGTCTACGACGCTCCGGACTGGGACGTCTGTGCCAAGAACTACAATGTCCTGCTGACTGACGGTCAGCCCACGCAGGACGACGATGGCCCGGGACTTGCCCAGGGATTGCCCGGCTTTGCCGCCGCATTGGGCCGTACCACGTGCTCGGGCGCCGGCCAGGGTCATTGCCTGGATGATATTTCCGAGTACCTGTCCAAGTTTGACGTCGACGCCGTCGAAGACGGCGATCAGTTGGTCACCACGCATACAATTGGTTTTACGATCGACCTGGATATCCTGGAAGACACAGCGCTCAACTCGGGTGGTGAATACTTCCTCGCGGACGACGTGGAGTCGCTGACGAAGACGCTGCTCGACATCATCGCCAATATTAATGATCGTTCACTGGCATTCTCGGCACCCGCAGTCTCGGTCAACACGTTCAACCGTACGCAGAACCTGAACGACCTGTACATCACGATGTTCGGCGCCAAGGCGCGAGCTCACTGGCCCGGCAACCTCAAGAAGTACCGCATTGTCGATGGAGAAATCGTCGACGCGAATGATAATCCGGCCGTGGATCCAAACACGGGCTTCTTCTACCAGACTGCGCAGAGTTTCTGGACCGTCGGTACCGATGGCAACGACGTTCGTCTTGGTGGCGCGGCACTGCAGCTGCCGGACCCCGTTTCGCGTAATCTCTACACGAACAACTCGACGGGCAACCTGACCGCGGGCACCAATCATGTCAGCCCTGCGAACCTGACATCGTTTGTCGGCTCCGATTTCGGCCTGACGGGGGCCACGGGCGAACCAACGATGGCGGATTTGATTCGCTGGGCACGCGGCGATGACATTCTCGACGAGAATTCGACGTCGACCACTCGCTACGTCATGGGCGACCCGCTGCACTCGCAGCCTGCCGCGGTCGTTTATGGCGGTACGGAGGCCAGCCCCGACATGGTCGTCTACACGGCCACCAATGACGGTTACCTGCATGCCCTGGATGGCGCTACCGGCCAGGAACTTTGGTCCTTTATTCCGAAGCAGTTGCTGTCGAACCTGACGCGCCTGTATTTCGACCCGATCTCGAAGTACAAGCAGTACGGCATCGACGGAAACCTGGTTTCGGTGGTGAAAGACGTGGATCGCGATGGCGTTATTGAATCCTCCGACGGCGACTTCGTGTACCTGCTGTTCGGTATGCGCCGCGGCGGCGGCGACGTCTTCGCACTGAACATCACCGACAAGAACACGCCTCACCTGATGTGGCAGGCGAATCTGCCGCAGTTTGGCGAGTCATGGTCCACACCGGTTGTTGCGCGGATGGAAGTCGCCGGGCAGACACAGAATGCTGACAAAGCCGTCGTTGTTGTCGGTGGCGGATATGACACCGTACACGACACGGCGTCCCATCCGGCGGCCGCCGACGGTGTGGGCAACGGCATTCACATCCTTGATTTGGCCACAGGTGCCGAATTGTGGCGCGCAGGGCCGGATTCCGGCGCCGATCTCCAGTCCGCCAATATGACAAGGGCGTTCCCCAACCAGATCCGCGTCGTCGACCTGAGCGGCAACGGCCTGGCGGATCGCATGTACGCATCGGACATGGGCGGCCAGGTGTGGCGCTTCGATATCACAAACGGCAATGCCGCTTCTTCCCTCGTTGCTGGCGGCGTTATCGCAAAGCTGGGCGCGGAAGGAACCGGCGACACATCGGCGGCGGCGACGCGGCGCTTCTATAACGCGCCCGACGTTTCTGTCTTTACGGACAAGACACAGCAACGGCGCTTTATTGCCGTCAATATCGGGTCAGGCTATCGCGCCCATCCGTTCGACCTGTCGGCTGCCGATCGCTTCTACTCCCTGCGCGACCCGGATGTCTTTACGAGGCTTTCGCAGGCTGCCTACGACAGCTACTCCGTCATCACAGACAGCAGCCTCGTCGAGGTCAGCGAGCAGAGTGGTGTGGTCATATCGCAGAGCGATCGTGGCTGGAAGTTCACGCTTCCTGACAACCAGAAGGTACTGGCAGACTCCATCACCTTCGACGACCAGGTCTTCTTCGTCTCGTTCTCGCCGGACTCGAACAGCGAAGCAAGCTGCTCCGCTGGCAAGGGCACTAACATTCTCTACAGAATGTTCGTCACCAACGGCGACCCGGTCGTGATCAACCTGGATACGCTTGCTGACGACGACGCTGACGCTGCGCGCCAGACGGCGCTGAAACAGGGTGGTATTGCGCCGTCACCGCGAATTCTGTTCCCGAGCCCCGACGCAAGTTGCACAGGCGAGGACTGCAAGCAGCCACCGATTATGTGTATCGGCGTCGAATGTAACCCTCCGGGCTTTAAGAACAACCCGGTAAGAACGCTCTGGACGCAGGACGGGATTGAATGATGCCGCTTAGACGCAATATGCGTGGCATCACGCTGATTGAGCTGATGATGGTCGTGGTCATCATCAGCATCCTCGCGGCGATTGCATTCCCGAACTACCAGGAATTCTCGGCGCGCGCCAAGCGCAATGAGGCCAAGGCCGCCCTGCTGCAAATTGCGACCAACCAGGAACGCTTCTACCTGAACAACAATACGTTTACCCTGGACATGACGGCGCTTGGCTTCTCAGCCGACCCGTTTACGACCGATACGGGTTCCTACGTTATTGATGTCACGTCAGCGGACGCGACGAACTACAGTGCGACGGCCACGTACCTGCTTGGTGGCAGCGAGGCCGCCAAGTGCCTGACGTTTACTGTAGATGGTCGCGGCGCAAAAACGTCGGGCCCGGAGGGGGACTGCTGGGAGCGCACGCGCTAACCAGCTTACTCCTGTTGTCTTTCTTCGCGACCGGAGAAAAACAACGCGTCAATGATCAGCAACGCAGCGCCGACAGAAATGCCGGCGTCTGCTACGTTGAACGACGGAAAGGCCCAGTTGCCGAACCACACCTGGATGAAGTCCGTGACGTAACCGAGCGAGATGCGGTCGATCAGGTTGCCGATCGCACCTCCGAGTACCAGCGCCAGTCCCGCAGCGAGGACCGCCTGCCCTTCGTTCCGCATACGCCATAACCACACGGCGATGAAGCTGCTGACCGCCGTGGCGAGCACCACGAAAAACCACCGCTGCCATCCCCCGGCCTCGGCCAGGAAGCTGAATGCCGCCCCGGTATTGCGCTGGTGCGTGAGATTGACGAAAGAATTCAGCGGCACCTTCTCGTACAGGGCTACCCACTCGATGATTGCCCATTTCGTCACCTGGTCGGCAATAACGACGAGCAGGGCGACAGACATCCATGCGTAAAAACGCGTGTTCGATGATTTCTTGGCTTCAGTCATTCAGGTTACTCATTGCAGAACGTGCATTCTCTTCGTCAATCTTCATTTGCGCAACCAGATCATCGACCGATTCGAATCTTTCTTCATCGCGCAGGTGACGAATAAAATCAACATGGATGTACTCGCCATAGATATCCCGGTCGAAATCGAACAGGTGCACCTCGAGCAGTGGCTTAGCCAGATCGAAGGTCGGTCGCGTGCCAACGCTCGCCACACCATCGATCGGACCGTCCGACAAGCCATGCACCCGAACTGCATAAATCCCCATCACAGCGCTTTGACGCCGCCTGAGGTCGACGTTCGCCGTGGCGTAACCCAGAGCCCGACCCACCTGCCGGCCGCGCATGACACGGCCCGACATACGGTACGGCCTGCCCAGCAATGAGGTGGCCCGCTCGAGGTTGCCCGCAGCCAGCGCTTCGCGTACCGACGTACTGCTGACACGCGTATTGCCTACAAGAATACTGGGCACCTGCTCCACGGTCAGGTCGAGTGCCGGTGCAACCCGCAGAAGGTCCTCCACGGAGCCCTCGCGCCGGCGCGCAAAGTGGAAGTCGTCACCCACGACAATATGCCGCGCGTTCAGGCCGTGCACCAGCACCCGCCGAATGAACGCGTCGGCAGCAATATTGCGCATCTCATTGCTGAAGCGTGGGCAGAAAAAGATATCGATCTTGCGTTCCGCGAGCGCATCGAGCTTTTCGCGAAAGCGCATTAACCTGGCCGGCGGCTGATCGCCTGCGAAAAACTCCTTGGGCGTCGGCTCAAAGCTCATCGCAATGGCCGGCCGATTCGACTGCATAGCCACGTCGACAACGCGCCGCAGCAGCTGCCGGTGGCCGAGGTGTATACCGTCGAACGCGCCAATCGTGACGACGCTGCCGTCAGCCACGCTGTCGAACGGCAGATCGGCTATATGTCGTACCAGGCGCATCTTAAGAATGCCTCATGCGAAGCTGACCCGGCCGCAGGCCAAGAACGACCAGCGTAATAAAATAGATTCCCGCCCCTGCAATCACAGAGATGCCGAGCCATACCACGCGATCCAGCAGTCTCGCATCAGTCCACCAGCCAACGGAGCGATGCAAGGCAAGCAGGACGGCGGTCATCGCCGCGTTTGCAAGGAAGACTCGAAGCAGCAGCATTCCCCATCCCGGGCTATGGCGCAAAACGTCGGCGCGTCGCAGGCCCCGGTAGAGCAGGATCGCATTGAGCAGTGCGGCAAACGAAGTTGCGGCTGCCAGGGCCATGTGTGGACCTGCGAAACCAACCCGCGTCAGGTACCAGGCGGCGGACGCCCCCAACAGGAGATTGACCGCCAGCGCGATGAGGCCGATGCGCACCGGCGTACGCGTATCTTCACGGGCAAAAAAGGCCGGGACCAGGACCTTGACGAAGGAGAAGCCCACAAGCCCGACCGCATACGCCTGCAGTGCGAGTACGGTCATATCAGCGGCGTTGCGATCGAACTCGCCGCCATGAAACAGCGTGATGACGAGCGGCGCCGCCAGCACGATCAGTCCCACGGCCGCAGGCACGGATATCAGCACCGTGACCCGCATCGACCACTCGAGTGTCTGGGCGAACTCGCCGTGTTCGTCATTGGCCCAGAGGCGCGACAGGTAAGGCATGGTGACCGTTGCAAGCGCGATGCCGAACAGCCCGAGCGGGAATTCCATGAGACGGTCTGAATAATAGAGATAGCTGAAGCTGCCAACCGGCAACAGAGACGCGATGATACCCGACAGCAGCACATTGATCTGGGCGACCGACGAGCCGAAAATCGCGGGCACCATCAGCTTGAAAGCGCGGCGCACGCCCGCGTGCTGCGGCCGCCAGCGGGGACGCGGAAACGCATGAATTTTTGCCAGGAACGGGATCTGGAACAGCAGTTGAATCAGGCCGGCGATGAACGTGGCATACGCCAGCGCCAGGATCGGCTGTTCGAGCAGCGGTGCCACCCAGATCGCGGCGCCAATCAGAATCACATTGAGGATGACCGGTGTAAATGCCGGTACCCCGAACTTGCCGTAGGTGTTCAGAACGCCGCCCGCAAAGGCCGTCAGCGAGACGAAGAACAGGTAGGGAAACGTGAAGCGCAGCATCAGGGCCGCGAGATCGAAGTCCCCGCCCTCACCCACGAAGCCCGGCGCGACCGCGAGCACCAGCAAGGGTGCGCCGATCACGCCGATCAGGGTGACGACAAACAACACAGCCCCGAACGTCCCGGCCATGGCATCCACGAACTCACCCGCCTCGTCGTGGCCATGCTGCTCCTTGTAACGCGCCATGACGGGCACGAACCCGGCTGAAAACGCCCCTTCTGCGAAAAAACGGCGCAGCATGTTCGGGATACGCTGGGCCACAATAAAGGCATCCATGAGCAGGCCGGCGCCAAAAAACCGCGCAAACACGATATCCCGCACGAGCCCGAGGATTCGGGACAACAGCGTCATCCCGCTCACGATCGACGTCTTCAGCGCTAACTTCAGGCCGGATATAGGTTTTTTCGGCTTCATGAGGGGGTGAGTTTAGCCCAAAACGGGGCCCGCGAATGTGATTGACAATGGCCCTTGGGGCGCGAATAATACGCGGCTCTTTGACATCGGAACACGGTTAAAACCAGTGGCAAACATCAAATCAGCCAAGAAGCGCGCCCGCCAGGCGGAAAAGACCCGTAAGCACAACATGGGTTTGCGCTCCTTGATGCGCACCAAGATCAAGAGCGTCGTCAATGCATGCGATGCCGGCGACAAGGATGCGGCAGTAGCAGCCTACAAGGACGCTGTGCCCGTCATCGACAGCATGATCAACAAGGGCATTGTTACCAAGAACAAGGCCGCGCGTCATAAGAGCCGACTGAACACGCGAGTGAAAGCGCTTTCCGCTTAATCGCTCCCGGCTTCTTCCACTTCCTTAAATCCTTCCAGCGCCTGCATGACCGCGTGCCCGAGGGCTTCGGTGCCCGCGCCTGTGGCTGCGCTCACCTCGAAAACGGGGCCGGCCCAGTCGAGCTCTTCTAGCAACATGTCGCGCGCTACGGCGAGATCATCGTCGGCCAGCAGATCGATCTTGTTGATGACGAGCCAGCGAGGCTTCTCCGCGAGCTCAGCAGAGAACTGCTCGAGTTCCTTCGCTATCGCCTGAACTTCCTTTGCAGGATCCGCGTTCGGATCAATTGGCGCGATATCCACTAGATGCAGCAGCAGGCGCGTACGCTGCAGGTGCTTTAGAAACTGGATACCCAGCCCCGCGCCTTCTGACGCGCCCTCGATCAGTCCGGGGATATCCGCCATCACAAAACTCTGCAGGCGGCCGACGCGAACTACGCCAAGATTGGGGTGCAGGGTCGTGAAGGGGTAGTCGGCGATACGCGGTTTCGCGGCGGACATGGAAGTAATCAACGTTGATTTGCCGGCGTTCGGCATGCCGAGCAACCCGACGTCGGCGAGCACCTTGAGCTCCAGCTTCAGGTGTCGCGCTTCGCCAGGGGTGCCGTTGGTTATCTTGCGCGGGGCCCGGTTCACGCTGCTTTTGAAACGCGTGTTGCCCAACCCGCCCTGGCCGCCTTCAGCCACCATCTGGCGTTGACCGTCTTCGGTCAGGTCACAAATCAGCTCGCCGGTATCGACATCATGGACCACGGTGCCCTGAGGCACCCGGACGTCGAGATCGTCGCCCGACCTGCCCGTCATGTTGCGACCAGCACCGCCCTGACCCACTTCAGCCTTGAACTTACGCGCGACACGAAAATCCGCCAGCGTGTTCAGCGAGGCATCAGCGACCAGATAGACGCAGCCCCCATCCCCGCCATCGCCGCCGTCGGGACCACCCTTGGCGACGTATTTCTCGCGACGAAAACTAAGGCAGCCGTGACCACCGTTGCCGGCCTGTACGCGTATTGTGGCTTCGTCGACGAACTTCATTTCAAATACTCTAATACGAAAAACCCCGCAGATGCGGGGTTTCTCAAATCATGCACGTGAGCGGCGACTTCAGGCGTCGACAACACTCACGAACTGCCGGTTCTTCGGACCTTTCTTTTCGAACTTCACGTGTCCGTCCTTTTTGGCGAACAACGTGTGGTCACGACCGAGACCAACATTGGGACCGGCATGAAAGCGGGTGCCACGCTGGCGAACGATGATGTTGCCCGCAACGACCTTCTGGCCGCCGTAGATTTTGACGCCTAAGCGTTTACTTTCCGAATCGCGACCGTTTTTACTACTACCGCCTGCTTTTTTATGTGCCACTGTACTGTACCTGTTGCGTTCATCATCCGGGAATACCCCGGGCTTCGTTAACTAAATGCCTAGTCAGCCTTCTTGGCCGCCTTCTTCTTGGCGGCCGGCTTCTTGGCGGCCTTCTTTTTGGCCGCCGGCTTCTTCGTCGCTGCTTTCTTGGCAACGGACTTCTTGGCCGCCTTCTTTTTGGCAGCCGGCTTCTTGGCCGCTGGTTTTTCCCCCGAGGGGACCTGGTCCTTGGCGACCTCGTCTTTCTTCGGCGCAGCCTTCTTCGCCGAGCCGCCCGTAATGCCCGTGATCTCTACCTCGGTAAAGAACTGGCGGTGCGAGCCCTGGCGCAGGTAGTTCTGGCGGCGCTTGAACTTGACCACCGGGACTTTCTTGCTCTTGCCCTGGCGAACAACCTTGCCGCTGACCGTGCTGCCGGACAACAACGGTGAACCGACCTTGATATCGCTACCTTCACCCACGAGGAGAACCTCGTCGAACTTGACCGTAGCGCCCTCGTCGGCCTCGATTTTCTCGAGACGCAGGACGTCACCTTTTGCGGCACGGTACTGCTTGCCGCCGCTGCGAAAAACCGCATACATTGTGTTTGCTCCACTGCGTAAGCCGCGATTCACGCAACTTACTGAGAAATAAGATATTTTTTTTAGGCGCCAAAATCGCCGCGCAGGCGAAGAAATGGCTTGCGCCACAAAAGAGCCGGAATTCTATAGATTCCGCCGCCTCGGGTCAACGTTCATGACGTGAGAAATCCCGCAGTTTTTCAATGGTTTGCATTCTCGCACGAACGTACCCAAATATGGCGCCAATATCGCCAACGGCGCGGCTTTCAGGCATTATCACGAAACTTATGCAAGTGGCAGAAAAAACACCCGAACTGGTCAATTTCGATGACGTCGCAGCGCTCGCTGAAGACGACATGGAGGCCGTCAATCGCCTGATCTCCACCAGCCTCGAGACCGACGTCCCGCTTGTCTCGCAGGTCTCCGAATACATCGTCATGAGCGGCGGCAAGCGGCTCCGGCCGCTGATTGTCCTGTTGGCGGCGCGCGCCATGGGCTACGGCGGGGAGCAACACATCCGTGCGGCCACGATTATTGAGTTTATTCACACGGCTACCCTGCTTCACGACGATGTCGTCGACTCGTCGGAGCGGCGTCGCGGCCAGGAGTCGGCCAATACCGTGTTTGGGAACCAGGCCAGCGTGCTCGTCGGGGATTTCCTGTATTCGCGCGCATTCCAGATGATGGTCGACATCGACGACATGCGGGTCATGCAGATACTTGCCGACGCGACGAATACGATCGCCGCCGGCGAAGTCATGCAGCTCATGAATGTTCACGATCCCGACACGAGTGAAGACGACTACCAGCAGGTGATCTACCGCAAGACGGCGCGCCTGTTTGAGGCCGGCGCACAGATCGCGGCAGTGCTGGCCAAACGCGACCCAGCCGACGAACAGGCAATGCTCGAGTATGGCCAGCACCTCGGCACGGCATTCCAACTCATTGACGATGCGCTCGACTACAGTGCCTCCGCTGATGAACTGGGCAAGAACCTCGGTGACGATCTCGCCGAGGGCAAGGCAACGCTGCCGCTGATTCATGCGATGCGTGCCGGCACGGACGCGCAGCGAGAGCTCATTCGGGCGGCGGTCCTCGAGGGCGGACTCGACCAGATGGATGAGATCCAGGAAATCATCCGCTCCACGGGGGCGCTCGATTACACGGAAGCGCGCGCGCGCGCGGCGGCCGATGCGGCCATTGCCGTCATCGCCGGTCTGCCCGACACGAAATACCGCCAGGCGCTGATCTCCCTGGCCGAGTTTGCCGTCCAGCGGCGCCGCTAGTGGATCGCTTCAATACGCCGTGGCGGGTTACCTCCGCCGCCATCTACACAACGCCAACGGACTCCCGCGTCTACGGGACACTGGATATCGATGTGACGGCCGCAAAGCAGTTTCTCGACGCGAAACGTGAGGAAGGCGTCAAGCTCACCATGGTGCACCTGACGACCGTCGTGTTGGCGCGCGCCATTGCCTTCGACGTTCCCGAGATGAACTGCTTCATTCGCCGCGGTGCCGTTGTGGGTCGTGAACACCTTGATGTCATGCTCCCTGTGCAGGTCGGCGGTGACGCCGGTGTGACGCCCGCGATCATTCGCAATGCGCACGCACGCAGGGTGTCGGATATCGCCGAGGAAGTGCGCAGCAAGGCAGCAAAAAGCCGCGGCGGCGAAGAAATCAAGACCGCGAAAA
This sequence comes from uncultured Woeseiaceae bacterium, assembly GCA_945787845.1. Taxonomy (GTDB): domain Bacteria; phylum Pseudomonadota; class Gammaproteobacteria; order Steroidobacterales; family Woeseiaceae; genus UBA1847. The sequence continues at coordinate 243,147 of CALZJH010000003.1, read as the reverse complement.
ATAAGTATGTCCTCAATCGCATCCCGTGGCCGTTGCGGCGCCCGGTTTTTCGGCTGCTCAAATGGATTTCGGTCGACATGGGCCTGGAAATCAAGGCGCTCGGCCTGTCGGCTCACAGCTTTGGCTCATTCATCGTCTCGGACATCGGCAGCTTCGGACTCAACACGGGCATGACGGCGCTGATGCCGGCCGCCAAGATTCCGTGCGTCATTGTGCTCGGCAAGATTGAAGAGAAACCGGTTGTACGCAATGGCGAGGTCGTTATTCGCACGATTCTGCCGCTGACGGGCACCTTCGATCATCGCATTGTCGATGGCATGCAGATCGGCAAACTGGCGCGCGGGATCAAGCGCAACTTCCGCAAGCCGGAGTGGCTGGACGAAGTGCCGGAGAAAGAACTTGAGGCGTGTATTTTTGAGATTCGATAAGCCGCGCGGATGATTTTGCAGCGGCGCTGCGCGCTGCGGGCGAGAGGATTGGGCGTGCTTCGCACGCCTGTCGCCTCGCTATGCGAGGCTCGGATGAACCTTTGTTTTCAGTTCCTCAATCCCGATCAATTGTTGAAAAAACAAAGCCGCTCAATCCCGAAGGAAAGCGGCTTTGTTTTTTTAACAATTGGTCGGGGCGAGAGGATTTGAACCTCCGACCCCTTCGTCCCGAACGAAGTGCGCTACCAGGCTGCGCCACGCCCCGACCGCGGGACGCGCATCTTACAGGAACTAAAACTGGGCTTCAATCGGGCCGGATGGACTCCGCAAACCGCTTCTGGCCCGCATAGACCACGCGGCAAACCTGCCCTACTATTACTGGCATGAAATATCGTCTGATCGTCGCAGCAAGCCTGCTGGCAGCGGCTATCGCGGCTGCGGATCTCGCGGAGGACGTGCGTTGCCGGGAGATCGGCTTCAGCCAGTCTGTCGAGAACCAGGACATCGATGCGTTTCGGTCTTTCATCGATGCCGACGCACGCTTCGTTGGCTCTGGCGTCTTGCGAGGCGTCGATCAGATCGCAGAAGGCTGGTCAGTTTTCTTCAAGCCCGGGTTTCCCACAATCAAGTGGCGACCGCAGATTGTTGAAGTACTGGACGACGGCAAACTGGCATTGAGTCGCGGCCTGTACATCAGTACGGCCGCGAACGCGGATGGCGAAACCGTCGAATCCTGGGGCACCTTCAATTCGATCTGGCGCCTGAATGATGATGGCGTATGGCGGGTCGTTTTCGACGCGGGAAGCCCCGCTGGCGCGGACCCCGATGAGGAGACCCGGGCCCTGCTCGCTCAGCAGGACGATTGCCCGTGAAGCGCTACGAGTCCGTGGACGACTACATCGCCGGCGCAGAATCCTGGCGGCCGGAACTCGAGAAACTGAGGGAAATTCTCAGTTCGACGGCACTGACCGAAGAGGTGAAGTGGGGCGCGCCCTGCTACACCTACAAAGGCAAGAACCTCGTCGGACTGGCTGCGTTCAAAGACTGGGTATGTCTCTGGTTCCACCAGGGCGCGCTACTGAAGGACCCCGGCGGGGTGCTTGTAAACGCGCAGCAAGGCAAGACCAAAGCCCTGCGCCAGTGGCGCATGACCTCCGCGAAGGACATTAAACCTGCGATCATCAAACGCTACGTCAGGGAAGCCACTGCGCTCGTCGATGCCGGCAAAGAGATAAAAGCCAGACGTTCGAAGACCGTCGACGTACCCGACGAGCTTGCGAAAGCGATGCGCCGTCACAAAGGCGCGACGGCAGCCTTCCGTGACCTGACGCCGGGCAGGCAGCGCGAGTATGCCGAGCACATCGCCTCAGCCAAACGCGATGACACAAAGCAGAAGCGCATCGAGAAGATCCTCCCGATGATCACCGCAGGCGTCGGCCTGCACGACAAGTACCGTAACTGCTAGACCTCAGCCGGCCGGGTTGATGTTGGCGTTCAGCCGAAACAGGTTGGTCGGGTCGTATTTTTTCTTGAGCTCCATCAGGCGCGGGAAATTACCCTGGTAGTTCGCGTGGCGCACGGCGCGCGATTCGTCCGCCGTATCCACCGTGTAGTAGCCGTCTGTGTGCGGCTCGAGCGACTTCCAGTAACGCCGTATGTAGTCAACGTGTGATGCAGCCTCATCGTCCTTCGCCCATTCCACGATGACGAACATGTTGGCAATCGACTTGCGGTGCGCAAATGCCGTAGCGGGCGTCGGCACCTGACCGATCGCACCGCCTGAATGCTGGCAGTACAGGAAGATCGTGCGGCCATCCAGCGGCTCGAAGCCGTCCGCGATGGCGTCGATCAGGGCGTCCGGCACGTCGTTGATAAAGCCGGCTTTCATGTACTGAGCGACATTCCGCGCCTCGGTGCTGTCGCCACTGCGCTGCAGCTCAACGTAGTCCCAAGCCCTCACGGAATCGACAATCGGCTGGCCGAGCGCGCGCAGCGGCGCGAGCACTTTCTCCGCCTGCTTCTCAGGACCGGACCAGCAAACATGGAATCCCGCCATGCCGTCCGATCCTTCCATCATTGATGCGGTGAACACATCGCAGTAGAGATCGTCCGAGACCGTGGCACCGTATTCCCGGTAGACGTCAAAGACTTCGCGGACCATCGAGCCCGGAAAGAGGATGTCGCCGCCCACGACTCTGCGCTGCATAGGATGCAAGGCCATTTCGAAATTGGTCACGATGCCAAAGTTGCCACCGCCGCCACGAATGGCCCAGAACAAGTCCGCGTTTTCCTCGGCCGTCGCGTGCAGCAAGCGACCATCGGCTGTCACCACATCCGCGCCAACAACGTTATCCAGCGCAAGACCGAATCGCCGGCCCACACGACCAAAGCCACCGGCCGTGGTGAGACCGCCGATACCCGTGTGTGAGACCGTGCCTGCTGTTGTCACGAGTCCAACAGCCATGGACTCGCGGTCGAGCTCACCGAGTAGACTGCCACCCGCGACATGCGCGATACGATGGGTCGCATCGACACGCGCATGGCGCAGCGTCGAAAGATCGATCTGCATGCCACCGTCGCAAGTAGACTTGCCGGCATAGCTGTGCCCACCGCACTTTACAGCCAGCAACAGATCGCGTTCGCGCGCAAACGTGACGGCTCTGCGTATGTCGGTTGCACCGACGGGTTGCACGACGAATGCCGGATGCTTGTCGATCCCTGAATTCAGAACGCGGCGGGCCGCGTCGTACCCCTCATTGCCCGGAAGCAGGACATTGCCACTGAGGCTGTCAGCCAGCTCCTTGACCGCCGCCCGTTCGATCTCGATGGCGGCGCGGTCGCTTGTTACCGCGTTGACGTTGCTACTGACCTTGGTGAGGGCTGCAAATTGCGCAGCGAGCGCAGGCGATGCCGCCGCGGAAACGCCCGCAGCCACGGCTGATCGAAGAAACAGTCGTCTGTCCATGATATCCCTTTGTTATTTTTTTGTTTTTCTATGTGCTTAAGGATAGCGCATATGACTTAGACTGGTGGCTATGGAAAAGACGATTACGAGCAAGTTGCCCGGCCTGGGAACCACGATTTTCACCGTGATGAGTCAACTCGCCACAGAGACCGGCGCGATCAATCTCTCCCAGGGTTTTCCCAGCTTCAATCCACCCGACGCACTCATAGAGCGGATCAACTGGCATCTGCATCACGGCGCGAATCAGTATGCACCGATGCCGGGCGCCCCCAACCTGCGCCGGGTCATCGCAGAAAAAACCCGGCGCCTGCAGGGCCGTGAGCTCGATATCGACACGGAGATAACTATCTGTACGGGGGCGACCGAAGGGCTGTTCAGTGCCATCACGGCAATCGTGCGTCGCGGCGATGAAGTCATCGTTCTGGACCCGGCCTACGACTCCTACGAACCGGCTATTGACCTGGCCGGCGGCATCACCCGCCACGTGCCGCTATTGATCGACGGGAACGGCCACGATTTTCATCCGGACTGGCAGCGTCTCGAAGAATCGATCAACGACAAGACGCGACTGATTATCCTGAATTTCCCGCACAATCCGACGGGCGCAATCCTGAGCGCCGACGATCTCGACAGCCTCGCGAGCCTGGTACGTGATACGAACTGCTACCTGCTGTCCGACGAGGTGTACGAGCACATCGTTTTCGACGGGGAGCCGCATCGGAGCCTGCTGAGCCACGACGAGCTGTGGGAACGTTCAATGGTCATCTGTTCCTTCGGGAAGACGTTTCATGCCACTGGCTGGAAGCTCGGCTACTGCGCCGCGCCAGCACGCCTGAGCGCCGAGTTTCGGAAAGTGCACCAGTTCACGACGTTTTCTGTCAGCACGCCCATGCAACACGGTGTCGCGGATTTCCTCGAGAGCGACCCTTCGTTTTACGAAGACCTGCCGGCGTTCTACCAGGAAAAGCGCGATCACTTTTGCGGTTTGCTGTCGGGGTCGCGATTTGAGCTGCGTCCGGCCCGGAGTACCTTCTTCCAGATTCTCGACTACGGCGGAATCAGTGATGAGGTCGATGAGAGCCTGGCGAAGCGCTGGACCCGCGAGATCGGTGTGGCGTCCATTCCGCTGACAGTTTTCTGCGAGACCCCGTTCACGGGCACGCGCCTGCGATTCTGTTTCGCGAAGGATGATGCGACGTTGGAGCAGGCCGCAGAGAGGCTATGCAAGCTCTAGAGCGGCAACGTCCTAGGCGCTGCCCAGCTGAAAGGCAATCAGCGCGCCGAGATACCCGATCGCCGTCATGTAGCCCCAGGCAAACACCGGCCATCGCCAGGTATTGGTCTCACGCCGGATGATCGCGAGCGTTGCCGCACATTGCAGGCAGCAGGCATAGAAGATCAGCAGGCCGATCACCATGGGTAGCGTAAATACCTTGGACCCGTCCGGCCGGGTCGCCGACTTCAGGCGCCCGGACAGCGTTCCTTCATCGGCCTCGTCACCGACGGCATAAACCGTTCCCAGTACGGCAATTACCACCTCGCGCGCCGGGAATCCCGCGATAACGGCCGACGATACGCGCCAGTCCCAACCCAGCGGTTCGAACACGGGCTCAACGACTTTTCCTGCACGGCCAAGCCAGCTTTGCTCCATTTGCAGAGCGGCTGCCGTATTGGCATCCAGACTCGGATCAATGTCATCCGTGCGAGGAAAATAGGCCAGAGCCCAGACAATGACCGCGACGGCGAAGATCACGGTGCCGGCACGCTTGAGAAATACCTTGGCACGGCCCAGCAACTGAATGGCAACGGTCTGCAGGTTTGGCCGGCGAAACTCGGGGAGCATCAGCGCGAAAGGTGGTTTCGGTCCGCGCAAGGCCGTCTTGCGCATGAGCAACGCCGTCAGGATGCCCATGACGATGCCGAACAGGTACAAGCCAAACAGGACCAGCCCCTGAAGATTGAGAAAACCGACGTTTGTCGCAGGGACGAACGCCGCAATGAGCAGCGCGTACACGGGTAACCTGGCGGAGCACGTCATAAATGGCGCCGCCATGATGGTCGCTATGCGGTCGCGGCGGCTCGGAATGACCCGCGTCGCCATGATGCCCGGTACCGCGCAGGCAAAGCTGGAAATCATCGGAATGATCGACTGGCCCGACAGCCCGACCGCGCGCATCGCCCGGTCCATGAGATAGGCCGCGCGCGCCAGGTAGCCGGAATCTTCCAACAGGATAATGAACAGGAACAGGATAATGATCTGCGGCAGGAAAATGATGACGCTGCCGACGCCGGCAATCACACCGTCCGCAATCAGGCTCGAGAACGCGTTATCGCCAAGCGCAGCAAAAACGCTTACGCTGAGCGACGAAGATACCGCATCGATCGCGTCCATGATCGGTGTCGCCCAGGCGAACACCGCCTGGAAGACGATGGCCATCACCAGGAACAAACCGATGGTTCCCGGGACCGGAAGGTTGAGAAAGTCCGTAATTCGGGTTCGCCACGATACATAGGCCGGTGCCGCCTTCTGCACCTTGTCGAGGACTTCGCGGACCCATGCGTAGCGAACATGGGCGTCCCGTGCGATGGGCGGCTCGTCCCCGAATAACGCCGAACGGACCTCGTCGATTTTTGACCGCCCGCGCTCACTCAGCTTCGCAACGATGGCCTGGTTTGCGTCGGTTGGACCGTCGATCAGCAGTCGTTCGAGCTCGGCAAAACGGAGCCGCTCGAGCGCATCTTCGGCTACCTCGGCGGCGGCCTCTGTCAGTTCGGGCCAAACCCGGATGCGGCGCGGCGGCACAACCTCCCTGATCCCGCCGATCGCCCGACGCAACATGTCGAGGCCCGCTCCCGTGGTCGCGACAACCGGGTATACGGGTACGCCGAGCAGCGCACTCAGCGCCGCCGTGTCGACCTGGATGCCGCTTTTTTCTGCCGCATCGGTCATCGTCAATGCCACGATCATCGGCAGCTCCAGGTCCACGAGTTGCTGCACAAGAAACAGGCCCTGGTAGAGATTGGTTGCGTCCAGGACAGCGAGAATGCCGTCCGGTGATTGCGTGCCCTCTATGCGCCCGAAGATCACGTCAACCGTAATATGTTCTTCGAGCGAGTGCGCACTCAGGGAATGCGTGCCCGGAAGGTCGACCAGCTCGACCATGGCATCGTCGGTCTTGAGATAGCCGACGTGTTTTTCGACGGTGACGCCCGGGTAATTACCAATGCGCTGCTTCAGCCCGGTCAGGCGATTGAACAATGTGCTCTTGCCGGAATTTGGATTGCCGACAACCGCAATACTCGCCTCAGTGCGCTTTGCTACGGTTATCTCATTGGCGGGGATTCGAATTTCGGAGGACTTAGTCACCAGCCACTACGGGTACAACCTTGAAATGGCGGGCATGCTCCTGGCGCAGGGAAATGCCGCAGCCAAAGAGGCGAAACTCCATCGGGTCGCCGCCTATCGCGGAACTGGCGTGCTCGACCTCTGTGCCCTCCACGAGACCCAGAACCATGAGGCGCTGTACCTGGGGGTCGGCTGCGTTAATCGCCCGGATTACGCCCTTCTGGCCGCGTTTGAGGCTTGCCAATGTGCTGCCGTTGATCGCCATAACTTCCTATAAATGCTGGATTTTTCCGACACTCTCTGGATTGTGGGATAAATGATAATGATTCGCATTACGAACTGCAATAGGCAATTGTACGGATGTGGGAAAGGCCCTCTTTGTCAACAGGCGGGTTTGCCGATCTCCTCGGGCAAAACCGACTCGATACGCTCCATCACGTCGAGCCGATGCACCAGGTCGTGGATATAATCGAGCTGGTCGGTCTCGAGTATCAACACCTCGCTCATATCGTAGGACTCGATCCAGCCCTCGTACAATCGCTCCAGCCGCTTCAGGTAGGCCAGCGGTACGTCCCGCTCCATCTTGCGACCACGCAGCCTGATGCGTTGCCGCAGGGGCCGCATGGAACAGCGCAGGTAGATCATGAGGTCCGGCGGGCGAATCGCATCCAGGATGGCATGGTAAAAGCCGCGGTAGGTTTCCCAGTCCCGCTTCGAGATCTTGCGCATCTGGTGCAGCGCGGTCGCGAAGATCTCCGCATCTTCGAAAATCGTCCTGTCCAGCGCGACGACGCCGGGCTGGCGGTCAAGCTCCTGGTGCAGTCGAAACTTGTTGGAGAGGAAGTACAGCTGCGACTGGAATGCCCAGCGTTTCATGTCCTTGTAGAAGTCGCTGAGATACGGGTTTTCGTCATTGGGCTCATAGAAGGGCGCGACGCCGTAGGTGCGGTGCAGGAATTCGACCAGTGTCGACTTGCCGGTCCCCATGTTGCCCGCAATTGCGATCGAGCGTTTCATACCCTATTCTCGAAACCCATGACACTGCCTGTTGTACTGATTAGCGAAGAGGAAATCCAGAGCCGCGTCGAGAATCTGGCCGCGCAGATTTCTGCCGACTACGATGACAATGACGAACTGGTCCTGGTGGGCGTTCTCAAGGGGTCGTTTATCTTTCTTGCGGACCTGTCGCGCCGCCTCACGATTCCGAGAACCATCGAGTTCATCGCCGTATCGAGCTACGGCAATGGCAGTCGGTCATCGGGCGCCGTACGCCTCGTTATGGACGTGCGTGGCAATATTGAAGACAAGCATGTGCTGATCGTCGAAGACATCGTCGATACGGGACACACGCTGAAATACCTGATCGGCATGATGGAGTCGCACCGGCCGGCATCTGTGCGGACCTGTGCCCTGGTGCGTAAAGCCGAAAGCGCCGAGGTAGACGTTAAGGTCGACTACCTCGGCTTCGATATTGGTGATGAGTGGGTGGTTGGCTACGGCCTCGACTACGCCGAGCAGAACAGGACATTGCCCTACATCGGCGTCGTTACGCCCGACGACTAGTTAGCCCGCATCATCCGTCGGCTGGACGTCGTCATTCATGGTGGGGTTGGCGGCATCCAGGTCCCACAGCGACAGGCCGCGTACACCATCCGTCCAGATGTAGCCGTTCGCGTCGACACCATCCGTCCAGATGTAACCGTTGGCGTTGACGCCGCCATCGGTCCAGACGTAACCAAACGCAGCGACACCGCCGTCTGTCCACAGGGCTCCGTTAGCCCAGATCGAACCGTCGGTCCAGATGTAGCCGTTCGCGTTGACACCACCGTCGGTCCAGATGAATCCGTTGGCGCTGACACCACCGTCGGTCCAGAGGGCGCCGTTGGCTGATACGTTGCTGTCGGTCCACATGTAACCTGCGCCCCACACCTCATCACCCCAGAGCGAGGACGTGTCTTCCATGAGCGTACCGCCCGTTTCCGCGTCATAGACCAGCAACGGTGACAGTGCTTCACCAGTGACAACACCGGTCTCCTCCAGGGCCGCCTCTATGTCCAGCAGCCCTGCGCCGCCGATGACGGGCGATTCGTCGAGCTTCTGCGCCGAGCGCATGAGCCGCGCCTTGACCGTCGCCGGTGTCAATGTCGGGTCCTTCTCCAGCATCAGGGCAGCCGCAGCCGCCACCAAGGGCGTCGCCATGCTCGTGCCAGACATCGTCATGTAGTTGTCTTCACATGCGTCCTGGATAGTGCACGCCACGACCAACTCGGGAAGCAGCAGCTCCAAATAGGAATTTTTCGGTGACGCCGCAATCAGGCGGTTACCCGGCGCGACGAGGTCTGGTTTGGACACGTGATCACCAATCGACGGTCCTCTTGATGAGTACGTCGACACATAGTCGTCACTATAGTCATCACCCGTATTATTATCGGTCAGCGACCCAACAGTAATGATCTTGCGAGAGTTCGCCGGACTAGTGATCGAGAAATAGCCTTCGCGTCCGTAGTTGCCCGCGGCGACTGCGACGACGATGCCGCTGTCCCAAAGCTGCTCTACCGCCAGAACCAGGGGATCCGTCGTATTGGATTCCGATATCGGCTTGCCGAGAGACAGGTTGGCTACGCGTACGTCGAAATAAGCCCCGTACTGCAGCAACCAGTCGAGCGCTGCCATGACGTCGGACATGCTTCCCTGCCCATTGCCATCAAGAACCTGGAGGGAGAGGATCTTGGCGCCGGCCGCCGGCCCTTTGTACTTGCCCGACGATCCCAGACCGCTGCCCGCGATAATGCCGGCAACGTGCGTGCCATGTCCGTAACCATCACCACGAGCTTGGTCGTTGTGTATTTTGATCTCGCCATTAGCGCCAACTTCCGGTTGCGGATATGCCCCGCCGAGGAAGCTGTACTGGCGAATGTCAGCCGCGATGTCGGTGTGATACGAAACACCGGAGTCAAGCACTGCGATACCGATAGTGCCGCCTGTATACGTCGCATTATTCGAAGGCAATTCCGGCGATTTCGCTGCTGCACGTGAAGATCGGGACGTTGCGCTGACAGCATCATCAAGCGATACGCGATCGACATTACCATCGACTGCGAACTCAACGAGTGAATCAGCCGGGAGGCGAACGGCAAGCAGTTTCAGCACTTCGTAGTGCCTGATGACCTCTCCGCCGAGACTCTCGATGCGACCGTCTTCGAACAGCTCGGGATGATCGTCATAGCTGACGATCAGGTCCGCTGGCTGCTGGCCACCGGCTCGTGCCAGCGCTGCAACCGGGCCGCTCATCTTCGAATGAGGCGTCTGCGGCTGTTTGGCTTCGGATTGTTCTGCCTTGCGTGCACTCGGCGTGCCAGGCGCTGAACGCCATGCTGCAGCGGGCGCGCCGCCAGCAGTCGAAACATAGGAAGGACTCGCGGACTCGTCGACGAGGAACGATGCCTGTTCGGGCCCGGCCAGGTTGACTGCCGAGTAGCCGGCACTCAATGTCGACGCGGCACGCGGTGAACCAGTGGCTGCCCCCACGTCAATGCTCGCACCGCGGACGTCACCCGTCGGAGCGTCTGGACCATCGCTGGTATGCAGGATGAATGCTGCAGCGCCAAGAACGACAGTAAAGGCTATTTTCTTAGTGATGTTGTTCATGACTGAACCTGCCTTGATGCGAAGTTTAGTGCGGGCCTTTCCGCCGCGTCTGGTTGATGAGTTAAGAGCTTGCCCGCACGCTTCGCGCGGAATAGAAGAGATGTTGGCTCGAGCTCGCCTTCTTCGACGGCGTAGCTCGTGGAGGCTTCGCTTGGGGTAAACATGCCCGCCCAGGCATTGCGTTTTTTCTTCGCCTCGTACATGAGGCCGTCCGCAAGGCTGATGATCTGGTCAAGGCCAGACTCATCGAGCTGTGCGCGGAACAGCGGGTACGCGGCAAAGCCGATGGAACAGGTAGTCTTGGCGATCTGGCCGTCACCCAGCGAGAAATTAGTCGCCGCGACGGTCTGGCGAATGCGTTCGGCCAATGCCTCCGATTCGTCCGGCCTCGCCTGCTTGGCAATCACCAGGAATTCATCGCCACCCCAACGAATGACGAAGTCAGAACGGCGGCAGGTGCCCAGCAGTACGTCGCGAACCTGGAGCAACATTTCGTCGCCCGCTGCGTGCCCGTACGTATCATTGATCGGCTTGAAGTTATCGAGGTCGATCATCATGAAGATCAGATCAACCGAGTCGCTTTGGTCAATACCCTGCTGCTCGTTGTCGATGCGGCGCTTTGCCACCTCGAGGTCTTTCGACACTTCTTCGAAGACGAAGCGACGGTTGCGCAATCCCGTCAATGGGTCACTCAGGCTGCTTTCCTGCAGTGCCTGGTTCAGCAGCTTGAGCTGCTGGTTGCGGTCGGTGAGCTGCTCGGTCCGCGCATCGACTTCCTGTTCGAGGCGGCGACTGTATTCTTCTTCGCGGCGGACTTTGCGCTTGTGCGCCAGCCACAGGAACACAGCTGCCTGGATCACGAGAGCAATGTAGGCAAGGTACGCCCACCACGTGGCCCACGGCGGAGCCGCGACCCGTACCGGCAGCGTGTAGCCAGACTCGTTCCAGACGCCCGCGCTGTTGGCCGCCTTGACTCGCAGAAGGTAGGTCCCGGCATCGAGGTCCGTATAGGTTACGCGGCGCTCATTGCCCAGACTGATCCAGTCCTTGTCAAAGCCTTCAAGTTTGTAGGCGTACTGGTTCCTCGACGGCGCCGCAAAATCGAGAGCCGCAAATTCGAACGATACGACGTCGTCACGGTAGCCAAGATCAACGCCTTCATTCTCATCGATCGGCACATCCGATTTGGTCGGATCGCTCATGTTGTGAAACGCCGTCAGCATTACGGCGGGAACCACGATGTTCGCGTGCAGGCTGCTTGGCTCAAACGCGTTGTATCCGTTGTTGCCGCCGAAGAACAGCTCGCCGCGATCATTGCGATAGTGTGCCCCGAAGTTGAACTCCTCGGACTGCAGGCCATCGTTACGATGCAGGTTGTTGATGTCGCCGGTCACCGGGTCGTATTGGCTGATACCGTAGTTCGTGCTCAACCAGAGTTTGCCGGAATCGTCGAACTGGATGCCGTACACGACGTCATTGCTCAGGCCGTCGACGGCAGACACGTTCTCGAAATAAATGCTACCCGGCCTGGCGGCGTCGCCGACGACGCGATCCAGGCCGCCGCCGCGCGTGCCGACCCACACGCTGCCGTGCTTGTCGACATTCAGCGAGTAAACGGTGTCGTCGGCGAGCGTGGCGGGGTCGTTGGGGTCGTGACGGAAATTTACGAACTCGCCGGACTCCGGGGTGTACAGACCGAGTCCGCCGGCGTCGGTTCCGATCCAGATGCGGCCACTTTTGTCTTCCACAAAGCTCGTCACACGATCGCTGTTTAACGCGCGCTCGTTTCCGGGCTCTGCGCTGAAGCGCTCGAACGTCTGTGTATTGCGATCGAACCTGCTGATTCCGCCGCCGAATGTGCCCACCCACACCTGGCCGGCCGAGTCCTCGTACATCGCCATGATACCGTTGGCGCTGAGGCTGGCCGGATCGTCGGCGTCAAAGCGGAAGTTGTCGATTTTTCCGGTTTCGGGATGGATTCGGTCGATACCACGCGTCATTGTGCCAACCCAGACTACGCCCTCACGGTCGCGCATCAGGCTCATCACGCGGTCGTCGCTGATCGACTGGCCGTCATCCGGGTTATGGCGATACCGAATTACGTCGCCACTCTGCCGGTCGGTGACGTTCACGCCATCGCCAAATGTTCCGACCCAGAGTCGACCCTGCAGGTCCTCTGTAAACGCGGTAACCACCGGCTTGGCATCGGGCCGCGCCGTCATTTCAGTTCCAGGCTCATAGCCGTAGGCCCAGGTGCGCGAGTTCCACTTGCTCAGCCCCTGCATTTTCGTGCCGATCCACAAGACACCGCCTCGGTCCTCATAGATTGCCGTAACTGAGTTGTAACCCAAGCTCGTAACATCGGTGTCGCTGTTCACGTAGCGAATGAATTCACCGGTCTCGCGATTCACCAGGTTGAGGCCTTCGGTCGTTCCTACCCAGAAGCGATTTGCGCTGTCTTCATAAATCGAGGTAACGCCGTTTCCGGAGATTGTCAGTGCATCGTCGGTGTCGTGGACATATCGCGTAAACGTTCCGTTGCCCGCATCAAGACGATGCAAACCGCCGCCAAATGTGCCCGCCCAAACCTCGCCCGCGCTGTCTTCAAAGACCGCTCGAACGCTGTGTGCGCTCAGGCTGCCGGCATCATCGTCAACGTTTGTGTACGTCGTAATGTCATTCGTGTTCGGATTTATGCGGCTAAGCCCATGGTCACCGCCTGCCCAGACCGCGCCCGTCGAGTCCTGCATCAGGGTGAAGATGCTGTCGGAACCCATATCCGTGGTGAGGCGATAGTGTGAAAATTGGCCGCTGTCGCGGTCCAGTCTGCTGAGTCCGGCTTCTCGCGTGCCGGCCCAAATGCCGCCGTCGCTATCGACGAGGACGCGCCGCACGATATTACTGCCGATCGATGTAGCATCTGCCGCATCATGCCGGTACGTCGTGAACTCACCGGATTTCCGGTCAAGCATGGAAAGACCGCCACCGTTTGTTGCGATCCAGAGGTTGCCATCGGCGTCTTCGCCAATATCGAAAACGAAATCGCTGTGCAAAGCCGCAGCATTGCCGCGCTCCCGGTGGTACCGCGAGAACTCGTACCCGTTATAGCTGTTGAGCCCATTCTCAGTACCGAACCACATCAGGCCCTTCGAATCCTGAAGAATGCTCAGGACATTACTTTGTGACAGACCGTCATCCAGCGTAATGTGCTCGAAACGCATCGGATGGTGACTGAATGCATCACTGGCCCAAACAGGCAGCGTAGGCAGAAGCAGCATCGCCACCAATGCCATACACAGTTTCTTGATTCTCTTGACGGACGTATCCCGCACGATCCGCTCCTCCCGTTTCTTATGAGATGCATTAAGCCTTACGGCCAGCTGGGGGGCGTTGATCACCTTCCGGCCCCGCGCCCGGAAAATGTGACGCGGTTCACGTAATGGGTCGGTTAAATTGCCGGGTCAGACGCTTTTTGGATGGGTCTTTTGCAGCAGCGACGCAAACGAGTCGGCGGGAATCGCCCGCGAGACGAGGAAGCCCTGGAAGGCGTCGCAGTTCATGTTGCGTAGCGCGGACAGCTGTTCCTGCGTCTCCACACCCTCGGCTACAACCTGGAGATTCAGGCGCTGCGCCAGCGCCACCATCGCCGAGACCATGGCGGCATCCTTTGAATTTTCGACAAGCCCGGCTACATAGGATTGGTCAATCTTGAGAACATCGACGGGCAGTTCACGCAGGTAGGCAATGGCAGAGTCGCCAGTACCGAAATCGTCGATTGAAAGGCGTACGCCCAGTATCTTGAGTTCCTTCAGCTGCTCGACGACCTCAAAGTCCCCGGACAGAACACCGCGCTCGCTGAGTTCCAGCTCAAGCGAGCCCGAATCGATATCGTGCTTGCTCAGAATACGTTTGACTGTGGGTACAAAATCGCCGCTCATGAGCTGTACTTTCGCAACGTTAACGCACATGTGCGGCAGGTGGATGCCGGCATCACGCCATTCAGTGAGCTGTTTACAAGCTAGATCCAGCACGAATTCGCCGATGCGATTCATGAGCCCACACTCTTCCGCGACCGGCACAAACTCGGCGGGTGAAATGTAGCCGCCATCAGGCTGCTGCCAGCGCAACAGCGCCTCCGCGGCAACCACGCGACCATCTTCTACTGCCGTGATCGGCTGGAACGCGAGGCTCAGCTCGTGACGGTCCAGGGCTTCGTGCAGCATGTGTTCGAGCTTGAGTTTGCGTGCCGCGGCTGCATCGGTCTCGGCACAATAGTACTTGAAGCCGCCGCCACGGCTCTGGGCGTCCCGCATGGCGTTGTCCGCCCTCTGCAGCAGGCTGTCAACGTCGTCTGCGTCCTGCGGGTACAGCGCAACACCCTGACAGGAGGACAATGAAACGGTCTGACCGGCAATCTGAATCGGCTGTGCCATTCGGTCAAGAAGCAGCTGCTGGAGGTGTCCGAGGTCGTCCTGCTTGCCCGAGGTCGTTACCATGATCGCAAAACGGAAGTGATCGATACTGGCAACCGCCGCCGTGCGCAGGCGTTGCGTATCCGTGAGTGGCGGCCCCAGTTTGCCCAGGCATTCAGTCAGGACCCGGCCAAGTTCGGTCAGAATCATGTCCGCCCGCTCCTGCCCCATTGCCTCGATGACCAGGCGGAAGCGATTGAAGCCGATCACGATGACCGCCAGCGAGTTGCCGTCTCGATCCACGGCTCCCATGCTGCGCCGTATGATTTCGACGAATTTCTTCTTGTTGGGCAGCCCGGTTACCGGCTCGAACGACTCTCCTCGTCGGAGACGCTGGCGCGCCTCGTCGGCTACGGCCAGCGCCTCCTGAATTGACTCCTGGCCTTCCAGAACCTTCGCCCTCAGAATACGCGCGCCAACCGCGTACTTGACACGACGACTGATCATTGCCCACTCATACGGCTTGCGGATTACGTCATACGGCTCTCTTTCCAGCGCCGCACTGAGTTCTCTTGAGCTGGAACACATGACAAAGATCGGAATATGGAGGTCCAGGGCATCGAGGAAGTCGCAATATAGCGGTTGACCCGACTCAGCCAGCATTCCGGCTTCGACGATAATGGCATCAGGCTGTGCACTGCGCACCCGCGCAACCGCGCCTGCCGCATCGGACACGACTGCCGTTTTGATATTATGCTGGTTCAACCATCGGGGTGCCCATTTCGACGCGTCCGAATTCTTGCTGAACAGCAGCGCTGAACCGCCGACCTCGCGCAGCTCTTCATTGGCGGCCGATGCCGGCATCGACAACTTCTGGATCGACCGTGTCAGGTCAAGGCTGTCCTTCGTAGCAGGCTGTTTGTTGCCCGACTCACTCATAAGGCGGTGTCCTTGTTCCCGTCAGCAAGATACTCGCGCATATGTGCGGCCGTAAGCGGCCTGGAAAAAAGGAACCCCTGGAGAAAATCACAGCCATGCTGCTGCAGGAGCTCTGCCTGGCCGGTTGTCTCCACACCCTCAGCCACGGCGGTCAGGCCCAGCGCATGGGCGCTCGATATCGCCGCGGCACACGCCGCAAGGTCTCTCTCACACGTTTCGACGCCATTAACGAGGGAGATATCGATCTTGATTCCGGCGACGGGACTGTGAGCGAACTGGGCAAGTGAGCAGGCGCCCGTACCGAAATCATCAACAATGAGACTGACGCCCAGCGCATTCAGCGCATTCGTCGCCCGGTAGCCAGCGACCGCGTCGCGACCCAGCATTTTTTCTGTAATTTCGAGATCAATAGAGGACGGTTGGACCCCGACCTGCAGCATCAATGCCGCCATACGGGGCGCGATTTCCGCCCTTGAAAATTCTTGCATCGACAAGTTTACCGACAGCCGCAGATCCGGCTTGCCGTCATCCTGCCATGATTTCAGCTGGTCGAAACTCTCGCGTAGCACCCACTCGCCGATGGGCACGATCAACCCTGTTCGCTCGGCAAGGCCGATTACCTTGGTGGTTGAATGCGAACCCATCACCGACTCGGGCCAGCGCAGGAGCGCCTCGACAGCACGCACTTCGCCCGTCACGGCGTTAACGATTGGCAGGTAGTTCAACGCGAATGCGCCGCGATCCAGCGCGGACCTGAGCTCTACCTCGAGGTCCTGCCGCTGCAGGCTGCGGAGCTTTAGTGTGCCGCTGTGAAACTTGACCTCGCCAGCCTCGCCGGTCCGTGCTTCCTCTGTCGCCGCATTGGCGTTTTGGAACAATGTCGCTGCATCGGAACCATCCTGGGGAAACAGGCCGATGCCAGCATGTACCTGGGCACGATAGGTCTTGCCATCGATCTCCACTGGCGCCTGCAGCGCGAGCGTCAGCCGCTCCGTAACGGATTCGGCGTCCGTGCCGTTTTCGATCTCCGGCAGGATGATTCCGAATCGCTGGAAATCGGTACGCGCCACCACCGAGCGCCGTTCATAATCGTCTTCCTTGTCGGAATTTGCGCCGCGCAGTTCATGGGCAAGACGACCACCGAGTTCATGCAGGATCTCATCGTAATGAGCCGTGCTGACCGAACCCTGGCGCAAACCAATGCCTTCGAAGTGGCAACAGATGACCGCGCTGCGGCCTTCGCGCAGGCGCTGATGCTCCACGATTTTCTCGAGTTCGGCGAGAAAATACTCACGGTTCGGCAGCGCGGTCGCATCATCGATGTAAGCAAGATGCTTCAGCCTGGTCAGCGCCTGCCGGTTCCGGGACGTGTCTCGGGCTACGAGAAGTACGCGGTCGCGACCCTGGGCGATGTAGGTGAACTCGGAAGTTCTGCCTTGATCGTCAAGGTTTAATTCTTCGCTGAAGAACCGGCGATCGCGGAGTACCCGGTGCAGGTTGTCACAAATACGGGCACAGACCGTTGCCGACCAGATTGCGTCAATCGACTCATTGGGTTCAACGTCCACCGATGAATGCAGGACGGTGCGAACCTTGCCGTCCCCGGATAGAACCAGGGCCATTTCCTTACCCGCCAGTTCCTCGGTTTCAGAGCCTGCCAGCCAGTTGGTTGCGATGAGATTTGTCATCGGTGACCCGTGTTCTGATCCTTTGTTGTGCATTCGCAAAATATCAACCGGAATTATGTACCGATTAATAACGCGAAGTCATAAGCAAAGCACCAGAATGAGACGGGGTTCAAACATTTGCCACGAAAACCGCGGCACCGTTTGCGACAAGGCCGGTCAGTGGTCGGCGCAGCCGTCAACATCGACCTCGATCGTGGAGTGGCCGATGCCGTATTCCTCCTGCAGGAAATCTTTCACGCCTCGCACCACCACCGATTGGCTGGCCACATCATCGCCAAGGGCCACGTGCATCGTCAGCATCAGCTGCTGCGGCGTCAGGCCCCACACGTGCACATGATGAATCCCGCTCACGCCGGGAACATTGGCCACGATACGCTCCTGCATGTCCGCAACGTCGAGCCAGTCCGGCGCTCCCTCGAGCAGCACGTGGGCGCTGCGTTTAACCAGCGTCCAGGCGCTTCGCAGGATCAACATGGCGACCGCCACGGAGAGGATCGGGTCGATCAGCGTCCAGTCGGTGAAAATTATGATGATTGCGGCAACGATCGCGGCCACGGAGCCCAGAAGGTCGCCCGCAACATGCAGCGCGGCGCCCCGAATATTCAGATTATCCTGGTCGCCGGAGTGCAACACGGCAAAGGCAATGATGTTCACAACGAGCCCGGCCGCGGCTACGACCAGCATGGTCTCGCCCAGGATATCCCTGGGCGAAATAAATCGCTGGATGGCCTCAAAGAGTATCCAGCCGACGATGAGCAGCAGGCTGAGCCCGTTGACGAAAGCCGCCAGGATCTGGAAGCGCTGGTACCCGTAGGTCAGGTTACCGCCGGGTGGGCGCTTGCTCACGTGGAATGCCGCGGCAGCAAGCGCCAGGGCCATCGTGTCGGTCAGCATGTGACCGGCGTCGGCAAGCAACGCAAGCGATCCGGACAGGATGCCGCCGATCACCTCGACGAACATGAACACGCCCGTCAGGACCAGCGCAATCATCACGCGCCTCAGATTGCTTTCGTCCGCCTCATGCACATGCGCATGACCGTGGTCATCGTGGTCGTGGTGATCGTGCCCCATCGTCAGTCGTTCTCACTGGTCCCGCTGAGACGATACATGAGAATAGCGGCTCGTTTGATAGCGAGCGGCATGGACGTGAGGTCGATCCGCTCATTGGGTGTATGGCCACCTCGGCCCAATGGACCGAGCCCGGCTATCGCATCGGTGTACGGCGACACGAATGAGATATCCGCTGCACCGCGCCGTGAAGGGTCGAGTTCCTGCATGGGGCCGCGGCCAAGCGCCTCATTCACCTCCGACAACACTCTCAGGACGCCGCGATTGCCCTCGCTGGGAAACATCGGCGGGTAGCCTTCCCTGAATTCTATCGTCGCCGTAGTGTGCGGCAGGTTCCTGGCGACGACGGCACGCATCGCCGCCTGCGCCCGCTCAAGCTGAGCCTGCGAAATCGTTCGAATACCGCCGTGGACGATCGCAACATTAGGCACGACATTGGTCTTGCCAAAGGTCTTGCCGCGGTTCTGCGACGGATCGTAGTCAACCGTGGTACCGCCCTGAATCGTGCCGGCATTGAAGGTCAGGTGTTCCTCGCCACGCACCTCTTCGTAGAATGCATTGAGAATGCGTGACGCTTCGAAGATCGCGCCAGCGCCGACATTCTCGCCAAAAATGCCCGAGGAATGCGCCTGTCGGCCCTCCACTGTCAGGATCCAGCCGGAGGAACTGCGGCGCGCGATCGTGCCCCAGTCACTGTCGTCATACCTGACAGCGCCCTCGAAGCCCAGGCCGTAGTCGGCCCATTTGCCGGCTTCGATCAGTTCCCTTCGCGACACGTCCAGCGGCCTGCCGGTTTTTTCCTCCTCACCGGTGTACGCCACCACCACGGGAATATCCTCGAGCGCACCGATTTCCTGCAGCGCCTTGAGCGCGTAGATGATGACGGCGTTGCCGCCTTTCATATCGTCCACGCCCGGGCCCGTCGCAACATCACCTTCTCGTACAAATACCTGGAAGTCGTCGTCGGCCTCAAACACCGTATCGAGATGCCCGATCATTACGAACTTCTTGCCCGAGCCCGTGGCCTTGCGGCCAAAAATATGGCCGGCGCGATCCATCTCGGGCGGCAACTCCACCCACTCGACCTCGAAACCCAGCCCCTCGAGTTCGCGCCGCATCACGTCGCCGACGCGGCGCACGCCGGCATGGTTCATCGTGCCACTCGAAATATTGACGGTCTCTTCCAGCAAGGCGATCGCGTCCTCGCTGTGGGCATCGATCCACTCGACCATGCGCTGCTCGTTTGCATCGAGTGGACCCGCCAACGTCGGTAATGCGACACAAAAACAGCTAAGCAGGAGGAATACTCTCATCATGACTTTGCTCACCCGGACTTCTGCGCCACCGCCGCGGTGAACACGACGTCTGTTGAACTGTTCAGTGCCGTCTCTGCCGAGTCCTGGAGAATGCTGATGACGAACCCGACCGCGACAACCTGCATCGCCACATCGTTGGATATTCCGAACAACCCGCAGGCCAGCGGGATAAGCAGCAACGACCCACCGGGAACACCGGAAGCACCGCAGGCTGACAGCGCCGCGACCACGCTGAGCAACAGGGCAGTCGGAATATCGACACTAATGCCGAGCGTATGCACAGCGGCCAGTGTCAGGACCGTAATCGTAATGGCCGCGCCACCCATATTGATGGTTGCACCCAGGGGAATCGAGACGGCGTAGGTGTCTTCTTCGAGGTCGAGACGCTCGCACAGTGCGAGATTGACCGGAATATTCGCCGCCGAACTGCGCGTGAAAAACGCGACCATGCCACTCTCACGTAAAGCCGTGAAAACGATGGGATACGGGTTCTTCCGCGTTTTGATCCAGACAATCAGGGGATTGGCGAGGAGCGCGACCGCGAGCATGCAGCCGAGCAGGATGGTCAGGATGCGTGCATAAGCGCCCAGCACGCCCAACCCGTTCTCGGCAAGATTGCCGGCGACCAGGCCGAAAATGCCGATCGGCGCCAGCCGGATGACGACGCGCACGATTTTGGTGACGGCATCAGAGAGATCGTGCAAGGCCCTCCTCGTCGATTCCGCTGCGTGGTGCAGGAATACGCCGAGCAGCACGCCCCACACGAGGATGCCGATGTAGTTGGCGGTCAGCATCGCATTGATCGGGTTGTCGACGAGTTTAAACAGCAGGGTCTCGAGGATTTCCGCGATGCCCTGGGGTGCATTCTGGCTGACCTCAGTGACCTGCAGCGCGAGCGTCGTCGGGAACAGCGAACTCACGATGACCGCGAGCAGCGCGGCCGCGATGGTTCCGGCAAGATACATGATGACAATAGGCCGCATTTGCGACGTATGACTGGCCTTGCGATTGGCAATGGCGGACGCGACGAGCACGAGAACAAGTACGGGAGCGACGGCCTTGAGTGCCGCAACAAACAAGCTGCCCAGCAACATGGAGGACCTGGCCATCTCCGGCGAGATCAGTGCAAGGCCGACCCCGAGGACAATGCCGATGGCGATTTGCAGCACAAGGCTGCCCGAGGCGATGCGATGGAGCAGAGATTGATTAGTCATGGCGACCGATACTAACGGAGTGTGGATCGCGTGGACAAAAAAAAGCGGCTTCTTGCGAAACCGCCTTTTCCAAACCTACGTTAGCACGTGGTCCTGGCCCCCTGAATCCCCCGCCAAGTCGTACCTGAAGGTATTTGTCTTCGGCAACGCAATCGATCTGTTGTGGAAAGACTACGCTTGCTGAGTGAGAAATTCGCAGAAATATCGCCTATTGTCAATCCTTTAGGCGTTCTTATTATAAAGCAGCCGCGATATTGTTGTTTTTGTGGCACATATGCAACAAGGGTCTGCGCTGCGCTTTGTGTGCAAAATCAAGGCTTAACCCGCGAAATCGGGCGGTTCTCCATTTGCGGCACGCGGATGTTATCGTGTGCCGCCTGTTTATCCGGACAAGGTATGACCGTGACAAAACCCAGATTCCTGGCCGTGCTGGCCCTGCTGACTATGGCCTGTGCACCGGCCAGCGCCGCGACCGTGTGGCACAACATCAATGGCTACAGCTCATCGACAGACGGCATCCTTCGATTCTCCGTCCTGGTGATCAATGATGCCGGGCGCGTCGTCGCTACCGGCGAAGACGGGCTCCTCGACGACTACGTCGATGCGGAACACATCGACGGCCGGGGCCGGACGCTGTTGCCCGGCCTGATCGATGCGCACGCCCACGTCGCCGGGCTGGGCTTTCTCAAGACCAGCCTCGACCTCACCGGCACGCCAAGTGTCGACGATGCCGTGGCCGCCATTCGCCAGTACGCGGCCGACAAGCCGACGGTCAAGTGGATCACCGGTCGCGGCTGGAACCAGGTTCTGTGGCCCGTGCAGGCATTCCCGACGGCCGCACATATCGACGCTGTCGTCGCCGATCGACCCGTCTGGCTGCGCCGAATCGACGGACACGCTGGCTGGGCGAACAGCAAGGCGCTCGCACTGGCGGGCATTGATGACGACACGCCGGATCCCGTCGGTGGCAAGATCCTCCGCGACAACAACGGCCACGCGACGGGCGTTCTGATTGATCGCGCCATGGACCTCGTGACAGCCCGGGTACCGCAGCCAGACAAGGCGGAAAGTCGTACAGCCATCAGGGCAGCCGTCGATACCCTGCTCGCCGAGGGCGTAACGGGAGTGCATGACGCCGGCATCAATATCGCCAATGCCGAGATCTACATGTCGATGGCTGACGACGGCGAACTCGGCATGCGGATCTATGCGATGACGGGCGGCGCCGGTGAGGTCCTCGATGCCATCGGCAAGCCCATTTATGCCTACGGCAACGATCGCCTCGAGATCGCTTCGGTCAAGCTGTATACGGACGGCGCCCTCGGCAGCCGCGGCGCCGCCATGATTGAGCCCTACTCCGACGATCCCGAAAACCGGGGCCTGCCCTTCTGGACCCAGGAGGAACTGGATGCCATGGTCGAAAAAGCCAACGGCATGGGCTTCCAGGTTGGCATTCATGCAATCGGCGATCTCGGCAATCGCATGGCGCTGGACGCTTTTGCCAGGGCCCAGGATGGCAAGCCCTCGCCGCTGCGCAATCGCATCGAACACTCACAGATCGTGACGCTCGACGACATACCCCGGTTCGCAGAACTCGGGGTCATCGCGTCGATGCAGGCCACGCATGCGACCAGCGACAAGAACATGGCCGAGGACCGTGTGGGCCCTGACCGGATTCTCGGTGGTTACGCCTGGCGGCGTATGCTCGATGCGGGTGTCGTCCTCGCCAATGGCTCGGATTTCCCGGTGGAACTGTCCAATCCCTTCCACGGTCTGTACGCGTCCGTGACGCGCCAGGGACGCGATGGGGAGCCGGAGGGCGGCTGGTACGCGGACCAGGCCCTGACGCGCGCTGAGGCATTGCACTCCTATACGCTGGCTGCGGCTTATGCGGCCCGACAGGACGATCGACTCGGCAGCCTCGAGCCCGGCAAGTGGGCCGACTTTATTATTCTCGACCGCGACTATTTTACGATTCCGGCTGCCCAGATCGACGACATCGTGGTTCTCGAGACCTGGGTCGGCGGTGAGCAAGCCTATGCACAGGAGGGCAGTACGGAGTGATTGTCGAACAAGTCTGGACGGGAAACGCGTATCGGAATTTCAACTACCTCATCGCTTGTCCTGAGAGCGGCGATGCACTGGCGATCGATCCGCTCGATTACACGAAGTGCCTGAAGGTTGCCAAAGACCGCGGCTGGTCCATCACGCAAATACTCAATACGCACGAGCACGGCGATCACACAGGTGGCAACAAGGGTGTCGTCAAGGCAACCGGGGCGAAAGTGATCGCACACAGAGACGCCGGAAAACGTATCCCTGATATGGACAGAGGCGTCGGTGCCGGTGACATCATCAGGGTCGGCAACACGGTCGAACTGGAATGTCTCGACACGCCGGGGCATACGATGTGTCACATTTGCCTGCTGTCGCATACAGACCAGCCCGCCTTGTTTTCGGGCGATACGCTATTCAATGCCGGCGCCGGTAATTGTCACAACGGGGGACATCCCGAGGAGCTCTATGAGACGTTCAGCCGGCAACTCGAGGCGCTGGGCGAAAACACAATGCTGTACCCCGGGCACGACTACCTGGTTAACAACCTCGAGTTCACGCTCGACCGGGAGCCGGACAATGACGTCGCGCAGTCGATGCTCGACCGCTACCGCAGCCAGGATCCTGACCATGCGCTCGTCACTACGCTGGCGCAGGAGCGCGAGATGAATACCTTCTTCCGCCTGCAGAGCCCCACAGTCATTGCCAGGCTGGTCGAGGAATTTCCCGAACTGGGCGACCAGCCCGATCCGAAGACGGTATTCCTCAAGTTGCGCGAGCTGCGCAACAGCTGGTAGTCAGACGCCGATTCGTTCGGCCACTGCCTCGAGATCTTCCCGAGTGCTGTCTGGTCGCGAGGCCAGCCACAGCCAGTAGAGGGCCAGGTAAAGCGACTGCTGCTCAAGCAGCTTGGGACGCCAGCGTCTGCCGTCCCCATCGAAATACGCGTCGAGCAGGCGAAAGGCAATGCCCTCGTCGAGATCGTGGTGCTCCACAATCGTGGCCAGGTCGAAAAACGGGTCGTTGTCGCAGGCATATTCCCAGTCGAGGAACATCATCTCGGGGCCCGTCAGAATGTTGGCGGCAACCAGGTCATTATGACAGCAGCACAGGTTGTGCGGCTGTCGCATCGACTCAATGACCTGCGTGCAGTGTGTGACCACCGCCTTATCCGAATTCCTGATGCTCGCTACATAGCGCCTTGCCGCGATAATTGAATCAAACGACCGCCCTGTTAAGGGCAAGGCATGCAGGCGCCGCAGTGAACTGGCGACGAGTTCGATATTGTCATCGCGCTCCAGGCAAGCCGGCTCCCAGACGACGCCTTCCACATACTCCGTCAACAGCACCCGGTCGTCATGGTGCAGGACACGGGGTGCCAGGCCATGCCCGGCAGCGCGTGCCTGGATCTGCGCTTCCGCAGCACGTGAGTTGTAGGGCTCGACACGAGGCTGGTCATCAATTTTGAGGACGGCTTTACGACCGCCAGTCTCGACGAGCCAGCTGCGATTCGTCAGACCGCCGTCGAGCTCCGTGACCTGAGCATCTTCCCAGTCGGGAAGCCCTGCCAGCACCTCCTGTGGCTTGCGTGAATCGCTCATGCCGCCTGCTCCCGCATGGACCTGGACCAGCTAAGGAAGCCGATCGGGATCAGTACGATGTAGAAGGCAAACAACCCGGCCGTCCACTTCAGATCCCGTGACCAGTAGAGGAACACGTACACTGCATCGATGGCGAGCCAGTACCACCAGTTCTCGAGCACCTTGCGGGCCACGAGGAATGTCGCCCAGACAGCCGCCCAGGTGGTGACCGCATCGAGATAAGGGAACGCAGCGTCGGTGCGCGTATCGAGCAAATAACCATTCATCACGCCAACAGCGGCAATCAGGATAAGTGCGATCGCGTGCGTCGATACCGGCCATACGACGACGTCTTTTTCGTGTCCGTCGTGACGGCCACTCGTCCATACATACCAGCCGTACGCCGCCATCGCGAAATAGAACACCTGCAATGCGGTGTCCATGTATAACTTCGCGACAAAGGTCAGCCACACATAGATCGCGGTGCTGACACCTGCACAAAACCAGCACCAGATGTTCTGGCGTATGGCTAGTAGCAGGTAAGCGACGGCCATGACGACGGCGAGTATCTCAAGTGGTGTCAATGCTGGCCCGGGTGGTTGAACATCTTCATGACGAACACGCCTTTGGGTATCCGTTCAAAAGTCGTTCCGATTTCTGTCTTCAGCGCGTCCATCACGGCGTCGAACTCGCCGATTACCTGCGTACTCATTGCGTTGGTCCAGACCTCCAGGCCCGCGTGCGAATTGAGCCGGTCAATAACATCCTTGATCGGCGGAATAAAATCCGCATCCAGCGGATACAGGCTGATATCGACTGCGACTTTCATTACTGGAATCTCCTCTCAATCGTGACGCCGATTTGGCGAGGGTCGCCAAGGCGCGTGTATAACGTGGCTGGAAAATCTGGCGGCTCGTTGCCGAAGTAGAACCCGCGTACGGCGTATTCCTTGTCCACCAGGTTGCGTCCCCAGATCTGCACGATCCAATGCTCTCCCTCGAAACCGGCGCGGGCATGCAATAGCTCATAAGCCTGTGACTTCTGGTCATGGCTAACATCGAAGTAGTACTCATCACGCGCCGTGGCATCGAGACGCGCAAAGAAACCGTTCTCATTGCGGTATGCGGCCCCTGTAGCCAGCGTATAGCGTGGCGCATGCGCCTGGTCACGGCCGCCCAGCCACGGGAACTCCTCCACGGTATCGGGAAACCCGCCACGCAGGAGGCCCGCACTGGCATATATCTCCAGCTCGCTGGTTGGGAACCAGCGCAGATCGGCTTCGGCCCCGTAGGTTCGTCCACCGTCGATATTGATCGTCGCAAATCCAAAGGATGCGGGATCGTTGGGCACCAGCTGGAAGGAAGCGCGAACCTGCTGGTCCTCTCGCCAGGAATGGAACAGGTTGGCGTTGAGCCGCAGGGTGTCCCCGAGCAACGACGACTTGATTCCCGTTTCGATGGTCCACATCGCTTCCGCATCGAAGAAGCGCCAGTTGTCAGGCACGAGGCCCAGGTTGAACCCACCCGCCTTGTAGCCGTGCGACAACGCCGCGAAACCCGTGACATTGGCGTTGAAATCGTGACTGACACTGAGTTCGCCGCCCCAGAAAGTGTCTGAAGGACTGGCATCGAACCCGTCGGTATCCGAATACTCGGTCGTCCGGCGCTCCACTCGTAACCCGGCGGAAATTCGAGTCGCGTCACCAAGTTCACGATCGTATTGCGCAAATGCCGCGAGATTCGTCGACTCGTACTCGCTATCGAACGGGTAGTCCAGGCTGTCGGCAAAGTCGTACCCGGGATCGTAATACTCACCCTGGTTCAGGGTTGCCAGGTCTTCGGACAGGTTGAGCGCATAGACGCCGAACAGCCAGCGGTCTGCCGCGTAACGAAATTCCTGGCTGATCGTGTCGCGCTGTCTATCGCTGAGCGAAATGTAGTCGTAGAGGACAGGCGCCCAAATCGCCTCGTTGCCCCAGTCGGCATCGAAGTTGAACTCGATATCCGACGTGGCGAACGACGTGATTGACGTCAGGGTTCCTGCGCCGACGCTATCCCAGTCGAATCGCAGGGAACCCGCAACGCTCTCCTGTGCGTCCTTGCCGGGATTGTCGGACAGCATCGTGTAGGAATTGTCGAGCGCGAATGCATCATAGCCATTATCGATCCTGCCGTAGACCAGCGACAGGCGTCCATTGATCGAATCCGATGGTTCGAAATCCAGGCCGAAGCGAACGCTGGTTTCGTCACGGCCGTTCGTGTCCTCTCGCCCGAGCCACGGGTTGTCACGAAAGCCATTGCTCTCGTGCTTCTGCGCACTCAAACGGAACAGCATGGTTTCCTCATCGTTGATCGCACCGCCGAACGCAGCGCCGATGGTCAGCGCATCGTCGTCGCCAACGGTCACCTGCAGGCGGCCGTTTCGCTCCGCCGATGGCGCAGTGCTGCGCATGTAAATGAGACCGCCGAGCGCTTTGGCCCCGTACCGGCTGCCTTGAGAACCTCGCAGGACTTCGATCGATTCGATGTCGAACAGCGTCGCGATGGTCCCGATGCCACTAAAATCGATGTCGTCGATCAGGAAACCGACGGACGGATTCGGTGCGCCCTGGTACTGCTCCAGCTCACCGACGCCGCGAATCTGGAAGTACCGGGCACGGTGGCCGTCGCCCGACCAGCTGAGATTGGGCACGATGTTGACGAGCTCTTCGAAGTGCTGCACGGCCGTTTCTTCGATAACGGTCGCGTCGATGATGCTGACACTGGCTGGTAGTTCACTGACCGTGCGGCCGCGAAAATCCGCCTTGACAATAATCTCGTCAATCGGCTCCTCGGCGATAACCGCAGGGGAAACAAATGCAAGTATCAGTGCGCCTGGAAGTCGCGCGATGGAAAAATGTTTCATGAATCCCTTCCTACGCCGGCATTAACCGGATCAGGTTCTAAGGGTTCCCGAATTGGATCTCAGGCCAGCTGGCCACCCCTGTGAGGTCAGGGATTCTACACTTTTTTGAGGCGCGCGATGAGACTTGATGTATCCCAACGATGGCCGCCCATCGCCTGGACTTCGGCGTAATAGCGGTCGACGAGCCGGGTCATTTCCAGCTGCGCGCCGTTCTTGCGCGCCTCGTCCAGCGCGATCCCGAGATCCTTGCGCATCCAGTCGACAGCAAAACCGAACTCGAACTCCCCGGCTACCATCGTTCCCCAGCGATTCTCCATCTGCCACGAGGGTCGTCGCCTTGGCATAGCAGTCAATGACGGGCTCAACGTCGGCAAAGACACCAGCGTCACCTCCGGCCATGACCGTCAGCTGTCCATTCTCGGCACCGGCCTGCCCGCCGGAAACCGGGGCATCGAGGAAGCCGACCGATCGTTCGGCCGCCGCTGCATGGATTTCCCGCGCAATCGTTGCCGAGGCCGTCGTGTGATCGACGATCACGCTGTTCGCCTGCATACTCCCAAGGACTCCCTCGGGACCAAGAACGACCTCGCGCACGTCGTCGTCGTTACCGACGCAGACAAACACGATCTGTGCTCCGGCAGCCGCCTTGGCGGGCGACCGCGCGCTCGATCCGCCGAACTCGGCGACCCACTGCTCAGCCTTGCTTGCCGTCCTGTTGTAAACAACCGTTTCGTGACCTGCTTTGGCCAGATAACCCGCCATGGGGTAGCCCATGACGCCCAGCCCGACAAACGCAACTCGCATATGACCTGTCCTTATTTCCTGCGCGGATCCAGTCCCAGAGACCGCGCTATGATTTCTTTCATGATTTCGGAGGTGCCCGCGTATATTCGCGATACACGTGCAGCGGTGTAGTAGCGACTGACCGCGTACTCATCCATATAGCCGTTGCCACCGTGCAGCTGCACGCACTCATCCGTCACCCTGGCCTCGACTTCGCTCGTAAACAGCTTCGCTTTCGCCGCATCGTCCGATGAAAGCTTACCGTCGTTGTGCACTGTCACGCACTGATCGACGAATACCTGCGCAACATCGAGCTCCGTGCGCATCTCGGCCATCTTGAAGCGCGTATTCTGAAACTCGGCAAGCGACTTGCCGAACAACTTGCGGTCACCAATGTAATCCGCTGTGACGGCATAAGCCGCCTCGGCGTTGGCCTGAAAACCGACCGCCGCAAGCAGCCGCTCTTCAGCAAGCCCGTGCATCAGGTGATAGAAGCCGCGATCCTTCTCGCCCAACAGGTTTTTCCGGGGCACCCTGACGTCGTTAAAGAACAACTCCGCGGTATCCTGGCTCTTGAGCCCCATCTTGGCGAGATTGTCGCCGCGCTCAAAGCCCTCCATACCGCGCTCAACAACGAACAGGCTCATTGCATGCTTGTTGTCAGCGCTGGTGCGCGCAGCAACAATCACGAGGTCCGCAAGGATGCCGTTGGAAATGAAGGTCTTCGACCCGTTCAGAATAAAGTGGTCACCTTTGTCCTCGGCTTTGCAGCGAATTCCGGAAATGTCGCTACCCGCGCCCGGTTCCGTCATTGCGATCGCCAGGATCTTTTCTCCGCTGACACAGTCGGGCAGCCAGCGTTGCTTCTGCTCTTCCGTACCAAAAGTGCCGATGTACGGCGCGACGAGGCGACTGTGCAACCAGCAAAAGAAGCCGGCATCGCCATACCGGGCATTTTCTTCCATGAGGATCTGTTCGTAGCGAAAGTCTTGAATGCCAATGCCGCCGTATTCTTCCGGCACCCACATGCAGAGGAGGCCCATTTCGCCAGCTTTGCGGTAGGCCTCGCGGTCAACGATACCCTGCTCACCCCATCTCTCCTGATGCGGTCCTATCTCGTTCTTCATGAAGGCTTGCACGGAATCGCGGAACATCTCGTGCTCGTCCTCGAATAGCGTCCTGTCCATGCCTACCTGCCTTTGAATTCCGGCGCACGCTTGTCGAAGAACGCCTGGATTCCTTCCTTGTTGTCCTCACTGCCGAGCAGCTGCCCCTGGAGCGCTGCTTCGAGATCGTAAGCAGTCGACCAGTCGCTGTCGGCTGCGAGGCGCATGATTTTCTTGGTGGCGGCGACGGACAATGGCGCTCTTTGCGCCAGCGCGAGCGCCCATTCGCGGGCCGCTGTTTGCAGTTCGTCGGCGGGCACCGCCTTGTTGGCGAGTCCCAGCTCGACACATCGCTCTGCCGGGATGCGTTCCGACTCGACGCTGAGCTGAAACGCCCGGCGATAGCCCAGTTGCCGCACGAGCAACCAGTTGAGGCCACCATCGGGAACCAGTGAAATCGTCGTGAACGGCGACAGCAGGAAGGCGTTGTCGGCCATTATCAGCAGGTCGCACTGCAAAGCCATCGACAAACCGATGCCGGCGGCGGAACCCGGTACCGCTGCGATCACGGGTTTCGGAATATTGGCAATGGCTTCCTGTACGGGCCGGTATTCCTTCTGCAGAATCTCTTCCACATCGCGGTCGATTCCGGCTTTCAGGTCCGCTCCTGCCGAGAAACAGCGACCTTCACCCGTGAAGATCACGGCGCGAACGGCTTCATCGGCGGCCGCTTTCGCAAACGCATCGACGACCGCGGCGCGCAATTCGGTATTGAAAGCGTTCATGCTGTCAGGCCGATGCAGCGTAATGACAGCCACACCATCGGCTTGTTCGTACTTGATTATGTCGCTCAATGAATGCTCCTGGACTTACATGTTGCGGCGGTACTCGCCGCCAACCGCGTACAGCGCTCCCGAGATTTGTCCGAGCGAACTGGACTTCACGGTATTCATCAGCTCGGCGAAAACGTTGCCACGTTCGCGTGCAACCTGCTGCAGGTGTGCGAGCGCCTCGGCACTGGCGTCAGAATGAATGGACTGGAATGCCCGGACGTGCCGAATCTGGTCTTCCTTTTCGCCAACTGACGAGCGGATGAGTTCGAGCTCGTGAACCTCGTCTTCCTGCCCTTCCTTCGGCAGGAAAGTGTTCACACCGATCAGCGGCAACGAGCCGTCGTGTTTCTTGTGCTCGTAATAGAGACTCTCGTCCTGGATTTTGCCGCGCTGGTACATCGTGTCCATTGCGCCCAGGACGCCGCCTCGCTCCGAGATGCGTTCGAACTCCTGGTACACGGCCTCCTCGACGAGATCAGTCAGCTCTTTGACGATAAAGGAACCCTGCCACGGGTTCTCGCAGAAGTTGAGGCCGAGTTCCTGCGAGATGATCATCTGGATCGCGACCGCGCGCCGCACCGACTGCTCGGTTGGGGTCGTAATGGCTTCGTCGAAGGCATTCGTATGCAGGCTGTTACAGTTATCGAACAACGCATACAGAGCCTGCAGGGTCGTGCGAATATCGTTAAAGCTGATCTCCTGCGCGTGCAGGCTGCGACCCGACGTCTGGATGTGGTACTTCAACATCTGCGAGCGTGAACTTGCACCATAGCGTTCTCGCATTGCGCGGGCCCAGATGCGCCGCGCCACGCGGCCTATTACCGTGTACTCCGGATCCATGCCATTCGAGAAAAAGAAACTCAGGTTTGGCGCGAAGTCATCAATGTCCATCCCGCGCGCGAGATAGTACTCGACTATGGTGAAACCGTTGGACAACGTAAACGCCAACTGGCTGATCGGGTTCGCGCCTGCTTCGGCGATGTGATAACCACTGATCGAGATGCTGTAGTAGTTGCGCACGTTATTTTCGATGAAGAACTGCTGCACATCGCCCATCATCTTCATCGCAAACTCGGTCGAAAAGATACAGGTGTTCTGTGCCTGGTCTTCCTTGAGGATGTCAGCCTGCACGGTGCCGCGGACGGTCGCCAGGGTTTCTTTCCTGATACGTGCGTAGGTGTCCCTGTCGACGACGAGGTCTCCCGACACGCCCAGCAGGCCGAGGCCGAGGCCATCGTTTCCTTCAGGCAGGTCTCCGACGTAAACGGGACGGTCCTTGCCTTCGAAATACGCGTCCAGCTTCTTCTGTGCACCATCCCAGCCGCCCGTCTCGCGCAGGTATTTCTCCACCTGCTGGTCGATCGCCGTGTTCATGAAGAATGCGAGAATCATCGGTGCCGGGCCGTTGATGGTCATCGACACCGAGGTCGTCGGCGCACACAGGTCGAAGCCTGAATACAGTTTCTTCATGTCATCGACTGAGGCAATCGACACGCCCGAGTTACCGACCTTGCCGAAAATATCGGGTCGCTCATGCGGGTCTTCGCCGTACAGCGTGACGGAGTCAAACGCCGTCGACAGCCGCGCGGCCGGTTGCCCCAACGACAGGTAGTGGAACCGGCGGTTCGTGCGTTCGGGCGTGCCTTCGCCAGCGAACATACGCGTGGGATCCTCGCCCAGTCGACGGTAGGGATACACGCCGCCTGTATACGGGTAGCCGCCCGGCAAGTTCTCTTTTTTCAGGAACCGGAGGATTTCACCCCAATCTGAATAGTCAGGTGCGGCGATCTTGGGAATCTTCTGGTGGCTCAGCGACTCGCGGTAGTTATTGCCCGTTATTTCGCGACCACGAACCGTGTAGGAGTGCTTCTCCGAGCGTACGCCTTCCTTGCGCGCCGGCCACTCACGTAACAGGTTTAGCGAATCGGCGGTCAGGTCCGAAATCGCTTCCTGGTAACGCTGACGCAGCGTCAGCAAGCTTCGATCGCCGTCCTCCACCAGCGCGGCCGAAGGGTATGTCTCGAGCTCGTCCGGCAGCTCCGGATCCTCCAGGAGTTTCAACGCTTCATAGACATGCTGGGCGTGGCTGGCAATGTCCGCCTGCGTATCGACGCGCGCATTGATCGTGCGTCCCTGTTCCGCAATCTCGGCAAGATATCGAACACGTGCGCCTGGAATCATCGCGGTGGAACGTGGCTCGCGAATCGTCGTGTCAATGTCGGGTGTCCACCGGGCCCTGTCGAGACCCGCTTTCTCCGCAACCCGGCGGCACAGTTCCGCAAACGTCCAGCTCACGCCCGGGTCGTTGAACTGACTTGCAATGGTCGGATACACGGGCACGTCCTCATCCGGCGTATCAAACGCAACGTGATTGCGCTTCCACTGTTTGCGTACGTCACGCAGCGCGTCTTCCGCGCCGCGCTTGTCATATTTGTTGAGAATGATGAGGTCGGCGAAGTCGAGCATGTCGATCTTTTCCAGCTGGCTGGCTGCGCCGTATTCGCTGGTCATGACATAGACGGAGTAGTCGACCATATCGACGATCTCGCTGTCGCTCTGGCCGATACCGGCCGTTTCCACGATCACGAGGTCAAATCCTTCTGACTTCAGAAACACGATGTGATCGCCCAGCATTTCGCTCGTGGCCAGGTGTTGTCGCCGCGTGGCGATCGAGCGCATGTAGATACGATCCGAGCGCAGCGAGTTCATGCGGATGCGATCGCCGAGCAGCGCACCGCCTGTGCGCCTGCGTGTCGGATCCACGGCCAGCACTGCGATTCGCATGTCGGGGAAGGCCGCCAGGAAGCGGTTCAGGAGTTCGTCGGTCACGCTGCTCTTGCCGGCACCGCCCGTGCCCGTGATACCGATGACCGGGACACGCCCGGCCTTGACGTGCCACTCTTTGCGCATAGCGGCCAGTTCGCCGTCGTCGAACTGCCCCTCTTCAATCGCGGAAATCATCGCCGCGGTATCCACGGTCGACGCCGTGGCCTCGGGAGCCGACGTCGGTTTCCGGCCGTCGACGGTGCGCGCAACCAGGTCCTCGATCATCGACTGCAGGCCGAGTTCCATACCGTCATGCGGGTGGTAAATGCGCTCGACGCCATACTCCATGAGGGCCGCTATCTCCTCGGGCGTGATCGTGCCGCCGCCACCCCCGAATACCTTGATGTGACCTGCACCGAGCTCACGCAGGCGATCCACCATGTAGCGGAAGAACTCGTTGTGGCCACCCTGGTAAGAGCTGACGGCGATGCCGTCGGCATCCTCCTGGATCGCTGCCCGCACGATGTCGTCGACACTGCGGTTATGCCCGAGGTGAATCACTTCGGCGCCCTGTGCCTGTATCAGGCGCCGCATTATGTTAATCGCGGCATCATGACCATCAAACAGCGATGCGGCGGTCACGAATCGCAACGGGCTGGCCTCCCGCTCGCCGGAGGTGCGCGGGAGATCGGTAGCTGCAGTACTCATGCTGTTACCTGCGAGAATAATTTTAATCTGGATTAAAATAATGCAGAATCGATCAGGACTCAAGCAAAGGCACCCGAATCCATGGCCACACAGGCCTCAGACACTCGCTTCGAACTGCAAAAGGGCCGCATGTTGCGCGCGGCGGCGAGGTGCTTCAATGAAAAGGGCTACAGCGGCACTTCACTCAAGGATGTGGCCAATATCCTGGGACTGACCGACGCCGCGCTGTATTACTACGTCAAGAACAAGGAAGAGCTCGTCTACCTTTGCTACGTGCGTGCCGGCGAAGTGGGCAGGGAATCGATGGACCGGGCGATCCGGGAAGGTCGCGATGGCCTCGACATCGTGAGGCGCTACCTGCGGTACCACCTCGACGTCATGACCGGCGAGCGCGGCCCGATCGCGATCATGAGTGAGATCCCTTCGCTCAAGCCGGAGCATCGTGACCGCGTCCTCGATATCTCGCGGGCGCACAGTGCCCGTTTCGAGTCTATTCTGCAGCGCGGCATCGAGGACGGCAGCATTGCTCCCTGCAACGTGCGTATGACCGGCAACGCAATCATGGGCGCGCTCAACTGGGTCCCGAAGTGGTTTCGCGGCGATGCGGCGGTCGCGGCCAGCGTCGTCGAGGAGTTTCCGCAGATTCTCAGTGCGGGACTGGAACCCTGAGCTGAATGGCCGCGCTAGTTGGGCGGATTGGCGACAAACGCACCCATGTCGTCGTCGATGACACCCAGGTAGTCGTGGATGCGTTCCCAGAGAACATCGACCTGCCGTTCGACGTCTTGCGCCTGGATCTCGTCGATATCGAGCTTATCCGTGACAAAGTCGAGCCTCGCCTGCACCGCTCGCGTCGCACGATTGCGCAGGTGGTCCGCCGATACCGAGGCGCCCGTATTGGGGTCGAGCACGGTCACGGAGCCCGTGCCGCCTGACAAACGGGACCCCGTCCTCCTGACGTCGAGGTGCGGCAAGTCGTCGACGATGAGCCCCATGACGATGACCAGGTCACTGAATTTCCTGCGCAGCTCCAGGTACAGCGCGTCCGACGCATTCATCTGCTCTTTGGTCATCGTACGCAGCAGCTGGTCGCGCACGGCCAGGAACTCCGGGGTCCTGCGTTCGGCCGCAATGCGGTACCACGCGGAGGCCCGGATCTTGTCTTCCTCGACGCCCTGCCCCATCAGGTACATGTAACCCGTCATGTACTGAGCGTACTTGTCGCCCAGCGGTGCCAGTTCTTTCGAATAAATGAAATGTGCGCGCTTGTAATCGCCGCGCCGATACAGCGACTCGACCTTCGCCTGGATCTGCGCGGTTCGGGAATTCATGTTGTCGGTCGGATACTCGGCCCATTCGGCCACGGCGAGACCCGGCACCAACAGCGCCAAGGCAATCAGCAGGCTGTAGATTCGATTCATCAATGTTGTTTCATTAGCAACTGACACCTGATTTTGGCAGCGTTACGCACCTAAAGTTCCAGCCAAATCGGCACGCTACTCGGCGGCCCGGTCGGCAAACCGGGGCTCACGCTTTTCGAGGTTGGCGCGCACCGCCTCAACCTGGTTCTTCGTTCCCAGCAAGCCGAGCTGGAGCTGCGCCTCGAGCGCCAGTGCCTCCTGTTCGGAGCATTGCCAGGCGCTGTTCACAAGTCGCTTGATTCCCCGTATCGCCTCGGGCGACCGACCCCGGAGGTCGGCGGCCATCTCTCTCGCTGCCGCCAGCGGATCGTCGACGACAGCGGTCACGACGCCCAGGCCCATGGCCTCGGCCGCGTCAAATACGCGCGCTGTCCAGGCCAGCTCCTTGAGCCGATCGGGCGGCAAAATATTCCGCAGCGTCGCGCTTATGGCCATGTCCGGAATCAATCCCCATTTCGACTCCATGACCGAAAATTTCGTCCCCGGGGCAGCATAGCGAAGGTCCGCACCCATTGCGATCTGAAATCCGCCGCCGAACGTGACGCCCTGCAGCGCACAGATGACCGGCACCGGAAGCTCTCGCCAGGCATACGCGGCACGCTGGAAGAGGTTCGCCGGTGACCCCGCCACGGGCCGCAGCATGGCAGCGCCTATGTCAGCCTCACCTTGCATCACCCCGAGGTCCAGCCCGGCGCAGAAATTCTCGCCCGCACCGTGCAACACGACCGCGCGCACGGAGGTTTCGTCCGCCAGTGACCTCGCGGCCTCGTCGAGGGCGTGAAACGTATCGAGATCCAGCGCATTGAGCTTGTCGGGCCGATCCAGCATGACCTCGGCTACGTGATCCTCAATAGTGATGGCAATGCGATCGTTCAATGGAAATCTCCCTTGCTAGACAGCCAGCCTGCACTTGCCGTTGCGCAGCACGAGCGCGTCGCGCTCCTTAACGCTGCAACTGAATGACACAACGTCGCCGTCCTGCCACATATCGGTCGTTATTGTATCGCCCGGGAGCACAGGTGCTGAAAAGCGCGCATCGAATTCCCGGATTAACGTATAGTCGTAATCGCAGATCGTCTTCAGAATAGCCCTGCAGGCGATCCCGAACGTACACAGGCCGTGCAGAATCGGTCGCTCGAAGCCAACATCCCGGGCCTTGGCCGGATCCGCATGCAGCGGATTTCTGTCGCCGGTCAATCGATACAGCAGGGCCTGGTCCTCGCGCGTCGTGATGTCGCAACTCAGATCGGGTTCCCGGCGAGGCACCCTGTGTGGCGGGATGCCTTTACCTTTCGGGCCGCCGAAGCCGCCATCACCGCGCGCCATGATCGTGCAGCCCATGTTGAAAATCACGGTGTCGTCGCTGGCCAGCCGGCCCTCGGCCTCGAGCAGGATCAATGCACCGCGTTGTGGACCCCGGTCGAACGCATCGACAACCCGCTTGTTGATCAAGAGATCCGCCGCCGCCGGCAAGGGACGAAACACCTGCAGTCGCTGCTCCGAGTGCAGGATCTGGCTATAGTCCCAACCCAGGCCCACCGGAAACATCTCGGGGACCAGGGCCGTCGCCAGCGTGGGCACGGTCTTTAGCGGCCTACCCTGTTCGTAAACGTAGTCGAGTTCGTTTTCGTCGAGCGGATTCGTGCCCATACCGACGCCAAGCGCATACAGCATTGAATCAGCATCGGTGTAACTGAATGGAAGGTCGTTTTCGACCTTGGACATCAGCGTGTCGTAATCAAGTGCCATGAGTCATCCGTGTTTGGCGGCGTGCGTCCAGCCCAAGTCTGCCAGCGGTTGCACGGCTTTGACAGCCTGCGACGCGTGCGCGCTCGCCGCCGTTCCATCTCTGACCCGGCCCGCAATGCCCTGCAAGATGGCGGCAAGCCTGAAGAAATTGAAGGCTGAATAGAAATCGCGCCCCGGAATTCCGTCGTCGCGACCCGTGCGTTCGCAATAGCGTGCGATGTAGACATCCTCGTCGGGAATGCCCAGGTCAGCGAGCGGTTTGCCCGCAAGGCCGACCGACCCAATGCCGATTTCCGGCATTTGCCAGGCCATGAGGTGATACGTGAAGTCGGCGAGTGGATGCCCGATCGTGGACAACTCCCAATCAAGTACCGCGATGACTCTAGGCTCGGTCGGGTGGAGAACCATGTTGTCGAGACGGAAATCACCGTGCACGACGCTCACCGAATCATCGGTCGGGATATTGCCCGGAAGCCACTCAATGAGCTTGTCCATGGCTGCAATCGTACCGGTCTCAGATGCGCGATATTGCCGGGTCCAGCGCGAAATCTGGCGTTCGAAATAGTTTCCCGGCACCCCGAAATCGCCGAGGCCGATAGCCTCATAATCGATGGTATGCAGTCGGGCGATCGTCTCATTGACGTTGTCGTATATGGCTTCGCGCTCAGGCGGTTCCATGCCGGGCAGATCCAGTTCCCAGAAGATCCGTCCATCCACGAATTCCATGACGTAGAACATCGTGCCGATGATCTCTGCGTCTTCGCAAAGGATGTACGGGCGCGGCACCGGAAATCCGGACGCGTGCAGCGCGCTGATGACACGAAACTCACGATCGACGGCATGCGCGGACTTGAGCAACTGGCCGGGCGGTTTACGCCGCAGGACGTAACTGCCGGACGCCGCTTGCAGCAGGTACGTCGGGTTGGACTGGCCGCCTTTGAACTGTGACACGTCGAGCGGCCCCTGAAACCCGTCCACATGGGCATGCAGCCAGGTCTCGAGGCGATCGACATCGAAGCGATGCCCGTCCCGAACCTGCCGTGTCCCTGTATTTTGATCCTGGCGACCCGTCATGGCCGCAGAGTGTACCGTTACATGCGGAAAATGCCGAACGGCTTTTCTTCGGGCTGTACCTGCTGCATCGCGACCGCGAGGCCGTGCGCGAGGACCGAACGCGTTTCCAGGGGGTCGATAACCCCGTCGTCCCAGAGGCGGCCGCTCGCATAATACGGGTTGCCCTGGTTTTCGTACTGCGCGCGAATCATGTCTTCGAAGTTGGCCTTCTCGTTTTCAGGCCATGCTTCGCCGCGCGCTTCGACGCCGTCCTGCTTCACCGTCGACAGTACCAGTGCCGCCTGGTCGCCTCCCATCACTGAAATACGCGCGTTTGGCCACATCCACATCATGCGCGGACTGTAGGCGCGACCGCACATTGCGTAATTGCCGGCACCGAATGAGCCGCCGACGACCACGGTGAACTTCGGGACACTGGCCGTCGCAACGGCATTCACCATTTTCGCGCCGTCCTTCGCGATTCCCGCCTGCTCGACCCGCTTGCCGACCATGAAACCCGTGATGTTCTGCAGGAACACGAGCGGAATTCGCCGGCGATTGCACAATTGCACGAAGTGCGCGCCCTTCTGAGCCGACTCCGGAAACAGGAT
Source organism: uncultured Woeseiaceae bacterium (assembly GCA_945787845.1). Classification (GTDB taxonomy): domain Bacteria; phylum Pseudomonadota; class Gammaproteobacteria; order Steroidobacterales; family Woeseiaceae; genus UBA1847. The sequence continues at coordinate 204,554 of CALZJH010000003.1, read as the reverse complement.
GCCGTTGTTCGCGACGATACCGACCGGGAAACCATCAATATGCGCGAACCCGCAGACGAGCGTAGCGCCGTAGAGCTTCTTGAATTCGTGAAACTCGGAGCCGTCAACGATACGCGCAACGACTTCACGAATGTCATAGGGAAAACGGAATTCCCGGGACACGATCCCGTATATGTCTTCCGCTGGATAGATCGGGTCCGTGGTCTCGCGACGAACCGCGGCTGAGTCACGACCGACATTGAGATTGGCGACGATGTCACGCGCAATGGCCAGTGCGTGCGCATCATCGTCGGCAAGGTGATCGGTCACGCCTGAGATACGACAATGAACGCTGCCGCCGCCGAGCGTTTCGGCATCGACGACCTCGCCAGTAGCTGCTTTTACCAGCGGCGGGCCACCAAGAAAAATCGTTCCCTGGTTACGCACAATGATCGACTCGTCGCACATCGCGGGGACGTAAGCACCCCCTGCCGTGCAGGACCCCATGACAACGGCGATCTGCGGTATGCCCTGCGCCGAAAGGCGCGCCTGGTTGTAGAAAATTCGGCCGAAGTGATCGCGATCCGGGAACACCTCGTCTTGCCGCGGCAGAAACGCGCCGCCGGAATCGACCAGGTAGATACAAGGCAGGCGATTCTCTTCGGCTATCTCTTGTGCGCGCAGGTGTTTCTTCACCGTCAATGGATAGTACGTACCGCCTTTCACCGTCGCGTCGTTTGCGACAATCATGCACTCCGTGTCGTTTATTCGGCCTATGCCCGTCACGATGCCTGCACTCGGCACATCGTCGCTGTACACCTGCCAGGCCGCCTGGCGGCCGATCTCGAGGAAATGCGCGCCTTCATCCAGCAAACCGCTGATGCGATCGCGCGCCAGCAGCTTGCCGCGCTTCAGATGCTTTTCGCGGGAGCGCTCGGGCCCGCCTTGCATGACGTAGGCATCAATCTCGCGCAGGCCCTTGGCCAACTCTTCGTGGACGGCCTGGTTCTTCTGGAAGTCATCCGACTTGCGGTCGACTGTTGTCTGGATTGCGGGCATCAGCTCACTTGCTTGCGTTAAACAGTTCGCGGCCAATCAGCATACGCCGAATCTCGCTCGTACCTGCGCCGATCTCGTAGAGCTTGGCGTCGCGCCACAGGCGCCCCGCCGGAAATTCGTTGATATACCCGTTGCCGCCCAGCGCCTGGATCGTCTCACCGGCCATCCATGTCGCCTTCTCAGCAGCTACGAGGATACATCCGGCCGCGTCAAAGCGGGTAGTCAGTCCTCGGTCGCAGGCCCGCGCCACCGAGTAGACGTAGGCCCGGCAGGCGTTCATCGTCGTGTACATATCGGCGATTTTGCCCTGCATGAGCTGGAATTCACCAATGGGCTGGCCGAACTGCTTGCGATCATGCACATACGGCATTACGAGATCCATGCACGCGGCCATGATTCCCAGCGACCCACCGGCAAGCACCACGCGTTCGTAGTCCAGGCCGCTCATCAGAATCGCCGCGCCCTTGCCCTCCTCGGCGAGCCGGTTTGCTGCCGGAATGCGGCAGTCCTGCAGCAGCACCTCGCTCGTGTCGGATCCACGCATGCCGAGTTTGTCCAGTTTCTGGGGTGTCGAAAACCCGGGCGTGTCGCCCTCTATGATAAACGCGCTGATATTGTTCTTTTCCGCATCCGGGCCGGTCTTCGCGTAGACGATCATGACGTCCGCACCCGGCCCGTTCGTGATCCACATTTTCGAGCCGTTGAGAATGTACTCGTCGCCGTCGCGCACAGCCGCGGTCCGCATTCCCATTACGTCGGAGCCGGCACCGGACTCACTCATCGCAAGCGCGCCCAGGAATTCTCCCGAGACGAGCTTCGGCAGGTATTTCTTTTTTTGTTCTTTACTGCCCCAGCGACGCAGCTGGTTCACGCAAAGATTCGAGTGTGCACCGTAGGACAATCCGACCGCGCCCGACGCGCGACTGATTTCTTCCATGGCAATAACATGCGCCAGGTAACCCAGCTCTGAGCCACCGTACTCGCCTTCAACCGTGATCCCGAGTAAGCCCAGTTCACCGAACTCGGGCCACAGGTCCCGGGGAAACTGGTTTTGTGCATCTATTTCGGCGGCGCGAGGTGCAATGCGGTCCATTGCAAAGTTGCGCACCGTTTCGCGTAACAGATCAAGGTCCTCGCCGTGACCAAAATCGAATTCAAACATGATCGACTACCCTCGCGGATGGTGCACGTAATTCCCCATTGTCCGGGTCGAGTGACACCGGATGAATACCAATCGCGCGGTAGGAATGCTCAGTCGTTGCTGGCTAGCAATTCAACAGAATGCAATTTCGTGCGCACCGGTTCACCTCGGACGAAACGCGCGAACCAGAAATGCCTGCCAAACTGATCATTGTCGGTCCGGAAATACGCCACCTGGCAATTCGGCATGAAGCCGTTCTTAGGCGTGCTTTGCCCCGCGACCTCCAGACTCAACTCACCTTGCAGATTCGTCTTGCCCAGAAGTTCACCCGTGTCATGACAGATGAGACGCGCATTCGCGACAGGATTACCGTCGCCATCCGACAGCCTGAGTGCAACGGGCTGTGTGGTTTCGCCAGACGTACACGCGCTTAACAGAACGCCGACCAGTGCTGCTGTCCGCCAGATGTTCATGACCTGCAAGCCTCCTCATCCTTGTGACAGGTTTTCAATAAATCGCGAAAATAGTTCGTACTGCGAGGTAATCCCGAGCTTGGAAAACAGGTTGCGCTTGTGAACCATGACCGTGCCCGGCGCAATCTTGAGTTCACGCGCGACCGACTTGGTCGAATGACCTCGCAGCAGTAGCTGCGTAATCTCGCGCTCGCGTTGTGTGAGGATGTTGTCGCCGAAGTTGTCGAAACATTCCGTGAGACGCTGGTGAATGCCGCGATCGGGCGAACTCGTCTGTTGCCACTTGTCCCAGACACGCTGCATTGCCGCGGCGACTATGGGTTCTATGAGCTGGAGGCGGCTGCGCTCGGCGCGAGTCAGGCGATTCTTGGTGCGCCCAACCACAATGACGAGCGTGCTCATCGGTGACATGTCGCGCAGGAAATCCATCTCGTCAACGAGGTGAGTACGTTCCACGTACTGGCGATAGTACTCACTCGATCTGAAGCGATCAGGCTGCGTATCGCGAAAACGGCACATCGTTGGTTTCTTGTCCGAAATTGCCATCTGGTACAGCGGGTCCAGCAGGTAAGGCCCGGCCAGGTAGCGATCCAGGAAATGTCGGCGATTGGCCGGCGCCAGCGAGTGCGCCAGCACTTCGGGGGCGGCGTCCTTGTGAAACGCCAGCAAACTGGTGCCATCGTTGACCACGGTCATGCAAATCAGCGACACCAGCTGTTCGGCGATCGACTTGCTGTCGGACGCAGCGACCAGGGCAGCGACCTGCGCGTGCCATTCGCGCGAATCAAATACGGTCGATGGAGACATCTCAGGGCTGGTAGAGCGCCGCCGTCGCTCCGGCAGGGTCTCGAATAATGCAAAACCGCCCCCCCGCCAGACCCTTGGGCCCCACCAGGACCTCGCCGCCGTTCGCTGTGCACGCCGCGGCGCTCGCGTCGACGTCCGCGACCGTTATGTAGATTAACCAGCCACCTGGCAACCCGGCATTGCCGCCACGCGCGTGGCAAATTCCGGACACGGCTTCGCCGCCTTGCGGCAACGTCATCGAGTAGTCTGAATAGTCTCCCATCGAGACGTCCTCATGGTCCCAGCCAACCACGCTCTTGTAGAAATCGCGCACACCTTCTGCGTCGTCGACGGTCATGTCGATCCAGCCGATCTTGCCAACTTGCGAGTTATCCGACATGCATATCCCCCTGGTGTTGCTATTGGCTACTCAGAATGACGTAAGAAACGAGGCCGCATTGCCGCCGATAGGGCCGCGGCCGGTTCGCGCTGTCATCAGGTAGGACTCACCCTTCGGGTAGTCCTCAGGTTGTGGATTATAAATCCTGCGAACGCGATTGCGATGATACAGCTTCAACTGGGCTGAAAACGGAATGACTCGATCCGGGTCGTTGCCCGTCAGCTCCGCATGCAGCGCCGGCAGGCGATAAAACGGCAGGTTCATATCAGCGTGGTGTGCATTGTGGTAACCGAAATTGAGCACCAGCCAGTTCAGGCGCGGAAAACGCAGACTGATCGGGTTACTGAACGTGTGGACTTGCTCCCACTCCTTGTCCCCTTTGTGCGGTGGCTTGACGTAGTCGAACAAGGTCAGGTTATAGGGATAGTCATGCTGCACGCTATCCATGAATCGCAGCACGTGCATCATGATCAGGTACGCAATTGCGTAAAGCAGCGCCACTTTCGGTACGAACACCAGCAGGGCAAAGAAGATCCCGCCGCGTATCAGGATGACGGCAACATTGCGCACTCTCTGGTCGCGCCTCTGTGGAATGACAAACGACGTAAACACCATTACCCCGTGCATCAGCAGGTCGTGAGCGGGGATGTAGAGCCACTCGAGGAAACGGACAATGCGCGTTACCGTCGGGTGCGTCTCGAAGAACCGGTCGTAGTCAAACCAGACAACATCATCGTTGTCGACGTGATGTCGAAAATGCTTGTAACGCATATCTTCATACGTGCCATATGACGCACCGCACAGCCAACTCATGAAGCGCCCGAGAGTCGCGTTGTGCCGGCTGTGCCTGAACACCATGTTGTGACCACATTCGTGAATCATGTACGCAGCAACAACCATGCCGTGGGACAGAAACACGGTGCCGGCCAGGTTGACGATCCAGTTGGATGAAAACAGCGCAGCGAAACCGCCGACGTACGCGGCAACCGCGTAGAACACCGTGGCACCGTAGTAGCGCAATCCAAGTGGGTCTTTTAGCAGGCTCTTTGTTAGCATACGCACCATCGCTAATCGGCTGTGGAGAACCAGGGAATGAAGCTCGTGACTGCTATTGTAAAACCCTTTCGGCTTGATGACGTGCGTAATGCGCTCAGCGAGGTCGGCATTCAGGGTATGACTGTCAGCGAGGTCAAGGGCTTCGGGCGCCAGCGAGGCCACACGGAACTCTATCGTGGCGCCGAGTATGTCGTTGATTTTCTTCCAAAAGCCAAGATCGAAGTCGCTGTATCCGATGATCTTGTCGAACGCGTGGTCGAGGCAATCGTCGATGCCGCCAAGACCGGCAAAGTCGGCGACGGCAAGATCTTTGTCACCACGATCGACCAGGTTTGGCGCATCCGCACCGGAGAATCGGGCGACAGCGCCCTCTGATTTATTGCGCCGTCACCTGGCCCGTCACCGCCTGGAATGCGCCCCACACGGCCCGGGCGAGCATCATCCAGAGGACCAGCGCGCCCGCGCAGTACACGATAAACCGCGCCATGACGATGTTCACGGTACAGTGGATCAGGCTATGCAAAACGCGCAACAGCAGGAATAACCACGCCGCTATCACATCGATACTGGCTACTGTGCCGGTCACATAGAGGTACAGGCAAAGCCCGTAGAACAGTACCGGCAATTCGAACAGGTTCTTGAAGTTGTTTGCCGGGTAGCTGACTTCCTCCGGCAGCAAGTCCACGACCGGGCCTGGTGTCGTATAGGTCTGGGCCGGTTTGCCGAGTCGCCGCATTGCCGGGATACGCCTCGCGTACAGCACAAACCAGACCACCGCGGTCAGCACCATCAATCCCAGCATGGGCAGCAAAATCTGCCCGTTATTCATGATGCATCTTCTACCATGCAGAACGCATTCAGCTTATTGCCGTCAAGATCGCGAAAATACCCCGCGTAGAAATTGTCAACGCGTGGCCCGGGCGCACCTTCGTCGACTCCGCCCAGTTCCAGCGCCTTGGCGTGAAAAGCATGCACCTGTTCCGGCGAGTCGACGGCGATCGCGACCATCGTACCGTTGCCCACCGTCGCGGCATTGCCGTCATAGGGCGTTATGACTGACAAGGCGGGTGCACCAGGGCCAGTTGCCCAGGCCACGAAGTTTTCGCCTTCGTAAAAACGGCCCGCGCCAATGAGTGCAAGCAACTCGTCGTAAAAGGCGGCCGCACGTTGTACGTTATTGCTGCCAAGCGTCACATAACCGATCATTTTCCCCTCCTTCCTATCGCGCCAAAGGCGGAAGCAGCGCCTCTCGCCAGGCGGACAGCTTACCGGAGAATGGCATGGCTGCGTAAGCCGGGCTCGTGGACGGCAGACCGGCACGCGCGACGCTGCCATCCAAACAATTGGCAGCGACAAGCCGCCTGAACATGCCTTCGGCCTTTCGGCCATTGAACGCAAGCAGCTGGATTTCGGCATGCACCTCAAAGAACCGCCGGAAGTCGTTCGCCTGCGCGGTGTCCAGTCGAATGTCGGCGTCCAGACTGCCGGGACGCACCGAGCTCGCCAGCACATCCCAGAGTGCGATGCGGTGCGCGGTCAGCTGTTCGCAGCGAGACGGGTAGTCGCCTTCTATGCCAAACAGCTCGCGCATGATCGGCCAGAATGCGTTCTGCGGGTGCGCATAGTACTGCTGCTCGGCGATGGACTTTTGGCCGGGGAGGCTGCCCAGGATAAGAACACGCGCATCAGCGCGCGCGACGGGTGGAAAGCCGTCAGAGCTGTGCATGCAGGAGGCGCCTGGCCAGAGGCCCCATCCAATTATCAGGCCGGGAAGAAATCGATCGGCTTGGTGGTCGTGATGGCCTCGACGTCCTTGGCTTCGAACTGGAACAACTTGACGCGTTGTACCAGTTTGCGCTCGAGCTCTGCGTCATTGAGTTCGCTCGAGACAACCTCGCACATCGTGACGCGGCCGTTCGGCGCAATCGTCAGGCGCAGTACCAGCTTACCCTCGAGTGACGGATCCTGGCGCAGCGCACGATTGTACAGGGCGAAAATAGCGCCTTTGTTGCGATCGAAGACAAGCTCGATCTCTTCGCGCGAACGCGAGGCTTTGCCACTCGACCCAACTCGACTTGCGCCAGGGCCCTGCAGGCCGGCAACGGGGCTCGAAACCCTGGTCGTATTGCGACCGGCGATACCGGTACCGCCGGTATTGCGACTCATCGATGCCGTGTTGATACCGCCGGAGGCGGTGCCGGCCTTCGATGTAATCATTGAGCGCTCGTTGCGTTCAGCCTCACCCACCGATGCGGTCAATGGACGATCGTCGGCGACCTGCAGATCCTTGTCGACGAGATCGGCCAGGTCTTCAGCAAACGGCATGAAGGCAGCCTGTGCTTCCTCGCGGGCCTGCTCGGTGCGATCCACGACCGGCTCGGGCTCCGGCTCGGGCTCCGGCTCTGGCTCGGTCTCAACAACCTGCTCGGGTTCGGGCTCGTCGGGTTCGACCTCTTCGGGCTCCGGCTCGGGCGGCGGCGGCGGTGGTAGCGGCTCTTCTTCAAGCAGCAACTGCGCAATCCTCGGCGGAATCTCCTCTACGTCGAACGGCTCAGGCTCGGGCACAGGAATAAACGGCCACACAATACTGAGCACCATGCAGATCAGGAAAACAATGCCCAGCAGACGCTGGAATTTCTTTTCCTGTTCCTGACCTGTTGTCCAGGGCAGCTCATATTCTCTGTAAAACGGTAAGTCCAATTCCGTGACTCCTGATCTCAGCAAAGCGCCTTACAGCGACGCCTGAAGGTCGTCCAGTTTGTCTGAACTCTTCTGCAGCACGGCCAGCGAGATCTGTCCGTAATCCGAATCCGTACACGTCGCCATGACTTTCTTCAGCAGGCGGTACGGGATGTCTTTGTCGCCCAGGATCGTGACCTCACGACCGGCGATATCGTCCCTGGCCTCGCGACGCAGGACGCGATCGTTTTGCGACAGTAATGCTTCACGCAGTGCGGGAATGTCGTTGCCCTTCGTCGCCATGACTTCTGCGATGCTGGCGACGGGCGTTCCCTGCACAAGTATGTTGGTCCGGCCGATGAGGATAGTGACCGTCTCTTCCGGTTTCTTGTCGGCAATGGACTCCGGCAGCTTCATGTCCTTGGCATTCGGCAACGTTTGCACGTCGGACGAATTGACCAGCAGGAAGAACACCAGGATCGTAAAGATGTCCATTAGCGATACGAGATTCAGAGCACCAGCGCCTCTGTTGCGCTTGTGGTGTTTCTCCATGCGTTTAGCGCGACCCGACTTAACCATTACGAGGTACCTCCGCCGAGTACCGGCGCATCACCGATGGAAATATCCGGGAAGAGATCAGACCGGTCGACCTGGCCTTCGTCTTCGTTGACCTCCTGGGCGACGCGGACCGTGTCCATCACCTGTACCAGGGTGTCGTAGGCAATATCCTGCTCAAGGAGAATCGAAGCATCCGTCTTGCTGGGATAGCGTTTCTTGAGTTCGAGCAATTTGACCGCAAGCGCATCGTAGTCGTAACCCTCGTCGCTGTTGGGGTAAATCCCCAACAGGCCCTGGTTACGATCACCGACCTCAATCTTGTCCTGACGCACGATGACTTCGAGCTGGAAAGTCTGTTCCTGCGGCTCCACGGGCTCACTAGAGGAGCCTGGCAGATTCAATTCGAGAATCGCCAATCGTGAGAACACCGCGGTGATCAACAGGAACGGAACCAGAATCACCATCAGGTTCATGAATGCCGTGATGTTGAGTTCGACCGCGTCATGACGGCGACGGCCTCCTCTGCGGCTGCGGATCATATCTTACGCTCCGGCAGGCTTCAGCTGACGTTCGGTGACCGCGTTCAGGAACTTGACGCTGGCCATCTCGAGGCTGTCCACGAGTGCATTGGTCTTGGTCTGCAACAACGCGTGTACAAGCAGCAGCGGAATCGCAGCCATAAGGCCGAATGCCGTCGTGTTCATCGCCGTCGAAATCGATGCCGACAACATATCGGCTTTCTCGGCCGGATTCGCTTCGGCGACCGCCGTAAATGCGGCGATCAGGCCGATAATCGTTCCCAGCAGACCCAGCAGCGTCGCGATATTTGCGAGCGTGGCGATGTAGTGCGTGCGCTTTTCAAGACGCGGCAACACCTCCATGAGGCTCTCTTCCATTGCTTTCTCGATATCGTCGCGACGCCGTGCCGACTTAACGCGGTACAGACCGTAGGTCAGAATCGAACCGATAGCCGCTTTCGACTTCGACGTATGCGCGGCCGCTTCCTGGAAGTTGCCCGCCTTAAGAAACGGTACGATCTTCTTCCACAAAGCCCGATTGCTCGCGCCTGACATCGTCAGGAACGTCCAGCGTTCGATCGCGATCGCGATGCCGAACCCGAATACCAACAGGATGGGGATCATGAACGGTCCACCTTCCTGGAAAAAACGCACTACAGTGCTCATTTGTCTGCTCCTCTTAAAAACAGCTTTTCAATTACTCGGCATTGCTGCCGTTCCGAGCAGGTCGTCAGCCAGGCTGCGCCCTACTCCTCTTGCTCTCCATTCAGGTCGTCGTAATACCTGACCTGCCGTAAAAATTCGTCGCGATCCACCGGCGCCAACACTTCGTCCAGCAGTGAATTGACGGGTCTGCCCAACAAATCACCCGGGTCAGACTTCTGCCACGGCACGATATACAGGACTTTAGGCAACTCCTGGTTGCCCGTAATCTCCGTCCGACTCAATTCCATCGAATCCATGACCCGATTGCCGGTCGTCGTGCGCGTGATGTCAGGCTCCGGCTCCGCTGCCACTTCCTCGTCAACAACCGCTGACGTGTCGACTGCGGGCAACAGCTCGTCGTCTTCCACCGCGTCCTGAGCGAAAGTGGCAAACGCTGCCAACAACATGGCGAGCATGAATCCGGTGCCGAATACGTTCCTGCTCAGAGTACTCATGTCCATCATTCCGCCACGTTTGCCGTGCTCTGACCCGCCGCTACGCGACGCCTCAGATCTGCGATCCATCTCTCAACCTGCTTGTCTTCACCGACAAGCGCTTGATAGGCCTCGAAATGTTGCAGCGCCGATTCAAGACGCTGCAGATACAGTTCGTTTAGAACGCCAAGGTTGTAGTGTGCCAAGGCGTAGTCAGGCGAAACTGTGACAGCCTTCAAATAAGCGGCTTCTGCTTCGAGAAAATTGCCATTTCTGCGAAGTAGCATGCCCAACTGGTTGAGCGCCGCAGGGTGATTGGGGTCTGCGGCCAGCGCAGCGTCGAGAGCGGCCCTGGTTGCGGCATCGTCCTCGTTCTTCGCGCTGATGATCGCGAGATTCACGTGAGCACCTGGAAATTCCGGATACTGCAGCACAAATTCCTTGAAGCGGAACTCCGCTTCGACGAAATCGCCGGTTGCCATTACGGCCGTAGCCTGCTCAAACAGTGTTTGCGCGGCAGCGGGTATCGTAGGATCAACCGCCGCTTCGACGCCGCGCTCCGCACTATCAGCCGGCCGTGAATCGGGCGTGCCAAAGCCCGGCAGCAGCCCTGACGAAGCACAACCTGCCGACATGAGCAGCGCGAGCAGCCCGGCTGCAAGTCCTGTATTTCTATTTAAGCGCTGTAACAACATCTTCTCCGCGCTCCTTCTTTGCATAGCGTGCCGGCATCAAACCCGCCAAGCGGCCAAAACTCTTCTCGACCCACTCGTCGTAGACGCCATCGGCCGCACGGTCGGTGTTCGCCTTGTAAAGATCGATCGCCTTTTCTTCGAAAGGAAAGGCCTGTTCTTCAAGGAGAATTTCATATTGCTCGAGCGCGTCTGCCTCGAGATTGGTCGGGCGATCCGATTCCATCAGGTCCGCCGAAAACTGCTCGTAGACTTCTCCAAGACGGAACGTTGCCGCCGTCGTCACTTCGGCAATGCCGTAGTCCGCGGCGCCTGTGTAGGCCGAAATCACGCCTTCCATCAGGTCGCGTTTGAGTTTCAGGCTGTCGGCCAGCGGCTGCGTCAGCTTCACAACCTCGAAACGCTTGCGCACAGGTTCCGCCAGTTGCAACGCAGCCGTTGCCGCGAGGTAGCGCGTGCGGTCCGAGCGCTGTGCGCCCGCTGTCGCATCGATGCGCACCATTTCTTCCAGGCGCGCAATACGCTCCTGCTCATTACCTGCCTGCTCCGCTATCGCGAGCAATCGCGCCCGCGCTTCTATCGACTCTGCAATCGGTTCGGGGTAACGATCAATAATGTCGTTAAGGACCCGTTTTTCCGAGTCGAGCGGACCCGATTTCTCATACAGCTCGGCCGCACGCCAAAGCGCTTCGCGGCGCACTTCGTCGGTACTGGTGTCTGCAGTCGCAATGCGCTCAAACTCGCGCGCCGCTTGTGCGGAACGCCCGGACTCAAGGTAAGTCACCGCCAGCTTCTGAGCGATATCGTCCGCGAATTCACTGTCGGGATAGTCGCGCCGGAAGGTCTCGAGTTGTGCGGATGCGCGATCCCACGCCTCGAGGTTGATCAACGCGGCGGCCGCATCGTAATCGGCCGTCGCCCGGATTTCGGAATCCGGTACAACTTCGCCAAGTCGCGTGAAGTGCGTAATAGCGGTTTCCAGGTCGCCGGCATCACGCGCCTGCTCACCCTGCTTGTAGATCGACGATGCAATGCGTTCCTTGATCTCTTTCGTTGCCGCCGCATCGCCGGCTGGTGTCAGGTTACGCAGGCTGTAATAGGCCGACTCGGCGTCCGCGAAATTCTCCAGGTCGAAGTGGGAGTGTGCGATGACAGTCCAGGCCGTGCGTGCGAATTCCGGCTTCACGGCCGGCTGCTTGCCCACCACCGTCTGCCCGACCGCGACAGCAAGATCAAACTGGTCCTGCTTAAACAGGTCTTCGGCAATCGTAGTCAGGACAGCGCCCGATTCGGCATGGTCCGGATAGGTGTCCGCAAACTTCAGGCCGCTGTCCAGGTAGGCCTGGTGCCACTGGTCCCTTGCAGGTCCGTCCGCGAGGTTCTTTTCCTGCTCGCGATACGCCAGTATCGCGGCGTAGCCGGCCTCGGCGGACTTTTCGTGGAACGGATAGCCGTAGGCCGTCCGTTCATACTCGGTGACGGCGTCAACGTACTGCTCGCTTTCAAACAGGATCTCGGCCAGCAGGAAATTCGAGCTGGCGGTATCCGCCTCGCCCGGGAAGTACGACAGGTACTTGCGATAGAGGCTGGCGGCTTCCTGGTAGTCGCTGCGTTTGCCGCCTTTCTGCGCCTCGGCGTGGTAATACTGTGCGATGTCGATCAGATTGGACTTCAGGTGCCCGACCACGGCTTCATTCTCAGCGCGCGGATTGCGCACCCAGAAGTCGCCATCCATCCCGTAGCGCTCGACAAATCCACGCTTGCCGTCGAGCACGAGCGTCGAGAAGCCACCCTTCTTGTAGGCCTCAATGACCTGCATCTGCAGGCCGGGAGCTTTGGGGTGATGCGGATCCTGCCGGACAAACGCCTCGTAGGTTTCGGCCGCGTCCTGGAAACGTTCTTTCTCGAGATAAAGGTCGCCCAGGTTCGCGTAAATTACATGGCTGAAGTGGGGCAGTCCGCGCTCCTGCATGAAGGTGTCGATACTGTCAGCCCCTTTCATGTACGAGAAACTGATGCTGAGCACGCGGAACGTATCTTCCACCAGTTCGCGTTCAGCGCGCGACAGCGACGCAAGGCGCTCCTCGCCGTCACCGATCTCGACGTCGCCGATCTTGCGATCGAGCAACGCAAAGAAGGACCCAAGACTGTCTTCATGCCACGCGAGCTTGAACTGGGCCCAACCCAGCTTGTACAGGGACTGTTCGTAATAGCGCGAACTCTCGCCCGCCCTGATGACGTCCTGGTAGGCCAGCTCGGCCCCGTTGTAATCTCTGCGCAGGAACAACATCTCACCGCGCCGGAACTGCACTTCGTCCATGAGCGAAGTGCCCGGGTATTTCGCAATAAGCTCATTCAGCGTATCGAGCGCTTCGTCGGTACGGCCACCCACTTCGTAGGCTCGAGCCAACTGGTACAACACCGTGTCGTTGCGTCGGTAGTCCGGATAGGATTCGAGCAGCTTCTGGTAGAGCCCGACCGAGTTGTCAAAACTGTGCGGATCGAGGGCCTCAATATTTTCGGCAAGCTGGCCTGCCTCGGTCGCTTCCAGCTCAAGGTCACCAAGGCGACGCATGGCTTCGGCACGCAGCTCGGGATCATCCGAGACGAGGTCGAGGAAATCCCGATAGCTCTCACGCGCGAGTTCCGAGCTGCCGATGACGGTCTTGCCCTTGCGCAATTCGACAGTCTTGCCGTCCAGGCTTCCGATGGTCTCGCCTTCGTCGGCGCGAAGATCAACCCGGGGCGCTGCTACGGCGAGCGCCAGCAAGGATACGGCAATGAGTGGCTTCGTCATCATTCCAGCTCATCCCCCGCGTTTGCTGCAACGTCATAGATCGCCGCCAGTGCGAATCGAGCCTGGATCATGTAAATATCCAGGCGGTCTTTCTGCGCCCGCAGCTCGCCCACGGCGATGGACTGCAGGAACGCGCGTTGCTGCGACAATGTGTCTTCGACGCGGATCTTCATACCCTCGATACGCGGTGCCAGGCTGTAAACGCGGCCACCCAGTTCTTCAAAACGCCGCTGCTCGCGAACGATCGCTTCGTCGATCTGGCGACGCGATCGCTGGGTTTCGACTAGCGCCTCGCCGGTGCCGTGCAGCTCACGACGAATGCCCCAAATGCGGTCTTCGAAGTCGCGTTCCAGACCCCACTTCAGGACACCTTTCAACAGATCAATCTTGTCCTGCACCTCGACCGCCTCGGGAATCCCCGAGCGCAGCGCCGGGGAATTGCCGATATCGGCGATCTCGTTCCAGTTGCGGAACTCGGACTCGTTAGCCAGCGCCAGCCAGTCCCGGCTTTGTTCAACATTGTCCAATGTCGCATCGAAACCCAGTTTGCGGGATACCAGGCCCTCGATGTCGGCACGCGCGAGCGCGGCCAGAACCGTCGGCAGGCGCTGGTCAAAAGCCTGTTTTCGCGTCTCCAGCATATTGGAATAGACATCGACATTTTGTTGCCAGTTGTCGAGATTGCGATGCAGGTACGTCAGGTCCCGGTAGTTCTTGAGACCTTCCTGGAACTTGTGGGTTGCAAGAAGATGAAACAGGTAGCGTGATTCCGGGCCACGAGGCAGCTCTTCGAGCTCCCAATACCAACCCGTGCTGTCCAGTGGATCCTCTTCGATAAACTCATCAAAGAATGCGCCCGACTCAATATGCTCGATCGTGCGATCGAGCCGGCTGGATTCCTCGTGAAATGCTTCGATCGCATCCAGGTAGTGATCGGCGGCCTGGCTGATCGAGTCCAGCTTGGCCATCGCATAGGGAACGGCCAGCATCGATTCCTGCACGGCCGAGTCAAGCAGGTCGCGTCCACGCAATTCCATCCATGGTACGAGCGCGCGATCATAGTTTTCCATTTCCGCTTCGGCCCAACCGACGCCCAGCAGTGCCTTGTTCGAGAACGGGCCTTCGAGGCGCACACGCTGCAACGGACGCTTCGCCACCGAGGGCTGGCCGTCTTGCAGCAATGCATAGCCCAAAGCAAGGTTTGCCTTATCGCGCAATGCGGTCAGCTCATCGTTGAACGGGTCCATCTCGCCAAGGCCATCAAGCACTTCGGCGGCCTCATTGATTCGTCCGCTGCGCGCCAGCGCAACACCGACGTTGAACTTCGCGTAGCTGGCCCATTCGGTCCGGCCCTTCCAGTTGCGCAGCTTTGCAATGGCGGCGTCGTATTGACCGTCGTCGATCAGGATCTGCGCTTCGAGCATGAGCGCTTCGCGCGCCAGGACCTCGGGCAGGTCTCCACTGATGTTGGCCAGCGCCTGTTGGGCCCTGTCGAGATATCCACGCTGGTACCAGATCTTGGCGAGGAAGAACCAGGTGCGGTTACGGTTTTCGTCGTCGACCTTGTCTGCAAGCAGCCGCTCAAAGATCTCGGCGGCCTCGATATGATGGCCGTAGGAGAGGTACATACCGCCCAGCAACAACTCGGCGTCAGCCGCGTGCTCGGCCAGCTGGCTCTGCTCCCGCGCCGCGAGCAAACGCACAATCGCCGGGAAATAGTCTTCCTGGTAGAAGTAGTACAGGACTTCGCCGTACTGTGGCTCCTTAATGACGACCGGCTGGTCATCTGTCGCCGCCGTGGCGGCCGACGTCAGGAGTACAAGCAGCAGTAAAAGACGACTAGGGATGAAGCGACCTGGATGCAAGGATCACTCCCATTCCTTGATTTTGAACTCAGGCTGTTGCGCCGAGATGCTGTCGGTAATTTCCAGCTCCACGTACTTTGCGCCAATACCTTTGTCAAAAGTCATGGTTGCACCGCGACGGTACTCGCGAATGTTCGGCCCGTGACCGATAAAGACCGCAACCAGCTCGTGCTCACCCGTTTTCAGATTGGCCATATGCAGGCGATGCACGCCGCCCCGCACCAGGGCATCCGCCTCTCGCTCCGTGTAGAGGTAGTTCGCGACTTCCTTGCCATCGATCTTGATGCTGATCGAGTCGAGGTCGAAATACTCGCCGACATCCATTGACACAAAAAACGCCACCTGCGAATTCGCCGGGAACAGCAGCTCTTCTTCGAGCAGGAACAGGTCACGATTGAGATCCAGGACCTCTTTCTTGAGTGACTGTACGTCCTGGTCGATAGAGCGGAACTCATCTCTCGATTGAGCCTCCCGAGCTTCAGCATCGCGCGCTTCGGCCAGCGCAGCATCCGAGTCCATCGGCGCAGCATCCTGTGCAACCGAAACGACGCTGAACGCAAGCAGCGACGAGGCGATGATTGTGATGAATATCTTGGTCACTTTACTCTCTCAACAACGAGCGAATCTGATCCAGGTACTTGTTTTCGTACCCGGGCTTATATCCGTGGTGAATGTATCGCACCGTGCCTGTCCGGTCGACGATTACCGTGACGGGCATGGCCTCGACTTCGTAGAGCTTACTCACTTCCTTGCGCGCATCAAACAGCACGGGGAAATTTACCCCGAGCTCCTCGATCATATCCATGGCACGACTCGAGTCGTCGTCGATGTTCACACCGAGCAGGCTGAACCCAACTCGCTGGTAGCGCGAATACAACTCATCGAGCAACGGCATTTCCTGACGGCAGGGACCGCACCAGGTGGCCCAGAAATTGATCATGACGACATCGCCACGAAATTCCGAGAGCCTGAGGTTCTCGCCGGTCGAACTCTTCAATGCAAAATCAGGCGCCAGCTGGCCTTCCATACCGCTAGATGCGAGGCTGGAAGCCGCGAATACGCTGAATACCAAAGCAACTATCAATTTCTTCAGTTTCATTCGTCCATTCCTTTGTCCAAAGGCCCATCCATCCAATGGAAAGCGCCCCGATTGCCACAATTCGACGACGAATGGTGACAGTCGCGGCGCCATCGGGCCGTGATTATCGTCACAGATTACGTTAAAACAGCTCGAATCCCAATGCTTTTCCAAGCGAGGATCCGGACATCTATGATAGGCGTACCAGCCTGAATTTAAAGTGAATATGCGTCGCCTTTCAGCGACATTGATCAAATTCCCGTCAGTCGGCCAAACCCTCCCCTGGCGGCATCAGTCCGGCCGAGTAATAAACCTTGCCCGTGGCATCGATGACGATGCTCTCGTAGTCGGGCAAGTTGCCAATCAGGGTCAGCCCGCGTTTGACGCCCATGACGAACACCGAGGTCGACAACGCGTCGGTGATGACGGCATCGGGCCCGAAGACGGTCGCACTGCGTATGCCGCTCGCGGGTTTGCCCGTACTGGGCTGAATGATGTGATGGTAGCGAACGCCGTCCTCTTCAAAATAGCGCTCGTAATCGCCTGACGTGGAAATTGCCTCGTCGACCAGCGGCACGGAGATCGCCACCTCGCCGTCCTCGCGCGGATCACGGATACCAACCATCCAGGGTCGGCCGCGTCGATCACCGAGCAGCCGCGAATCGCCGCCTGCCGTCACAATGGCGTGCTCGATACCTCGGTGTCGCAGAATATCGATGCCCCGTTCGACGACGTAGCCCTTCGCGATACCGCCGAGGTTGATGCGCACGCCCTCCTCCAGAAACTCGATAGATCCCGCAGCGCGGTCCAGTTTGACCAACTGGTAATTAATATGAGTGCGCTCGGCTTCGACAGTCGCCGTATCGGGCCGCTGCCGTGCGCGGAAGTCATAGTGTTGCCCGACACTGTCGAAGGTAATATCGAATGCGCCGCGGGTCAGTACGGAAATATCGATCGAGCGCTGCACCAGCCCGAACAGCTCGTCACCCGTCGGCACCGGCCCGTGCGCGGCTTCACGGTTGATTTTCGAGATTTCGCTCTCATCTTTGTAAGTACTCATGAGGCGATCGATACGCGCCGCCTCCTGGAATACCTCCTCGAGCGCCCGCTGACCGGCCTGTGCGTCATCGCTCCAGAGGTGGACGCTGACTGAGGTACCCATCATCGCGCGTTCGTCGCTAACCCAGTCCGCAAGCGCGGCGGGGGCCACGACCGTAAGCAGTAGCATTGCTAGTTTTGGCCCAAGCCCGGAGTTATGCTTGGTTCGACAATCGTTAAGCAAGGAGCGGGACAGTGACTTCATTCCTGATTTTCTTAGGGCTAATTGCCGCCATTGTGTTCTGGGCCATCGGTATTTACAACCGACTGGTTAACGAACGTAATCGCGTCAGAAACGCATTTGCACAAATTGACGTTCAGCTTACCCGGCGACATGACCTGATCCCGAATCTTGTGGAAGCCGTCAAGGGCTACATGAAACACGAGCGCGAGACGCTTGAGGGTGTGATCAAGGCACGTAACGTCGCGGTTGCGGCGCTGGATGCCGCGAAGGTCGATCCGGCCAATGCCGCAGCCATCCAGGAACTCGGCGGCGCGGAAGGCGCGCTGGGCAGTATTCTCGGGCGGCTGTTTGCGTTATCCGAGGCCTACCCCGACCTCAAGGCCAACCAGAACATGATGCAGTTCCAGGAAGAGCTTGCCAGCACCGAGAACAAGGTGGCGTTCTCGAGACAGGCTTTCAACGATGCCGTGATGGGCTACAACAACACGGTCGAGAATTTCCCGAACAACGTCATTGCGAACACCTTCAGTTTCGATCCGGCCAGCTTCCTTGAAATCGAAGCCGAGGAAATGCGCGAAGCTCCGGAAGTGTCTTTCACCTGATTTTCACGTCCTTGTCTGAATCGTGAATTTTTTCGCCGCGCAGGACCAGGCTCGCAGAGCGTCTCGACGCCTGGTCCTCGCCTATATCGTCTCGACCGTCCTGATCGTCGCCGGTGTAACCGCGATTGTCGGCTTCGCACTTTTCAGCTTTACTGACGCGGGCTATGGCTACACGGCCGGCCAGTTCACTCAGGCCAACGCCGGCATCTTGCTCGGTGTTGCCCTGCTGACAACGCTGTTCATTCTCGGCGCAAGCATGTTCAAGACGGCTGTCCTGTCATCGGGCGGCGGTGCCGTCGCGCGCCAGATGGGCGGCACGCTGGTGCCTGCCGACGTCCAGGAACCACTGCGCCGGCGGTTGCGCAATGTGGTCGAGGAAATGGCGATCGCGTCGGGCGTGCCGGTTCCCGAGATCTATGTTCTCGAGGAAGAAAGCAGCATCAACGCATTCGCTGCGGGTTTCACGCCCAGCGACGCCGCCATCGCCGTCACCCGGGGAACGCTCGAATTGCTCGAGCGCGACGAGTTGCAGGGCGTCATCGCACACGAGTTCAGCCACATACTCAACGGCGACATGCGCCTGAATATCCGTCTGATGGGCGTGTTGTTCGGCATCATGGTCCTCGCACTAATTGGCCGGCTCATCGTCCGTGGCGGCTACCACACGAGCATCGTTTCCAGCCGCCGCGATCGTGGCGCCCCGGTCGTGCTGATTATCGGGCTTGGGCTCGCCATCCTGGGCGGCATCGGCATGTTTTTTGCGCGCGTCATCAAGGCCGGTGTGTCGCGGCAACGCGAGTACCTGGCGGATGCCTCGGCCGTGCAGTTCACTCGACAGAGTGAGGGTATCGCCAACGCACTCAAGAAGATCGGCGGCTACAGCCAGGGCTCGCTGATCCAGGCTGCCGATCCCGAGGAAGTCAGTCATATGCTCTTCGGCTCCGGCGCCAAACTTGCGGGGATGTTTGCCACTCACCCTCCCCTTGTCGAGCGCATCCAGGCGCTGGATCCGAACTTCAAGGAGGCCGACTTTCCGAGAGTGGACCCGCGCCGGTTTCGCGGCGACGATCGGGAGCGTCCTGCCGACGTGTCGGATTTTGCGGGTAACGTGACGACTGCGCTGGCAACCGGTGGAGCCCAGGTCCTGGCCGAGTCGATTGCCGAAACCGTTGGCCAACCCGAAAACGAACACGTCGAATATGCACAGCACTTGCGGCAATCCATTCCGGAGTCGCTGTACGATGCCGCGCACTCATCGGAATTTGCCTACCTGTTGACCATTGCGCTGATCCTCGATCGCTCGGGCAGGGTCGTGGACCGACAACTCGTACTGGCCAGGGAGCAACTCGGTACGGAGCGCGCCGCGCTACTCAGGCGTTACTACGACGAGCTCGCCGAGACCGGCCCTGAATACCGTCTGCCGCTGCTGGAAATCGCGTTTCCGGCACTCAAGTTGCGACCGACGCAGGAATTGAGCTACCTGGTGTCCCTGGCGACGCGAATGATCGAGATAGACGGTCAAATCGATTTGTACGAATACTGCTTCTATCGCATCCTGATGAGCAATCTCGGCCAGGCCGTCGACCCGACGGGCCGCCGCCGTGCCCTGCGATCGAAACGCAGCGACCTGCGAGCGTCCACGATCGGGCTGCTGGGAGTGCTTGCTGATTACGGTCACGACAACGAGGAAGCACGGCAGGCTGCATTTGTTACCGGTATTGAAACCCTCGGGGACTGGGCCAAGGCGTACCCGTACGAGTCGCAGCGCAGGTTCACGGTTGCCGTGCTCGACCACAGCCTCGACATCCTGCTGGGCCTCAACAGCAAGGGCAAGGAGTCCCTGTTGCGAGCGATCAGCGCGACGGCCGGACACGACGGCAAACTCACGGTGACGGAAGCAGAGTTGATTCGCGCCGTCTGCGCGACGCTCGACTATCCGTTGCCGCCAATTCTCGTCCACCGCACGCGTTCATAAACAGCTCTGCAAATTCGCGTATTATCGAACCACAGAGCGATTTTTTTGTCGGACACCATCATGAAGACTACTCGTATCCTGGCCATCGTGACCATGCTGGCCCTGTTTGTTTCATCTTTCGCCCAGGCGGCAACGCGCGAGGAAAAACGTGTTGGCGATGCCGCTGACGTTCTGGACCAGTTGTCCAGAATTCCGGAAAAGTCCATTCCACCGAACCTGTTGTCAAGGGCCTATGCCGTCGCCGTGGTCCCGAACGTCGTGAGGGCCGCATTCGGGCTTGGCGCACGACGCGGCAAGGGCGTCATTGTCGTGCGGCAGGACGATAACTCCTGGAGCAACCCGGCCTTCATCACGCTTACCGGCGGCAGTGTCGGTTGGCAGGTCGGTGCCGAATCGGCCGATGTCATCCTGGTCTTCAAGACCCGCAAAGGTGTCGATGGCATTGCCAATGGCAAGCTGACGCTTGGCGCCAACGCCTCGGTCGCCGCGGGTCCGGTCGGCCGTCATACCGGGGTTTCAACGGACATCGAGTTCAAGGCTGAAGTGTATTCCTACTCACGCAGTCGCGGCCTGTTCGCCGGCATTGCGCTCGAAGGCGCGGGGATCACCATGGACCGCAAAGCGAACGCAGCGTTCTATGGATCGACCAGCATGACGCCGGAGAAGATTTTTGTCAGCTCGCCGAACATCGCGCCCAATATCGCCAATACCTTTGTACAGGTGCTGACGGCGCAGACGCTACGCCTGCCGACGTCGCCTGGAATGCAGGCCGCCGGAACGGACAGGCCGCAAGCCCAGGACGACGAGGCCGAAGTGCGTACCTACGGTATGCCGGGTCCGGATGAGAGCGACGACGAAACCGAGTACGACCCCAACTACTGATACGGGCAGGGAAGCCTTTGAACGAACTGACCACCAAGGTCCAGCAGCTCGCCGAGCTGATCGGCCCCAATCCATACCTGCAGGCGGCAATGATCGCCGCCGCATTTATCGTGGCGGGCAAAATCGCCGACTGGATTATCTCGAGTGTGATCGGCCGTATCGCGCGTCGCTCGTCCAACGATTTCGACGATAGCCTCGTGGACCTCGTCCATCGCCCCGTGTTCCTGTCGTTTGTGCTGTTGGGACTTGCTCTCGCCACGCTCCGACTGCGACTCCCCGATGCCGCGGAGTTTCTTACGGTCGGCCTGCTGAAGACGATTGCCATATTCATCTGGTTCTCGGCACTGGGCGGGCTCAACAGGCTGCTCGTCACCACCTTGCGAAAGGGAGAGCGAAACAAGCTCGTGCAGAACGGCATGCTGTCTCTTCTGCACAATGCCATGAAGGTGGTGCTCGCCGCGCTGGCTGTCTATTTCATATTCCTGGCATGGAATATCGACGTCACGGCATGGCTCGCGTCCGCCGGCATCGTCGGCCTCGCACTCAGCTTCGCGGCCAAGGACACGCTGTCGAACCTGTTTGCCGGTGTTTCCATTGTTATCGATGCGCCCTACAAAACGGGCGACTACATTATCCTCGATTCAGGTGAACGCGGCGTCGTCACGGAAATTGGGCTGCGCAGTACCCGCATCCTGACACGCGACGATATCGAGATTACCGTTCCTAACGGCATCATCGGCAATAGCACAATTGTCAACGAGGCAGGCGGGCCGCCGTCCCAGCACAGAATTCGAATTGCCGTTGGCGTCGCTTACGGCAGCGATATCGATCATGTGATTGACACCCTGCAAGAGGTCGCCAAAACCGACGAAGATATCCTCGCAAATCCGGCACCGCGGGTGCGTTTCAGGCGCTTCGGCGACTCAAGCCTGGACTTCGAATTGCTGGGCTGGATAGCCAATCCGGCAGACCGGGGACGGGTTACGCATGAGCTAAATTGTGCCGTGTACAAGGCATTTGGCACGCACAACATCGAGATCCCGTTTCCACAGCGCGACCTGCACGTGCGGAGTATGCCCGAGCCCGGCTAACGGGTTTCTACTGGAGGTCGTCGTCCGGTTCTTCGTCAGGTACGGATTCGGCGCTCGGCGCATTACCTCCATCCGTGGGCAAGACAACATCGTCATACGCTGAGCCGGTTTCCTGCCTGGCGTCTGCCTCGGGCACAACGGCAATCGGGAGATTGCCGTCCGGAAGCCCGACTTCATCGTCCGCGCCCGACTCGTCGGTCGGCGGCAGCGCGCCGAACTGAGCCAGGTACTCTGCCTCTTTGCGAAGCCGCTCGGCTTCCTCAGCCCGGCGGCGCGCTTCCATGGCGGCCTGCTGGGTGCGACGCAGAGCCTGCCGCTTGCGTTCCGATCGCGCTTCGAGTTCCACGCGCTTGGCCTCTTCTTCCTTGGCCTGGATACGTTTCACAGCCTCGCGGGCGTTCATGCATTCCTGATCGTAGCGTGATTGCTGGCGATTCTGCTGGCAACGTACCATCGCCGCCTCGAGCAGCAATGGATTATCGACGAATTCGGTCGTTGTCCGAGCAGGCGGTTCGTTTGGACCACAGCCGGCTACCAGCCCGAATACGATCAGGAGAGCTGTTGGGTGCCTCGTCATAGCCTCTGTTCCAGTCCCTAAAATTGATTAAGTGGTTGAAAATTCACATCACTGCATTGGCGATCATAGCAAGAATGTCAAATCGCCCTTTAGGGCAGAGTTCGCAGTTTTCGCATGTCGTTGACGGGATTCGCGCTATAGTGCGGACTCCTGGAGAGGTGGATACACGCGATTGTCAGGCTCTAACCAGTTTTCGCTGCTAGGCCAACGGCGCTTTGCGCCGTTTTTTGCGACGCAGTTTCTCGGCGCGCTGAATGACAACATCTTTCGCAACGGCCTGGTCATCCTGATCACGTTTCAGGGTGTGGTGGTCGCCGGCATGAACCACACCCAGCTTGCCAACGTGGCCGCCGGCCTGTTCATACTGCCGTTTTTCCTGTTCTCGGCAACCGCCGGACAACTCGCCGACAAGTACGAAAAATCCATGCTGATCAGGCGGGTAAAGACCCTCGAGATCGTCCTGATGGTGCTGGCTGCCATCTCGCTGTTCTCGGAAAGCTATGGGTTGCTGCTGGTGGTCCTGTTCCTCATGGGCTGCCAGTCAACCATGTTCGGTCCCGTCAAGTATGCCTACCTCCCGCAGCAGCTGGCGGACGACGAGCTTGTCGGCGGCAATGCACTGGTGGAATCGGGAACGTATGTCGCGATCATCCTCGGCCTGATCGTCGGCGGGATTGCCGTCGGTGATGAGATCGCGAACGGTCTTGAGTTTAACAAGCGCACCGTACTGGGAGCCTGCCTGATCATCGTGGCCATCGCAGGCTACCTGTCGTCTCGCCAGGTGCCCGTGACCCGCGCGGTGGACCCGGAGCTCAAGATCAGCTGGAACGCCTGGAAGAAAACCTGGCAAATCGTCCAGTTCGCCCGCGAAGAACGCAGCGTTTTCCTTTCAATTCTGGGCATCTCCTGGTTCTGGTTTTTCGGTTCGGCGATGACCATTCAAATCCCCGCGTATACGCTGGACATACTGCGAGGGAGTGAGTCGATAACCACCCTGCTTTTGGCGGCTTTTGCGATCGGTGTCGGCATCGGATCGCTGCTGTGTGAGCGCTTGTCCGGTCACCGTATCGAACTCGGTCTCGTGCCCTTCGGTTCGATCGGCCTGAGCCTGTTTGCCATGGACCTGTATTTCGCCCAGCCGACGCCGATGTTGGATCCGGCGGGGTCAATCGCCGAATTCATGAGTCACCCGGAAGGTCTGCGAATCTGGTTCGACCTCGCGATGATCGGCGCGTTCGGCGGATTCTACAGCGTGCCGCTGTACGCACTGATCCAGAAGCGCTCGAAGCGACAACACCTGTCGCGCATTATCGCCGCCAACAACATCATCAACGCGTTCCTGATGGTCGGCGCGGCCATCATGTCCATGGCGCTGCTGAACGCCGGCGTCTCAATTCCGGAGTTATTCCTGATCATTGCCGTGCTAAACGCGATGGTCGCGGTATACATCTATTCGCTCCTCCCGGAATTCCTGATGCGTTTCCTGGCCTGGCTGGTCATCAGCTTCGTTTACCGGCTGCGGACCAGCGGCCTAGAAAACGTCCCCGTGAAAGGGCCGGCCATTGTCGTTTGCAATCACGTCAGCTACGTCGACCCGATCATTCTCGCCGGCTCGGTCCGGCGGCCGATGCGCTTTGTCATGTGGTACAGGATTTTCCAGATCCGGTTTCTGAGTTTCATTTTCAAAACGATGAAGGCGATTCCGATCGCCGGAGCGCGCGAGGATAAGGCCATCATGGATGAGGCGTTCGAACTCGTCGACGCCGAACTGGCGGCCGGCAACATCGTCTGCATATTTCCAGAGGGAGCCATTACCCGGGATGGAGAAATCGCGCGCTTCCGACCTGGCATAGAGAAGATCATCAAGCGGCGCCCCGTGCCTGTTGTTCCCGCGTCGTTGGGCAGGCTCTGGGGAAGCTGGTTCAGTCGGCGGCGGAATGGCACCTTGCGCAAGATCCCTGGCCGCCTTTTCGCCCGGGTTACCGTCAGTTTTGGCGAGCCTGTGCCGCCTTCGGAAGTAACAGCGGCAAAGCTTGAGCTGCTGGTTCGTACGCTTCGCGGCGACGAGCGCTAGTCTGCGACCGTCACGGACTCGGCCCGGCCGAGTCGTCCCCGCCACTCAGCAAGCAGCTCTTCGCGGTTGCCAAACAGCCCGGGGCTGGTCGACCCGGGAAAACCGAGCTCTACCAGCTCGACAAAGCCGTTGCGCGCTGCCGGGAGGTACGCCCGGTTCGCCGTGTCAGACCCGGCTGGCCCAAACACGATACGGGCACCATTGAGCGGTTTGGGTGAAAACGCACTGTCGACCCAGTGGAGGCCATTCACGCCCAGGCTGACCCGGTGCGTCCACCGCGCTGTCCTGAAATAGGCCCGCGCGCCGCTGTAACCGAATGCGATTTCCTCCACGGGTCCTGGCATCTGGAGAGCCTGGCTACCGAGCCGCCCTTCGGCCAGTATGAACTGGCTCGCCAGACCGCTGTCGTCAACGAGTACGAGGTACTCGCCGCGCGGTGACACGGCCAGTTGCCGAATCGCGCTCGCTCCCTGCCAGAGTTGTTGCATCGACCAGTTGCCGTCGCCATCTCGTGAAATAACGCGGAGCACGCCATTGATGCCTCCCGCGTACAAACGATCGTCCGGTGCAAATGCGAGGCTTCCGAGCATTTCCCCAAGCTCGAATTCGGCGCCAGCCGAACCGTCTTCGACATTGAGCAAATCCAGACCCGTTGCCTTGAGTACTGCAAGTACGTTGCCATCCGGAGAAAAAGCGAGGTCCTCAATGGCGCCACCCGGAATCTGCGCGATCCACGCGTACGGCTGCCCCGCTTGCGCATCCCACACGCGAACCGTGTTATCGACGGCGGCACTGGCAATCCGCGATCCCGACAGATCGACGCCCAGGCGCATGACTTCCGCCGTGTGACCGACAAAGCTGACGTCCTGGCTCAGCGCCTGCACTTCCGCGAGGCTCGCGCCTCCGGAAAGGACGTGAACATGCCCACCAGGATCGCCGATCGCCATGCCCTTGCCGCCGGGCAACGCGACCATCACGCGATCCGCGGACGGTTGCCAGAGTGAGTGTTCAATGTCCAACGGTCCGCCTTCTGCGGCAGCCGGTATCTCGGTTGCCTGCCAGAAGCGCGACAGACCCTGCCGGTTGCCGGTGAATATGACCTTTTCATCAGTACTGAAGGCGAGCATCGTGCTTTGAGCCGCCGCGCTGAGCACGCCAATAGGCGGCCCGACAAGTCTCCCGTCGTCACTTCTGTATGTCTGGAATCCCGTCTCCGCCCTGCCCGCCAGGACACTCGCGCCGGAAGGCGAAAACACGAGTTGCCAGTTGCCCGGCGCAGAATCCTCCAGAAGGGGTCTTTGCGGGCGCGAAATACTCCACAACGACACACCTGACTGACCATGTACGACGCCGAGTGCGTCACCGCCGGCAGCCAGCTGGATCGAGCTCGGTTGCAGCGGCAAATCGATCTGTGCCAGCAATGCCCCGGTCGCAAAATCCCATACGCGCACGGCCCGATCGTAATCGGCAACGGCAATTCTCGAACCTGACGGATCTGTGGCAACCAGCGACGGGACGCCCGCCACGACCAGTTCACCGACTACTTCGCCCCGCTCGAGTGACCAGAGTTCAAGGCGTGTCTCAATGTCGCCGCGATGTACCGCAAACAGGTACATCCCGTCCTTCGTCAACTGGGCATCCGTACTCGCCGCACCGACCGGTAGCGACATGATGCGATCGCCGGACTCCGTGTCCCAGATGTTCACGCCATCCTGGGTGGCTGTTACCAGACGCCTCGCCGCGGCATCGAGACCAATCAGTTTTTCATTTTCGCTGACGGCAATGGCGCGCACGGGTTCGGCGAACGCGAGGTCCCAGATCCGGGCACTATCGCTCTGCATCGCGCGCGCAATAGCGTAGCGCCCGCTATCCTCAAACCACACATTGTCGGTCTCACGCTCAACCGGGTCGGGAATATTCAGGCCGCGTTGAAAGTCTTCGACGGCACCCTGAGCGTTCAGTTTCAGGTTCCAGCCGACCAGTTGCCCTGCCACGCCCAGGCTCTCGTCGCGTACGCTGATCGTCCAGGTGCCCGCCATCGACTCCCCGATTAGAGCGCGCAATTGCGCCACGGGAATTCGAATATCCTCGTTGCTCGAGGTGCGCTCGAGGCCAGTCTCGATCTCTACTGCGCGCCCTGACGGTGCAATAATCTTGATGCGCAGGTCGTTCAGGCGTGCGTGACTGATATTCAGCGTTAATCCGATCCGATTGACCTGGCCTTCTCGATCGACGATGACACGGCGGACCAGCGGCACGACCTCAAGCGCAGTGACGGTCCAGCTATCTCGGCGATGCAGCTCACGGGTAGCGTACGACCATTGCGTGATGCCTGCCCCTTCAGCCGACGTCAGCAGGAGATTGTCCGGATCGAATACGCTCGTACTGCCAGGCTGAGGCGGCAACGTCGCAAGCAATAGCGGGTAGTCATCGGAAATCAGGCTTGCGGCACGCTGGCGACGTCGCGGCGTCGGCATCACCAGGGACTCGAGCGTTGCCAGCAGCGCTGCATCGCGGTTTTCATCCCTGAGCGCAAGACTCGCTTGCCGATCCCAGAAAGATCCGCGCAGCGCATCCGGCAATCGTCCGGAATTGGGTACATCGGCAGCTAACAAGGCGATCGCGTCGATCTCCTCGGCCGTGGTGGCCAGCGCGGCCCGGTGCTCCACGAACCCTCGAAACAGGTTGTCCGCTGTGTCCCTGTGTCCCGGGAACGAACGGAGGTTCTGGTACGCCGACTCGGCGACTTCAAGTTCGACCTCGGGCGACGCCAGGACCTCCATATAGGGTCGCGGTAACCACTGCGTGTACCAGAACGGCAGCAAGGTGAACAACAGGACGATGCCCGCGATCATGGCCGGCACGCGCAGTCGCGTCGGAAGATTGTCGTTTGCCCAGCGTGCCGTAAACACGGCCTCGTAGAGACGATTGCGAACCCGCAGGTTACCGTCATGGTCGATCTCGATAAGCCCGACGGCCATCAGGCGTCGCTGCAGAGCCGAACCCAGGTCGGCGGCTACCTCGACACCTTTGCGAATGCGGCCGTACAAGTTGAGAAGCGGCTCCATTTGCTTCTCGTCATCGACAATCACTCGATGAATGTGGCTCATGTGCGGCTCGCTGTGCAGCGCCGCTCGTCCCGCCAGCTGCGTGGTCGCATAACGATCGACGTGCGCCACCACATCATCGCCAACGTCTTCCCGCGCTATCTGGCGAGCAAGCTTCTGGCTCAGGTAGGGCTGTCCACGAGTCCAGTAATAGATTCGATCCAGGGCATCGGTGGCTTTGTCAGGGTCGAGATTCAGCTCGGTGGCAAAGATGTCAAGTTGCTCACGCGAGAAGTCATCGAGCGGGATCGGCTGCGTGACATTGAATGGCGATAGCTCAGGCTCCGCGACCAGGCTGACAGGGTCGCATTCGCCGAGCAGCACGAAGGTCAGGCGTGAGAAATCGGGGTCGGTCGTCCGTGCATTATGCGCTGCGCGAATACTGGCCAGCAGCTGGTCGGCGAAAGGCAAGTTTTCGATGCACTGAATCTCATCGACGAAAATGACGATCGATTCAGCCACGAACTGGAGCACGATTTCGGAATAGAATTCGAGAAGTCGCTGCCGGTTGCTCAGGATTGACTTGTCGTGCCACCAGGTCTGCAGGTCGTAACGTATTCGCAGCTGGCGCAACAGGCGATACGCGACATTGTAGTACCAGCGTCCCGGGTCGCTGCCGCCGTCGCGGACACCAATATGCTCGAGGTCGAGAATCGCGATCTTGCAGCCGCTGGCCTCGAGGCGGGCAGCCGTTGCCGCAATCAGGCTCGACTTGCCGCTCCGATCCGGAGCCAGCACATGCGCGTAGCGGCCACCGATCGCGCTCTCGTACAGCAGGTCGTCCGCCCGGCGCCGCACGTAGCCTGCCCGCACCGCGTGCAGGGGGGCGCCTACGCTGAAAAACTCGCCGGTCGAATCTGTCCGCTTCCTGTCGGAAGACGGGACCTGGTCACTCGAATCTTCGCTCATGCAGCATCGTCAGCCGTACCACGGCAGCCTATTCTGGCATTATTCTCAGTGAAATGGATGGCGAACGACTTCTAAAGTGTGACCTGTTTGGCGAAGTTCTGCTGCGTCAGCGTGAGACGGGGCCGGAAATTGTGCGCAACGCCGCTGCTGCGCGCTGGTGGCTGCGCTGGCTCGCGCGCTACCTGCTGCGGCGCGAAGCGGAGGCACTGGCCGCGCTGGACGGGCTGGCGGGTGTTCCACAGCTCATGAGTCAGGACCGCGACACCCTGGTGCGAAGCTACCTTGCCGGGACCCCATTGCACCAGGCCGGTGCCGTCGATCCCGGCTGGTTCAAGGCCGCCGCGCGCTTGCTGCGGCGCCTGCACAGGGCCGACGTCTGCCACAACGACCTTGCGAAGGAACCCAATCTTCTCGTTCTCGACGACGGCAGTCCGGCACTCATCGATTTCCAGCTTGCGTGGCGAAGTCCCGCCCGTGGCCGGCTGTTTCGCATTGCGGCGCGCGAGGACATCCGCCACCTGCTGAAACATAAACGCACCTACTGTGCCGACCGCCTGACCACCAGGGAAAAGGATATCCTTGCGAATCCCTCCCCGTTATCACGTGCCTGGATGGGTCTTACCAAACCCGTCTACCTGTTCGTCACCCGCCGCCTTCTGGGCTGGGCCGACCGTGAAGGCGCCGCAGACCGAGGTGCCCGCAAGTAGGGTGAACTCGGCCACTGCGTTATACTCGCGCTGCCCGCCATCACCGGAAACCAAGGAACTGCAGTGGATTATTGTCATCAACACAACCTGGTCGATCCCGGCCAGGCCGGCAGAGAACGCAACTTCGGCATCCGCGTGACGCTGCCCGCGGGCGATACGCTGCGCAAGGTCCTTGGTGACGACTGGGAGCGCCAGCACTGGTACGCAAGCGAAGCGGAACGGGACGCGGCGTTCGACAATATGGCGCAGAGGCACGGTTATTACCGCAAGACGGACAACCCCACGCAGATTCTCGAGAAGATCACGCGCTGATCAGCGCGGCGGCGCACCAATAAACAGGTAGAAGTTCGACTGGCCACGCTCGGCGAAGCCGGCGGCCAGGTATACGGGCCCCAACAGGGTGTCGAAGCCCGCAAACAGGCTGCCGTTCCACAGCATCGAATCGAAACTGATGTCAGAGCGGCGGGTCCAGACGTTACCGGCTTCAGCCGACATTCCCAGGTAGATCGGCGTGTCCAGGAAACCGCTCGTATCGCCCACACGCCGATAGAACACGAGCTTCGCCAGCGCGGCGTGAGGCCCCGCGATTTCGCCGCGCTCGAGCCCGGACAGGCGCAGGAATCCGCCCAACGGGAAGTAGTCCTGAATCACGTCATCCGATTCGAGCGTCGTCGCATAACTCAGACCCAGCTGCAGACTGTTCTTGCCGCGACTCCAGGTCTGCGTTGCCTCACCTTCGATCAGGTCGAATTCATGATCCGCCCCGAGTCCGGGACGCGACAGCGTCCAGCGAATATCGCTGAGCAGCCCGCGCCGCGGGAAGCGCGCAGTGTCGAGCGTATCGAAGCGCAGGCGCGCGAACGCCCCGCCCGTATGGAAGTCGACATTCGGCAGAGCCGGGTCGCCGATTCTTACGCGCGCCTCGCCAAGCCCGCGAAATACGCCAACGCGAAACTCGCCGACGCGTCCGAGTTCGCGCCCGAAGTCCAGCCCTGCTTCAGCTTCGGAGAGCCGCAGGCGAGCAATCGTCGAGTTATCGAGAAAGGCGTTGATGTTCGACTGCTCCACGTTGATGCGCGGAGCGATAAACACGCGCGAATCGAAGCTCAGCGGCTGGTAGAACTCGGAAAAGAGCTTCGGATCCGTTCCCAGTCTCAGGTCGGTGCGCCATTCCGCTCCGAGGCGGTTGATTCCGGCGCGCGTCATGCGAGCACCGAGGTTGAACGCGGTCGATCCTTCGAAATCGTCCTCCAGCGAAACACCGAACTGCAGGAAGTTCGGTCCCCAGCTCTTGCTGCGGGCCTGGTACTCGACCCCGGTCTGGCCATCTTCTTCCACGAGCTCGTAACTGACTTGTTCATACAGACCAAGGCCGTAAAGGCGATCCGCGTTCTGTGCGAGGACACTATGGTCAATCGGGTCCCCCGCTTCCACGTCCAGCTTCGAGGCGAGAACCTCGGGAGCGAGCTCGCCATCGTGAACCACGCGAACGAAAGCCAGATTCGACGCCGGCGGAAAGTGCTGCGAACGCTGCGCGAGGTAGGTTTTCCACTCACTTTCCTCAAGCGACAGTGACGCCAGCCTGGCGGCTTGCTCGCGCGCCGCCGCCCGTCCGGGACCGATGGTGTCGAGAATCTCCCCGAAGTTGGTCGATGCGAACGTACCCAGTTTCGGGCGTATCAGGATATCGTCATCGTCAAGGCGCTCGATCTGTCGCAGGGTTTCCTTGCGGATCAGGATCGTGAGCATCTGCTCGGAGATCGTCAGCGCGGAACTCAGCTCATCGAGGCGATACAGGGGAAACTCCACGTCGACCGCGATGATGATGTCGATGTCCATTTCCTGCATGACGTGCACCGCAAGGTTGCCGACAATGCCGCCGTCAACGAGCAATCGCCCGTCGATCTCCACCGGCGCGAACACGCCGGGCACCGACATGCTGGCCCGGATCGACTGTGCCAGGTCACCCTTGCCCATGACCCAGATCTCACCCTTTTCGATGTCCGAAGCGATCGCGCGAAACGGGATGGGGAGATCATCGAAGTCATCGATGTCGGTAACGTCAAGCGTCAGCTCACGCAGGAGCAGGTCCAGCTTTTGCCCCTGGATGGCACCTTTTGGCAGCACCATCTCGGTCCCGCGAATACCCAGCTCAAAATCGATCGGTACCTGGCTGTCGTCCTGTTTGCGACGAAAACTCTGATCTTCACGGTCCGGCTCGTCGGTCAGCGCCGCAGCCCAGTCCAGCGAGCCGACAAGATACTCAAGATCCTCGGCGTTCATTCCTGTCGCGTACAGTCCGCCGACAATCGCACCCATGCTGGTGCCGACAATCGCATCAACGGGCACGCGCATGCGCTCCAGTTCCTTGAGAACGCCGATATGCGCCGCCCCGCGGGCGCCACCTCCGCCGAGAACAAGGCCGACTTTCGGCCGTGCTGCCGGCGCCACGGTATCAGTCGGGGCAGGCGACTCCTCGGCCTGCGACCTGCCTGACAACACCAGCGTCAGAAGGACCGGCGCCAGGAATAACCAACGCAGGAAGCGGCTCATCGGTCTACCCCACTTGCAGCGACCGGGCGTACTCGGTGAGCGCGTCAAGCTGCTGCAACTTGTGTTCCGGCGTCCACCCCGCCTCCGCAGCGGCGATGTCGCCGATCGGCGCATACAGGCTGCGTCCCTGGTCCGCATCGAACCCGATCATCATGCGGCGAAAGAGAATATCCGTCAGCGTCAACGCAAATTCTTCGCGCAGCGTGAAAACCACCTCAGCGGCCAGGACCCGGCCATCAGGATCCAGCGTCCTTGCCAGGTCGCCATTGGCGCTCGCAAGCTCAGCAATGGCGGCGGCGCGGCCGCCATAGACCCGCAGCAGGCGATCCACGCCAGCGTCTGAGAGCGCTTCCAGCGCCAGCAGCGCATCGCGCGCACGGTCAATCCCCCAGGCGCCGGGCAAATCGGTGTCGCGGGTACGGCACGGCGGCAAGTCGAGACGCTGCAGCTTCGCCAACTTGTCGATCGTCTGTTCGGCCAGGCTGCGATACGTCGTCAGCTTGCCACCCACGATGGACAGCAGGCCGCTTGCGATGTCCTTGTTGACCTTGATGATGTGACGACGCGTGATCGCTGACTCAGGCCCTGCTTCCTTGTAGGGCAGCGGCCGCACGCCTGCGTAGGCGTAGTGAATATCAGCGCGGGACAGTCCGGCCTGTGGGAAGACCCGGTTGGTTTCACTGAGCAGGTAATCGACCTCGGCACCACTCGCACGAATATGATCCAGATCTTCATCGTAGCGAATGTCCGTCGTGCCAATCAGGTACTGGTCGTACCACGGAATAATGAAGAACGGTCGGCCATCGGCCTCCGCTTCGACATAGAACGCGTCACGCGGGGCCCCCTCGAAAGAACCAACGATGATATGGCTGCCCTTGGTGCCGCCAATCAGCCGCTGCGTGCGCGTCGGCGCGACATCGAGCACGCGATCGACCCAGGGGCCGGCTGCATTAACGACGGCTTTGACACCGACCGCCTGCGCGTTACCGTCAGGATCTTTGTACGACAGCGATACGACAGCGCCGTTTTCAACCGCGATGCCTGTCACTTCGCAATGCATTCGAATCCGGGCGCCAGCCGCTTTCGCGGCCAGCAGGTTTTCCAGTACGAGCCGCTCCGCAAACTCCACCTGGGCATCGTAGTAGCGCGCGGCGGCACGCAGTCCTTCGCCTCTGAGCCCGGGTTCCTCTGCGTGAATTTCATCGCCACTGAGCATGTCGTGATTCGGCACGGTCTTGCGCCACGACAGCAGGTCGTAGGCAAGCATGCCCAGCCGGATTAGCAGTGGACCACGCTTCGCACCGGCATAGACCGGGATGGTGATACGTAAGGGTTCAACCAGGTGCGGTGCGGTCAGGCGCAGGCACCGTCGTTCATGCAGGGACTCATAGACCAGCGGGATTTCGCCATACTCGAGGTAACGCAGCCCGCCATGCACCAGGCGGCTGGAAATCGCCGAGCAGCCGCTGCACATGTCATTCTTGTCGAGAATAATGACGCTGAGGCCGCGCAATGCCGCGTCGCGGGCAATGCCGGCGCCGTTGATGCCTGCGCCGATGACGGCAAGATCGAAAACCTTGCCGGCCGTTGTCACGACGGCCGCACCTGCCCGCTGCCGCGCACCACATACTTGTAACTCGTCAACTGGTCCGCACCAACAGGTCCGCGGGCGTGAATGCGGCCCGTTGCAATGCCTATCTCGGCACCCATGCCGAATTCGCCACCGTCCGCAAACTGGGTGGACGCATTATTCAGGACGATCGCGCTGTCGACATCGCGGAAGAACTTCTCGGCGGCATCACTATCGTCGGTGATGATGCTTTCAGTATGGCCGGATCCGTAGCGGCGAATATGAGCGATAGCGGCATCGATATCGTCGACGACACGCATGGAAATGATGGCATCCAGGTACTCGGTCGACCAGTCTTCTTCTGTCGCCGGGATCACGTCCGAAACCAGCGACGCGACGGTTTCATCCCCGCGAATCTCGCAGCCCGCTGCCTGAAGCGCATCGCAGACCAGGGGCAACAGCCTGTCTGCCGCCGCTCTGTCAACCAGCACCGTTTCCGCCGCGCCACAAATGCCGGTGCGCCGCATCTTGGCATTGAGCACAATATCGCGCGCCATGTCGGCATCGGCGCCGGCGTTCAGGTAGACGTGACAGATACCTTCGAGGTGTCCGATAACCGGCACGCGCGCCTCATCCTGCACTCGCTTGATGAGGCTCTTGCCGCCTCGCGGCACGACCACGTCGACCCACTCCGACATCGACGACAACAGGAAGCCAACGGCAGCCCGGTCGGTCGTCGGTACCATCTGCACGACATCGCCTGGGAGCCCTGCCGCCTCGAGCCCGGCTCTGAGGCACTCGTAGATCGCCATGCTGGAGTGAAAGCTCTCCGAGCCACCGCGCAGGATGACGGCATTGCCCGACTTGATGCACAGCGACGCTGCATCGGCCGTCACGTTCGGGCGACTCTCATAGATAATGCCAATGACGCCCAGAGGCACGCTGACGCGCTGAATACGCAGGCCGTTCGGCCGTTCCCATTCTTCCTGTACACGGCCGACCGGGTCGCGCAGCCCGATTATGGTTTCTATTCCCGAGGCCATGGCCTCCACGCGACCGTCGTCGAGCATCAGGCGATCGAGCATCGCACCGCTAAGGCCGCGTTCTTCGGCTGCCGTCATGTCTTTCGCATTGGCAGCGATGATCTCCGCCGCACGCGTCCGCAGTGCCGACGCGGCCGCTGCAAGCGCGGCATTGCGTTGCTCACCGCTCGTGGTGGCCAGGACCGTCGCGGCAGATCGCCCGGCCCGGCCCAATGCCGTCATCGTTTCAGCTATTGCCATTGAATAACACCAGTTCATCCCTGTGGACCATAACGGAGCGCCCACGATACCCGAGCTTGTCTTCGATTTGCTCCGACTGGCAACCGGCGATCAGGTCCGCCTCGGTTGCCGAGTATTCCGCCAGGCCGCGCCCCAGCTCCGCGCCGTCCGGCCCCGTGATCCTGACCACGTCACCACGACTGAAGCTGCCCGCAATACTCACCACGCCAACCGGCAGGAGACTATTGCCCGTTCGCAGCGCCCGTACTGCACCGTCATCAACGCGCATTTCGCCGCTCACTTCAAGGACGCCCGCCAGCCACTGCTTGCGCGCTGCCGCGGGAGTCCCCTCAGCCTTGAAGACCGTATAGCGAGCGCCTGTCGACAAGGCGCGCAGCGGATGACTGACCTTGCCACTGGCGATAATCGTCGAGCAGCCGGCGTGCGTCGCAATGCGGGCAGCCTGCACCTTGGTCGCCATGCCGCCGCTGCCGACATCGGAACGGGTTTCTCCCGCCATGGCCTGCATGTCGGCGGTGATGTGGCTGACTTCAGGGATATGCCTGGCATCCGGATCTTTGCCCGGGTCCGCCGTGTAAAAACCGTCCACGTCGGACAACAGGACCAGCGCATCGGCCATGACGAGCTGCGCGACGCGCGCGGCAAGCCGGTCATTGTCACCGTAGCGTATTTCTTCGGTGGCCACCGTGTCGTTCTCGTTGATGATCGGAATGACCTTCCGGTCGACGAGGCGTTCCAGCGTGCCCCTGGCATTCAGAAAGCGCCTGCGATTCTCGGTATCTTCGGGCGTCAGGAGTACCTGGGCCGCGGTAATCGCGCGTTGCCCCAGCACCTCCTGGTAAGCGTGCACGAGCTGAACCTGCCCGGCGGCCGCGGCGGCCTGCAGATCTTCGAGCCGCGCACGCGCTTTGTTGATTCCCAGGACGTTGCTGCCAATGGCGATAGAGCCGGAGGAAACAATCAGAATTTCGTGACCGTCGCGCTGCAGGACAGCAATGTCCTGGACCAGCGTATCGAGCCAGTCTCGATTGAGGTTCCCTGCATTGTCGACCAGCAAGGACGAGCCGACCTTGATGATCAGCCGCCGGTATTCGCTAAGTGCCAGCGTGGCCATGATCAACCAACGAGCAGATGCTGCCGATCGAAGGACGTGAGAGTAACCTCGCCCTTCGAGACGGCGACCGTGCCGCTGCGCGCCACCGCCGATATCTCACCGACCTTGGCGGCCTCCGTCACGAACTCGTCCACCTCGACAACCCGGCCCGTCAGCTGCATGGTGCAACTGTTGGCATCCTCGTCGAGCATTTCGGCGGCAAATCGCCTGGCCAGCGAAATCGCTTTGGCGAGACCGCCGGTACCGAGCTTGACCTTGACAATGGCCAGTTCCCGCTCAAAGTGCTCGCCGAGCGTCATGTCGTGAATATTCACGACGTCGACCAGTTTTGCCAGCTGAGCGTTGAGCTGCGCGATCGCCGCATCCGACCCCGTAACCACGAGCGTCACGCGCGAAACCCGCGGATCATAAGTTGGCGCTACATTGAGCGTCTCGATGTTGTAGCCGCGGGACGAGAACATGCCGGTCAAGCGCGTCAGAGCGCCGACCTCGTTCTGCAAGAGGACTGAAATTGCGTGTCGCATGATGAATTACAAATGAAACCGGTTTTGCCACAGGACCAGAAGGATGTTCTCCCAGTTTCTGCAGTATTGCAATGCACCGGAATTTAGTAAACACTCGCCGAAAATCCGTAACTTATCGTGAATTTGTGCGCCCATGAATGAGAAGGCCAATACCGCCTCGGTCGACCATCACCCGCTCGCTGGAAAAATGCTCTCGGGCGCCGACACGGTCGTGCAGATCCTGGCAGACGAAGGGGTGGACACGGTCTTCGGCTATAGCGGTGGCGCGATCCTGCCCATCTACGACGCCGTATTTCGCTACAACGACATGCATCCGGTCGCGGGACGCGACGCCGCCATACAGCTGGTCGTGCCGGCCAATGAGCAGGGAGCCGGGTTCATGGCGGCCGGCTACGCCAGGGCAAGCGGCAATGTCGGAGTCGTTATGGTTACATCCGGCCCCGGCGCCACCAATACCGTGACACCGGTGCGAGACAGCATGGCCGATTCGGTGCCCCTGGTCGTCATCTGCGGCCAGGTGCCCACGGCGGCTATCGGCACAGATGCGTTCCAGGAAGCGCCGGTGGCCGCGATCATGGGGGCCGTTGCCAAGCATGTCTTCCTGGTGACCGATGCCACCAAGCTTGAGGAGACCATGCGCAGCGCATTCGAACTTGCGCGCACCGGCCGCCCCGGGCCCGTGGTCGTCGATATCCCGAAGGATGTTCAGAATTGGGACGGCGAATTCCAGGGTCATGGCACTCTGCCGCTGCACGGCTACCGCCGGCGGCTGGCCAAGGTCGAGGAAAACCACCTCACCGACGGTGCCTGCGAGCGCTTCTTCACGCTGCTCTCCGAGTCGGAACGACCGCTGATCTATGCCGGTGGAGGCGTCATCAACGCCAATGCGACGAAGGCGATGCGGCGTCTGGCGAACGAGTACGGCATTCCGGTCACCACGACGCTCATGGCGCTCGGAGCGAGCGACACGACGCATCCCCTGGCATTGCACATGCTCGGCATGCACGGCATTGCTTCAGCCAACTACGCTGTTGAAGATTGTGATTTTCTGATCGCGATCGGCGCACGTTTCGATGACCGTGTCGCAGGCAATCCGGGGCATTTTGCGCCGCGCGCAAAGAACATCGCCCATTTCGACGTCGACTTTGCCGAAATCGGCAAGGTCAAGCGCGTCAACTGGCATCACGTGGGCATGCTCGAAAGAGACCTGCGCGACCTGCTGGCCTACGGCAAACGCATCGGCTTCGCCAAGTCGTTCGACGACTGGCACGATGAGATCGCGCATCTGAAGGAAGAGTATGCGTTGAACTATGATCGCGATTCCGAGTTAATCCAGCCTTACGCGGTGATCGAGGAGATCAACAAACACACCAAGGGTGAAGCCATCATTTCCACGGGCGTAGGGCAGCACCAGATGTGGGCTGCTCAGTACTTCGATTTTCGCGAACCGCGCCTGTGGCTGACCTCGGGCAGCATGGGCACGATGGGCTTCGGACTGCCGGCTGCGATTGGCGCGCAGTTTGCCCGTCCCGACCGGACGGTGATCGATATCGATGGCGACGGCAGCATCCGCATGAATATCGGAGAACTCGAGACGGCCACAACCTACAACACGCCCGTGAAGGTGATCGTCCTCAATAATTTCGGCGACGGCATGGTGCGGCAGTGGCAGCAGCTGTACTTCGGTGGCCGCATGTCAGGCAGTGACAAATCACTGCACAGCAAGGACTTCGTCAAGGCCGCCGAGGCCGACGGCTTCAGGTTTGCGAAGCGTCTCGACAGGAAAGCAGACCTGCCGGCCATTGTTCGCGAATTCATGGACTTTGACGGTCCGGCATTCCTCGAGGTCATCATCGACCGTGACGCCGGCGTCTACCCCATGGTCGGGCCCGGTCTCGGTTACGACAACATGATCACCGGTGACTGGATCAGGAGCCGGGAGAAACCGGCTCACGACACGCTCGATCCCAGCGAGATGTTCTGAACTCAATGAAGTGAGTAAAAAAAACCCCGGGGCGGCATGCCGTCCCGGGGTTTTTTTGTGCAGCTTTCCTGTGTTCGGCTACAGTCCGCCGGGACCGCAATCGTTCTGCAGGAAATCGATCATCGACGTGTACAACTCAATCTGGTGTCGATAGAACAGCGTATTCGAGAAGTGATCCGCACCCTTTAGTTCGACGTACTTGTAGGGCTTGCCGACCTTGTCGAGCGCTTTGAGGTACTTCTTGGCGTGGTCAATTGGTACACGCTGGTCGACGTCACCGTGGATAATCAGCATCGGCACATTGACCTTCTCGACTTCCTCCAGCGGCGAAATACTGTCGTCCCACATCCTGAGCTGTTCTACAGCGCCGGTGCCTCGCAGCTGGAAGCGATAGTAGTTCACCTGCATCAGTGGATCGGTAACGGCGGCGCCGGCAATGACGCATTGATAGATCTGGTCGCTGCGCGACGCGGCCACGAGAGCGGCATAGCCACCGTACGACCAGCCGAACATGGCGATACGATCGCGATCGACGAGACCGCGCTCAACGAGATACATCGCGCCGTCGTCCTTGTCGTCCTGCATCTTGTAGCCGCCCTGGCCTCCCTCCATGAATGCGTCGGTGTAGAACTTCTGGCCGTATCCCTGGGAGCCGCGATACTGGGGCTGCAGTACCATGTAGCCATTGTTCGCCAGCATCTGCGCCCATTCATCGTAATTCACGGTTTCCTGCACGAACGGTCCGCCGTGTGGCAGCACGATCAACGGAAACGGCGCTTCCCCCTGCGGTACTGTGAGGTAGGCTGGGATGCTGTAGCCGTCACGTGCATCGTATTCAATGTACTGCAGGTCAGCGAGGTTCTCGCTATCGAGCAGCGGCTGTTTACTGCCGACAGCCTGGAGCTTGCCGTCCTTTAGCAGGTAATACGTCCCCGGATCGCGCGGCCCCGAGTTGTAGATCGTCATCGTGTTGCCGTCGCGGGAGCGACTGTTGATGTCGATGTAATGCGCAGCAGGAATGATCTGCTCGAGCTGAGCGTAAGTCGCGCCCTCCACTTCGTCGAAGTACTCGACGCGGTACTTGTCCTTGAAATACGAAACGCCAACGACCTTGTCAGGGTTCGCCCAGTCGTTGCTGTGATAACGAATGCCGTAGACATCGGCATCTGCGCGCCGGTAGATAAGCTCCTCGAACTTACTGGTATTGGTATTGAACGACCACAGTCCGACCATGTCGTGGCCATTGTTCGCGTAAACCAGCAGGTTACCGGGCTTGGACTCATCCTGGTCGGCAACGGCGAAGGTCGAGAAATCGTCTTCGCTGAGACGATAAATCTCGTTCCAGTCTTTTTCACCCGGCTTGCGGTAATACCAGACCGACTCGCCATCCTGGAGATCGAAGCCACGCGCAAGGTAGGGGTTACCGTCCGCGTCGAAATCGATATTGCCCAGCGCGATCTTACCGCGGATCAGGAGCTTCTTGGTGCCCCTTTCGAGGTCGAACTCCCAGTAAGCTCGTGGCCTGAACGCCGCTTCGAGCCGGGAGCCCGGTCCGTCGGCCTCACCTTCGAAGAAGGAAATAATGACCTTGTTCTTCTTCCTGGGCAGCAGATTCTCGATGGCCGGTCCCGTTTCGTCGAAAGAACGCATCTTCTTGTTGATGACGTCTGCCACGGCAAGCTTGGATTCGTAGACACCCTGGTTGAAGCCGTCGATCTTGTCGCGAACCTTCTGGCGCATCGTGAAAACGATGTCTTTGTCACTCGCCCAGTAGAAGCTGGTGACTTCCATCTTCTTGGCACCAATCGTAAAAGGCTTCTTGTTCAGGTTGGCGGTCTCGTAGACTTCGATGACCGGGTTCGCCTTCTTGGAAGCGATTTTCATCAGGCCCAGGTACTTGCCATCGGGCGACACCTGGGCGGTATTGATGACTTCACGCAGGGCCCAGTACTCGAGCGGATAAGGCTCGGGGGCCGAGGCTGCACCAACCGTTCCAGTGGAAACTAACAGAGCCAGGCAAAGCCCGGCCAGGATTTTCTTTCGCATGTTCATCTCGTAATTGTTTCAGACAGGCAGACCGACAGCATAATCGGCCTTCGCCAAAAGCAAAAGGGCCCACGGACAAAAAATCCGTGGGCCCTGTCTTGCCTAGCTATATCGGGCTAGTGCCCCGATCACTCACCACCGCCAAAGTTAACTTGGACGTTGACGAAGTAAACGCGGCCATTGAGATCGTAGCCGTAGCCGATCGGCGTGTTGTTTACCGCCAGGATTTCCGTGCCATCAACTACCGGAGGCTCTTGATCGAGGACATTGCGGATACCGCCGCCAAATGTCCACATGTCGCCGAAGTAGTACATGGACAGGTTATGCAGGAAGTAGTTGTCTGCTTCACCGTAGTCACGGCAAGTAAAGCTGTCCGTGACGCCACAGGTATCGGAGATATCAAATGCCGTGCCAAAGCTGTCTACACCGTCCGAATCCTGGTTAACCGAGGAGATGTAACGCGTCTCCCAAGTAACGCGGAAGTCGTCGTACTCGACTCGCAGGCCGGTACGCGCGGTCCAGTCGGCAAAGCCCCACTCACCCTGGAACGTATCAGTATCTTGATTGCCATCGTCGTCGATGAACAGCGTCGAGCGCTCGAGCTGACGGTTGGCCTGCACGTCGAACGTAATGTCATACGGACGTTCGAAGAAGGTCCATGTGTCATTAAACGTCATGTTCACGTCAACGCCGCGTGCTTTCTCAGCTTCCCGGTTGATAAAGCCCGAGTCGATAATGTCGATGATCGGGTTCGTCGGGTCTGACAGGTCACGCATAATACGGCTACAGAAGATACTGGCACCCGTCAGCGAGTTGTAGCAGTCGTTCACGATGAACTGACCGCTCGGCTCGATGATCGTGTTGTTGACTTCGATTTCGTAGTACGTCGCACTCACAGCGAGATCAAACGCGTTGGTCCACGGCTGGTCAAACGAGAAGCCGGCCGACCAGGACTCTGATTCCTCAGCGAACAGGTCGGTTGCACCACCACTTGCTACCTCGGTGCTGAACACGTTGAAGCCGCCGTTGTTGGCCAGCGTCGGGTCAACACCATTGGCAAGACAGTTCGCCAGGACCTGCGGCTCACGATCGTCCAGAGACGGGTCGTAGCCGCCGGTAATCGGGTCAATTGCAGCATCCGGAATGTAGCACGGATCGAAGATGCTGCCGAAGCCCGACTGCGCCTGCAGGAAGTTCTCGCGCAGGTTCGGTGCACGGAACGACGTACCGAAGGTGCCGCGAATCAGCAGTGACTCAACTGGGCGCCATCCAAGCTTGAACGACTCGGTGTTACCCGATCCGTAGAGTTCATCATCCGTGTAGCGTGCCGACATGTTTAACGTCAGCTCTTCGAATCCCTTTACGCCTGCCAGGATCGGCAGCTCGACCTCACCGAAGATCTCATCGGTATCCTTGTCGCCGGTTGCACCACCATCAGAGAAGAAGCCCCAGAACAGCCCGTCGCGAGCGACATTGTCCGGAATCGACTTGATGTCGTCGTTGCGTGTTTCCACACCAAGACCGAACGCTACGCCACCAGCGGGCAGCTCAAAGATTTCGCCTGTTGCGTAAGCAGAAATAATCGTCTGCTCGTACTCAGTGTCGAAGGTACGGGCGCCCATCACGAAGTCACGTTCTGCCTGCGTGGCGAAGTCGCCAGTAACCGTGCCGACTGGATACAGCGACGGTGCAAACAAATTGATCGGTACGCAACCCGCACTCGCATCGGCGGGCAGCTCGGAGAACGTCAAGCCGGTGCGGTTACCCGTTGCCAAGGGATCGTTCATTTCGCATGGCGTATTGGTCAGCGAATAAACGCCCATGGACACATCGAGGCGATCTGCACGGACGCCAAAGCGGGACGACTCTGCATCGGATTTCGTGAAGCTGCCGTAGATATCGAATGACCAGTTGTCGAACGAGCCGAAATTCATGAACGGCAGGTCAGCACGCATACCGACAACGGCGCGTGTCTGGCTGCCTGAAACATCGGTGAAGTTACGGTCGCCGGCCACCGACACAACTGGGCGAGCGATCTGCGGTCCAAGCGGACCATTCAGCAGACCGAACGCATCAGGCGTGCATCCCGCGAGCGGGATACCAAAGCTCGCACAAAGGTCCTCGAAGTTCGCGCCAAACTGTGCAATGTAGTTCGGGTTCGTGTAAAGCGCATCCGCGGCGAGGCCACAGTCAACACCGCCGACAGCTGCCGGGTTACAGATGTTGAACGGGTTATTTGCCGGAACAAACGGGAACAGCTGGCCTTCCGACGAATTCGAGAAGAAGTCGTACTCGGCGTGCATGACCTCGAAATACGGCGTTACGTTGGCTTCGCCATCGAACGTGTACTCACCGTAAGACAGGATGTTCAGCGACTGCGTTTCCGGGAAGAGGTCAGAGTTTTGCTGGCTCGCCTTGCCGTTCAGGTCGTACTCGCGGAAGTTGACATCTGTAGCGCCGTCGCCGTTGCCATCGACGCCAAAGCCGAACGTCGAGGATTCGGAGAAGTTCGGCCACCCGCCATTTGTGAAGCCCGGCGTGTGATAGATGGAGCCGAGGTCAGGCACAATGACACGCCCTGCGAGCAAGCCCAGACGACACTCGTCCCAATCCATGCCGTAGACATTGTTGTAGAACTGTTCTTCCGTGGCGAAGCCGCCCTCGTCATTAATCTCGTAGTGCTTGTCACAGCCTGCCGTCCACGGACGGTCTTCGAGGCGTACACGTTCACTGTCGACAAATTCCGCACCGATACCGATGAAACCGCGGTCCCAGTTCTTGCCCCAGACAGCGCTCAGCGTGTGATCCACGCCGCCGCCGTGCTCAGGCACGCGTGAATAGGTCTCGAGCTCGATGCCGTCGAAGTCTTTACGCAGAATAATGTTGGCAACGCCGGCAATGGCGTCGGAACCATAAACTGATGATGCGCCGTCGAGCAGCAGGTCATACTGCTGTACCAGCGATGCAGGAACCAGGTCGAGGTTTGCAGCAAACGGCGCACCTTCAACACCACCCGGTGCGAGACGACGGCCGTTAACCAGAACCAGCGTACGAGCCTCGCCGAGACCGCGCAGGCTGATCGTCGTCGAGCCCGGGCCGTTGTCGAGTACGAAGCCCTGGAACGACAG
This sequence comes from uncultured Woeseiaceae bacterium, assembly GCA_945787845.1. Classification (GTDB taxonomy): domain Bacteria; phylum Pseudomonadota; class Gammaproteobacteria; order Steroidobacterales; family Woeseiaceae; genus UBA1847. The sequence goes on along the minus strand of CALZJH010000003.1, from coordinate 160,926 downwards.
GTCGATCTGCTGACCGCTTGACGCTGTGGACTCCTGCAGAATGTCGCCCGCATCGATCAGGCCGACTTCACGAGAAATCTGGCCCGTGATGACCTGGAGCGGAGAGATACTGCTGTACGTATCGCGTTTCAGGCGCGAACCCGTGACGACTACCTCGTCAACGACCTCGTCATCCTGTTCGACCACATCATCTGTGGCGTCACTATCGCTATCGTCCTGTGCAAACGCAGCAGGACCTGCAAGCAGACATACGCTTGCAAAAACGATAGCAAATGGACTGAGTACTCGCGCGAGAAGTGCGCGATCTTCGCTTACTCTCATTTCTTACCCCTTATGCTAAGTAATTCGGCGTGGCTTATTGCTAGCCTAATCGCCGGGCGACCGGGAGCGTCCGGTTGTGCCAAGTGGCTATGATGCGAAATCACAACACATTTGTAAATGCCAAGCGCCAAAAAAATCACGATTTTGTTGGAATATGTTGTGTAAACGCAACACACGATTCGTGCGCTGGCGGAACAGGATCTGCCCGCCGTAGGTAGTACCCCGAATAGCCCCGCTGGCGCGCCGCTCCCTAGGCTGCAATCTGGCTTGATTTCGGGCTCCTATGACCACACTGCACCCCAGGCAGGCGCGCACCCTTTCAGGCTATGTTCTGAAATTGCTGGAGTACCCGCGCTGGTTTATTGACCGTGAGGTCGATTTTACCGAATGCCGGTTCCAGGGACGATTTCAGGCCGCCGAGACGCGCTGCGCAAACTGCCACTTCGGGCCGGCCTGCCGCTGGCTGAACCAGCATCGGGAGGAGCCCACCGCGGCGACGCCGCTGCCGGAGCTGGTTGACGCCCTGCAGACCGCCGTCACCTACCTTCGCAGCGACAGTCCGGCGACGTCCTGCCATTCCCGGCGCTGCGATTGCGACACTTGCCAGTGGCTGCACGAAGCCGGCGCATTTCTCAGGACGCACCGGCACAAAACATAATCCTACTGGTTCTTTTGTGAGGGCCGTCACGGCACGCGATTTCCCGCTGCGTACACTAGCCGGTGAATTTGCCATTTATCCGGGAGCCACACCATGAATCTCGCACGCCTGAGCGTCCTCGGCGCCTCTTTGACAATCGCTGCCTGCGGCGGCAGCGGTGATTTTGGTGATATTTCGGGTGGTGTTGGCTTCGGAGGCGGAGGCTCATCGACCACGACCTACGCCATTACGTCGGGCAATGCCCCTGCGGCGACGCGGGCTTCCTGGGAGGCCGCAAACGGCAGCGGTAGTTTTGGCAGCGCCGGCGGACAGATCGTTGCAACAGGAAACCCGGGCGATTTCGCCAAGGCGAGCCCGGCTAGCCGTTCCGCAGGACTCATTGCCAACGTGTTGCAGAAAATCCCGTTCGGCCCCGACGTATCGCCCTGCCTCGTGGACGGCGCCGTCACCCTGTCGGGGGATATTGCCGATCCGCTGACCCTGACAACCGGCGATACGTTCAACATACTGTTCGAAGCATGCGATGACGGTTTTGGCGAGGTGATCGACGGCACCATCGATATGACGGTCCGCGAGTTCACGGGCGACCTGCTGGCCGGCACCTACCTGCTCAGCATGGACACCGTCGCCACCGATCTCCAGGTATTCACAGCCAGCGACACGGTCACCAGCAATGGTGACGCGACCGTGACGCAGGATACGACACGGTCGCCGTATGTTGAGTCCGGCGTATCGGGCACATCGATGACCGTGGACTACAACGATATGTCCGAAACATTGAGCAACTATGTGTCCAGCCAGACGTTCGACGGCGGCGAACAGACACTGCCGTACACCCTGTCAGCGGCAGGCACGCTCAATAGCACGGAATTGGACGGCGTCGTACAGTACTCGACGCCGGTCACATTTGCAGGCGAAGACTTCGACTACCCGAGTTCCGGCTCGATGCTTGTCGAGGGCCTGGACTCTGCAGCGCGCCTGACTGCCATCGACAACGTCAATGTCACGATCGAGATCGACGTGGACGGTGACGGGACCTACGATGAGACGCTTGAACTGACCTGGGCGGAATTGCTCGCGTCCTGATTCCACCGGTTTGCGCTATCAGCAGATGAGGAACTCCTGCGACGGCAGCGAGCTGCCCTGTCACGACACCTGCCCCGCCTGAAGAAACCTCGGCGATTCCGAGGTATTATGTGAACTGGCGCAACGATTATCGGGTGGGAATCCGCGAAGTTGTATTCAATAACCGGAACCAGATCGCGACATGCTGATTACGCCGAGACGAGACAACCTGAACAAAATCGTCGTCCTCAACCCCAAAGGGGGCTGCGGCAAGTCGACCCTTGCGACCAACCTGGCCGCCAGTTACGCCAGGCGCGGACCAACGCCGGCCATCATGGACTACGATCCACAGGGTTCAACGATGGGCTGGCTGGAGCGGCGTCCTGACGACCTGCCCGACATCCATGGGATTGCCGCCTACAAGAAATCCATGCAGGCCACACGCAGCTGGCAATTGCGTGTGCCTAACGACACGATCAACCTGCTCGTCGATTCGCCCGCCAGCGTCGATCACGACGACTTGCGCGAGCTGACGCGAGACTCGACGAGTATCCTGGTGCCGGTACTGCCCTCGTCGCTGGATATTCATGCCGCCTCCCGCTGTATCGCAGACTTGCTGCTCGTGGCCAAAGTGGATCGTCGGGATCGCAAACTCGCGGTTGTCGCCAACCGCACGCGCAAGAACACAAGAAGTCTCGCCCAGCTCATGCGCTTCCTCGACTCACTGGGTATCCCGATTATTGCAGTGCTGCGCGACAGCCAGAATTTCGTGCACGCCGCCGAACAGGGCTTGGGTTTGTGCGACATGCAGCCGTCGCGCGTCAAACAGGACGTCGCGGAAATCGAAAAAATCGTCTCCTGGCTCAACGCCTGGCCGGATCGCCGGCGTGCATCGATATCCGTAACGTCGATTAACAAGCAGCCCGCCCGTCGCTCGATCCTGCGTCGCCCCAGCTTCGGCTCAGCCTGACCCTTCTCGCTGAATTTCAGCGAACAGCTCAGCATCCACATTGCCACCACTCAGAACGACCACTGTGGTCTTGTCCTGCGTGTCGATCTTACCGGCCAATACCGCCGCCAGGGCCACGGCGCCTCCGGGCTCGACCACGAGTTTCAGGTTCAGGAATGCGAACCGCATGGCGGCTCTTACATCGGCGTCACTGACGACGAGTCCGTCCGCCAGGAGTTGGCGGTTGATGGCGAACGTCTTTACGCCGGGCGAATGTGCCTGCAGCGCATCGCAAATGGAGCGCGCCGTCGGGTCGACATGCTCCCGCCTGCCGGAAAACAGTGACCGGGCCGTGTCGTCGAAGCCCTCGGGCTCCACAGAATGTACCGCGACGTCCCGGTAGTTCGCTTTGAGCGCAATGGCGCTGCCAGAGATCAACCCGCCACCACCGCAACACACCAGGACCTGGTCCGGCTTGACATCGAGTTCTGCGCACTGCTGCGCAATCTCGAGACCCACCGTGCCCTGCCCGGCAATGATGTAGTCGTGATCGTATGACGGCACAACCACCGACCCGCGCTCGGCCGCGATTTCTCGCGCGATGGTCTCTCGATCGCCCGTATACCGATCGTAGGTAATGACTTCTCCGCCGAGCCTGCGCGTATTGTCGAGCTTAGCGCGCGGCGCATCCTCGGGCATGACGATCGCAGTCTGTATGCCGAGCATCGTGCCAGCCGCCGCAACACCTTGTGCGTGATTACCTGACGAAAACGCCACGACCCCGCGCTGTGCTTCTTCCGGACTTAGCTGGCTGAGAAAATTATAGGCGCCGCGAATTTTGAACGACCCGGTAAGCTGCAGGCATTCAGGCTTTACGAGTACCGCACCGCCTGCCACCTTGTCGAGTTCGCTATTGCGCAGCAGCGGTGTACGAACGGCAACATCAGCCAGACGATCTGCGGCTTGCTCGATGTCGATGAGTTCAGTCATGACGCCTCTGTTCTTACCAGGCGATCGATACGGGCCGCGCAGATGAAATCGTTGTCCGATAATCCGTTGATTGCGTGCGTCGTGTAGCTGACGGTGCAGTGTCCGTAGGCGACCGTCAGGACCGGGTGATGGTCTTCGCTTATCGCGATCCAGGCCACGGCATTGGCAAAGCCCAGCGTCCTGTCGTATGCCGGGAACTCAAAGCGCCGCGATATTGAAAGTCCGTCATCACTTAGCGCCCAGTCCGCATGCAGCGCTTGCATGAGTTGTTGGCTCTGCTCGCGGGTTAGAGGCAGGACGCCACCTTCGCAGGGTTTGCAGTGGCGCGCAGCGAGTTCGTCTGACATCGATTGTCCCCGGCTCTGATTTGCGCAAACAGTAACAAAAAAAGGCCGACCCCGTTACAGGGCCGGCCAGGCGGAGACTCAGATGAGTCACAGGGAAGACGAATTCGGATTGGAGGCCAGCGACGGCGTGTTCCCGATAAACAGCTTGACGCTGACGCGGCGTTCCAGTGCATAGCTGTCCAGCGATTCATCCTGGGCCGCGGACTCGCCGTGCGCGCTGACGTTAATCCGGCTCGGGTGAACACCGGCGGCAACGAGCTGGTCGCGAATGAACTGCACGCGACGCTCGGACAATGCCTGGTTGTAGTCAGCGTCACCGCGCTCATCGGCGAAGCCATCGAGCTGAATGTGAATGTCCGACATGCCGGCCAGCGTGCCTGCAAGCTGCGCGAGACGGTCGCCGGTCGTATCGGCCAGCACGGCCTCATCGGTACGGAACAGGAGGTCCATGGCGATGCCGGCCTGCAGCATGCTGACGAGTTCCGGGCGCGCGACGGTTTGCAGTCGTTCGATTTCGCCGCTCAGCGCATCGACGTCGTTCTCGAGGCGCACGACCGTATTGGCCGAGCTGGCCATCGATACTCTTAGATTATCGATGCGCTCGTTCTTCTGGTGCATCGTGTCGCCGACCTTGGCGCCGATAGCGGCGCCGACGATCAGCCCGACGGGCCCGCCGGCGATTGCACCGATCAGGGCGCCCGAACCGACCCCGATCGATTCCTGTTTGGAGGGCTTGGACGCAGCCTGTGACGGGACGGCGAACAAGACGGAAACTGCAGCGGTAATCGCGATTAGAGTGGTACGCATGTGAATGATCTCCTGGTTGCTGTCGCGGCCCGGTGGCCGGCTTCGGAGTTCATTACACGACCCAATAGCGGGTCGGATACGGCGCTATCGTGGAAAGCTGCCGATCAATTGTGGCAAATAGTGGCGCGCCTGCCGCGCGCTTAACTAACGATTTTCGTCGGTAAGAGCCACGAACGTGCCGCCGTTGCGATCGCAGAGGACGCGCATGAGCGTCGCAAAGCGACTCGCGGAGCGAGGAATGTCGGTGCCGCCGCGAAAGCCGCGCGGAAAACCGACGCCATGAATGCGCACGCGGCGACTGCCGTCGGCACCCACACGATTGCGGCGATCGATAGTGCCGACAACCTGGTCGATATTCATTTCGCCCGCGAAGTCGTCGCCAAAGACATAGATACTGATCTTCTTGTCCGCCGCCCAGTAGGTTTCAATCGCTGCCTGAATACCGTCGACCGGGTTACTGTCACTCTGCGCGAACCAGGTACGCATGCGATTCACAATCGCCTGCCTGCGACCCGGTGAATCCGGAATCCAGCGGCCCGCGTAGTCCGCGAACATGTACTGCCCGTCGTCGTTCATTACCTGGATGCCCTTCACGACCGGGTACGCTTCCAGCGCCTCGCGAAGTTTACGCTGCACGAGACCCCAGTTGTAGTTGATCATGCTGTTCGAAGTGTCGATGACAAAGATGATGTATTCACTGTCGACGGGTATGCCGGCCACCGCGTCCTTGTCACTGCGCTCGTAGAACGGCAGCAGGCGTTTCATCTCTTCGGTCAGTCTTTGCCGGGCAACGCGCAGTTCACCTTCATCGATCGTCGCCTCTTCTTCCTGCTTGCTGGCTTCATACTGGCCGCGAATCTTGTTGAGGTCGCCCTGCAGTTCCGCCAGTTCCAAATTCGTTGAGGCGGCATCCTGGCTCACCAGCTTGAGTTCCCGATCCAGGATGACCGACTCGCCGCGGAGATTGAAGAGTTCTTCCTGCAGCAACGCAATTAGCTGTTCGAGGTTTTTCTCTGCCTCCTCGATGACCACGGGTTCGTAAATCTTGCTGAGTACGAGCAACAGGATGATCGCGCCAAACCCGCAGCATATGCAGTCGAGGAACGACAGGCTGAAGGCTTCGATATTTCGACGTCGTCTTCTCATGGCGATCCCCTACGGCCAGTCCCGGCTGACGGTCAGGAAGGAGCCCTTCGTCGACAATGCCAGTGACCAGAATGAAATCGGTGCGTTGAAGTCCCCGTTCATCGGAAACAGCATGATATTGACGGGTACGCCGGGCGGCAGCTCCCGAACCGCGCGCGCAAACAGGTTGAGCCGTTCGCTCGCACCGACTCGCGTCTTGTCCGTGGTCGCAGCATCCATCGTCGGCATGCCGTCAACCAGCAGGATGATATTGTCCGGCCGCGGCGACAGTGACTTGGCGACGGCAAACGCCGAATGCATGTTGGTGCCGTTCTTCGGCAGCGTGCGGCGCAATACGCGCGTCGCCTCGACCAGCTGCTGACCGTCGCCGGCCGTCAGCCACACGCCCTCAGTACCCCGCAGGACGGGTTCCGCAACGTTGTTGAACATGTAGATCTGGTACTGGTCTTCGGGCGAAAACTGCGAGGTCAGCCAGTTGACCGAGGCAATGACCTGGCGCCATTTCCGCGACCGCAGCTGCTCTTCTTCAGGACGATTGCGCCGCAGGATTACCTTGTAGACCTCGTCACTCAACATGCTCGCGGAACGGTCAACCAGGATGAGCGTGCGTTCGCCGCCAAGGCGCAGCCCGGTCAGGTACTGACGATCGCCGTCGCCCTTGAATTCGACAACTTGCTCCCCCGCCTGGTCCTGCTCCTCCTTGATGGCCAGAAGGCGCTTGACCTCTTCCTCGAGCGACTTGATGTCGGACTGCAGTTTCTCGACCCGCTCGATCTTCGCGAGCGTGTCGTTGTCGTACTTGTCGAGCTCTGCCTGCAGTTCCTGGATCAGCGCGATGATTTGCGCGATCTTGCTTTCAGCATCTTCCTTCTCGACTTCGAGTTTCTGCTTGGTATTGCGTGCCAGCGCGAGATTTTTCCGACCTTCGAGCACTTCAATCTCGAGGCGATTGGTTTCGGCCATCAACTCGCTGGTGTCGTTCTCCGTGGTTGCATTGACGTGCGAGTTAATGATCATGAAAAACAGAATGACGGCGCCGAAACCACAACTCATGCAGTCGAGAAACGACATGCTGAAAATTTCCATCGATCTGCGTTTGCGCGCCATCAGTTTGACTCCACGCTGATCATGCGAAGCTCGACGCCAGGAGTACCAACGCGTAGCACGTCCCCAGTCTGTAATGCGGCAGACCCGTCAATGCGATGCCCGTTAAGAAACGTGCCGTAGCGGCTGTGGTCGGTTACGACGCACTGGCCATCCGTGACGGCGATATCGCAGTGCCGGCGCGACACCCCGGCAATCTCCTGCCCCAGGTCCAGCCAGCGCTCCCCTTCCGCCGGTTGGCTACCCAACGAGAGGGCCCTCGCATCGAGCGCGACAGCAGTGCTTCGTAGCAGGACATGGGTCGGCTGCGAGCCGCCACTGCCGCTGGCCACGTCGACGGATACGGGTGCCTGATCGAGCGGCAGGTGCCGCACCAGCGTTACACCACCCGCCTGCCGTTGCGCGGAGCAACGTGCCACCAGGCCGCGGGCGGTAGCGCCGGGTTCCAGCAGGAATACCTCGCCGCCGACCCGTGCTCTTAATGTGTCCGCAAGGCCCGGCATGCGCGCAGCACGGTCCGCCAACTGCAGCGCCGGTGTCTCCCCGGCCCGATACAGGGCACGCAGGTTGCTGACAATATTCTGGTAGACCGGCGTGGCCGCAGCGACGAATTCAAGCGACGCAATTTCTGCCTGGTGCGCGATGCCCCGGTATTCAATATCCATGGTGACCGATTCGCGGCTGCTGGCGATCGCGAGCCAGTCCAATATGCGATCCTGCAGCGCCTGCTCGGTTTCCGCGGTGTGCAGCGGATCGAATCGCGACTGCTGCACAAACGATTCGGCGATCATCCGCAGCCAGATGGCGTAGAGATGCAGCATCCCCGATTCGGCGACGACGGCAGCGCGCTCGTACTGCGCCTGCCCGTCCTGGGTCAGGCGAGTAACCGTCGCCGAATGCAGGCTCAGATCGATATGCACCGGAACCGCGTTGCGGTACTGCCGGCGAGTCGCGGCGACCGCCGCGTCGACCATCGCGACAACGGGTATATCCAGGTCCATGGCGATGCCCAGCAACAGCCCCAGGTTGTCGGTGCTCATATACCCCGGGACCGCAAGCGCCAGTTTGTCGCCCGGCTTGGCCACCTGCTTCCACAAGCTTTCCAGCTGGTGGCTGACCAGGTCTGCCGCTGTGAGGTGCGCGAACTGCACGTCGGTCAGCGCCGTCGTGCTGAGGTCGTTCCAATAGCGATTCTGAATGCGGCGGGGCTCCAGGCTCGCGCTAGCCCATGCTTCCCGACCGGTAATCAAACCGTCGTCCCCAAGCAGTGCATACCCGGGTTCGCGACACAGGATACGCTCGCCGTCCGTAAACAGGAGTCCCGCGTCGTTCAGATGTGCTGCCAGCAAATTCACAGTTCAGCCTGTCTCGAGTTTCAGTCGGCTTTCAGGTGGCGGATGACCTTGTCGTCACAATAGGTTTCGCTGTCGAAAACAAGACGTTCCTGCATGAGCTGTAGCTGATGCACGAGGAACATCAGGAAGATACTGATCAGGAGCGCAATAAAGGTAGAGTTGAACGCGACGCCGAGACTCTGGGTCACGCCGGCGATATCGCCCTTAACCGCCTTGTCCGCCTGCGCCAGCGCCTCACCGATGCCGCGTACGGTACCGATAAACCCGATCGACGGAATGGCCCAGGAAATGTAGCGAATCATCGCCAGCTCGGACTCCAGCCGATCTGCCTCGGACTCACAGATCGTGTGCGTGCTGCTCGAGACATCCTGGATGCTGCGTGTCGACGCGAAACGTCGTAACGCATTCAACAGCGCACGCGGCAACAGCATCCGCTGTCGATCCTCGGGCAGCGCCTGCACCTGGCGGGCGAAGTCACGCGTATCCTCGGGGAGTATTCGCATCCCTTCCGGCACCGGTACGAGATCGACTTCGAGTAACTTGCGCTCGGCGCCGATCTTGGCCGCCTTGTAGCCCATGATCGCGAGGGCCCAGAACATCAGTATGAAGCACGCCTCCTGCTCGAAGTCCTTGACGAGCACCCAGACGCTGCGTTCGCGCACGTAATCCGGATCAGCTGCGGCCAGAATGGTTTGTTCGGCAATCACCTCGGTGGCGTTCGGCCGCACCACCGACACGTAGAAAGCATGCACGATGATAATGGCAATGATGAGGGCGAAAAGCTGATAGACGAACTCAACGGGGATGTTCTTTTTGTTCATGTAATGGCGCTCTAAGGGTCAGGCAATCAAATATCGGTGGGGAACACGACGTTTTGTTCGAAGCGGACTTCCTGCGTCGACTCAAAGTCCTCGTCCTCAATTTCGGCGTAGTCTTCGTCGAGCCCCAGCAACTCCTCGATCTCCTCATCGGTCACATCGACTTCTTCGTCGCCAGTCTCGGACTCGGTTGAGGCCGCGTCTTCCGCAGCGGGTTCGGCGGGTTCGCTCTCCGCCTCCTCCTGTGCCCATAGCGGGGCCGTACCCAGGAACAGGAGCAAAATTGTCAGTTGCAGTCGATACATCTCGAGGCCTCCACAGATCCGCTACGAGTTTGGACCATTGCTGCGCCCGATTGTCTCACGAAATTTCAAACTGGATTTTAATCGGCGAAGCGCGCGATGCGAAAACCGACATCCTCCCGGGGCTTGGAACTGAAATCCCTGTAGCTCAGTCGCAGCTGGGTCGTGCCGGCATGCCGCCAGCTCGACCCGCGGATCACGTGGCTCGCACCCCGGTCCGGTCCTGTTGGATCCACCACCGGCGTCGTGATACCCGGCGTCGGCACGGTGTAAAAATCATTGACCCATTCGGCGACATTGCCACCGCCGTCAAAGATACCGAGCGCATTCGCCTTGAAGCTGCCAACCGGTGCTGTCGACGCATAGCCATCGTCATAGGCAGGCAGAATGGACGGGACAAGTTCGATCGCAGAACGATCCGCGAAGTTCCCGGCCTCCGCAGGCGGGGGCCACTGGCTTCCCCACGGAAATCTGGACGGCTGCTTCTGACCCGCATAGCGAATGGCCAGCGCCCACTCCGCCTCCGTCGGGAGTCGATACCCATCAGTCAGCGGATATACGGGCACCCATTCACCGAACACGGCCTTGTACGCCGGCGTCCGACCTTCGCGCTGGCTCAGCCAGTTGCAGTACTGCACGGCTTCGGACCAGCTGACGTTGGCGACAGGATTGCCGTCGGCACCGAGTGACGGATGCAGGCTGGTTCCGGAATCGTGATTGGCCTTGTACTCGGCGAACTCCTTGTTGGTGACTTCATGGACACTGATCAGGAACGGACGGGTCACCGTGACCGGCACGATGACCTCGTTGGCGCGCCGCCCGACTTCGGCCCGCGACGCGCCCATCGAGAACGTCGCCGGCTCGACCCGTCGCATTGTCTGGCCCGCCGGCGATTCGAGCGTCCTGACTATGCTGTCCTGTGCCACGGCCTCAAGCGATCGCAGACCAGCCGACAGGGTCTGCGGGTAACCGGGGCGCGGTGTGACCGTGCGCCGCCAATCGACATAGCCCTGGCGGCGGACTTCTATCGTATGCGGCGCCGAACTCAGACGCAGCGTCGTCTTGCCTTTGCCGCGGGGCCGACCGTCAACGTACACCGTTGCATCCGCCGGGCGGACTTCCACCGTCACCGTACCGAGGCGCGCCGACAGATCGACGGTGATTGATTCCGACGCATTGGATTCCATCCGCATGCTGCGGCGGGTCACCCCGTAGCCTGCTTTCGACAGACCGATGTCGTAGTCCACCTCGGGGGCCAGCGACAACGTAATCGGGGACTGCCCGCGATAGCGTCCGTTCACGGTTACGTTGGCGCCCCGGGGTATCGTATTCACGATAAGGCGCGCGTCCGCAGGCTGCAATGTGATCAGCGGCAGCTGCTGGGCGACATTTGATTCGGCAACGACCGTTCCGTCCCAGGCGGCATAGCCGTCTTTGGAGACGGTGACTTCGTGTGAGCCTTCGAGCAAATCAACGGTCGCGGGCGTTACGCCGATCTCCTCCTCACCATTGAAAATCGTTGCGCCCGGCGGGTCCGATTCAACCCGAACTTCTGCCCAGCGTGGCACCAGCTGTACGGTGATGCGCTCAAGCCGATCAAGGCCGGCCATGTTCACGACACCGCGAAACGGCAGGAACTTCTCGGACTCGACGCGAACCGAATGCTCACCCGGTTCCAGTTCGACGGGACCGAACGGCGCTTTACCAACCTGCCCCTCATCGACTGTTACGACGGCGTCAGCGACCGGCGCGACCGACACCAGCAGGCGTCCCGGCTTCTTCCGCATGCGCAGGCTCAGGGTCATCGACTGCTCGTCACCCACGATGAAGCTCTGTCGCACGTCGTAGTAGCCCTGTTTACCGACGTTCACCGTGTAGGTGCCCTTGCGGAGCAGGACGCGATCGCCGATCGGCAGCCGGAACCAGCCGCCGTCAATACTGAACGAGTCCGGTTCGGCGGGCTCGATTTCGAACTGCACCGACTTGGCACTAAACAGAAGGTATGACGCGATCAGCAGTGCCGCGAGCCCAACGGTCAGGATAAGCTTCAGTGGGCTCGTTCGTTCCTGGCTGATCTGCGCCGACGTTGCCGTTGCCCGGGTGAACGCCGTCGGCGCGATCGCTTCGTCGTCGAGCGCGGCATCGGCGTCCGGCATATCAGGCGGGCGCGTAACATAGGCACTGTCTTCGAGCCGCACGTCGAGAACGAGGCGTCCATCCGCCTCCAGCAGCTTGATGCGGCTGCCATAGAATCCGAGCTCATCGCCGTCCTGAAGGCGCTGGCTGGTGTCGAGCGTGGCGCCGTTTATCGTGAGCGTGCTGCTGCGGCCGACGGGCTGCACAAACGGCGTGCCGTCCAGCAGGTCGAGCAGGGCAACGGGCTCGCCACCGGGCCCCGGCAGGCGCAGCTCGCAGTCGCTGCTCGTCCCGACACGCAGCGGGAGCGCAGGGGCGTCCACTCGACGCTCGCCTTCAACGTCCCTGATAAACAAGTGATCGAAACTCAAATTGGCTCCTTGCAAACCACCTCGACGGGCTGCATGTCAATTTCCGGCGCGACGCGAAATTCGACACGTACATCGCGATAGCCCTGGCGTACACCGACCGCCACGTACTTACCCGGTCGCAGGTCCAGCGCCGTGTTGCCGAAACTGCCAAGCACGCCGACCTTGTAAATCGAGACCGCCGTCATGTTATCGGAAACCAGCTCGACCGCAATGGGCGTGGCCGCTCGCTTGAGTAAGCGCAGCAGTTCGTCGCGCTGCCCGGCAAGGCGCGGACCGATGTCGGTCATGGTCGTAATCTCGACGACAAACGACGTCGCTTGCTGCATGACAGACGGCACTGACAGCCGGTCAGGGTCCTTGATGTAGTCGTCAAGCCGCGTGTGCAATGCGCTCATGCGGCGCGCCCTGGCCAGCCCGTCAATCGCAAACGCCAGGTTGCCGTCGACCTTGAGAATCTCTTCATAGGTTGTCGCAGCAGCGTCCCAGTGCTCGGACTGCTCCAATGCGATGGCTTCCTGCTCCAGCGTATTGATGTTACTCAGCCGCAATCCCTGGTCGACCTGGAGCAAACCGTCAGCCGGCTCCCTGGAACCGGGGATCAGTTTCTGGGCCATGCGGAAAGCGGCACGCGCACCGAGGTAGTCCCCGATCGCCAGCGCCTCGAGGCCCTCGCTCATACGGGAGTCGAACTGGATCTTGTTGCGCGTTGTGCGCACGCGCTCAAGTCCCGCAATCGCCGGTTCCCAGTTGGGGTCAATCCTTACTGCCTGATCAAAACTCGCCTCAGCTGCATCCAGCTCGAGTTCTTCTTCGAACTCGAGGCCCTGGTCGACGAGTTGCAGCACGGTCTCGAGATTCTGCGCTCGCTCGAGGCCCGCCCTGGCTTCCGGGTGGTTGGGCGTGATGGCGACTGCCAGTTCATAGAGCCGCAGCGCCTCGGACCTGTCGCCTTCATCGAATGCCGCCTTCGCGCCGGACAGCGCTTTGTTGAACTCCGGTTCGACCCGGTCGAACAGCGGCTCGAGCAATGACAACGCATCCAGGTAGTAGGCCTCGGCCGCCGCCCAATCGCGTTCGAGAAAGGCCTCGTCCCCGAGCGCGTAGCGCTCCCTGGCGCGACGATAAGGAACCTGCGCCCAGCGCTGCACACTCCGCTGTTCGAGCGTCGAGAAACTGGACAACAACTCACCGAGAATCATCTCGACGTTGTAACGCAGCTTGCCTTCGTCATCGAGACCGGTGAAATCCGCGTCGTTTTCATTGAATTCAATCACTTCGCCTTCGAGCGCCTGGTTTTCGGGAACATATTCACGAGTGACGCGATCAATCGGCGTGACGCTCTCATCGTCGGCAACATCGGCCTCCACTGCGGGGTTGCTGATGCCGCCATCTGCAGGGGCCGGCGTCGCAACCTGTTCGGCGATCGGGCGATCCTGCTCCTCAACGGCATCGGGCAGCAGGAAGACGACACCCAGCAATACGCCGATCAGAACAGCCAGCGCCACGCCCAGCGTGACGGGGCTGATACCGCTGGTGCTTTGCGCCGGAAGGGTGGCGCTTGTTTCGGCGCCGGTCGCACGGGTGTGGCGAACCGCCGAGACCGTCTCGACGGGTTCATCCTGCATTACGGGACGAGGCGCAATCTGCGAACGCGCCGGGCCCGGAGCAAATCCGGCGGAGCGCAACGCGTCGCCGACCTCGCCTGCTGCCGGCCGCCTGGCGGCGTCCCGGTCGAGCATGCGCGCAACCAGGTCCTGAACGGGCTCCGGTACTACGTCACCTGCCACAGCTCGCAGGGGCGGTGGCTCACCGTCGGACGACTCGGGCGGCGCGCCCGAGATGAGTTCGTAAAGCAGTACGCCAAGCGCATACACATCATCGGCGGGTTGGGCCGACCCGCCCTGCTGTGATTGCGGACTTGCGGCAACCGGGGAACCACCGCTGGCCGGTGTACCGACCGCGGCCGCCACGCCAAAATCACAGAGGTACGGAGCGCCGTTGTAGTCGATCAGTACGTTGGATGCCTTGACGTCACGATGCACGATGCCTTTCGCATGCGCATAGCGCAGCGCATCGGCGATCAACCCGACCGGCGGCAATAATTCGACAAGCGGCTGCGCTGTTAGCGCGCCGAGATCCGCACCATCGATGTATTGCAGGCTATAGAACGCCAGGCCCTGGTCTTCGTGAAATTCGAAGACCCGCACGATATGCGCATGCATGAGACGCAGGTTCGTCTGCCACTCCTGACGCAGGCGCTCACCGGCTTCACCGGTAGCAGAGACAAGCTTGAGGGCAACAGAGGCGCGCGTCAGACGATCCCTGGCCAGCCAGGTCTCCGCCTCACCGCCCCTGCCGAGCGGTCGCTCCAGCGTGTACCTTTCGGCTAACCGGGTCCCTTTATCAAGTTCGAGCATCTTGCGCCGTTTTAATCTCTCGAGGGCGCGCGTTCCGTTGTGCGCGATGGCGCGCCAACGTCGACCGTTTGCGTGAAACCGGTCTCAGCCTGGTAGATCTCCTTGAGCAAACGACGCCAGCCTTCGTACTGTGCTTCAGCCGTGCCGGTCAGCCGCCGTTCCTGGCCCTCGACGCTAACGACCATGGGCGCCGCCTGGGCCCCGAATGACTCGGAAAGCTCGGCGATTGCGGCCAGGTGAGAATCCGCCTCACCGCTGCGCTGGATGCCACCGATGATGCGATTCAGGCCCTCGGAAACACCCATGTACTGCAAATTGCGGTTGACACGTCGCTGGCGACTGCTGCTCGAGTTGTTCGTATCGACGGCCAGCGATCCCGCGAGCACCACGACACCCACCAGCGTCTGCATGCGCGCCGATCGCTTCACCTGCCGGTAGGCAATGGACTCCTGGCGGGACACCTTGCGCCAGTTCCGGTAGGGAATTGCGATGCCGTAATAGAAGTTGGCGTAGTGCTCATTCAGCGTATCGACAACCAGGCGATCGCGCTCACGAATCTGCCGCAGGCGGGCCACCGTGGGGTCATTTTCCGCAGGCAGCCGGGCAATGCTGTAAATACCGTCTTGGTTCGTCGAGAGATGCTCTCCGTAAGCCAGTGGCGACATGTCGGCAAAGAACTGTAACTCGGATACCTTGCGCGTCTGCGCGAGATCCTCGTGTGGCATCTGCTCGGCAAAGGTATGCAGGTCGTTGGCAATGTCGTTGAATATTTTCTGGTAGGGGTCGAGTCGCCGGTCCCGGCGGTCGGAATAAGATGTCAGGCCCGTTTGCGTCTCATACGCCTTGCTGAACCAGTGACGACCGGTCGCATCATTGACCGACACTTCGAGCGCCACGAATTCGCCATCGGACTTTTCGATCTGGCCGCTGATAATGATGTCGGTGAAGGCCTGTCGCGACGGGATGACGCGAACGGCGCCCCAGTGACCGGTGCCCTGAAGCGTTGTTTTCAGGTGGTAAGCAAGATACTTGGTCTCGGCCAGGCGAATCTCGTCATAGACGCCGGTCTTGCGTGCATTGTTGTTCTCGTCAATGCCGGGCGCGAATTCAACGATGCCGATATCCAGCAGCCGCGACTCATCCGCTGGTGATTGCGCCACCAGCAGTTCCGTTTCATCTGCGACGACAACTTCGTTGACCGTGCAGCCCGTGCTCAGCAGGCACAGCGATATGAGTAGCAGCAGTGATCTCAGCATAGGGCGCGTTCGCTCTCCTTACATACCTTTGTACTTACGGTATTCTTCCCAATAGCGTTCGCGCAACTCGGGGTCTTCTGTCGCCAGTGCCGCCTCGCGCAGCTGTCTCGCCACAATATCGTCATCTATAACAGCTTCAATGTCATCCGGTGTGCGTTTGGCAATTTCCTGCGCATCCAGCCCGCCGAGAGGGCCTCCACCGACCTCGCCGGACGCCGCATCCTGGCCGGCGGTGCCACCACCGCCACCGCTGCCGCCGCCCATCGCGCCGGCCGCCTGCTCACCCAGGCTGATCGAACCGCCCTGGTTGCCACCGGAACCCGTGTCGAATCCTTCGGTGTTGCGGGACGCGGACGAAATCTCACGTTGTTCCTCGCCCATCGCCTCGTCGAAGTCACCCAGCGACTTATCGAGTTCCTTGCCGAGTTTGTCGGCTGCCTCGGGGTCACCCGGGAACTGGCCTACGCCACCGGAGCCGCCGGCACCGCCACTGCCATCGGCCGAACTTTCGTCACAACCCATGCTGCCGCCGATGCCGCCGCCCGAGATACCGCCGTCATTGCACTCGCTGCCCGCTGCACCGTCACCGCCCTGGCCGGCGCCCGGAATACTGACACCTTCCATATCCTGGCCGCCCGTCGCGCCGCCGGAACCGCCACCACCCGATGCGCCACCCGACATGCCGCCCGACGAACCGCCCGACGAACCGCCCGACGAACCGCCGGACGAGCCGCCCGGCATCCCGCCGGAAGAACCGCCTGGCATGCCACCCGATGATCCGCCCGGCATGCCACCCGGCATACCGCCTGACGATCCTCCGGACGAACCACCCGGCATGCCGCCACCGGACGAGCCGCCGCCGGAGGAACCACCGCCCGGCATACCGCCACCCGGCAGGGAGACACCACCACCGACACCGCCACCCATGCCGCCACCGGACACGCCGATACTGGCACAGCCGGCAATGAGGAATCCGACGCAGGTTGCCGCAATGCTGTTGCGAATGGCCGCTGCGAGTTTAGGGTTGTTCCGGGTCTGTGATCTCATGGTTTTCCCTCCCGAATCTCTAGCTTGGAACCCTAACAGGGCCTTGAGTTCCCGCCGAATGCTTGGATTCCCTCATAATACGCACGCTGCCGGGCTTGCGGAACAAAATCAGCGACAAATCGTCGGGCTTGCTGGGTTGTCCGCCGGCAGGTCCCGCCATACGCCGATTCGCCAGTGTCAACAGCTCGGCCGCACTCGCGGCGAGACCGCCGGTACGTATGCACTCCACGATTTCATCGAGATGAAGATTGTCCGTCAGGCCGTCGCTTGCGACCAGGACCGTATCGCGAGGCCGTAATTCGACACCGGCACCGACATCGATGCGCATGTCGCTGGTGCCCAGAAAATTGGAAACGAGATGTCGATCCTCATGATGCAGCGCGTCCCGCTCGTCCAGAAAGCCCGCCTCGACGGCAAACCCAGTCGGTGAATGCGCCGTGGTCTGCAACTTGATCAGACCACGCTGCCCCACGACCAGTGCCTCGGAATCGCCGATCTGGTAGGACCGTGCGACCAGACCTTCAATCGTAATGACCGTCATTGTCGTCGCCGATCCATTAGCGAGCGACAGCACGGCCTCATTGGCCGCTTCGATCCCGTTGAGTATGGCCGTGCGCAGCAGCATGGTCTTGTCCATCGCTGTCTGCAGTGCCGTGGCGAGCGTTGTGACCGCGGTCAGCGATGCACGTTTGCCGGCCGGCAACCCGCCGGCGCCGTCGGCGACCACCAGCACGGCCGCGCCCGGACCGTAGGGAATGATGGCGGCTGTATCTTCATTCTCGGTTTCCTTGCCCGGATCCTTCTGGCAGCGCGCCACCGCCACACCGCCGGCGACCTCCACCTCCACCTGATCCGGCTCGAACGCGCCGTTCAGGATCAGGGTCTCTATCTGTTCTGTCGGCTCATCACCCGTCATTCTCGTCTCACCGGTTCCCGGCACCAGGCGCAAAAGTTCCAGTAGTCTTTTGCGATGCCCCAGTTGCAGGCCTTGCACGAATGGCGGCTTCCCTTGAGTTTCCAGGGCTTGCGGACTTTCGTGCGGCAATGGGGACAATAGCGCATGAACGGCATCAACGGGCCGCGACAGCGCACATTGGCGCATTTGCTCGTGTAGCGCTTGTCCGGGTAGTGCCGCGCGGCTTCCTCGACAAAGCCCGGACCGAAGCACCAGGCACAGTAGTCCCAGTCATTTTTTACGCCACGCTCGCAGCGCGGGCAATGCGCCGGCATGTGGGTCTCCGACCCGCGCGACGGGTTGTCGAAACCACACCAGGGACAGGCCTGCATGCTCTCTGCAACCGGCCCCTCGCAGCGGCGACAGTGATGCCGGGTATCGAGCTGCTTGCGAAACTGCCGCTGGAACTCGCGCCATTGAAGCTGCCGCCACGATGCGCCCCGCCGAGCACCATTCCTGGCACGCGTGCGTTTCTGTTTCCGTGCGTGGCTGTCAGCCCGCTCAAAATCGGCGTACATCTGCACGGCCGTGCGGTAGCGCTTCGCGGGATCGAGCTGGATGGCTTTTTGCAGAATCTCAATGAGCTCAGGTCGAACCCGCGCCTGCAGCTTGTCGTGCCCGGCCAGCGGCCACTCGAACGGCCACTCGGGCAGGACTCCCGAGAACAGCCGGTACAGGACCAGGCCCATCGAAAATACGTCGGACTGGAACTTGGGCCGCCCCATGGCCTGCTCCGGCGCGATGTAGTCGATCGTGCCTGATCCGGACGCTTTTAGTGTGCGCAGGCTGATCTTCGCGAAGCCGAAATCCGCCAGCTTCAGGCGGTTTCCCGGAAACAGAATGAAATTCTCGGGCTTGATATCGCAATGAATGATCTTGTGCTCGTGCGCGTGGGCCAGCGCGGCCAGTCCCTGCCCGGCCAGATCGAGTTTGCGGGCCGTGGACGTGCGACGCTCGATCCGGTCTGCGAGGGACTCTTCGCCGAGTTCCATTGCAATGACAAACTGACCGTCAATGTAGCTCGCATTGAGGACTGACAGGATATTGGGATGCCGTAATTTCGTGGCGACGCGGACCTCGTGAAGAAACTCCTCGTGGCCCGTGTTTTCGTCGGCTTTGGGAATCTTCAGCGCGACCCTGACCTTCTGAATCGTATCGTAGGCCTGGTAGACATCGGCCAGCGGCCCGGACGCAATCCGACCCAGGATCCGATACTTCCCGATTTTCTGGCGGGCTCGCAGCAAGGTCAGTTGTCCGATCGAACGCGCCGCACCGCATCCGACCAGCCGCTGAGCAGCCTCTCGCGCTGCGCGGCCTCCATTTGCGGTTCAAACAGCGCATCGCGCTGCCACAAGTCACCAATCGCGGCCGGAGACTGCACGATCCCGGCCTGGTACCCGGCCAGGTAGGCGGCGCCCAATACGGTCGACTCGACATTGTCCGGACGTTCGACGGCGATATCGAGGACATCGGCCAGGAACTGCAGGAACCAGTCGTTGGCGACCATGCCGCCATCCACGCGAATCACACTGGGCTTGATGCCGTCTTCGGACATGGCATCGATGAGGTCGCAGGTCTGGAAGGCAACGGACTGCAGCGTCGCGGTCACAATGTCGTCCCGCCCGCTGCCACGCGTCAGTCCGAGCACGGCGCCGCGCGCGTCGGGATCCCAGTACGGTGCACCGAGACCGGCAAACGCCGGCACGACATACACATCGTCAACGACACCGCGGCGCCGGGCGATTTCTTCCGATTCCGGTGCCGCATCAATGATCCGCAATTCGTCACGCAGCCACTGCATGGCCGAGCCGGCGACGAACACGCTGCCTTCGAGGCCGTAAGTCACCTGACCGTCCATGCGCATGGCAATGGTCGTCAACAGCTGGTTTTCCGAATGCAGCGCCTCGTTCCCGGTATTCGCAACCACGAAACAACCCGTGCCATACGTGCTCTTGGTCATGCCGGGCTCAAATCCGGCCTGCCCGATCAGCGCGGCCTGCTGGTCTCCCGCCATACCGCACACGGGAACTTCGCCACCGAGGCAGTCATCGACAGCCATGCCAAAATCCGCCGCGCAGTCGCGCACCGCGGGCAATACGGCGCGCGGAATGGAGAACATAGCCAGCAGGTCGTCGTCCCACTCCTGCGTGTGAATATTGAACAGTAATGTACGCGATGCGTTGGTCGCATCGGTGGCATGCACGCGGCCGCCGGTCAGCCGCCACAGCAGGAAGCAGTCCACGGTGCCGAACGCCAGCTTGCCGGCCTCCGCACGCTCGCGAACGCCGGGCACGTTGTCGAGTATCCATGCGATCTTGGTGCCCGAAAAATACGGATCCAGGCGCAGGCCCGTTTTCCGGCTGACCGCGTCCTCGTTACCCTGGTTCCTGAGCCCCTGGCAATACTCAGCCGTGCGGCGGTCCTGCCAGACGATGGCGTTGTAGACGCACTCCCCGGTGTCGCGATCCCAGAGCAGCGTCGTCTCGCGCTGGTTCGTTATCCCGATCGCGGAGATGTCACGGGCCGCCGCGCCGGCTTTCTTCAGGGCATCACGGGTCACGGACGTGACCGAATCCCAGATCGCCTCGGGATCGTGCTCGACCCAGCCGGGCTGCGGATAGATTTGCGGAAATTCCTGCTGTGCGCTGCTTACCATGCGCGCATCGTGGTCATAGATGACCGTGCGACTGCTGCTGGTGCCCTGGTCGATGGCGAGCAGGAATTTTCCTTTCATGATGCGTCCGATTTCACACTGAAGAGGGGTTGCTTGACCCGCATTCTGCGTCCGGCTTCCGCGGGCCATGAATACGTGCCCTGATTGTCGGCGAATTCGGCAATCTGCGCCAGAATTTCGTCAGGCCACGGAGCAACCCGGCGCGCAGCTGTATCGAAATGCAGGTTCATCCACTCGCAGGTTGCCGCGAGAAACCCCTCGTCCGCATGGTACATGCGCTGGAACTGGTGAATGCGTTTGTAATCGTAAGCGAGGATCTTCGTCGTAATGACATACGACGCTCCCTCGACGATTTCGCGCTGCCAGGTGACATGGGACTCGACGGCGATTGTCGAACTGTTGTGCGTCCTGATGTAGTCGTCGGTCAGTCCGAAACGTCGCCAAAGCGCGTCGACGGCCTGGTCGAAAGCCAACAGGTAGTACGCCACGTTCATGTGGTCGTTGATGTCGATCCACTCGGGCAGCACCCGTCCACGCATAACCTCGATGCCGAGCATGCTCACTTCGCAACTCCCCTAGTCCGTTTGCAGTTCATCGATACCGGCAAAGTGCGCGAGCGCCTCGGGGTTTGCCAGAGCCTCTGTGTTCTTGACGGCGTCGCCATGAACGACCGAGCGTACCGCCAGTTCGACAATTTTGCCGCTCTTGGTCCGCGGAATTTCGGGTACCGCGACTATCTTCGAAGGCACGTGGCGGGGCGTCGTGTTTTGCCGGATGACGGTTCGAATGCGCTGCTGTAGCTCAGCATCGAGTTCGAGGCCGTCGCGCAGGATAACGAACAACACGACACGCACGTCGTCCTTCCAGTTCTGTCCGATCGCGATGCTCTCCACGACTTCGTCGAGTTTCTCGACCTGGCGATAGATCTCCGCCGTCCCGATGCGAACCCCGCCCGGGTTGAGCACGGCGTCTGACCGACCATGGATGACCAGTCCCCCGCTGCTCGTGATTTCCGCAAAATCCCCGTGCGCCCACACGCCCTCGAAGCGCTCGAAATAGGCAGCCCGGTAACGCGCACCATCCGGATCATTCCAGAACCCGACGGGCGCAGACGGGAACGGCTTCGTGCAGACGAGTTCACCGTGTTCTCCGACAACAGGCTGGCCCGCATCATTCCAGATCTCGACGGCCATTCCGAGACCGCGGCACTGCAACTCCCCCCTGCGCACGGGCAGCACCGGATTACCCAGCGCGAAACAACTGAGAATATCGGTACCGCCCGATATCGAGGCCAACTGAAGATCAGCCCCTATCGCGTCGTAGACATAGTCGAAACTCTCGGGCGCCAGTGGCGACCCCGTTGACAACACGGCACGTAACCCGGGCAGTGAAAACTCATCCACCGGACGCACCCCGGCCTTTTCAAGTGCCGAAATGTACTTGGCGCTCGTACCAAAGACCGTGACCTTTTCAGCCTCGGCCATTTGCCAGAGGATACGGCCGTGATTGAAAAAGGGCGATCCGTCAAACAGCACGAGCGTCGCGCCGGACGCAAGACCACTCACAAGCCAGTTCCACATCATCCAGCCGCAGGTCGTGAAATAGAAGAGGCGATCGGCCGCGCTGAGGTCCGTATGTAAAACGTGTTCTTTGAGATGTTGCAGCAGCGTCCCACCGTGTCCGTGCACGATGCACTTGGGCACACCGGTCGTTCCGGACGAGTACATGATGTACAGCGGGTGATCAAAAGCGACTGGCGTAAAGGACAGTGGCTCGCCCGGGCGGCAGAAATCGTTCCACGCGACCGCGTTGTCGAGGCGCATTTCGGCGGACAGCCCGGCCGCAAACGGAATGACGATCGTGTGCTCGATGCTGCCTACCGCATCGACAACCCCTTCGACGATGCTGCGCGTGTCGCAGGTTTTGCCGTTGTAGTAGTAGCCATTGACCGCAAACAGGATTCTCGGCTCGATCTGGCCGAAGCGATCAACCACGCCATTGACACCGAAATCCGGTGAACAAGAAGACCAGATCGCGCCCAGACTGGCCGTCGCAAGCGCCGCAACAATGGCTTCCGGACAGTTGGGCAGGAAACCGCCAACACGGTCGCCTTCACGTATACCGGCCGCACGCAGGCCGGCCGCCACGGCCGCAACCTGGTCACGCAGCTGGTCGCGGCTCAGTTCTCGCCGCGCGGCGTTTTCGCCAAAGAACACGAGTGCGGCCTGATCACCCGTGTACCGCAACAGGTGCTCTGCATAGTTAAGGCGGCTTCCCTCGAACCAGCCTGCATCCATGATGTTGGCGGGCCGCGCCAGCAGCGCAGTCGGCGCCGTGTCGAAGGTCACCTCGCAAAAGTCGCACAGCGCACTCCAGAACGCCGGCGCTTCAGCGACCGACCAGGCGTACAGCCCGTCATAGTCATCGTACCCCGCCTGCTGCATGAACCTGTGCATGCTCGTCGCCTGGACGCGTTCGCGTCCCGGTGTCCACATGACGGGATTCTCGGTCATTTCCTGGGAACGTCTCTTGCTGCAAAAGGGAGTCTAGTGAGTATCCATAATTACCGCCTTGTGTCCACGCCGCCCGCGAGGCCATACTGGCGCAATGTCGTCGACAGTCATTATCGCAATCACGCTGGCCGCAGCTGTCGCCGCGGGCGCCTGGTGGTGGCTAACCCAGCGCGGCTTGCGCGCAACACCAACGCAGTTGAAACCCGGCTCGCCGCTGCCTGATTTCCGGGCGATCGACGAGCAGGGAGACCCTGTACGCTCGGTCGAACTGCACGGGTCGCCAACGGTTCTGCTGTTTGTGCGCGGCAACTGGTGTCCGTTTTGCAGCCGGCAGGTCAGCAACCTGACCGAGCACTACCGCGACATCATCGACCTGGGCGCAAAGCTCGTCCTGATCACGCCCAAACCACTGGAAACGACGCGACGTGTCGCCGACTTCTTCAAGGTCGAATTCGATTTCTGGCTGGACGACCGGCTGGCGGTTACACAGCAACTGGGTCTCTTGCAGAAAGGCGGCGTACCGGGCGATTACGACAAGGAGTACGGCAAGGACACTGTCTGGCCGACTGCAATGGTCGTCGATGCAGCAGGGATCATTCGCTACACGGAATTATCGAAGCACATTTCGGATCGTCCGGATCCGGAGACGTTGCTGGGCGAAGTCAGGAAAGCACTTAAAACCTGACGCCAACCGCCTTGCACAGGAATCGCATGAAAGGTTCGGCGGATTTGAAGGACGCCTCGACGGTCTTCTGGAATTGCGGCCGCAGGCAATCCTCAACCTTGAATTCACGAACCGCAATGAAACTCTTGCGCTTGATGTCCCCAATACACTCATGATTCTTGTCGAAGCCGCGCGGCGGACGCGTAAGCTGCTCGCCGCCCAGCATGAAATGGCGGCTGAACGATCGATCGCCAATGGCACGCTGCCACTCCGCGGGTTTCGCGGCAATGCGCTCGCGTATACCGCGCAGCGGCTGGGAATCCGGCCGCCACATGCCGGCCCCGAGAAACACCTCATCCGGCTCAATGTGCACGTAGTACCCGGGCGCATGCACATCCTTCGCCTGCTCATGCCGAAACTGGATTCCGATATTCGTCTTGTACGGCAGCTTGTTCTTTGAGAATCGCGTGTCGCGATACACGCGCATCAACGAACCACCGACGCGTGTTGGCACGGCCGTGAAGCGGGGGGCGAAATCTGCGAGCGGCTCCTGCATGGATATAATAAAGCGCAGGGCGACGTCCAGGACGTCCTCTTCATAGCGGCTCTTGTGCTCCTTGAACCACTCGCGGTTGTTATTGGATTTCAGCTCCTCGAGGAAGCGAATCGTACGCGGTTCGAATGAGGCGTAACGGGGCATATCAGCAACGCGCTGTGTCCGCCTCGGGGTGCGGATACATGTCGGACTCGTCTTCGTCATCGCGACCCGTCAGGCAGACAAAGTCCTTTTCGACGAGAATTTTCAGCGTCTCGCCGTCGACGAGAACCTGCTCGCCCTCGATGGATACCTGCTCACTGGCGGCCCAGGCAAGGACGGTCGTCTCCGGCAGGCGAACAGTTATTTCATTCTCGGAAAAGAACGCGGCGGGGTTGACGCTCGCCGGACTGCTCTCAACCGCGTAGCGAAATGTCCGCCCACCCGGGAACGCCGTACTCGCCGTTACCAGCCCATCGTTCTTAAGCGTCTCCACTTCACCTCGCATGAGGCGCAGACGTACCGAATTGTCTTTGATTCTCAGTTTCACAAAGGGCGTTTCTTGTTGGTCGATGATTGATTGGAGCAATAACGGAATTTACCACTCACACACAAAAGCTGCGCAACACCTGCGTGTTGCCCCCCTTTTATTCTCGCGCCGGAAGTCTGTTCCCGGCGCCTGGCGTCACAACAACCTGTCGTGCCGAACTTGCAGCCTACTGACGGTTTCTTGTATTTGTTGTTGCGCCGCCGGAACTGATCAGCTACAGATTATTCAGCAACGACGTTTTCGGCCTGCGGACCTTTCTGTCCCTGGGTCACTTCCATCGTGACCTTCTGACCTTCTTTCAGGGTCTTGAATCCTTCCATCTGGATCGCAGTGTGGTGTACGAATACATCCTGACCGCCTTCTCGCTCGATGAAACCAAATCCCTTGTCATCATTGAACCACTTGACGGTTCCTTCAACTCTTTCGCCTGACATAACTACCTCTTACACAAACAATGCCGCGCTAACGACGATTCCTCATGCCGACTTCCCAGGAAATCGGCTGCAAAGATATTACTAACAAATTCAAGGCTATTTCCTCTCTGGAAAACGGCAAATCCGCGAATTGCGGCCAGGAGCGCGCCAATCATCCTGTGAATCAAGGGGTTTGCGCAGAAATTTCGACGCAGACGCATTTTGTTAGAAGGCCGATTCTAAGGTCGAAATTGTCGCCAATTGCGCAGCCCGGCCCCTGTCAAGACCGTTTCTTTACGTAGCGTCCGTCAAGTTTTTCGATGGCATCGCAGCCAATCAGCGCCATCGTCCGCTTCACTTCGGCCTGCAACAATCCGAGACCGCGCTCGACGCCAGCCTGCCCTCCGGCGGCCAGCGGATACAGGTAGGCACGGCCAATACTGCAGGCATTTGCGCCCAACGCGAGTGCCTTCACAATATGCGTGCCGCGGCGCACGCCCCCGTCGCAAATAATTTCGAGCCGATCACGCAGTGCATCCGCGACAGCGGATACACAGTCCACGGGCGCCGACGACCCTTCGAGCTGGCGGCCGCCGTGATTCGACAGCATCACCGCCGTCGCCCCGGAATCGGCGGCCTTGCGGCAGTCGGCCACGGTCTGCACGCCCTTGATAACCAGCGGCCCGCCCCATTCGGACGCCAGCCACTCCACGTCCTTCCACGTCAAAGACCGGTCGAACTGGTTGTCGATGAAGTCCATGACACTGGTGTCGGTGAATTTCTGGCTATCCTGGCCCTGGGTGATATTGACGAGCTCCATGTCCTTGCGAACGACGGCACGGTACAGCCAGCCCGGGTGACGCAGCATGCTGGGCACGCTGGCGAGCGCCGGTTTGGCCGTTGCCATCATGCCGTAGACGTAGTCGCGCTCACGATTCCCCGCCACCGGGGTATCGACCGTCAGACACAAGGCCGTGTATTGGCTTGCCTTGCAGCGCTCGATGAATGCGCGCGTCATCTCGCGATCCTTGAAGACGTAGATCTGGAAGATCTTCGGGTGTTCGCCGATGGCTGCGACGTCCTCGATCGTCGTCGTCCCGACAGTCGACAGGCTGTAGGGCATGCCGAATTCTGCAGCAGCGCGCGCGACCGCGGGCTCGCCTTCAGCGTGGAACAGCCTGGATGCCCCGGTCGGCGCGATCATCACGGGCCAGTCGATGCGCCTGCCGAACAAGGTCGTCTGTATGTCGACGTTGCTAACGTCGGATAACTGGGCCGGCTGCAGCTCGTAATCGTTGTACGCCTCGGTATTGCGGCGTAACGACCACTCGTCGTCGGCACCGCCGTCGATGTAGTGAAACACCGGAGCCGGCAACTTGCGTTTCGCGATGCGCCGGAAGTCCATGACGTTGAAACAGCGATTGATGCCCATGCGGGCGATTATGCCGTATGACTCGCTGTGATGCCGGGCTCTGGACCCCGTACTGGGGAAAGTACCTAGGGCCCTCTAGGATATTCGGTGCATCTCGAGCGCCAAAAATCAGTTAAGCTGCCCGCCCATGAAAAATCAGCCGAAAATAGCGCTCATTTCGGTGCTCTCTGTATTGTCGCTGGCGGCCTGCGGCCAGAATGGCGGCGACGACGCAGAATCCGAGCAGAGCAAATTCAACGTTGTGTCCGCCCAGGGAGATCGCTGTGTTCTCGACACCGAGACCGGACTGCTCTGGGCCGGCAAGACTCCTGCTGCCGGACTGCACGACTTTCGCAACACCTATTCCTGGTACGACCCCCACGAACCTGCCGGCGAACTGGACTTCCGCGGCACAGCCGACGCGGGCGACTGTGGCGGCGGCAGCTGCGATACCTGGAATTACGTCCTCGCGGTGAATGAGGCCGGTTACTGCGGTCATGCTGACTGGCGTTTGCCGACCAAGGATGAGCTTGGGTCGATCAATGACCCGCTGGGTGCCGGCAACCCGCCGACGATCGATACCGAATTCTTCCCGCATGCCCAATCGGCTGAGTACTGGTCGGGAACGGCCTACCGTTTCCAATGGGACGCCGCATGGGCATGGAATTTCCAGTTTGGTTATGACCGCGTGGACTGGAAGAAATCGCCCAAGCACGTGCGCCTAGTCCGGAGCTCGAATGACTAGCGTCCGTCCAACTCAGGCCCAAAACCGCAGCGTAGCGATCTGGCTCCTGGTGATGTGTGCAATCGTCTTTGCCATGGTGGTCCTCGGCGGCGTGACGCGGCTCACCGGCTCCGGACTGTCCATGGTCGAGTGGCGGCCGATCATGGGTGCGTTGCCGCCCCTGTCCGCCGATGAATGGCAGGAGACATTCGAGATCTACCAGCAGACGCCTGAATTCAAGAACATCAATCCGCATTTCGATGTCGATGACTTCAAGGGCATTTTCTGGCTCGAATACCTGCACCGCCTGCTCGGGCGACTGATGGGCATCGCGTT
Organism: uncultured Woeseiaceae bacterium; assembly: GCA_945787845.1. GTDB lineage: Bacteria > Pseudomonadota > Gammaproteobacteria > Steroidobacterales > Woeseiaceae > UBA1847. The sequence continues at coordinate 133,062 of CALZJH010000003.1, read as the reverse complement.
TGCCATTCCCTTCATCTACTTCGCGGTAAAGAAGTACATTCCCGTGCCCGAGTGGCCGAAGTTCCTGCTCATGCCGCTGCTCGGTGGTGCGCAGGCCTTTGTCGGCAAGATCATGGTCGCCAGCGGCCAGGTTGATCTGCCGCACGTCAGTCAATACCGCCTGACGGCCCACCTGCTGCTCGCGTTCCTGGTGTTTGCGCTCATGTTCTGGGTTGCCCTGTCACGCCTGTTCCCGCGGGACGAGAACGCGGCGAGGCACCCCTGGTATGGCAAAACGCTGGGACTGTTTATCCTGCTGACCATCACCATCACCTCGGGCGGCTTCGTCGCCGGGCTCAAGGCCGGCAAGATCTACAACACGTTTCCGATGATGGGCGACTACTGGTTCCCGCCGGGACTGTTCGCGCTCGAGCCACTGTGGCGTAATATTTTCGATAATATTGTGACGGTGCAGTTTGACCATCGCCTGCTGGCGATAACGACGTTCGTACTCGTCGTTGTCTACTGGTTCCGGGCGCGCAAGGCGAACCTGCCCGCCCGCGCACGCCCCGCGGTCAACGCGCTGCTGCACACGGCGGTACTGCAAGTTGCCCTCGGTATCGCGACGCTGCTGCTGGCGGTGCCCGTGGTTCTGGGCGCAGCGCACCAGGCCATCGCCATGTTGTTATTTGGCGTGGCCCTGTACCTCGTACATGCTTTAAGGAGAGTTTGATGCAGGTTTGTTTTGACCAGGACCTCATCGTCCGTTACGGCGGTCGCGGACCGCGCTACACGTCCTACCCAACGGCGCTGCAGTTCAACAACGAACTGACTGAAGTCGATTACAGGGCCAAGGCCAGGGAAAGCAACGACAGCGACGTGCCGCTGTCTCTGTACGTTCATATCCCCTTCTGTCACTCACTTTGCTACTACTGTGGCTGCAACAAGATCGTCACGCGCAACGAACAGCGCGTCTCCCGTTACATGGATATGCTGTACCGGGAAATCGAAATGCAGTCAGAACTGTTCGACAGGAAGCGCAAGGTCGAACAGCTGCACTTCGGTGGCGGCACGCCGACCTACCTCGACAAGGAGCAGCTCGCTGCGCTGATGGATCACCTGCGCAAGTCGTTCACGTTCGACGAAAGCGAAGAACATGAGTTTTCGATCGAGGTCGACCCGCGCACGGTAGACGCCGAACGCATCCGCGAGTTGCGCGCGCTCGGTTTCAATCGCCTGAGCCTCGGCATCCAGGACTTCCACGAGCCCGTGCAGAAGGCCGTGAATCGCGCGCAGTCCCCCGAAGAGGTCCAGGCGCTCGTCGACAGCGCGCGCGAAGCCGGCTTCGGATCGATCTCGTTCGACCTGATCTACGGCTTGCCGCTGCAAACGGTAGAGACTTTCGACACGACGCTCGACGTCGTTATCGCGATGAAGCCGGACCGGCTCGCGGTTTACAACTACGCGCACCTGCCCGAGCGCTTCAAGGGCCAGCGCATGATCAACGCGGACGAGATTCCTTCACCGGAAACAAAGCTCGACCTGCTGCACCACACGATCGACAAACTCTGCAACGCCGGCTACATCTACATCGGCATGGATCACTTCGCGCTGCCCGATGACGAACTCGTTCTCGCCCGTGAGAACGGGACGCTGCAACGCAACTTCCAGGGCTACTCGACGCACCGGCAGTGCGACCTGATCGCCCTCGGCGTGAGCGGTATCGGCGGTATCGGCAACATGTTTGCCCAGAACGCGGTGTCGACGATTGAATACGAAGAAATCATCGAGCGCGGCGAACTGCCCATCAAGAAGGGGCTGCTCGTCGACGACGACGACCTGCTGCGCGCGGCCGTGATCCAGGACCTGATGTGTTACGACAGCCTGTCGTACGACGACTTCAGCGCGCGGCACAATATCGACTTCCGGGAGTACTTCGAGAGCGAGATCGAGAAACTCGGTGTGCTCGAAGACGATGGCCTGATCGAACTGACGGACGCGGGCATCACGATTACACCGCAGGGGCGGCTGTTGCTACGCAATATTTCGATGACCTTCGACCGCTACATCGATCTCGAAGAGAACGACAACCGGTTCTCGAAGGCGATCTAGCTGACCTCAGTCAACCAGCCGTGCGTGTCCGGCTCGAGTCCGTACTGGATGTTCTGCAGGGCCGTTTGCAGCTTCTTGCGATTCGGCCCCGGCTGTCCGTCACGGACCGGGATTTCCTTGCCGTGATACACCAGTGCGCCGACCGGCGACAGCGTGGCCGCCGTTCCTGACAGGCAGGCCTCGTAGGTTTTCACTTTCTCGAGCAGCTCGTCGACCGTAAACGGCCGCTCGGAGATGGTGTAGCCGAGTTCCGCACCGAGCTTCAGAATCGAGTCGCGCGTCATGCCGTGGAGGAAGGTCGTGTCGAGCGACTTCGTAATGATCTCATCGTCGCTGATCAGCAGGAAGTTCGCGGCGCCGGTTTCCTGGACGTCGCCATTCGGGCAGAACAGCACCTGGTCGACGCCGTATTTCTCTTTGGCGTCCAGCGTCGGGCCGAGAGCGGCAGCGTAGTTGCCTCCCGTCTTGGTGCTGCCCAGCTGTTCCGTCGTTCGCGCTTTCTGGTCCTCAACAAGTAGTTTCAGCGCAGCAGCGCCGCCCGCGAAATAATCGCCAACGGGCGAGCACAGCACAAAGAGGGTTGCTTCCGGCGACGGCGCGGCGGCCGCGCCGATATTCTGGACCGTGCCGATCAGCGTCGGGCGAAGGTAGAGTGACGCGGGAGGCTCCGGGATGTCGTCGATATTCTTGTGCACGACGTCGACAACCATGCCCGCCAACAGGTCTGCGTCGGGTATCGGCAGTCGTAGTGATGCTGCGCTGCGCTGCATACGAGCGACGTGGTCCGGCAGGCGGAATATCCGGCCTTTGCCGTCGGCCCAGCGATACGCTTTAAAGCCCTCGAAACACGTACTTGCGTAATGGAACACATGGGATGCCGGATGCATCGGCAACGGCGCAAGTGGCTCGATCGACGGCGCAGACCAGGCGCCATCCGCATACGTTGCGATCGCGATGTGATCGCAAAATTCGGTGCCAAACGGCTTCATTTGATTTAGTCCAGGAGAATTCTCAGGGCCGTAACTTTGCCATCAGTCGACGCCGAATTGCCATACCTGATAGCACGTATTCCAGGCCGGAAGAGACCAGCCCGGGAGACCGAATTCTGGGCGATGAGCATTGCCGGGGACCTATCGCTGGGAAACCCATAGATTGTTGTTTTATAATGGTTTTTGGTTCATTTACTGTATATAATAACAGTATCCATTTACGACAAGGATCCGTCATGAAGGCTGTTTCCGACCTGGTTCCGATTGAGGAACTCGACCGCGATATTCTCTCTCTCTGCACCCGTATCAACGCGGCGACTTACGAGCTGCTGCTGCTCATTCGCGAGTTCGACGAACGGGGCGGTTTTCTCAAGTGGGGCCTGCACAACTGTGCCGAGTGGCTGGCCTGGCGCTGCGATCTCTCGATGACCACGGCGCTCGAGAAAGTTCGGGTGGCGCATGCGTTGAAGACATTGCCGGCGATTTCAGCGGCGTTTTCGACGGGGGAGTTGTCGTACTCGAAAGTGCGTTCGTTGACGCGCGTCGCTACTGCGAACAACGAGGCCGAGTTGGTCGCGTTTGCACTGCGGCATACAGCCGCGCATGTCGCGGAACGTTGCCGGGAATTGCGGTGCGGGTCGGTGGATTCGATCGACTCGGCGGCTCGTGCGTACGCGAATCGATCACTGCGTGTACGCCGTGATCATAATCGTCACATGATGACGATAACGGTGGAGCTGCCGATGGATACAGGGGAGCTCGTGGAAAAGGCACTGGACAAAGCACGGGATGATGAGGTGCTGCAGGTGCCGGATCTTGCCGATACGTCATGGTCGATCAGGCAGGCCGATGCATTTGTGAATGTGGTGAGTGGTTACCTGGCGGGCGGCGAAGTATCAGCGAGTGACAACTACCTCGTGACCGTGCATGTCGACCAAAGCGCCCTGGCCGGTGGTGAAGGCCGCTCTGCCCTGCCGATCGAGTCGGTGAAGCGGCTGTGTTGCGATGGCCAGGCCGTGGTCATCATCGAAGACGACCAGGGCGAGCCCTTGAACATCGGCCGCAAGACCCGCATCGTGCCGGCGGCCATTCAAAGAGCACTACGTGCAAGAGACAACAACGGCTGCACCTTCCCGGGCTGTCGTAATCGTCGCTACCTGCACAGCCATCATGTGGAGCACTGGTCGAACGGTGGTGAGACCAGCTTGGATAACTTGATGCTGCTGTGCACGAAACATCACACCCTCGTGCACGAAGGCGGTTTCCGGATCGAGAAGGATTTCATGGATAACTGGACCTTCGTTCGACCCGACGGTATCGCAGTTCCACACAGCGGTTACCACGAGCAGGACTTTTCCGACGTGCTCAACAATCCTCCACGTGGAGGATTGTTGAGCGTGGCGGAAAGAGTGGTCTCAGAGCCGGGGCAGCCGACTTACTTTCACTAGCGACGCCCGTAACTTCCTGAAATCACCTGAAAATCCACGTCCGGCAAGCACCGGAGAGCAGCCACTCACGTAGCTGTCTTTAGGTTATGATGTTTGTCCGCTACTGACCCTTTCCGGACTGCCAAAGTAACGACTGTTTCGGGGCAGTGCGAGTTGATCAGGCGACCGCTTTCCGGGTATTTAGCGGGTGCTGGAAACAAGAATGAAGAAAATTACCGCCCGCCATCGTCAAGCAGTCGATCTCGTCGTCAACGAACATCGAACTATGGTAAGCGTAGGGTGCGAATTTGGTGTTACTGCGGGGACAATAAGGCGTTGGATGAAAGCGATTTATCCGCCGCCGCCCAAGCAAGAAATGGTGGATATGTATGGGAACCCAATAGAGATACATCACGAGTACGGTAGCCCCTTTCCGCAACGATACCGCGACTTGAATACCGATCAGCGACGCAAGTTGCGTGACGAATACGTTGCGTATTTCGGAGGCCGATGTTTGTACTGTGATGGGCAACTGGACGACAAACCGCACGAGTTTGTTTGTCAATCAGCCGACCAGATCGAATGGGACAACCTGCCCGGATCGAAAGAAGGATTTTTGAAGAACCCCGTCCACTTGCATCACGACCACAAGACCGGCCTAACACTTGGACCGGTGCATGCTTTATGCAATGCACACTCGTGGCACTACTATGAGTTGCCTGTGCGGACGCATAAGCTTATCGACAAGATCGGAAGCCTCTCTGGCAAACAGCGTGAAGAATTTGTTGCCCGCGTGCGCAAACGTTCATGTTAGGCGAAATCCAGATTCCGCACGGGTGGACTCTTCCTGCCTTAGCTCTCACCGTTCTATTATTCGCGGTTACGTACTCGCTTGTACGAAACCGGTTTCGGCGCAGGAAAGCAGAATCGGAGCTTCTGAATTTGTGCCATGGCGATTGTGAGATGCTGGAGAGGCTAATCGCTTTCGAGAAAGATCGAACGCCTGACCAGAGTCGAGCAGAAGCTGCAAAGGCCGCGTCTTTCGCAATCCGGAGAGACAGGTGTTAGGTGTTCTGACTAGCTGCTCCTGACCGCGAGCAGCCGCCTGCCTGGGTGTATACTCAGCGGCTGGTAATGACCCAAAGCGGACGGTCGCGTTAGCGGCAAACGCAAAGCGGGCTATCCGATAAATCAAACAACAAACGTGTGAACACAGGACAGGGGAATTATATGAGTAGTTTGACGAGGCAGTTTCTGGCAACTGGTATAGCAGCCTGCGCTATTGGCAGTCTCGGCTTGTTCCTGATTCACGATGTTCATGCAGAGACTGCCGTTGAAGAGCTTCTGAACAAAGGTCAGGAATGCAGGAGCTGGGTAGCGGCGGGGGATCTCAATCGTCGCTACGCCAGCAGCTGCCTAACTGCATGCGAGAAACTCGGCGCCATGGTGGCGCAACACCCGGAATTACTGACAGACGAAGTTCTTCAGCGGTGCAGTGAAGCCCACTCCAGCGCTCAAGCATATCTACCGGGTATGCAGAAGCCCGAGGCACCTGTTGCAGACGTCTCTGGCAGAACCGGAGTGCGCGAAACCAGAGAAGAGAGGTCTCTACGAAACTCGCAGGCGGTCATGACAAGGGCGTCAATGCCCGATGTCGAAGGGCTTTTCATGACCATCATAAAAGGTGAACCGCGAGTAAGGGCCGATAGTCGCGACGACTGGACTAGAATCTGTACAAGTAGAGCACGGGTGATAAATTTCCCTGACGAAGTCAAGAACAACCTAAAACCTAGGATTCGTGTTCGTCTGACCGGCATTACTTACCATGTCAACACCAAGGGGTCAGGTACTGATTGTAAGGCCGAGCGTCTTATCATTCTAGAGGCAAGCCAGTAAGTAAGTTTCTCCAAGATTCGAATGACCGCTTTTGGCCGATTGCAGCCCTTCAAAGAATGCTCCAGGACAGCCACCCGAACGACCACTTTCGAGCAAAGCCGACATTCGCCGAATCCCAGCCTAGAAACTCGGTGGTGAGCAGGCAGTAATCAGTTCACAGGGATCATTACCAACATTGCGAAACTGGTGCGGCAGGCTGCTCTTGAAGTAATAGGCATCCCCCTGACCAAGCACCGCAACTTCGTCGCCTACTGTTACTTCCAGGCGACCGCTGAGGACGATGCCGCATTCCTCGCCCTCGTGGCTTAGTTCGTGACGGCCTGTGCCGGCGCCCGGTTGGTAACACTCCTTGAGCAGCTGGATCGACTTGCTGGCGAGGTGCGCGCCGACCTGCCGATAAGACACGCCGCCTTCGGCGATTTCGATCAGTTCATCGGCACGAAAGAACTTGCGTTCTTGTGGCTGCCGATCGTCCGAAAAGAACTCACCCAGACCCATGGGAATGCCGTCAAGGATTTTCTTGAGCATGCTTACCGTCGGGTTGATCTTGCCCGACTCGACCTGCGAGATCGTGGCGTTCGCAACCCCCGACTGGCGTGCCAGCTGGCGCTGCGACAGTGCCAGCTGCTCGCGGATCCTCCTGAGGCGGGCGCCGATTTCCTGGTCCATGTGTTCGCTTCCCGATAAGTGTTTAGCTTACTAAACATTTTGGCGTCCCTGTCTATATAAATCAATAGCTTAAATATCCCCAACTAACGGATTGTTTAACATTCGGTAGCAGGCGTACACTGCGGTTCTTGCCGAATTCTCAACCCGGAGGCGCATTGCATGAACGCCGCAGTCAACACCCCCTATTGGATGCCCTTTACCGCGAACCGCGACTTCAACAAGCAGCCACGTGTCATCTCGGGCGCCAGTGGACACTGGTACACGACCGACGACGGTACGCGCCTCTACGACACGTTTTCCGGGCTGTGGACGTCGGGGCTCGGCCACTGCCACCCGACGATCGTCGCAGCCGTGCAAAAGCAGGTCGCGTCGCTCGACTACTGCATGTCGTTCCAGGTAACGAATGACAAGGCGCTGAAACTCGCCGAGCGCGTCACGTCGATGGCCCCGGAGGGCATCAACCACTGCTTCTTTACGAACTCCGGCTCCGAGTCGGTCGACACCGCATTGAAGATTGCCATCGGCTATCACCGCGCGCGCGGCGAAGGCAATCGCACGCGGCTGATCGGCCGCGAGAAGGGTTATCACGGTGTGAACTTCGGCGGCATGTCGGTCGGCGGCATCGTGCCCAACCGCAAGGTCTTCAGCGCAGTACTGATACCGGGTGTCGATCACCTGCGCCATACGCTCGACACAAAACGCAATGCATTCTCCCGCGGCCTGCCAGAGCACGGTATCGAGTTGGCGGAAGACCTCGCCCGACTTTGCCTGCTGCACGACGGCAGCAATATCGCCGCGGTCATCGTCGAGCCCGTTGCCGGGTCGGCCGGTGTCATTCCGCCGCCGCCGGGATATCTCCAGCGCCTGCGCGAAATCTGCGACGAACACGGCATCCTGCTGATCTTTGACGAAGTCATCGCCGCATTCGGCCGGCTGGGACACGCCTTCGGCGCGCAGCGCTTTGGCGTCACACCCGACATCATCACGACCGCCAAGGGCCTGACCAACGGCGTCGTGCCGATGGGTGCCGTGCTGGTGCGGGACTCAATCTACGAGGCCTTCATGCAGGGTCCCGAGCACATGATCGAGCTGTTCCACGGTTACACCTACTCCGGGCATCCGGTCGCGGCGGCCGCCGGACTGGCGACACTGGACGTCTACGACGACGAAGGCACGTTCGAGCAATCCAGGGCCCTCGAATCGCATTTCGAGGAGTTGTTGCACTCTTTCGACGATCACAAGCACGTCATCGATGTACGCAACTACGGCCTCATGGGTGCCATCGAGATGGCGCCTCGGGACGGCACACCGGGCGCGCGCGGTGCTGAAGCCCACAAGAAATGCTTCTGGGATGAGAACATCGTCATACGTGCCGGCATGGATACGCTACAGTTCTCACCTTTCCTTAATTCGGACCCCGACGAGATGACGCAGTCGTTTGAGGCGGTTCGACGCGTAATGGATACACTGGCATGAGCAAGATACTCGGACACTTCATCAGCAACGCCGACGTGAACGACGACAATCGGCCATCCCCGGTCTATAACCCGGCGACGGGCGAGCTGACGAAACACGTCGCCATGGCCTCGAAAGCCACCGTTGAAGACGCCATTGCCGCGGCCGAGGCCGCCTTCCCGGCCTGGCGCGATACGCCGCCGGCGAAACGCGCCCGCATCATGTTCCGCTTCAAGCAGCTGCTCGAAGACAACGCGGACGAAATCGCGGCGGCTATCACCGACGAACATGGCAAGGTCTTCGACGATGCGATGGGTGAATTCGGGCGCGGTGTCGAGGTCGTTGACTATGCCTGCGGCATTCCCGAGCTGCTCAAAGGTGAGTATTCGCGCAACGTCGGGCCAGGCATCGACAGCTGGTCGGACTTCCAGCCGCTCGGTGTTGTTGCCGGCATCACGCCGTTTAACTTCCCGGCCATGGTGCCCATGTGGATGTACCCGATGGCTATCGCCTGCGGTAATACCTTCGTGCTGAAGCCTTCGGAGAAGGATCCGACGGCGCCGATGATCGTTGCGCGCCTGCTGGCGGAGGCGGGCCTGCCCAAGGGCGTCTTCAACCTCGTCAATGGCGACAAGGAGGCCGTTGACACACTGCTCAATGACGAGCGCGTTCAGGCCGTCAGTTTTGTCGGCTCGACACCGATCGCGGAGTACATCTACTCGACCGGCACAGCCAACGGCAAACGCGTCCAGGCCCTGGGCGGCGCCAAGAATCACGCCGTCGTGATGCCCGATGCCGACGTAGACAATGCCGTCAGCGCTTTGATGGGCGCTGCCTTCGGCTCCTGCGGCGAACGCTGCATGGCCATCTCCGTGGCCATCTGCGTGGGTGACGAGACGGCTGACACGGTCGTCGCCAAGCTCAAGGCCGAGATTGCCGATCTCAAGGTCGGCCCCGGCACTGATGTATCGAATCATATGGGCCCGCTCATCACCGGAGAGCACTATGACAAGGTGAAGGGCTATGTCGACCTCGGCGTCGAGGAAGGCGCCGATCTCGTCGCCGACGGACGTGGTCTCGAGGTCAGCGGCCACGAAGACGGGTTCTTTCTTGGACCCTGCCTGTTCGACAACGTCACAGCGGACATGCGCATCCACCAGGAGGAGATTTTCGGCCCGGTATTGTGCGTCGTGCGCGCCGAGTCCGAGGAACAGGCCATGCAGATCATCGACGATCACGAGTATGGCAACGGCACCTGTATTTTCACACGCGACGGCGAGGCTGCTCGTTATTTCGCCCACAACATCAGGGTCGGCATGGTCGGCATCAACGTACCCCTGCCCGTCCCTGTGGCCTACCACAGCTTTGGCGGCTGGAAACGGTCGCTGTTTGGCGATCTGTATGCCTACGGCCCCGACAGCGTGCGCTTTTATACGCGTCGCAAGACGATTACACAGCGCTGGCCGTCCGGCGGCGTGCGCGAGAAGGCGCAGTTTTCGTTCCCGGGTCGCCAATAGCGAGATTTGGGCTACAATCGCTGTCCCGTCTATCCGGAGACCGTGATGAGATCTGCCCTGCTGTTGTTTTTCGTCGCCGCGCCGCTGGCGTCGGCCGAGGACGCCCCGAACCCGTTCGCGGCCGTTGAAGTCGCCCCCGGCATTTACCAGCTGGGGAATACCAACGAAGGCTTTGCCCTCAACGAACCTGCCGATTTTGTAGGCGGTGGCGTCGGGCTGCTGGTTGGCGACGAGTACATCGTCATGATCGACGACGTCATGGAGCCCACGGCGCCTGCGCTAGTGGCAAGGGCCGAGGAAATCGCAGGCCGGCCAATCGACTTCGTCATCAACACGCACGCGCACGGCGATCATGTCGGCGGCAACGTCTATGTCTCGGAAAAAGGCGCTATCGTCGTGTCGCATGACCAGCTGCGCACGCGCATGCGCGACAACGAGCAGCTCAATACCGGGCCCGGCGCGCTGCCCGTCATCACGTTCTCGGACAAGATGACGTTTCACGTCAACGGCGAGCAGGCCGTGGCGATTCACGTACCGAATGCACACACCGATGGCGATGCGATCATTCACTTCGTCAACGCCAACGTCATCGCGGCCGGCGATCTCAGCTTTCGTGGGCTCTTCCCGTTCATCGACCTGGACAGCGGCGGTTCCGTCGCCGGCTACATGGCCGGCATGCAGCAAATCATCGACATGTCTGACGAGAACACCAGGATTCTCACCGGCCATGGCGACGTGGGCACCAAAGCCGGACTCGAGCAGGACCTCGCCATGCTCAGGGACAGCGAGGCGCGAGTGAAAGCACTCATAGACAAAGGCATGAGCGCCGAGGAAATATTGGCCGCAAATCCACTGGCCGTCTACCACGACGACTACAGCTGGTTCTTCATTACGACCGAGCGCATGACGCAGACGTTTATCCGTTCACTGACCGGGAAATAAGACAACAACATGGACAACAAACAGACCGCCGAATTTGTCAACAAGATGTGGGATGACGAGATCATTCCCGAAATTTCCGAGTACATCAAAGTCCCCAACAAGTCGCCGCATTTCGATCCGGATTGGGAAAAGCACGGCCACATGGAAACAGCAGTCGCCATGCTCGAGGCCTGGTGCAAGACCCAGCCGATCAAGGACATGACGATCGAGGTCGTGCGCATCGAAGGCCGGACTCCGTTGCTGTTCATCGACATCCCGGGACAGTCGGATGAGGTCGTGCTGCTGTACGGTCACTACGACAAACAGCCCGAGTTCAGCGGCTGGGAGGACGACCTGGACCCGTGGACGCCGGTCATCAGGGACGGCAAGCTGTATGGACGCGGTGGTGCCGATGACGGGTATGCGACATTCGGCTCACTCACTGCCATCCGCGCGCTGCAGGAACAAGGAATTCCGCATGCGCACTGCGTCGTCATCGTCGAGGGCTGCGAGGAAAGCGGCAGCTTCGATCTGCCCTACTACATCGACCTGCTTGAAGATCGCATCGGTTCGCCCGATCTCGTGGTCTGCCTCGACGCCGAGTGCGGTAACTACGACCAGCTGTGGTGCACGACCTCGCTGCGCGGCAACCTCACGGGTACCCTGCGGGTTGATTCGCTGACCGAGGGCGTTCATTCCGGCACGGCCAGCGGTGTGGTGCCGTCGAGTTTCCGGACGGCGAGGCAACTGCTCAGCCGGATCGAGGACGAGGACAGCGGCCAGATCAAGACCGAGGCTCTGCATGCCGATATTCCGGAGCAGCGACTGGAACAGGCAAAGCTTGCGGCCGAGACACTGCAGGAACTCGTTTACGAGAAATTCCCCTGGGCCGTCGACGACCCGCAGCCGGCCGAGTCACACACGGAACTGCTGCTCAACAACACCTGGCGTCCCACGCTGGCTGTCACGGGACAGGAGGGCATGCCCGAACTCGTGAACGCGGGCAACGTGCTGTTGCCGTACACGGTGCTCAAGCTGTCTTTCCGCTTGCCGCCCACCGTCGACGCCGACGACGCCGCGGTCGCGGTCAAGGAAGTGCTCGAAGCCGACACACCGCCGCTCGTAAAAGTCGAGTTCGATGCCGACTCGAGCATGGCCGGCTGGAATGCGCCCGAAATCGCTCCCTGGCTGGAAGCGTCGATGCAAAAAGCATCGAATGCGTTTTTCGATAAACCGTCGATGTACATGGGAACCGGCGGGACAATTCCGTTCATGGGCATGCTCGGCGAGCGCTTCCCGGACGCACAGTTCCTGATTACCGGACTCCTCGGTCCGAAGTCGAACGCGCATGGCCCCAACGAATTCCTGCACATCGAAACCGGGAAACGCCTGACCAGCTGCGTGGCACAGGTGCTGGAGGATCACTTCAACCGCTAGGCGTCGAGCAGCTCGAGCTTGCCGTCCGGCTTCAGGACGTAGCGAGTCGGCCCCAGGGCCGGCTCGTCGGACCCGTCCGCCTTGACAATGTCGCCGCCGCCCCACGATCCCGCGTACGCCGCGATGCGGCTGCCAAGACTGCGTCCACGCACCAGGACCAGCGGTCGCTTACCACCCCATAAACGGGTGTTGTGGACCAACAGGTAGAAGCGATAGGCCAGTAGCGGCAGGAGCGCCAACCGCATCACGAAACTACGATGGTCGTCGAGCAGCACGCCCGGGTCATCCTGGTTACGGCTCGCGTACCAGGTCGACTGACGAATGGACTCGTCATCCAGCAGGCGAACCTGCGGCACTGCCTGCCGGCGCTGTTCGTCACTGCCAACCACCACAATAACGTGCCGCATATCAGGACTTGCTGTAGGTCAACGCCGTTATCTGTTCGGAGATCAGGCCGATGAGGAATACGATTACGGCAGCACTGAGCAGCAACATGCTCATGTTCGTGAAACGACCCATCGTCGAGAACGTGTAGGCGTACCAGCCCAGCCCGGTCGCAAAGAAACCGGCACTGATCGGCAGGAATATCTTCAGCGGCGAATACAAGGTCGCGATCTTGAAGATGATGACCATGAAACGCAGGCCGTCCCGAATTGGACGTATGTGACTTTTGCCAACGCGCTTATCGACCGGGATCGTCTCGAACGTAATCGGATAACCGGCACGCAGGAAGGCCATCGTGATCGTCGTCGGGTACGAGAAGCCATTCGGCAAGAGGTAGAGGAACTGCTTGAACAGCGCGCCACGAACCACTCGAAATCCGGAGGTCAGGTCGGGGATACGGCGGCCCGTCAACCACGACGCAACCACGTTGTAGATACCGTTTGCATACAGACGGCCGACATTGGCATGTGACCCTGAGTCGCGCGCACCGATCACCATGTCGTAACCGTCGTCGAGTTTCTCGAGCAAAGACGCAAACTCGGCCGCATTGTGCTGGCCGTCGCCGTCCATGAACGCAATGATGTCGCCGGTCGCGGCACGCGCACCGGCCTTCACCGCCGCGCCGTTACCGAGGCTCTCGGGGTGCCGGACGACGATTGCGCCGGCCTCTTTCGCCACCGCCGCCGTATCGTCCTCGGAACCGTCATCGACAACGATGATCTCGGCCTCCGGGCAGGCTTCCTTTGCACCCGCCACGGCAGTGCCGATAGCGCCGGCTTCATTCTTGGCGGGGATGACTATTGACAGAGAACTCATAGGAATACCATCGCTACGACGCGAACATGATCATGATACCTGCCGCCACGGCCGAACCGATGACGCCGGCAACGTTTGGACCCATCGCATGCATGAGCAGGATGTTGTGCGGATTGGCTTCAAGGCCCACCTTGTTGGCCACGCGCGCGGCCATCGGCACGGCCGACACGCCCGCCGCCCCGATCAACGGGTTAATCGGCTGCTTCGACATCCTGTTCATGAGCTTGCCCATAAGCAGACCACTCGCCGTGCCGATCGCGAATGCGACCATGCCCAGCACGAGAATGCCGAGCGTGCTGACGGCAAGGAACTGGTCGGCGCTGAGCTTCGAGCCGACGGCGAGGCCGAGGAATATCGTGACGATGTTGATCAACGCGTTCTGTGTCGTGTGCGAAAGACGATCGACAACGCCACACTCACGCATCAGGTTGCCAAAGGCCAGCATGCCGAGCAGCGGTGCTGCCGTCGGCAGTAACAGCCCGACCAGCAGCAGGATCATGAGCGGGAACATGATGCGCTCGGCCGTCGACACCTCGCGCAGCTGCACCATCTTGATCTCGCGCTCGGCCTTGGTCGTCAGTGCCTTCATGATCGGCGGCTGGATCAGCGGGACCAGTGCCATGTATGAGTAAGCCGCTACCGCGATCGCGCCGAGCAGGTTGGGCGCCAGCTGTCCTGCAACATAAATTGCCGTTGGGCCGTCCGCGCCGCCGATAATGCCGATGGCTGCCGCCTCGCGCAGCGAGAAATCCATCAGGCCGAGTTCGGTGAGACCGAGTGCACCCAGCAGCGTCGCAAAAATGCCGAACTGGGCCGCGGCCCCGAGAAACAGGGTCCGCGGGTTCGCCAGCAAGGGCCCGAAGTCAGTCAGTGCGCCCACCCCCATGAAGATGATCAGCGGAAACGCACCCGACTTGATTCCGACTTCGTAAGCCATGAAGAGCAAGCCACCCGACTCGGCAATGCCGGCACCGGGGATATTGCTGAGCAGGCCGCCGAAGCCGATCGTCACGAGCAGCAGCGGCTCGAACTTCTTGACGATACCGAGATACAGCAGTGCAAGGCAGATACCCAGCATGGCAAGTTGGCCACCCGTGATCTGGTAGATGCCCGAGCCGGTCCAGATTTGTTCAATGAGATCCATGCGTCAGACGGTCTCAGCCGATCGCAACGAGGGCGTCGCCGACTGAGACCTTGTCGCCTTCGGCGACGAAGACTTCGGTCACCGTGCCGGACCTCGGCGCGGGAACGACAGTCTCCATCTTCATGGCTTCGACGATTACCAGCGGGTCGCCTTCATTGACCGCGACACCAGGTGACACGTGCACTTTGAAGATATTGCCGGCCAGAGAAGCGTTGACGGGTTCCCCGTCGTCGGACGGTGCCGCAGCGGCTGACGCGGCGGCAGGCGCGATGGCGCCCAGCTGACCGCTTTCTGCGACCTCGACCGTATAAGCCTTGCCGTTGACGCGGACCGAGTACACTCCGGCGCCACCGCCGGACGGGGCCGCGGCCACCGCCGGCGGCTCGGGCTCATCCCACGGCGCCGGTTCGAACGCAGCCGGGTTATCCCGGTTCTGCAGGAACCGAGTGCCGATCTGCGGGAACAGCGCGTAGGTCAGCACGTCATCGACAACGTCGTCCGCCAGGTGAATCTTCTTCTCAATCGCGACGTGATTGAGCTCCTTCGTGAGCTTCTCGAGCTCGGGCTCAAGCAGATCGGCGGGTCGGCAGGTGACAGGCTCCCCGCCGTCGAGCACGCGTTGCTGAAGCCCCTCGTTGACCGGCGCGGGCGTCTCACCATACTCGCCCTTCAATATTCCCGCGGTCTCTTTCGTAATGGTCGTGTAACGCGAACCCGACAGTACGTTGATAACAGCCTGTGTACCGACGATTTGCGAGGTCGGCGTCACGAGCGGCAACATGCCGAGGTCGCGCCGCACCTGCGGGATTTCTTCAAGCACGTCGTCAAGCTTCTCGCCGGCGTCCTGTTCCTTGAGCTGATTCTCGAGATTCGTGAGCATGCCGCCCGGAACCTGCGCCACGAGAATGCGCGAATCGACACCGCGCAGTGCGCCTTCGAACTTCGCGTATTTCTTGCGTACTTCGCGGAAATAGGCGGCGATCTCTTCAATCAGGATGATATCGAGTCCCGTATCGCGATCAGTGCCTTCCAGGATCGCGACCAGCGACTCTGTCGGCGAATGGCCGTACGTCATGCTCATCGACGAAACGGCCGTATCGATAGTGTCGATACCGGCTTCGACCGCCTTGACGAGGGTCGCTGTCGACAGGCCCGTCGTTGCGTGACAGTGCATCTGGATGGGGATTTCCACGGCTTCTTTGAGGCGGCTGACGAGCTCGAACGATTCATAGGGACGCAGTAATCCGGCCATGTCCTTGATGCATATTGAGTGCGCGCCCATGTCCTGGATGCGCTTGCCCATATCGACCCACAGGTCGATCGTGTGCACCGGGCTTACCGTGTAGGAAATCGTACCCTGGGCATGCTTGCCCACTTCGACCGTTGCCTTGATCGCCGTTTCGAGATTACGCAGGTCGTTCAGCGCGTCGAAGATACGAAATACGTCGACGCCATTGACGGCGCAACGCTCCACGAACTTGCGCACGAGATCGTCGGCATAGTGCCGGTAGCCCAGGATGTTCTGGCCGCGGAACAACATTTGCTGCGGCGTGTTCGGCATTGCCGCCTTCAGACGCCGGATACGCTCCCACGGATCCTCGCCGAGGAAGCGAATACAGGCGTCGAACGTGGCGCCGCCCCAGGACTCGATCGACCAGAATCCGACTTTGTCGAGTTTCGCGGCAATGGGCAGCATATCGTCGATGCGCATGCGCGTGGCAAGCAGGCTCTGGTGGGAATCACGCAGGGCCAGCTCGGTGATCCCCAGGGGTTTCTTGTTATTCATAATTAGTACTACTTGAAACTAAGAGTTTTTGTGTCGATGCTGCGCAATCGCGGCAGTGATCGCGACGATTTCTTCGTCGCTGACACCCTCGGTAACGGGCGGCGTAAAGCGCCGGATAATGCCGGCCATCACTGTCATGGCCACCACAAGCAGGGTCAGAAAGACGAAAACCGTACCCATGCCAACCAGCATGAGCGTCACGCCCTGATCAAAAAGAGAAGCCTGCATTGCGGTCCCGGCGAAAACGATTGCGGGGATTATACTTAAAGATGCTGCTCGATAAACGTCGCTGTCGCTCGCAGCATCTCGATCCGGGTCTCTTCCTGCGTGAGCCAGTGATCCTCACCTTTCAGCTCAATGAACGTGACGTCCTTGCCTGCCTTGCGCAAGGCCTTGTTCATCAACTTGCTCTGGTTGATACGAACGACCGTGTCCTTTCTGCCGTGAATGAGCAAGACAGGCGCTTTGAAAGCATCCGCGCGGAACACCGGGGATAGTGAGTTGAGCTCTTCTTTTTCCGATGCCTCGGCTCCATACAGGTCTTCCCAGTAGTCGAGCACCCAGTTATCCCGGCCGCGCTCACGTCTTTCCTGGCTCAGCATTCGCCGCACGTCCGTTACGGGAGCAATAGCAACAATGCAACGGTATTTGTCGGGCGAAAATGCACCAGCGGCCAATGCAGCGTACCCCCCGTAGCTGGCGCCCAACATGCACACCCTTTCCGGATCTGCGATTCCTTCTTCAACCAGGAATTCGACGCCATCGTCCAGATCCGATTGCATCTTGCCGCCCCATTCACCTCGTCCTGCGAGCAGGTGAGTATTGCCAAATCCGTCGGAACCACGAAACTGCGGTTGCAGAACCAAGTACCCGCGACTCGCGAAATACTGCGCCATCCAGTCAAAGCCGAATCGATCGTGCGCTTCGGGACCACCGTGTGGCATGACGATCAACGGCGATTTCCCTGCTTCCCGAATGTCCGGCCGCGCGGTCAGCAAGGCCGGAATGCTTAATCCGTCGCGGGCCGTATAGTCGATGATTTCGACGGTCGCTACATGCTCTGGCCCAATGTCCCGCCGCATTTGCCCCAGTACCTTTGGCGATCCATACACGTCATCGAACATGAGGTATGCGCCGGAACTCCAGCCACCGGCAACCTCGAACACGAGCTTGCTGAAATCATGGTTCCAGCTTGTCAGAGACGCGGACACACCCTCGAGACGAGACTGGACCGTTTTGACGCGCTCTTCGAGCTCTTCGTCAAAAAAGGCGTACGTAGGTTTGAAGCCGGCAAATTCCACGCCGTAAACCACACGATCGATATCCGTGATGACGCGCTCGATGTCACGCTCGGATTCCGTAAATAGAGGGCCTGATATCTCGCCGTTTTCGAGGCTCATCAGGTAGTAAGACACGCTTCCGGTGCCACCTGCACGACTTAGCAGCACCAGCGCGTCGCGGGCCTCCGTCACGCCAACGGCGCCGAATCGTGGGATGTCCGTTTGCTCTTCGTAAATAAGGCGCGGCTTTCCACTGTCCCTGGGGTATACGAATATCTTGTGGACGTTTTTCCTATCGTCGAAATCTTCGCGTACCAGCCGCTTACCTTGCCCATCGAGAAACCAGTCAATCGTGCGCGAGTTACCCTTGAACAGGACCCTCCCTCTCGAAGTTTCAAGATCGGCTTTAAAGACCGACAACGCTGGCGCCGCGCTACCGGCGAATGCAGGCATGTACACTGTGGACGATTCCGGATCGCTACCGATGATACGGCCCAGGCCTGATTGGTACGGATACAGTTCTTCCGCCTTGCGCAGCAAGACGCACACATCCTTATTGGAGATGTTCAACGCATAGGCGCTGCTATAGTCGAACGAGTCACGAACCGCAAAGCTCTTGATTGTCCGGCCCGCCACCAGTACCAGCTGATTGTCGTCGATGAAGCGCAAGCTGCGGGGGTTGACTTCTGCCGCATCGGCGCCGGAAACGAACGCCGCCGTATCAACGTCGAAAACCACCACGAGGTCGCGCCCGTCTGCTGTCAGCCTGGTCGCACCGAGCTTCCCGCTGGGCGATAATTCATACATGTCGTACTCAGGCAGCCGCCCATAGGCTTCCAGCGGCGGCAGTTCCTGGGCATTGGCGATAGCACAAACGACAATGCCCCATATTGCTATTGCAAGTTGCATCCTGCCCATTATCAGCCGAACTCCTCCATGTAACGAGCGCGAAATTTGATGACGTTCCATCGACTAACCGGCCGGCAACTCCAGGACGTCAAAGCGAGTACCCGGCTCACCGTAAATGTGGATTCGGCACGTACCCCACGATTTCGGGATCTGCCACTCTACCTGGTCGGAGACATCCGACGTGAAGCGTTTGTGGTCACAACGCATGTCGATCGAGTCCAGTCGCCCATCGACATTGGCCAGACTGATACGGCGCCGAATAGGCCTGAAGTGCCAGCTGTCATTGCAGAGCAGACAGTCACCGCTGCTGCGAATTTCCGCGGAGATCGAGAAGGCCTGGTCGCTGTCCGCCAACGCGCGAACCTCGTCCATAGCGGGACTCAGCCCCTGCACCGCCTCGTGCTCCTCTCCTGCGGCTTTTACGAGTTTACGAAAGCTGTACAGACTCTCCGCGTAGCGTCCCATCGCGACCTCAACCTTGACGAGCAGCGTCATTAGCTGGACATAACTGCGCTCGTCAATCCACTCGCCGTCAGATGCGGTAGCCCGTTGCAGGGCCATGCGTAGTCGTATGAAGTCGCCTCGCGCCGCTTCAATACGAACACGTTGTGCCCAGAGCTTGCTCAATTCGTAAAGCGATAGCTCGTCACTGCCATGCAGTTCATCGAATAACGCTTCCGCTTCGTCGTAATTCTCATCAGTGATTAACCTACTGATCTTCTTGAATTTCCGGACGAAGCTGGGCCTGGCACCGTCGTTGCCATCTTTGAGTGCAAACATGATGTAGGCCTCATTGCGCGACTGCCAGGTTGGCACGCCGTCGACCAGCGCCGGTTCAAATTGCCAGGTCTCTACGGAATCCAGTGCGGCCCGCTCAAAACGCTGGGTACCGACAGAATCCAGTACCGATATGTTCTGCGGCTTCCCGGTCTCGTCGATACAGTACGCCACGTGCACCCAAGCCTGGCGGCCGGCCCGCAATTCGTAGCCCGGATACCGCGGCGGTTTCCTGGAAACCACCTTGGCCGGCACGGTTGCCTGCCCCGAGTCGCTAACCTCGGCCACAGCATCGACCGGTTCGCTTGCCGCCTGGGCCTGCAGCAGGATTAGCAAGGCGAAGCTCGTTGCCAAATTCGACATTAAAGCACTCCCGTTGAGTTCAGGGGGTGCCAGAAATGCAGGCCCCACCGTTGACGCGTAATACCTGCGCGCTAATGTACCGCGCCGCATCGCGTTTCGCCAAACGATGCAGACCGGGGTTGTTTAGAGTCCGATGAAACTGATCGCCGCACCGCACACGGCGACCGATGCGCCGGCAACCGCGTGCGCATAGCGGCCCGATGCCGGAAGCTTGAGTTTTTCGAGGCCAATGGTCGTCACAGTGACGCAGGCCAGCATAGTCAGTAAGGTCACGAGGCCAAAGACGACGGCCACCGATACGACCAGGCCAGTGCTCTGCTGGGCAGCCGGGTACATGAAGAGGGGAATCAACGCCTCGCAGGGACCCAGCACGAAAACGATGAACATCGCCCAGGGCGTGATCGAATTACCCGCTTTCTCATCATGTACATGCGAATGATCGGTGTGATGATCATGCTCGTGATCGTGCACGACCTGATCGTGAACATGCAGGTGAGAATGCCGCCGCGAACGCCCCGCCTGCTTTAGACCCCAGGCGAAATACATGAGACCGAAAGCCAGCAAGGCCCAGCCAGCAAGGTTGCCTCTAACGCTTTCGAATTCAACCAGCGAAGCAAGCTGTGTGCCCAGCATGATGCCGACAACGCCAATGATGACCGAACCCAGGACGTGCCCAAGACCGCATATCAGGGTGATTCGCAGGGTTTTGCTCAGGCTCCAGGAACGAGCCTTGCCCATCGCCGTGAAGACGAGGTAGTGATCCGGACCCAGGATCGTATGCAGGAACGCAATCGATGCCGCTGTCACCAGTAGGATCTGAGCGTCGTTCATTACCATACTTTACGCCCGCCCCACGCCGGGCCGCGATAGGTATTTACCCTGTATTCATAGACTTAGTGCCAGGCTAGTCGCCTGCCCTGGCGAGGCTGGCTTCAATCCAGCCGGCCGTGATGGGGTGGTAGGCATCTCGGGCTTGCATAAACATCTCGACTGCGAGTTCGAGATCCTGGCCGTTTGACGCGAGGGCATCGTACACCGGGGCGATCAGGCGCCCGCGCCCGAAGCGATTCAGGTGCACTTCCATCTGTTCGTAGGCGTCCGTGTAACGGCGGGACGCCACCTGGATGAACCAGGTACGCCCGATTTCCGCGTTGCGAGTTTCACTCAAGCCCAGCCCCGCATCGAGCTCTGCCAACTTTTCGAACGAAAGCTCTGTGGGCAGGCTATTGATGAAGTGAATCTTCGCGTGCGGGCTGTAGTCTGTGAAAGGGATTTCATCAAGACCGATGTCGCCGTCGGCCCAGGCGCTTGCCATCGCCTCGGCCGCATCGAGGTTCTCGGACTGTGGAATGGAGACGCCCTCCGGCAATCCCGGCTGGTACGTCCACTGCTCGGCCTGTTCGCGGCTTACCGGAGAGCCCTCCTGGCTTAGCAAATTCTCGTCCAGGTAGTCGAGGAAACGCTCGGTCGTGATCGTACCGAATGCGAATTCCTTGAAATACGACGCAAGAAACGCGTCAAAGGCTTCGCGACCGAACGCATGCTCGAGATACTCGAGAAACAGCTGCCCCTTGCTGTAATGAATCGTTCCCTGGAAATCTTCCGACGTCGTGTCGTCGAGACGAGGCGCCAGCGCCTGCATCGGCGCGGGGACCGACTCGAGATCGAGTAACAGCTCGCGGTACATCAGCACGCGTTCTTCATCGACGCGTTTAACGTCGTAAATAACTTCCATAAGCCGCGATTCGATGTAACTGGTCATACCTTCGTTGAGCCAGCCATCGCGCCACGTCGCATTCGTCACGAGGTTGCCCGACCACGAGTGAGCGAGTTCGTGCGCGATAACGGAGACCAGGCTGCGATCGCCGGCAAGCAGGCTCGGCGTGATAAACGACAGGCGCGGGTTTTCCATGCCACCATAGGGAAAACTCGGTGGCAGCACGAGAAGATCGTAGCGGCCCCAGTCGTACGGCCCGTACATGGCTTCGGCCTGCTCGAGCATGGCCTGTGTGTCGGCGAATTCGTAGACCGATGCGTCGAGTAATTCGGGCTCCGTGTACACACCCGTGTCCTCGCCCAGCGGGGCGAAGTAAATGTTGCCGACTGCGATCGCCAGCAGGTACGAGGGAATCGGCTGCGGCATCTCGAAATGGTATTCCCCGGTACGCGGTGTCAGCGGGTCGTTGTTCGCACTCATGACCGCGAGCAGCGACTCCGGCGTACGTACCGTGGCTTCATACGTAATCCGAATCGCCGGCGTGTCCTGCAGCGGCGCCCAGCTGCGTGCATGCACGGCCTGGGATTGCGAGAACATCAGCGGGTGCCTGCCGCCGGCGGTCAACTCGGGCGGCAACCATTGCAGGGCGGTCGACCGGGGGCTGGTGTTGTACTCGATCATCAGGTCGAAACGCTCGCCGGTGCCGTCGGGCACGATGATATACAGCGGCGTGCCCAGCGTTGTGTGCGTGTCACCGAATCGATACTCGGCGGGCGCTGTGTTTCCGTCCTGCAAAACCACCACGCTTTCGATCGTAAGGTCGCGCGTATCCAGCACGATTTCGGTGGCTTCCGGATCGAGCCGCCGCATCGACAACATCGCGAAGCCGCGCAACTCCTGCGACTCGAAATCAACGTTCAGATCGAGGGCAAGATGGTCCGTCACGAACTGCTCCGTGTTGGCAAACGTGAAATAGTCGCGGGCAGGATCGTAGTTATCGACCTCCTCCACATCCTTCGAACAGGCAGAAAGCGACAGGAGAGTGATGATGACGGGAACGAGCTTGCGATACATGCTGACCTCAGCGCTGAGAACGTGATGGAGCCGGGATTCTAATACAGCCCGGGCGGCAATGCGTCGGCCAATGTAGACTGTCGGCAACACAGGAGGCAATGCATGCGCGCACTGATCTGCAGGGAATACGGAGCACCGGAAACAATGAGCCTTGGTGAGTGGGACGAACCGGTGCCCGGTGACGATGAGGTCGTGTTCGACGTAAAGGCCGCCGGACTGAATTTCGCCGATGTCCTGATGATTGCCGGCCAGTACCAGGTCAAGACCCCGCCCCCGTTTATCCCCGGCAACGAAGCAGCCGGCATCGTCACGGCGGTGGGCAGGAACGTCACGCGTTTCAAGGCCGGCGACAAGATCATCGGGGCGCTGCGCGGCGGCGCATTCGCCGAACAGTCCGTCGTCGCCGAAGACTTCGCGATTCCACTGCCCGATGCGCTGAGTTTCGAACAGGGTGCGGGCTATTCCGTTGCCTACGGCACGAGCTACCACGGTCTCAAGCAGGGTGCTGCCCTGCAGCCTGGTGAAACGGTGCTCGTCCTCGGCGCCGCGGGCGGCGTCGGCTACACGGCGGTCGAGATCGCCAAGGCGATGGGCGCGTCGGTCATTGCCGCGGCGAGCAGCGACGCCAAGCTCGCCTTTGCGAAGGAGGCGGGTGCCGACATGACGATCAATTATTCCGACGCCTCGTTAAAGGACAGCGTCAAGGAACTGACAAGGGGCCACGGCGTTGACGTCGTCTATGACCCCGTCGGCGGTGAGCTCGCGGAGCAGGCGCTGCGCGCGACCGGATGGCATGGCCGCTACCTGGTGGTCGGTTTTGCGAGCGGTGAGATTCCGAAGTTTCCGCTCAACCTCGCGTTGCTCAAAGAGGCCAGCATCGTCGGCGTCTGGTGGGGAACCTGGGCTGCCAGGCACAGCAAGGAGATGCTGCAAAACATGCAGGAACTCGACGCTTTGGTGCAGGATGGTCGCCTGCAGCCGCGCTTCAGCCAATCGTTTGCGCTTGAGGATTTCGCCGACGCCTTTCGAGTGATAACAGAACGTCGCGTGCTCGGCAAAGTGGTGCTGACGATTGAGTCGTCCTCTCGAACTTAATTCCACACAGCTGTCAGAATCCCGGCATGCGCTTCAAACTCGCCATCACGATGCTGCTGCTGCTTGCAGCCGGACTGGTTTTCGGTCACCCCGAGGACGAACTCTGTGTGCCCGGCCAGGACGGCATGGACCCGGCACTGTGTGCAGCCCTCGCGGAGATGAACAGTTCCGAAGGTGAGCTGAGGCAGACCGAGCTGGCACCCATCCTGGATGAGTTGGGCAACGAGCGCAGCTTCATGTCGACCGCCGGCCTGTACATCACGATCGGCATCGGTCACATCCTGCCCGACGGTGCAGACCACATCCTGTTCGTTCTGGCGATCTTTCTCGCGTCCGTTCGTCTCAAGGCGCTGATCTGGCAAATTTCCGCATTCACCGTGGCGCACACCGCAACGTTGGCCCTTGCTGCCAGCGGCGTCATAACGCCGTCGTCAGCCGTGGTCGAGCCGCTGATCGCCTTCACGATCGCATTCGTCGCGATAGAGAATCTCGTTTTCAAGGACATGACCAAATGGCGACCGCTCGTGGTCTTCGGTTTCGGGCTGATTCACGGATTGGGATTTGCCGGCTTCTTCGGCGAACTGGGATTGCCGCCCGGCCAGTTCTGGAGCGCGCTTATCGGCTTCAATGTCGGCGTCGAGATCGGC
Source organism: uncultured Woeseiaceae bacterium (assembly GCA_945787845.1). Classification (GTDB taxonomy): domain Bacteria; phylum Pseudomonadota; class Gammaproteobacteria; order Steroidobacterales; family Woeseiaceae; genus UBA1847. The sequence continues at coordinate 108,608 of CALZJH010000003.1, read as the reverse complement.
CAGCTGTCCGTCATCCTGACCGCTGCCGTCCTCGGCATGGCCGCAAGAAAACTTCTGCAGGACCCTGACGGCCAGCTACGTTACCGCAGCCGGATTGCACGGCCCGCCTCCCTGCTCATCGGCCTGACCGGCCTCTGGTGGGGCATCACGCGACTGCTCGCCTGAACAAATAAAAACGCCGGCTTGCGCCGGCGTTCTTGGGTCTTGCCAGGTGGAGCGTCTAGTTCCCGCCCGCCTCTTCAACTGCGAAGCCGCGACCTTCGAGCAAGGGCTCGATGCTCGGGTCGGAACCGCGGAAGTTACGGTACAACTCATCCGCCGGTCGTAAACCGCCCGCCTCGTACACCCATTTCTTCAGGCGCGCTGCCGTCGCCGGGTCGAAGATGTTCTCGGCCTGCTTGAACGCATCGAAACCATCGGCATCGAGAATCTCGGACCACAGGTACGCGTAGTAGCCGGACGAGTAACCCGTTGAACTCGAGAAGATGTGCGCGAAGTAGTTGCTGCGGTAGCGCGGCTCGATTTCAGGGATCAGCCCGTAGCCTTCGAGCACTTCTTTCTCGAACGCGCGCGCATCCGTAATCTGCGCAGCCTCTTCCGAACTCAGCATGTGCCAGCGCAGGTCGAGCAGCGATGCAGCGACATACTCGGTCGTTGCGAAGCCCTGGTTGTGATTGCCGGCCGCCAACATACGCTCGACCAGGTCAGGCGGAATCACCTCGCCTGTTTCGTAGTGGCGCGCGTAGAGCTCCAGCATCTCGGGCTGCGAGGTCCAGTGCTCGAGAATCTGTGCCGGGAATTCCGTGTAGTCTCGCGGACCGTCCACACCCGAGAACGTCGGGTAATCGATCTTGGTCATGAGTCCGTGCAGGCCATGGCCGAATTCGTGGAACAATGTTTCGACATCCGAGAACCGCATCAGCGTCGGATCACCTTCAGGTGGCGTCGGCAGATTCAGGTTATTGGTGATCAGCGGGCGAATGTAGTCGCCGTTGATATTGGATGCACTGCGGTAGGAGTTCATCCATGCACCGCCGCGCTTGGAATCACGGGCATACATGTCGGTCATGAACAGACCGAGGTGCTCGCCGTTCTCGTCCTTGACGTCGAACGAAACGACGACCGGATTCCAGCCCGCGACATCGACCTCTTCGAACGTGATGCCGAACAGGCGATTCGCCATCTCGAAGGCACCCGTACGGACGTTCTCGAGATCAAAATACGGCTTGGTCTCGTTTTCGTCGAGATCGAAGCGCGCCTTGCGTACTCTCTCGGCGTAGTGCCACCAGTCATGCGCGGCGAACGTGAATTCGTCACCGATCATGGTCTGCATATCGGCCCTTTCTTCCTTGGCCCGTTCAAGGCCCGGCCGCCAGACGCGCAGCAGGAAGTCCTCGGCACCTTTCGGTGTCTTCGCCATGTTGTACTCGAGGATGTAATCCGCATGCGAGGCGTAGCCCATCAGCTCGGCGCGCTTGGCCCGCAGCTGGGCGATCTTGATGGCCAGCGGACCGTTATCACGTTCACCCGCAGTGGCGCGCAGGCGGTAGCCGTTGAACAGCTTCTCGCGCAGCTCGCGATTCTCGGACTGCACCATGAAGGTCTCATAGGACGAGCGGTTGAGGCCGACGACCCAGGCATCCTTCTCTTCATCCCAGATAGCCGCCTTGAAGTCATCGCTCAAGCCGGCAATCTCGTCATCTTCCTTGAGTTCCAGCGTGAACGCCTTCGTTTCCAGCAGCAGATTCTGCGAGAATTTCGTCGTTAATGCCGACATCTCGGCGTTGATTTCGGCTATCTGGTCTTTCACTTCAGGCGTAAACGCGGCGCCGGCCCTGACAAAGGAGCGGTGCCGAAGCTCGAGCAAGCGTGCATCCTGTTCGTCCAGATCGAGACTGTCGCGCTGCTCGTACACAGCCTTGACGCGCGCCCAGAGATCGGGATTCAGCGTAATGGCGTCGAATTCGCGCGTCAGCATCGGGTAGATTTCAGACTCCAGTGCGCGCAGCTCGTCATCGGTGTCAGTGCCCGTGATATTGCCAAACGTGCTGGCCACGTCACCCAGCAATTCGCCCGCAAGCTCCAGCGCCACTATCGTGTTCTCGAAAGTGGGTGCTTCGGCGTCATTCACGATCGCATCGATCTCCGCACGTAGCTCCAGAATGCCCTTCTTGATTGCGGGCATGTAGTGCGCGTTCTCGATGTCAGAGAAAGGCGGCACGCCGTAGGGCGTGTCCCATTCTTCCATGAACGGATTGCCCGCAAGCTCCGCGTCGCTGACGCTAATCTCGTCAGCTGCGGGCGCAGGCGCGTCGTCGGCCACGTCTTCCTGGTCTGAGGCGCCGCAAGCGCCAAGAATGAGTGCGACCAGGCCAAGGCCTATCAACCTGTTGAATTTCATAGTTTTTTTATCCAAATATTGAAAATTTTTCTGGTGCCGCCCTGTAGGACACAAATCCGGCAAAGCGGGCTATTGTACAGCGTCTCGAACTGCGAAATCTCCCCCCACGCAGTCCTCGGAAAGCGCGTATGTATATAGAGTCTTATTCCGGTATAAAAGGTTCACAACAAAAACCGCCCGGCCGCACTCAGCCGGCCAGTGACGCGTACGGTTCTGATCAGCGACCAAGCTTATGCACATTAAAATCAAGAAAGGCCTCAATATTCCTTTGCCCGGAGCCCCCGAACAGAGCGTCTCCGCCGGCCGCGAAGTCTCGTCGGTCGCGCTGCTCGGACCCGACACTAATGACCTGAAGCCCAGGATGCTGGTGCGTGAAGGCGACCGGGTTAAGCTCGGGCAGGCTATTTACACGGACAAATCGAATCCCGGCGTCTATTTCACGTCACCGGGCAGCGGCACGGTCGCCGCCGTGAATCGCGGTGAACGGCGGGTGCTGCAATCCGTCGTCATTAAGCTCGATGGCAATGAAGAAGTTGAGTTCGCCAAGTACTCCGCCGAGCAACTAACCGACCTCGACGGCGAGGCCGTGCGCAAAAACCTCCTGGAGTCGGGTCTCTGGACGGCGCTACGCACCCGCCCCTTCAGCAAGATTCCGGCACCTGACGCCCAGGCCCGCGCGCTGTTCGTGACCGCCATCGATACCAACCCGCTCGCGGCCGATCCCGCCGTGGTGATCAAGCGCAATCCCGAGGCATTCGCCAATGGCCTGGTGGTGCTGTCGAAACTGACGGACGGCCCGGTTTACGTCTGCACGGCCGTCAACTCCGGCATTGCTGCACCGGACGGCCAGACGTTCCGGCACGCCGAATTTTCCGGGCCGCATCCCGCCGGCCTGGCAGGCACGCATATTCATTTCCTCGAGCCCGTCAGCGAACAGAAAATCGTCTGGCACATTGGCTACCAGGACGTCATCGCCGTCGGCAAGCTGTTCACGAGCGGTCGTCTGCCGGTCGATCTTGTTGTGTCAATTGGCGGACCCAAGGTCAAGAATCCCCGCCTGATCGAGACCAGGCTTGGCGCGAACACCAGCGACCTGATTCGTGGTGAACTCGAGCCTGGCGACGTTCGCGTCGTATCCGGCTCGGTTCTCAATGGACACCGCGCCGCGGGCTGGGGCGCCTACCTCGGTCGCTACGACGACCAGATCACGATCCTGCAGGAGGGCAATGAACGCGAGTTCCTGAGCTTCCTGCGACCCGGGTTCGGCAAGTTTTCGGCAGCACGGGCATTTGCGGGCCGGCTGTTCGGCAAGAAACTCAGAATGACGACGTCACAGAACGGCAGTCCCCGCGCGATGGTCTCTATCGGCAGTTTCGAGCAGGTCATGCCGCTCGACATCCTGCCGACGCCCCTGCTCAAGGCCATTCTCGTGCGTGACACCGACGGTGCCCGCGCGCTCGGATGCCTGGAACTGGACGAGGAAGATCTCGCCCTGTGCTCTTTTGTATGCAACGGCAAGTACGAATATGGACCCCACCTGCGAAACACTTTGCATGAGATCGAGGTAAACGGCTGATGAAAAGACTACGCTCGTTTCTCGATACGCTCGAACCCCTGTTCACGCAGGGCGGACGCTTCCAGCGCTTTCATGCGCTCTGGGAGGCTGTCGATACGTTCCTGTATTCACCTGGCGATCTGAGCCGCGGTTCCCCACACATACGCGACGCGCTTGACCTGAAACGCGTCATGATCATCGTCGTGATTGCGGCAGCGCCCGCGGCGCTGGTCGGCATGTGGAACACGGGATACCAGGCCAACATGGCCATGCAGGGTCTCGGTATCGCGGGGCTTGAAGGCTGGCGCGGCGCGACGATCGCGCTGCTCGGCGCCGGCTACGATCCGGCCAGCCTCTGGGACTGCACGCTGCAGGGCGCACTGTACTTCCTGCCGATTTACATCGTGACGATGGTCGTAGGCCTCGGCTGGGAGGTCTTGTTTGCCGGTATTCGAAACCATGAGGTTAACGAGGGCTTTTTTGTCACGGGCTGGCTGTTCGCGCTGATCGTACCGGCGACGATACCGCTCTGGCAGGTTGCTGTTGGCATCAGCTTCGGCGTCATTATCGGCAAGGAAGTGTTCGGTGGCACCGGCAAGAACTTCCTGAACCCGGCGCTCCTCGCCCGCGCCTTCCTGTATTTCGCGTACCCGGCGCAGATTTCCGGCGATGCCGTGTGGACTCCGGTTGACGGTTTCAGTGGCGCAACGGCACTGGGCATCGGCGCCATCGAAGGTTTCCAGGGCGTGCTCGATTCCGGTCTGACCTGGATGCAGGCTTTCCTCGGCCAGATACAGGGTTCAATCGGTGAGGTATCGGCTGCAGCCTGCCTGCTCGGTGCCGTGATTCTCATCTACACGGGCATCGCATCCTGGCGGATTATCGTAGCGGTCTGCCTGGGCCTGATCGTTCCGACCCTGCTGTTCAGCAACCCCGAGAGCAGCAACCCGATGATGTCCCTGCCATGGGAGTGGCACATGGTACTGGGTGGCTTCGCTTTCGGAGCGGTCTTCATGGCAACCGATCCTGTCAGCGCCGCCCAGACGAACACCGGCAAATGGGTCTTCGGCTTCCTGATCGGGTTCATGACCTGGCTGATTCGTGTCGTCAACCCAGCATTTCCGGAAGGCATCATGCTCGCGATCCTGTTTGCCAACGTGTTCGCGCCGGTGATCGATCATTTCGTGGTGCAAGCCAACGTCAAGCGGAGGCTGAAACGCAATGTCTGACAAGAAAAACTTCGACCGCGACAGCATCTCGAATACGCTGATCGTAGCGATTGGGCTCAGCCTCGTCTGCTCGATCATCGTCTCCAGTGCCGCCATCGTACTGAAGCCGGTGCAGGCAAAGAACGAAGACCTGTTCCGCAAGCAGATCATTCTCGACGTCGCGGGACTCATGGAGCCCGGCGCGGATGTCGACGCGCTGTTCGCTTCCATCGATACGCGTACCGTGGACCTCGGGTCCGGCGCCTACGCAGATGACGCCGATATGGAGGCGACCGTCGCTATCCCTGACGAACTGGATATCGCAGGGATCGCGCAGCGAGCCGCAAATATCGACGTGTACCTCGTTACGGACAATGGACGCGTCGACCAGGTCATCCTGCCCGTTTATGGCAAGGGTCTCTGGTCAACCATGCTTGGCTACCTGGCGGTTGCCCCGGACGGCAATACGATCAGGGGCCTGCGCTTCTATTCACACGGCGAAACGCCCGGCCTCGGAGACCAGATGGACAAGGAATCCTGGCGCGCGCAGGTGGACGGCAAAAAAATCTACGGTGACGAGGGCGAACCAGTGATCCGCGTCATCAAGGGACTGGTCCCCGAGGGTGTTACCGGCACTGAACACATGCTCGATGGCCTGGCGGGCGCAACGCTGACCGGCAACGGCATTACCGGGCTGGTGCAGTACTGGACCGGGTCGCACGGCTTCGGCCCCTATCTGGCCAATTTCCGCGAGGGCAAAACAGATGAGTGAAGCAAGAACAGTACTAATCGACCCTCTCGTCGATAACAACCCGGTGACGCTGCAAATGCTCGGCATCTGCTCGGCACTCGCCGTCACGACCTCGCTATTGCCGGCGTTACTCATGTGCGTCGCACTCACCAGCGTCGCCGCACTGGCCGGCGCCGCGATCAGCGCCCTTCGCCACCGTATCCCGAACAACATCCGCATCATCGTCCACATGACGATCATCGCGTCGCTCGTGATCCTCGTAGACCAGTTGCTGAAGGCTTATGCCTTCGAGACCAGCAAACAGCTGTCGGTCTTCGTCGGCCTGATCATTACCAACTGCATCGTGCTCGGCCGCGCCGAAGCCTTCGCCATGAAGAACGGCGTCGTGATGAGCTTCATCGACGGTCTCGGCAACGGTCTCGGTTACAGCATCATCCTGATCGCCGTTGCAACCCTGCGCGAACTGTTTGGCGCGGGCACGCTGCTCGGCTACCCGGTGTTCGAGCTGGCGTCGAGCGGCGGTTGGTATGAAGCTAACGGCCTGATGCTGCTGCCGCCGAGCGCGTTTTTCATCATCGGTCTGCTCATCTGGGGCATTCGGACCTGGCGCAAGCAGCAGGTCGAGAAGCCGGAATACCAGATCCATGAAGTCCACCGAACGGAGGTGTTCTGATGGAAGCCTATGCAAGCCTCTTTGTTCAGGCCGCTTTCGTCGAGAACCTCGCACTCGCCTTCTTCCTGGGTATGTGCACGTTCCTCGCCGTTTCCAAGCGCGTTGAAACGGCTATCGGACTCGGCCTCGCGGTGATCGTCATCCAGGTCATCACGGTTCCTGTGAATCACCTTATCTTCAGATTTCTGCTCGCCGATGGCGCGCTTGCGTGGGCCGGATTGCCCGATGTCGACCTGAGCTTCCTCGGGCTGGTCAGCTACATCGGCGTCATCGCTGCGCTCGTGCAAATACTCGAGATGACGCTCGATCGCTTTGTGCCGAAGCTCTATAACGCCCTCGGCATCTTCCTGCCGCTCATTACTGTGAACTGCGCCATCCTTGGCGGCACGTTGTTCATGGTCGAACGCCAGTACAACCTGCCTGAATCGGTCGTCTACGGCGTCGGCAGCGGCGCTGGCTGGGCGATCGCGCTGATTGCGCTGGCCGGCATTCGCGAGAAACTCAAGTACTCCGACGTTCCGGACGGTCTCCAGGGACTGGGTATCGCATTCATCATCGTTGGCCTCATGTCGCTCAGCTTCATGGGCTTTTCGGGAATATAACTGTGAACATCGACTCTGCCGTACTTCAGGAAGTACTGCTCGGCGTCGGCCTCTTTACTGCCGTCGTCCTGATTCTCGTCTTCGTCATTCTGGTGGCGCGCTCCAAGCTGGTCGCAACCGGCCATGTCAAGGTCATCGTCAACGACGAACTCGAACTGGCGATCCCGGTCGGGGGCAAGCTCATGCAGAGCCTCGCCGACAATGAGCTCTTTGTGCCCTCCGCCTGCGGTGGCGGTGGTACCTGCGCTCAATGCCGCGTGCGGGTTCTCTCGGGCGGTGGCGCTATCCTGCCGACCGAAACCTCGGTCATTAACAAACGCGATGCGGCGGACCATTATCGACTTGCCTGCCAGGTTGCCGTCAAACAGGACATGAGAGTCCAGGTCCCCGAAGAAGTGTTTGGTGTCAAGCGCTATGACTGTACCGTGGTCTCCAACAGGAACGTGTCGAGCTTCATCAAGGAACTCGTTGTCGCCCTGCCGGAAGGCGAGGAACTCGAGTTCAGGGCCGGCGGCTATATCCAGATCGAGTGCCCGCCGCATGACTTGAAGTACAGCGATTTCGATATCGACGAGCGCTTCCGCGACGAATGGGACAAGTACAACCTGTGGCAGTACGAATCTCATGTGAAGCACCCGGAAATGCGGGCCTATTCGATGGCCAGTTACCCCGAAGAGAAAACGGTTATCAAGCTCAACGTCCGCATCGCGACACCGCCCCCGGGCGCAGACGCTTCGGTTCCACCGGGCATCATGTCGTCGTACATTTTCAACCTGAAACCCGGCGACCACACGACGATTTCCGGACCCTACGGCGAGTTTTTTGCCAAGGACACGGACAACGAAATGGTCTTCATCGGCGGCGGCGCCGGCATGGCGCCGATGCGCGCACACATCTTCGACCAGCTGAAGCGCAAGCACAGCAAGCGCAAGATGTCCTTCTGGTACGGCGCGCGCAGTCTCAAGGAGATGTTCTACGCCGAGGAATTCGATGAGCTGGCCGAGAAGAACGACAACTTCGAGTGGCACCTGGCGTTGTCAGAACCACTGCCCGAGGATAACTGGGAAGGACTCACGGGCTTCATTCACCAGGTTTTGTTTGACGAGTACCTTTCGAAACACCCGGCGCCCGAGGACTGTGAGTTCTACCTCTGCGGCCCGCCCATGATGAACACGGCCGTCATCAAGATGCTGGACAGCCTGGGCGTACCGAAAGAAAACATCCTGCTGGATGATTTCGGCGGCTAAGCTGATCGTGCTGCGCTCGTTCACCCTCTATCTTGCACTGCTGACCCTGGGCGCATGCGACCACGCATCGCCGCAAACGGATCTCCAGGGCAGCGCACTTGGTACGTCGTTCGTCGTATCCGTGGTCGGTTTTCCCGCGGAGCTGGACGCCGACGTCCTGCGACAGGACATACTCGACGTGCTGGGCTCCCTCGATAAGCTTGCCTCTACCTGGCGGGACGATTCTGAGCTCAGTGCGTTAAATGCGGCCTTGTCGATAGACTGGGTATCGGTATCCGCGCCGTTCTGCGACCTGCTCGAGCGCTCACTTGAAATCAGCAGGATCACCAAAGGCGCTTTCGACCCGACCGTGGGGCCTCTCGTCAACCTGTGGGGTTTCGGCCCTGCCGGGACGATCAGCAAACCGCCAACAGACGAGGATATTGTGGCAGCACAACACCGGGTTGGCTTCGACCTGGTGGAGGTGGACTGCAAGGAGCAGCTCGTGCGCAAGGACGTGCCGGATCTGTACGTGGATTTTTCGGGCTGGGCCAAGGGCCATGCGGTGGACCTGGTCGCGGAGCTCCTCGATTCCTGCGGCGTCGAAAACTACATGGTGGAAATTGGCGGTGAGTTGCGCATTAGCGGCCACAACCGAAAGGGTCGCAAGTGGGCCATCGGCATCGAAGCGCCTTCAACATCGGAGCGCGTGCCGCACGCGATCTTGCATGTAACCGATACCAGTGTCGCCACCTCCGGCGATTACCGAAACTACTTTGAACACGACGGACGGCGCTATTCGCACACGATCGACCCGCGGACCGGCCGACCGGTGACGCACAGCCTTGCAGCTGTTACCGTGGTAGACGCGTCGGCAGCCTTCGCAGATGCGATGGCAACCGCGCTGCTTGTGCTCGGCCCTGAAGACGGCCCTGAGCTTGCCCAGGAGCTCGGCATTGCCGCCTACTTCCTGGTACGCGACGCGAGCGGCATACGAGAAATTGCGACGCCCGATTTCGATACACTGAGTGCACAATGAATACGATCATCACAACACTGCTGTTCAGCTTTGTCATTATTCTGCTCGTCATCACGGGCATGAGCGTTGGCGTGATCAACGGTCGCAAGGCAATCAGCGGAAGCTGCGGCGGCCTGAATAGCGGTGGCTGTGAGCTATGCAGCGGCAAAGGCCAGTGCCGCAAGAAGCGCAAGAGCGCGGACGGAGAAGCAACATGAACATCAAGTCCTGTCTTGTAAAAGACTATATGGCGCGAACGCTCGTGACGTTCAAGCCCGACACGCCGGTCCTCGATGCCGTGCACGTGCTGGTAAAGAATCGCATCGCGGGTGCCCCTGTTGTTGACGACGAAGGCAACCTTGTCGGCATGTTGTCTGAACTCGACTGCATGAAAGTTGCGCTGCAAGCCGGTTATCATGGCGAGTACGGCGGCCCGGTTCGCGATTACATGTCCGATGGCGTGACCACGGTAAATGCCGAGATGAGTATTGTCGACCTCGCCGGAGTATTCATCGACAAGCGCTACCGGCGCTTCCCTGTCACTGACAAGAACAGGCTGGTCGGACAGATCAGTCGCCGCGACGTCCTGCGGGCACTGGAAGTGATCGCAGCGGGCTAGTGAGTTTTATGCGCATACTGATTGTTCTGTTACTTGGCATTTTCTGCCTCAATGCCGGCGCGGCCGATATCGTCGTCGGTGAACGTACGATTAGTATCCCGGTCCCGGAGGGGTACGTTGAGCTCACTCGGGACATGTCCCCTTACTACGAGTCGATGTGGGCGTATGTTGCTCCGAGCAACAATCGTTACCTGACGCTCATTCACGAATCCACGGCGGCAGCGATTCGACGCGGGGACGCTGTCGACGTCGGTCGCTATATGAATATCGAGACGGAGAAGAACATTAGCCGGATGTCCGTCTCCGAGGCCCAGTTCGGCGAATTCCAGGACATCATGCGGAATCAGCTCTTCGAACTGACGGCCAGGGTGCAGGAAAAACTACCCGAAATCACGAGCGCCGGAAACGCGTCTCTGAGTGAGCAGTTCGATGCCGACCTCGCCGTCGAGTTGGGGGGCGTCGTACCCTTGCCGATACATCACGATACCGACAACGCCATCGCAAGCTCCATGTACATGACCGTCTCGGCAACGGTAAACGGTGAGGATATGGGCAGCGAGGTCCTGTCGGCGACAATGCTTACCCTGCACGTCGGTGACAAGGTACTGTTTCTGTACGTTTACGGTGCCCAGTCAGACCTCTTGTGGACCCGCGAAACGGCTGGCGCATGGGCAGAAAATATCATTGCGGAGAACCCCACTCAGGGCGAATAGGAGCTTTCGCCGGAGTGGCAGGACGGGCCGTTAAAACGGCAGAGCGGATCAGCAGCCGCGATGTCCTGCGGGCACTGGATTTACTGCGCCGAGCCAGCGTCTCGCTTCAGGAGGCGAGCTACGACCAGCAATGCTGTCCCAACAAACGCGAGCGCAACAAAGAGCGTCACGGGCTGGCCGTTTGGAAAGTCTTCGATAAACAGCTTAATACCCACCAGCACCAGAACCGGGTAGACCAGCCAACGAGCCTCGGGCCATCGCCAGTGGCGACTTGAAAGTGCAAGCGTCACTGAAGCAGCAGACAGTACGGCCGTTCGAATTGCTGCCAGAACGTCGAGGGCTGGATCCGCGCTCCCCGCTCCTGCAAGTGACTGCGCACTCGCTGCAACGATCAGACCGCCGACGCCCCACACCGCGAGCGCCAGAACGATGAGCTGCGGCAATCCGGCAAGGGTGCCCCAGCGGTCGGAATGCTGCGCTACTGGAATAAACAGGCACAACACGGTCGCCGCTGCGACGGTAATATGAGTTGGCTTCAGAACGGCCCAGCCGTTGGCAGGATCCCCGATCAAAGCTTCCAGACCCGTGGAAAGCAACCCGGAACCGGCGCCTGCCGCAATTAAGAGAAATGTACATTGCAGGCTCAAGCTGACCCATCCCATACGCCCGCTGAACCAGGCCATTAGCACTGCGAGCAACGCCCAGGCGACGGCCGCCCACGATAGCGGTATGAGCAACCCTGTCCCCGTCAGGAGAAAGACGAGTCCGAACGTCGAGTAATAGAAGAAATTTATGTAGCGAAGGTCGCGCGTATGCCTGGCGATCGCGAGCGCATATCCGCCGCATCCTAGGACAATCCCCATTATTCCAACCGTTATGTTGTCCAGGTACCCGCCCCGGATAGCCAGTATCGCTGACGCCATCACAATGCCACCCGCAAGCAGTGCCTGCGCTACCTCGAAGACACTCACGAGTTGGCCACGAACATGAGACTGGTACGTAAAACTCAGAAGATACGTGGTCAGTAAAACAACGGCGAATATGAAAGGCAGCCGCGGGTCGATCGGCCAGCGGTCGCTGCCCGCTAGCGCGATAAGCGCTATCACGCCAAGATTCGCGCCCACGGCGCCGAGCCAACGCAAGCCTATCCAGCCTCGCCAGTAGAAGGCCCAGAGGGCGCTGAGTCCCAGCAGGATGAGAACAACTGCGACGGGAACAGCGGTTCGCGTTGCGACCAGTGACGCCACACCCGCTGCGATGCCGCCGGCCGTAACCAGCCAGGCCAGCGTTTGCAGCTTGCGTAAGACCGCGACCAGCATCGCGAACGCGCAATATATACCCAGAGCGGTTACACCCTGGATGCCGGACAGCAGCGCGAAGGTTGTGGCTGCCTCATGCAGCAGAGGTAGCGTCAGAACAACGGAGGTCGCACCGAAGAATGCGGCATTCGTGTGCTGCGCCTCCTGACCGGCCTTTCTATATGCCATGTACAGCCAAAAGACCGCATACAGAGCACCGATGAACAAACCCACTGCGGTCGGCAAGAATCGAAATTCGGTTACGGCGCGGAGAAGATATGCGCCTCCGAAAATAAGTAGAACCCGGCCAATGTGCGTCGAGGCATTGGCCGCATAGCCCTCTGCCAAACCGGGCGCTGCAGCTTGAAGATCGTGGACCGGTTCGTCAATTGCTTTGCCGTCGAGTGCAGCCAGCCGTTTTTCAACACTGGTTAACCGAGCCTCGAGTTCAGCGATACTAGCAGTCACTATGCTTTCCCGATATTCCTCCGCAGCGAAGGAACGAACTTGTTGATCAACCAGAACAGTACGAACGGCGTGGCGATGACGGTCAGCGCACCGAACACCCCCTCCTTATACGTCTCAAAACTGTGCGGAATTATCGGAATGTGGTAGTGCATGTAGCCCGAGAAGGACAAGGAGAATGCCTGCCCACCAATGACCACGTTCCAGCGCATCATGAAGACGCCAAACAGGACGAGTAATAACGCCACTACGATTCGCTTGATCGTTCGGCCAGGTAGCAGCAGAAGCACGAAGGGCACGAGATTACCCAGTGTGTACTGCAGGACGAAGATGTTGATGAAATCCTTGCCATACATGACCGAGCGTAGGATGTCCCAAGACTTCATGGCGGTATAGCCGCGGAAAATGAGGTCAAGCAGTTCCAGGCTGATCGCCGCTACGAGGAAACCCAGCAAGTAGCGAGTGGCTTTGGAAATCACATCGATTTCTGCACCCTTGGTTTCACCTGCCTGCGCAGTACCGCCCTTGCGCCGTTGTCGGAACGCCTGGAATTCCATGATCACGATGTAGGTAAGCATGCAAAGGGCAATACCCGACACAACGGCAGACATGATGAAGATCACAGGCATTAGCGGTGACATCCAAAGCGCATTGGCCTTGACCGAACCAAAAATAAAACCCGCGTAACCATGCAGAAAACACGCGACCGGAATTCCCACGGCCGCGAGGATTTTCGCAGCTTTGTGATCGACGCGAATCGCACTATCGCTTACATCCTTCGCGCCAAACGTCAGAACCTTATAAACGACTCGCCGCAGCGCGTTCCAGAATCCGCCGGTGTCGCGCAGCACCGTAAGTTCGTGAACGAAGTATTCGCGATACACGAACCAAATCTCGCTGACTACGATCAGCCCATAGACGGTGAATACGATGCCGAAGGCCGCAATAGCCGAAGTAAAGTGCGGCGTCATTAGTGGTTCCATTGCCCGCAGGGGCTGCTGCAAGTGCAGAAGCAGCGGCAACGCTGCCACCGGCAACAATGCGAGTGAGAACACGAGTGAAAACTGGGCGATTTCCTTGAGGTCTTTCTGTCCAAATACGTGGTACAGGGACGACAGCACAAATGCACCAGCGACCAGTCCCGTCATATACGGATACATAACGATCTGGATACTCCAGTAGATGAACTCATTGGGGTATACGAACAGCTCTTTTACTGTCCATTCAACGCCGTGAACAATGGCATCTTCTGGCATCAGATCACCTCACGTTGTTGTCGAGGCCGAGATAGAACACATGCGGCTTGGTTCCGTATTCGTCTTTGAGAACCGCCACTCTCTCGGTCGTGATTATCTTCGTAACAGGGTCATCGGGATCCCGAAGGTTTGCCAGACGGCGCGCGCCGAACGCGCAGCTTTCCACGCAAGCCGGCATCATGCCCTTGGTGATGCGGTGGTAGCAGAAGTTACACTTGTCGGCGACCTTGTGATCCGGGTGGAAGAACCGAACACCGTAAGGACAGGCCATGATGCAGTAACCGCAACCGATGCACCATTCCCTGTCGATCAGGACAACGCCATCTTCGGTCTTGTAGGTTGCGCCTACCGGACAAACCTGGACACAAGCAGGGTTATCGCACTGGTTACATAGTTTTGGGACGAAGAATGCCTTGGCGATGTTTTCCGGGTCGACTTCCTCGTCACGAATCTTGTCACTGGTGAAGCCATCGCGCCCCCCGTCGGGCGAGTCGATATGGGTCGTGCCGTCCTTGGTGACGACATAGCGTTCCACCCATGTCCTCGTTACAGGCGCGTCGTAAGGAATCTCATTCTCGTTCTTACACGCTTTGACACACATGCCACAGCCCGTGCACTTGTTCGTATCGACAAGATAGCCCCAGCGCACGGTGGCTGCCGCTACTGCGGCTTTGGCTTCTTCTGTTGTCAGTATAACGAAAGCGCTCAACGGCAATGACGATACGAAGGCCGCACCGGCTGCGTCTTTGAGAAAGTTTCTTCGGGAGCAGCTCATTCGACATCCTCCCTGGGATCATGGGGGTTGTGACAGGTGACGCATTCGCGTCTGCGCTTATGGTGGCGATCGACGATTGCCGGCAGATTCGATCTGGCGCTTGACTCGGGATAGTCCAGGTCCGCATGACACCTGAGACACATTGCTCGTTCCCGGTTAAGGGGAAGATATTCAATGTCATCAGGGTGACTGGCGGCGGGCCCATGACAGTTTTCACACTGCACCCGCTTGTGAGGCGAGCGACGATGCGTTCTTACATTGTCCTTGTGACATTCCACGCACGTATCGCTGCCCTGGTACTTGACGGGGAAGTTCTTCCACTCGTCGATATTGCCGAGGCGATAATAGTTGTAAGTAAAGCTGTCGCCGTGTACGCCAAAGTCATCGGGCACCAGTACCAGCCTGGCGAGAAAAATGAGTCCTACTACTCCGACTGCAACCCAAAGAGGGTGCAAGACGTGCCGCTTCATGTTAACCCCCCTGTGTCTTAACGCACTTGAAAGGTCGAACTGGCTTTAGTGGCGCACAACTACCTTTTGTTCGGTAGCGCCTGATTGCACCTGAAATTCCCCTTGTTTTTAGTAGACCAGCATCAACGGGGTTTAAAGAATACGTAGAAGCCGAAGAAAAAATCCGCAACGAAGGAATGTGCGATAGGCGGATTGCGCCAAACAGCTGCGCACAAAAAACTGGCACGCGATTAGCGGATTGTCTACCGCGACAGAAAATCCAGTTCCTCGTCTGCGACGCGCAACAACTCGGCAATAATCTCGGGTCGGTTCGGCTGGATGTGCTGACCGTCCGTGAAGCGCAGGCGCCGCGGCTCTCCTGCTGCGTCGAATAATAACTCTGCTTGCCCCGCGGGTGTTCGCTCATCGTCCCTGGCACCGATAATCAGGACGGGGCGCGGCGCGACCCTGGCAATGTGTTCGCGGGTATCCAGGACCGGACCATAGGCCAGCCAGTGAAGCACGGTCGCCAGCGGGTAATGCAGGATCTCGGTATCTACCCGGCGCTCAACCTGCGTTTGCAGCCACAGTCGATTGTCGGCAGCGCCATGAACCAGGATCAGGCCGGCAATACGCGGGTCGCGACCGGCCGCCGTGGTGGCAAATGGGACGCCAAGGCTGGCGCCGATCAGGATTATGCGGTCCGGGTCCACCCAGGACTGCTCGACCAGCCAGTCGACAACCAGTGACACGGCAGGTACCGTGTCGAGGAAAGCCTGCCGTGCCTTGGGAATGGTCTTCACAATCGGCAGCGCCCCTTTGACCTTTTGCGGCCCATCGTACGGATAGTCCACGCCGACAACCGCATGCTGGCCTACGTTGCCGAACAGCTCGACAGCGTCGCTTCCCGTTCGGTGACCGCCCAGAACGACCAGAACCGGCCGTGGCCCCGGCGACGCGGTGCTGCGCACGACGCGAAAGAAAACCGCCAGACCCGAGTCGGATGTCAGTCGAACCGACACCGACTGCTGCCCGTATGCGGTGGTTGATACGTCGGTCTCAATAGCCTCAATCCGGCCCTGCCGTTCAGTCCACCATGCATCACGGGGCTGGCTGGATTCCCAGCGCAGCCACAACAGCGACACGACGATCGACAGGACCACGACCAGGAGGGCGTACTTGAGGACAGAACGTATTTTGACGCCGCTTCTCATGTAAAGCCTCGCTGCGCAGTCCGTGTTGCGCAACAGGGTACCAGAGAGAAGGTTACCCGGCCTTGTCCGCCTTGGCGACGAATCGGGCGCCCAGCGTACGACGCCTGAGGTACGCATAGACATCGAGCAGCGGGAGTTCCTTCGGACAGACATCGGCACAGGCCATCATGCCAATACAGGCAAATACGCCCTGCTCTCCCGCGACCACGTCAAACCAGTCCGCGTCAGAGCGGCCGTCCCTCGGATCCATCATGAAGCGAGCGACCCGATTGAGCCCGGCGCCCGCAAGAAAGTCCTCGTCAACATTGGCGAGGCCGCAGGACGCGACGCAACAACCACATTCGATACAGCGGTCACCTTCGTAAATAGCGGCCGCGACGTCGTCGCTCATGCGGTCTTCCACAGCGTCAGGATCAAACGGCAGACGTTCGTGAATCCAGGCCTCGGTCTTCTCCGCCATCTCACGAAACCAGGTGCCAGTGTCGACAGAAAGGTCGCCAACAAGCTTGAAGGTCGGCAATGGGTAAAGCTGTATGGTCTCCGGCAGGTCCGCCGTCAACGTACGGCACGCAAGTGCAGGCCGACCGTTCACCATCATGCCGCAGGAACCGCAGATCGCGGACCGGCAGGCAAAATCAAACTGTAGCCCGGGATCCTGCTTCTCGCGTATCTGGTTCAGTGCGATATACAGCGTCATGAAGGGCGCTTCCTCGAGTTCGAAAACGTCCATATGTGGCTCGGAGTTCTCATCTTCCGGGTTGTAGCGGAAGATCTCGAATCGCAGTCGCCGCCTTTGTTCAGTGTCGCTCATGACGTCTTATCCTGTTACAGCTTTCCAGGCACCGCGTCGGAGGCGACTGCCCATCTCTTCGGTACTGGCCAGTCGGCCGTGACGTGCTTGCTCCTGCAGAACGTCTTCATTGTGGTGCTCGAGCGTGTCGGTCATCTCGATACGTTCGTCGCTGCCATAACCGCGATGCCCGGGTGGCAGGTCGATGATCCCGGTGGGTTCGTAGCTGAGCGTCGGATCGCTGTCATTGGCGCCCCACCGCACCAGCGTTCGATTCAGCCATTCCGCGTCGTTACGCAACGGATAGTCGGTCCGATAATGTGCACCGCGACTCTCGGTGCGCGCCAGCGCACCTTTTGCTACTGTCATCGCAAGCCGGAGCATGCCTTTCAGGCGCAGCGCAAAAGCCAGTTCGGGATTGACGCCCGGGTCCTTGCAGCGCAGGACGGCGTGGTCGCAGTCATCCAGTAATTGACCCAGTTCTCCGACAGCCTCCTGCAACTCGTCGCCATTCCGGAAGATGCCGACCTTGTGCATCATCGTCTCGCCCATCGCGTCGCGAATTTCGTAGACGTTCGGTCCAGCGCCAGTACGCGCCCGCCAGTCTGCCGCCTTCCGCTCGGCATCAGCCAGTGCCGCAAAAGCCAATCCGGTATCCGCTTTGAGTGCATTGCCGGACGCAAACTCGGCCACCCGTCGACCCACTATCCTACCGCTGACCAGGGTTTCAGAGAGGCTGTTGCCGCCAAGCCGGTTAAAGCCGTGCATGTCCCAGCACGACGCTTCACCAACCGCGAACAGCCCTGAAAGACCATACGCCTGGCCATCCTTGTTCACGCGCACGCCGCCCATCGAGTAGTGCTGCGTCGGGCGCACGGGAATCAGCTCCTTCGCGGGATTGCGACCGACGAAGTCTCGACAGATGTCCCAGACCTCGAGCAACTTGGTACGCAGGTGCTCTTCGCCGAGATGTCGTATGTCGAGCCACAGGTGCGGACCGTAGGGCGAGTCGATGCCGAAGCCATCGCGCATGCGCTGCTGCATATGGCGGGAAACCACGTCACGACTGGCCAGTTCCTGCTTCTCGGGCTCGGCTTCAACCATGAAGCGGTCGCCGTTCTTGTCGAGCAGGTAACCGCCATCCCCACGACAACCCTCGGTCACGAGAATGCCGCTTGGCGACAGCGTCGTCGGGTGGAACTGCACGGCCTCCATGTTCCCAAGCGGCACGACACCGGTATCAAGTGCAATCGATGCACCCGTGCCCTCGTTGATCGTCGCGTTACTGGTGTACTGCCCGTAGATGCGGCCGTAACCACCCGTCGCGATCACGGTCGCCTTGGCCATAACGGCAAAATGCGAGCCATTGCGCAGATCGCGAACAACAGCGCCAACACAGCGGCTGCCGTCATGAAGCAATGCAACGGCTTCGGCCCGGTCGCGTACCGTGATACCCAATCGGACGACTTCACTGTCAACGGCATAAAGGGCCGCATGACCCGTCCCCGCAGCGGCGTAACAGGCGCGCCACTTCGCGGTGCCGCCGAAGTCGCGCTGACCTATCAGTCCGTCGCTCTCGAGCGCTTCATCGATGTCGACCTCTTCACCCTTGATGAAGTAGTGATTCTTGCCGCCGCGCACTCTCGACCATGGCACGCCGAAGTGCGCCAGCTCGCGAACGGCAGTCGGCGCTTCCTCGGCAAAGATGGTGGCGACCTCCTGGTCGGCGCCCCAATCAGATCCCCGTACGGTATCGAGGAAGTGCACGGTAGGATTATCGCCGGCGGCCTTGGCGCAATTGGCCAGCGATGCCTGCATCCCACCCTGCGCAGCACAGCTGTGGCTGCGGCGCGGCGGCACGAGCGACAGGATGACCGCCTCATGGCCTGCAGCGGCCGCTTCGATAGCGCAGCGTTCACCGGCGAGTCCGCCGCCAATAACGAGGACATCGGTTGTGACCAGCCTGCTCGTCATGACGCACCCCCTTCAAGCAGGAACGCGAGCGGAGGATCCACCCAGCCGGCCAGCACGCACAGCGTGAGCCCGCCAATCACGAGAATCGTCCAGAAAATGATCTGCTCAATGAGATGCATCGCACTGCGCGACAGCCACAGATCTGCGCCCCACTTGATTGCGAGCCGATACAGGCCGACGCTGGCATGAAATTCGACGCACAGCAGCAGGATCGCATACGGCAGCCATAAACCTGCACCAACCCTGGCCATCGATGTTTGCGCCTCGATGCCGGCGATGTCCCCGAACAACGGTGTGAATACGTCGAGCCCGAGCAGTATGAGATGGAAGCTGCCCAGGACGAGCATGATCATCCCGGTTCGCACCTGCCAGATCCACAACATCGATTCGACGTGGGGCCTGAATGGCGAGTGTTCGGTGCGCGTTGCGACTTTTTCCCGCCCAGAGCGGCTGAGTCCCTTCGCCAGCGCAATGATCCGCTTGCGTTCCCGCAGCTGCGCCGGAACCTTGCGCGCCGCGAATACGGCGTGCACGAGGAACAGGGCAAAGATCACCGCGACGGTCGGCTGCGCGATGTAATAGTCCTCGAGAAACGTCGCCATCCAGTCGAAGCCGCGTTCACCGGTGAGGATTGAGCCGACCAGGACCACGTGGCCCCACATGAACAGAGCGAGTACCAGTCCGCTGCCGCCACTGATGATTTCATGCGTCAGCGAATGCGTCGCCGTCGTTGCCGCAAGCGGTCTCATTACTCTGGCCTCAAGACCGACATGATGTCCGGGTTCTTTTCTTCTTCTGCCAGCAGGACGTGGCAATTCTCGCAATCATTCGAAACCTGTTCCCTGTCCGCCGTCCGCATACTGCGCTTATGACACCGGAAGCAACCGTCCGATTGCTCATGCCCAATATGATCTGGATAGGTGTCCCACCAGACGTTCATTTGCGGGAACACGTTCACGGAAAAAACGTCGCCCAGTGTCGTCGCCGCTGCCGCGATGTCCTCCGCCCGCTCGCTGGCGATGTCGGGATAGTTCGTCGCGTAGAAGGCCGTGAGCTCGCTGTTTATTGCGTCGCGTGCAACGTCATGGGACTCGTACTCCGTCTTGATGATCCGCAGACTTTCGCGCTTGACGAACGGCAGCGTTCGATCGATCAGTCCGGATTCAATGGCGGCATCAATCGCGGGTCCCGGAGACTGGTAAATATGCGATGGCCGATTATGACAATCGACGCAGTCCATCGAGCGCCAGACACCACCTTCCTCGGGCGCTTTCCGGTCGGCATAAATAACCGTCTCATTCTCGCCATGCGTGAACTCGATCTCGTAAATCTCTTCGCGCGTTTCATCCGAGCGGTAGCGAATGTCGACATCCGGATCGACATGCCAATGGATTCCATGCGAGTTGTTCGCGCGCGAACCGCCGACCTTGAGCAACAACGCCGACGTCAACTCGGTATTCTCTTCATCCTCATCGTAATGCTTGATAACCTTGAGCTTGTCGCCGACGAACTTCGTCGGCCAGTGACACTGCTCGCAGGTTTCTCGAGCCGGGCGAAGGTCGTGCAGCGGCGTAGGCACCGGTCGCGGATACAGGTCGAAGGCAACCGACACCAGCTGCCAGGCGCCGTCCAGTTTCGATTTCACAAACCAGTCAGCACCGGGGCCGATATGGCATTCCGCACAGGCGACACGCGAATGGGGCGATCGGGCATGCGCTGTGTGTTCGGGTTCCATCACCGAGTGGCAGGCAAGGCCACAAAACTCGACGGTCTCCATGACATGCACGCCCTTGTAGGTTGCGCCGGCAACGATGACAATATTCAGCATCGTGGCCCCAGCCAGTATCAGCATCCAGCGTCGCGTAGCTTTCACGTTCAGGTCGAACACAGGCAGCAAAGGCGTATCTTCGCCGCCTGGCGAGCGTCGTACTCTGCGTCGATACATGACTGCGCCGATCGGAATCAGGATCAGGCCGAAGACGAAGATCATCGGCAGAATCAGATACGTCAGAATCCCGATATACGGGCCGCCCTCGAAGCCCCAGAGCTCCATGGCAAAAAGACTGGCCATCAACACGAGCGTTGCGATCGCTATCGCTGTTCCGATCAGGCTCGTCACATTATGTGTGATGGAAATCAGAAAATTTTTGAACACACTATTTCCCTGTCATGTTTTTTTGTCATCTGGCGTCAGTGCGTTAGCAGCGCCCAGACGATGAAGACCCCAAGTATCACTCCAATAATCAGGAATATCGAACCGAACCTGTACGCATCGCGAATCTGTCGTTTATTCGGCGCTTCGACCAGATAATCATCGAGTTCACCACTGTCCACAATGCGCTGATATTCGAGAGGTCGTTCGGACTTGAAGCGCTCGAGCGGTATCTTGCCGAGGAACACGACGAGATCCATCGGGAAGCTCTCGGGTCGCAGGTGCGTATGGAAGAAGTGGAAGAAGAAGATGAACCCTGTCGCGAGCAGTGCTTCATCGCTATGAATAACGTGCGCAACGTTCAGCGTCCAGCCCGGCAGAAAGCTCGTGAAGAATGCCGGGAACCACAAGAATAGTCCCGAAATGCCGATCATGGCGACACCCCAGAAGACCGCGAGGTAGTCGAATTTCTCGAAGTAGGTCCAACGATCACCTGGAGGCCGTTCGCCCATGTACAGGAAGTACTTGAGGTTGCCAAAGAAGTCGGCGACGTCTTTCGGTTGCGGCGTCATCGAGTTGGGTCCCCAGAACATACCTTTTTCGCCACGGATGAATGCGCGCTTAAGGACTTCGAGTACATGCACGAGCAGGTATCCGAACGTGCCAATCGCGGCGATGCGATGAATAAACCGCGTCGAATCGATGCCGCCCAGCAGGTTGATCAGGGTCTGTGCCCACGCCGCATCATGGAACTTCAGCGGCAAGCCGGTCAGTGCCAGCAGCAGGAAGGTCGTGATAATGACGACATGCATCCGGATATTCCTGCGCCGGAAGCGACGTATCCACTGCCCGCTTTCCGCGCGCCGCTCTTCGTCAAACTCGCCGCGCATCACGCCGACGAGTGAGCGCTGCAGCCACAGTACATCGTGTATGCCGAAGAACGCGAAGACCCCGATCAGCAGGCTGGTCATGAATAACCAGACGATGTAGACCTGAAAGTTGTCCTCAGGGTTGGTCGGGTCACTGTGCACATCGAAGGTCGCAAATGCGGGCGTGATGTCCTCATGGCACTGGCCGCAGGTTTCCAGCACGTTGTCGGGGTGTACGCTCGAAGCAGGGTCGTCGGCCGCAAGGTTCTTGTGCGGCGTATGGCAGTCCGCACAGGTCGCCCCTCCGGACAGGCCGAGGTGCAGAGCCTGGCCGTGGAAGCTGCCGCGGAAGGTCGTCAGGTACTCTTCGTGACACCCACCGCAATTCCTAGCACCGGCGTGACGGGCATTATAGGTCGTCGGATCGACGATTTCGTGTGACGCATGGCAATCGACGCAGACGGGGCCTTCCTCTTCGGCCTGCCACGCGTGCCCGTGCGCGCTCATGTTCTTCCAGTCCTCGAACAGCAACTGGTGGCAGCTGCCACACAGTTCCGGCGAGTTGCCGTGTGCTGTCGGGGCGCGTCCCTTCTCGACCGCCATGATGCGGTGGTCGCCGTGGCAGTCACTGCAGCTTGGCGCATCGATAAGACCGGACAGCAGCAATGCCTTGCCGTGTTCACCCGCCAGGTAGCCGTCGATCAGTTCGGGCGGATCATCATGGCAACCGCCGCAGCTTTGAATCTGGTTGACCGGGGATACCGCCGACGCGAGGTCAGCAACTTCATGAATCTCGTGCGGTTCGCCGTGGCAATCATTGCAGCCTGCCTCGCCACCGTGAACGCTCCGGCCGATACCGCGTCCAACACTGGCGTGGCACTCACCGCAGCTTTCCTCATCGCTCAGCGGCTCGAGGTCCGCATCCTCGTGCGCAGCCGTCACGTTAGTGTGGCATTCGTGACACGTAAGGTCGGGATGAGCGGTCGACGTAAAGGAAACGTCTGCGTGGCATTCACCGCAATCGATGTCCTGCGAGTGCGCAGTCTGCGTAACCAAGAACAGAAGTGCCAGAGCAGCGAGCAGCAAGCTGGCAAAACGTACGGGCGTTGTCATTTGTCGGATTCCCTGAAGTCTGCGTCGCTAGTATCCCAGTGACCTGCCAGATCGCTATCAGGGTTTTCCGCACGGGCCTTTCGGAGCACCGACTTCGGGTGAGGCACTGCGAATGAGCCGCCGGTGTGACCACCGGCGGCATACGCAATTTCTTATTGCACGCTACCGTAGTAGTGAACGAGTGCTTCTACGTCGTCAGCTGACAGTGCTTCGAGTTTTTCCTGCATCTTTCCGGGTTGCTCGCGCGAGCCGTCGGCGTAGGCAGCGAAGGTGTCACGCAGGTAGCCCATTTGCTGGCCGCCGAGCATGCCGGCTTCGTCGTCCGGATTGGTGCCTTCCTCGGAATGGCAGCGATCACAGTGCTGATCATGCAGGTCCTTGCCCGCCGCAGCCTTGTCCGCGTCAAAGTCCTGTTTGGCTTTGACGTACGGGAGTGCGGCGTATGCAGCGGCCAGCGCATCGATGTCATCTTCGCTCAGCTCAGCCGCAATGGCGCACATGCTCGTGGCAGGGCGGCTCGTATCGCCCTGGCGGTACTCGGATTCCGCGCACGGACGCGCTTCGTCCTGGTAAATGAACAGGGCATCGACGTGCACAAACTCGGCGAGCCCGGCTATTGTCGGGACATCGCTCGACTGGCTTACACCATTGTCACCATGGCAACCGTTACACTCTTGCATCAGGGCGTCGACGTTCGCGCTGGCCAGCGCCGGGATTCCAAGCGCAAGTGCTGATAAAACAAAGAGAAAAATTCGTTTCATGGGTTGTCTCCTAGAAGCCCGGTAGGGTGCCGGATAATTGTACATAGATCGTAACTGATGTCGTCCTGCTACATACCGATAATCCATAGGTAGTTTTCGCGATTTAAGAATCGGTCGAATTTGCCTAGAAAGGACATTACAAAGACCCGTTCCTGAATGCGCCATGAACGGTGATCGACCCAACCCGCACAGTTTCAGGCAAAACTAAGTTCAAGGGGTATGACATGAGACGCTCATTCAGCCGCAATACAGGATTGGTAGGTCTGCTGCTCGCCAGCGCCCTGCTCTTCGCATGCGATGGCTCGACAGGCCCGGCCGGACCCGCTGGTCCTCCAGGCACCGCTGGTCCTCCGGGCACGCCCGGGACACCTGGAACCCCCGGGTCAGGCGGCGCCATTTCCTGGACTTCGGCCGATAAAATCAATGTCGAGGTGCAGGATGTCACGGTCCCTGCCGGCGGCGGCGCCCCTACGGTAACGATAGTCCTCACCGATGACGTCGGTTTCAGCTTGAAGGACATGCCAGCCAGCGCATTGCGCTTCACGCTCGCCCAGCTTTCCCAAGGGCAAGGTGGATCCTCAAGTGAATGGCAGTCGTATATCACGCGCGACAGCGGTGGCATCGCCGATGCACAGGCGAATGCCGAAGGTGCAACGTCAGGTACGTTTACCGACAACGGAGACGGGACATACACATACACGTTCTCACAGGCCCTGACCGCGTATCCGGCCGGACCCACTTTCGATGCGGCCAAGACGCACCGCCTCGGTCTCGAAATACGTGGCGGCGCACCAGCCAACAACGCACCTTTCGATTTCGTACCAACTGGCGGAGCACCCATTGACACGCGCCTGATCGTGAACAATGCGACTTGCAACGCTTGCCACGACAATCTCGGCTTCCATGGCGAAGCGCGTTTCGACATCGAATACTGCGTGACCTGCCACAATCCCTACTCTATCGACGGCGATACCGCCGCCGAGCCCTGGGGTGGCACGGTGGACATGAAGGAAATGGTCCACAAGATTCACTACGGCGAAAACCTGAGTAATGGCTACTTCATTATCGGCTTCCGCAATACCCTGCACGACTACTCGGATGTCATTTTCCCTCAGGACGTGCGCAATTGCACGACCTGCCACGCGGAATCCGACACCACGATCCCGCAGGCCAGTAACTGGCGGCAGGTACAGAACCGCGCTGCCTGCGGTTCCTGCCATGACTGGATTGACTGGGACGGATCCGAAAACGATCCCGATCAGCTGCACTTCGCCGGCCTCGTGTTCCTCGATGACATGGACTGCGTTACGTGCCATGGCGAGAACTCAACCGTGAACGGCGGCGCCTACCGCGTCACGGAAGTGCACCGGCAGCCCAATATCGAAGCTCAATCAGCATTCGAATTTGAAATCGTTGACATCATCGACACGAATGTCGGTGACTTCACGACCGTCCATTACCGCGTCAACAATCCGGACACGGGCGTTCCCTGGGATCTCCTCAATGATGCCGAGTGGACCACCTGCGGACCGTCACGACTCGTCGTTGGCGTTGCCTGGGCTACGTCGGACTACCACAACAATGGCGCAGCAACGCCAGGCCTGCCAACGTCGACGAGCGCAATTCCGTGCTCGGGCGGCACGCCACAAGCCGTTGCCGGTCAAACCGGTGTATTCAGCGTCACGATGCCGATAGCCGTTCCGGCCAACGCCGGTAGTTCGCTGGCCGTGACGATGGATGGCCACCCTGGCGTGGACATCGATGGCGTAATCGAGCGCATCGCTGTGACCAATGCCGTTGCCTATGCCCCGATCGGCGCGAACACGCTTGTGACCCGTCGCAACGCGGTTGATATCGACAAGTGCGACGACTGCCACAACCAGCTGTCGATGCACGGCAACAACCGGACCGACAACATCGAAGTCTGCGTTACCTGCCACGCGCCGAACGTCACGGACATTAACCGCCGCGCGGGTCAATGCGCGACGGAGTTCGGCACGGATGACAATACGGTCGACATGAAGGTCATGATCCACGCATTGCATGCGTTTGACTACACGGACGAGGCCTACGAGGCCTGCGGATTTGCGTTCCCGTCCGGTGGTACGCCGCATACGTTCGACTTTGTCTATCCCGGCAAGCTCAACAATTGCGAAGGCTGCCATGTTGAAGACGGTTTCTACCCTGTTGATCCTGCTGCAGTACTGGGAACGACCGTAGACGCCAACGACGTTGCGACGCCGACAGATGACGTCGTCGTCTCGCCGAACTCGGCGGTCTGCTCGTCCTGCCACGTCAGCGACCTCGCAGCAAATCACATGATCCAGAACGGTGGTGATTTCAGTGCGACGAAGGACGCCGACAGCAATCTCGTCTCCTCCGGCGTCGAGACCTGCCAGCTCTGTCATGGACCGGGCTCAAGCGCCGACACAGGTGAAGTACACGGTGTTGGTGAATTCCAGTTCAACTAGACTGGACACATGCAGATGCTCACTAAAATGACAGCAAGATTCGCAGTACTGGCGGTGGCCCTTGCGGCCATCGCCATCCCTGCGATCACCCATGCCCAGGCGACTGACGAAGGGGCCGAACTCCCCGACTACAGTCGCAAGGGTGCCGACACGTGTTTCCAGTGTCATGACGACCAGGCCACGCTGGCAGTTTTTCGTACCAAGCACGCGATGCCGCAGGACCCGAACTCCCCCTTCGGGCATGGTCAGCTGCAGTGCGAGGCCTGCCATGGCCCGGCCGGGGACCACGCTGGTCGCGTGCGGCGTGGTCAGGAGCGCCCCGCGATACTGGCATTCGGTTCGATGTCTACGACATCAATTGCTGACCAGAACGCGTATTGCGCCGCATGCCATGATGCGGACACGGGTTTCGCCTGGCATGGCAGCGCGCATGACGACAACACGGTCGCCTGCTCCGACTGTCACACGATGCATAACGAACGCGACCCGGTACTCGCGACGTCAACACAGGCCGAGGTCTGCTTCGATTGCCATCAGCAGCAACGCACCCAGTCAATGAAGCCGTACGCGCATCCCGTGCGCCAGGGGAAGATGGCCTGCACGAGCTGCCATAGCCCGCACGGCGACACTACGGAACGGCTGCTCGCGGGCAGCACGGTGAACGGCACCTGTTACGACTGCCACGCGGAGCTGCGCGGCCCTTATCTTTGGGAGCACGCGCCGGTCACGGAAGACTGCAACAGCTGTCATAACCCACATGGCTCGACGCAGCCGGGCATGCTGAGCATGCGTGCGCCGATGTTGTGCCAGAGCTGTCATTCACAGGACGGCCACCCGAGCGTGCCGCAGGATGCAGGCGGCCTCGCAAGCAATATTCCCTCAGCACTCCTGCTGGGACAGTCCTGCCTGAACTGCCACGATCAGGTTCACGGGTCCAATCACCCGTCTGGTTCGAAGCTGATGCGCTAGGAGCCTGGAACGATGTTGAAACGTACAATGAAAACAGGCCGCACACTCGTTGCTCCACTGATCCTGCTCGCACCGGCCATCAGCCTCGCGCAGGTGGATACGAGCGACTGGACATGTGAATCCTGCCCCTTTGAGCAGGGCTATCGTGCCGAGATTGATGCGGGCGCTACCAACGTCAGCGACGAAGCGGCACGCTTTGGCAATTACACCGGCTACGACGAAGACGGAGCCTACGCCGACGTCGACGGCCACGGCAGCTATGTCAATGACGGCTACCGGCTCGACTGGACTGTCGAGGACCTTGGCCTCGATTCCAGGGTCGTCGAGCTCAGTATGGGCAAACAGGGCGTGTTCGAATTTCGCGCAGGCTATCGCGAGCTGCCTTTCCGTCGCTTCGATACGAGCAGCACGATTTTCTCCCGGGCTGCGGACGGCACACTGACGCTGCCTGCCGGCTGGATCCCTGCGAGCACGACCAACCAGATGACGCAGCTTGGGTCCTCGCTACAACAACGCGTCGTCGGCACCGACCGCCAGATCGTCGATGTCGGAGCCGACTGGAAACCTGCAGAGATGTTCCGGCTGTTCGCCGATTTTCGGCGGCAGACTCGCGACGGTATCGACATCTCGAGTGCCGGCAGTTACACGCAAGCCGCGTTCCTGCCGCGCTGGGTCGATCACGAAACGGACCAGGTCGATGCGGGCGTGCAGTACCGGTCCGACGCGGTCAGCCTGACCCTCGCGTACTATGGCTCGTTCTTCACCAATCAGAACCCGTCCCTGACGTGGGAAACACCATTCCTTACCGTACCCGGGGCAACAACGCTGCGCGCGGCACGTGAACCGGACAACGACTTCTCGCAAATCTCACTGGCCGGCAAGTACCGCATGGCCGCCGGCAACACGGTCGTCGCGTTTCTCGTTGCGTCAGGCCGTGGCGAACAGAATGCGGATTTCGTGCCCTACACGATTAATCCCGACGTGGTGACAACGGCACTTCCCGGCACCTCGCTGGACGCCGAGGTCAATACCGTGAACTACTCCTTCACGGTCACCTCACGGCCAATCAGCAAGCTGCGCGTTAAGTACGGGTACCGTTACGACGAGCGCGACAACAAGACGCCGATTTCCGATTGGGACCGGGTCATCGTCGATGCCCTCAGCTCCGGTGAGATCGAACAGAACGTGCCTTACAGCTACGACCGCGCACATATGACCGTCAGCGGCGAATACGCGTTCACCAACAAGTTCCGCCTGGCTGCCGGCTATGAATGGAAGCAGATCAACCGCGACTACCAGGAGGTAGCGGAACAAACGACCGAACTCGGATGGGGTCAGGTTCGGTGGCGGCCAACGACCTGGCTCGACCTCAGAGCCAAAGGCGGCGCCTCCCGACGTGGAATTGACCGTTACAACGAGACGACCGCGATCAGCCTCGGGCAGAACCCGCTCATGCGCAAATACAACCTCGCCTATCGCTACCGTGAATTTGGCGAAGTTGTTGCAGCGATCTCGCCGGCCGAATTGCCATTGTCTTTCAGCACGTCGGTACTGTTTGCGGACGATGATTACCAGGAGTCGCTGGTCGGCCTGAACGGGGCCGAAGAATTCCGCATCACTGCCGATCTCAGCTGGGCTGTCAGCGACAATGCCTCGATCTACCTGGTCTATGGCCAGGACAAGATCGACGCGCACCAGACCGGCGCTGAACAGTTTGGCTTCTGGGACTGGAGCGCATTCCACGAGGATGACTTCGATCATGTCGGAGTGGGCATGAGCTGGCGACCGACCGACGGCAAGTTTGATTTCTCACTGGACTACAACCGTGGCAACGGCGAGACCCGCATTGCCCTGGACAGCCTGAGCGGCGGTCCGAGCAGCCTCCCGGACCTCGAGTCCACCCTGGACTCGGCGAATGTGAAAGCAAGCTACGCATTCTCAGAGCGCTGGAGTGGCACTTTCCACCTGCGCTACGAACGCTTCGAACTCAAGGACTGGGCGCTGGTATCGCAGACGACGCTGCCCACTATCCTGACGCTGGGCGCGCAGCCCTATGACTATGACGTTTACGCCGTGGGCATAGGTATCCGCTACCGCTTTGGCGACGGTGAAATAACACTGGCTGAATGACACCCCCCCGTTCGGCCTTTGTGATGTGCCCGGTGCTGGCCGCCGGGCACATTACCCTGTTCCGGATCGCGATTTTTCATTCCGCAACAATCCCAGCTTGTCGATCAGGAAATCCCGGAAAGGTCCCTTCTGGGCCGGGTCGAGGATATTGATGCCGCGCAGGCCAGACAGTTTGTAGACAAGCTCGACGGCGGCCGACGTTTGCGTCGCGGGACCGGTGACGAGATCGGGACGCAGGCTGAAGGCCCGCTCGACGCCGACCACGGCATACGGATCAGACGCGCACAGGATCGTGCACACGACGTTATCGCCAAGCTCGTCAATCAGGGCTGCGCCATTGTAGGGTTCGAGAGGAGACGCGCCCGCCTCCACGACCAGGAGATCGGGTTGCAGATCGTCGATATGCGCCAGCAATGGCCGGATCGCGGCACGATATTCGGCCTCGGGCACAATCGTCGATGGTAATCCGGCATCGACGAAGTCGAAGATCTCGGTCGCGCCGGTCTTCAAATAGCTCAGGATATCTCGGTAGCGTCCGGCGCCGCTGAGTTTCGCGCCGATGACAAACCGGCCGGCGCGATCCAGTTCCTTGCACACCCTTCGCCCGGTGGTTGTCTTGCCGGCGGACATCGACGTGCCGACGAGCAACAGTGTAGGAATATTGAAGCCATGGAAGTCGGCCTTCATCGCGAAGTCCGACATAAGCACCTTCCTCTGATTCCGGCACAGGTGCCCTCGGTACTTCAGGGTCAGTGGATCGGGCAGGAGCGTCGAAAACGATGTGAAGCGACCCGTGAGGCCGGCGGCGGTCAGCGCATCCATGCGTCCGTCGGGACCAATATCCTGCCAGCTGCCGACGCCTTCCAGTGTTGCAGCGCGCTCGCCTAGCGCACCAATGACCCAATCGCCGGGCTCCACCCTGACCATATGGCCGCTGCGATCCTCTATGTGGTAAAAGTCCGTGATGGTGCCGACTACTTCACCCTCAACGTAGTCGCCCGTCGCCCACTCGGAACGCGGCAACGCCTGCACGTCATAGTTACTGTTTCGAAAATCGGCTATACGTGCAAGCGAGCCGTATACCCTGGTGCTCATCGGTTCCCCCTTCTACATTAGCCCTCCATGGCAGGTGCTGTTAGCAGGAGTGTCAACAAGGCCGTTCTTTCGAGCGTCTTGTCGATCAACATGTGTTCATGAGCCGCGTGTGCACCGTCGCCGACGGGGCCGAGTCCATCGATTGTCGCGGTGTACAGGCTGGTTGTATTACCGTCCGAACCACCACCTGCGCGCGCCTGATGAAGCTCGATACCGAGCTCCCCGGCGATTCGCTGCGCACAGTCCCAGAGTTTCTGGTTGCGCGGCGTGGCTTCCATGGATGGCCGACCGATACCACCTTCGACGTGCAGGCGAACATCCGGATTATGGGGCTGGATCGAATGAATGATGTACTCGACCTCGTTGCCGGCCGCGACGCTCGGCACGCGAACATCGACGACGGCCTTGCTATGCGGCGCAATGACGTTTGGTTGAATGCCACCGTCGACGGTGCCAACGTTGACAGTAATGCCGCGCTCAACGTCATTCAGAGAAAACAGGGTCTGGATGACGTGCGAGAGTTCCAGAATCGCGCTGGCGCCGCTTTCCGGATTCAGGCCGGCGTGTGCCGCCTTGCCGTATACCGTAATTTCGAATCGTCCGATCCCTTTGCGCGCCGTCTTGATGTCGCCACGTGAGCCGAGCGCCGGTTCCAGCACCAGCGCTCTCTCGGCGTGTTTCGCAAGCAGCTTTATGTAGCCCGTCGAGGTACGGCTGCCGATTTCTTCATCGGCATTGATGAACACCACGGGAAGCACGGGCGTTGGCAGCCGCAGGTCGCGAATCGTCATTAGTGCGACAACAATCTGTGCGAGCCCGCCCTTCATGTCGAATACACCGGGCCCATGCACCACATTGTCATCGACGCGAAATGGCCGTTCTTCAAGGGTACCTACAGGCCACACGGTGTCGTAGTGTCCCACGACCATCTGCGAGGGCTGCCCGCGAACGCGATTTGGCGGTCTCGCAAATATGTGCCGGGGTCGACCTCGCCAGCCGGTTTCCCGGGATTCGTAGCCGGCGCTCGCCAACGCCAGCCGCAGGATGCGCCGCACGCCGTCGTGTGTTTCCGGCTGCGACGATGGAGACTCTGCTTCCACGAGATCCTTGAGGAGCGCCATCAACACGTGCTGTTGACTGTTGACGTGGTCGAGAACCTTTGCCGCAGTGGTGGCGCTCATGTCGCAACTACTTTTTCATACTCTCCGGGAATGGAAACGCGTTGGACCGGTCGATCGCTGCGAAACGGCCTGGAGCGAGATAGGCAAACAGCGGCGCTGCATGAATCGTCTCCTGGTCATCCGCCTCCGACGCTCGCAGATAATCTTCGTCGGCATAGGCGGCAATGATCTCGCCGGTGATCAGGCAGTTCTCCCCAAAACCGTCAACCGTCTTATGGTGACGGCATTCAAAATACAGGTAGCCTTCTTCAATGAACCGGCCGTCGATGTGCTCTGCCGGGAACGTGCTGAAATAGTCGATGACCGGTTTGTGGTCTTCTTTGTCCCGCGGTGAGGCAGCCAGACTCGCGACCAGTACCTGCGACGGTTTCGGATAACTGACCGTGAATTCGCCGGTGCGATCGATGTTACTGCAGGTGTTGTGACGCGGCGTGCATACGAAGCCGAAGTAGTTCTGCCAACCCATCGGCGTCACCATGTGTTTTGGGGCGAGGTCCAGCGCCCCGTCTGCGTCGCGAGTACCGACGAGTACCAGGGGTGCAACCGTGAAAAATTGCTCCCAGACCGGAACCGTCGTGTCGAGTTGCACAACGTGACGGCTGGCAGAGGACTCGATCATGACATCATCCGTAACGTACAACCCCCCAGTCTCACGTTAGACCCGCGGCCGCCTGAAGCAAATAGGTAGTTTTCCCAGTTGGCCGCGTACCGTGTAAACCTGGCGAGGATGTTGGGCGCCCTCAAATCCCCCGGTCTAGAAGTTGAAGCCGAATTCGAGGCCATACGTCATGGGCGCACTGACCGAGGTGAACGGCGTTCCGAACAGGATCGAAATATCGGAAATTCCTCCCAGCAGTTTCTGGTCGAGCAGATTCTTGCCCCACAGTGCCGCATTCCACGTACCGTCGTCGCTGGTCCAGGCAATACGGGCATTCAGATCCGTGCGGTCTTCATAAAAACCCGGGAACTGGCCGGCGTCGATAATGCTGAACTCATCAAGCTCCGAAGTGTTCTCGTTGAAAATATAATCGACGCGGATATCGAGGCTGCCGCGACTGATATCCGGCGCCCAGCCGAGGGTGACAGTGTAGTCCGTATCGGTAGTGCTTCCCGACGTATCGTTTCTCAAATCACCGTTTGCGTCGTAGAACTCGTCCCACGTTGCCTCGGAGTCGCGCCACGTCGTAATGAAACCGACCCGGATCGAGTCGGTCGGCAGCCAGTCAATGACAACCTCGACACCTTCATTGGTCTGATCGCCGATATTGATGGTCGGGATCGGGTTCGGTGTACCCGGCGGCCTGGAATCGACGGTGCGTTGTCTGCCCTCAATATCCAGTGAGAACAAGGCCAACTGCAAGCGCAGATGATCGTTGGCGAAATCGCCCTTGATGCCGAGTTCGATGTTCTCTGACTCTTGTGGTCGCAGGGGGTTGTCCGATGTCACAACATTGAGAGAGTCGTAGCCTCCCGCGATGTAGCCTGTCGAATACGAAGCAAACACCTGGGAGCTGTCGGTCATCTGGAAGCGCGCTACCGCGCGCCCCGACACCTTGTTCCAGTCATCCGACGCCGTCAATGTGCCGCTGCGCGCCTCCGGATACAGGGGATTTGGCACGAAAATTATGTCTGGAATCCCCGGGCGGAACTGAGTAAACGTGTTCGGCGGATTGCGCCAGCTGAAGGTCTTCTCATCGTTGCTGTACCGCAAGCCCAAGAGAACGTTCCAGCGATCCGTGAGCTGAAAATCGACATCGCCGTAGATTCCCCAGTTCGCGAAATCGCCCTCGTTAAAATAGATTTCACTCCAGGGCGTGCCGGCGAAGCTCGGCCCGAAAAACAGGCCGCCAGGAATCGACTGCGCGGTCAGGTCGTACAGCGCATCGCCTGTGAGTACGACCTCCTGCGGTGTAACAGTGATCCCCTGCAGTGCCAGGAAGCCGGCCATCTGGACCGGGTCCCAAAGGTGATCGATCGGAAAACCAAGTACCGCTTCCACTGTCGCGCCGGGACCAAAGACCTGCTCCAGGGCACCCCCCGGTGATTCGAGATCGGCCACTATTTGCGAAGTGACGAGCCGCAATACCGAGTTCGCGTTGGTGTTGACCGGGATCTCCTGGCGGACGTCCTCCTTGGAGTAGTTGGCGCCAAAGACGAGATTGATGCGATCGTTATTGAAAGCGAACTGCAGCTCCGAGTAAGTGATATCGGAATTCTCGATGTTGTCGGTATCGAGATAGCGGTCCATCTCCGCCGTGCCGTCCTCGTCCTGCCTGTTGATCGTATCGAACGTACGGTATCCACCAATAAACTTGACGGACCAGTCCTCGTTGATCTCGTGATTGAGCTTGGCATTGGCCGCCCACATGTCACGCGTCTCTTCACCTCCGATAACGTCGTTGAGAATTTCACTGCAACGGGGGTCGGTGGGACACGCAGCCCACGGGCTCAGACCGACTGCCCCTCGGGCCGCATTGTCGACCTGGTCATAGTCGTAGGACACCTGCAGGTCCGTCCGATCCGAGATCTGCCAGAGTGCCGAGATCCGCGCCGCGATATTGTTCTGTTTGCCCGGGTCGGTACCGCCAGGCACGGAATTCGAGAGGTAGCCATCACGCCGGTTGCTTAACAGGTTGGCCCGCAGGAAGAAGTTCTCGCTGATGACCGCGTTGCCCATTAGCTCGGCGCGGAACAGGCCATAATTCCCAACCCGATTCCTGATGAACCCGGTGTTCTCTGCGCCGGGGCGATTGGGCACCATGCTTACAACACCAGCGGCGGCATTGCGACCGTACAGGGTGCCCTGCGGCCCCTTCAGCACTTCCACACGCTGCAAGTCGGTGAACGATGCGGTAGTGGCGGCGCGCGGTACGTATATCTCGTCGTAAAAGGTCGCCACCGACGGATCGCCGCCGGTCGATATGTTGACACTCGACACGCCGCGAATAGAGATCGACGCCTGGGTCGGGTTGGAGCCCATTTCGAATCCGGGAATGAAGTCCTGCATATCGATGAGGTTCAGCGCGCCGGTTTCCTCGATGTCTCTCGCGGAAAATACGTCAAGGGTCATCGGCACCTCGAGCTCGCTCTGCTCGCGCTTCTGGGCGGTAACGGTGATTTCCTCGAGAAGGGCGTCCTGCGCCAGCGATGCGCCCGGCAACGCGGCCGAGACCGAAATGCACAAAGCCGAGAAGCCTGCGCCCACTCGCGGCGCGTGCGTCGATGCATGATCGTTCATGGTTTTCCCCCGTGGAACTGCCTGATATTTTTGTCTTATAGCAGCCCAATACTGCCGCGAATTCCCCGGAATTCGCAAGCGCGCCTTTCTGGTATAGTGCCCAATTCCACAGGAGCTGCAATCAATGACACAAGCTAAATCGGGCGATACGGTCCGCATTCACTACACGGGAACGCTGGACGACGGTACTCAGTTTGACAGTTCAGCCGGCCGTGACCCGCTGGAGTTCGCCCTTGGCGGCGGGCAGGTTATTCCCGGCTTCGACAGTGCCGTGGATGGCATGACTGTTGGCGAAAACAAGTCCGTTACGATCCAGCCCGAACAAGCCTACGGCGAGCGTCATGAGCAGCTCGTGCAGCAGGTGCCGAAGAGCGCGCTGCCCGACGACATGAAGCCCGAAGTCGGTATGCAGTTGCAAAGCCAGAGCCCCGATGGCCAGGTCATGAACCTCGTCGTTACCGAGGTCGAGGAAGCCACCATAACGGTGGATGCCAATCACCCGCTCGCGGGCCAGGCGCTGACTTTCGCGATCGAACTCGTCGAGATCGCCTGACTCCCGGGTAATGCACGAACTCTCGGTATGCCTGTCCCTGCTCGAGCAGGTTGAGGCTATCGCCGCAGAACGCGATGCGATCCGGGTCACCCGCATTGAACTGAAAGTCGGCCCGCTGTCCGGCGTCGAACCCGACCTGTTGAAGCATGCCTGGCCAATGGCGTCGGCAGACGGCATTGCCGTTGATGCGGAACTCGTCATCGACGAAACCGGAATCGTCGTGCGCTGCAGTGCGTGTGAGACGGACACGGCCGCCACGCCCAACCGACTCGTGTGCGGCAACTGCGGCGACTTCCACACGACCGTCGTCTCCGGCGATGAGATGATCCTGCAGTCCTTGGAACTTGAAACGAACTAGTGTCCTAGCAGATTCGCGGTAGCGGATCGTCCTCGAGTTCTTCCAGGAAACGCTCTCCACCCAGCGGCGTCTCGAGGATGACGCGCGTCTGGTCCGCGGCGATGCGACCAATGCGGGCCGCGTCAGAACCGGCCGGGAGATTGCGCCAGACATCCAGTGCGGCATCGGCCTGGTCGGGCGCCAGGATGGCGACGACTCGACCTTCACACGCCAGGTAGTAAGGATCGTAGCCGAGCATGTCGCAAACGGACTGTACGGGCTCGCGCACGGGCACCGTGGCCTCGAAGCGTACACCGAGTCCCGTCGCCTTCAGAATTTCATGACCAATTGACGCGATACCGCCACGGGTTGGATCGCGCATGAACCGCAAGCCATCGAATGCCAGCAGCGGTTCCGTGAGTGACATGACCGGACCCGCATCGGAAATGAGATCACCGCGCAGGCCAAACTCCTCCCGCGCCAGCATGACCGCTGTACCGTGATCACCGATGGGTCCGCTTACGAGCATGACGTCGCCGTCTCGAATCTTGTCCATCGACGGTTTCACACCAGGCAGGCGAACCCCGACACCCGTGGTTGCGAGGTAGATGCCTCCGCCCTCGCCGCGCCGAACAACCTTGGTATCACCGGCGCTGATACGCACTCCGGCTTCGACGGCCGCTTCGGCAAGGCTGTGGACGATGCGCTCAAGCTGACTGACCTCGAAGCCCTCTTCGATGAATGCATTTAGAGTCATGTACATCGGCTTGGCGCCCGCAACGGCGAGATCGTTGGTCGTGCCGTGGATCGCCAGTGAACCGATATTGCCGCCCGGAAATTCCAACGGCTGAACCGTGAAGCCGTCTGTCGTGATCATGACCTCGCCGTCGCCGAGATCGATCTGCACGGCATCGGCCTGCACGTCGAGCTCACTCGCAGACAGCGCCTTGGCAAACACGTCCTCGATGAGTTCGCGCATGAAGCGCCCGCCGTTACCGTGCGCCAGCGAAATACGGTCGTCGTCCATTATTCAGTTGCCTCTCGTGCCGCCACTTCTGCTGCCTGCCCGTAGCTCAGGGCCGCGTCGTTACACGGCAGAAGCTGCGGCAGAAAAACGTCGAATCGTGCCTCCTCGAGCAAGGCTATCGTCTGCTCCGCCAGGCAGCGATTCTGGAATACACCGCCGCAAAGACCGATCCGATCGACGCCAAGGCGCTCCCTGGCCTCTTCCGCCTGGCGCGCGATGCAGGCCGCCATACTCGCATGGAAAATCTCGGCGCGCAGTGCCGGCTCAATCGAACTATTGCCGATCGTGTCGAGCAGCGGTTGCCAGTCGACACGCAGAACACCGTCATCGCACTCCGCGAGTTCGAGGTCCACGGGATGCGCCCTGTTGCGGCACAGCGCCTCCAGCTGCATCGGACCCTGTGCTTCGAAACTGGCGTTACCCAGGCTGCAGATGACCGCCGCCGCGGCATCGAACAGCCGTCCTGCGGCGCTCGTCACCGGGCAATTAAGGTCCGTATCCCAGGCGGCTTTGGCCAGCCCGTCTCTGTCGGGATTTGCAGCCCACTCAAGGCCGCATTCCCAATGCAGTGCAGCCGCGCTTCGCCAGGGTTCGCGACCGGCCTTGTCACCGCCTGGCAGCCTGAAGGTCCGCAGACTGGAGAAGCGCTGCCATTGGCCCGGCTCGCCATAGAGCGCTTCACCGCCCCACAAGGTACCGTCGGGTCCGAGTCCGACACCGTCCCACGTGAATACCAGCCAGCTGCCGGGCAGGTGGATTTCTGCGGCGACGGCGCTGGCATGCGCATCGTGGTGCCACACGCTCTCGACCGACAAGCCGGAGCGCCGTTGCGCCCACCGGTTGGTGGTGTAGCCCGGATGTGCATCGCAGACCACGCGTCGGGCCTGCACGCCATACAGCGCCTGCAAATCACGAGCGACCTGCTCGAAAACATCGAGACTGCGCGGGCTGTCCATCTCGCCGATATGCGGCGACACGACGACGCGTTTGTCCCAGCTCAGGGCCACCGTACCCTTCATATGCCCGCCAACCGCCAGGATCGGTTCCCGCTGTGCCCGGGGCAATACCAGTTCACGCGGTGCGCAACCTCGCCCGATGCGGAGCGGCCGCATCCGGCCGCCGATATGCCGATAAACCGGGTCGTCGGCCGGCCGCACGATAGGCCGGTTGTGTTGCAGGAAGGCATCGGCAATCCCGTCCAGTCGCGACGCGGCCTCGGCGTTCTCCGTGAGCACGGGTTCGCCACTGATGTTCCCGGACGTCGCCACGACGGGTCCGCCGACTGCGTCGAGCAGCAGCTGATGCAGCGGGCTGTAGGGCAGGAACACACCAATCTCATCGAGATCCGGCGCGATGTTAGCGGCCAGCGCACAGCCATGCCGCCTGGTGGCCAGTACGATCGGCCGCACCGGACCCGCGATCAGTGATGCTTCATCCTTGCGCAGGCGGACGTGATCGCGAATTGCGGCAAGGCCGTCCTCGCCCCGGACCGGAAACATTACTGCCAGCGGTTTGTCCGGACGGCGTTTGCGCCGGCGCAGCCGGGATACCGCCTGATCGTTACGCGCATCGCACATGAGGTGATAACCACCGATTCCCTTGACGGCCACAATGTTGCCGTCGCGGATTGCCTCGACGCATCGCGCAAGCGCCGCTTCAGTATCGTCGGCCGGTTCACCCTCTTTCACTTCAAAGGACAGGTGCGGGCCGCAGCGCGCGCAGGCCACGGGTTCCGCATGAAAACGGCGATCGGCCGGATCGCGGTATTCCGCCTCACAGTCAGGACACAAGGGAAAACCCGACATGCTCGTATTCGGCCGATCGTAGGGAAGTGCCTCTATTAATGTGTAGCGCGGCCCACATTGGGTGCAGTTAATGAACGGGTAGGCATGCCGCCGGTTAGTCGGATCCTTGAGTTCGTGGCGGCAGTCGTCGCACATGAAATAATCGGGCGGCACGAACACCTCTGCATCGGAATCCGCGCGACTTTCGATAATTGAAAAATCGTCTGTCTCGATCGGCTCGGCGGTCTCGATGCTCGCAATCGATGGCGATGACAGGGGCGGCGCCAGGTCGATTAGGTCGCGGACAAAAATCTCCACGATGTCGGCCGCGCCGATGGCCACCACTTCGACCTCACCCAGCTGGTTCTGCACGTGCCCCTTGACGCCGTGTTTCCGGGCAAGCCGGTAGACGAACGGACGAAAACCGACGCCCTGTACATGCCCCTTGAGGTGGACCCGTCTGGCAACGACAGCTTTGACGCGAGTGGCCAGCTCAGCCATTCACGGTGTCCTTTTCGCGACCCGCCCACTCGTTCTCGCGCATGCCCGACGACCACCAGATTCGGCACGCGCCTTCGTCGGACACCATGCAGGGACCGATCGGTTTGCGGGGCGTACAGCCCTGCCCATACAAGCGGCACTGGTTCGGATAGATCTTGCCAAGAACGACTTTTGCGCAGTCGCAGCCCGGCGGCATTTCGCCAACGCGTTTTCTCGATGCATCAGCGTAGGACTTGAAGCGCTGGCGCGCGTCGTGCGCCGCGTAGGCCTCCCGCAATGCGAAGCCGGATTTCGGAATGATGCCAATCCCACGCCAGTTGGCATCGACAACCTCCATCACGGCATCGAGCTGGCGGCGGGCTTCCTCGTTACCGCCTGGCCGCACGACCTGGGGATAACAGTTATCGAGGAAATGGCGGCCATCACGTACTTGACGCATCACTGAATACATCGCGGCCAGCAATGAGTCGGGCGTGAAGCCGGCAACGGCCGCCGGAATGTCGTGGTCGGCCACTACGAATTCCCATTCCTCGGGGCCCATAACCGTTGATACGTGACCCGGCGCTATCAGCGCATCGAAGCCGGGCTTGCCTGAGTTGAGCAGCATGGCGACAGCGGGCCAGGTGAGCCGCCCGGACAGGAGAACGAGCAGGTTGTCAGGGACACCCTCGGCCAGCATCGAGGCAACCGGAGCCGTCGTCGTCTCGAATCCGGCGGCAAAAAACACGACAGTGCGCGCCGGATCTTCACTCGCGATGCGCACGGCCTCGGTCGGCGACGCGATCGGCCGGATATCGGCGCCCGCCGCTTTCGCCTGCTCGAGCGACCGCGGCTCGCGCCTGGGCACATTGACCGGCACCCGCAGCATATCGCCGAACGCAACCAGAATGATGTCTTCGTTGAGCGCGAGCTGGATCGCCTCGTAGACGTCCTCTTCCGGGCAAATGCAGACCGGACAACCCGGGCCCGGCACGAGTTCAACGTTGGTGGGGATAATCGTGCGCAGGCCGGCACTCGATATTGACCGCTCATGGCCGCCGCATACGTTCATGATTCGAAGCGGCGTCTCGATGCCGAGATTCTGCAGCTCCTGCAGCCAGTCTGCAGCGCTCTTTGTCATTATTCCGCCCCGACGGCTACGTCGACTTTTCGCACGTGTTCGAGCTGATCACGCAGCCACGCAAGCCAGTCGTCCATACCGTCACCATTGCGCGCGGAGAGCTGTAGCAACGGCGCTGTATTGGCAAGCTGCCGCAGGCACTGCTCGGCGTAGGACGGGTCGAAGTCATCGAGAACGGCGAGCAGATCAGACTTGCTCACGAGCACGAGATCGGAGGCGCGGAACATGACCGGGTACTTGGCCGGCTTGTCGTGGCCTTCTGGTGTCGATAACAGGGTGACGTTGAAATGCTGGCCGAGGTCAAAGCTCGCCGGGCAGACGAGATTGCCGACGTTCTCAATGAACACGATGTCGACGTCATCGATATCGAGCTCATGCAGAGCCGAGTGCACCATGTGCGCGTCGAGATGACAGGCGCTTCCGGTGCTGATCTGCACGGCCGGGACGCCCTTCCGGCGAATGCGCTCGGCATCGTTCTCGGTCTCGAGGTCGCCCTCGATGACCGCAATCTTCAGTTCGCCACCCAGTGCCTCGATCGTCGCTTCGAGCAACGCCGTCTTGCCGGCGCCCGGCGACGACATGAGGTTGACCGCCAGGGCCCGGTGACGCGCAAAGTGTTCCCGATTATGGGCTGCCTGATGGTCATTTGCATCGAGCAGTCCTTTCAGTACTTCGACCGATTCGTGACCGGTCGAGGTCGTGGCGAGATGGCCGCCCGCCGCCACCAGGTGTTCGTTACCCGGGGTCACGTTGCAGCCGCAGGTGTCACACATCATGCTTCTCCCGATGCGGTGGATCAGAGCTCCGCCAGCACCTCGTCAAATAATGCCCAGGATTCCGCCGCTTCTTCCGACGACACCTTTTGTATCGCGTAGCCGACGTGCACGAGAACGTGATCGCCGAGTCCTACGTCCTCGTGCTGCAGCATAAAAAGGCTCACTTCCCGTTCTATACCCTTGGCCTCGCAGGTACACTGGAACCCATCGACCGCGGTGATCTTCATTGGCACTGCCAGGCACATTCGGGGAAGCTCCGGAACTGCATATCACGTAAGCCTAATATACTGAAGGTACAGGAGAATTGCAGCGTGGCAAGCAACGACACACTAGGTAAAAATGCCTACGGCGAACAGCGAAATGTCTGATCCTGCAAAAAATTCCCGGCAACGCATCCCCGTTGCCTGCCTGCTGGTCCTGGCGGCATTTAATCCCGCGGCGGCGGCACCCGCCATTCTCGAGGCCTGCAAATCCTGTCACGCCGAAGACGGTGCCGGCGTGGGCAAGACGATTGTGCCGGTCATCGCCGGTATGCCGGCCGTACACATCGAGGAAGCCCTGTACGCTTATAAGGACGGTGCGCGACAGTGTCTCGAAGAGCCCGTGATGTGCGACACGGCCGTACTGCTCACCGATGAGAACATTGCAGACCTGGCCGCGCACTACGCCGCCATACCGCGCCCGTCCCTCGATGAGACCGTTGACGATGCGCTGGTCGCGCTCGGCGAGCCTGTTCACCGCAGGCTGTGCGCGCGCTGCCACCTTCCGCCAGACGATCCCGACGTCGCGGATGTGCTCGGGCCACCCCTGCATGGACAGCGCGCGGACTACCTCCGCTACGCCCTGGAATCCTACCTGTCAGGCACGCGTGAAAACCTGCTCGACGAGATGAAGGAAAAGATCTCCCTGCTGGACGAGGGCGACATCGAGGCGCTGGCCAACTACTACGGCAGTTACTGACCTGACGGCCCGTGATTACGTCGACTTTGCCATGAGAAGCGGCAAAGCCTACAAGCACTAATATAAGTTAATACTTATTGTTTTGATAAATAATATTGAATTTTAATTATCTATGTAGCTGCTAACTTGCCATTGAAAGACGCGGGCTTCGTCTGCGTGTTCATTTAAATGTCGGGGAGTCGCAGCCATGTCTAAACAACACCCGGTCGTAGCGGTTACGGGATCGTCCGGGGCCGGCACGACAACCGTAAAAACGGCCTTTGAGCATATCTTCAGACGCCTGGACGTCACCGCCGGCATCATTGAAGGAGACAGCTTCCACCGCTTCAACCGCAAGGAAATGCGTGATGCCATCAGCGCAGCGGCAGCACGCGGCGAGAATATTTCGCACTTCGGTCCGGACGCCAACCTTCTTTGCGAACTAGGCAAACTGTTCAAAACCTATGGTGAAACCGGCACCGGCAAGCATCGCTACTACATTCACAACGAGGAAGAGGCCAAGCTCCACGGCGTGCCGTCGGGCGAGTTCACCGAC
This sequence comes from uncultured Woeseiaceae bacterium, assembly GCA_945787845.1. Lineage (GTDB taxonomy): Bacteria > Pseudomonadota > Gammaproteobacteria > Steroidobacterales > Woeseiaceae > UBA1847. The sequence goes on along the minus strand of CALZJH010000003.1, from coordinate 66,049 downwards.
TGGCAGGACCTGCCCCCGGACACAGACATGCTGCTCTACGAAGGCCTGCATGGCGCCATGGTGACGGAAAAGTGCGATGTCGCGAACTTTGCCGACCTGTTGATTGGCGTGGTCCCCATCGTCAACCTCGAATGGATCCAGAAAATCCACCGCGACACACTGCACCGCGGTTATGACGAAATCGATGTCACCCAGACGATCCTGAGGCGCATGGAAGACTACGTAAAGCACATTACGCCGCAGTTCTCCCGCACGGACATCAATTTCCAGCGCGTGCCCACGGTCGATACCTCGAATCCGTTTATTGCCCGGGACGTGCCGACACCGGACGAGAGCTTTGTCGTCATTCGTTTTCGCGACCCGGCAAAATTCGAAATCGACTTCCCCTTCCTGCTGTCGATGATCGACAAGTCGTTCATTTCGCGCCGTAATACCATTGTCGTGCCGGGCGGCAAGATGCTGCTGGCGATGGAGCTGATACTGATGCCGATACTCAAACGCATGGTCGATGCCAGCAAGTCTGACACGAGGCTGGTCGCGTGATCGCCGGAGGGTACAGCGCCGTCGTCTTCGATCTCGACGGAACACTGGCCGATACAGCGGCAGACATTCGCGAAGCCATCGTACGTGCGCTCGCGGGCGAAGGCCTGCCACCTGTTGATGTCAACAGCGTCCGCCTGATGATTGGCGGCGGGCCGCGGCTACTCGTCGAACGCGCCCTGCACCGGCTACACGTCGCGACGGACAGCGATCTCGTGGAGCGCCTGACCCGGTCGTTCTATACCGAATACCTGAAACAGGGCAACCGGCTGAGCTCGCTGTTCCCGGGCGTAGAGAGCACTCTCAAGAACCTGCATTCAGCCGGCATCCGCGTCGGGCTGTGCAGCAACAAGCCAGACGATTTGTGCCGTATGCTGGTCCGGAGTTTTTCCGTGGACGAGTATTTCGATGAGATTCTCGGCTCGGGCGGGGGTCTTCCTCGAAAACCCGATCCAGCTCCGCTGCTGCGTGTTATCGAAAGGCTGGGCGTGCCACGCGACGACGCGCTTTACGTCGGTGACAGCGAGACAGACGTTACGACGGCGCGGAACGCGGGCGTAGGCGTCATGCTCGTCAAGCATGGCTACACGCTGCGCGCCGCGAGCCAGCTGGGCGCCGACGCCGTGATTGACTCGGTCGCCGACCTCGTCCGGCCCGGCCCGCTGGCACAATCCGCCTAGGCAGCCCGCGGCCTGTATCCAGGGTCGGTTGACGCTATTCGCTGAGAAGCCCGACCGCCTCGTTGATCAGCAGTGACTTGAATTCTTCGGCGGCGAGGGACAGGCGCTTGCCCTTGTGCAGCACCACGAACCATTGCCGTTCGATCGGCAGGCCTTTCACCTTGAGCTCGACCAGGTGCCCGATTTGCAGCTCGACCCGCACGGCATCGCGCGGCAGCAGGCCGAGACCGAGACCGGCCTGGACACCCTGCTTGATGCTCGAGAGACTGCCCATCCCCATGCCCGTGGTCAGCTTGAGCTTTTGCTCACGGAAGAAACGCTCCATGGCACCGCGCGTACCCGAGCCGGGTTCCCGCACCAGGAAAACCTCTTTTTCAAGTTCTTTTTGTGCAATGCGCTTGCGCTTTGCCAGGCGGTGCTCGGGCGGCGCTACAATGATCAGCGGGTTGTCCATAAAGGGAATTGCTTCAACCTGCGAGTCTTTAGGCGGCTGGCCCATGATCGCCATATCCACCTCGTTTTCAACGATCTGCTTGAGCACCGCTTTCTGGTTGGTCACATCCATGCTGACGCTGACATCGGGAAATCGCTGGTGAAACGTCCCGAGCAGCCTGGGCGCGAAGTAATTCGCCGACGAGATCGCGGCAATCTTGAGTCGGCCGCCCGCAACCCCCTTGAGCTTGTCGAGCACATCATCCATCTCCTCGACCTGTTGCAGAATGGAGCGCGCGTAGCGATAGACCTCCGTGCCCGCTTCGGTCAGATGAATCTGCTTGCCGAACTGCTCGGTCAAGGCAAGACCGGCCTGCTGCTCGAGCTGTCGAATCTGCATCGAGACGGCAGGCTGAGTGAGATGCAACTCTTCCGCCGCCCGGGTGTAGCTAAGATTCCGGGCGACTGACGAGAAGCACTGCAACTGACGGAGCGTTAAGTGCATAAGAAACCCTTATGGCCGGTGTATCCACAATCGGAAAACCTTATGATAGGCGACACACTGTCGCTCGCTCAAGCCACACCGGGGCGCAGCAATCAAGGGCGACCCGGCGAAACACTCAATATAAGATAGGCCGCACATGGCGAAGATGTCCCCCAGCACGCTCCGTATCGGGTATCGATACCGTCCCAAGCGACTCGCACCCGATTACGATGCCATCGTGATCGGCTCGGGTATGGGCGGCCTGACGACGGCCGCGCTACTCAGTGACCTGGGCTGGAAGGTCTGTGTACTGGAGCAGCACTACACGGCTGGCGGGTTCACGCACTCCTACGAACGCAATGGATACGAATGGGACGTCGGCGTGCACTACATTGGCGAAGTCGGCGCCCCGACCCGCACGCGCAAGATGTTCGACTACCTGTCCGGTGGCGCGCTCGAATGGGCGCCTATGGATGCCGAGTACGACCGCTTCTATGTTGGCGACAAGGTGTTCAATGCGATTGCCGGCAAAAAGGAATTTCGCGACAACCTCGTGCGGCAATTTCCGAATGAAACGCGCGCTATCGATGCCTACCTAAAACTCCTGGACCGCTCCGGCGACGCCTTGTCGGCATTTGGCATGGCGCGCACCATGCCCGACCTGGTGAGATGGCTGGCAAAGCCGTGGATAGCGTGGCAACAGCGCGGTGCCTATCGTCGCAACACGTGGGATGTGCTGAGTGAACTCACGGACGATCGCGACCTCATTGCAACGCTTTGCGGCCAATGGGGTGACATGGGGTTGCCGCCGAAACGCTCGCCCTTCATGGCACATGCGATGATTGCACGGCACTACCTGTACGGCGGTTTTTACCCCATTGGCGGAGCCTGGCAAATCGCTGCCAGCATCATTCCCAAGATCCAGGCCGCCGGCGGCGAAGTCTTCACCTACGCTAGGGTCGAAAACATTCTCGTTGAAGATGGCAAGGTCACTGGCGTCGAGATGCAGGACGGACACCGTATTGAATGCGGCTGTGTCGTTTCATCGGCCGGCGTCGATAATACGTTCAACCACCTTTTGCCCGCAGCAACCGTCGAGCGCAGCGGGTATCGGCAACGCATGCAGAACGTGCATCCGAGTGTCGCACACCTGGGCGTCTACATCGGGCTAAACGGCACGGCGGAGGAACTCGGCCTGCCGCGCACCAACTTCTGGATCTATCCGAGCAATGACTACGACTCCGACACGGATGCGTTTCTCAACAATTCGAGCGACGCTTTTCCGGTCGTCTACATTTCGTTCCCGTCGGCCAAGGACCCCGACTATGAGAACAGGCACCCCGGCACGTCGACCATCGAGATCGTCGCTCCAGCGCCTTATGCGTGGTTCGAGAAATGGCGCGACGCGACCTGGGGCAAACGCGGCGACGACTACGAAGCGTTCAAGCAAGAGCTGGGTCACCGACTCATGGAGTACGTCTATGAAAAACTGCCGCAACTTCGTGGCAAGGTAGATTACTTCGAAGTGTCTACGCCACTCTCCACGAACTGGTTCGGCGGATACCAGCGAGGGGAATTGTATGGCCTGGAACATACAGGCCAGCGCCTGTCGCAGAAATGGCTGCGGCCAAAAACAAACATCCCGGGGCTCTGGCTGACAGGGCAGGATGTGCTGACCTGCGGTGTTACGGGCGCGATGATGGCGGGCATGATCACAACCATGAGCATGGTTGGCACGCGAAAACTAACGCCGCTCCTGAAGCGGATTTACACGTAAATCGCACGCCGGTCGAGGGCGAATCAGGTTCCCTACCTGGCGTGTGCAACCAGCACGTCGCAATGCAGATGGTCGAGCACGCGTGCCGCCGTGCTGCCGACGATGCGTTGCTTGAGCTTCGACCTTGCCAGCGCACCCATGACGACGAGACTGGCCCGCTGTTCGAAGGCAAAGGCGGGCAGAATCTCGTAGGCCCTTCCGGGCATCAGGTGTAGCGCCTCTTTTGGCACATCACAGGTCTCGGCCAGTATCTTCAGTGCCCTCGTATGCTCTGCAAGAATTTTCGCTTCGATATCCTTGATCGGCAGTTTCACAGGCTTGAATGCCCAGGTGGCACGCAGGCCGATTTCCTCGAGACGCTGATAGGTATGCAAAACTCTAAGCATCCCTTTGCACTGTCCGGCAATCGCCTGGGCCGTTTCTATGATCATGCGATCCAGGTGCGCCGGCTTATCGTGCGCGTGCAATGGATCGACTGCCGCGATGATCACGGGCTTCTCCTGCCACGCCGCGGGTTTTACGAACCACAACGGATATTCGAGGTCACGGATCAGGTCCCAGTCGGAGTCGTCGAGCGATGCCCGTTCGGTCGGCGTGTAATAGTGGGCCCCCTTCATTACATACATTGGCTGGCGGGCGTCGGCTTCCCTGCGCACAACCTCCGCGACCTTACGCTCCGTCGATTTGCTGACCTCAACGTGGACACCGGCTTTTTCTACCGTCGCGACCATCTCATCCAGGACCTCATCCTGGTAGAGGCGGATGCTGTTGGCAATGTCCTGCGACTCCAGCAGGTAGACGTAGCTATCGCCAAGAAAATCGGTAATCGGATCGCAGACCAACAGGTGCAGGCTGCAGCTATTGGCGCTTGCCAGCCAGGTCGCGCGTTCGACAACGACTTCGGGAGAACGATCAAATTCGATGACACAGAGAATGTTGCGGCTCACGGGGCACCTCCTCGCAACTGTGCACATTCAGACTACCGCCGTCGCACGCTCCCGGCACTTCGTATTAGTACGCATTGATTCAGGCGGTACCAAACTTGGTCTCGACCTCGACACCGATGCTTTTCAGGAAGCCAGTCGGCAGAATGCCGCCGGCGCAGATGATGACCCCGTCATTGGGCAGACGATAGGACTTTTCCCTGTAGTCGATGATCACTTCATCATCGCGAATCTCGCGCACGTTCGAACTCATGAGCACCCGCATGCGCCCTGCGGCCGCTAACGCCTCGATCTTGCTCCGGTTCGCCGCTTTGGCGCGGCTGAACCCCTCGGATCGATAGGACAGCGTGACGGTCGTACCCAACTCCTCGGCGATCGAGTGTGCCGCTTCCAGTGCGCTGTCACCGCCGCCGACAACCAGTACGTGCTTGCCTTCGTATTCAGATGGATCGATTAACCGGTACGTGACTTTCTCCAGTTCCTCGCCGGGCACACCGAGCGGTCGTGGCGTGCCACGCCGCCCAATCGTCAGCATTACCGCGCGGCAACGATACGTCGATTGCGTTGTCGTAACCTCGAAGCCCTTGCCGTCCGACGCCGCAGCAACGTCTGTTACGCGTTCGTTGTATTTCACCTTGAGTTGCGTCCGTGCCTCGACGCCCTGCCAGAATTCGAGCAGCTTTTCCTTACTGGTTTCCGTGAAGCGCATTATTCCCACGACCGGCAGGACCGCCGGTTGTGTCATGACCAGTTTGCCGCGCGGGAAGTGGGCAACGGTTCCTCCAAGGGAGTCCTGCTCGATCGTCACAAATCGTATGCCCGCCTCCATCGCGCCGAGCGAAGCGGCGAATCCCGCCGGCCCGGCACCGACAATGACAACGTCGTAACGATCACCCTCTCCGATGCCATCGAGTCTCAGCACCGACTCCATCGCTTGCCGTCCCTGCTCAATCGCATTCCGAATCAGCCCCATCCCGCCGAGTTCGCCTGCGATGAAAATTCCGGGGACGTTGGTTTCGAAATTCGGCAGGACCGTCGGGATATCGACGCCCCGTCGCTCTGTGCCAAACACCAGGTCGATGGCATCGACCGGACACGCACGCTTGCAGGCACCGTGACCGATGCAATTGGCCGGCGCAACCAGCCGGGCCTTGCCACGAATCATTCCCAGCACAGGGTGGCTGTGATGTTCCGGGCACGCATTGACGCAGGAGCGGCACCCGATGCACTTCATCGGATCAATGACGGGATGCAAGGACGGCGGCTCGGTCATGCTCGCCTCGATCGCCTCCTCGGCAGCGCGAATACTCGCTTCTTCTTTTAGACGTCGCGAATAGAAGTACCAGGCAAAGATCGCCATGACCGGCACGAAATAGATGAGCAGCCAGAGGTTATTCATCGGTCACCGGACTTGGCCTGACCCGTACTGCAGCCACTCGGTGTCGCAAATTGGATACAGGTATATCGAAGTTTTTCAACAGTTTGGGAACCTTTCTACCGCTACCGCCGTGTATAGAAAAAGGAGGATTGCGCAGACATGAAGAAAAAGCCAATGATAAACACGCTCGTTATCGCAATTAGCGTAGTGGCGCTCGCCGGGGCGGCGCTATTCGTCGTCAATAGCCGACAGAATAGCGGCGCAACATTGACGGCAGCTGCACCGGCTTCGCAGGTCAAGGCTGCATCTGTGAGCATGTTAGTCGGTGGCCTGGAAGCCCGGCTTGAGGCCAGCCCGGACGATGCCAAGGGCTGGATTCTCCTGGCCCGTTCCTATGAGCACCTGGGCGAGCCTGACAAAGCCTGGAATGCCTATACGCGCGCGCGTGACCTTGGTACGACCGATACCTCCCTCGAGCTCAAACTCGCCACGCACGTAGTGGGCACCATCAAACAGTAACCTGGCAAAGGACTGCTTTAGTGAACGAAACGGTACTCGAAAGACCGGCTACGCTCAGGCCGGCCGACACCCAGCCTATGCAACGGCGTACGGACACGCCGGTGCGGGGCTATATCCTGCTGGCGCTGGCAATCCTGGCAGGCTACCTGCTTCGGGATATCAGCTTCATTACACCGGAGTCCGGGCTCGGCTACTGGCTGGGCATCATAGGCGGCTCTATGATGCTGGCGCTACTGCTTTATCCGCTTCGCAAGCGCCTCCGTTTTCTCCATTTCATAGGCCCCACTCGACACTGGTTCCGGATGCACATGGCGTTCGGCCTCGTCGGACCGTTCCTGATTCTCTACCACTGCAATTTCCAGCTGGGCTCGGTCAACAGCAAGGTTGCCTTGTATTGCATGTTACTGGTGGCAGGAAGCGGCATCGTCGGGCGGCATTTCTATGCGCGAATTCATCGCGGACTCTATGGTCGCAAGACATCGCTTCGGGACCTGCAGCAAGACCTCGCTACGTCGAATGAAAAGAGTCATGGCCTCGCCACGCTGATGCCCGAGCTGGTCGCCCGGCTGGACACCTTGGCCGAGGAATTACAGGGTTGCCGCGTCACGCAGACGCTCGGCATTCGCCGCAGCCTGCGCTGGACGTTTACGCACCATGTTACGCACCTGTCGTTATGGCTTACGGCGCGTCGTGAACTTAAACACGCGGCATTGAACTCGTCGGTAGTCCAGGGCAATTACTCCCGGATAATGCGCTCCGCATCAAAGTTCATTCGCGACTACATGGCGATTGTTGGCCGGGTCGCGCAGTTCTCATTCTACGAGCGCCTGTTCTCGCTCTGGCACATTCTTCATCTTCCCATTTTCCTGTTGATGGTCCTGTCGGCACTCGTCCATGTGCTTGCGGTTCACATGTACTGACAAGCCGAGTCCGAATGAACGCAAGAACACTGATTTTCGGACTTCTTCTGATGACCGTTTTAGTGGCCTCTGAACGCGCCGAAGCCCAGCTCGAGACGCTGGTTATGCCTGGCGAAGTAATTACCGGTCATGCTGACATCGAGAAGGAGTGTGCTTCTTGCCACGTCAAGTTTGAGCGCGACAAACAAACCGAGCTCTGCGGTGAGTGTCATGAGGAAATCGCGGCGGATATTGCCGCGAATAAAGGATTCCATGGCAGGGACAGGAATGCGAAACGCAGGGATTGCTCCTATTGCCACACAGACCACGAGGGGCGCGACGCCAATATCGTGCCGCTCGACGAGGCAACATTCCGACACAAGACAACGGACTTTCCACTGGTCGGCAAACATGACGGCCTCGAGTGCGCGAATTGCCACGAAGCCGGCGATAAGCACCGCAACGCGCCGTCTCAGTGCGTCACCTGTCACAGCGAAGACAGTCCCCATCCGCAATCGGTCAGCACCGACTGCACCGGGTGCCATTCACCAACCGGGTGGCCCGACGTCACTTTCGATCACTCGTCAACGAGCTTCTCACTGGTCGGAAGCCATGAAACCGCCGGCTGCCTCAATTGCCATGCCGAACATACCTTTGTCGACACGCCGGGCACCTGCTATGCGTGCCATGCCGAAGACGACGCCCACGACGGCCGCAGTGGCCAGGAGTGCGGCAACTGTCACCAGCCGACCCAATGGCGGGACACCTCATTCAATCACGCGCGCGATACCTCTTTTGAACTGACCGGCAAGCACGCCCTGCTCGTCTGCGGCGACTGCCACAGCGACGATCCGTTCAGCGATGAAATGGATACCGGCTGTTTTGCCTGCCATAGCGAAGACGACAATCACGACGGTCACATGGGACAGCGTTGCGATACCTGCCATGTACCCGAGGGCTTCGCGGGCGTCGTTTTCGACCACAACACAGACACGAACCATGTACTGCACGGCGCACATGTGTCTCTCGAATGCAAAGCCTGCCATCTCGAACCCGTGTTCGATAAGAAACCGCTGGCCAGCTGCGGCGAGTGCCACAAAGACGACGATCCGCACAGTGGGACACAGGGGTCATCTTGCAATGACTGCCACAATGACGAGGCCTGGAACGAGGACGTCTTCTTCGATCATGGCCTGACGCGATTCCCGCTGCTGGGCAAGCACTCGGACGCGGAATGCACGGCCTGTCACGACGCGAAGCTTTTCCGCGACGCACCCGAGGACTGCCACTCGTGCCATGGCAAAGACGAGCCACACGACGGCCGCTTCGGCGAGAACTGCGCGCTGTGCCATACGCCCGTCGACTGGGCGAAATGGCGCTTTGACCACGATACACAGACCCGATTCAGCCTGGACGGTGCGCACAGCTCCGTCGGCTGCGAAACCTGCCACCGGCAATCGTTGGACGTTCAAACGACGCTTGGCAGCCGTTGCCGCGATTGTCACGCCGGTGACGATATCCACAACGGTGAATTTGGAACTGACTGCGGCCGCTGCCATTCGAGCGAGTCGTTTGAGGAGGTTCAACAGATACGATGAATATCCGAGCCAGCTTTTTACTGATCGCCCTGTTGTTATGTACCGCAGCAGCCGCCCAGGAATCGTTTGACCACTACACCACCGGCTTCGATCTCGATGGCGCACACGAAAACGTCAGCTGTGACCGCTGCCATGCCGGCGGGATATTCGAGGGCACGGCACCAACCTGCGCGGGCTGCCACTCACAGCGCGGCACCGTCCTGTCATCGATGAAACCAGCGGGGCATGTGGCCTCGTCCGAGACCTGCGACAGCTGCCACACAACGTCGGCCTGGAGCCCGGTTTATTACATGGATCACACGGCCGTGTCAGGCAGTTGTGGCGCGTGCCACAACAGCACGATCGCAACCGGGAAACCACCCGGCCACATCGCATCGGGTGACCAATGCGACGATTGCCACAACAGTACATTGTGGGTTCCAGCCGTCTTCGACCATGCCAGCATCAGCGGGAACTGCTTCAGTTGCCACAACAATATCGATGTTGAAGGAAAAGACGCGGGTCATATCAACACGACAAACATCTGCGAGGACTGTCATCGATCCTTGTCCTGGGAACCAGCCTGGACCGTCGATCACACACACGTCATCGGTGCCTGCGTGTCCTGCCACAACGGCGCTACCGCAACGGGCAAGCACCCGACGCATATCACCAGCGGTGACACTTGCGACGACTGCCACACGACCAATGCCTGGATTCCCGCGAATTTCGACCATGCGAACATCACGGACAACTGCATTAGCTGTCATAACGGCACCGACGCGGTCGGCAAGCATCCCACACATATCAACACGACGGATGTCTGTGAGGACTGCCATAACAACGTGACGTTCACACCGGCCGATGTCGTTGATCACACCCAGGTCATCGGCACATGCATCTCCTGCCATGACGGTGTAACGGCAGAAGGTAAACATCCGACACACATCACCAGTGGTGACAACTGCGACGACTGTCACACGACCGTGGCGTGGCTTCCGGCGAACTTCGACCATGTGAACATCACGAACAACTGCGCCAGCTGTCACAACGGTACGGATGCGACCGGCAAAGGCCCGACGCATGTACTGACGACGGACGTCTGTGAGGACTGTCACTCAACGACGACCTGGGCACCCGTTACTACCGTCGATCATGCGCAGGTCCTGGGCTCGTGCTCGTCGTGCCACGACGGTAATACGGCGACGGGCAAGGACGCGGGTCACTTCGTCACGAGCCGCGAGTGCGACGAGTGCCATACGACGAACGCGTGGATTCCGGATATCTACCAGCACGTCGGCCTGGGATATGAACCGCTGGATCACTCGGGCAACTTTGCCTGCACGGAATGCCATACCAATAATTCGGAAGCCATTATCTGGCCGACACCCGCCTACCAGCCGGATTGCGCCGGTTGCCATGCCAATGACTACGACAACGGCGAGGACGACCATAACGGCGTCAGCAATGATCGTAACTGCGCCTCCAGTGGTTGCCACAGCATTTCGGCCAGGGAATGGTAATGATGCCGCTCCGCTTCAAGGCCTCATTATCGCTTGCCGTGCTGCTCCAGATATTCGCCTGGTCGGCAGCCCCGGCAGCGTCCGACTTCATCACGTCGACAAACATCAAGCGCGGCGACGTCTATACCGAGATCCGTATTCGTCTCGGCTGCAATATGAACTATCTCAGTCACTTACCGGCGGCCAAGGGCGACAGCCTGACAATCAATCTCGAGTCGACGACCATCTGCCATGGCGTTTCACCGACGCTGGCTGAGACCCGCGCGATGCACCGCCCGATCGCCGCCGATGAGGCGGGGCTCCTGCATGTCGAGTACGACGGCGAGCGGCCCGGCGAGAAACAGCTGCGCCTCAGCTTCTCAGACGAAGTGCATTTTCTCGTGACGCCGGCCGACATGAGCGAAACCGTCGTGGTCCGGGTGCTGCACAGGCCGGAACAGTCGACCGAAGACGGCGATACCGGCCGACGCATGAGCCGGCAGGTGCGGCGAAACGAACCGGAGGCGGCACGTTTCGTCATCAATCTCGAGTCGTCGTTACGCTATCCTGCGACTGCAGATATCCCCGTGATGGCGCTGGGCGCGGGACAGAAGCTCTTCATCACCGAGGCCGAGATCGACGGCAAGACCTGGTACCGCATGCGGGTCGGCTATTTCGAGTCCGCCGAGGCCGCTGCTGCGGTCCTGCGCGACCTCAGGGAGCAGTACCCCAAAGCCTGGATCGACCGCGAGTCGAACGGCGCTGTACCCGCACACGCTACTGCGCTGGTGACCCAGCCCACAGCGGAGCCCGCAGAACCCGTTGCGGCCGGCAAGTCGGAACAACTCATGGGGGACGCCAAGCGCGCAATGACCGCCGGCGAAATTTCGAGGGCTATCCAGATCTACACCAAGGTTCTCCAGCAGCCGCCGCATGCGTCGCAGCAGGCGGCCCAGGAGTTTCTTGCGCTGGCGCGAGAGCGCAATGGCCAGATCGCTCATGCAAAGGCCGAATACGAGCGCTATCTTGAGCTGTACCCGGAGGGTCCGGGAACGGATCGCGTGCAACAACGGCTGGCCGCGCTGCTCGCCACCTCGGCCTCAGCACCGGGCAGCCCACGCTCCGCAGGCGCGTCGGCATCCCGAGAGCCAGGTCCCTGGAAAATTCGATCGTTCCTGGCGCAGCACTATCGCAGAGACGTCAACCAGCTCAATGACCTGGACGAGGTGACCAGCCAGTCGTCCCTGTATACCGATGTGTCCATCGATGCGCGGCGGCGCGGCAAGCGCTTCGACTTTTCGACACGCATGACCGGCGGCCACCGCCATGATTTGTTGGACGAGGAATCGCGCAGCTCGGGTAATGACTTTCGCCTCTCCTATCTCTACGCCGACGTGCTGGATACACGCACGCGGCTGCGCGGGCGGCTTGGCCGGCAGACTCGCAACACCGGCGGCGTGCTGGGTCGATTTGACGGTCTCAACGTCACGTACTCGCTCAACGAGCGCGTCCGCTTCGATGCCGTCGCCGGCGAGCCGGTATTCTCGACCGCCGGCTCGGACGAACAGTCACGCCAGTTCTACGGCCTAAGCTCGAACTTCACGCCATTCAGTGAGAACCTCGAGTTCGGACTGTTTTATCTCCAGCAGGAGATCGACAGCCTAACCGACCGCCAGGCAATCGGCACGGAAGTGCGCTATTTCGGGGAGTCGAAATCCGTGTGGGGATCCATAGACTATGACACGGCATTCAGTGAACTGAGCAGTGCCTTCCTGCACGGCAGCTGGCGCTTGCCCGGCCGCCTGACGCTGAGCGGGTCGATCGACCGCCGCCGCAGCCCTTTCCTGAGCCTTGGCAATGCCCTGCTTGGCCAAAGCAGCCAGGATTTCGGACTCCTGGCGGATACGCTGAGCGAGGCGCAAATTCGGCAACAGGCGCTTGACAGGTCGGCGATGATGTCGACTGCGACGATAGGGCTGTCGCGGCCGCTGTCGCCACGCCTGCAGCTCAACGTCAACATGAACCGCTCAGTCATCGACGCACTGCCGGCCAGCGGGGACGCACCTGCCACCGATGAGACCGAGTACGGCTATTATTCAGCCGACCTGGTCGCAAGCAGTCTCTTCCGCGAAGGCGATGTCGGTATTTTCAGTGCACGCTACGCGACGTCGGATTCGGCGGACGTCTACACGCTCAATCTCGATACGAGGTTTCCGATCGGTCGATCGTGGCGCATCAACCCGCGCTTGCGAGTCGACTACCGGGAAATTACCTCGGACCAAAGCACGCAGTGGATTTACACGCCGGGCCTGCGGCTGCAATACCGGCTGGGGCGACGCGGCCGTATCCAACTCGATGCCGGCAAGCGCTTCTCCAGTCGCGAACTTGAAGACACCGACCTGGACCAGGAGTCCTACTTCATTAACATCGGTTACCAGTTGTACTACTGAGGTCGATCGCATGCCGACAATCTTCACAACGCGCTCGCGATACTCCGGACTGGCATTGCTCCTGTTCCTGGTCGCGGGCTGCGCCGGCCCTGATTCACTCGCGCTTGAGCGCATGGATCCGCTGACCGGGGTCACCGTGACGCGCGCCCCCAAGCCGATGGTGATGTATCGCAACCTGTCCGGGCAGTCGGCATTTGGACGGGAATACGTGTATGTCGGTCCGGTGCAGGTCAACAAGATGGGGCAGCGCGACCACTTCCTGTGGCTGGGCATCTGGCGCACCGCGAATGCTTCCGATCCCGCACAGACCATCGACGATTTCGAAACCATCGTGATCTACGCGGATGGCGAGCCGCTGAGTCTCGAGGCGGCAGGCTGGACGCCCGGCGCCGTCGGCTTGTCCGAGTCGGCATACGTCAAACCCGTGGCGTCGGCTGTGGATGGCTACTACGCGGTGACGCTTGACCAGATGCGGCTGATCGCCGAATCGAATGATCTCGAGCTACGCGCGGGCTCCTTGCAGCCGCAGCGATATGTGCCCTGGGACTCGGTACAGGAGGCCTCACAAACCATGGTCACGTTCCTGTTGGGAATCGACTGAGAGCGCCCTACCCCTGGCCCGCTGTCGCCAGCGCTACCCAGACGAGGCGCAGCGCGGTAATCGTAACGAACAGCCGGAAGACGACGCGAAACATCTTCTCGGATACCCGATCGATGATGAGTTTGCCCACCCAGGTACCGATGAACGCCACGACAACCGACATCGCAATGACCGGCAGGTACGGCCGGTAGTCGAAGCCGTTGATGGCGTAGCCCGTGATCTTGAACATGCCCATGCCGGTCAGCGCCATGGCCATCGTGCCAACAACCTGCCGACGCTTCAGCCCGGTGTGGAGAATAATGGCGTGCAGCAGTGCGCCGTAGGCGAACAGGGTCGAGAAGAACGAGTGAATGAACCCGACAATGACCCACGGGTGCCTCAGCCTGGGCCGCCAGGACACCGATGGCAGCCAGATCGCGATAAGCATGACCAGGGCGATTGCCAACGCTATAAAGCTATCCGGTAGCTCGACATAGATGCGCGCAGCGATGGCCACGGCAACCACGCTGCCGACAAGAAACGGCCCGGCGATGCGCCAGTCTATGAACGCTCGAAATACGATCGACCGCGACGCGGTGGATCCGAGCAACAGGGTCGAATGCATGGGAACAATCGCCGATACCGGCAGTACGGTACTCGTCACCGCGAGAATAACCATGGCGCCGCCATTGGCGAATGCGGCGTTGACCAACGCCGCAAGAAAACTACCGAGAACAATCACGTAAGCCGCGTGATCCAAATCCGCCAGACCGGCCACCAGCTCCATGTTCTCAGGCGGGGAGCACGTACCAGACGACGCCGAGGAAATGACAGACGCCGCCGCCCAGGACAAAGACATGCCAGACCGCATGATTGAACGGGATGCGTTCGAGCGCATAGAAGATCGCGCCCACCGAGTAGCTGATGCCCCCGGCAAACAGCCAGGCCATCCCGTTGGGCCCGATGGCCTCCGCCAGTTGCGGAGCCGCAATCACAACCAGCCAGCCCATGGCCAGGTAGCTCGCGAGGGCAATTTTGGGAAAGCGATGACGGAACCAGAGTTTCTTGACAACACCAGCCGTGGCAAGCGCCCAGATCGTGCCGAACAGCCACCAACCGGTGTCGGTCCGCATTGCAACCAGCAGGAACGGCGTATAGGTACCGGCTATCAGCAGGTAGATGGCGCAGTGATCGAGGAGCTTGAAAATCTCTCGATGCCGCGAGGCGTACAGGGAATGGTAAACCGTCGACGCGAGGAACAACGCTATCAGTGTCGCGCCGTAAATGGAGCTGGCTACTATGCGCCAGGGGTCCGCGGCCGCAATCGAGAGGTACAGCATCCAGGAGAGACCGGCAATACTGAGCAGCGCTCCAACCCCGTGGGTGATCGCGTGAATCACTTCCTCGAGGACGCTGTATTGGAGCGTATTTTGGCGCGCACTCATAGTGTCTTATCATACTTGACTACGATACCGGCGTTATTCGATTTCGCGCCAGTTCGCCGGCACGTTAGAATCCACGCCACCCGTTCTTCAGAAACCCAGCTTATGTCTCGTAATCAGCACTTCATCGTCCTTTTGCTTAGCCTGACTTTCGCGGCCTGCGCGGTCGCCCCGGGGCAGCCGGACGAGATCACACTTTCAATTGTTGGCACCAACGACGTGCATGGAGCCATCGCTGCCACCGATGAGGCGGGCGGGCTCGTCGCCGTCTCGGCCTATGTCGATGCGCTGCGCCGCGCGCGCGCAGCCGACGGCGGTGCCGTACTGTTGATCGACGCGGGCGATATGTGGCAAGGCACGCTCGAATCCAATCTTGTGGAAGGGGCTGCTGTTGTCGAGGCCTACAATGCGATGGGCGTCACCGCGGCCGCGATCGGCAATCACGAGTTCGATTTTGGACCCGAGGGGCCGAACGCAATTCCGCTCGAGGAAGGCCAAGACCCGCGCGGCAATCTCAAGCAGCGTGCGCGCGAAGCGGCGTTCCCGCTGCTGGCCGCGAACCTGATTGATAACACGTCGGGTGAGCCCGTGGCCTGGGACAATGTGCGGCCATCGATACTGATAGAAGCGGCGGGCATCAAGGTGGGTATCGTCGGCATCTTGACGTCGAATACGCTGACGACCACGATCGCGGCCAACACGTCGAACCTCAGCATTGCGCCGCTGGCCGAGACCATCGCGGCGCAAGCGCGGCAGTTACGCGATGACGGTGCCGCATTGATTGTTGTTGCCGCCCACGCCGGCGGAAAATGCACGGATCTTTCGGACCGGCTGGATCTCTCCTCATGCGACATGTCCGCAGAGGTCATGCAGGTGGCCAGCCGCCTCGAGCCCGGCCTCGTCGATTACATTGTCGGCGGCCACAAGCACAACCCAATTGCGCACATCGTCAACGGAACGCCCATTACGTCTAATTATGCGAACACTTTCAGCTTCGGACGCGTGGATTTTCGCATCGATGCAGCGACTCAGCGCGTCGTCTCCCGGCAGGTCTTCGCTCCGCAGCAGACGAAGTTCGATGCGCAAACGACTTACGAGGGCTACCCGCTCATTACCAATGCCGACGTTGAAGCGGTAGCTCTAAGGGCGAAGGCCCGCGCTCAAGCGCTTAAACAAGAGAGCCTTGGCGTCACCCTCACCGGACCGTTCGAGCTGGAGCCCGATATCGAATCGGCAATCAGCAATCTCATGACGGAAGCCATGCTGGATTCGTTCGAGGCCGATATCGCCATTCACAATGTGTTCGGCGGCCTTCGCAGCAACCTGCCCCCGGGTGAGCTGACCTACGGCGACGTGTTCGAAATGTTTCCGTTCGATAACATCGTCACCATTCATGAGGTGTCCGGACGTGACCTGCGACACGTGATCGCCCGAAAAGTCCACACGCAGCGCAAGCCGGGCTTCGCCGGCATGCGCGTCTTTGCCAGTTGCGACGACGGCGAGATGAGCGTGGAAATGCGGCTGAACGATGGACGTGTCATTGGCGACGACGACCGAATACGTGTGGTCGCGAACGATTTCCTGGCACTCGGAGGCGATGACATCCTGACGCCGGCATTCCGTGGCGAGGACTTCGAGTTGCGCTATAACATGCCTTTTGCGCGCGACGCGCTCGTGAGCTGGTTTCGCGCCGGGCCGGACACGCTCGCTCCGGAGGATTTTCGCAGCCACGATGCACCGAAATGGAACGTCCCTGACCCGCTCCCAGCAACCTGCCAGTACTGATATCTTGAAACGACAACTGTTGTTACTTGCGCCGCTGTTGTTGCTGGCGCCGCCGCCGGTGGCGGCCAGCGACGCGCTGCTCGACGAGATTACCGTTTTGGCAACACGCCGGCCGGTCGGCATCGAATCGGTATCCGCGGCTGTCGCCACGGTGGACGGCGATGAAGTTGTGTCTGGAAAACTCACCACCGATGCTCTGCGCAATCTCGTCGGCGTCAATCTGCAGCAAACGACGCCTGGGCAAGGCGCGGCCATTATCCGTGGGCTCAAGGGATCTGCCGTATTGCACCTTGTCGACGGCATGCGGCTCAGCAACGCGATGTTCCGCACGGCACCGACGCCCTGGTTCGCACTGGTTCCCACGAGCTCGGTCGAGAGGGTGGAAGTCATTCGTGGTACGCCCGCTTCCTTGTACGGGAGCGAAGCCGTCGGTGGTGTCGTGCAGTCGGTGTCGCGCTTGCCGGATTTCGACTCGGAGCAGATGAGCTACGCGGGCGACGTCGTCGCAACCTTTGATACCGCCGAATTGCAGAAGTCCATCCGTGCAACGATCGATCTCGGTACGCGACGCCTCAGCTCTTCGCTCAGTGCCGAGTACCTGCGGACCGGTGACCGCCGCGTCGGCGGCGGCGAGCGTATCGGCCCCAGCGGATACTCGGCTAAGGCCCTGCGCGCCGTCGTCAGGGGACGTCCAGCCGCTGAGCGCTCCTGGTTCGTCGACCTGCATTACCTCGAACAGCCGGACACACCGCGCATCGACGAACTCGTCCCCGGCTTTGGGCAGACCGAACCGTCATCCTCCGAATTCAGTTTTGCACCGAATCGACGCGTGTTTGCTCATGTGCAGCATGAATTTTTAGCGGCGTCAGGCATTGACTGGAAAGTCGACGCGGCCTGGCAGCAAATCGATGACGATCGGAAAACACGCGACCTTGGCTCAAGTGAACGTCGCCTCGAAGATAATCGCAGCAACCTGTATGGGGTCGCGATCAACGCGTCGGCAGGCACGGATGCACTGTCATGGATTGCGGGCGTCGACCTCTATCATGATGAGGTTCGAAGCTCGCGATTCGCACAGGACGTCAACACGGGCGCATCAATAGCACTGACGCCGCGTTTTCCGGACGGCTCAACCGTCGCCCAGGCCGGCCTCTTCGGCAACCTGCAGTGGCGCGCCGCAGACAGGCACCACTTAACCGCGGGATTGCGTTTCAGCGATGTCCGGATTGACCTTCCCGATGGCACGACTATCGACCCGGCACGCCTGAGTGGCGACCTGGGATGGATTTTCGAAATGTCCGATTCGCTGCACCTCGTGGCCAACGCCGGCTCCGGGTTCCGGGCACCCAACATTGCCGATCTCGGCACGCTCGGTAACAGACCCGGCAACCGCTTCAATATTCCCAACTCCAGCCTGAGCGCCGAAAACGTCACGCATGGCGACCTCGGCCTGCGCTACCGTGCAGAAGGCATGCGCTTCGAGGTCGTGCTCTTTGCGCTGCGCTACTCGGACCGGATCGTCTCGGTGTCGACAGGAGAACAAACGCCGGACGGGCGGGATATTGTGCAAAGCGTCAACGCGGCTGCGTCCACCATTCGCGGCATTGAGGCCGGGTTGGACCTGGTGTTGACTGACCGACTCGACGTTAGCGCAGTGGTCAACTACGCGCGAGGGGAACAGGAAGTTAGCGCCACGAGCGAACCTGCAGATCGCGTGCCGCCGCTGAACGGGCGCCTGGAACTACGTTATGCCCCCGGCGATCGCTGGCAGCTGGCAACCTGGCTGGCAGCCGCTTCCGGTCAGGATCGCCTGAGTGCCCGTGATGTGCGCGACGTGCGTATCGACCCGAACGGCACGGCCGGGTGGGCGAGCATCGGCGCCAGCGTCACGTGGGCTCATGCAGATGGCTGGCAAGTCACTCTGGGTGCTGATAACTTGACTGACAAAGAATATCGGACACACGGATCCGGAATCGACGCACCGGGCCGCAATTTCTCAGCAACTTTCCGACGTCGCTGGTGAAGCCGGCTCACAACGGGAGACCTTCGAGTGACCACTACGACCTCGCGCTTCGGCGCTGCTCTGTTGCTTACGTTCTTCGCCTTGCCTGTTCTGGCACAGGACGACGCTCCCAGCATGATCCCCGCACCGGACCGGGACGAAGGTGTCGGCCCGTTCGAGCGGCTCATTATTCGCGGTGCGACGCTCATCGACGGCACCGGTGCGCCCCCCATAGGTCCCGTCGACATCGTCGTCGAGGACAATCGCATCAAGGAGATTGTGGGTGTCGGCTACCCGGGTCTGGATATCGACGAGGAATCGCGCCCCAAGGACGCGACCTACGAAATGGATGCACACGGTTCTTACGTCATGCCGGGCATTGTCGACACGCATACGCACACGGGTGGCGCCACCAAGGCACCCGAGGCCGAGTACACCTACAAGCTGTGGCTGGGGCATGGCGTTACGACCGTACGCGGGGTACCCAGCGGCCGGATGGCATTCTCCCTTGCGGAGAAGGAGCGCAGCGCTCGCAATGAAATCACGGCACCGCGTATCTACTCCTACCACCGGATGGGCTCTGGCGAGGAATATGCCGACAGGGACATCCTGACGCCGGACGACGCGCGCAAGTGGGTGCGCTACGCTGCGCGCAAGGGCGTCGACGGACTAAAGCTCGGTTCCTACCGGCCCGCCATCATGGAAGCGCTCCTGGACGAAGCGCGAAAACTCAAGCTCGGCTCGGTTGCGCACCTCGGACAAATGGGTGTTGCGCAAATGAACGCGCAGGACGCCGCACGCCTGGGACTCGGCTCGCTGACACACTACTACGGGCTGTTCGAAGCCATGTACGAAAACCACGATATACAGCCGTGGCCGACGGATATGAACTACTCCAATGAACAGCATCGCTTTGGCCAGGTCGCGCGCCAGTGGAACCTGATCGCCGGCCGCGGTTCCGAGAAATGGAATGCGCTGCTGGACGAGTTTCTCACCCTGGACTTCACGATCAATCCGACAATGACGATCTACTCGGCCGGCCGCGATGTCATGCGCGCCCGTAACGCGGACTGGCACGCCACCTACACGTTACCGACACAGTGGGACTACTTCACACCAAGCCGGGAAAGCCACGGTGCGTACTGGTTTTACTGGACATCTGAAGACGAGATTGCCTGGCGCAATTTCTATCATGTGTGGATGCAATTCCTGAACGACTACAAGAATCGAGGCGGTCGCGTCACGGTGGGATCCGACTCCGGCTTTATCTACCAGCTATACGGATTCGGCACTATCCTCGAAATGGAAATGCTGCAGGAGGCTGGCTTTCATCCTCTCGAGGTGATCCGGGCTGCGACGATGCACGGCGCCGAGGAGTTGTTCAAGCCAAGCGGCAAACCGATTGAGTTCGGGGTTGTCCGGCCCGGTCTGCTGGCTGACCTCGTCATCGTCGACGAGAACCCGCTCGAGAACCTCAAGGTGCTCTACGGCACGGGGGCTGTGAAACTCGACGACGAGACGCGGCAAACCACGCGTGTCGGCGGCGTGACATACACAATCAAGGACGGAATCATCTATGATGCCAAGGCGCTGCTGGCCGACGTCGCGGCCATGGTCGAAGAGCAAAAGACTGAACTGGGCGAGTTAAAGACCTACTAGGGAGCGCGCCGCACGCAACGGCCGCAACCTAAGCCAGCTCCTCGTCGATCGTCTTCTCGATCACCGATCGAATTGGCCCTTCCATGAGCTTGAGCGCAAAGCCCAGGCTCACATTTAACTCGAAGTGCGTGTCATCCACGTCAAGGTGGCCACTCACACCCTTGCCTTTCACGATCAGCGAGTCCCCCTGCCACTGCTTCGTGACCGAGAATTGCTGCTTCAGGTCGTCCGCAATGCGGTCGGCACGGATCCGGGCTTCCTCGATCCCCAGGTTGTGGCTTCTTCGAATTCTCATTGAGTCCTGTCGCGCCTTCATTTCTAGTGTGAACACCCTAATCCTACCAGCTAGGATTCAATCATCGAAACCAAGCTGTCTACGGGAGACATACCATGGCAGGCAAGAAATCTACCAAAAAACAGAAAGATAGTGATACACGAGTCGGCGAGATCGCCGAGCAGCTCGAACACGCGTTCCTGGCCGGACTCGGTGCACTGTCTGACGCACGCAAGGAAGGCGCGAAGAAATTCGACACGCTTGTGAAAGAAGGCGAGAAATTTCGCGATAAAACGACGTCCAAGACCGAGTCGCTGATCGACGACGTGCAGGACGCCATTCGTGACATGGCTGACGACGCACAGTCGAAGGCGACCGGCCTGCTGGACCAGGTTCGCGGCAAGTCCCGGCTCAACAAGCTCCAGAGCGCATTCGACACCCGTGTCGCTGACGCCATGGACCGGCTGAACGTCCCCAGCAAGAACGACATCGACGCAATCAACAGGAAGCTGAACAAGATTATTCGGCTTCTGGACGACCAGGGTAAGCCTGCGGCGAAAAAGAAAGCGACCCGCAAGAAGACCACCCGCAAAACGGCGGCCAAGAAAAAAGCCGCCACTGCCAAAAAGTAAACCAACATTAGGATTAGTGACATGACCGACAAAATTGAAGTGAAGAAAGCCCCCGCAACGAAAGCACCGGCCAAAAAGCCTGTCGCTAAGAAAGCACCGGCCAGGAAACCTGCCGCGAAGAAAGTGACGGCCAGGAAGCCTGCCGTGAAGAAAGCACCGGCAAGCAAGATCCGGAAAGAACTGCGTGACGTTGAGAGAGAAGTGAAGAAAGAAGTCAAGAAGGAAGTCAAGAAAGCGGTCGAGCAAACGAAGACTTTCGTCGAAAAGCTCGAAGACAGCGTCGTAGCAGTGCCGTTCAAGGCTGCCAACAAGACATTCATGGCAAGCCTCGGCCTGTTCTCTTACGTACAAAAAGAACTCGACAAGAAATTCAACGAATTCGACAAGAAGTTCAGCAAGTACGCTAAAGATGGCGAGAAAGTATTCGACCAGTTGGAAGACAAGGTCGAAGACCTCCGTAAAGACGTAGAGAAGAAAGTCGACGAGACCCGCGACAAGGTTCGCGACACGTTCAAGAAAGCTGCCTAACCCCCCTCTGGCAGCTTCTCTCCTGAAGGGCCACGCTTGCGTGGCCCTTTTTTTATGAGTTTTGGCTGTGCCCTAAGCCTCGTAGTGTGAAGCGAGAGCCTCAATGTGCCCCAATGCCGCGGCTGCGGACCAGGGCTTTAGCGCATTCAGGATCGAGCCGGCCGTCCTCAACGCCGTGTCGTCGGCACTGTCGATCTGCCCGGTCAGGCCATCGAAGCGCTCGGAAAACAGCGCGATGACGGCGAGGTTACGCGAGACGATCGCTGCGTCGTCCTCGCTCACGTCAAGCTCGCCGCTTTTTGCCAGCTCCCGCAGATAGAGCTCGAAAACCGCCGCCAGCCCCTTGGCGAATTGTCCCAGCGCCCGGCCGACGTGAGGGTACTTCTCGGTCAGCGACTCGAGATCGCGAAACAGGAATCGATAGGCGGCCGTGCATTCGAGCAACAGATGCAGGAATACCCAGAAATCGTCGATCGAAACCGGGAACTCCTCTGGCGGTTGCAGCACGCGCCGCGCATCGGCGCGAAACTCATCCAGTAGCGCCTCCACAACCTGCTCTTTTTTCCGGAAGTGGTAGTGCAGGTTGCCCGGACTGATATCCACCTCGTCGGCAATATCATTGGTCGTGGTATTGGGCTCGCCGTGCTCATTGAACAACAGCAGGCTGGTTACGAGAATTCGATTGCGGGTGTTGCCACTCATGCCCCAACCATGGGGGAAAACACTCGCCGATTCAATGCAGGCCCTACCGTCAAAAACGTAGGTAAAAGCCCTTACCGGCATCATGACTCCACCCTATTGAGATTTCCCGTAGTCGGCGGATCATACGCGACGGATATTAGTAATTTCGAATACTCGAATTTACTAATGCCGGGCACACAACAAGCAATCGAGACAATGCTCTTCGCACACTCAGGCGCACTCGCGCTTCATGCCCGAGCCCAGGATCAAACCGGGCCGATTCTATTCCTGAATCTGCACGACTTACGCTTTTACACCTCATGTTGGGAGAAACAACAATGACCAGAAGGCATGGAATCTTTACTCACGCCTTTCTCCTGTCCGTTTTTGCGCTCGGAATGGGACTGGCAGGATGCGAAGGAAGCGATGGCGCCGCGGGCGCCAATGGCGTTAACGGTGCCGACGGGGCCGATGGTGCTGCAGGCCAGGCCTGCTGGGACCTGAACAACAACGGCATCGGCGATCCTGACGAAGACATCAACAATGACGGTGTAGTGGACGTTTTCGACTGCAACGCTTACGCAAGCGGAGCCTACGAAATCGATCAGCTGCATAAGGGCTATTTCACAGAACATGCCTATGAAGGCACGAAATCCTGCCTGAACTGCCACGGCAAGCTGGCTGATGAAGTCCTCGAGACGGCGCACTTCAAGTGGGAAGGCACCGCCACGAACATCGAAGGTTTCGAAGGCGAAATCCACGGCAAGAACGACATTCTCAACAACTTCTGTATCGCAGTAACCTCAAACGAAGGCCGCTGTACACAGTGTCATGCCGGCTACGGCTACGTGGACGACACGTTCGATTTCGGCGAGACCGAAAATATCGACTGCCTCGTCTGCCATGACCAGACAGCGACCTACCAGAAAGCCAAGACAACCGCCGGGTTGCCGGAAGGCACGGTCGATCTCACGGCGGTTGCGCAGAGTGTCGCGATGAATGGCGGCCAGCCAACGATCGAGAACTGCATCGATTGCCACGCGTTCGCAGGTGGTGGCGACAACGTCAAGCACGGCGACATCGCTTTGGTGCTCGCCAATACGACACGTGAATTCGACGTCCACATGGGCACGGATGGCGGCAACCTCGAATGCGTCGCCTGTCACCAGGTCAAACGCGATGCAGACGGCAACATGCTGTCGCACGGTATCGGCGGCATGCCGTATCACTCCGTTGACGAAGGCGAAATGAAGCAGTGCGATGACTGCCACGGTGAGTTGAACAACATCCACACCGGCACGTCGGTCGAACTCGTGTTTGCCAACAATCGTCACCAACGGCTTGCCTGCCAGGTTTGCCACATCCCGACGTTTGCTCGCCAGACATCGACGAAGGTCGAGTGGTATTGGGCAACTGCCGGTCAGGATATCGACCCGATTCCGCTTGACCCGGCGACGAATCGTCCGACCTACGACAAGAAGAAAGGCGATTTCGTCTGGGCGAACAATGTCCGGCCCGAACTGCGTTACTTCAACGGCAAATACACCAAGATGCTGGTGGGCGCCAACGATACCTACGTTGACGAACCCGTCGTTCTCGCCGAACCGCTCGGCGACTACACGGACCCGGATGCAATGATCTATCCGTTCAAGAAGATGATCGGCAACCAGGTTGCGGACGTCGTGAACAAACGCATCATGGTTCCGCATCTGTTTGGCGGTGCCGGCGGGCCGAATGCCTACTGGGGCAAGTACGATTGGGATCTCGCGTTACTCGACGCGTCGGTTCTTACGGGCCAGCCCTACACCGCCGGCGATTTCGGCTTCGTCGATACGGAAATGTACCTGTCGGTCAACCACGAAGTGGCGCCGAAGGAAGATGCCTGGGGCATGGGCGCCGATTGCGGCGACTGCCACCTCGCAGGCCAGCTCGACTGGGCAGCCCTGGGCTGGACCGGCGACCCGGCCATCGACGGAGTACGCCCGTAACATTCCCCTTGCCGCAATAACAAGACTAATGGCAATTCAGAGGCGCCCTTCCCGGGCGCCTCTTTTTATTCACGGGATTTAGCGGGCCCGCTCGCTGCCCAGCTCCGTCAAAACCTGGTGCCAGTAATCGAGCGCATTGAAGAACGAGTCGACGGGAACGCGCTCGTTGAGCCCGTGCGCAAACATGTCCTCCTGCCGCATGAACAGGCCGCTCACGCCATACGACGGCATGCCGGCCAGCCGCGTGTGGAGGCTGTCAGTGGCGCCAGCCTCCATGTAAGGGACCAGTGGCACCGTGCCATAGAAGGCGTTGGCCGCGTCGCTCACCGCGGACGTGACGTCCTCTCGCAGCGATGACATGGGTCCCTCCATGGGCTCGTACACGACGCCTATTTCAAGTTCCGGGTTGGCGGCGACCTGCGCCAGCTGTGCTCGCACTTCGGCTTCCGGCACGCCCGGGAAAATCCGGCAGTTCACGGTCGCCGTTGCGGTCTGCGGCAGGGCGTTCTCGGCGTGGCCCGCGGCCAGCATGGTGGCAATACACGTCGTGCGGGTCGCGCCAACTTCGCCGGGGTAGGCTTCGAGCACTGCCTGCGCGTCCTCGTCGCCCGGATTCCGCGCAAACGCCGCCATCGCCTCACCCAGCTCACCATCCACAAGGCTGGACATCTCGCGGAAATAGCCTTGTGAAACCTCGTTGACACGTATCGGGAAGCGGTAGGCCTCGATGTTTTTCAACACGGTCGCAAGTTCGTAGATCGCATTGTCCGCACGGGGCCGGGAACTGTGCCCGCCGGGATTGCGAATCGTCAGCTCATACGTGATGTAGGTCTTTTCCGCCGCCTGCAAGAGATAGGCAACCGCGTCATGGTCATGATCCCGGTAGCCACCGCCCGCATCGGTATTCAGTACGAATTCTGCATCCACCAATGCGCGGTGTTCCGCTACCAGCGACCGAATAGTCTCCATGGTGGTTTCTTCGTCGCCGGTGAAGGCAATGATCAAGTCCCGCGTCGGTGTGAACCCTTCGCGCTGCAGCCGCAGAAACGTCGTCGTCAGCATGGCGATGCCGGTCTTGTTGTCGGAGGTCCCGCGCCCGAAGAAGAAGCCATCATCTTCGATTAGTGTAAAGGGGTCCCGCTCCCAGTCCGAACGGATGGCGTCCACAACGTCCATGTGCGCAAGCAGCAGTATGGGCTTCTTGTTCGCCAGCCCGTTCCCCCTGTAGCGGACGACAAGCGACGCCACCTCCTCGCCCGACTCCACGGTATGCGGGATGATGTGAACATCTTCGTCGTCGAAACCACCCTGCCTGAATCGCTCGGCGAGATACGCCGCCATGTCGGGCACCTTGGCGTGACCTGCGGCTGTGCGCATCGCGACGAGATCGCGGAACATCGCGAGCGCCTCCCGCTGGTAATCCTTCGTGTACGATGAACTGTGACCCTGCGCCAGCACGCTTCCCATCGCCAGCAAGCCCACCAGTGTTCCCACGATCTTGCGCATTTGCGTCCCCTTTTGCTGTTCTCGCGGCAGCGTATCACGATAGTATTGGGCGCCATCACAATAACAACAACATGGAGAAACCCTTGCGCCGTGTCCTGCTGAGCCTAATGGCGATTCTCATTTCTCTGTCCACCCGGGCCGAGGTTTTCCTGATAGAGGATGTACGCATCTTCAATGGTGTCGATGCCGAGCTGATGCACGGCAACGTCCTGGTCGTGGATGGCATTATCGAGTCGGTATCGTCAGACCCGATAGCCGCCCCGGAAGGCGCAATCGTCCTTGCGGGTGGAAACCGCATCCTGACGCCGGGGTTCATTGACTTGCACGTGCATCTCAGCATGCATACCCCTGCCAGCGTCGGCACCGAGCATGCTACGTCGGTTGGTGCCCGTTCTGTGGCCGCCGCCAGCTTCTTTCTGGATCACGGCTTTACGACCGTCCGCGACGCAGGCGGTACCCATCCGGATCTCGCGCGGGCCTTCAACTCGGGGCAGCTCTATGGTCCCCGGATATTCCCGTCGGGAGCAATCGTCTCGCAAACCGCGGGGCACGGTGACTGGCGCGCACGCCATGAGCCCAACCCGGCTCACACAGGCGGCAGCCCTTACCTGGCGGCGGACAACTCCATACTGGCAGATGGCATCGACGCGACGCTCGTGGCGGTACGCGAAAACCTCAAGAATGGCGCAACGCAAATCAAGATCATGGGCGGCGGCGGTGTCATGTCGGATTTCGACCCGATCCATACACTGCAACCTTCACCGGCAGAAATCCGGGCAGCGGTACAAGCGGCCGGTGACTGGGGCACGTATGTACTCGCCCATGCCTACACGAGCGAAGCCGTAACCCGTCTTGTCGAGAACGGTGTCCGGTGCATTGAGCATGGGCTGCTCATCGATGATGCCACTGCAAGACTGGTGAAGAAGAACAACGTTGCGATCAGCACTCAGCTGGTTATCTTTCGCTCGCTCGTCGGGATGGACAACCTGTCCGATGTTCAGAAGGAAAAAGCACACCAGGTAAGAGCCGGACAGGAAAACCTGATTGCCCTGCTGAAAAAGTACGACATCACAACCGGCTTTTCGACGGACTTCATCTTCGGCCAGTACGCAGGATTGCCGCGAGAATTCACCGAGCGCGCAGAGTTCTGGACGAATGCCGAGGTATTGCGTCAAGCCACGTCCGAAAGTGCCGAGATCATCCGTATGGCCGGCAAGCTTAATCGCCATGGCAACTTTGGCGAAATTCGTGAAGGCTGGGTCGCCGACCTGCTGATCCATGAGGGGGAGCTTCTCAACGACCTGTCGCAGCTGGCCGACCCGAAATCAAATATCTCCCTGATCATGAAGAACGGCGACATCGTCAAGAATTCGATGTAGTTGAAAAGGAAACTCCCTATGAATACGTGGCGCCTTTCGCTACTCACCCTGTTGTTGAGCCTGCCGGCTGGCACGGCCCTGGCGGAGGTCGATCCTCGCGATGCGGACGCCAACATGTACCCGACCGATATCACTTACGATGCGGCGATACCGACGCCCGCCAGCATCCTCGGCCATGAGCTCGGCGCGGCGCCGGTACGGCACCACGAACTCGTCAACTACATCACCACGGTCGCCAACCTGAGCGATCGGCTGAGCGTGGAGACGATTGGGTATACCCATGAACGTCGCCCTATTCTCTTTGTTGTCGCAACCTCACCGGGCAATCATTCGAGAATCGACGAAATTCGCGAGCAGCATATTGCACTGACTGAGCCCAGCTTGGGTAGCGCCGTGACAGACGACATGCCGGTCGTAACCTGGCTCAACTATGGCGTGCACGGCGCTGAGGCCAGCGGCATGGACGCATCTCTGCCGTTCATCTATTACCTCGCCGCCGCACAAAGCCCCGAACTGGATCGCATCCTCGACGAGAGCGTGATTCTCGTTACTGCGATATTCAATCCGGACGGGCACAACCAGCGCGTTGCCTGGCTCGACGCCTACAGCGGCAAACGCAGCATCGGCGACCCCGCGCACATGGAGCACGACTTCGTCTGGCAGTTCGCCCGTACCAATCACTACTGGTTCGACCTGAATCGGCAATGGTTGTTGCTGACGCAACCGGAACCCCGCGCGTGGATGAAGAAATGGCACGAGTGGCGACCCAATATCACGGTCGACTACCACGAGATGAGCGGCGGCCAGACCTATTATTTCCACCCCGGTGTGGCGACGCGAACCAATCCGCTGGCGCCCGATGAGGCGGAACGACTGATGGCCGAGACCGCACGTACATCAGAGGCGTTTCTCGATGCCGAGGGTCGTCTCTATTACCACGGCGAGGATTTTGACAATTTCTACATCGGCAAGGGCTCGACGTTCCCGCTGGTCAATGGCGGCGTCGGCATGCTCTATGAAGCCGGTGCCACGCTGGGCCGGGAACTCGACACTCCGCACGGCCTGCGAACCAACCGCGAGAATATCCGCAAACACTTTCGTACGAGCATTGCGAGCATCCAGGCCGGCGTGAACCTGCGGCTTGACTACCTGCGCTACCAGCAGCGGTTCTATGCGTCCGCAATGCAGGAGGCCGCCGCCTATCCGACCAAGGCCTGGGTTGTCAGCGCCGGCGGCGATGCCGCACGTCTGCATTTCTTCGCCGACCTGCTCAACTACCATCGCATCGAGACCCACCGACTCGGGCGGGCGATTTCGATGAATGGCGCGACGTTTGCGCCGGAGGAGTCGATTGTCATTCCGACGGCACAGCCCCAGTTCCGCCTCATTCGCAGCCTCTTCGAGACGCTTCGGGAGTTCGAGGACAGCACTTTTTACGATGTGTCGACATGGACCATGCCGGCTGCCTTCGGATTGCAGAATGCGGCCCTTGGCCGGCGCAACGCGGGTAGCGACGTCGTCGGCGAGATATTTACACCACCGGCGCCCACTGCAGCAGCACCGGCTCGCTCCAGCTTCGGCTATATCTTCGAGTGGGACGCCTACTACGCACCGCGAGCACTGCAACGCGTGCTCGAATCCGGACTCCTGGCCAGCGTCGCGACCAAACCATTCACAGCGATGACGGCTGCGGGCCCAGTGAAAATGGCACGTGGCGCCATTTTCGTAACCCTCGATCGACAAGAGAGAAGTCGTGAGGACATTCTCGCCGTCATGCGCCGCATCGCTGCTGACGATGGCATCGCTGTGCATTCCGTTGTATCAGGGCGCAGCGCTACCGGCACTGCGGGTGTCGACCTGGGCGGGCCATCGTTCGTCCCGGTCAAGCAGCCTAACGCTCTGCTGGTCGTTGGCCGCGGCATCAATCTCTATGACGCCGGAGAGGTCTGGCACTTGCTCGACTATCGCATGGACATGCCGCTCACCCTGCGTCATCGCGATCGTCTCGGCGACATCGAGTGGAGCAAGTACACGCATATTATTTTTCCCGCAGGAGAGTACGAAGAGTATGCGCCCCAGTTCGCCGATCGCCTGCGTCTCTGGGTGGCCGAAGGCGGCACGCTGATTGGTATGCGCAATGCGGCCCCGTGGGTGCGCGCCAACACGCTCGACTGGATTGATCCCGAGAGCGAAGAAGCTCTACAGGCCGTCGCTGAGGACGAGGACGAGGACGAGGACGAGCCTGTCACACGCCTGCCCTACGCCGACAAAAGCAGCATCGAGGCCGACAAGGTAGTCGGTGGCGCCATTTTCTCAGCCGATCTCGACAATACCCATCCACTCGGCTTTGGCTACGATCGGCGCGCCATTTTCCTGCACAAAAATTTCAAAGAGCCCATGGAGCCGACAGACAACCCCTGGGCCGCCGTCATCACGTATGACGAGAAGCCCGCGTATTCCGGGTTCGTCTCACAAGACAATGAGGAAGCGCTTGGCGGAACAGCGGCATTGATTGCCGAACGGGCCGGCAAGGGGAGCGTCGTATTGTTTGCCGACAACCCGAACTTTCGCGGATACTGGTACGGCACCAACAAGTTGTTCCTGAATGCGCTATTCTTTTCAAAAGCATTCGACGCACCAGAAGAAGAATAAGACTGCGCCGCCCTACGTGGCTGAAAAATAAGGATGTTCTTCTTGAAGCGATGGCATCGGCGACAGGGCCGACGCAACGTGTAAAACCGAAATACTAGCGTCTATTGTGCTGCGCTATGCTGTCGGGAAACAAGACTGAGAGGACCATGTTATGCCCTATTCTACTGCTGACATACGTAACGTTTGCCTGGTTGGACCGAGCCACGCGGGGAAGACGCTGCTGACAGAAGCCCTGTTGCATGCTGGCGGCAAAATCGAGGAAAAAGGCTCGATCGAGAAAGGCACAACGGTCTCCGACTACACGCCCCGCGAAAAGGAAACAGGTCACTCGCAATTCAATTCAGTCTGTCACCTCGATCACGAGGGAATTCACGTCAATCTTATCGACACCCCGGGGTATCGCGACTTCTACGGCCGCGCCCTGTCGGTCATGCCGGCTGCCGAGACCGCGGCCATTGTTATCAATGCGCGCGAAGGCGTCGAGATGATTGCGCGACGCATGATGAAGGCAGCCCACGAACAACGCATGTGTCGCATGATTATCGTTAACCAGATCGACGGCGAAGACGTGAACCTGGAAAAAGTATTCAACGATATTCAGGAGGCTTTTGGTCCCGAGTGTCTGCCTATGAACTTGCCGTCTGCGGATGGCACCGGTGTCGTGGACTGTTTCTTCCAGCCCGAAGGCGACGACACCGCGTTCAGCTCCGTCAAGGAAATGCATACACAGATTGTCGACCAGGTTGTCGAGGTCGATGAAGAACTCATGGAGTTGTACCTGGAACAGGGCGAGGAACTCGCGCCGGATCAACTGCATGACCCGTTCGAGAAAGCGCTGCGCGAAGAGCATCTCGTACCCGTGTGCTTCGTATCGGCCGAGACCGGCGCCGGCATTCGCCAGCTCCTGCAGATTTTCGAGCGGCTCATGCCCAATCCAACCGAAGCCAATCCGCCGACCTACCTCAAGGGCGAAGGCGCGGAGACGACCGAGGTCGAAGTGACTCCGGACCCTGACAAACATGCCATCGCGCATGTCTTCATGGTCAATATCGACACGTTCAAGGGCCGTCTTGGTGTGTTCCGGATTCACCAGGGTACGATCAAGGCCGGCAACCAGCTGTTTGTCGGCGACGCACGCAAGCCATTCAAGGCAACCCAGCTGCTCAAGGTCAATGGCGAAACTCATACGAAGGCGAAGGCCGGCGTGCCAGGCGATATCTGCGCCGTGCCGCGAGTTGACGAAGCACACTACGATGCCGTCTTGCACGATTCGCACGACGAGGATCACTTCCATCTGAAGCCAATCAAGCTGCCGCGCCCCATGTTCGGGCTCGCCATTCGTCCCAAGCACGACAACGATGCCCAGAAGACGTCCGATGCCCTGCACGTTGCCGAAGCAGAGGATCCATCGCTGCATGTTGAGCACAACGCCGCGCTGAACGAAGTGGTGCTTCGGGGACTCGGTGAACTGCATCTTGCTACGGTGCTGCAGCAAATCGAAGACCGGCACAGCCTGGAGATCGTTACGTCGCTACCGTCGATTGCGTATCGCGAGACCATCACGGCGAAAGCCGAGGGCCACCACCGTCACAAGAAGCAGACCGGTGGCGCCGGGCAGTTCGGCGAGGTGTACCTGCGCGTGGAGCCACTGCCAGTCGGCGGCGGCTTCGAATTTGCGAACAAGGTGGTCGGCGGCGCCATTCCCTACCAGTTCATTCCCGCGGTTGAAAACGGCGTGCGGCAGGTGATGAAGGAAGGTGCCATGCACGGCTACCCGATGCAGGACGTCAAGGTCACCGTCTATGACGGCAAACACCACTCGGTGGACTCCAAGGAAATTGCATTCGTCCAGGCCGGCAGGAAAGCATTTATCGACGCTGTCGCCAAGGCCCGGCCCATCGTCATGGAACCGATTGTGAGCGTCGACTTCACGCTTCCGAGCGACTGCGTCGGTGGGGTGACCGGTGACCTATCGGGCATGCGTGGCATGATCAGCGGCACCGACACCTTGCCGGATGGTCGCGTTGTCGTATCAGGGCAGGTGCCGCTACAAGAACTGCAGGGCTACCATTCGCGACTGAAATCGCTGACGGGTGGCGACGGTAGCTTTACGATGGACTTCAGCCACTATGCCGAAGTACCCGTTAATGAGCTCAAACAACTGAAAGCCGCCGCCGAGTAGGTAAAAAAGGGCGCCTCGCGGCGCCCTTTTTTTGGCCCCCAAGCCTTTGCTCAAAGGTCGCCCTAGTAGCGACCGTGTTGCTTGAAAATGTAATTCGAGAGTTCGACGAACTCGGTATTCATGCGGTGTACGATGCGATGCGCGGAGCGCGCCACGGCGCGCATGACCTTGTAGACCAGGCGCGGATTCGAATCGATGATGCCTTCAAAGGCCTCCCGCGCCAGCGACAATACTCGCGTCTCGCACAGCGCCCGCAGTCCCACGGTATGCGCAGTGCCATCGATAAAACTCAGCTCGCCTGCCAGCTCACCGTCGCGAAGAACGGCCAGGCTCGCAAAATTGTCGTCGCCCGTGCGTTTCACGACCTCGACCTTGCCGGTCAGGATGACATGCAGCGAGTCGTCGGTCATTCCATCTTCAAAAAGAAACTCACCGTCGGCCAACGTGCGCTCCCGCATTAGGTCAGCGAGAACCCCGACTTCCATGTCCGACAGCTCTTTGCCGAGGGAGGAATGCCCTATCAGTTTCGCTATATCGTTCATGGTAGATACTATCCGCTGCGGCAAATACGGGGTCAATTGGGGTTAGCCACATTACCTGCCGGAATTGATTTAGGGACAATATCGCCATGAAAAAACTGACCCAAAGTTACATGACCGGCGAAGGGTCCGGCCAGCTCCTTTACGAGACAATTGGCCGGTGTTTCGACCGGGTTGCAGAACAGAACGCCGACACGCTCGCACTCGTCGTCCGGCACCAGGATATTCGTTGGACATATCGCGAGTTTCGCAAACAGGTGGACCGGCTGGCGACCGGCCTGATCGCGCTCGGCATCGAACCCGGTGACCGCGTCGGGATTTGGGGACCCAATAGCTACGAGTGGGTACTTACCCAGTTTGCGACGGCGAAAATCGGCGCGATCATGGTGTGTATCAATCCGGCCTATCGCCTGTACGAACTCGAGTACGTGCTGAACAAGGTTGATTGCAAGGCAATCATCGCAGCAGAGAAGTTCAAGTCCAGCGAATACCTGAATATGCTGAACACGCTGGCGCCGGAAATCTCGACCTGTGAACCCGGCTATCTACGCGCCGAGAAACTGCCGTCCCTGACCTCCGTCATTCGCATGGGCACCGCGCATTCCCCGGGGATGTTCAACTTCGACGAGGTGTGCTCGCTCGGCGATGACAACGCCTACGATCGCCTCGCGGCGCTTGACAGTGAGCTCGGCCCGGACGATGCCATCAATATCCAGTTTACGAGCGGTACAACAGGCAATCCCAAGGGTGCAACGCTGACCCATGTGAACATCCTGAACAACGGGCATGAGGCCGGCAAAGGTATGGCGCTTACGCCCGAGGACAGGCTCTGCATACCCGTTCCGCTGTACCATTGCTTCGGCATGGTTCTCGGCGTGCTGGCCGCCGTGTCGCACGGTGCTGCCATGGTATTTCCGAGCCCCGTGTACGACCCGCTGTCCACACTGGCCGCGGTCCAGGAGGAAAAATGCACGGCGCTGCACGGCGTTCCCACGATGTTCGTCACCGAACTCGACCACCCGGAGTTCAAGAACTTCGACGTGTCGACATTGCGCACAGGCATTATCGCCGGTGCGCCCTGCCCCGAGGAACTGATGAAGCGCATCATCGGCGACCTCCATATGGAGACTGTGCTGATTGGCTACGGCCAGACCGAGGTCAGCCCGATCAACCACATGACCTTGCCGGAAGACTCGCTGGAGAATCGAACCCAAACGGTCGGCCGACCCATTCCGTATGTCGAGATAAAGATTGTCGACGCGAATGACAGGGTCGTTCCTATCGGCGAACAGGGTGAGATCTGCACACGCGGCTATTCCGTCATGAAAGGCTACTGGAACGACGACCAGAAGACGGCGGAGACCATCGTCGACGGCTGGCTGCATTCGGGCGACCTGGGCACCATGAACGAACACGGCTACGTCCGCATTACGGGTCGCATCAAGGACATGATCATCCGTGGCGGTGAGAACATCTACCCGCGGGAAATCGAGGAGTTCCTGTTTACGCATCCAAAGGTCAGCGAGGTGCAGGTATTTGGCGTCGAGGACATGAAGATGGGCGAGGAAGTCTGTGCCTGGATTCAGTTGAAAGATGGCGAGACGGCCACCGAGGATGAGATTCGCAACTTCTGCAAAGGGCAGATCTCGCACTTCAAAATTCCGCGATATGTAAGATTCGTTGATGAGTATCCAATGACAGTAACGGGTAAGATCCGTAAGATCGATATGCGTGCGATGATGGCGGAGGAACTGAAAGCCGCCTAAACAAAGGAAACTATTCTGGTGTTCGCTAAACGTCTCAAGAGACTCGAAACGGCAATGGACGAGGCCGACAGCTACGAAGAGTGGAAGCTTGCGGCCATCAAACACGATGAGGAGTCCGGTGCGGCGCGCTGGAAACAGATCGACCAGTCGAGCCGATACGACTTCGTATCGATACGTTCGCGCCTCGAACATTTGCGCAGCCTGCGTGACCAGCAAGACGACAAGGGACTGTTGTTTGCTCTGAACGAAGGCATCCACGGCAACATGGGTGGCATGGGGGCGTCGCCCCTCTACGGCAAGGCAAAATTCGGCACCAAGAAACTCATTGAAGACTATGTCGAGGAGATCGCCCTGGCACTGGAGCACCTGGCCAGCCCGGAGGTCGATACGATATCCTTTGAGGACAAGCTGGATTTCTTCCAGCGTGCCAGCCATTGCTTCGGGCGTTCCGCGCTCATGATGAGCGGCTCGGGTACGTTGTTGTATTTCCACCTCGGCGTCGCCAAGGCCCTGTGGCATGAAGACCTCCTGCCCAGCATCATATCGGGCTCCAGCGGCGGCGCACTGGTGGGCAGCATTGTCTGTGCCAGCACCGATGCGGAACTCGATGAACTCCTGGATCCGGAAACCCTGCCGGCGCTGGACGACCCGACAGGCCTGATCAACCGGATCTTTTCCCGTTTCAAGACCGAACGCATTACGGCGGATGACATTTGGGAGGTGCTCGAGGAGTTCCTTCCCGACTGCACGTTTGACGAGGCCTTTCGTCTCACCGGGCGACACATGAACGTGTCCGTCGCGCCCGCCGAGAATCACCAGAAATCGCGTCTGCTCAACGCAGATACGTCGCCGAACGTATTCATGCGGGAGGCAGTACTCGCATCGACGGCGATTCCCGGGTTCTTCCCGTCTGTCGTCCTCATGGCGAAGAACGACAAGGGCGAGCGGCAGGCCTATCATTCGTCGCGCAAGTGGGTGGACGGCTCAATCAGTGAGGACCTCCCGGCCAAACGACTCGCGCGCTTGTATGGCGTCAATCATTACATCGTCAGCCAGACCAACCCTTACGTCATTCCGTTCATCGACACGACCAAGCGCAAGACTGATGCCGTATCCGAACTCAAGTACGCCGTGATTGATACGGCCCGGACGTGGATCAATGCCGGGGCGACCATTTTCGAGAAGCCCCTTGGCATAATCCCCGAAGTTCAGAAACTGACGAACTCTGCGCTTTCCCTGATGAACCAGAGCTATGTCGGCGACATTACGATTTCACCGCTCAAGAAACTGCACAATCCGCTGCGAGCCTTGTCGTGGCGTACGCGAGAAGAAATTTACGCGCTCGTGGACGAAGGTCAGCGCTCGACGTGGCCGCGCATTGAGCGCGTCCGCGTGCAGACGCGCATCAGCCGGACCCTGGATCCGATCCTGCACAGTTACGAGGAACAGCATATCCAGGAATTCGGCAAACCCGGCAAACAGCGCAAGGTGCGCGGCTCGCCGGCGACCAGGAGAAAAGCGAGTTGAACCATGCGGACGGCTATCTCGAAGTCGGCCACAGCAAGGCCCGGGGATCGAGCCGGCTCTACCAGCAATCCTGGACACCCGACGGAGACGTACGGGCGAGCATACTGCTGGTGCACGGTCTTGGAGAACACAGTAGTCGCTACACGCACGTCGCAGAACATCTGACCGAACGAGGATTTGCCGTACATACGCTCGACCACTACGGGCACGGCAAGTCCGATGGTCAGCCGGGCTACGTCGAGCGTTTCAGCGTCTTTCTCGACGGCGTAGCCGCCCTGTTACACAAGGTGCAGAGCGAGAACCCCGAGCAGCCACTCTTTCTTGTCGGGCACAGTATGGGCGGCCTGATCGCAGCGACATACCTGCTCGAACAACAGGCTGCGTTCCGGGCCTGCGTCCTGTCAGGACCTGCAATCAAATCGGACCAGGCGCCGCCCGCCATTGTGGTCGCGCTGATTCGACTGATCGCCGTACTCGTGCCGACCGCACCGTTGATCCAGCTCGACGCCAGCGGTGTCAGCCGCGACCCGGATGTCGTCAAGGCGTACATGAACGACCCGCTGGTGCATCACGGCAGGTTATCGGCACGCCTGCTGTCGGAGATGTCAGCCACGATGAAAAGGACGCTGGCAAAGGCCGGCGAAATTCGTATCCCGATTTTCCTGATGCATGGCGACGCAGATCTCCTCACGGCTCCTTCCGGCTCCGTGGAACTGCACGCCGAGGTCGGCTCGGAAGACAAGACCTTGAAACTATACCCGGGTCTTTTTCACGAAATTTTTAACGAACCTGAGCGGGAAGCGGTTCTTGCGGATATGAGTAACTGGCTGGAGGAACACCTTTGACCAAAGAACTGTTCCGCGAAGATTCTTACCGGAAATCCTGCAGTGCATCCGTTACCCGGTGCAACGATCAGGCTTTCCACGTAGACCAGACCGTGTTCTACCCGCTTGGCGGCGGGCAACCCGGTGATACAGGGTCTGCTTCGTGGGACGGAGGCAGCGCGAAGATCGTTGATACTCGCTATGTCGACGGCGACATTGGCCATATTCTCGAGGACGGCGCGTCCGCGCCACCGGTTGGCGCCGCGGTCGAACTCGAACTCGACTGGGAGCGACGCTACCGGCATATGCGCATGCACACAGCCATGCACCTTCTCGGCTCGGTACTGCACTACGGCGTAACCGGCGGCAACATCAGCAGTGAGAAGAGCCGCCTGGACTTCGACATGGAGGATACGATCGACAAGGAAGCCGTCGGTGCGGCGCTCGCGGAACTCGTAGCCGGCGACCATGCGGTGACTTGTCGCTGGATCAGCGAAGAAGAACTCGACGCCAACCCGGAACTCGTGCGTACCATGTCCGTGCAACCACCCCGTGGCAAGGGTGCCATTCGGCTGCTGGAAATCGAGGGCGTCGACCTGCAGCCTTGTGGTGGGACCCACCTGCGCTCGACTTCGGAAGTCGGCGCCGTTCGCATTGGCAAAGTGGAGAAAAAAGGCCGCCATAACCGGCGTGTTAACATCCATCTGGATGACTAGATCGCGCCAGCTCCAATGAGCGACAGGCTCAATATCACACGGCGAGACTTTATCAACGGCGTGGCGATGAGTGTGGCCGCCGGAAGCGCGTTATCGCCACTCGAACTCCTTGCCGGCACTGCCGCCCCGTATCCACCCGCGCTGACCGGCATGCGCGGCAATCATGTCGGGTCGTTCGAGGTGGCACACGCGCTGGCGCGTGACGGAAAGCGCTGGCCCCGCCCTGCAGCGCAGACAGATGACGACTATGACCTGGTGATTGTGGGCGGCGGCATATCTGGACTGACGGCCGCATTCCTCTATCGCCAGGCCGCGGGCAATGACGCCCGCATTCTCGTTCTCGACAATCATGATGATTTTGGCGGGCACGCCAAGCGCAATGAATTCGATGTGGACGGCAAGAAACTCATCGGCTATGGCGGCAGCCAGTCCCTCGAGGCCCCGCGTCAATACTCGCCCGCGGCCAAGAAGCTTCTCAAAGACATCGGCATAGAACCGCACCGCTTCTACGACCACTTCGACCAGGATTTCTACTCGAGCCGACGGCTCGGGCGCGGCGTGTATTTCCCGGCAGAGCACTTCGGCAAAGACAGTGTGCATCGGGACGCAGTCGTCCTGTGGGGCCAGGGGCACGGCAATGAGACGAAGTCGATACTGGATAAATACCCGTTGTCGACAGAGGCGAAGCAGAGTTTCCACAACTTACTGACAGGACGGCAGGATCTCCTTCCGGACATGCCGCGCGCACAGAAGTCGAAACTCATGGCGGGCATCAGCTACTGCGACTACCTTCGAAAGTACGGACAGGTGCACGAGGACGTCGTTGTCTTCCTGCGTGACTACTGGAAGTCGTATTGGGGTGTTGGCCACGACGTACTGTCGGCACTGGAAGGTGCAAGAATGGGCATGCCTGGCAGCTGGGATGTGGACCCGGCCCTGGATCCGGCGCTGAGCGACGACGACGAGCCCTACATATTCCATTTCCCCGACGGCAATGCCGGGGTGGCCCGCGCGCTCGTACGAAAACTGATTCCGAATGCTATTCCGGGAAACACGATGGAGGACCTCGTGACCGCCAGGGCGTCCTATCCTGAGCTGGACCTGGAATCCAATCCGACCCGGATACGGCTGAACAGTACCGTCGTCGATGTGCGCCACGGCAATAACAATGAAGGCGTCGACGTAACGTATGTGAGACAGGGCGAAGCGCAACGCGTGCGCGCGCGGCATACGATCCTCGCGTGCTACAACCACGCCATTCCATACCTGTGTCCTGAAACACCAGAAGAACAGGTCGCGGCGATCGACACGGCGGAAAAGACACCTCTGGTGTACATCAATATCGCGCTGCGAAACTGGAGGGCGTTTTCAGAACTGGGCTTCAGCAGCTTCTACGTCCCGGGAAACAGAATCATGCATAGCTTCACGCTGGACTTCCCGGTCTCAATGGGCGGCTACGAGTTCGCCCGGTCGCCAAGCGACCCGATAGTTGTGCATGGTGTCTATTGCCCGACCCTGCCCGACCAGGGCCTCAGCCACCGCGAGCAAAACGTCGCGGGCAGAGCCATCCTTTTTGAACAGAGTTACGACGAACTCGAAGTGTCGGTCGTGAGCACGATCCAGGGCGCACTGCGGGACGGCGGCTTCGATGCTGGCCGGGATATAGCGGCCATCACGATCAACCGCTGGCCGCACGGCTACGCCTATGAGTACAACGAACTGTTTGACCCGCCCGAGTGGAATCGTAAGAACGGTCCGCATCAGCTGGGTGCCGCCCGGATCGGGCGTATCTCGATCGCGAATTCCGACGCGGCGGCCTACGCCTACGTCGACGGAGCGATCGACGCTGCGGTGCGCGCCGTCGATGAGCAATTGCGTCTCTGATTAGTCGAGAGAGTCGACAGCCGCTCTCGCGGTGAGAATACAACCTGACAGGAACGTGCCTTCGAGTGAGCGTTTGCCACTGGCACCGCCACCACCAAAGCCCGCCGCCTCGCCAATTGCGTAGAGTCCGTCGATCGGCTGGCCGCTACGATCGAGGGCGCGACTTGCAAGATCGGTCTGGATCCCGCCCAGGCTCTTGCGCGTGATCAGACGCAGCTTGATGGCGATCAGCGGGCCATGCTCGAGCAACGGCTTCGGCTTGCAGGTACGAATGCGATCCGAACGCCACGCGCGCGCATGCACGATGCGGCGAATCTGGTCGTCGTTCCATTGCGCGGGTCCGCGCCGTATGTTGTCGTCGAATCCGTGCACTGCCGCCGTCACGTGGTCGAGTTGCACGAAGTCATCTCCGTTCAGGGCGTTCATCCGTTCGACCAGCTCGGGCAGCGTATCGGCGACGATGAAATGATCGCTCTCTTCCTGCATCTGGCGCACCAGGCGATGATTGCCAAACAACGTTTCCTTGAGGAATGAGAACGTCCGACCGTCGCGAATGTGCGGATTGTGCTCCGATCCCGAAATCGCAAACTCCTTCGCAGCAATGCGCCAGTTCAGCACTTGCCAGCTCCACGATTTCTCCATCGCTGACAGACGGCCGCACATGTCATTGGTGTCGAAGCCTGTAACGAGGGGCTCGGGTCCGATGCGCTGCCCTGAGTGATCAAGCCACAATGCAGACTTGCAGGGAATCAGGCTCAGGCCATGTCCGTCGAAACGGGGAAACGGGTGCGGAATGCCGGCCGCGTAGTTCCACATGTTCTCCAGGTGAGTCACGACACCGCCTTTGTTTTCGACGACGTCGTGCATTGCACCGTCGCAATACGGGTGAGAGCCGTTCAGGATGTCGTCCGGTGCATCACCCCAGTACCAGTTTTCCCGGATCTTCTGAAGGTTGCCATTGATGCCGCCCGTCGCAACCAGGGTCTGGTCACCCGCAAACTCACACGCCTCGCCCGTCGCCTCGATGACGCCGCGACAGCCTGCAATCCTGCCGTTATCGGCGACGAGATCGTCGACGCGGCAGCCAAAAACGAACCGCAGTTTGTCGCTATTCCGGTGCGCGCCGAGCAACGCAACAAAGCGCTCGACGAGCCCCAGTCCGGTACCCCACAGGATGTGGTAGCGCGGCACACTGTTACCCGGCACATAGTTCCCCCGCTCCACCCAGTTGACTGCCGGCAGGAAACGCATGCCCTTGTCTCGCAACCAATCGAATACCCGTTCGGTACTCTGCTCGACGTAAGCCTCCGCCCATTGTTTCGGCCAGTGATCCGCCGAGCCGAATTCGGCGAAGGACAGCCAGTCGGACAACGCCAGCGCAGGACTGTCCTTGATACCCATACGGCGTTGCAGCGGCGTCCCGACCAGGGCCATACCGCCAAACGCCGTGCGTGCCAGGCCGCCGACATTATCTTCGGTGTGCCGATCGATGATGGTGACGGACTTGCCTCGCTCGAGGCACTCGTGGGCAGCCACGAGGCCGGCAATCCCCGCGCCGACAATAAGGATTTCGCTTTTGTGTCGCGCCATACCTGATTTCCCGTACTTGTTTTTATTTGGACGGTTGTCCAAACTGGACGGATCATTGATATTGACACTTCCGGAACGCACAGACAATGAACTTCCGTACACCGATTTTCCTGCTCACGGCACTCCTTCTTCCCGGTCTTGCAGCCGCCGGTGACGCCCCTCCTGGCAAGGCGGAATTCCAGGCCTGCATCGCCTGCCATGGCGCTAACGGCGAAGGCAACCAGGCGCTCAGCGCTCCGGGTCTGGCCGGCCAGTCCGAATCCTACCTGGCACGCCAGCTCTGGGACTTCAGGAACGGCAAGCGCGGTAAGGAGCCCGGTGACGCGGCAGGCGCAATGATGCTCCCGATGGCGGAAGCGCTTCCCGATGGCGAAGCGATCGCGAACGTCGCGGCGTATATCGCCGCACTCCCGGCGGCCACGCCGGCGGCGACCGTTGAAGGCGACGTCGTCAACGGCCAGAAACAGTTTACGAGCAAGTGTGGCGCGTGCCACGGCGGCCAGGGTTGGGGCAACGAAGCTCTGTTCACGCCCCGGTTGACGGTTATCGGCGACTGGTACCTGATCCGGCAGGTGGCGAACTTCCAGGAGAGCATGCGCGGCGTTCATGACGATTCGAAGTACGGTAAACAAATGGCAATGATGGCCAAGACCGTTTCGATGGATGAGCTGAACGACATTGCTGCCTTCCTGAATGAGCAGACGCAGCAGTAAGGCCTGCCTGCTCGGCCTGCTCACCTGCGTCATCGGCGCTGCTGCGCAGGCCGAATCGTCGATTAAACTGCGCGACCACTGCCCGCCCGGCTTCGAGCTGACGGAACGCAATCGCTGCAAGCTGCAAACGCTTTACCAGAACTACGATTCGCAGCAATTTGCCGGTGTCGGCGGACCGCGAACCGGCTTGCCCGCGGCTCGGGACGGTTTCTCTCCCCAGCAGATCGATCTCGGGCGCTATCTTTTTTTTGATCCCCTGCTGTCGGTTGACAACAGCATCTCCTGCGCGAGCTGCCACCATCCGGACCTCGGGTTCACGGACGGTCGCGCACGCAGCCAGGGGGTCGGCGGCAGCGAGGTCAGACGAGCGGCGCCCAGCCTGTGGAACGTTGCTTTCCTGAACAGCTTTTTCTGGGATGCGCGCGCGGGATCGCTCGAGGAGCAGATGCAGGGCCCGCTATACGATGCAAAAGAGATGGGCAGCAACCCGGTGCAACTACTTGCCGACATCGGCACCAACAAGAACTATCTCAGGCTTTTTCGCGACGCTTTTCCGGGCAGCGAAGGTCCGCCAACGCTCGACATGGTCTACACAGCGATTGCCGCGTTCCAGACCTCGTTGATTTCATTGAACAGCCGCTACGACCGCTATGCACACGGCTATCACGACGCACTGACAGCAAACGAGAAAGAGGGTATGAACGTATTCCGTTCTTTCGTCGCACGCTGCGCGGAATGCCATACGCCCCCTTTGTTCACTAACCAGCAGGTTGCCGTCATCGGCGTGCCGGAACCGGAAGGGCATGCATTTGACGAGGGAGCCGAATCCGTGACGGGCAATGCGGGCCTGCGCGGCGGCTTCAAGGTGCCGAGCCTGCGGAATGTCGCGAAGACGTCGCCGTACATGCACTCGGGGACTTTCGCGACCCTGCGTGAGGCGGCCGAGTTCTATACGCTGGGTCGCGGTCATGCGCTCCCCGAGGAGGAGAAGCAGCGTATGATCGTCCACTGGCATATCTGGGAGCCGAACCTGACTGACACCGAGCTCGATCGCCTCGTCGACTTCCTGGCCACGTTGACCGATGAGAGTTTCAAGCCTCGCGTTCCCGAGGCTGTACCGTCGGGCCTCCTGCCGATCGGCACGTTGCCAGAGGCACTGGCCCCCGGGGTGGTCCACTCGCTATAAACAAAAAAACAGGGGAAGCAACGAACATGGGTATGAAAATTCTGATGATCACCGCGGCTATCGGGCTGCTGGTGGCTGGCGCGTTTGCCGGCTTGAAGTTCGCTGCCGACAACCGCGACACAATGGTTGGCGATTCGTCCCGGTACAGCGCGGTAACGGCGGGTGGCGGTGCATTGACGAAGTCGGTCGGCGGGTCGGGAACCGGAACCGTGCACGAGGTTCGCAACGGCGATTCGATTCAGGCCGCCGTTGCCCTCGCCCAGTCCGGCGACGTCATCAGGATCTTCCCGGGCACCTATCACGAAACCGTGTATGTCGATAAGGACGACATCATCCTCAGCGGTGTCGTCATCGATGGCGCATGGCCGGTCATGGAAGGCGAAGCGAAGCTCAACGACGCCGTCCTGTACTCGGGCAACGACATCACCGTCGAGAATCTGCAGATCCAGCACTACAAAGGGAATGCCATCATGGGTCAGGCGGGAAACAACTTCCTGATCCGTAACAACCACATTATCGACACGGGCGTGTACGGCATCTTTCCCGAATTTGGTACCAACGGCCTGATTACGCACAACGTCCTGAGCGGCATCGAGGATGCCGCCATTTATGTTGGCATGTGCGACAACATCCATGTCACGAATAACGAAGTATTCGGCAACGTTGCCGGTATCGAAATCGAGAACTCCCGCCACTCGATCGTCGAGAACAATTACGTGCACGACAACACCGGT
The DNA here is from genome assembly GCA_945787845.1 of uncultured Woeseiaceae bacterium. Classification (GTDB taxonomy): domain Bacteria; phylum Pseudomonadota; class Gammaproteobacteria; order Steroidobacterales; family Woeseiaceae; genus UBA1847. The sequence continues at coordinate 22,098 of CALZJH010000003.1, read as the reverse complement.
GGCGTTCTCGTGTTCATCACGCCGGGGCTGCCCATCAAGACAACGTTCGACACGATTGTCCGCAACAACTTCATCGTGAACAACAACACGCCGAATTTCGGCATTCCCGGTTCCACGGTCTCGGGCATCCCGGCCGGTACCGGCATATTGAACATGGCTGGCGACCAGACCACGATCGAGGGCAACGTCATTACCGGCAACCAGGTCATCGGCATACTGATCACGGATCACATGAACGCCCCGAACGTGACGCTCGACTCGGGAGCCGACCCGAACTCCGACGAGATTGCCATTCTCGATAACCTGATGTGGAACAACGGCTACAGTACGATTCCAGAGATTACGGCGCTCAAGACCCTGGAACTCGTGGAAGGCAATGTCGAAATCCTGAATATCGGCGCCAGCACCAACAGCTGCATTCTTGACCCCGACAAGTACGTGACCGTCGGCCTCAAGAGCTTCGGTACCTGTGGTTTTACAACGACGGCAGATGTCACAACCTACCTGCTCGACGAACCTGCCGAGCGACGCGTTATCGCGGCCGAGGACATGGGGAAACGCGCCTACTACGGCATTTGCGCAGGCTGCCATTCCTACAACGTCAAGATGATCGGGCCGCCGACACAGATCATCCAGGCGCTGTACATGGATGATCCGCAGGGCATCGTCGACTACATCACGAATCCCGTGAAGAAGCGCGACGATTATCCGGAGATGCCGCCGCAGAATTACCTGTCGGAAGAGGTCCGCATGGCGGCCGCCGAGTTCATGTTGCAGGTCAGCAGGTAACCGCTCAACAGGTCGAGTACAATGCGCGCAACCGATCACCCAGGACACCAGCATGACAGCATCGTGGAAATCGTTCGCAACGGTTGACCCGTTCGCGGGCATGACGGGCGCCCAGCCCGGGCAGCTTCAAAACCTCGCAGGCGGACGCTGGGTCGATGTGGATCACTATCGCGACGATATCGTCGATCCGATGAACGGCGAGCCTTTCCTGCGCGTCCCTGATACGCAGGATATGGCCCCCTTCATTGCGGGGCTTGAGAGCTGCCCGAAGTCCGGCCTGCATAACCCGCTCAAGAACAACGACCGCTACGTGCACCTGGGTGCCGTATGCGCCCGCTCGGCGGCTCTGCTCGCGACGCCCGAGGTCGAGGAGTACTTCACCAAGCTCACGCAGCGCGTCATGCCCAAGAGCTGGCAGCAGTGCCTGAACGAAGTCCGGGTCACACGCATCTTCCTTGAGAATTTCGCCGGCGACGGCGTGCGCTTCCTGGCGCGTGGATTTTCCAATCCGGGCGACCATCCCGGCCAGGAGTCGCGTGGCTATCGCTGGCCATTCGGGCCGGTTGCCGTGGTCGCACCGTTCAATTTTCCGCTCGAGATTCCGGCGCTGCAGGCGATGGGTGCCCTGTTCATGGGCAACCGGCCGTTGATCAAGGTCGACTCCAAGGTGAGCGTGGTGTTCGAGCAATTCGTACGCATGCTGATTCACTGCGGGCTTGGCCCCGCGGACCTCGACTACGTGCATTGCCGTGGCGAAAAAATGGGCGAGTTAATCGCGGAGGCCGCCGACACGATCCGCCTCGTGCAATTCACCGGGTCGAGTGGCGTGGCCGAACGTGTCGCCGAGACCCTCAACGGTCGCGTGCGGCTCGAAGACGCCGGCTTCGACTGGAAGATTATCGGGCCCGACTACGACGAAGACTGGCTCGAATACGTTGCCTGGCAATGTGACGAGGACGCCTACAACGCAGCGGGCCAGAAATGCTCGGCGCAGAGTGCGTTGTTCGTACATGAGAACTGGGTCGAGAAACTCCTTCCCAGACTCGGTGAGCTTGCAGCCCGCCGCCGCCTCGAGGACCTGACCGTGGGGCCCGTGCTCTCCTGGACGAATGAGCAGATCAAGGGGCACATTGACGCGGTCCTCGCCATCGACGGCACGGAGTTGCTGTTCGGGGGCACGCCACTGACAGGCCACAATATCCCCGGTTGTTTCGGCGCCTACGAGCCGACAGCGATTCGGGTACCGCTGAGTGCGATGAACAGCGATGCATTCGACGTCGTCGCGCGGGAGCTGTTTGGCCCGTTCCAGATCGTCGTGAGCTACGGCGACGATGAGCTCGACACCGTGCTTGAGATGTTTGAGAGGATGCAAAACCACCTGACGGCGGCCGTCGTCAGCTCGGACATCCTGTTCCAGCAGAAGGTGCTCGGCTCAACCGTCAACGGCACGACCTACTGCGGCATGCGCGCGCGCACCACCGGTGCACCGCAGAATCACTGGTTTGGCCCGAGTGGCGATCCGCGCGGCGCCGGCATCGGCACGCCCGAGGCTATTGCGGTGACCTGGAGCGCGCATCGGGAGATCATTTCGGATCAGGGCCCGCGGCCCGAGGACTGGACGACCCCTGCCGTCCGGTAGGCACATGATCAAGGCAATCATCTTTGACGTCGACGGTACCTTGTCAGAGACCGAAGAGACGCACCGCAAGGCATTCAATCGGGCCTTCGAGACCGCCGGACTGGACTGGCACTGGGACCAGGCGTTGTATACGCGCCTGCTGGAGGTGACAGGCGGCAAGGAACGTATCCGCTACTTCATCGAGTCATTCGGCGGCACGGGCGCGCCTGCCGACGCACTGGACCAGTACGTCCGAACTCTGCATGCGACGAAAACAGAGGCCTATACGGACATGGTGTCCAGTGGCAAGGTACCGCTGCGTCCGGGAATTCGCAAGCTCATCGATGACGCCGCCGAACGCGGATTCCGACTCGCGATTGCAACCACGACCACGCCGGCCAATGTGGATGCGCTCCTATCGGCGACGTTGGATGGAACCAGGCGCTTCGAGGTCATTTGCGCGGGTGACAGTGTTCCGAACAAGAAACCTGCGCCTGACGTGTACGAACTGGTGCTAAAGAAACTCGAGTTGCCGCCCGCGGCCTGCGTGGCCATCGAGGATTCTCGGAACGGGTTGTTATCGTCGGTGGCAGCGGGCATTCCGACGGTCGTGACGCCGGGGATCTATACGACAGGCCAGAGGTTTGATGAGGCGGCGCTCGTCATCGACGATCTCGCCGCCTCGGATTTCGAGGCAATCTACCGACTTACATCGCCGGCAGAATAAACAGGTCGCCGTCAATGCCGATGAACTTCTTGATGCGGTTGGCACCTTTGCGCATGGCGGCCTGGAGATTAATGCTCCGCACCGTGCTGCGCTCATTGGCAGCCGCCTGGTTATCCACCTCAACTTCCAGCGTGATGTCGTTGTTGCGGAAAAGCAGCGAGCGGCGCTCATCGTGACTTGACCAGCCGAGGAACTTTCGCGGGTTCTTGAAACGTACCTGGCGGCCGTCGGTCAGAACGGCGCGGCACTCGGCATAACGCATGGGGATCTCGACCCGATACTCGACGACGTCCGCATGGCTGGCGCCCTGGAGCGGAATCAGGCTGTCGAGAATCTTTGCGGTGTTTTCGAGCAGGCCCGCGTCGCCTTGCGATGCGCGGCAGAGCTCGTTGGCTAAAATACCCGGTTGGGTTTCCGTTATTTCCTGCGTTGTCTGTTGCATGGCAATCCCCTCGTAAGGACCTGGTCCGTGGTTTCTCCGTGCAGAAACCTTGACCCGATACTACGAGAGAATTGCATTAAATTTTACAAAAAGAATTTTACACTGTTAATTTCACAAACTGGTTTCATCACCAACCTTTGAAAAAGCCACCGTCGGCAAAGTCCCACAACAGGGTCAGGTAGGCGCGGTTATCCCACGATTGACCGGACAGCGGCAGCTCCAACCCCAGGTTTAGCGCCACATGCCCGCCTCGCGTCAGGCCAATGCGTACCTGCGGCAAAGCCGTCCATTCCAGGTCTCCATTGCGCGATCTGTACGGCTGTTCGGCGATGATTTCCAGCCCCGGAAACACCTGGCGGGGCCACGGCGAGTGAACATAATGCAGTGCGCCGGCCAGCTCGGCCGCACCATCGCTCGCTTTATCCATCGGGAATTTGAGACGCAGGCTGCCCTGGAGTATCCAGGCGGGGGACAATTCCGTGCCATAGGCGAGGTAGGTTTGCAGCTCACCGTCGCTGTCGCCGGAGTCGACAGGTGCCGCGTAAATGACCGCGCCCGACAGGATATGCCGGTTGCTCCATGACAAGGCATGCTTGTAACCCACTTCAACGTCGGTGAGCTCGCTCCTCGACGCGTCATTGACATGCACGAGTTCCAGGATGCCCTGCCCCCGCTTGCCGATGCGTTTTTCGATTTCCAGCACGCTCTTGAGCGGGTTCTCCCCAGATTCGTTCGAGTAGCGGCCCTTGTAGACGACCTCGTCCTCGGGGAATGCTTTCTTGGTCCGGGTCGGCAGGAACAGGTTCATCTCGCCCGGAGGATACGCGCTCGTATCAACGAGCGATTTCACATACGCCGTGACGTCGGCGACCTGCTCGTCACTCAAAGCCTCTTTGTGGGGCGGCATCTGCGCGGCAAGACCCATCGCATGGCCGCCATACCTGACCACCATCTCCCAGTCGCCGGTCGGCTCCCGACTGTTGAACAGCGGATCGGACAGATCGGCAGGAACAACCCCAAGCCCCTGCACCAACGGGCTGTTCGGGTCTGGCGCACCTGCGGGACCGTGGCATACGGCGCAGGTTGAGGCGTAGACGGCCTGGCCGTTCTGTAAGTCTGCAGCATGCAGGCCGGAAAACGGCAGCAACAACACGATGACACCGGCAGCCAGCGACCTGGCGCGGAGAATCAGGGTCAGCATTGCGGACTCCTTGTATTAGATCTTTCTAATGGGAAAGGCGCCACGTTAACGTGGCGCCTTTCCGTGGAGGTATCCGCGGAACTACTTACCTGAGGACGTGAATGTTGCGCTGCTCACAAATCTCGTGCAGTGCCTCTGGCCATATGGTTGTGCTGACCTCGCCAAGGTGGGCCTTGCGCAGGAGCAACATCTGCACCCGCGACTGGCCGATGCCACCACCGATCGACAGCGGGATCTCGTCGTTGAGAATCATCTGGTGATACGGCTGTGACAGTTCGTCCTCGCGTTCGGCGAACTTCATTTGTTCAACAAGCGAATCCCTGGTCACCCGGACGCCCATCGACGACAGCTCGTGCCGCCGCTGCGTCACGTGATTCCAGACCAGGATATCGCCGTTCAGCCCATGCATCAGCTTGCCGTCCTTTTCGATCGTCGGCGTTACCCAGTCGTCGTAGTCGGCCGCCCGCATTTCGTGCGGGTAGCCATCGTCGAGAACCCAGCCGATGCCGTAGATGAAGACAGCCCCGTACTCCTGGAGGATCCTGGTCTCGCGCTCCTTGCGCGGCAAGTCCGGGTACTTCGCCAGAATTTCCTCGGCATGGATGAAATGCAGTTTCTCAGGCAACGGCGGAAAGCGCGGGTCCTTGAGCTCGGGATACTTGTCCATGACCATCTTTTCGGCGCCGACAAAGACCTTCCAGATCTTCTTCACGACGTCGGTAAGGTACTCGAGGTTGCGGTCTTCGACCGTAATGACCTGCTCCCAGTCCCACTGGTCGACGTAGGCGCTGTGATCGTGGTCGAGGAAGTAGTCCTTGCGGACCGCACGCATGTCGGTGTTGATGCCTTCGTGCACCTCACATTCGAACTGCTGCAGCGCCCAGCGTTTCCACTTTGTGGCCGCCTGTACGATAGATGCGCGGATCGGCTGCTCGAGGCCGAGCCCGCAGGGAAACTCGATTGGCGTACGCGAACCGTCCCGATCCAGCATGTCGTTCATGCCGGACGCGGCCTCAACGATGAGCGGCACCTGCACCATCATCAGGTTCAACTCTTTCGCGAGCCCTTTCTCGATGTATTCCTTAACGTCGTAAATAGCCTGCTGCGTGCGTTTGACGTCCAGCAAGGATGCATAATCCCTGGGAAGTATCTCTGCCACGGCCTCGTAGGTGCTGATGCCGGGGCCGGCCAGGTCGGATCTCTTGTCTAGCATTGCTGTGCCTCCAAAACGATACCTGATTGGATTCTGAGTTCTACGGCCAGATATCCCGCTGCAGAACGACTGTCGCGATGCGCGTGATCGCGGAGACCAGCGCAGCATCCCGGAGCGTCGGCCCCGGTTTACCCTTGTTGACTCCCTTGCTGTAATGATCCTGCAGGGCGTCGAAACGATCGACCGTCTCGTCAACGGCACGGCACATCTTGTCATTCAGCATCGTCTGGACCTTCTCGAGACTCCACTGCTGGTTCTCGAGGTTCTGAACCCATTCGAAGTAGCTGACCACCACACCGCCCGCGTTGGCGAGGATGTCGGGCAGAACAATGACACCTCTCTTTGCCAACACCTCATCGGCAACGGCCGTCGTTGGACCGTTGGCGTCTTCGACGATTAGCCTGGCCTTGACGTTGCCGGCGTTGGCCGTCGTAATCTGGCATTCGAGGGCCGCCGGAATCAGGACGTCACAGTCATAGGCCAGAACATCTTCGTTGGTGATCTGGGAAGCCCCCGGAAAACCAATCACGCTACCCGTGTTTTGCTTGTGCTCCAGTACCGCTCTTGGATCCAGCCCCGCGTCGCTGGCGGTTCCGCCGCGTGAGTCACTGACCGCTACCACCACGGCACCGGCATCGTGGAAGAGCCGCGCCGCGACAGAGCCCGCGTTGCCATAGCCCTGCACGGCAACCCGCGCACCGGTAAGCGTGTTAATACCGGGTACGGCGCCACGCCGCAGCATTTGCTCGGTTGCGTACCAGCTGCCGCGCGCCGTGGCCTCATCCCTGCCGAGCGAGCCACCGATTTCGAGGGGCTTGCCGGTGACGACGGCCAGGTTGTTCCCGCCTGGATGCATCCGGTCAAACGTGTCGTAGATCCATGCCATGGTCTGCGCATTTGTATAGACGTCGGGCGCCGGAATGTCGGTGTGCGGGCCAATCAGGTCACCGAGCTCAGCGACGAAACACCGCGTGATATGCCGCAGCTCCCTGCGGCTCAGGTTTTTCGGATCGCAGATTACGCCGCCCTTGCCGCCGCCATACGGGATGTCGACCACCGCCGTCTTCCAGGTCATGAACGCGGCAAGCGCCGACACTTCCGCTTCCGTCACGTCCGGGTGGTAGCGTATGCCGCCCTTGCCCGGGCCGCGCACATCGCTGTGCAGCACCCGGAATCCGTGGAACGTCCGCGTCGTACCGTCATCCATGTGGACGGGGAAGCGCACGTGGACAGTGCGTTTTGGATTGATGAGGAAGTCAATAATCCCTTCTTTTATCCCGTCAACCCAGGTCAGGGCCCTTTCGAACTGCTGAGTCGCGTTGACAAAGAGGTCGAGGCTCTCGACCTTTCTAGTCGGCGTGTCCATGATGCCCCTCGCTTTGGAATAGAGAGTTGCCGTCTACAGTTTCGCGTTTTTTTTTGCCTGCGACGCTACGTAGATTCGCCTATTTCCCGTATATAATCCCGGATCCGAACCAGGCAGCCCCCACATGAAGAAGCCAGAACTCCTCTCGCCCGCCGGCACGCTCAAGAACATGCGCTTCGCGTTCGCGTACGGCGCCGATGCCGTCTATGCGGGCCAGCCGCGCTACAGCCTGCGCGTGCGCAACAACGAGTTCAGCAAGGAGGAAGTGCTGGCCCAGGGCATCGAGGAAGCGCACGCGGCCGGCAAGCTGTTCTTCCTGGCGAGCAATATTGCGCCGCACAACAACAAGCTCAAGACCTACATCCGCGACCTCGAGCCCATCATCGACATGGGGCCCGACGCCCTGATCATGTCCGATCCGGGTCTGATCATGATGGTCCGCGAGAAATTCCCCGACATCCCCGTACACCTCTCGGTGCAGTCCAATGTCGTCAACTACGCGTCGGTGAAGTTCTGGCAGTCCATGGGGCTGACCCGCATCATCCTGTCGCGAGAACTCTCGCTCAAGGAAGTTGCGCAGATTCGCGAAGAATGTCCCGACATGGAACTCGAGGTCTTCGTGCACGGGGCGCTGTGTATTGCCTACTCAGGTCGATGCCTGCTCTCGGGCTACCTGTCGCACAGGGATTCCAACCAGGGCGCCTGCACGAATACGTGTCGCTGGAAGTACAACGCCTACGAAGGCCGCGAGACCAGCACAGGAGATGTCGTTCCCGTCGAGTTTGAACCGGCTACCGCCGAACCTGTCGAGATGAAGGCCGCGCTGCTTGAAGAAGAAACGAGGCCTGGCGAGCTGATGCCTGCGTACGAGGATGAGCACGGCACGTACATCATGAATTCACGTGACCTGCGAGCGGTGCAGCACGTCCATGAACTCGCGAAGATGGGAATCGACTCGCTGAAGATCGAGGGTCGCACCAAGTCGGCGTACTACACCGCGCGCACGACACAGGTGTACCACCGCGCCATAGAAGATGCCGCCGCGGGTCGCGAGTTCGACATGGGCATGATGGAGGAACTCGAGGGGCTGTCCAACCGGGGCTACACGGAGGGCTTCTATCGCCGTCATCCGCCAAAGGAATACCAGAACTACGAGCGCGGGGCGTCGACCTCGGACCGACAGCAGCTCGTCGGTGAACTCCAGGACATCAACGATCGCTGGCTGACCATCGACGTGAAGAACAAGTTCGAGACGGGCGACCTGATGGAGCTCGTCACCCCGGCCGGAAACATCACGTTCGACCTCGCGGAAATAAAGAACAAGGATAACCATTCGGTCGACGTGGCGCCGGGTTCGGGACACGTCGTGAAGATCCCTCTGCCCGATGAAATCAACCATAATGCGATTGACGAATTCGCGATGCTGGTGCGTTATCTGCCGCGAACGGCGTGACTTTATTTCCCTTTATATTCAATAATTTACCCTACCGTAGAAGCCGCTAGTTGCGGCGGTAACTACCTATTTGGGTAGGCGCCGGGAAGCTATATATTCTTCTCGGTGCCAACATGATTGAAATCAGAATCCATGGCCGAGGCGGTCAGGGCGGCGTCACTCTCGCGAAACTCATCGCAACGTCGCGTTTCTTAACTGGCCAGTCAGTACAAGCATTTGGCCTTTACGCAGCAGAACGATCCGGGGCCCCGGTCCAGGCGTTCTGCCGCTATGCTGACGAGCCGATCACCAACCGCAACCTGATCTACGAGCCCGATCACATCGTCGTGCTCGACCCGACGCTGATCAGCGCCCAGATAGCCGCGGGCCTGAAAGCCGGCGGCTGGATCCTGCTGAATACGACGCAGCCCCCCGAGGAATTCGCCAACGAATTCAGCCACAGCCGCATCGCCACGGTGGATGCGACCAGCATCGCGCGTGACAGCGACCTGGGCACGCGCAGCGTGCCGATCGTCAATACGGCTCTGGTGGGGGCCGCGGGCAAGATGCTCGGCATACCGCTCGCAGAAATCATTGCTGCGCTGGAGCATCTCGGCTTCAAAGGCACCAACATCACGGCAGCCGAGCGGGCTTTCAGCGAAGTTCGGCTGCTCGACACACCGCGTGAACCCATTTCGCCCGAGGACTTCACCGTACCGACGAACACGGCGCGCGGTCACAGCATTCTCGACAACGCCAGCATGGCACCGCCGGCCATCAAGACCGGGCAGTGGGCAACCGAACAGCCCCGTCGCCAGCAAATGATCCCGCCCTGTAATCACATTTGCCCGGCCGGCAATAACGTGCAGGGTTTTCTCGACGCACTCGCCCATGACAGGACCGACGAGGCACTCGGAATCCTGCTCCGTTCGACGCCGTTTCCGTCGATTTGCGGCAGGGCCTGTCCCGCGCCTTGCATGGATAACTGTAATCGCATCGACATCGACGGTGCCGTCAACGTTCGCCAGCTGGAGCGTTTCGCCGGTGACAACGGCAACGTGACTCTCGAGCGGCAGGCCGCGCGTGACGAGGCAGTCGCGATCGTAGGTTCCGGCCCCGCCGGCCTGACCGCGGCTTATCACCTCGCCCGCCTTGGCTATGGCGTCACCGTATTTGAGTCAGCACCTGAAATCGGTGGCTTGCTACGCGCCGGCATTCCGGAATTCCGGCTGCCTGACGACGTCGTTGACCGCGAGATCAATCGCATCCTCGACCTCGGTGTCGCGGTCCGAACCGACTACCCCGTTGACCGGCCCGCCCTGCTCGAACTGGCCGGCAATCATGGCGCCGTGCTGGTAGCAACCGGCCAGCAGGCGCTCCGCGACCTGCAGCTCGGCATGAACGGCGTCGACGCTGTCGTCCAGGGAATCGACTTCCTCGACCGCGTGCATCACAACAGCGTGCGCGTCGACGGCGAAGATGTCGTTGTCATCGGCGGCGGCAACACGGCGATGGACGCGGCTCGCTCGGCCCTGCGGCTCGGCGCCGAGAGCGTGCGTGTGGTCTACCGCCGGACCCGGGACGAAATGCCTGCCATTCCGGATGAAATAGAAGAAGCGCTCGAGGAAGGCGTCGTCATCGACTATCTGACGCAACCGGTCACGCTTCACGACGAAGCCACCGACGGCATTCGTCGGCACTACAGGCTGACCTGCCGCCGCATGGAACTTGGCGAGCCCGACGCATCGGGACGACGGGCACCTCAGGAGATCCCTGCGTCTGACTTTGACCTCGCCTGCCACCGAATCATCCTGGCGCTTGGCCAGTCGCCTGACCTGTCAGTATTCCCGGAGGGCACTGAAGTTCGGGAAGGCACGCAGCTGCTCGGACTCCTGGAAACACCCGTGTTCGCGATCGGCGACCTCGCCACCCGCGAGGGAACCATCGCCGCCGCCATCGGCAGCGGCCGTCGCTCTGCCGCGCGCATTCACACCGTTTTGAGTGGCGAAAGCCTGCCCATTACTCAACACGCCGACGCATCGCGTGATGTGGATATCTGGAAAGACGAGGTCATTCGCGCCGACGCGATGAAACTGCACCTGTTCGAGCGCCAGGCCGGCAGCGAAGGCGAGTCACTACCCGTGTCGCAACGGCGCTCGACGTTTGACGAAGTGCATATGGGCCTGGAGACGCCTGCCGAGGCCGCACGCTGCCTGTCCTGCGGCGTCTGTAATGAATGCGATCACTGCGTCACGTATTGCCCCGAGGGCATGTTGAAGCGCGTCGGCCATCGGCTCGAGTTTGACTACACGTATTGCAAGGGTTGTGGCGTATGCGCAGCAGAATGCCCGCGCAACGTAATCGTCATGAGTCACTTGTAGGCGGCAGGGAGATCAGAATGTCTGTACAGGTCATCACGGGTAACCACGCTGCCGGCTACGCACTGAGCACCGCAGGTGAAGCCAACCGAAACAGCCGCGGAACGGCCTGCGGCATTTATCCGATTACGCCGCAGACCGAGATCGTCGAGTACGTTGCAAAATTCCCCTTCAGCAAGGGTCGCGTGGTGCCGGTGGAGAGCGAACACAGCGCAATGGCCGTAACGATAGGCGCATCGATAGCGGGCGCCCGGGCATTCACGGCAAGTTCCTCGAACGGACTCGCCTACATGACGGAAAACATCATGGTCGCCGGGTATTACCGGCTGCCCATCGTCATGGTCGGGGTCAACCGCACGCTGGGACCGCCATGGAACATCTGGGCGGACCAGGGCGACACGCTGATGCTGCGGGACTTTCCGTGGCTGCAGTTCTACTGTGAGGACAGCCAGGAAGTACTCGACACCACATTGCTGGCGTTCCGGCTTGCGGAGGATCACCGCATCCTGTTGCCGGCACTGACCTGCATGGACGCCTTCATCGTGTCGCATACGCAGACCGAGACGACCATGCCCGACCAGGCCGACGTCGATCGCTATCTGCCGGACCTCGACCTTCCGCATCGGATGCACTACGACGAGGTGCGTACGATCGGCGGACTCGCATGGCCGCATGAAGGGCTGTCGATGCGCCTCGAAATCGATGAAGCGATGAAGCGCGTTCCCGACGTTTACCAGGAATGCCGTCAGCGCTTCAGCGACGTTTTCGGACGCGACCCGGGCGATGTCATCCAGACTTTCGGCACGGAAGACGCTCGGCAGATCCTGGTTGCGAGCGGCACCATGGCGACGACAGCGCGAGAAGTCGTGCGCAAGCGTCGCGCGCATGGAGAGAAGATCGGCCTCGTAAAGATCAAGATGTTCAGACCATTTCCTGGTGATGCACTTCGACAGGCGTGCGCCACGGCAGAGCGTGTCGCCGTGCTCGACCGCAACTATGCGGCCGGCACCGGTGGCATATTCTGGCAGGACACTCGGGCCGCCTTCCAGGGCCACCGCGACAAGCTGCTGATCCAGAACTACCTGACCGGCCTGTGCGGCGAAGACGTTACGCCGGCCGTCATCGGCGATATCCTCGAGGACCTGTCCGGACGGGATTCGGCCGGAGAACCTGTCTGGATGGGCATCGACACCACCAAGGAGACGCTGCAATGAACGCGACTGCGCCTCTCGCCCACGACGACAAGTGCCTGCTGCGTCCCGGCAACACCAATTGCGGCGGTTGCGGCATGAGCGTTGGCCTCACCATGCTCGGCCGGGCACTGGACAAGGCCGGGGACAGCTGCTCGCTCGTGATTCCTGCCTGCTGCGGCATCGTCACAGCCGGAGCCTATCCGACCACAAGCTATGGCGTGCCGACGATTGCGTCCACGTTTGCATCGTCACCGGCCGTCGCATCGGGTTACGCGAGCATTCGCGATTTGAATGACGAGCCTGGCCAGGTCATTTGCTGGGCCGGCGACGGAGGTACCTACGATATCGGTCTCGCAACGCTGTCGGCGGCGGCGGAGCGCAACGAGAACATTATTTATATCTGCTACGACAACGAGATCTACGGCAACACGGGCGGACAACGTTCGTCAGCCACGCCCGCCGGTGCACGAACCACGACCACGCCGAGCGGCAAAACGGAAGGCAAGAAAGACATCATGTCGATCATGGCGGCCCACGCGATCCCTTACGCCGCTACGCTGTCCATGGCCCATCCCGAGGACTTTGCGGACAAGCTCGCGACCGCGCTCTCGATGACGGGAATGCGCTTCCTCCTGATCCATTCTCCCTGCCCGACCGGCTGGAAGTCGGAACCCGAAGACTCCATTGAGCTCGTGCGCATCGCCGTGGCCAGCGGACTGTTTCCGGTGTACGAGGTGTTCGACGGAGCCAGGTATCGCATCAGCATTCGGCCCGATGGCACCGACCCGGCAGAGTACTTCCACCGCCAGCGACGCTTTGCCGATGACGACATCGATCTCGATGAAACCCGGCGCATCTGCGCGGCACGCATGCGGCGCCTCGAGGTGCTGTCACAGCATTTCGATTAGGCGAGCAGTTCGCCGAGCGTTTCAGCATGGCGATGCGACGCAATAGCCAGGACCAGCTCGGCCGTGGCGATCGCATCAACGAGGCAGTCGTGCGCAGAATACCGTGGCAGGCCATACGCATCGCGAAGATCGGAAAGCCGCAGCGACGCGTTCTCCTCGAGGTGATGCTTCTGCTGCTGCCGCCGATGCTCGATTGCCAGGGTATCCAGTACCGGCACCAATAGCCGCGACCCATAGCGCTGCGCGCACATGCGATCGAGTAGTGCATGATCGAGACCGGCATGATGAACCACGAGCACGCGTCCCGTCAGGACGCCCACAATCTTGTCGAGCACCACGCCCCAGTCTAGCCCCGCACCGACAACCGTGTCGGTAAGCCCGTGTACTGAAGCACTAGCGCCAACACCGCTGCTCGGCCGGACAATATGGCTAACCGCCGTCCCCAGATCGACCCGGCCGTTGCGAACGATTACCCAGCCAACACTGAGCATGTCGGCGCTGGCTGGATCGAGCCCGGTCGTTTCAATGTCGAGACTAACCAGCTCGATATCGGCCAGAAGACGGGATGGATCGGGCATCGGCCTGGCAAGCAGCTCATCAAACGGTGCCGGCACCTGCCTGCGGGACGACCACCAACGCCTGGCTTTCAACCAGGAATACCTCATGCAAGGTGAAAACGGTTAAGCAACGCCGACTGGCTTATCCGTACCTGCGAGAACGCAGATTTGAGATTCTGCCGAACGAGCGGCGACAGCTCCTCGGGAGACAGGTGGTTGTCCGGCTGCTTACCAGCCTGCAACTGCCTGCTCTGGTGTTCGATGCGCAGCTTTTCGATGAAGTCGAGTGCATCGATCAGGTTGGCCGCGTCCGTTTCAGTAATCTCTTTCGCTTTGGCCGCGGCGAGCAGGCGATTGCGGGTGCTGATACGCAGCTCCCCTGCCGCAAGCGAGCGAATGCGGGCAATCTCGACGATCGGCATGATTCCGTGCAGCTTCAGGTCGAGCGTGTTCTTGTGCTCGCCTGACCTCTCGAGCACGAACTGACGAAAGAAGCCGAGCGGCGGCTGGAAACTCATCGCATTCTTGGCCATAAGCGCGAGGAAGATTTCGTTCTTGCGCGCATCGTCACGCACACTCTTCTTGAGCTCGTCGACCAGCCGGGACTCACCCGCGACGCAGCGCAGGTCGAAAAAGATATTGGCATGCATCAGCGCTTTTTCTTCGGGCACCGTGATCCAGCGGTGAAAATACTGCTTCCACTCACGCAGCGGCCGGCGCCACTTCGGGTTCGAGGCCATGACATCGCCCGGGCAATACACGTAGCCGCAAGCGTCCAGTCCGTCACTGACCACCTTGGCAAGCGCGGCGAAGTACTCATCATCGGCATCGGTCGCCTCGTTCGACAGGACCAGTGCGTTGTCCTGATCGCTCTTTGCAGATTGCTCAAAGCGACCTTGCGACCCCAATGCAACCCAGGCGTATTCGCACGGCGGCGGTCCGTAGGTCGACTCCGCAATACGCAGGAGCTGCCGCGTAACCGTATCGGTGATCATCGTGATGAACTTGCCGAGCTGCTCGCCGTTTGCATCCGATTCAATCTGGCCTACGACAAGACCCGGCAGGCGTCGGCACGCCTCGACGACGCCTTCGGCCGTAGTCTGCTTGCCAATGTCACTGACAAGATACAAAGGATGCTCCGTTTCCAGGCGCATGAAGTCGCTGCGCGAGACCATTCCGAGGAGTCCGCCCAGGGTCGTTACCGGCAGGTGATGAATATTGCCCTGCATCATCATCATGGCCGCCTCGTACGCGTGCGCATCCCCGTCAATCGACATCGGTGAACTCGTCATGATGTCCGTAACGGGACGATCACTCGCCACGTCGGCGGCGACGACGCGCTTGCGAATATCGCGATCCGTCACGATCCCGCACAGGCCCTCCTCGTCTCTGATCAGCATGGCTGACACTCGTTCGTCGACCATCTTCTGCGCAACCTCCCTGATCGTCGCGCTGGTCATGATGCTGACGGGCGCACGCGTCACCAGGTTGCGGACCCGCTGCCCCGATACGCCGCGAAACGTTGGCGTCGTCGGTTGCATGGTCAGCCGGTCGGACAATGCGCGAATAAACCAGGTATCGAACTCGTTACTGGCGCGGCGGGCGCGTGCGAAGGCTTCACCGTCCAGGTGGTAAACCAGCGAATCCTCAATCGCAACCGAGTGATTGCGCGCCGGCGACTGGCGCATCAGTGATGGAAAGCCGAAGCAATCCCCTTCGGCGAGTCGCGTCATCATTTCGCCACCAACGTCACGAAGCTCGACGGCACCGCTCCGAATAATATGGAGCTGGCGGTTTTCACTACCTGTTGTAAGAATATCGTCACCCTGCCGGTAGTAGGCGATATCGATGTTCTTTGCACAGGCGGCAACCTGCGCATCGTCAAGGGCATCGAAGCCCGGCAATGCTCGAAGAAACTGCGCGATCTCGGGAATTTCTTTCATACGCGGATTCTGACACGCCTGCCGGAATGGTAAAACTGGCGATGTCGTTGCCGACACCGCCAGGTAATGTCCCGAATGGTGCTTCGGGGGTAGCTCGTCAGAACGCGTACTTGCCCGCAATCATGAAGCGGGTCATATCTCCGGACAGATTGTTGTCAAGCGTACGCTCTGCGAACATGATCTCTCCGCCGAGAGTCAGTTTGGGAACCGGTGAGGTCAACAGGTTCACCGCGTAACTAATCACTTCCTTGGTATTCCCGGTACCGGCCGTTGCGAGATCGTGATCGTTGCTGAGGTAGCCGATCCGGAAGTTCGAACGCCAGCTCGAGTTCCACGGGAGCCGCACGCCCACGAACGCGCCCCACTGATCAATCGCGTTCAGGTTGCCGGTGGCATCTTCGTTCACGTCGTTCGCGGTGTTCAGTCCGAGGTAGCGACCGATGCCGCTGCCGAAGTTCGCGGCCCAGCGTACGTCTGCGCCGTTGTTACCGAACGGGTGCTTGCCTGACAGCGCCAGACCGACGCCGGTCTCACTATCATCGACAGCGCCTGTGTTGGCCACACCATCGTACTCGAGTTGCCTGAGTATGGCGGCCGCTTTTATATATCCCGAACCGACTTTCGCGGTGTATCGGGCCACCACATCCGGGATCGCGCCGTCATCACTCACAATGCGGCTGCCACCGCCAAACGGCGTGATGGTTGTCTCCGGGTTCTCAATCGCAAACTCCCACGGGCCGTTCGTATAGCGGATGAGCGGTTGGCGGTCGAAGATCGTGCTCTCTGACGGACCAATGAAGTCGACGGATTCAGGCAGTGCGCCGACATCCATAAACGTCGACCAGGTTTGGCCAAACGTCCAGTTGTTGTACTTGAAAAAAGCATGGCGCAGGCGTGGGTTATACGAATTGCTGACGCGTTCGTTGCCGCCGGGGCTGAGGAGAAAGTCTACTTCGACATAGGTGCTCAGCTTGTCACCGCTGGCGAGCGTGTGGTTGCTCTTGAAGTTAATGCGCGATTCCCGTGCCTGTATGTCCGCATCAGGACCAGCCGACGACGGCGTGCCCGCAACAGGAATAGTGCCCGGTATGTAGAACTGCGTCCCAGCGCTGCCCGCTGCAAGATCACCGTCGCTGTAGTCGCTGAACATCGCGTTCAGCTTGATATAGCCACCAAACGAATAATCGCTGCTACTGCTCGTGCTTGCGGCTGTTGGCTTGGCGGCAGGCGCCGGTGCGGGCGCCGGCGCGGCCTTTTTCTCGTCGACCAGCTCCTTGATGATGGCTTCGAGTTCGGCTACGCGAGCTTCAAGGGCTGCTGTACCCGAGTCCTGCGCCATGGCCGGCCCGCCGGCACTCACTAATGCGATCGCGATCCCGGCTGCGAGTGATTGTAGTTTTCTGCGCGTCATTGTGTCCCCCAATGCGGAGTGTTTTGTAGGCAAGATGGATACTCAGTGACGCCCTCGCCGCTGACCATTAGCCAATAGTCGAATCCTGGACAGGTGTAGACGAAGGTCTAATGCATCGCGACGACATCCCGCTTTGAGGTAACCTTGACAAGGTGACGGACAAGAGCACATTCATCGTTGCGGACGACCACCCCCTGTTCAGGGAGGCGCTGATTCATGCGATCGGCAATTGTGTCGGGGAAGCCGCGATCATCGAAGCGGATAGCCTCGATACCCTGCAGGAAGTGGTACAGGCGAATCCTGAGGCCGACCTGCTGCTGCTGGACCTGAACATGCCCGGCGTCAGCGGTTTTTCGGCGCTCGCCTACATCCGCAACAATCACGCATCGCTACCCACCGTCATTGTGTCGGCTATGGACGATCCTGCAATCATTCGGCGTTCGATTCAGCACGGGGCGAGCGGCTTCATACCGAAGTCCTCCGCGATTGCGACTCTGGAACAAGGAATTCGTGCCGTACTTGATGGCGAGGTGTGGATTCCCGACGGTATCGATCTGCAGGACGACCGGCTCGACAGCGAGGAGGCCGGAATTGCCGCGGCGCTGAGCTCACTGACTCCCCACCAGTTTCGCGTCCTTATGATGCTGGGCGAAGGCCTTCTCAACAAGCAGATCGCTTACCAGCTCGGCGTTTCCGAGGCGACGATCAAAGCGCACGTCACGGCCATCCTGCGCAAAATGAAGGTTAACAATCGCACGCAGGCCGTACTTGCGGTACAGCAACTTCGCATCAACGCGCCGTCTTTACTGGAAGCCGAATCAGGCGACAGCTAGTCGGCGGCTCAGGATTCGATTGATCAACGCGCGCAAGGCCGCTGGTTTGACCGGCTTATGCAGCAGCTCATGGCCGGCATCGCGCACCCGCTCCGCGACTTCGGCAGAATGGTCAGCCGTCAGTATGACCGCAGGCACCGGCCGTCCGGCGGCATCGCGCAGCGCCGCGATAACATCAAGCCCTGTCACGTTATTGTCCAGGTGATAGTCGACCAGTAACAGGGCCGGCTCCCGGCCCTGTTCAACTCTCTGTGTTTCCATCAGATGCGATGCGTCCTGCGACGTCGCAGCCGTCACCGGTTTCGCGCCCCACTTGGTCAAGAGCCCGTGCATGCCGTCGAGAATGTCCTTCTCATTATCGATGCAGACAATCAGCTGGCCGTCGATCGACGTCGTCGCTTTGGGTTCGCTTGCTGCCGCCGGGGCCTCTCCTTGCGAAATGCCCGCTGCCCGCGGCACAACCACCTCGAAACAACTGCCTTTACCCAGCTCGGATCTCAGCGACACCTCATGCCCCAGCAGGCGCGCAATACGATCAACGATCGCAAGACCGAGCCCGAGTCCGCGCTTGACGCTTTCCGCGCCGTCTGACAAACGATGAAACTCCTCAAAGACAGCCTTCTGGTCGCGCTCCGCAATGCCGACCCCCGTATCAACGACCTGGATGGCGACTTCACCGTTGCGACGGCGGCAACCCACGAGTACGCCCCCTTCCCGCGTGTACCGACGTGCATTGCTGACGAAATTCTGCAGTATGCGCCGCAACAGAGCCTGATCTGAATGCACGCAGATTGTCGTGTCCGCGAATCGCAGCTCAAGGCCCTGCTCTTTGAAGGTCTGAGTGAACTGGGCCTCGAGGGCCTTGAACGCATCGGCGATAGCGAAATCCTCCCTGTTAGGCTCCGGTGCCGCCGTATCCAGTCGTGAAATATCGAGCAGCGCGCTCAACAGGTCCTCGACGCTGAGCAAGCCGCTTTCGACACGGGCGACCAGCTTGCTCTGCTCTTTCGTCATTTCACTGCGGTGCTCATTCAGCAGCGCAGCGAACAGTTTGGCTGCGTTCAGGGGCTGCAACAGGTCATGCGCTGCCGCGGCGAGAAACCGCGTCTTGGAAATATTCGCTTCTTCGGCTTCCGCTTTCGCACCGCGCAATGCCTGCATCGCCGCTTCGAGCTCGGCAGTTCGATCTGCAACGCGCTGTTCCAGGAGCGCCTTGGCCTCGACGAGCGCATTCTCCGCGGACTTGAACTCCGTGATATCGGTGTATGTCGTCACGTATCCACCGTCGGACATCGGCTGGCCGCGAATTTCGATCACCTTGCCGTCGAGGAACATGCTCTGGTACTTGTGGGATGAGCCGTCTCGCATGTATTTCAAGCGCTTTGCGACGGCCTCATCGGCGTCAACGTCACCAAAACGACCCTGCTCCGCGTTGTAACGAATGAGCTCCGCGACGGATTTGCCGACGTGCACGATTCCATCCGGATAATCCATCAACTCGACGTAGCGGGAGTTCCAGCCAATCAGGCGATGCGCCGAATCGACCACGCTGACGCCCTGCGCAATATTTTCAAGTGTTGTTTCCGTAAGCTCACGGTTGAATCGAACGGCCTGCGACGTTTCGTCGAGCAACAAAACGACGTCGCCGATTTCCATACCCGTCTTGCGCAGGGCAGTCGTAATGACGACGCGAGCGGACGCTGCACCGATGGCACCGGCCAGCAATCGTTCGGTAAACTGCAGCAGCTGCCGATCAGCCGGAAGCGATGGTGCGATGTCGACGCTTTCCTTTTCAGCAAAATCAGCGAATGACCGCTGTGCGTGCGACTCACCGAGGAAGCGATCGGCCAGGGCGCGCAGATCGGCGTTTGTCAGGTCTGAAGTAGCCGGCAGCGCCAGTGCGGCGCTCCCCCGCGTTGCGGGACCTGCAAATGCGCGCGCCTGGATCTTCTCGATCATGGACTGCCGCGTGTACAGGGAAACGACAACAAAT
This sequence comes from uncultured Woeseiaceae bacterium, assembly GCA_945787845.1. Classification (GTDB taxonomy): domain Bacteria; phylum Pseudomonadota; class Gammaproteobacteria; order Steroidobacterales; family Woeseiaceae; genus UBA1847. The sequence continues at coordinate 2,094 of CALZJH010000003.1, read as the reverse complement.
ACGAGAATGTTGGTAATGAGTGACCACGCGACGCCGTGCGTCAACGGATTGGCATGGCCCTCTATCAGCAGCGCTTCGGGACGCAGCCACGCGAAACCGAACAGGCCGTTGTCGATGAAATCCGCGCTGAAGACACCGGATCGCGCAAGCGTCGGCAGAAACAGCGTGTAGGCCCACAATGTGAAGCCTGTGAGGAGACCCGCAAACGCACCAACTCGAGTCGACCGCTGCCAATAAAGCCCCAAGACGATCAGCGGCATGAACTGTGCGGCGGCCGCGAACGACAGCAGCCCGATGCTCGCCAGGGCCGCCGAGCGATCCAGGGCCAGGTAGTAGAAGTACGCCAGCACGGTAATGCCGATAATCGAGCCACGGCGAATGTTGAGCAGCAGGCGAGAATAGTCTCTGCGTTCCGTCAGCCCCAATGCCTTGATGTGCAATAGCGCCGGCATGACGATTTCATTGCTGATCATCGTTGACAGGGCCACACACGCGACGATGACCATGCCCGTCGCCGCCGAGAAACCGCCCAGGAACGCCAGTATGGTCAGCCAGTCGAGTCCCTGTTGCATCGGCAGCGCCAGGACGAAGGTATCGCCGCTGAAAACGCCGGACGGCAGCATCCTCAGCCCGGCCAGCGTGATGGGAATGATGAATACCGTGAACACCAGCAAATACAGTGGAAACGCCCAGCGCGTCGCGTGAATATCTGCGTCCTTATGTGCCTCGACAACGGCTACGTGAAACTGGCGCGGCAGGCAGAATATGGCCGCACTAGCCAGGATCAATTGCGTCACAAACGTGTCCGGCACATGGTCGAAATCGAACACCGTATCGGCGCGCGCCGCGGTCGCCGTCACCTCGCCGCCTACCTCTCCCAGCAGCACGAGGGCGAATACGCCAACGGCGACGAAGGCCAGCAGCTTGACGACAGACTCGAAGGCGATGGCCATCATCATGCCTTCATGGTGCTCGGTCACATCGATCTTGCGCGTGCCGAACAGAATCGCGAACACGGCCAGCGCCGCGGCAACAACGAGCGCTGTGTCGTACTCTGCACCGCCCGTAACCGAGTAGTTCGACACGATGCTAAAGCCACCAACCACTGCCTTGAGCTGCAGCGCGATGTACGGCACGGACCCGATCGTCGCGATTAGCGTCACCAACACGGCAAGGCTGCGAGCTTTGCCATAGCGGGCGGCAATAAAATCCGCGATCGACGTCAGGTTCTGGCGTTTGCTGATACTGACAATGCGTACGATCATCGGCCAGCCAAAGAGAATAACCAGCATGGGTCCGAGATAGATGGGCAGGTAGCCCCAGCCGTTTTCGGCCGCAGAACCCACGGCCCCGTAAAACGTCCAGGAAGTGCAGTACACGGCCAGCGTCAGGCTGTAGATGAGCGCCCGGGTAAAGCTCGAAAAGCGGCTTTGGTCAACATTGTCGCCCCAGTACGCAATGGCAAACAGCACCGTTACGTAACCGAGTGACAGAACCAGCAATACCCACCAGTTGATCAACCGAACGACCCCCCGTTCTTTTTGTTAAAAGGCGCTAGTTGTCGCGGCAGTCTACTACTATCGTCGAATGCCCGCGACCCGGTGCGTTTGCTACCTTCAGCGGCACTAAAACTATAAAAGCACCCGCATACAAGGGGAATCGCATGTCCAAGCACAGCAGCTATTGGAGCGCAAACCTGAGGCTCGTGGCGTTATGCCTCGCCATCTGGTTCGTCGTTTCCTACCTGTTCGGAATCATACTCGTCGAGCCGTTGAACAATATTCAGATCGGCGGCTACAAGCTCGGGTTCTGGTTCGCACAACAGGGATCAATTTACGTATTCGTTGCGTTGATATTTTTCTACGCCAATCGCATGGGCAAGCTCGACAAAGAGCACGATGTCCATGAAGACGACGACTAGGGGCAAGCCATGACACTTCAAACTATGACCTACCTCGTCGTCGGCTTCACGTTTGCGATCTACATCGGTATTGCGATCTGGGCACGTGCCGGAACGACCAAGGACTTCTATGTCGCCGGCGGCGGCGTGAACCCGATTGCCAACGGTATGGCAACGGCAGCCGACTGGATGTC
>CALZJH010000002.1 GCA_945787845.1 uncultured Woeseiaceae bacterium | reverse complement strand
CCCGCTATGACCTCAACGGGCGTTTCGACGCTGGCGCTCCCGTAACGGACGGAGACACGGTACCTGCCGACAGGCAGACGAAACGTGGGTTGGGCGTCGTAGCTGGTAACGACCTTTGTTTCATCTTCGAGCAGGTACACGTCGTATCGCAGACCTTCATCAATCGGCTGTTCTGCCCCTTCCCTGGTTAGTGCTGTCAAGCTGAGGGAGCCCGCACCCAACACCAGCGTCTCCGCAATGGTTTCGCCCGCTTTGACCTCAACGGGCGTTTCGACGCTGGCGCTCCCGTATCGGACGGTGACACGGTACCTGCCGACAGGCAGACGAAACGTGGGTTGGGCGTCGTAGCTGGTAACGACTTTTGTTTCATCTTCGAGCAGGTACACGTCGTACCGCAGACCATCCTCAATCGGCTGTTCTGCCCCATCAGCAATAAGTGTTTTCAGTCTCAAGATTGACTCGGTAGTGCGTTGGACTTGGCTCAACGTCTGACTCGGAGAGATGTCACTTCCATTCACTATTACTGTCGCTGAGCTGTTGGCGGCCTGAGACGCCCAGTCCTGCGACGGGTCTGCCAACACATCGAACGCGCAGGCCGCCAGAGCCGGCCCGTCTGATACGCCCGCCGCTCGGCAACGTTCTTCCCCTTGAAGACGTTCCTCGGCCGAAAACAACGCCAACGATGGATAACGATCAGGAAGTCTCAGATACTCATCTGTGCGCAAGTCGTCAAACGGGCGATCCGTAAATAACCGCTCGATCTCAGAAACCCGCCAGGACTCTCCGAATCTCCGATAGAGGCCATCCACAGTTCTAATATCGCTAGTTGAGACGAGGTCGCCTGCGTGCGTTGCGAGGTCATCCCCTTTTCGGCCGTTTGGCGTACCTGCCAGCCCGCCCCCCGATCCTTGAGCACCTTCTAACAGGAATAGTGTTACGTTTTGGCTGATGTTCAGATTCTCGATGCGGACCGCTTCGCCTGTCGGCGAAACCGCTATGATCGTTCGACCCGTACCACCCGGCTCACGGGCGATTAATGCACCGTTGTCGAAATAGACCCCTCTCTCCCCAATCTGGGTCTTCTGACCATCAACTCGGACCGGCACGCCGCCGTCACCCGCATCTTTAGTTTCAGGGTAGATTACCTCAAGAACATGGTCACCGAGGCGCACGGCGGTGGCCGTCGCCCAGGTCACACTACCTGGAGTGCCCTCGTATCGTTGTTGCACCTCGAACGGCCCACGCTTGTAGAGGACAAACTCGCCACCTGCCTGGAAACCATAGGAAACGCCATCTGCAGTCCATATGTGAGGCTCGCCCTTCACCACTGACGTCCGGTGCTCGGGCTCCTCCTCTCCAGGTGGCGGGCAAAGAGCACCCTCAAAGGCCAATGTGGGGACCATCAGGGGGGATGGGAGTAAATTTGGTCCGCCCCGTAGGCTAGGCCTGCCTCTGTTCATCTGAATTCGAGCGCAAACTGCGCTTACTTCCCCTGGGAGGTATGCTTCAACCGCAGCTGCGTAGTCTTCCAATCTGTCTTCGGTGTGCTCTCTGCAATCATAATCATAGAGGTGACACGGGATCTCTCCAAGATGGATCTCTTCTCCGTCTCTTGTGCAGATGATCTCGTACCAAGCTGTCCCAACCCCACGAATCGGTCCGAGCTCACAGACGACCTCACCGGTCTGCGCGTACGCATCAGTGAACAGTAAACTGCTGAGAAGTTTTGGCAGGCGATGTCCCAACAGCGTGTCGGCATCAAGCCGAGGCCCGTCACGTTGCGAGGCCAATGCGAGGTACGATAAATTGCCGAGAGTCTGCACAGTGGAACCGCCTCGAGACCCATCAACTTGTGAGGCCAAAATTGCTTCAGCTGGAATAGAAGATCGCGGAACGCGCGGCGGCTCAAGCTTACCATCGCTCATGAGTGGCTCTGAGACCTCGGCCACAGCGATGGCCCCAACATCAGCCGTATGGATTGTCCTAATCTGGACTCGACGACCTGAGGTCTGCTCTACGACCGTTTCGATGACGAGTTGCTTCCCGTCAGCTGACAGCATTCCAGCTCTGCGATGAGTTAACGACCCGTGATTTTCCGGCGTGTCAAACGTCTCAATGAACGCATCGACTGGTAAAGCAGAGAACGTCGGCCCGCTCCAACGTATCCAATCGAAACGGATCCAGTGTGATCGATCATTGCTTCCGACATACGTCGTTCTTTCGTCACCTAGGATCGACGTTACTCGGCGTCCCACCTCAATCGTTTTAGAAAACCGGCCCGACTCGAGATCGGAGATCGTCTCCGTGAGTCCAATTGCCTGAAAATCCTGGCCTTCAATGGCGACCAGTATTACGCCTCGTCGAAGTTCCAACTCGGCAGACGAAACAACTTCGTCTAACGCGTCGAGGCCCTTCTCCGCAGGTACCTGCCGACCCGGTTCGCTGTCGACCGCCCCCTCCTGTGCCTGCTCGTCCAACGAGCCGTCCGTGCAGGAAGCTACCAGCAACGCAGCACCGCACAGCGCGGGGCAGAATGTTCGTAGAGCGTTCATATCTCAAGCATAGTTGACGGCATGTTCAATGTCTCAATGCCAAGAAATTGCATAGTGGAATTCGGTCAACTGATTGCTTATTCGGGAAGTATTCGCCACTTCGCAATTGAGAAAAGACACTGGCGGTCTGAGAAATCTACACTAAGCAATCTCGCGAACGTCGTCCTACTGGGCGACCGCTCTGCAGAACCCTATTTCCAGGCAACGGCTGACGATGTCGCAAGACGTCTTTATCCCATCCATCGTGCAACCACATCGTCCGAACTCTGCTGGATTGCTGCAGATTGGAGCCAGGCTCCTTGCCGCTTCCGAGAACAAGGGCGACTCGCTGGTCGTCTCTGTATCTAACGATATTTTGGTTGCTACTTTGCAGAACCCCACTTCAAGGCAGCGACTGACGAGATCGCAGGAAGTCTGGATGCCGTCCAGGTAGCAACCACAGCGGCCAAACTCAGCAGGATTGTTGCAAGCTGGCTGTAGACTGCGCGCAGCAGCTCGAAACTCATCTGAACTCGCTTCGACGCGAAACTCATCGTCCGGTTGCTCGTCCACTGTTGCACATCCGCCGATAGCCATGGCAAAAAGCACCAGGACCAGCCCTCTGGAAATCTCAAACTTAATTGACTTCAACATGGTTTGCCCCTTCATTGTTGTGTATACCGCCGTTAAGCCACTGCCAGTTTTGCGGAGTGGGTATACCTAATAGCGGTAAAGGGGCGGTTATTCCCTCATCAAGGGCTTTTCTATTTCAGCGGCGGCCAGGGCGATGGCCTATAGGCAGGCGGTGTTTGGCCAGTTTTACATTGCGATATTGGTCTCTGGTTTAGTCGGGGCCATTGACCCTGGTGGAAAGAGCTCTCCGCAGGTCCACACTGGTGAAGGTCTGCCAACGGCCAAGAACTAACACATCACATGGCGACCCTGACGGACTTTACATTTTTTCCAAAAAAGAACCGGCGAGTTTCTTGCCTGCCAGCCTGCCGCATTGGGATTTCTTGGCTGCCTCTTCCTCTTTTTCTTCCTCGGACCCTTCAAGCAATAATTCCATTTCCTCAAAAGGGGTTGCAACCTCGAAGCCGCAAGTATGCCGATAAGAGTCTTTCCAAATAGTAGAATTGTCAGATGTGTTGATCATTTCCCCAACTATTGCCATATGTAGGCGGCCATGTTTCTTCCCATGCATACCGCCGCTTATCACTTGCGCTCCCACTATGCTGGGTGTTACGGAAAGCTCTAGATAAGAGTCGCATCCTTTCCGTTTAAAATACTGTGCTTTTGTTTCACCTTCTTTTAGAAGCTTGCCTGAAAACTCCGTTTTGACTATTGAGGACATATTGTGGGCGTTGCTTGCCTCGCTAACAAATTGATCAAAAACATCATCATGGAGCGTATTGCCCAGCGACTGCAGGAACCCTACCTTTAAGACAGCAAATGCTGCGACTGACGAAGTGCCATCGTCCTTGGCCACGCAAACGTTATCCCAACCAGCTGGAATGCGGCTCTTATACTTGACCTTATTGGTCACACCCTCTGCTTGTATCTTAACGTCGTTACCAGAAGCATCGAGTATTGGAAACATTATCTTCATTTGCCGGGTTTGCTTGCCCGACAATTTAGTCCCGCCGCTTGGTTGTTTGTACCAATACCCTGTTGCCTCTTTTATCGTCGAAAGGTCGCGCCCATCCAGGTAGGTTTGATTCGCGTCGGACCAGACGTACGCAGTAGATGGGCTTAAGACACCACCTACTAGTAGCGAAAACCTGTTTTCTCCATATGACTCATTGACTGAAAACGAGTTAGGGTTTGTGAACTCAAGATCGACAATGAGAAAAGACTGGCCATCCATGACCTCTCTTTCTTCAATAGGAGCGTTTAGGCCAAATTTAAAAGGCTGGCTGATTTTAGTCTTTTCAACTGCCAGCACATTGAATACCAGAGCACCCTTGGCCGATTGCTCTTCTGGGAAACAGCTCTTGTAGTTTTTCGCCGCGCACTCTCGAGCCAGGTCCTGGGCCGTTAGAATCTCGGCAGGAGTCATCAATTTTCTTACTTCATAGAGGTTCTGGGCCGCATTCTCTGCCTTCTGTGTAGCTGCAAAATCCCACCACACGTGCGAATAAATATAGTTTTGCGCTACTCCTTTGCCTTTAGCGTACATAACTCCCAGATTGTTTTGAGCGTTGCCGTGCCCCTGCTCAGCCGCAAGCCTGTACCACTTCACCGCGGTCTGGTCGTCCTTAGTGACGCCGTTCCCTTTTTCATACATCAAACCGAGATTGTACTGGGCCTCATCGTGACCCCGCTCTGCTGCCGGCATTAACCACTCAAACGCTGTTTCGTAGTCCTTGTCGAGACCAAATGATCCCCTGAAGTACGCCCCGCCCAATTGGCTCATTGCCAGGGTATGCTCTCGGTCCGCCGCCAATCTGTACCACTTCAGCGCCGTCTGGTCATCCGCGCTGACACCGTGCCCTCTTTCATACATCCAGCCCAAAGCATATTGTGCTTTGGCGTCCCCGTTTTCCGCGAGGGGCTGCAGTTCTTCTAGGGCAGCTGCATAGTCCTTGCGATTGTAAGCATCCTGAGCATCTTGATAATCAGCAAACGCACAGGTACCAACCAGAAGGGAGGATAAGATCAGCAGCATTGCTTTCATATTATTATCCTGACTGTTCTCTAGACTCTTGCCGATTCGTTCTGTGAACCAGTAGCTTCGAGACCCGTGATGATCAGCGTTTTCGCAGGTTGCCTGGGTCCGCTATGGGTCAGTAGCGGCCTGTCAGAAGTCTATCACCTGGATCGCTGCTTACGGCCATAAGCGGACGTCGAAGGATTTCATTATTTGATCGATACCGCTAGAGTTGTTGCAACGATCATTGTGGATAAGACCGCAGGCCTTCCAATATGGAAAACGCCGATTACAAGATTTCAATTCAGCCCGATTACGTTCTGGTGGAGCGTGCAAAAGGTTACGAGGTTGTCTTACATGAGATGCCAGCTCTGCTGGCGAAAGTGTCGGCTGCCTGTAGAGATGCCGGCTCCAAAAAAGTGCTGATTCTCGGGCCAGGAACGAAAGTCAGACTCGGAACATTGGATATTTTCGATCTCGGTGAACAGATCGCTGATTTCCACTTACAGATAGCTATCGTGGAATCGCACGACGCGTCAGCTGACGATGAGAGCTTCTTGGAAACCGTGGCATTCAATCGGGGTGGACCAATCCAGTTCTTCAGCACCGAGGCGGAAGCCAAGGATTGGTTAGCAGTTTCGTAACCGAGACATGTTCGGCCGATGTTATTCCAAGTCAAGCCCTGGCCCGTGCGCGGTATTTCCTGCCCTTTATTGGCCGATCACTCAGCTGCCGTTGTGCTTTCGACACGTATTTATTCTGCACGGCGACATAGCTGACATTATCAAACAGGTCGATCTTACCAACTGCGTCTCCGGGGATGCCGCCTTGCGCTGTCAAAGCACCCAGAAAATCACCGGGGCGTAGTTTGTTTTTACGCCCGCCGCTGATCTGGATTGTGGTCATCAACGGTAGGAGTGTTTCGTCACCGCGTCTTGCATCGGGAATACCGCGTTGCTGAATGAGCGCATCCGGGAGCGACTTCTCAATCTCTTGCAATCGCCACATCTCGCGTTCCTCAACAAGACTTACTGCGATGCCGGTTTTCCCGGCACGCCCGGTTCTACCGATGCGGTGAACATACACCTCAGGTTGTTGCGGCAATTCGTAGTTGAAGACTGCATCGATGTCTTTTACGTCCAGTCCACGGGCTGCAACGTCAGTGGCAATGAGCACACTTGCGCTCCGATTTGAGAAGCGCACCAGGACCTGATTTCTCTGTGCCTGGTCGAGATCGCCGTGTAATGCGAGCGCAACAATCTTCTCAGACTGCAGATGCCTGGCAACCTCAGCGCAATCGACCTTGGTGTTGCAAAACACGAGGTTGAGCGCCCCACCCCACGCTCGCAATGTCCGCACCAGTTCTACGTTTCGGTTTTCGCGAGTTACGGAACACCATGTCTGCATAATCTGCGCGGGCTGTTCGTCGTCGGTAACGTCAACCGTTCGCGGCTCGGACTGCACTCGTTTGCTGATATCAGCGATCGCCTCGGGATACGTTGCGCTGAACAACAGCGTTTGCCGCTTCGCAGGAACGTACACCAGGATCGCATCAATCTCGTCCATGAACCCCATATCCAACATTCGGTCTGCTTCATCCAGTACGAACGTATGCAGTGAACCGAGATCAATATTGCCGCTGCGTAAATGCTTGTGCACGCGTCCTGGCGTGCCGACAATGATGTGAGGGCTGCGTTGCAGTGACGCTGTTTGATCGCGTAATGGCGCACCTCCGCAAACACTCAGGACTTTAATGTTCGGTATCGACCGGGCTAGTCGGCGAATTTCTCGGGCGACCTGGTCAGCCAATTCTCGAGTGGGACATAACACCAGCGCTTGTACGCTGAACGATGAAAGATCCAGCCGGTTGAGAATGCCGAGACCAAAGGCGGCTGTCTTTCCACTACCCGTCTTCGCACGTGCCAACACGTCTACACCTGCGAGCAGCAACGGCAGAGACTCGGCCTGCACCAGAGTCATCTCAGCATAGCCGAGATCGGCAAGGTTGCCGAGCAGGTCTGGTTTCAGGTTGAGATCGCCAAAATTCCTGGAGGAAGACAAGATTTGATGCTTCGCTGTGCTTTGAATCAAGGCGGAACTCTAGCACTAACCCCCGAGCATGTGCCGTATCTTAACTATTGTCGATAAGTTGAGAATGTGGCCCACGGAATCCATTGCTCAGGGGTGAAAGCGGCCCCGACCCCGGCTATTGGGAAGAAACTCGCCAAGAAAAGCGTCATTTTGTGGATTAAGTCATATTCCATACGCCGTGCGCCGACCATACTCCCAATGATGCAGTTTGAATGGATAGTGTAGACGGGGTCAGATGCTCACAGGGTTTTCGACAGATGCATTCTTGATATTGCTGGGCACTGGCGCTGTGGCCGGCCTTGTTGCGTGGGTGGCGCGCGGCTGGTTTGCAAAACGCCAAACAGTTGAGCTCATCGATGAATGGGAATCGCGCATTGATAACCTCTCCCGAAAACACGATAGCCTGATTGCCGAGGCCAACAAGTATCGCGCAATCATCGAAACCCAGCAGGCCACGATCTCAGAGAAAGAGTTGGCAGTCCAGCGTAGTAGTACCTCGCTTAACTCCGCCTTAGAAAAGATTAATTCGCTGTCAAAGGACCTGTTTACCCTTCGAGCCGAACGCGAGGATTCGAAACAGAAACTGGTCACTTTTCAGAATGCGCTCAATTCTGTCCGCTTGCAGTCCCAGGAATTGCAGCGCGAATTCATCAAATCTCGAAACTTCTACAAGGCAGAACTCAAGAAAGCGTTTGAAAAACGCCAGGCTCTCGAAATGCGTATCGACAACGCCCAAGCCGAACAGGATTCCCTTAGAAACCTGCTGACCGGCTCACGTTCGGAGCAGGAGTCGGTTAACAGAATGCTCGCATCGGCAAAGGGCCGGCTGGCCGAGATAGACAAACTCGAGCGGGACGTTGTCCGCCTCGAGGCCGACAACGCTCAGCTGAATCACGATGCGGCACTAGCGAAGCAGGAGATTGAATCCCTGAGACGCGACGTCGCCGAACTGGATGAGCTCCAGGTACAGAACACCGAGCTGTCCGAGGTCGTGAAGTCGATGGAAGCCAGCCGTCGGCAGTACGAACAGGACGCCAAACGCTATCAAGGTGTAGCAAGCGAGACAGAGAAGCAGTCGGAGACGCTTCGTATTCGTCTCGACGAGGTTGAAAAGAACTTCCTCGCGCTCGAACAACAGCAGCAAGACGCAATTAAGCAGGCGCGCGAGGAAGCCGCGATCGCCAATGATCCGAATGCTTACGATGACGAACCTGTCCAGGAAGTCGATGATCTCAAGCAGATCATCGGCATCGGCAAAGTGTTCGAACGCGCACTCAACGAGCTCGGCGTCTATTCGTTCAGGCAACTCGCGAACTTTGGCATTTCCGACATTGCGCGCGTCAATACGAAGCTAAAAGAGTTCAAAGGCCGAATGGAACAGGACGACTGGATTGGCCAGGCGAAAGAGCTGTTATTCAAGAAGTATGGGACCGAAGACGCCGACGACGTATCACTATCCACCCAAGGTACCGGCCGCGGTTGAGAACAGCAGCTCCCGGGTAGCGGGCCAGATGCTCGCGTTGGGGTTGTTTCGTTCACCGATCACCCCTCGGGATTCCAGACCGACTCGTCTTTGGAATGCCCGCACCGAAATGTTGGTGTTCCCGCCGGGCAGCCCGTCAATTCTCTTACCCGCGTACAACGGCGGTTCCTGGCCCTGGAGTGCTTTCTGAACGAGTTTCCATGTCGATCGGTCCATTAATGACCTCGGTGCGGCGAGACGCACCGATTAGATGGCCTTTACGCGGCAGTGCAGGATCCGCACCCCCCTCGCCTCGGCCCAGCACCTTCATAGCGCGATGAAATCCTGCTTCGTATTACGAATCAACCCTGGTCATTGAACACCTCAACGTTGTTATCCTCATTACATTCTTCAAGGTCGCCCTTGTAATCAGCGGTGACTTCCAGCGTAACGTCGGGATTGTAGACCCAATACGGCAGGTAGAATGTAACGACAATGCTGGCGCCAGGCGCCAGTTGTGGCGTCGCGGCAATAGCATTGAAGGGAGCGCCAGTGGATTGAAGTGTAGTTGGGTCAATTACTCGCGCCACCGTGGCTCTAGCGACCGTATCGCCAACATTCTGAATTGTCGCTTGAATAACAGAACGGTCATTTGCGCCATCCCAGGTCGGTCGATCGATCTTTGTTACAACGAGATCTGCGCATCCAGCAGCACGGCAATCTTCTGGACATGACTCGCTCGTTTCAGGAACGCCACATACCCCGTCCCCACAGGTTGTTTCATCGAAATCCAACCGCATGAGCTCCGTGACCTCGACCTCTGTGCCATCTGCGAGGACACAGACCAGGCAAGACTCTGTTCGATACATGGCACAATTCGCCATTGTTTTGCTTGCCCGCACTCTCTTCTGGGAGTGGCCATTTACCGCACAGTAGTTACTGTCTTGTTCAACTGCTCCCAACAGGAATTTCCAAGCATCCACCTTTTTGCCATTTGGCAGGACACAAAATCCAGCTTCACCCAGAGCATTCCTCTCCACCGCGTACTCATATCCAAGCGCCGTGCAGTAAACAGCGGAAGGATTGTTCAGGGCCAATGCCTGATCAGGAATCAAGCCGATCAGGGCGGCCAGAGCTATAACGAGACCGGTTTTCATAATTACTCCCACTCTCTGATTTCTTGCACGTACCATGCATTGTTCTTAATGTCGCTATGAGGGTCACCGGTGAACGGAATAATGCCGTACCCGTTAGTCCCCCAGTTCGTACCCCAGCTGTTCTTGATGATCCAGCCTACGGGGTTCCAGCCAACCAGCAGGACCGCATGGCGCCATTCGCTACTGGTTACGGAAAGCGGGCCATGGCATAAAAGCGCCCTCTTAACGTCATCGATGTCGGCGCCGCCTATCCATTGCAGGGACTCCAATCGCCATGTCGAAGGCGGGCCGGACCCTAATACAGAGCATTGCGCTGCTGTTAGAAGCGGATTGGCGCAGCCTGGAATCGTCGTTGACGAACAGGCCGCTTTGCACTGATATGCATTAATTGTATCGTCCCAGTAGATGCAGTCGGTTGATGTATATGGCAACCCTGCTTCTTCGACGACGCGTTCGTTGCGGATGTAGCCAAACGCACTCGACGGCCAACCGCCGAGACACGTGCCCCCACCAGTTGGGCAACTTACGAGCTCCTGTTCCGAAAGATCGACAGAATTGATCTGAGACGGCTCACCTTCCACGTTGTTCTTCGCCTCGACGGCTGCAATCGCTGAGAATGCCCAGCAGGAGCCGCACATTGCCTGGTCTCGCACAGCCGTGATCCAATCGACTCCTTTCCAGTTCCTCCAGTCGAAGACCAAGGGCAATGTCTGGTTGCAACAAAGGTCGCAAGACGGACAGAACTGTCGATTCATAATCGATTTCGTCAGGCAATTATTGCCTTCTCGACTCAAACCGAATGCTTGCTCATCGACGTCATCATCAACGTCTGCACAAACTCTTACGTGCATGCAACTTCCCGGTTGAGGAAACTCGGCTTGAGAAAATGTCCACAGCGGCACCTCGACTTGGTCGCCGGCATCAATCGCAGCAGTGGCAATCCTGGCGGTTTCCACAAATGGGTCCGCCCAGTCGTATTTTCGTTCCAGGCTGGTTTCCGATTCCCCGGCAGGTTGCTGTCCTTGATTCTTGACAGTGCCTTTCATGACGAGACTCGTAGTCGTGAATTGCTCGTAGTTCACATCTTCAACGACCATGTCGGCACAGGCGCCTAGCGAAAGCGCTACCGCCAGATAGAAGGCAACTGATTTAAGGACAACACAGTAGAAATGCGGATGTCCTGCCTGGGTTGCGACCGGAGAATTTGAACATCGGAACTCACCATTGAGTAGGTTCATGATTAATCCTCGGTTTTCGTTGGGACCAATGACATGGGACCGCCCTATTGATGGACGGCCATACGGCAACCCGGCGATCTTGGGGTCCTCCGGGAGGATTGCGATTGCTTCTCGGAGGAAGCGAGGACCCGTGGCTTTGCGTCCCTGACTTTAGACAGGTTTGCCATTATCGACCGCGAAAGTGTCGCATGTGGGCTTAGTTTGTCAATTATGGCATCTACCTAGCCATTCGGGTTGCGCGGTGTTAAATGAAGACCTGCCCGACACTCTCTAAGTGACATTGCACGTCCGAATATGGCCATCTGGGCACGCCGACTGCACTAGAATCGTCGACCTCATCTTAATGTTCGGCGGAGTGTACTTATGGGATTTCAAATTAGCGCTTTGAACTCGGAGGAATTCAGTCACCTGGTCGGCCTGGACGATGACTCTCTGGCCAAATATGGCGCCAGACGGATGACGGTCGATTTGAAGCCCGGGTACCCCTGTCGCGTGACGCTTGAAGACGCCGAGATAGGAGAGTCAGTCTTACTAGTTAATTATGAGCATCTGGCTGTGAATACGCCCTATCGGTCTACACACGCCGTCTTCGTCCGGGAAGAGGCAACTACGCGCCCACCGATTCCCAACCGAGTTCCCGAGCAATTGAGCATACGCCTGTTATCCATACGTGCATTTAATACCGATGGCATGATGGTCGCTGCCGACGTCGTGCATGGCACGGAATCTGAGCCGGTAATTCGGGCACTGCTGAACGACTCAAAAGTCGAGTACTTGCATATCCACAACGCGAAACCTGGATGTTACGCCGCGCGCGTGGATAGACTCTGATTGCCGAACGCCTGAATTTACCCCGGCTATAGAGTCAAATACGTCATGCGGCTAGCGAATCAACCAACTGCCATCAGCCTGCAAGCACGCCGTACCGTAAACATGTTCGTGTGACTCTGCGCCAATGGCGGCATCAAGCCGAAACTCCCGGCACGGTCCCGGGCCTTCCTCAAAGGTCCGCGTGGGCGTGACCGCATACCGATGACCGGTATCCGGGTTGACCCAACTAGTCGTTTCGCCGGTTCGGGAGTCGTTTAGCACGAGCGCAGTCCGCATGCGATCCGTGTCGTCCATGGACTCGCCGATGTGGCGGCCGATCATTGAACCCGCGATAGTACCCAGGATGATGGCAGCAGTTCTGCCGTGCCCGTCACCCACCTGGGCGCCGATCACACCGCCAATGACACCGCCGAGAATTTCTCCCTGCTGTGCGTGCGAGGTTGTCTCACATGCGCCGATAGTCAACGTCAGGGCCAACATGACCATCAAGCTGGTGGCCGCCTTTGCCGGCCGGTATTTCAGTGTCGAGGTTCTCATTGCTCGGCTCCTTGCGTCTCAAGACGATGCTGGCATTCTCATGATGTAAGACGCAGAAACACGAATTTGGTTGACTCCGGCTTGCTAAGTGATTGCCCGAATTGACAGCTTTTTATCAGATTGCCAACAAGGAGCATGAGCGCCCCGCTAGTTCATTGCTGTTGAATGCGCGATAGGTTTCGCACTGCTGCTCGTACTTGTGCCCTCACTGGCCAAGGCACAGGCGAGAGACGGACACACTAATCAAGAAAGCCCCGCGCTGCGGGGCTTCCTTAAGCGCGAAACGACTAACGCTCAGTCAGCGTCATCGTCGTGTTTGTGTTTAGGAAATGGCACAAACTTCTGTTTTGCCGCAGCACTTTGCTTCACATCTTTGACCCGCTGACGGATATCGTAATAATCATTCGTCAGCCAGCGCCCAAGAATGTTTGCGTACAGGGGGCTGCCCAGCACGCCGCTTTCGCCACCCGGCAGTACCGTGCGTCCGCGGATGCCGTGTTTTGAGCGGCTCGATTCACCGATATAACGCCGCGACGGGCCGCTACCGAACATGAAGTCGTTGCTGCTGTCGGCGCGGGCGGAGTGACTCGACGCATCGACGACACCGAAACCACCGTCGACCGACAAACCGGGAAGATCCGGGAATGAGGCCGGAAACGCTCCGCCTGCCGGCGGCGTGTCAAACGGTGCGCCCAGGGGATGATCCAGCACGATGCGGTGCAAACGGCCCCAGCGATAGTCGTTCTGATCGGTCGACCCGGCGAACGCATCTTCAAACTGCGAACCCGCCAGGAGGTCCAGGGCATCCTTCACGCTCTGGAGGATCAGTATGTCGCGCCGTGCCATCGGATCGTCAACGGTCGGCACGTTGAAGAAGTTGAGTCCGGATGCACCAAAACCGAATTGCGTATCGTACTGATCGAACAGGTTGCGCAAGGCGGTCATGGACAGACTGCTCGGCGGCCGCGGTAAACCGATCGTGTCCACCACCTGGTCGATCGTGTTGGCAATCATCCGGCCACGCCAGACCGAGTAGATCGTCGCGGCAATACTGTGTTGGACTTCCATGGTCGACGGCGCGCTGCGATGGCCGTTCTTATCGCTGGCATCATAGCCTTCTTCTACACCGGTCGGCGTCGAATAGTCCCAGCGGTGCAGGCGTTTGACCGCCTCAGCCACTCGCGGATCGGCGGCTAGCGCAGCCAGCAATGGATTGGCCGTGTCCGATTGCGCGTTCTCGAAGGCCGCGAGGATCAGCGGCGTGAATACCTGTGCGTCGAGCAATTTGACGTCGGCCTGGATCTCCGCCATGTCTTTGACACTCAGTGCGCCTGCGGCAAGCCGTTCTTCAAAAGCCTGGGTGATGCGGCCGGCGCGGGTGCCGATGGCGTATCCGGGGTTGAGATAGTAAATACCGCCGCCGGGTCTCATCTCGTTAAACGCGTTGTTGTCCCGAGTGTTCCCCGTCGGATCGTTATTGGCGTTGACAAAATAACCGCTGACCGGGTTGACGAGCTTTGGCATCTCGTCGAAAGGCAGAATTTCATACGGGACGGTCTGGTGTGGTTGCGGATTCTGCACCGGCAGCCACTCGTTGCCGCCCTGCCCGTTGCGAATCAGGTACGGTGGCAGGCCATTGATGAAGCCAGCCTGCAGGTCTTCACGAATCGGCATTTCGGCGCTTGTGAAATAGGCAATGTTGCCCTTGACGTCCATGTACGAGAAATTCTGCGAGCCGAAATCAAAGAATTGCAGACCATCTTTGAAGTCGTCGAGATTTTTCGCGAAGTTGAAACTGCGGAACGCGTCAAATTCACGCGTGGGGCTGAAACCCGTGTACTGAACGCTGAGCGCAACGCCTGTCGCCATGTCGATATTGATGATCGGCCCGTTATTGCGTCGCGGCACGATCAGCGTGACAGGCGGGGTGCTACCCGCCGGCGCCGGCTCGATATTGTCCGGCACGCCATCACCAACGACGTTATAGCTGTACGCCTCCGGTATCGGGATCAGGGGTTCCGGGCTGCCCAAATAGAGGGTACTGAGACCACTGGGCGAGCTCAAATCGGGGACCACCTGTTCCTGGAACGTATCGGTTACGTCCATCGGGTTGACGGTCGCGCCCCAGGTGATGCGACGGTTCTGTCCGAGTACGACATAGGGCACACCCGGGAAGCTGCTGCCCACCACGTCGATACCGGCCGACCTCGCCCGCAGATGGTTCTGATACCAGGTGGCGGGCGTGTTTAACGCAAGATGCGGATCGTTGGCCAGCATGGCGTTACCGCTTGCGCTGCGGCTCGGAGCAACGGCCCACTCGTTACTGCCTGTCGGCTTGTCGCGCGACATGAGCGCGTTTTTCAGCAGGGGAATATCTTCAACCCGTTCAATGTAATCCTGGACGAGTCTCATCGTGGCCGGGTCGGGCTGGCCGGCCGCAGCGCTGGAGAGCGCTGATCTTCCTGCGCTCGAGGCAGGCATTTTTGCTTTTTCGGAAAGCCGCGTTTGCTTCGGCTTGCTCGGCACAGCAGCAGCCAATGCATCGGGAATCGTAGCGGCCGGATCGAATGGCTGTGTCCTGAATAAATCCTCAAAGAACAGTGCGCTGCCGTCAAAACCGAGCGCCGCGCCAGCAAACTGATAACTCAGCAGGGCCTCTGTATTGCCGATGTCGAGGTCGAATGACAGGCCGAACGCAATCAACTTGCCAACGACGACGCTGTCCAGCGGCATCCAGGGCTCCGCCTGCGTGATTTCCAGCACGGTGTACTCAGGTGGCAGAGGCTGGGTCGTCAAAAAGAAATTCACGCCATCCGCGTAAGCCTGCAGTCCGGCAACGGTTTCGGGGGACAGGGCCGCCAAAGTCCCTTGTGCGGCGCGGCGCAGCCCGAAGGTGCGCAACTGGACATCGCTTCCAAGCGCCGGTGCACCCAGCAGCTCGGCCAGTGTCCCGCTCCCCTGTCGCCGCGATACGTCCATCTGGAAGAAACGATCCTGCGCATGCAAATAGCCCTGCACGAATACCACGTCGTGCTCGCTTTTCCCGATGATGTGTGGAATGCCATCAACGTCCCGGATGACCTTTACCGGGGAATCCAAACCCGGGGTCTTTATGGGCTCGGCAACGGCGGTAACGGCGAATGCTACAAGCAGCAGGACGATGACGATGCGAAAGTGACTTAGCATGATGTTCCCCTTGGATCGGACTTATGGGCGTTTTATTCTCGATGCAAAGACCCGTGGCTTTGCATCCCTGACTTTGGTCAGGCTTACCTTTGTCCGGGCAATAATGGCGCGCCCAGATATTTAGTCAATTCTGGGATATACGTAAACCTCCCGTCAGGGTCTTCCTGGCGGCGTCTACTGAAAATGCACTCGGACACCGATGCTCCAAATCATTGCGTCGCCAAAGTCGTAGTCGTTGTAGTTAAACGTGAGCGGCATGCGAAATGTCTCGTTGATGACCCATTCGATGCCGAAGTCGAAGTAGAAATCGGTGTCGTCGAGGCCGCCGGTTGCTTCTGGCCCGGGATTGAACAAGATCGACTCGCGTGCTTCCAGGTCCCACGACGCCAGTCCGATAGTGCCCCCGGCGCGAAACCGTTTTGAAATGGGCTGCGAGTATCCGGCACCGAGTTTGAGCGCTTCCAATTCAATGGCATCGCCAAGTCCCAGAAACTCTATGGATTCTATCTCGTCAAAGCCCGCCACTATGTGGAAACCGTTATCGAACTCGTAACCGACGGTCGCGTGAATGGCAGCGGCCGAGTCTGATATCGAAGTCAGCTCGAAGTCCGGCGCGACACTGATGTTGTCGATATCAAGATCCCCGGCGCCGAGATCCAGTCCGATAAAGACATCTGACCACGCCGGCGTACTGACCAACGTCGCGAGCACGAAGGCTGCTATGAATTTGGGCATTATTGGGGCTCCCTGATTGGCAGGAGCCAATTGTCGCACAAGAACTGCCGACGCACCTGCAGGCTCGCAGGACCTCTGGAATGCTCTTAATCCGCATGGCGGAACCGTACCGAAACGCCGCCATAAACGTTGCGAGTCGGCCCCGGCTCAAAATACCGGCCACCGAACGCATTGATACGAACATTGGCAGTGAAGTCGGTGTCGAAGACGTTGTTGACCCCAATAAACGGTTCGATATCGAACTTGTCGATGGTCTTTTTCAGACCGAATCGCAGGTTTGCGATGGTCGCGCCGCTCACCTCGGCAGAATTGGCGTTGTCGGCGAACAGGTCTTCGGTATACAAGGCATCGACGGCAGCAAAGAACCCTGACTCGTGCACATATGAAATGTCTGCGTGTGCAAATTGCTCGGGGATGCCTGGAATCGTGTTACCCGAAAAGTTGTTGCCGTCGCCATCGACGAACGTGTCGAACTCAAATTGTGACCAGGTGTAGGCCACTGCCAGGTTCAAGCCAGGCAACGGCGCAGCGCTTAGCGACAGTTCTATTCCACGCCGTTCGGACTTGCCCGCGTTAGCGAAGAACTCACGGTCGGGACTCGACGCAATCTCGAAGGGGATCAGTTCGTCGTCGATGTCGATCTTGAAGACCGCGACTTCGTAGCGGGTACTTTCAAATAGCCCACCACGCAGACCCAGCTCATAGCTGGTGCTCTTTTGCGGCTGCAGGCTTTGGTTGAATCCGCCGCTGCCGTCAGGATTGGCAAACTCGGTCGTTGTCGGTGTCTCGAATGCGGATGCGATGCTGCCGTACAGGGCGTGGCGGGTGCCAGGGTCATAGAGGAACCCGATACTCGGGCTCACGTCGTCGATTGAGCGTGTACCGGAGTCGTTACCGTCTGCAAGGAAGGCATCCGAGACATCGAACTCGATGTCGTCGTAGCGCAGGCCCAGCGTCACCGCGAGTCGCTCCGATACGCTAATCTCATCCTGCACAAAGAGCCCCGTGCTCGTGACGCGCTCAAGTTGGTCCAGTGCAAGAGCACCCTGGACCCCGTTATTGTTGTCATATCGTTGCCGGTCATCACGCTGCCGGTCATGGTCAATTCCGGCGATCATCCGATGTTGCATATTGCCGAGCCCGAAGCTTCGCGTGTAACTGACGCCACCCCCGGCGAAAGCGCGATCGAAGGTAACGATGCCACCGCCTGTGAACGGCAGGCGATTGCGGAAATCCCGTGCGAGGTAGTAGCTACGCGCCCGAAGTTCACCGCCGCCGGGGAATGCGTGCTTGAAACTGAGACCCAGCTTTTGCTGGTCGAGCGCCTCGCCCGCATCGAAATCGATATTGCGGTCACGAGCACCGCGCGGATTCGCAGCAGCGTCGGCCCGCGTCACGCCGCCGGGATCGTTCGATACCGGCTGATCGGTTGCACTGATCGCCCACCCTACTTCCGTGTCGTCGCTGAAGCGAAACAGGAAGCGACTGTTCAGCTGGGTGTTCTCGGCCTCGCTGTGCTCGCGGTAGCCGTCAATCCGCAGATCGGAAAGGCTGACGAGATAGTCCAGCCGCCCTGCTGCCCCGGCTGTCTTGACCTGGTACTTGCGGTACCCGTAGTCCCCCACAGCAATTCGTGCGTCCGCGTAGGGTTCCGCACTCCCCCGCTCGGACAAAATGCTGATGACCCCGCCCGCTGCGTTGCCGTACAGCGCGGATGACGGTCCACGCAGCACTTCGACCTGCTGTACCGAGGCGAGGTCAATGCTGTCCACCTGGCTTTGCCCGTCGGCCAGCGTTTCAGGAATACCGTCCACCAGGATCTTGATGCCGCGCACACCGAAGTTGGAACGTGCACCGAAGCCGCGAATGGCGATTCTCAGGTCCTGCGCAAAGTTATAGCGATTCTGAAAGAAAACACCGGGCACTCTTGCGAGCGCCTCGTCCAGCCCCAACTGCTGGCGTGCGTGTTGTATCTCGTCGCCGGAGACAACGCTGATTGCCGCAGGCACGCTGCGTGCCGCCTGCTCCAGCCGCGTGGCAGTCACGATGATCTCGTTGATCTCGTCGGCCGGTTCGAGGATTTCGCTGTCCTCGGCAAGAACACTGCTGCACAGAGCGCTCAGCAGGCACGCGAGCGCCAAGATTGTAATCCTCGGTAGTATGCGCATTGTCGGCGGTAGCTACTTCACCCGCCAGACGACATTGCCGACATCATCGGCGATCAGCAACGCCCCCGTACCGTCGATCGCCATGCCGGCAGGCCGTCCGCGCGCATGCCCATCCTCGTCCAGAAACCCGCCCACGACCTCTTCGGGCTCGCCGCTGGGTTGACCATTCTCGAAGGGGATGTAAATGACGCGATACCCCGACACAGGTTGCCGGTTCCAAGATCCATGCTGGCTAGCCGAAATACACATACGGCCAGCCGAAGAAATCGCCCTTGCGCACCGAAGTGGCGTAGTCAGGGACCAGGTCACTGCCAAGCTCGTCCCGCTCATTCACAACTATCCAGAGCGTATCGGTTGAGGGTTCAATCGCCATACCGTTAGGGTTCCGCAGGCCATGCGCGAAGAGTTCCAGTTCGCCGCTCTCGAGATCCAGTTGATGGATCGCAGCGCGCCCCTCCTCGGCCTCTGGCCCGCACTCTCCGACATTGCTGTTGGAGCCAACCGTAATGAACAAACTGCGCTGGTCAGTAGCCGGAAGGATGTTCTTCGTCCAATGGTGGTTCCTGCCCGACGGTAGCCTGGCGATCACCTCCGGCGACTCCGTCAGAGCCGTCTGCCCACGCTGGTAGGGGAATCTCAGCAACGCGTCGGCGTTGGCGATATACAGGTGACTGTCGATAAGGGCCATGCCGAAGGGCGAATGGAGTTCCGCCGCAAACACGTGGGACTCGTCGGCCGCGCCGTCACCGTCAGTGTCGCGATGCAGTGTGATGCGGTCGGCACTGGGCGTTCTCGCGCCCCCGTATTTCAAGACGACGCCCGCTGCGAAATTCTTGAGATCGCTGCAGAGTCCGGAGCCCTCAGGCGCGTTACTCTCGGCGACCAGCACATCGCCATTCGGCAATACGTACAGCCAGCGAGGATGATCCAGGCCGCTCACGAATGCGTTGATTTCCAGGTCGCCGGCAGGAGACGGCATTGCATCCGAAGGCCAGCCGACAGCCTTGGCTGGCCTGACTATCGGGACGAGGGTCTTGTGAGGTTCGACTAATTGCGGTGACGGGCCGTAGTCGGCCTGCTCCTCAATAGCGGTCGGCGCCGGAAACAGGAACTGCCATGTCACGACAGCCAAGATAGCTATCAGTACGCCAATCAGGAGTAATCGAATCTTCCCACGCATCAGATTGTGCAACCTATTTGACCAGACTGACCGCAGTCCTTTCTTCAAACGCTATCTTGGCTGTGATTCCCGCCCAGGTCTAGTCAGCCGGTGCCAGCTTCTGCGCCACGATGCCGAGGACGATCGAACCTATGATCGTGTAGATCGCCGCATCAACGCCCCACCATATCCAGATCTTGCTCGGCAGATTGAATACGCCCGACCAGGCAGCCATCAGGCATGCGCCCCACAGCCACATGGCCACACCGAACTTGAGGCCACGCTGCCATGCGGGGCCGCTCAGCGCACCGCGAAACGTCATGTAGATCCCGGCAAGGATGAAGGACGTGATGACACCGGTCGCGATCCACATGGGCATCAATGCGGCCATGTCGGGCGGGTCCTGGACGAGTTCGGGCCGCCAGAAAGTCTCCGTGGCCTGATAGGCGGCATCGAGGACACCTTCATGAATGAACACGCCGCCCGCCATGGACACGATAAATGCGGTGACGTAGTACGCAAGGCCACCGAGAATGACTGCTTTCCAGTTCATAACACCTTCCCCTCTTGTTGTTGTTGCTTTACCCAAGCGTAGTACCGGGCCGAGGGTGCGTCCAGTCCGGGAATGGCATTCGTTCAATGACAGGGTCCGCGGACCCGAGAACCGGCGTTACGTGGCTAGTTGAAAGACGGCATAGACGATCACGGCGACGATCGCGAGTACTGCGATGAGCCCCTGGGGATGCATCAGCTGCAACTGTATCTTGAGCATCTCGATAGGGCTGACTTTCCGGGCTTCGCCAAGTCGCGGTAGCAGGCGTTCCTGAATAGCGTCGTGCGCATAGATGCGGGCTTTGGGCCTGCCGAGTATCACGACGACGTCCTGCGTCGCTATTGCAGTATCGTCATAGCGAATCTCTCGAATCGGGCAACTGGACTGCCGACCCGTATGGTCACGCAGGGTCACCGTATTGCCATCCAGGGAGACCGCAGTGCCCCAGTTAGCGCTGTTGACCCAGGCAATTAGCACTACGATTGTGAACGCCCCCGCAAGTGGAGCCATCAGGTAAAGAAGGAGATCCGGTTTCTCCAGCTGACTGGTGAGGTACATGAGTAAACCAACAGATAGAAACATCAGAACAGCAGCGAGGCCCAACGCCCTGTTCATGCGCTTGCGCAGCTTTCCGTCGGGTTCTAAATGCAGAGGCGTCTTGTCGACCTGTGGAGCTTCTTCATGTGCATCAGCCGATCGACGAGCCGGATTCCTGTTCATGCTGAGTGCGAATGCACGAACCATCAGGCCAAGCAGCAGGAAGGCCACCACGCCGACACCCGCATAGCTGAGCAGCGTGAATTTAAGGCGTTCTTGTCTTGATGCCGCAAGTATCGTCTCGAATCCGGCCGAGTCCAGGCTCGCCAGTGGTTCGCCCGATAGGGAGAACCGCCGTACGACATCGTTATTCCAGTCACTCACCCAGACCGCGTCACCGACCGCCAGGATTGCTATCGGATCCGCATCCGTCGGCAATGCGACACGCCGTAGAAATTCCCAGTCGTTGTCGAAAACGTAAATGCCGCCGCGGTTCATACCGGTCTGCATGTTGTTGACCCACCATTCCTCGCCAACACGGGCAAAATGGCTGGGCCAGGTCTGTCGCGCAGTTTTCGCTGGGGCCGGCACGACGTCCTTGCGATCGATGGCGTCTCCGTACATCGATGATAGCGGCTCCAGGATGCGAATGACGTGATGGTTGGTGTCGGCAACCAGCAACTGCCCGTCATGCACCATCAACTGGTTTGGAAATTCGAATCCGTCAACGGGTGGTGCCAACTCGACACCCGTCGCTGAGTACTTGCGGAGCAGATGCCGGGTAGTGTCGCTGATGTACACCTCATCGGTCTGCCAATCGATATAGACGCTATACGCCGCCTTGAAATCGATGCCCTCCTCTCCAAAACGCTCGCAGGAAGACGATTCCAGGTTGCAGCGGAACACTCCATTGCGAGGTTCCTCCGGGACGATAGACTTCTGATTGGTCTCGCGGCTGTACGCACGAAGGTTGTCGAGGAACGAGCGCGGGTCGGGACCGCGGCGCAATAAGATATCGCCATTCGAAAAGAATGCGAAGCCACCGAGAAACAGCTCGACGTCCATGACCTCGAGATCATATGTCCTGAGATACGCACCTTCCTCGTCATGCTCGACGAGATAATTCTGGATCTGGACGTACCTGTGGCCATCAGGACCCACGTTCAGCTCTGCCGGTCCACCAAGACGCGCGGCTGCGCCGGAGCCCCACATCCACACGCCAATGGCGAGGCCGGTCATGATCAAAACCAGCGCCGCAACAACAGGATGCACATCAGAGTTCATCCCATGAGTTTAGCGACCGTCAGGTAAGAACGGCGTGTTCCAGGTCGCACTGTCGACGCCAGGAATCCGGCTACAAGCGGCTCTGATGACGGATATACGGTTGTTTTCCGACCTTACAGACACGGCGTTGAGTTATTCTGCATCGCACTACATTTTTTAGGCCTGAGAAGAATCTTGATGATGAATTCGAAACTACCGTCGGTCGGCACCTTGACGTTGTCCCTTTTAGCGCTAGCACTGCTAAGCGGCTGCGCCGGCATGGGCTCCGGTTACGAACCCCCGACTGTGGCGGTGCAGTCGTTTAAACCCGTCCAGTCGGGCGACGCCAGTGGCCTGCCGACCTTTGAGATCGGCCTGCACGTCATCAACCCGAACCTGGAGCCGCTCGAACTCGCCGGAGTGTCATACACGATCAGTCTCGGTGGACAGGATCTCATCAAGGGTGTCGGCAACGACCTGCCTACGCGTTCAAGGCCAAGCTCGATCCGGGACCATTCAAACGAAAGATCCGCATTTCCGACAGCGGATCTATCTCCTTAAGCAAGTAGCCGGCAGGCAGTCTACTCGTCTTCCAGCACCAACCGCGCAATCGAGTTAAACGGCGACTGACCGTCTGCCGCCGTCGCTTCGACGATCTCGCGACCCACATCTCCGCCTGCGAAGTACAGTCCGCGCAGTGCCTGGCTACGGTAGCCAAAGTCGTAGTTGTCGACCGAGCGCGTGACAAAGCCTTCTTCACTGCGCGCCTTGAATCGCGCCAGGTCTGCTTCGCCGAGACCCAGGCTTTCCGGGTCTTCCAGGAGCGCGCGATTGCGTTGGAATCGATCTGTAGCCGCTACGCGCGTCACGCGCAGCTTCTCCGCGGGCGCGCCCTCGCGCCATGCGTCCAGAAAGATCGCTTGTAAGGCTTGGCCGCGCCTTGCTACGGCAATCTCGAGTTGCGACTCCTCGTCAATGCCACAGTTTCGGGTCAGCCAGGTATCCGCCAGAACCTCGAGCGGCAGGTTGATGAATCGATTGGGTTCCTGCGCAAGCGTCGGTATCGTCAGGAACAACAAGCAAATCGTTAGTACGGTATTTCTAATGTTCATGATTCAGCCCTCAGTTCGCCGGAAATGCGCCGTCCGCCCAGATTCGAGTGTTGAGCACAGGACAGTCGTTGGTGTCGGCGTTGTGCGCGCAAGTCCGCGTGGGTTCGCCAGGCCTGGCGCCGTAGGTCGTGTTTAACGCGGAGTTGTCGTTCAGGTGCGCACGATGAAGTTGCCCCTCGGTAATGAACGCCCTTGTTGAACTGGCGCTGTGCATAATGTTGGTCATATCGAACGTGGCTTGCCCATCGATATGCCGCAGGTCGAAATTGTGACCAAACTCGTGCACCAGCAACTCGTCGTTCGCGGTACTTCCCATGGCCACAAAATCGCTACCGAATGCACAGGCCTGACCGCGCCCGGTGCCGCCGTCCACCGTATCGACCCAGTACACGTTGATTCGATTTGCGCGCTGCCCGATGTCGGCCTCGATGCCCGCCTGCATAGTGCAATTGAAATCGGCGTAAGTGGCTGCGTCCGGGTCACCAGTTGCATCAATAATCTCGAACTGTGAAAAGCGCACGCCCATGCGTTCGTCCTGCCAGATGCCCGACGTCGTCACGCAATGATCAATCGCCAGGTCTCGCTGGTCGTCAAACGGCCCCTGAACAATCCAGACCGCCACCGGCACACTGATCTCCGGCGAAAACGTGACGTTGGCAACGTCGTCGTTATCGCTCGTCCAGTTGACGTTCTCGACCAGTTTCAATGGTCGCCTGTTGGTAAATGCGGTCACTTCTTCATTTGACGCGCCGCCAGATGTGAAGTTGCCAACGGTTCGGGTCTGGTCGGTGTCGGTATAGCGGGCATCGTTAACCGCCGCACCACCCTTGGTACCGTCGACAATCACACCCCACTCTGATGGCAGCGGTGCGCTGAATACACGCACCTTGTCGGCACAACCCGTGATAAGGAAAAGCGCGATGGCAGTCAGCGCCATGGCCCGGACCTGAACCAGTCGTAGTTTCGCTTGCATCGTCCACCTCCTGGGTGGCGCAGGCAGGAGCCTGCGCATTCGAAGACTATACTGGCAACCCGCCGGTACCCGCGCATGGTCGCCTCATACCCTAGAAGCGCATTTCGGTCAGGAATTCCCTCATACCGGTAGCATTGAGCTGCGAGATTCGCTTCTTGTTACTATTGGAGCGGCCGGAACCAACGACAATCAGAAGGCCAGCAAACTATGATCAAGCAGATATTTTCAGTATTCGTACTTCTGATCTGTCTTCCGGTAATGGCCAGCGGCGAGGAACTGGAAGGCGATTACCTGTACAAGGTCACGACCATCCGAGCGGCGACCGGTGCCCTGGCGGACCTGCTTGAATGGGAAGCGCAACTGAAAGCCTCCGAATACTACGATCAGGCCGGACAGGCGCACCCTCTACTCATGCGTCATTCGCAAGGTGATCAGTGGGATTTACTGATCATCGTGCCCATGCAAAGCTGGTCCGAGTATCACTCTGCCGAGGCAACCCAACAACGTCGCGCTGCAGCGGCCCGGCATGCCGAACTGATTGCCGCCGGCCAGAAGTTGTTTGCGTTTTACGAAGACCACTTCGCGTATGGACCCGCGTGGTCAACGGTCAAGAACGCCTACGCAGCAAATGATTTCTTTCATATCGAAATGTTCGAAGCGGCACCCGGAAAAGCATCGGCCCTGCTCGAACAACGCCGCATGGAGAACACCTACCTCGAGGCGACGGGCCAGACGCCGAACATGATCTTCAGGCGTGCAGCCGGGTCTGACGTTGACGTATTCACGATTGGATTCCACCCGAGTCTGGTAGCGTTTGCAGCGCCGGCGGATGTGACTATCGAAGAAAAAGAGCAGGAAGCGAAGGCCGCCGGGTTCAAGAGCCTGGCCGATATCTCGTTCTTCCTTCGCTCGCTCATCTCCGGGCATCACGACACACTGGCAACGAAAGTCGACTAACGACCGCCTCCTTTACACGCCATTGTCGAACAACAATGCCCACCCGTATCTTTTCTGTAGTGTATAAATCCCTGCTCGCGCTCGTATTGGTGTCGGCCATCGGGATTGGCGTGCTGTGGTTCCGCGCCTGGTGGCCCGGCGAGACCGAGATGGCCAGCGTGCAATGCACGCCGGATGCGCCGGCGTGGAAGGCGCAGTCTCCGCTCAAGGTCATGAGCTACAACGTTCAGTACATGGCGAGCAAGAACTATGTCTTCTTCTACGACATCGACGTCAATGATCCTGAGCGAATTGCAGCTGTCGAGAAAGCGAACAAGGTTGTCGCCAGCTACCCTGAAGAAGAGGACGTCCACTGGACCTTGGACCAGGTAGCCGAGGTCATACGCAGTGAAGATCCCGACGTGGTCCTGCTACAGGAGGTCAACGGCGGTGACGATAGCCGTACGCATTACATCGACCAGGTCAACGAACTCATCGGTAAGCTCCCAAGCGACATGTATGCGTGTCAGTCGGAAAGCCCATACTGGAAAGCCGAGTTCATATTCCATCCAAACGTGATGGGACCCGTCAACATGAAGCTGTTGACGCTCTCCAAGTACCGCATCACGCGCTCCGTGCGACATCAACTGCCGCGCATGGCCCGGGCCTTCATCCTGAAACCGTTTCACTTCCAGCGTGCCCTGCTCGAATCGCACATCGCCACGGACCAGGGACAGACGCTGGCGCTGCTGAACACGCACTTCGATGCCTGGGGAGAAGGTACTGACATCATGCGGCGCCAGATTGCGAGCACCAAGCGGGTCCTCAACCGGCTCGACAAGGAGAATACACCCTGGATACTGGGCGGTGATCTCAACCTGCTGCCGCCCGACGACAACCGGCAAAGGTCGAGCATTCTCGCGGCCGGCACCGGCGACTACAGCGAGATCCCGGAGCTGGGGCCGCTGTACGAGAAGTATCGTGGCATCCCGTCACTGGAACAGCTGACCTCGGGGGACTCGAGCGCCTGGTACACACACTTCCCCAACGACCCGACTGTCCCTGGTCCCGACCGCACCATTGACTACCTGTTCTACAGCGATCAATGGCACCTGCTCGACGCGTATGTGCGGCAAGAGGACACGCTACACATCTCGGATCACCTCCCGGTCATCGGCGTCTATTCGTTCGATTCGCCGGCGCCCTGACGAGATCCAAAAAAAAACCGCCGCGATCGGAAGACCGCGGCGGCCGCTCTGCACCCAACCTCGTTCGCTAGCTGTCCAGAGCAATTTCCTCTTTGCGCTCACCAAGAGCGCCATACCAGGTGGCGAGGCGCACATTGATGGCCACACCATGGCGGTCCAGGATCGACCCGAGCGTGATCGCGCAGGCTCCGAAAATAGCCAGCTCGATCCAGTTGCTATCCAGCACCAGCGACACCAGGGCCTGGGCGCCAAACGCCAGGCTGGCAAGCGCCGTGAGGATACCGGCGATAATCGCCGTCCGGTTACCCAGTGCAATGCCGGTCATAACCATCAACCCACCGGCAATCAGACCCAGGAATGCGGTGAGCGCAGCCGGTTCCGCTGCAACACAGAACATGAAGCTAAAGGCCACAAACAGACTGATAGAGACCCCTATCGCAGCGGCAAGATTGCGGTTCTCTGTGCGCCTCACAATATCGGCTGCGAGCACGCAGTAGGCAATCGCGAATACCGGTGCAACCAGCGCCCAGGGAATGGACGGCATCAACGCATTGGCCAAAGCGGTCGCAAAGATAAACGCAAACGGCACGGAGAGCATATCCAAGACCAGCGCAACGCGCGCACTTCTTTCCGGGAACAACGTTGCCTGGCGAGCCGCCATAAACGCTGCCATCGACAGCATCGCAATCAGCAGACTGTCCACCTGGTAGAAGTACATGCTGCGGAACAGAATAATGCCCGCCGGTATGAACAGCGTGATCAGCGCAAACTTACCCTCTGCCGTCTTCAACGCCGTATCCTTGCCGAGCACATTGCGTACGACATGCAGCGCATACAGCGTTCCCAACAGGGCCACGGTGCCGGCCGCAAGCGAACTGCGGATGGGCAGCAAGAGCATCATGTTTAGCGCGAAGAAGTGGAGCGACAAGGTCTTCGCCGAGTGCCGTGCCATGATGGCAAAACAGAACATCGTGATTGGCAACAGCACCACCATCGCGCCGGCCAGCGTAATGCCGGTGCTGGCAATATTCTCAATTTGCCAGGTCGCAAAGCTCGGATAGGTTGTTAACGCTGCGTCCCACTGGAACACCGAGTACAGGAGCGCGCCCAGGATCGTGAAGTTCGCCGGAATGGAGATGAGCGCCAAGCCAAAGAATAGCCGCGCACCCTTGGTCTCCTTCAGCCCATAGCTCAGGGCGAACCCGGCCGCAGCCAGCAAGCCTGTTTGCGTGAGCAGCATCAGGTAACGCCGTATATCGTTACCATCGTCCCATCCCTGCATCAGGAACATCGACATCGACGCGACGAGGATGGCGGCGCCAAGAATACGCAGCGCCTCCGAAACGGTCGCGAAATTCCGGATCGAATCCATGATCCGGTCGACATCAAAACGCGAGTTCCGTGGCTCGAACTCCGGCCCGGAATCGACGTGATAGTCGTCGAATTGATTGGCTACCCGGGTATTCATGACGAATTCTCCTTTTCGTTGTCAAGCAGCAGTTCGAGTTCGGCCCGGAGTTCTTCCGTGTCCTCTTCAACCAGGAACTCCGAATCGAGCCGGTCCACAGAGGAACTGGCACCCATGAGAATCTCGGTCTCGCCGAGATTGATCTCCCAACGATCGAAGGTCTCTTCGATGTCTCCGTAAGAGACGCCCTCAACGTTGTGGATCGTGCGCATGGCCTCGGCAACCGACTGCCTCGAGCGCATCATGTTGCGCTGGTGGGATACTTCGCTGATGCGTGCTTCGATCTTCTTGACCTGCTCCGCAATCCGGTCTTCGAGTTCCTCGTGCTTCTCGATGGACTCCTGAAGGTTTCGGATCTGCGCTTCGCAGTCCTTGCGACGGCGCAGGCACTCCAGGGCTTTCGCCTCGTCGCTGGAGGCGACGCTCGTGGCACGCAGGGTCCAGCGCGAATGCGCGTCTTTAAGTGACTGATAGCGAGTCTTCAGTGCGCGCCCGTCCTTGCGGACCCGCTCGAGGCGAACCCGGGAACGTGCGGCCGCCTGTTGCGTGTCGCGCAGTGCGGCGTTGACGATGGCGTCGTGATTCTCGACCTTGCTGACGGCGCGGTCGACCGACGATGTAAGTGTTGCTGAGATTCTACGAATCAGGCTCATGGTGACTCCTTAAGCGAATGAGTAGTGCAATATCGAGCCTAGGAGCCGGTACAAGGATTCACAACCTTTTTCTGAAAAGTTACCCAGCGCACACCTTTCGTACAATCTTTTGATACTATTCGCTTCATTATGACAACTTCGATACGAATCATTGATGCCCTCAAGCGTCAGCTCAAGGCACGCGGGATCACCTACAAGGCGCTCTCCGAGTCCCTGGGGCTCTCCGAGTCGGCCGTCAAGCACATGTTCTCGACCGGCAATTTCTCACTCAAGCGGCTCGACGAAATCTGCGCCGTCCTCGAGCTCGATATCGGGGAACTGGTCAACATCAGCGAGTCCCAGCAGCCGATGCTCGAGCAACTCTCGGACGAACACGAACAGGAGATCGTGTCCGACATCCGGCTGTTGCTGGTCGCCTATTGCCTGATCAATTTCTGGACGTTCGAGGAGATACTCGAGCGCTACGACATCTCGGTTCAGGAAGGACTGCGTTACCTGCGTCGTCTCGACCGCATGAATATCATCGAACTGCAGCCCGGCGATCGCGTGCGGCTGCTGATCGCCAATAATTTTGCCTGGAGAAAGAACGGCGCCATCGAGCGCTTCTTTACCAGCCGGGTGCAAACCGAATTTTTCAAGCACAGCTTCAGCGACGATGGTTCGATACGCATCGTAAAGAACGGCATGCTGTCACGTAAGAGCCAGATTCAGCTCATTGAGAAACTCAAAGCGATTGGTGAGCTGTTCGACGACACCGCCTGGGACGAACGCAAGATACCGGCGCGCGAGCGTCACGGCACGTCCATGGTGCTCGCGATTCGCCACTGGTTCTTCGAGGGCTTTCGACACCTCGAGCGCCACCCGTAGGCTTGAGACGAGGCGCACAGTCGCCAGCCGTCCCGATTGCTAGGCTAAGCCTATGAAAGGCAAGATTTTCACGAGCCTGTTCGCACTCCCGTTTGCGGGAGTCGGCGTATGGATGTTGTGGTCAATCAGCACGACCATTATCGACGCGGTGGAGATGCGCGCCTGGCTTCCGGCCGAGGCGCAGGTCATCAGTGCCGGCTATACGACGAGTTCCGGGGACGATTCCGATACCTACGAAGCGTATGCCCAGTATCGCTACTACTGGAATGGGCAGACCTATACCGGTGACCGCGTGTCCATCAGCGGCGGCGGCGACAACATTGGTGACTATCAGACCGAGACGGGCAGCCGCCTCAGCGCCGCGCAGCGCTCCGGCCAGCCAATCACCGTGTACGTGAATCCGGAGCAGCCTTCCGAGGCGATCGTCAATCGCGACATTCGCTGGGGCATGGTCGGCTTCAAGTCCATATTTGTCTTCGTGTTCGGCGGCGTAGGCTTCGGTCTGCTGTACGCCGTGTTCCGTACACCGAGGGAAAAAGACGCCACCCTGCCCCAGTACGCCGGGCAGCCCTGGCTACTCAACAACGACTGGCAAACCGAAACCATCCGCTCGGACTCCAAAGCTGCGATGTGGGGTGCCTGGGCGTTTGCGGCATTCTGGAACCTGGTCTCTGCGCCGCTGCCGTTCGTGTTGTTCGATGAAGTCACGAACAAGCAGAATTACATTGCGCTGGTGGGACTGCTGTTCCCACTGATAGGTATCGGCCTGTTGTGGTGGGCGATCTCGCGGACGCTCGAGTGGCGCCGCTTTGGACCGGCGCCGTTTACGATGGACCCCTTCCCAGGCGCTATCGGCGGTCATGTCGGCGGTGCGATCGACCTGAACCTGCCGTTTGATCCGCAGGCGCGATTCCAACTGACGCTAACCAATCTCTACAGCTACGAGTCCGGCAGCGGCAAGAATCGCAGGCGCACGGAGAATTCCATGTGGCAGGACAAACTCGTCGCGCATGCTGAGCCCGCCAGCAACGGCACGCGCCTGACGTTTCGTTTTGACGTTCCCGATGCACTCGATGAGTCGGACGCGCAGCAGGACGGCAAGAGTTACCACCTGTGGCGCCTGAACCTCAAGGCCGATCTTGCGGGCCCCGATATCGACCGGGACTACGAGATTCCTGTGTACGCAACCGGGGCGGAGTCACGCTGGGTGTCGGCGCACGCCGCGAGAAATGCTCGCAGCGAACAGGACAAGATCGACGACGCAGCGGTCATCAAGGCTGTCGACATTCGCAGCGGCGCAGGCGGCAGAGAACTTGTCTACCCGATGGGGCGCAACCTCGGGTCGTCCCTGGTGGGGTTCATCATCGGCGGGACCTTCGCGAGTATCGGTGCCTTCCTGGTGGTCAATGAAGGCCACCTGTTTTTCGGCGGCATATTCGGGCTCGTCGGCTCGATTATCGCAATCGCCTCATTTTACATGATGTTCAACTCACTCGAGGTATCGCAGGACGGCATGTCGATCAAGACGGTACGCCGCATTCTCGGCTTTCCCATCAGGCGCCGTAGCATGCGGCGCGCCAGCTTTGCGAGATTCAGCCGCAACAGCTCGATGCAGTCCAGTTCCGGCAAAAAGCACGTCATGTATTACTCGATCAGCGCCGTGGACCATCAGGGTGGCGAGATGACTATCGGCGAAGGCTTCAAGGGCGACAACGAAGCGGACGCTGCCATTCGCATGCTGTCGCGCGAGTTGCGACTCAATTCCGAGGAAGCGACTGATGCACGCGATGTGCAGGGCGCCGATGAGGATGTGCTGGCCGCCGACAGTTGATTCTCGTCTTCTTTCGGTATGCAATGACGCGAGGACTTGCGAACCATAAACCGGAAGGATCACAGCATGTGCCGTTGGCTGGCGTACTCAGGCGCTCCGATCTACCTCGATGAGGTCTTGTTCAAGACCGACCACTCCCTGATCGACCAGAGCCTGCGCGCACTGGATACGACCAACACGACCAACGGGGATGGGTTCGGTATTGGCTGGTATGGCTCACGTGACCTGCCGGGCGTGTACAAAGATATTCGGCCCGCCTGGAACGATCGCAATCTGCAGGCGCTGGCCGCCCAGATCGAGTCCCCAATGTTCTTAGCACACGTCCGCGCAACGACTGGCTCGGCCGTTCAAAGAACGAATTGTCACCCATTCAATCACGATAAGTGGCTGTTCCTGCATAACGGCCTCGTAAACGAGTACGCAGAGCTGCGTCGAGACCTGATGATGGCCGTCTCACCGGAGCTGTTCCCGTTAATCCAGGGGACAACCGACTCGGAGATCCTGTTCCTGCTTGCGCTGACCTTCGGTATGGAGGGCGACGTGCAGGCGGGCCTGTCACGCATGGCGGGCCTGGTGGAACAGGTGGCCGCACAGCACGGCGTGCCCGATGCGGTGCAGCTCACGCTCGGCCTCAGCGACGGCGAGTCTCTCTACGCCGTACGCTATTCATCGTCGGGCAAGTCGCGTTCGCTGTTTCACAGCGCTCACCGTGACGCGACGATGGAAATCGCGCCGGAAGCCGGTCGATTTTCGAGGGATGCGCGCGCCATCGTGTCCGAGCCATTGAGCAACCTCGAGGCAGACTGGGTTGCCGTTCCGGAATCGAGCTTCCTCACGATCACGGGCGGCAAGATCACCTGTGAGCCATTTGCTCCGATTACCCCTTAGGCGACTGTGGGTACCACGAATTGTCAGGCATTTCTGAGTCGTGCAATCTATGACCAACGCGCCATCCAGGCACGTGATCTCCACGTAGTCCTGATGGCACGGCATGGAGTGAGTGATGAGCACTGTCAAGCTTACCTACGATTCAGATCACCATGTCACCGCCTTCAAGGAGCCGCAGCACAGGATCGTCGCCGTCGACTGTCCGTATACCGGTGACGGGGCGGAGTTCTCCCCTGCGAACCTGCTCAGCATCAGTCTCGGGAGCTGCATGCTGTTGTCGATCGGTACCGTGGCCCAGCGCGCCAGGCTGGACCTGAGCGGCACCACCGTATCTGTCAACTTCAGGGAAGTGGCCAAACCCTTCCCCCACGTCGCGGCCATTCACTACGTGGTCGATATTCCGCATCACTTTGATGCGGTCGACAGGCGCCGCATCGAAAACGCGGCCGAGCTCTGCCCGATCAAATCGAACATCGGCGACAATACCGAGATTATCGTGAAGTTCAGGTACGCGAGGGCTGAGGCGGCCTGACGGACCGTCCTAGCACGCGCGTAAGGCTCGTGTCAGGGCAAGCAGTCGCTGCTTGTACTCAGTATCTTTATCCGGTGTGTATTCCCGGCGAATCTCGGCATCGATCTCATCGATCGCGTCACGGTAGCGTTTCTTGCAGGCTGCGGCGCCTTTATCCGATTCGGGTTCGTGTGGCGCATTATTTTGAGGCGCGACCTCCACGGGGATCATCAGCGGCACCGGGCTCGCCGGCTCATCCTCTGCATCCGCCGCCGCGTCTTCCTTAGCAGGCTCCTCGTCCTTGCAGGGCAACTGCGAATACACGACGTTACCGTCGGCATCCGTGCACTGGTGGATTGGCGTCTGCGCAGTGGCTGCGGCCGGCGCCCAGCAGGCGCCCAACAGCAGGATCAACAGGCAGTGACTCCTGGTAGTCACAACGCTGCCCCCGTGAGCTATGTTACCGGCGCGCCAGCAGCGTCGCCGCCAGCGCGATGAATGCCGGTACCGCCTGCACATAGAGGATCGAGGGCTTCGCCGTGATCGCGCCGAACACGCCGGCCACGATGACACAGCTCAGGAAGAACACACGTAGCGGAAAGCCGTCCTCTTTGCGTACGAGGCTCCAGATCAGGCCTGCGGCCAGGAAGCCGTTGTAAAGACCCTGGTTGGCGGCAAGCACAGCCGTCTGTTCGGCGAACTCGGGTGTCAGCCCAAACGCGCGCAATCCGGCCGGCCTGGTCCACAGGAACATCTCCAGCACCAGGATATACAGGTGCTCAATAGCGACTAGCGCGACAAGCACGGTGGCGGTCTTTTTCATGGGTCGGATTCTCCGGAAATCGACGCTGGGAGAGCCGCTCGAATATAGCGGGTTTCCACAGTAGGCGCCAAGAATAGCGGGCATAACATTCGCCTTAAGGCACACCCACCTCTTGTAAAGGGCACGCAATTGACCTCTGAATCTGATGCTGTTGTACGCGAACAGTTGGCCGCCTATCGCCGCGACCCACGCATGGTGCTGCAGATCCTCCGCAAGCTGCAGCTCGCTCAGAACCACATCAAGGCGACCGACATCGACATTGTGGCCGAAAGCCTGAATCTTCCACGGACGAAAATTCATGCACTGATCGACTTCTACAGCTTCCTGCACAACACGCCGCGCGGGGGCTACGACATCTACTTCAGTGACAGCATCACCGACCACATGCTCGGGAGTCGCGAGAGCGCAGCGGTCTTGTGCGAAGAACTCGGCGTCGAGCCGGGCGTCCCGGAGAAAGACGGCCTGGCCACCGTGGACTTCACGTCCTGCACGGGCCTGTGCGAGCGTGGCCCCGGAGTCCTTGTCAATGGTATAGCCATCGATCGCGTCGACATTGAACGCGCACATGAAATGGCGGCGTTGATCAGGGCGGGCACGCCGCTCGAGGACTGGCCGCTTGAGTGGTTCGTCATCAATGACGCGATCCGCAGGAAGGGCCCTCTGCTAAATATGACGGTACAACGCGGCGCGGCGATCGAGCGCGCCATCGAACTGGGAGCCGACGGTGTCATTGCGGAGCTTGAAGCTGCCGGCCTGCGTGGCTGTGGCGGCGCCGGGTTCCCGACGCATCGGAAATGGGACATCTGTCGCTCGGCCGGGGCCGGTGAACGCTACGTCATATGCAATGCCGACGAAGGCGAACCCGGCACGTTCAAAGACCGCGCCCTTCTCAACTGTGAAGGCTGTAACGTCATCGAAGGCATGACCGTGTGTGGCATTACGATTGGTGCCCGGAAAGGATTCATTTACCTGCGCCATGAGTACGAGTTCCTGCGCGAACGCCTCGACAGACGGCTGCAACGCCGTCGGGACTCCGGCAAGCTGGGACGCAATATTTGCG
Organism: uncultured Woeseiaceae bacterium; assembly: GCA_945787845.1. Taxonomy (GTDB): domain Bacteria; phylum Pseudomonadota; class Gammaproteobacteria; order Steroidobacterales; family Woeseiaceae; genus UBA1847. The sequence continues at coordinate 354,314 of CALZJH010000002.1, read as the reverse complement.
GGCACCATGGCATTCACTTCGATATCGAGATCGTCATGGGCGCCGGCTCCTACGTTTGCGGCGAAGAATCCGCGCTCATCGAGTCGCTGGAAGGCAAGCGCGGCATACCGAGAATACGCCCGCCCTTCCCTGTTACTCATGGCTACCGTGGCTGCCCGACCGTGGTCAACAACGTCGAGACCTTCGCGTATGCGGCCGGTATCGCAGCTGACGGACCCGGATTCTTCAAGCAGGACGATGCAAAGCGCGGCTGGAAGCTCCTGAGCATCAGCGGTGACTGCCGTTCACCGGGCATTTATGAAATGCCGGTCGGCACGACCGTTGGCGAAGCGCTGCAGGCCTGCGGCGCCGAGGACGTCCAGGCTATCCAGGTGGGCGGACCCGGGGGCACGCTGCTGGCTTCCCACGAAACGGAGCGCGAGCTCTCGTTCGACGATTCGAACACCGGCGGCTCGTTCATGATCTTCGATCATTCCCGAGACATGCTCGACGTGGCCCAGAATTTCACCGACTTTTTTGCCCATGAGAGCTGTGGCTTCTGCACTCCATGTCGGGTCGGAACCAAATTGATGGCCAACATGGCTGAGAAGATCGCGGCCGGGCATGGCGCGCGTCTCGACATCGAGCAAATGCAGCGCCTGAACAAGCTGATGACACAGGCCAGCCATTGCGGCCTGGGGCAGAGTGCCGCTGTTCCGATCCTGACAACCTATGAAAAGTTTCCCGAGGCATTCAGGCAGCGCATGGACGACGTTGAGTACAAGCCCGCCTTTGACGTTGAGGCGGCAATCGAGAGATCGCGGCAGATCGTGGCTGAAGAGGCGCAAAGCTGATGACAGGCAGAATTCATATCGATGGACAGTCCATTCCTTTTGCGCAGGGCCAGACCGTTATGCAGGCGGCAGAAGATGCCGGGGTCGCCATTCCGCACCTGTGCTACCACCCGGACTATGAGGCCAACGGCAGCTGCAAAATGTGCACCTGCAAGATCGATGGTCGCCAGGTAAGCAGCTGCACCACGCCGGCCACTGACGGCATGGTGGTGGTCAGCAATACCGAGGAACTCAATTCAGAACGCCGCGCGCTCGCGCAGATGCTGTTCATCGAAGGGAACCATCACTGCCCGTCCTGCGAGCACAGCGGAAACTGCGTGCTCCAGGACCAGGCCTACAAGCTCGGAATGACGGCCCTGATCTTCCCCAACTTCACGGCCGGACGGGAAACCGACGCCAGCCATCCCGACATCCTGTTGAACCGCGACCGCTGCATCTACTGCGAGCTCTGTGTACGCGCCTCGCGCGATACGGACGGCAAGGACCTCTTCTGCATCACCGGGCGTTCGAATAACAAGGGCCTGGCGATCAACTCGGACACCGGTTTATTGAAAGATTCCGGCCTGAGCGTCAACGATGCCGCGGCCAATGTCTGTCCCGTAGGTTGCATCATCAAGAAGCGCCAGGCATTCACGAAGCCGATTGGCCAGCGCGATTACGACAAGCGGCAGGTTCACAGCAACAAGATATCCCCGTCGACGCTGCCTGAACTCGTCAAGGAGCCCGGCGAGAAGGTATCGGTTGCGACCTGCTCGCTCGCGGGCTGCTTTGGTTGCCACATGTCCTTTCTGGATATTGACGAGCGCATCGTCGAACTCGTTGAGCACATCGAATTCGACCGGTCTCCCATCAACGACATAAAGACCTGCTCTGCGGAGGTCGATATCGGGCTCGTGGAAGGTGGCGTCTGTAATACCGAGAACATCGAGACCCTGCGCGAATTCCGCCGAAGCTGCAAAGTCCTGATCGCGGTCGGGGCCTGTGCCATGAGTGGCGGTGTACCGGCATTGCGCAACTCCATTGACGTGCGTGAATTGCTCGAAGAGTCCTACATCGATAACGTAGGCGTCGAAAACCCGCAGATCCCGACTGACGACGAATTGCCGCATATCCTCGAAAATGTCAGCCCGATTCACGAGGTCGTGAAAGTCGACTTCTTCCTGCCGGGTTGCCCGCCGCCCGCCGACGCCTTCTGGCAGATTCTGAATGATATCGTTGAAGGGCGCGCGCCCGATCTTCCTTACGACCTGACGTATTACGACTAAGGCCTGGAACCTATGACTAAAGCAACCGCAACCAGCACCACCCGCAAAGGCCTCAAACGCGTCGTGATCGAGCCGGTCTCACGTGTTGAGGGACACGGCAAGGTCACGCTGCTGGCCGACGACGACAACGTCATCAGGGAAGCACGCCTGCACATCGTCGAGTTCCGCGGCTTCGAACGTTTCATCCAGGGCCGGCCCTACTGGGATGTACCGGTCGTGGTGCAACGTCTTTGCGGGATCTGCCCCGTGAGCCACCACCTCGCAGCCGGCAAGGCGATCGATCGCATCGTTGGCGCCGAGCGACTGACCCCTACGGCGCGGAAGCTGCGTGAACTCGTTCACTTTGGCCAGATACTGCAAAGCCACGCACTGCATTTCTTCCACTTGTCTTCGCCGGACCTGTTGTTCGGTTTTGAGAGCGACATGAAGAAGCGCAACATCGTGGGCGTCATCGAGGCGCACCCGGAGATCGCGCTGCAGGGCGTCAAGCTCCGCAAGTACGGCCAGGAAGTCATTCGGGCCATTTGCGGCAAGCGTATTCACGGCACGGGCGCCGTGCCCGGCGGCATGAACAAGCGCATTTCGGCCGCCGAGCGTGACGCATTGCTGGCCGATATCGATGACGTCACCGAGTGGGCGAAGGCGGCAGTCAAGCTGTCGCGTGACTACCACCTGTCGAACCAGCCCATGAGCTGCGAGTTCGGCACCATGCCGTCGAACTACCTGAGCCTTGTCAGGCCCGATGGCGCGCTGGAACTTTATGACGGCAAGCTCCGTGCGCGCGACTCGATGGGCAATATTATTTTCGATCAGGTCAGCGACCAGGAATATCGCGAGCGCATCCGCGAGGAAGTGAAGAACTGGAGCTACATGAAGTTCCCGTTCCTGACAGAACTCGGAAAAGACGCGGGCTGGTACCGGGTCGGACCATTGGCTCGCGTTAACAACTGCGACTACATCGACTCGCCGCTGGCCGAAGAGGAACGTCTCCTGTTCAAGGATCACAGCAGCGACAGCAGCGGCCTGCTGCATGCGCCTCTGGCCTATCACTGGGCCAGGATGATCGAGTTGCTGCATTGCGCCGAGAAGATTCGCGAGCTGTTGCTTGATCCGGATATTCGCGGCACGGACCTGATCAACCGCGACCAGAAGCGCACGGGCACCGGGATCGGCGTGATCGAAGCGACGCGCGGTACCCTGATCCACCACTACGAAGTCGACGACAACGATCTCGTCAAGAAAGCCAACCTCATCGTATCGACAACGAACAACAACCAGGCAATGAATGAGTCGATTCGCCGAGTGGCCAGCCAGTACCTGAACGGCAAGGAACTGACCGAACCGCTACTGAACAATATCGAGGTCGCGATACGTGCCTACGACCCGTGCCTGTCGTGCGCCACGCATGCTGTCGGCAAGATGCCGTTGATCGTCGAGTTACGTGACCAGCGCGGTGACCTCGTCGATCGGCTGCAGAAAAACAGTAATGGTCAGTTCGACTAGTCCCGGACTCGTTGTATTCGCGTGGGGCAATGTGAGTCGCGGTGACGACGGCATCGGCCCATTGCTCGCCGAAAAGCTGCGCGCCCTGCAGCTTCACGAACTCGTTGTGATCGAGGACTTTCAACTCAATATCGAACACGTCATGGATTTCAACGGCATGACGCCGCTGCTGTTCATCGACGCGAGTGTCTCTATCGAGAAAGGTATCGCCGTGGAGCGCATTGAGGCCTCGAACGACGGCAACTTCTCGACCCATGCCATCTCGCCGCAGGCGCTCCTGAACGTTTACCAGGAAACCACGGGGGATGCACCACCTGAGGCCTTCTTGTTGCATGTCGCCGCCAGCGAGTTCGGCCTGGGTGAGAGTCTGGGTCAGACCGGGGCGGCAGCGCTTGACGACGCATGGTCGTTTCTCAGTGACCTGCTGGAGGAGTCTCCGGCTGAGTGGCAGGCGGTTCTTACTGCCAGAGCTGCGCCAGACCGAAGCGCTCTATAAACGCGGCGCAATGCTTTTCAAGCATCGCGTCGATATGCACCTCATCGACACTGCCGAGGACATCGTGCTTTGCCTTCGTCCTGTTCTTGTGACTGGCAGCTACATCGGCCGGCTTCGGTGAATAGCCGGCGAACTCGAGCATTTCCGATGTACGCGCCGTGATCTGTCCGGTACCGACCACCATGCGCTGGTCTTCCGGTACGAGCCTCAGGCACTTGTCATACGTGGTCGTCCAGTACTCCAGGTAGGTTGCAACCGGATACAGGCCATGCCCCACCAGCGGCTCGTCGCCGGCCATTCCCTGCTGCCCTGGCTCTCCGAAAAACACACGGTGCCACTGGGTTAGGACATCGTTCTTGTCACGCGGGAAATTGATGTTGTTATCGACGATTGACGTCAGCCACGCGCGTGGCTCGCGGACCGCAATTATGAATTGCGAATCCGGAAACGTCTTCGTCAGGAGATCCGGCCGGTACGTCAGGAAGCAGTTCGACTCCACATCGAGCACCAGCTGTTTGTCGCGGGCCCGATACGTGGCCATCAGGTCGGCGTCAGACAGCTCCCCGGTAAAGTGTCCGTACATCTCGGCAACCGTGCGCGGCCGGTGCGCTTCATGATCCGCACGACAATAATCCCTGAAGATACTCGCGATCGACGTCGTGCCCGACTTCGGCGGCCCCAAAGCAAACACACGCCCCTTGCGGCCGGCCACAAGCTCCAGCAACGGGAGCGGTGCTATGGATTTCAGCAGCGATCGGACCGACAAATCTAGTTATCCATCACCATGATGACCTGGTATTCGGACATGTGGACCTTCCACCCGGCCTCGGTCAGGTACTGAATAACCAACTTGCCCTTGCCGCCATTGGGAAGATCGCAGTCGTCAATCAGGATGACCGTGTCGTCGTGCAGGCATCCCTCGATCGCGTTGATTTCCTTGAGATGATGGTCCTGGCTGGCTTTCTGTATGGCCGTATCGGTCTTGTGATAGTCGTAGCTGTCGAGATACAGGAAATCGACGGTATCGGTGAATTCACCGAGGTACTCCACCGAATCCGAGGTCACGAGCGTTACGCTGTCGCCGAGGTCCATCGCATCGACCGCAGTACCGGCTCGCCGGGTCGCGTCGGGGTCAATGTCGACAGAATACAGGTGCGCATCGTTGTTCTTCGCCCAGAGGCCGAAAACAATGGTCGAGGCGCCGTCGCCTTTGGACTTCTCGAGCCCCATGCGCGCCACGCCCGTTTCGAGCAGGACCCTGGCCCCGCGCTCGTCCAGCAGGCGCAAGACCTCGCGCAGGGTGTCACGGCGCTTGCCGAAGTTGTATTTGCGAGGCAGCATCGGCGCGAGGGTCTTGTAGCGATACACCTTGCGTAGAACGACGGCCAACAGGACGACGGACAAGAACAGGAGGACGAATTTCATTACAAATCGGGGCATTCCGGCTGTGGTGGCCGTAACTGTACCCCGATCGCGACCGCGGTGCGAACCGCGGCGACGCAGCCCCTGCGCGCCCTAGGCGGGTACCAGCCCCGTATGCCGCAAGGCGGTCAGCAGCTGCGTCCAGCGTTGCTCGAGCGTGCCCGTGTAGCCGATTGAAATCCGCAGGAGTCCCGGTGAGATCCCGGCCGATTCCTTGTCTTCCTCGCTCATTTCACTGGAGGTGCTCGAACCTGAGCAGGACATCAGCGTGTCAAAGTACCCGAGGCTGACCGCGAGATACCCAAAGCGCTGTTCATTCTGCAGGCACGACATCAGCGCATTCGCCGTTTCCGCGTCGCCCACATCAAGGGTGAACACACCGCCATAGCCGTACTCGTCGCAATGCAATTCCTCGAACAGCTTGTGATCCGGATGATCCGGCAAACCCGGGTAGCAGACCTTGAGGCCTAACTCCTGTAACCGCGACGTGATAGCAAGCGCTCGCTCGCTGTGGGCCTTGATGCGTAGCGGCAGGTGAGGAATCCGCAGGCTGATGCCAGCCGCTATCGTGGGATCCATCGTGGGACCGAGCAACATAAGCGGCCCCATATGCAGATCCATGAGTTCGCCGATGAAGGCCTCCGTGCCGCAGATCGCGCCGGCAATCACATCGGAGGCGCCGCTAATGAACTTGGTAATGCTGTGGACGACAACGTCCGCACCCAGCACAGCCGGGCTCAGGAGTAACGGGCTGAACGTATTGTCGACCACCAGGGAAATGTTGTTCTTGCCGGCGACAGCCGCCAGTTTCGGCAGATTGGCAAGGCGCAGGGTGGGATTCGACACGCTCTCGGTGAAGATCAGCCGGGTTTTGTCAGTGATCGCCGCAGCCACGGCATCGACGTCGGTGATGTCGACGAAGCGCGTCTGTATGCCGGTCTTTGCCGGCAGGAAATCGTGCAGGAACGCGTAGCTGCCGCCGTAAATTGCGTTCGATGCGACCACCTCGTCGCCGGCGTTGCAAAGACACATGATGACGGCCGAAATCGCCCCCATGCCGCTCGCAGCGCAATAGGCGGCTTCGGTACCCTCGAGCGCAGCCATCTGCCGGCCGAGGTTGAAGACGGTCGGGTTGAAGTGACGCCCGTAGAGATAGCAGCCCTTGTCCGGGCCGGCACGGCCCTGGAACAGGTCCGGCATGGTTTCCGGATCGATCACCGTAAAGGTCGAGCTCGCCTCGACGGACATGTTGACGCCGCCGTGCTCGCCGAATTCGTGCCGCAGGTGGGCCAGATCCTCGATTGGGTTTCTGCCACTCATTAAATTTCTCCCTTAGTCAGTCCGCTTTTTTCAGAACCAGCACGTTCCCGAGCAGGACCAGCGAAGTGCCCGTTGCGATTGCCAGGTCGAGCCGCAGCCCCTCAAACGCCATGGACAGTACCACCGCAACGACCGGGAACATGACCGTGGCATAGCCGGCCTTGTGTGCTCCGATCCTGCCGAGCAGCGTCAGGTAAGCGCCAAACGCGACAACCGAACCGAATATTGCCAAATAGACCAGCGAGGTAATGTACGTAAATGTCGCGTCAAAATTGAATTCGTGCCCACCCGCAACCGCAATGATGCCGGTCAGGATGGCGCCGTAGAACATACTCCAGGCGTTGCCCTGCACCACGGGCAAATCCCGTTTTTGCGCTGCCTGCGACACCATATTGCCGCACGATGCCATCAGCGCGCCGAGCAGCGCCAGCATGGAGCCGAAGAATACGCCGTCATCCAGTGACACCGTTTCGATTTGCGGCGCGAACAGGATCGATATCCCGGCGATACCGAGCAGCGCACCCAGCAACACGCGCGCACCCGCGCGCGTGCCGAAAATCAGGCGTGACAGGACGATGTTGATCCACAGCATCATCGAGAACGCAATCGCGGCGAGCGCCGACGTGATATGGACCTGCGCGCGATACGCGAGGATGTAGTTCAGGCAGAAGAGAAACAGCCCCAACGCCACAAACCAAAGGTGATCTTTTGCTTTAAAAGCAAGCGATAACCCTTTAATTTTACAATAAATAAATAATACAGAAGCAGCCAGGCAATAGCGATAGACCACCGACACTTCCGGCGCCACCACACCCAGCTGGAATTCGATCGCCAGCCACGTCGAACCCCAGATCAGGACCGTAACGAGGTAGAGAAAGGTATTGTTCATCGATCGATGCACTGGCGATCGAATTTGGCCGCCAGCGCTTCGGGGTCCCCGACGCTCCGATAGAAGCGCTCCAGGAATTCCTGTTGCCTGCCTGTCGCCTTCGCATCGACAGCGGGCAGTGCTTGCAGCAACGCCTGGAATGCTGCTTCCTGGTCCAGATGGGCCTGCAGCGCCGCGGCTATGTAGGAACGATCGATGCAGTATCCCCGGTAGCGCCGCTTCCTGACCTCACGGACGCCGTGACCGGCGCCACGGCGCGCATACCGCGGCGCCACCAGCCCCGAGAGGTCGAAATCGAATGGCACAAGGTGGTGCGCACCGTCGATCGCAATAAGATCGACATTGTGGCAGCAGTTCCGGTCACCGCTTGCCACAACAAGTGACCAGTCGACGCTCGAAATCATGTAATGGAAGACAAACACCAACGCGGCCTGGTCAAGGTCGAGCCGGGCCTTCACAACATGCGGCACCTTCAGCTTTTCTCCACCCGTTCGCGCCGCAAGCTGCCTTGCCGGTTCGATCAGGAAACCATAGCGAACCTGCGGCGACCGTCCCGGGTCGTCGGTGTCCACGTAGCGGATTCGCAGGAGGCGTGTGCGATACGACACCTCAGACAACAGTGCGAACATTCGGTAGGCGGCATACTCTTCAATAACGTTCTGCTCATGGCCGGAGGATACCCGACAATGGGTAACGAGCTTCAGTCTCTCCTGCCCTGCAAACAGGGTCCCGTTCGCAGCCCCTGGTTCGATGTCGAGCCGCAGGGGTGGGAAGCTGCACACCTGCGCCCGGCTGTTGCCTCGCACACGCAGTGACACCGGAATCTCGGTGCCAACCACAATGAGGCTGAACGCGTTGGCATGACGCGCCGTCGAATCGTCAATGGTCCGGGCCAGGGGTCCCCGCAGCTCAATCTCCAGGACCTCGTCTCCCGCAAAGAGCAACTCGCTCGCAGGCGCACTCCCGACCCAGGCGATGAGCAGGAACTGTGACCACCATAGGAGATTGCCGGGATTCATGTACCGATAATAACCAGATGCATCAGGGACTTCTCATTTTGCCGGTCGCCGTGCCCGTACTCTTCTGGGCCGGCTACCTGTATCACAAGGACAGGCACCTGCCCGAGCCCTGGGAAAACCTGTTGCTGTGCTTTGTTCTCGGCCTTCTGGCCGCGGGCATCTCCAAAGGCATGTACATGGGCCTTGAGCCTCTCGGTTTACGTTTCGACGCCGTGGCGCTCGCCGAGGAGAACGGATGGGCCCTGTTTGCCTATGCCATGCTCGCAATCGGCCCTATCGAAGAACTCGCGAAACTGCTGCCGTTCCTGCTCGTTGTCATTCACCTGAAGGCATTCGATGAGCCCCTGGACGGCATCATCTATGCATCGTTCATTGCCCTCGGCTATGCCGCCGTCGAGAACTACCACTATCTCGACTTCCTGACCGGCGTGGAATCGGTCGCCCGGGGCTTTGCCGGGCCGGTCATTCACATGCTGTTCGCCTCGATCTGGGCGCACTGGATTACCAAAGCCTGGCTGGGCGGCCGCTCAATCATACTGCCCGCACTGCTCGGCTTCCTGCTCGCTGCCGGCCTGCATGGACTCTATGATTTTATGGTGCTGCGCTACCCCGTCGCGGCGTTGCCGATAGCTGCTGCAATGATCACGTCGATCTGGATCTGGCGGCTGCGCCTGATGCACCGTATGCATGAGACCGCGGTAGGAAACTCCGACCGGTAGGCTAGCCGCGGTCGTAGGGATTACTGCCCTCGGGCGGGGCTGACGGCTCTTCAAGCGACAACTCGAGCGCATCGCCGGTATCGAGCAACAGCTCGGAGCAACGCCGCTGGATATCGGCAAGCTTGAGCGATACGTTCGATTCCGAGAGCGGTATGTTGTTGAAATCCTTTTCCATTCTTCCGTCCGTCAAAACCCTGTCTCCGATTGGCGACAGCTTCATATGTCGCAGTATAGAGACAGCGTCTTGATCGAAGTGTGAACCAGGTCACACTAGAAATCCGGAAATCTGGGCTTTTCAGGGTCTTATGTAAGAACTCAGAACTTGAGCATCGCCGATCCCCAGGTGAAACCGGCGCCGAAAGCTGCCATCAGGAGCGTATCGCCCCGCTTGATGCGCCCTTCCCGTACCGCGAGGTCCAGCGCCAAGGGTATCGATGCCGCCGACGTATTGGCATGCTCGTCGACCGTGCTGATCACCCGCTCCATGGGCATGGATAACTTCTTTGCCGCGGCCTTGATGATCCGCATGTTGGCCTGATGCGGAATAAACCAGTCGATATCATCGAGGTGGCCGTCGAGATCGGCCACTGTCTCGCGGGCAATGCTGTCGAAAGTGGCCACGGCCCGCTTGAAGACAGCGTTACCTTCCATGCGCACGAAGCCGTCCCGGTCACAGGACGCATCGAAGCCACGCGAAATGCCGCCCGTCGTATGCAACAACTCCTCAAACTCGCCATTGGCATGAATGTGCGTTGACATGATGCCGGGCTCGTCGCTGACCTCCAGCACCACGGCGCCTGCGCCGTCGCCAAACAGCACCGCTGTCGTTCGATCCTCCCAGTTCAAGATGCGAGTCAGCGTTTCTGCACCGATCACGAGGGCTTTCTTCGCCCCGCCGGTCAGGAAATATCGATTGGCGTAATCAAGCCCGTAGAGAAATCCGCTGCAGGCTGCGTTTACATCGAGCGCGGGACAGCCCTTGATGCCAAGCTCGCGCTGCACAATTGTCGCGGTCGCGGGAATGATCTTGTCGGGAGTACACGTGCCGACCACAATCATGTCCAGCTCGTCAGCCTCCATGCCGGCCATTTCCAGCGCGCGCTGCGCTGCTATCACGCTCATTGAGCCCGTCGTCTCGCCCTCACCGGCGACGTGCCGGCGCTTCATGCCCGTGCGCTCCCGGATCCATTCGTCCGAGGTGTCCATCATGCCTTCGAGGTCCTTGTTGGTCAGGACCTTCTCGGGAAGGCAGCTACCGACTCCGGCGATACGTGCATATGTCATCAGGTGTCCCTCTTGAGGAACGCAGCGATCTCACGCAGCGTCGGGTAGTCGAACAAGTCGCTGATATCCAGCTTGCCCGGGTATTTCTCGTCGATGGCCAGTACGACCTCGGTCAACGTTAAGGAACTTACACCGACTTCGAACAGGTTGTCATCTGCGCCGATCTTCCGATCCTTGGCAACATCACGACAGATTTGCTCCAGTTCGGCCACGAGCGGGTCATCATCGAAGGACTCTTCCCCTTCGTCGGACGGCCGCAATTCGCTCAGAACGGCGTCGAACTCCCCGTCAAAATAGGCTTCCAGCAGCTTGCCGCGCTGAACTTTGCCGCTGGTCGTTTTGGGGATCCTGGGCACCGGCACGACGGTATCGACCGCGATCCCGGTCTGTTCGCCCACGACATCCCGAACGGCATCGATCAGCGGCCGGAACTCCTCGAGGTCCTGCCGGTACAGGATGAACGCGATGAGTTCTTCTGTCTGGCCGCCCTTGGGTGTCGCGCCGGCGACGACCACCTTGTTCAGGTCGAGACCCTCGATCCTGGCGACAATCTCTTCGATGTCGTGCGGGTAGTAGTTCTGCCCGTTGATGATAATGATGTCTTTCTGGCGCCCCGTAATGACGAGCTTGTCGTCAACGAAGACACCACAATCACCGGTTCGCAGCCAGCCGTCCTCTGTGAACAAAGCGGCTGTCGCGTCGGGATCACTGTAGACCGTCTCGGTCATGCTCCCGCCGTGTAGCTGGATATGGCCGATGTGACCGGGCCCGAGAATGCTGTCGCTGTCATCGGCGATACGAATTCCGACATCGCGTATCGCCTTGCCCACGGTGACAAAGCTGACCGCATCGGGATCCGACTCGTCGACCGGCCGGAATGTCTCCCCGATCTGGAGACTGTGACGATCCATGATGACGCGCTCGTATTCCGGCCCGAGCTCCGAGAACGACACGCCTACGGTCGCTTCCGCGAGTCCATAGACCGGCAGCATCGTATTGCGCTTCAGACCGTGCGGCGCGAGTGCGGTAAGAAATTCCTCGCAGAGATCCCAGGAGATAGGCTCAGCGCCATTGATGATCAGCTTTACGCACGACAGGTCAACATCAGGCAGCCCCTTGCGAACGAACAGCTTCAGGAAATGCTTGTACCCGAAGTTCGGCGAACAAAGCTGCGTCGCGCGAAGCTCGCTTGCTTTGCTCATCCAAAGGAGCGGCCGTCGAACGAATACGCCGGTGTCCATCACCGCATGGTTCATGCCCGCAGCAAGGACGCTCAAGTGGAAGCCGATCAGACCCATGTCATGCGTCAGCGGCATCCAGCTCAAAGCCTGGTCGTCCGCGCGCCAGTCAAAACCTTCGACAATGGCGCGGATGTTGACGCAGAGGTTCCGGTGCGTGAGCACCACGCCCTTCGGATCACTGGTCGAGCCTGACGAGTACTGGATAAACGCCGTGTCATCCGGCGTTGCCGTGTAAACCTCGCCATGGGCACCCGGCTCCACATCGCTCATCAATACGGCGTGCGTTGAGAGAAGGTCCCTGATGTCGTCCATCTTCTGCTCGGCCGAGTAGTCGAGCAGGCGCTGCAGCAGGTCCATCTCGGTAAACAGCGTGACATGCTCGAGCTGCGAGAGAATGCGAAACAGTTTGAGCTTGTGCTCATCGCTGATCCCCACTGCCACGGGGACCGGCACGATGCCGCCGAGCATGGCCGCCCAGAAGGCGATGACAAAACTCTTATTGGATTTGCTGAAGATGATCAGCTCGTCGCCAGGCGTCATGCCGCGCTTCTGTAGCGAGCCCAGCAGGGCCAGCGCTTCATTCCAGAGATCAGCGAAGCTGAGAACGGATTCGTCGTTCTCACCGTCGATAAAGCGAATTTCCCGGTCGCAGTCTTTAACGTCCGCAAGCAGGTCGATCATGGTGTCGTAAAGCTTCATGGAGTCCTTAGCGTATGGCAGGTCGCACGTGGATGTCTTCGGCCGAGCGCAGGTTGATCGCGAGCTCCAGCTCGGGCTCGGCGTCGTCGACCAGCTGCATGCGGAAACGTGGCAGCAATAATCCCAGGTGAACTTTCATTTCGAGAAAAGAGAAATACTCGCCGAGGCAGCGCCGCGGACCAAGCGAAAATGGAAAATAAGGCCGATCTTTCTTCGGCTTGTCAGCCAGTACAAAGCGGTCGGGATCGAACACCTCCGGTTCAGGCCAGTAGTGATCGGTACGATGCAGGACATACGGCGCGAGGTAGATATCCGTACCCGGCGGCACATCGAAATCCTCGAGTTCGTCCGCGGCATGCGAACGGCGTGTAAAGAGCCAGACCGGCGGATACAGGCGTAGCGCTTCCTCGAGCGTTTGCTGCGTGTACTCCATGGCCGCAAGGTTTTCAGCCGAAACGGCCGAGACGTTGGGCAGGACACGCTGCGCCTCTTCGATGAGCTTCGCTTCAACGTCCGGATGCTTCGCCACGAGATGCCAGACCCAGTTGAGGGTGTTCGCCGAGGTTTCGAAGCCAGCCACGATCAGCGTCATCAACTCATCGAGCAATTCCTTGTCCGAGAACCGCTTGCCTTGCTTGTCGGTCGCTTCGAGGTACATCGATAGAAAATCAAAATGCTGGCTGCCTGTGGCTGCACGCCGGTCTTCGATGATGCTCAGCAGCAATTCGCGCAGGCGTCGAACCTTCATGACGACACTGAGGTCACGGGTTGAATCGCGGCTCAGGAATGCGAACGGATTGTCACCTGCGGTCAGAATGCGGTTCTCGTAGTCGTCGCCGAAAATGCTGATCAGAATCAGTTCCAGCGCAAAGTCGCAGGTTTCCTCGGTAATGTTGAGCGTTTCGCTGTCCGCAGCGGCCTCTGCCCACTTCGCGGCCCGGCGATCCGTGCATTCGACCATCACCGTCGTCAGCCGGTGCACGTTCTGGCGGCTGAATGCCGGCTGGATCATCGTCCTGGAGCGTCGCCAGACGTCGCCGTCGCTTACGATCAGGCCATTCCCGAGCAACATTTTTACCCGTTCGAAGCCCGGTCCCTTGTGATACTTGCTATGACGCCGTGCAAGGATCCTGCGCACCTCGACCGCGTCGTTCACGAAGTATGCGAGGCGTCCATTCGCCGTTCGCATACTGACCATATCTCCGTATTCCCGCTGCAGGCTCAGCAGCGTGTCCAGTGTCACGGCGTCGATACCCAGAGACACTGGCTCGTCGGGCCCTGGCGGCCGCCTGTAGTCGGACTGGGGTTCGGTCATGGAAAGTTCGGGAGGATAAGGAATGGGGGAAAAGGCTGGCGCAATATTACATTGACCCGCGGAGATTCGATACTGCAAACTCCGCCAATGAACGAGAGGCCTCCCAGCCATTTTGACTCGGTAGAGTCGCGTCGCAGCACGTCCTCACGCCGCCGCATGACGCCGGCACGCCGCCTGTACTACTTCCTCGGGCTGCCTGTGCTGCGCGGACTGATCCGACTGCTCACATCGACGTATCGCGTCGAGAAAATTATTGGGGCCGAGCACATAGAGCCGTTCATCGCAGATGGCGCCGTGTGCGCCCCGGCCTACTGGCACCAGCACCATGTTATCGGCTCCACGCTGATCCGCTCCTGGATCCAGCGCGGCTTCAAGGCCTGCTTTCTCGTCTCAGGCTCGGTGGATGGGGATGTGCCGGAGCGCGTAGCCCGCGCCTGGGGCGCCGAAGTGATCCGCGGTTCGGCCAACCAGAGTGGCGCCCTGGCGCTTCGCGACCAGCAGCGCATGATGAAGAACGGCTACTCGATCGTCACGACGGCCGACGGTCCGCGAGGCCCGAAATACGAATTCAAGGCCGGTACCATACTCATGGCTCGCATTGCCGGCGTCCCGATCGTCCCGATTGGCTGCGCCGCGGAGCGCGCCTGGTACCTCAGGCGGTGGGACGATTTCATGATTCCGAAGCCGTTTTCGCGCGTTGCGATCGCGATTGGCGAGCCGCTTCCGGTCCCGAAGAGCATCGCGCTGGACGACCTGGAGCCCGTCAGGGAGAACGTTCAGGAAGCAGTCATGTCCCTTATGAGAGACTGTGAACAGGCTCTCAAACCGGCCTGAGGAGATTTTCGGGTGAAATACACGCTATCAGTCGCATGGCTCGTGGCCGCTGCCCTGTTCGCAGCGCCTGCCGCCGAAGCCGCCGACCTGACGCCGCACACGGCCCAGTACAAGGTCAAGATCAGCCTCCTGTCCGGGCAACTCAATACCGAGCTGCGCGAGACCGAGGACGGCTACGTCGCCACGCATGTCATCAAGCCGACCGGCCTCGCCCGGCTGCGAGGCGGCAAAATGAACGTTCGATCGGAGTTCACGACCGCTGCCGACGGTGTCCGGCCCGTGGCATTTCGGGAGATCGATACGATCCGCAACGACCCTGAGACCAATATCCGCTTCGACTGGGCCACCAACCGGGCCAACGGCACGGTCGGAGAGGATGCCGTCAATCTTCAGCTCGACGGCCTCTCCCACGATAACGTGTCCATCCAGTACGAATTGATGTTCGACCTGCTCAATGGCGAACCCGACGACACTTACGTGTTGTTCGATGTCGACAAGATGCGTGTGGCGAATGTCCGCAATGTCGGCACCAAGTCAATCAAGACCAGGGCCGGTAGCTACGAGGCCATCGGCATTCAGCACCAGAAGGAAGGTTCTTCGCGCGTCACGACCCTCTGGTGCGCGGCCGAACTCGGCTATCTGCCGGTCGTGATCGAACAGCACCGTAAGGGGAAATTGAATTTCCGGGCCACGCTGACGCGTTACAACCCGATCTGACAGTCTCGATCAGCCAAACAGGATAGAGAGCTGCAGGACCAGTAATAGTCCCGCCGTAAGCAGGCCGCCGGCCACCAGGCTGGCGCCCCAGCGAGCGAGTAACGGCGCATTCGCAATTCCGGCAAAGACCGGCATCGCCGGTAGCGCGACAAGGCACGCCAGCGGATACAGGATAATCGCGGCGTGCGGGTAGCGGAATGCCCAGGTCTTGAGCTCGCGCCGCGTGCTGACCTCATGTTCGAGGTCGTCAAATCGGCCCAGTTCCCGGCCGGCCTCATGGCGAGCCTCGCGAATCGGTTGACCCGCCTCGACGGCCGCATCCACCAGATCGTCGTAGTGATCCCGCATTTCATTGATCATACGGTGCGCGTGCCGCGGCGCAACGCCGCTCTGAAGCAGGCGGGTTGCCAAGTCGTTAAAGTCCGGTTCACGCATGGCCGGGGCTCTCCAGCGCCGTTTCGATACCCGTCTGGATCCGCCGCCAGTCATCCTGTAGATCCGCCAACCGGCCACGGCCCTGTTTGGTCAGTGAATAGTACACCCGCGTGCGGCCCCCGACCGGCTTGCGTCTCGCCTTGAGCGAGCCGCTGCGCTCGAGGCTGTGCAGCACCGGGTAGATCACGCCCTCACCGAGCGAAATCGCCTCGCCCGTCACTTCGCGGATTGAGCGCACCAGCTCATAGCCGTACATCTCGCGGTTCTTCAGCAGGCGCAACAACAGTAGCTCCGGGACGCCGCTCATGAATGGAGGGTTGGTTTTGGCCATCCGCCGACTATACCTCGAACTAAAGGGTATAACAAGACTTACTTTGTGGTTCTAGGTATGTATCATATACCTAGCAATTCGAGGTATGAGAACGGCGGGTTACAGAAGGAGCAAACCATGTTCGCACGCTACGCATCTGCCGTTACCACGGGCACCCTGGTCACGCTGGCCCTGCTATACGCCATGCAGGGCCTCATTCATCTGCAACCCGGCGCGAAGACCGAGATTCAACCCCGGCACATTATCGAGTGGATTCACCTGCCCCGGGAAGAGACGCCTCCCCCGCCCCCTGAGCACGCCTTCGACAAGAAGACGCTGAGCGAGGCACCTGTACCGCCGATCGGCAGGGCGCCCACTGGCGCCGGAGAGGGCTTCTACATCCCGGTGCGGCCCGCGGGTCCGAAACCGGTCGACACGACGCTCGAGGGCCTGAGCAACCCGGACAGCCCCCTCATTAGCATCGTGCGTGTACAGCCGACGTACCCGGCGAATCTGCAGGCCCGTGCCGTCGAGGGCTGGGTGGATGTCCGGTTTGACGTCATGACCAATGGCCTCGTCACCAATATCGAGGTCACGAGATCGAGCCATAAAGCCTTCGAAAAGGCCGCGATCAAGGCCGCACAGCGGTTTCGCTTCAAGGCGCCCGTGGTGGATGGCGTCCCGCAGGTCGCGACAGGAATTGACTATCGCTTCCGCTTCGAGATGAACGAATGACCCTCCGCTGGGTGGTGGCTCCGAGGAAGGCCTTTCCTTCCCGCCGGGCTAACCAGAGAGCCACCGCCCTCTTTTACGTCCGGTCGAACACCTCTCGCCGGAAATAGAGCCGCTCCTCGCCGTCGACGATCCCGATCTCTCGAACGAGTTCGTCCCCGGCGGTATCGAGCGTCCAGGTTTCTTTCAGCGTCGCGCCCTTCTTGCCCATCGTCTCCACGACGAATACCGGGCCCTCCCAGCCGGAAACGCGCTGCGCCTCGATCGGGCCGAGGGATATCATGCGGTTCTCGCCAAACGTAAACTCTTCAACCACAGCCCGATCGAAGCTGACGAACAGGCCGTGCGGAGTTTGCGTAATCTTCAGCGCCTTGCCGCTTTCGATGAAGAGATGCACTGACGGACCTTTCGAGCTCGCGCCACGGGATTCTCGCACCACGACCTCCTGACGCCGCCGCGACGTTGCCCGCGGTATCCGGATCATCTCCTCCTGCCGTTCCGGCCGCGCCCGGGGCGCATCCGGATCCACCCGAAGCAGCCAGCTTCCGGAGAGATCCATGCCGGCCGGATTGGCGGCAGTCCTCGGCAGCAGTTCGGGCGGTGCCGCGCAGCCGGCGACGATGAGCGCGCACAGCGCGGCAAGACTGGTCAGATAGAGGCTTCGCATGGGCCTAGTTTTCCACAGAACGCTGTCAACGCCTACCGCCAGTGTCGGGTCGACTCCAGACCCAGCCATTCTGCGAGGGCACCGAGTTCGTCTGCGAGGGCGGCCTCGGTTTTCTTTTGGTCGGTGCCGGCCTCGTGATGCAGTGCATTAACGAGCAGAGCACCGGCCTTGCGGTCAGCCTTCAGGTCCACCCGCGCGACGATGCGATCCCCCAGCAGGAATGGCAGGACGTAGTAGCCCCAGCGCCGCTGCGCTTCGGGTACGTAGATCTCTATGCGGTACTCGAAATCGAACAGTCGCGCAGCCCTGGGCCGACACCAGACCATCGGATCAAACGGCGACAGCAAGCTGGCGCCCTCGATCTTGCGGGGAAATCTGGCCGTGTCCGCCAAGTAGGCCTGGTCCTTCCAGCCCTCGACCCGGACCGGCTGCAGGGCGCCCTCCTCGACGAGCTCGGCGACACGCGGCGACGCGTCTCGGGAGCTCATGCGATAGTAGTCCGCGAGGTCTTGTAGCGTCGCCACGCCAAGCGACGTCGCGGATTGTCGGAGCAGCTCACGTCGCGCATCGTGCGTGCTCACAGACCGCACACGGTGGACGTCATCGATGAGTCGTTCGGGCAGGTCGTAGACGCGCTGGAAGTTGCCCAGGCGCCGGCGGACGCCCAGCAGGCCGCGGCCAAAGTGGTGCTCCAGCGCCCAACGCTGAACCGGGCGATGCCAGTCGCCCGGCTTCTTACGGGCAGGGCTCTGCGCGGCCGGCAGGTCGTTGGCCGTGACGGCGCCTTGGTCCCGTACCTGCTCGAGAATATCGCGAAGGTACGCCTCGGGATCGTCGAGCGTTGCCAGCGGATTTCGCCGCCATGGCTCCCACGCCTGCCGACGATGCTCCAGCAAGGGCCAGTCACTGGTCCGGACGATCGACGCTTCGTGCGCCCACTGCTCCGTGAACTCACGCGAGTCGTAGAGGAATCGTTCGAGCCGCCTGCGGTTATAGCCCCCGAGCCGGGACCACAAGATCAGGAAATGAGCAGGGATCAGCACGTTGACGAAGTCCAGCTGCAGCACGCCAATCGCGTGCAGTGCGCGTCGAAAGTGCCGGGCATCGTTGGGCGACGCAGGACGGCCCCTGTCGAGCCCCTGTGCAGCGAGCGCAATGCGCCGCGCCTCGGCGGCTGAAATCGTGGTCCGGCGGCTGCGGCTAGTCCGCAATGATTGCGTCCGCCTCGATCTCGACCAGCATGGCGGGATCGATGAGCTGCGACACCTCGACCATGGCCGTGGCCGGGAGAATCTCCCCAAAGGCCTCTCCGTGGGCACGTCCGATCGCTTCCCACTGACTGATGTCGGTCACGAACATCCGGGTCCTGACCACATCACCCAGACCAGCGCCCGCCTCCGCCAGCGCCTTTTCGATGATCTCGATGCAGCGCTTTGCCTGAACGTAAGCGTCGCCGACCCCGACCACCTCGCCATCGTCGCCGACCGGTGCCGTGCCGGATACCGATACGTGCGGGCCGATCCTGACAGCGCGGCAATAACCGACAATCGATTCCCACGGTGCACCTGTGCGTATATTGACTCGCTTCATAGTCGAATTAACTCTAATTAATGTTCATTAATTGTTGATTTTTATGCTAATACCTGCTGATTTCGCCCGACACCGAGCAACCATGCCGAGGCTGCGACCGCGTACACACCGAGACCGATCACGGCGGACAAGCCGATCGCCATTCCCGACAGATAGGCAGCCAGCAGCAGCGCCGGTGTCAGTACCAGCAGCCGAATCAGCTCCAGCGCTACCGCGGCGTGCCTGCCCTCATTAAGCCAGCCCAGCGACAACAGCAGTGCCCAGAGTGCGATGCACGGAACGACGACGGCGCTGGCCCCGCTGCTGGCGAACAGCTCACCAATCCAGAGAACAGCCGCGATGGCAACGCCGAACTGCGCGACCGTATAACGCCGGATCCCTGGTGCGACCTCCGGGTCGAATTTCTCGAAATGCGCGAGGTCCGCACGCGACTTCGGATAACGCGCCTGTACGTCAGCCGGTCGCCATCCCGTGCGCCGGAACCAGACACCGAGCTTGTCACGCCAGCGTTTCGTTTTGCGCGCATCGAACCACAGGTAGTCGTAGACCTGCAGGTTGGCCCAGAACGGATTCCAGTTCGCCAGCGGCTTGCGCACGCCGAATACCACCGGTTCATCGTCGCTCTCAGGCTCGTAGGAACCGAACAGGCGATCCCAGAGAATGAACATGCCGCCGTAGTTCTTATCGATGTAGCGCTCGTTCTGTGCGTGATGCACACGGTGGTGCGACGGCGTCATGAGAACCGCTTCCAGCGGACCCAGCCGTCGGATCAACTGGGTATGAACCCAGAACTGGTAAATGAGGTTTACGGCATTGACCGTTATCAGCACCTCCAGGGGAAACCCGACCACGAACAAAGGCAGGTAGAAAATCCAGCCGAACAGGAACCCCGTGCTGGTCTGGCGCAAGGCCGTGGACAAATTGTAGTCCTCGCTCTGGTGATGCACGGCATGGGCCGCCCAGAGAATGGAAATCTCATGGCTGAAACGATGAAACCAGTAGTAGCAGAAATCCCAGGCAATGGCCGCCAGGGCCCACCATCCGAGACCCTGCAACGACAGGTTGAACCACTCCCTGGGAATCTCGAACAGAGCCAGGTGCTGCATCGCAAATCCCCAGCCCAGCAGCGGCAGGAACTTCGTGAAGTAGCCCAGTGTGGTATCCAGCATACCGGCACTGATGCTGTTGATGGCATCGTTGCTCCGGTAATAGCCCGTCTTTTTGCGCCAGTTGGCGGCTATCTCAACCAGCAGGGCCAGCAGAAAAAACGGTACGGCCAGTGCGATCAGGTCCATCCATGCAGTTTACGGTAAGCTGCGCGGCAACGGGAACAGGAACAGCCAATGATCAACCAACGCGAGCTGGAGCTGCTGGGCAGCGCACTGCAGAAACTCGAGGAAGGAACTTCGGACCTGCCGGAGTTCACGCCCACATTCGACACGAAACGTGCGGCCGGGGTTCTGACGGAGGTCGCCGAGCGCATGCAGGACAACTTCCCGTATTTTCACCCGCAGTATGCGGGCCAGATGCTGAAGCCGCCGCACCCGGTCGCGCGTATGGCCTATGCGTTGTCGTTGTGGGTGAACCCGAACAATCACGCCCTGGACGGGGGCCGCGCCAGTTCGGCTATGGAAAAAGAATGCATCGTTGAACTTGGCCGCGTGTTTGGCTGGGACCAGCCCCTTGGACACCTGGCGGGCGGCGGCACGATGGCAAACCTCGAGGCGCTCTGGGTGGCCGGACGGCTGCAGCCCGGGAAGAAAATCATCGCGTCGACACAGGCGCATTACACGCACGGCCGTATCACCGAGGTGCTCGGCATTCCGTTTGCGGGCGTCCCGGTCGACACCCGCGGTCGGATGGACGTGGTGGCGATCGAGCGCATGCTCGCCGGTGGCGATGTCGGGACGGTTGTCGTAACAATCGGCAATACCGGGCTTGGCGCTGTCGATCCCCTTGCCGACCTCCTGGCCCTGCGTGAACGATACGACTTTCGTATACACGCGGACGCCGCGTACGGTGGCTATTTTGGTCTGGCTGCCGAACTCGACAGCGAGCCGAAGCGACACTACGACAGACTGAGTGACGTCGATTCGATCGTCATCGACCCGCACAAGCATGGTCTGCAGCCTTACGGCTGCGGCTGCATCCTCTTCCGCGACCCGTCCGTCGGTACGCTGTATCAGCATGACTCGCCGTACACCTATTTCAGTTCGGGCGACATGCACCTTGGCGAAATCACGCTGGAGTGCTCGCGTGCCGGCGCGTCGGCCGTCGCGCTATGGGCGACGCATCGCCTGTTGCCACCGGTACCGGACGGCGAATTCGCCCAGGGACTCGACAGTTGCCTGCGTGCCGCGCGAATGCTGTGGAGGGACCTGCACAACAGCAGCCTCTTCACGCCGATGATGCCGCCCGAGCTCGACATTGTCGTATATGCCGTTAATGCGGAAACCACGACAGCAGTTTCAGCGCGCGCACGTGAGGTCTTCGATAAAGCCGCGGAGCGCGAGCTGCACCTGGCACTCATCGAAATACCCAGCGACCTGTTCGCGACCTACGCCCCCGACGTGGCGGTCGACTCGGAGACAGTCGTCTGCCTGCGTTCGACGTTGATGAAGCCCGAACACGAGGAATGGCTGGAACGGCTTACAGCGCTGCTCGAAGCGAGCGCAGAATAGCGAACCCCAGGTAGAAGCACGCAAAGCCGCCAACCAGCGTGCCGAACAGGTAGGTAAACGAGTAGAACAACTCGTTGCGTTGCAGCATCGTGTTCAGTTCCATGACCAGCGTCGACAATGTCGTGAAGCTGCCGCAAAAACCGATTGCGAACAGCAGGCGATACTGGTCCGGGATGAATCCCGCTTCGTTAAACCACGATGAATGCGCGATCAGGTGTGCAAGCATGCCCATCACCAGGCAGCCGATAAGGTTGGCCCCGAGCGTGCCCCATGGGAATGCGACGTCGCGCTGCAGAAAGACGTTCAGCGCGAAACGCGCCATGGCACCCAGTGCACCACCCAGCGCCACGAACAAATAAGACCAGAGAACCGTGTGCACGATCACGCGGCGTTGATACGGGCCAGGGCGTCACGGTATTCCCGCTCCATGCGCATAACGACCTCGCGTGCGGGGACAATGTCGTGAATGTTGCCGACGCCCTGCCCGGCGCCCCAGATGTCCTTCCAGGCCTTCGCATCGGGCGCAGTGGCCTTGCTGAAGTCCATATCATCTTTGCTGCCGGACGGCAGGTTCGCCGGGTCCATACCGGCGTTCGCAATGCTGCCGGCCAGGTAATTGCCATGAACACCGGTGAAGAGCGAGGAATTGACGATATCGCTGGCCGTGCTTTCGACAATCATCTCTTTGTAGTCCGGCACGGCGCGCGCTTCATTGGTGGCGATGAACCGCGTCCCGCTGTAAGCAAGGTCGGCGCCCATCGCCGTTGCCGCGAGGACGTCGTCGCCTCGCGTGATGGACCCCGACAGAATCAGCGCGCCGTCAAACTCCTTGCGCAGCTCTCCAACGAGGGCGAACGGACTCAGCGCCCCGGCATGCCCGCCGGCTCCCGCACACACGGCAATAACGCCGTCGACGCCCTGCCCGATCGCTTTGCGCGCATGCCGCAGGTTTATAACGTCGTGAAACACGAGACCGCCGTAGTCATGCACGGCTTTTACAATGTCACTCGGAGGGCTCAGGCTCGTGATAATGATCGGTACCTGTTCGGCAACGCAGACCTCCATATCCGCAAGCAGCCGCGGGTTGCTCGGATGCACGATCTGGTTCACCGCAAATGGTGCGACAGGTTCGTCCGGATGCGCCTGTGAGTGCTCGGCAAGATCCGTCTTGATTTGCCGAATCCATTCAACCAGCGTCTCTTGCGGCCGCGCATTCAACGCAGGAAAAGACCCGACGATGCCGGCTTTGCATTGCTCGGTAACGAGTTCCGGTCCGGACACGATAAACATCGGCGCGCCAATCATCGGCAGCCGGAGCTTACCAGCGAGTACTGAAGGTAGTGCCACTTATTGCTCCACGAGAAAGCTCGCCGTGCATTCGGCCACGAGCTCGTTGTCAGATTTGCGTCGCGCCTCTCCGCGAATGACCATTAGACGGCCCTTGCGCTTTTCAGTCCAGCCTTTCAGGAGAACGGTCTCCCCTTGTCGCAATGGCTGGCGATACCGGATTTCACAGCGAGCCGTATGTGCCTTGACTCCCTGCTGGTAAGGAATGTTACCGGTCACGTCGTCGAGCGCACTGTAGATGATGCCGCCATGCACGGTATCTTCCCAGCTCAGGTGGTTTTCGTTGGGCGTGAATTCGGCGGTGCAGGTGTCGCCTTCGACATGGAAGTCGATCTGCAAACCGATTGGATTGTCCTTGCCGCAGGCAAAACACATGCGCTCCGACGGGTTCGACTCACCCGCCAATGCTTCAGGGCACCTGCTTGTTAATCGTAAGGACTACCGAATCGTTTTCCGCCGGCCGGACGAGCAGCGACCCGAACCAGTCGCCGGACGCCGCGCCGGGCGTACCCGACAGCGATACGCGTGCCAGCAGCTCGATCTCGGCAAACATCGAGAGATTGCGTCCCTCGACCATCGACTGCGCGTCACTCAACGAAATGAGCGTCGGCAGGTCGCTGACCCGATGCCGTGACACCGCGATCGGCGGCGACGGCGCCGCAGGATCCCGCGCTATCACAAACACGCTCGCATCACCCGACATGGCTGCCATCGCGTCGTCGGACAGGGACACTTGCGCCGAAATGACCGCGTTGCCTGCCTGCGCCGTGGTCTCCGGCGGCATTTGCACGGGCGGCGCCTGCGCCGGCATGGATTCACCACGCCACTCGGCCAGGCGTTGCTCGAGGATACCGCGAATGTTCTCGGGCGGATTCAGGCCCAGCAGAATCTCCCAACGCGCGGCCGCCGTCTCCGTGTCGCCGCGATTCGCGGCTCCCAGTCCCGAATAAAACAATGCCGCGGGGTTGTTCGCGTCAAGCGCGAGAGCATTGTCGATAAGGCTTGCCGGACGCCCTTCAATCGGCGTGCCATCACGATTAAGAATCGCGACAGCAAGGTCAACCATGGTCTGGGCGTCCCTGCCTTCCTCGAGTGCCATGGCTTTCTCGTAGGTTTCTACAGCGCCAACGTAGTCACGCATCGTCAACTGGGTGCGGCCGAGCATCTTCCAGCCCGCAATGTCGTCGGGATTTTCCGCCAGCCGCGCCTGCAACGAGGTCACGACTTCCTCCATACCGGGCAGCTCTTCACCACCGCCGTTTGCGACACTTCGACCGGAAGGCACGCCGGGGCTGCCTACCCGATCGTAGATGATGGTCGTAAACGCGACCGTGAATACCAGAACGGTCGCGAGCAGCGGCGTCAGGCGATGTGATTCGCGGTACAGGGGCCAAACGGCAAAAACGACAGCCGCGAGGCACAAGACAACGAGAATAATCCAAAAGGTCACGCCACTACCCCTCTTCGCCGGATTCGTCACCTATCGGCAACGACATCCGGTGTTTCACAACGCGCGCGAGCGCAAAGCCGCCAACCACAACGAGGAGGAACGGCGCCAGCCAGAGGACCAGCGTCTTGCCGGTCGTCCGCGGACGATACAGTGCGAACTCGCCGTAGCGAACCACGAGAAATTCCGCGATCTGTTCGTCGGTCTGGCCTTCCTCGATCATGCGCGCTATTTCACGGCGCAAATCCGCCGCAAGCGTCACGTTCGAATCCTTGATGCTCTGGTTCTGGCACTGCAGGCAACGAACCTCCGAGATCAACTTCTCGTAGCGCGCCTGCATTTCCGGATCGTCGAACACCTTGCCCTGGTCGATGGCGAATGCAGTCGACACCAGCAAGATGCTGACGGCCAATACGAGTAGACGTTTCATTGTCCCGGACCTCCGCCCGCTATACGGGGTGCGAACTCACGCTGCCAGATCACCGGGTCCAGCGGACCCAGGTGTTTGTAAATAACCGTACCCTCCGGGTCGACCAGAAACGTCTCCGGTGCACCGTAGACACCCCAGTCGATACCGACACGTCCATCCTCGTCGTACGCGGACGCAAGATAGGGATCGCCCAGGTCGTTGAGCCAGCGAATGGCTTCGGGGCGGGAGTCCCGCCAGTTGATACCGTAGATCGGAATCGTCTTGTTCGCCGCCAGCTCCAGCAGGAACGGATGCTCGGCGCGGCACATGACGCACCACGTTGCCCACACGTTAACCAGGGCGTAGTCGCCGGCGAGCGTTTTCGTACCGATACTGACTTCGGGATTATTGAGCGTTGGCAGTTCGAACTCGGGTGCCGGCTTGCCGATGAATGGCGAGGGCAAAGCACGCGGATCGCCGTGGCGCAGACCCATCACGAGAAACACGAGCAGTGCAAGCACCGCCACCAGGGGCCAGACAAATCGATTCATGCGGTTGCCTCCGCCGCGTCGACGGCATCCCCGGCTTTCTCGCGCGCCTTGCTGCGGTAGCGACGGTCGCTGATCGCGATCAGCCCGCCGAGCGCCATGACGAGCGCGCCGAGCCAGATGAATCGAATCAGCGGCTTGTACTGGACGCGAACACTCCAGGTGTTGTTGCCCAGCTGGTCACCGAGCGCCACGAACAGGTCCTTGTCCAGGCCCGCGCGAATACCGGCCTCGGTCATCGGGCTCCTCTGCACCAGGTACTGGCGTTTCTGCGGCCGGATCGTGGCAATGAACTCACCGTCGCTACGGACTTCGATCTCGGCTTCGATGGCAGAGAAGTTGGGACCCTGCACGTTATCGAGCCCGACCATATGAAACTCGAAGCCAGCCACTTCAATCGACTCGCCGGGGCTCAATGCCTGGTCCGACTCAACGCCAAAGGCCGAGACGACCGTCACGCCCAGTACAAACAGGCCCATGCCGAGGTGAGCAACCGACATGCCGAGCGCGGAACGCGTGATGCCGGCAGTGCCTTTCTTGCGCCACAATGAGCGCACAGGCTGAATGAGCGATGAGATTACGATCCACGCGGCCGACGCACAGCCGACAACGAGCAGGAGGCTGATGCGGCCATAGACGAACAGCGGAATCAGCACGCCGAGCACGACGGCCACGATGGCCGGAATTCTCAGCACACGCCACCAGGAGGCGGCGTTCTGCGTGCGCCAGGCGGTATGCATACCCATGCCAAGCAGAATGACCAGCGGAATCATCGGCACCAGGAACGCCACGTTGAACCACGGCGGGCCGATCGATATCTTGCCGCCGCTCGCCATCTCGACCACGAGCGGCGCCAGCGTGCCGATCAGCACCAGGGCCGTGGCAATGACCAACAGCACGTTGTTCAGCAACAGGAACGTCTCCCGCGACAGCAGGCCAAAACCCACGTCCGAGTCGAGAGCCGGCGCCCGCCACGCGTACAGGATCAGTGCGCCAATCACGACTATCGCGAGGAAGGTCAGAATAAAGAAGCCACGTGTCGGATCCGTCGCAAACGCATGCACCGATACGATGATGCCCGAGCGTACGAGGAACGTGCCCAACAGGCTCAGGGAGAACGCCGTGATCGCCAGCAACAGGGTCCAGCTCGTGAACAGCCCGCGCTTCTCGGTCACCGCGAGCGAATGAATCAGTGCCGTGCCGATCAGCCAGGGCATGAACGACGCGTTCTCAACCGCGTCCCAGAACCACCAGCCGCCCCAGCCGAGTTCGTAGTAGGCCCACCAGCTCCCGAGCGCGATGCCGAGAGTCAGGAACAACCAGGCAACCGTCGTCCATGGCCGCGTCCACTTCGCCCATTTCCGGTCCAGTTCGCCACTGATCATGGCCGCAATCGCGAAGGCGAAGGCGACCGAAAAACCGACATAGCCGATATACAAGAGCGGCGGGTGAATCGCGAGACCGGGATCCTGGAGCAGTGGATTGAGATCGCCGCCATCGACGGCGGCCGGCACCAGGCGGTCGAAGGGGTTCGACGTCAGGATCGCAAACAGCAGAAACCCGACAGAAAGAAAGCCGAGCACGCCGATGACCCGCGCTGAAAATGCGGCCGGCAGACCGGAGCTGAACAGCGCAACAGCCAATGTCCAGGCGGCCAGCACGAATATCCAGAGAAGCAGCGAACCTTCATGTGCACCCCATACCGCTGATACCTTGTAGAGGGTCGGCAATGACAGCTGCGAATGATTCGCCACGTACAGCACGGAGAAATCGTCCGCAAGAAACGCATACGTCAGGCAGGCAAAGGCAACGGCGACAAACAGGAACTGTCCTGTCGCTGCCGTGCGCGCAACGCCCATCATCGCGGCATCACCGCGATGCGCGCCGACGAGCGGAATGACTGTCTGGGCAATCGCCAGCGACAGCGCCAGTATCAGTGAAAATTGACCGATTTCAGGAATCATTGGGTCGACACTCCGCGGCACCCTTGACGACGGCTTCCTGGATGTCCTGCTGATGCTTGGACAGCGAATCAGCGACCTCAGGTGCCATGTAATCTTCGTCATGCTTGGCCAGGATCTTGTCGGCCTGGAACACGTTATCCTCACCCATGCGGCCGTGGGCGACCACACCCTGCCCTTCGCGGAACAGGTCGGGCAATACGCCGGAGTACTGTACGGGTATCGTGCAGGCCGTGTCCGTCACTTCAAAATTGATATCCATTGAACCCTCATCGCGCTGCATACTGCCGCCCACGACGAGGCCGCCTATGCGGAAGTTACGCTCTTTCGGATACTCGCCCGCGACGACGTCGGATACCTCGACGAAAAACATCATATTGTCCTGGAATGCACGCAGCGTCAGTCCAGCAGCAATTGCGATGCCAAGCGCGGCCAGTCCTACGGCCAACATGCGTTGCTGTCTTGGTTTCATTCACGATCCTCTAGTGCCTTCAATCGCACTTCAATATCTCTATAAACTCTTTTATGCCTGAGGCGCGCACGCCAACTTAGGAACACCACGATTACAAGGGTCAGGCCGTAGCAACTCCATACGTAGGCGCCGTAATCACCCATCGCTAAACCGTCCACTACGCGCCTCCTTCAGGTGACAGAATCATCTCGCGCACCCAGCGTGTGCGCCGTTCGCGAAACAGCACTTCGGTACGTATACGACGCAGCAGCATGGCACCGAACAGCAGCGTAAAGCCGAGCAGCATAATCAGCAAAGGTATTCGCATGTCCGCATCCATGGTGCCCTTCTTGAAGACCGTCTGGCCCTGATGCAGCGAACTCCACCACTCAACCGAGAAGTGAACGATGACGACGTTCACAATTCCGACCAGTGCGAGAACGGCGCTAGCCTTATCCGCCTTGGTCGTGTCGTCGATCGCACTGCGCAGCGCCATGTACCCGAAGTACAGGAACAGCAGGATGAGCTCGGACATCATGCGAGGATCGCCCCACTCCCACCAGGTGCCCCACATGGGCTTGCCCCAGATCGAGCCCGTGCACAATGCGAGAAACGTAAACCCGGCCCCGATAGGCGCCGCGGCGGCCGCTACGGCATGCGACAGCTTGATGCGCCAGATCAGCCCGATCGCACCCGACGTGGCCATGATCATATAGGCCATCATCGACAGATACGCGGACGGGACGTGAACGTAGATGATCCTGAAGGCATCGCCCTGCTGGTAGTCCATCGGGACGACAAACAGGCCCTGCCAGGCCGCGTAGGCGATCAGGATCACGCCAGGCACGGCCAGCCAGGGCGCGAGGATGGCGGAGATACGATAAAAGTGCGGCGGTGAAGCCAGCTGATGAAACCATTTCCACATAGGCGGCGATTCTACTCGTTGCTGATTCGAAGTGCGGCAGCCGTTGCATAAGGCGCAAGGCTGAGTGAGGCGATGGCATACGCGCCAAGGGCCCATATTCCGGTTGAATATATGTCGTTGCTCGCGGCCAGCGAGACGGCGTTTGCGCCAAGGATCATGATCGGCATGGCCAGCGGCAGGATCAGCAGGCTCAGCAAGGCGGTCCCGCGATGCAGCCCCACGGTCAACGCCGCGCCAATCGATCCGAGCAGGCTCAGGCTAATCGTACCCAGCGCCAGGGTGAGCATCATCACGCCGACCACGGACAACGGCATGCGATAGGTGATCGCGAGAATCGGCGAAACGAAGACCAGCGGCAGCCCGCTCGTCAGCCAGTGCGCCAGTATTTTGCCAAGCACCAGGATCGGCAGCGGCTGCGGACTGACGAGCAGCTGGTCGAGGCTGCCATCCTCGAAGTCAGTGATAAAGAGTGCGTTGAGCGACAGCAAGGTGGCCAGCAGCGCCGCAACCCAGAGGACCCCGGGCCCACTGAACTCGAGCTGTTCGGCGCTCGGGCCCACGGCGAGCGGGAACAGCGTGCAGACCATCGCGAAAAAGAACAGCGGGTTCAGTACATCGCCCGGCCGCTTCCATGCAAGCAGCAAATCGCGTTTGGCCGTCGCGCCCAGCCCCGCGAAGATCCCGGGGATTTCTCTCGACGCGTCGCTCATTGGATTCGCACCTTGGTCGTGGGTGCGCCGATCTCGACGTCCTGGTGGGCGGCCATGACACACATGCCGCCGGTCGCGCAGTGTTCCTCAACCAGCTCCATCACCAGCTGGCGACCTTCCCGGTCGAGGTTTGTGAACGGTTCGTCCATAAACCAGAGCGGCACATCGGCCAGCAGCATGCGTGCAAGCGCAACACGGCGTTGTTGTCCGGCCGACAACGAACGCAAAATCAGTTTCTTCAGCCGCGCGATTCCAAGGCGCTCATAGACCTCTTCAGGATCGCGTTTCGAGTGCGCCCGGAGTACACGCTCAAATTCCAGGTTTTCGACCAATGTGAGATCGCCCTTTAGCCCGGTGCGGTGCGCAAGCCAGACAAGCGCACCATGGAATTGCTGCCGCTGCTTCTCAACGGGCTCGTCATCCCAGTACACGGTGCCTTCCTCGAGGCTTAGCATCCCCGCGATTGCGCGAATCAGGCTGGTCTTGCCACAGCCGTTGCGCCCCTCGAGAATGAGCAGACCGCCGCTCTCCAGCGCAAACGACAGGTCCTGAAACAGGCAACGCTCGCCACGGATCAAAGTCAGGTTGTCGCCCGATAACTTATGAGTCAATGCTTTGCGCTCTGTCGCCGTTCGTCGACGTCTTGATAATCACAGAATAACTTCCCTGTTAATCAGCTAGTTAAGTCCAACTACTCAAATTACTCAAAACAATCCACTGCGCCTCCTTGATATACAAGGAATCGCTGAAATCTCGGTTTACAAAAACCTGAGCCGGGTCGTAGACTGATCGGCCCGGTCGATCATTATTACTAGAAACCGACCGGAACCGGACAATACCAATATTTCCGCAACTTAACGATTGCGAGTTTATACCTATGGAACTAGGGGCTGCCGGCCTGAGCGAACAACCCTTCCCGACCCACGGGAAACCGCTCGCGATAATACCGTATCAGTCGCAACGTGCGGCACTTGACATGTTGCGAGATACGCTGGACCACCCCACCGGTCTCTCGCTATTGCAGGGCCCCGCCCTGTCCGGCAAATCCGTTCTTATCCGCAGTTTCATCGAATCGCTCGATCGCGAGTGCGCCGTGGCGCTCGTCGACGGCAAAGACCTCAACACGACCAGGCTCTTGCTCTCGGTGCTCCACCAGTTCGGCTACGACATCGACCTCAGCTCCAACAATGAACTGCTGGGCCTCGTGCGCGTCTTCGCACTGCAGCAAGCGTCAACCAGTGCACCGCCGCTGATTATCGTCGAAAATACGCAGGAATTGAGACCCAGCGCGCTGCGTGCGTTGTGCGAACTGGCCGACCTCAGGGAACAGCATGGAAGTGCCATAAAGATGGTCCTGGCGAGCGACTGCTCGCTGAGGAAGATCATGGACGCGCCGGCGATGAAGTGTATCTCGAGGCGCGTCCTGCGTAATTTTCACCTGCATCCGCTGACCTGCGACGAAACTTGCGACTATTTGCACCAGAAGCTGATAGCCGCCGGCACCGAGTTTCCTGCTTTTGTCTTTCCAAAGTCTGTCTGCGAAGAAATCTGGCATGCCTCGGCGGGCTGGCCGGGCATCATCGACCGGATTGCACTGCTGGCGCTGTCCAAGGCGGA
Source organism: uncultured Woeseiaceae bacterium (assembly GCA_945787845.1). GTDB lineage: Bacteria > Pseudomonadota > Gammaproteobacteria > Steroidobacterales > Woeseiaceae > UBA1847. The sequence goes on along the minus strand of CALZJH010000002.1, from coordinate 322,928 downwards.
CTGTCTGCCCGTGCACGCGGACGATATCGAACATCCGAGCTTGCCGGTGGGTACCTGGAACGATACCGACATTCTCGAGGAACAGGTCGCCGACGTCCCGCACGCGCCGCCGCAGCTGGTCGTCACAAACAATGGCAGCGTCATCCAGGAACTGACGATGGACAATGTGCGGCTGCTGGTTGGCCGCTCCGATCATAACGACATCGCCATCGGCAGCCGCTTCATTAGCCGTCACCACGCCTTGCTGGTGCGCCACGGCGCCACCACCTTCCTCATGGACCTGAACAGTACCAACGGGACGTTCGTCAACTCGAGGCGCATCTCAAACCATGTGCTGATGCACGACGACGTCATCACGGTCGGCCATCACAAGATCAAGTTCAGCGACCCGTTTGCCACGACGCGCGGCAGGCCCGACGGCGTGGACTTTACGGACACTACCGTTATGAAGACCCTCGAAGACATGCGCAGCCTGCTGACCAAGGAAAATACGGTTATGCTGCCTGCCGCGACCGAGGACCTGCCGACCCTGCGGACCTGAGGCCGTCTAGCCGAAGAACTGTTCCTTGAAGTGCTTGCGGCACATCGAGACGTAGCGATCGTTGCCGCCGATCTCGACCTGCGACCCTTCAGTGACGGGATTCCCGTCCGCATCCGTACGCAGCACCATGGTCGCCTTGCGCCCGCAGTGGCAGATCGCCTTGAGTTCCTTGAGATTGTCCGCCCAGGCCAGCAGGTACTTGCTGCCCTCAAAAGGCTCACCCTGGAAGTCGGTCCGCAGGCCGTAGGCCAAGACCGGAATATTCAGGTTGTCGGTAAGCTCGCTGAGTTGAAACACCTGGTCGCGCGTCAGGAATTGCGCTTCGTCGATCAGGACGCAATGCAGGTTTTCCTCGGCATGCATCGCCGACACGACATCCAGGAGATCGGTCTCACTGTTGAACGTCGTCGCCTCGGTTTCAATCCCGATCCGGGATGTCACCTTGCCGGCACCGAAGCGATCGTCGAACGACGGAGCAAGCACCAGTGTGTGCATGCCGCGTTCCTTGTAGTTGTAACTGGACTGCAGCAAGTTCGTGGACTTGCCCGCATTCATCGAGGAGTAATAAAAATAGAGCTTGGGCATTCATCGAGGAGTAATAAAAATAGAGCTTGGCCATGGGCGCGCATTGTCGCACTGCGCGCCGCGCAATGCAGCTATCGATGCAGCGTCAGGAGTTTGGCCAGTTTCCGGCGGTGGCCTTGGCGCTCGTTGTTCTTCGCCCGACAGTCAGCGCATTCATTGGTCAGCGAGTGCCGCCCGGAAATAATCTGCGGCACGGGCGTCACGACACCCGAGCGCAGGCATTTGCTGCATATCACCAGGTTGCTGAGGCGATTCAGCAATCGGTAGCTCACATTGTGTTTCGCGGTCGCAGCCATAACAGCTCTCCGTAGTCGAAGCTCTGTTTTGGCACCGGTCACGGACTGTGACCAGTCGCGACAGGGAAATTATGTCAAAACTGTTAACCAGTCGTGGTTCTTGCTGTGACGTAGTTCCTGCTGTGAGGTTGGAATTGGCGCGGCCGACCGCGGCAATGGTGCCCAGGGCCGGACTCGAACCGGCACGTCCTTTCGGACAGCGGATTTTAAGTCCGCTGCGTCTACCAATTCCGCCACCCGGGCATAGGAAAAAAATGGAGGCTAGGGTCGGAATCGAACCGGCGTCCACGGCTTTGCAGGCCGCTGCATAACCACTCTGCCACCTAGCCTCGGTGATCAATTGGTGCAGCGTAAGATACTACACACGTGAGCAGGCGCGCAGTATACATACGTTATCGGCCTTTGCATAATGGGTCGATGCGGACCTTCGACAGCCTGTTTTGCCTGATCAGCCTCGCCCTCCTGGCGGCCTGCACGAACTCGGAATCGCCCTCTCAGCAACTCGCCGAATCCTTGTCGATCAAGACGGGTGGCGAGGTATTCGGGCCCCGATTCTCCACCGGATTCGACGACGAGCCTGTCCTGAGCTGGATGGAGCGTGGGACCACCGATTCCGTGCTGAAATATGCAGCGCTTGGAGACGACGGGTTCACCTCACCACGCGATGTGACCACCGAGTCTCGCATGTTCGTGAACTGGGCCGACCTGCCCTCGGTGACGGCACTCAGCGAGGATCACTGGCTAGCCCATTGGCTGCGATACAGCGCCGACAAGACCTACTCCTACGATGTCGTCGTGTCCCAGTCTTTCGACGGCGGCCTTACCTGGAACGAGGCCATCACGGCCCACACGGACGGCACGCCGACCGAGCATGGCTTCGTATCGATTCTGCCTGACGCTAACGGCGCCCTGCTCGTCTGGCTCGACGGGCGCAAAACGCCGGCAGAAAGCATGACGCTGCGTTCCGCTGTTATCACCCCGGCCAGTGACCGCAGCAGCGAACAGGAGATCGACAGCTCGGTCTGCGACTGCTGCCAGACAGACGTTGCCCTGGCGGCGAGTGGCCCGGTCGCCGTGTATCGCGATCGCACCAGTGAAGAAATACGGGATATCTACGTGACGCGACGGATCGCTGGCCAATGGCAAGCCGGCACGCGCCTGTTTGCCGACGACTGGCACATCGCCGGTTGCCCGGTGAATGGCCCGTCCATTGTTGCCGATGGAGAGCGCGTGGCTGTCGCGTGGTTTTCTGCGGCCGACGATAAACCCGTTGTCCGGGTCATCCTCTCTTCGGACAGCGGCAAGTCATTTGGCGATCCCATCGAGATCGCCTCGGGGCGTGTTGCCGGTTATGTCGGCCTGACCGCCATTGATGACGACGCGGTCGTCGTGAGCTGGGTCGCCAAAGGCGCTGCGGGCGACAATAGTGTGCGTCTGCGTCAGGTATCAGCACACGGCACGGCAGGCACGGTCGTCGAGGCCGGACAAACGAACCAGCTCCGGGTGTTTCCACAACTCGCCTACGCAGACGGCTACCTGTATCTCGCCTGGACGACCAGCGTAAAAGGCACGTCGCAATTGAAGACCGTGAGACTCCCGGTGACGGCGTCCACCTGATCGAAACAGGCCCGCTCACGCTGCACCTCGTTGCGCGAATTCCGCCAATACGCAAACGCCGCAGGCGTTTGCCTGATGTCCGTATTCTGTCAACCAGGGCCGCGTGATGTGATTCCGGCCGTGTTCTGCTACGGCTTCGCGTGGGCAGGGGCACACTTGTTCAATTATTCCCCAATTAAGGAGCACATCATGAAACGTCCAACTGTCGTACTCACGTCCCTGCTCTTGGGCGTAACGCTTGCGACACCGGCGCTCGCTCACGAAGCTGGCCAATGGATAATCCGCGGTGGCATTGGCACCGTAATGCCGAAGGACGATAACCTGAGCCTCGGTGACTTTGACCTGATCGTCCCACCGGACGTTGACCTGTCGGTCACCGGTGCGGCTGTACAGGTAGACGACGGCACCAGCCTGACCCTGTCATTTACCTACATGTTCACCGACAACTGGGCATTCGATGTCCTCGCCGCGTGGCCGTTCAAGCATGATGTCGACATCGATGCCACGATCACGAACAACATCCTCGCTATTTCGGACACGGGTACAGTACCTTTCGGTGAAGTCGAGCACCTGCCGCCGACATTCTCGGTGCAGTATCACTTTGCTCCCGATGCCGAATTCCAGCCCTTCGTCGGACTCGGCCTGAACTACACGACCTTCCTGAGCGAAGATCTCGACTCCCTCTGGCCGACCGTGGGTATCGTCGATTTCGAGCTCGATGATTCGTTCGGCCTCGCCGTACAGCTCGGTGCAGACTGGATGTTCAGCGACCAGTGGCTGCTAAACTTCGATGTTCGCTGGATCAATATCGAGGCAGACCTGTCGGCGACTCTGGACGACGGCGTAAACCCGGTCGTTACCGGCGATCTGGGAACGGTCGAGATCGACCCCTGGGTCTTTGCGATCAACCTGGGCTACCGGTTCTAGACCACAAAACGAAAAAGGCCGCCCACCGGGCGGCCTTTCTTTGTTTGGAGCGGGAAACGAGGTTCGAACTCGCGACCTCAACCTTGGCAAGGTTGCGCTCTACCAGCTGAGCTATTCCCGCGAAGGGGCGAGATTGTATCCCGTCACCGGCCACTGTCAAGGAGAAAAGCGGGATTTTGGCCTAGTTGGCTGAATCGGCCTTGATGAAGGGCCACGCGGCGCGCAGGTACACGATCATGGACCAGATCGTCATGATCGCCGCCAGTACCAGCAAGACGAAGCCGATCGTATAAATCGGCAGGCCCAGGAAGTCGTTCTGGTAGACCATGAACGCGATGCCGAACATCTGCAGGGTGGTCTTGATCTTGCCCGTCACGTCGACCTTGACGTTGGCCCGTTCGCCGATCGTCGCCATCCATTCCCGCAGCGCCGATATCGTGATTTCGCGGCCGATGATGATCATCGCGATAATGTCTTCGAACCACCCCGAGTCGGCCTGCACGAGCATCACGAGCGTGATGGCCACCATGAGCTTGTCGGCGACCGGGTCCAGGAACTCGCCAAAACGGGACATCTGTCCGAAACGACGGGCGACCCAGCCATCGATCATGTCAGTGACGGCGGCCAGGCCAAACAGCACCGCCGCGATCGGGCGCGCGTATTCCATCGGGCTGTAGAAACAGACCACGACGATGGGAATGGCCGCGATTCGCAGCAGCGTCAGGAAATTGGCTAGGTTTAGTTTCAAGACAAGGTCCGTTCTTGGTTCTTATTGTTCGACGTGGAGCTCATTGTATATCGTTTCGGCGAGCCTGCGACTAATCCCCCTGACTTTCGCGAGATCGTCGATACCGGCGCCGACAACGCCCTGCAGCCCGCCAAACTGCCGCAACAGCTCCCTGCGGCGCTTGGGCCCGAGCCCCGGGATATGTTCCAGCGGCGACTTCCTGCGCGCCTTGGCGCGTCGCTGCCGGTGCCCCGTAATCGCAAAGCGATGGGCCTCGTCGCGAATCTGCTGAATGAGCAACAGCGCCGGAGAATCCGGCGGCAGCTGCAAGGGGCGGTCGCTGCCTGGCCGGAACAGGCGCTCGGCTCCGGGCCGCCGCGCCCTGCCCTTGGCGACGGCTACCACCGTCAGCCAGTCCAGTTCCAGCGCATCCAGCACCTTCATTGCCTCGGCGAGCTGACCCTTGCCCCCATCCACAAACAGCACGTCGGGCATCGGGACCTCGCCCTTCTTGACGCGCTCATAACGACGTCGCAATGCCTCGGACATCGCACCGTAATCGTCCCCAGCCGAGTCCGGACTCAGGTTGAAGCGCCGGTAGTCGCTTTTCATCGGACCCGCCGTATTGAAGACGACGCAACTGGCCACCGTCGCTTCGCCTGACGTGTGGCTGATATCGAAGCACTCCAGGCGCTGCGGCGGCTCCTCCAGCCCGAGTACTTCACCCAATGCGACGAACTGCCGCCGGATCGTCGCATTGCTGGCCACTTTCAGACCGAGGCCCTGCTCGGCGTTGGTACGCGCCATCTGCAGCCAGCGGGCCCGGTCGCCGCGGACCCGGTTGCGAATGGCCACCTTGTGACCCGCGCGCGCCGTCAGCTCCTGCTCCAGCAATGCCGCGTCGGCAATTTCGGCGTCGAGCACGATTTCGGCCGGCGCATCGCGCCCGAGATAGTACTGGGAGACAAAGCCGTTCAATAACCTGTTTTTGTCGGTCTCGCCCGGCAGTTTCGGGAAGTGGTCGCGACTCCCGATCACGGACCCGTTGCGAATGAACAAGACCGTCACGCAGTGGATAGCGCCGTTGGAAGCAAAGCCGAGAATATCGAGATCCTTACGGTCGGTCCGCTTGACCAGCTGCTTCGCCTGGATTTCCTTGAGGCGCGCTATCTGGTCGCGAAGGCGCGCTGCCTGCTCGTAGTCCTGCGCCTCCGAGGCCTTTTCCATGCGTCGGATGAATGCGTTCACGACGCTCTTGTTCCTGCCTTCGAGGAACAGGATGGCCGCATCGATATCCTTGCGGTATTGCTCTTCATCCACGATACCCACGCAGGGTGCCGTGCAGCGCTTGATCTGGTACTGCAGGCAGGGCCGCGTGCGATTGCTGAAGAAGCTGTCTTCGCAATTGCGGATGAGGAACAGTTTCTGCAACTCGTTGAGCGTCTGGCGAACAGCCCGGGTATTCGGGTACGGGCCGAAGTACCGACCCTTGCCCTTGCGCGCACCGCGGTGGAATTTCAGGCGCGGAAACGCGTGATTCGTGGAGGCATAGATGTACGGGTAACTTTTGTCGTCGCGCAGCAGCACGTTGAAACGTGGCTTGTGCTGCTTGATCAGGTTGTACTCGAGAATCAGCGCCTCGGCTTCCGTGTTGGCAACGGTAACCTCGACGCGCGCCACCTGCTCCATCATCGCGATGGTTTTTACTGACGTCTGCGAACGATGAAAATAACTCGACACGCGCTTCCTGAGGTCGCCTGCCTTGCCGACGTAAATCACCTTGTGCTTCGCATCCAGCATGCGATACACGCCCGGGCGATTCGTCAGGCTGCGCAGGAAGGACTTAACCTCAAATTCCGCTGGGTCGCTCACGAAACTATTAATCCAGCAAGTTCCTGACCTGCGCAAATATCGCGTCGAACATCTCCTCGGTCAGGCGGCGCGTGTTCGTGTTGTAGCGGCTGCAGTGATAGGAATCGAGAACGCGAAAGCTGCCAAGGTCGTGCAAGGCGGCATGCCCGAATTTGTAGTCAGCCTGCCGCAAACCCATCGCCTTGACGATGGCGCGGTGCGCGATCCCGCCCAGTGCAACGACCACGGAATCCTCAGGCAGAAGCTTCAGCTCATTGGCGAGAAATGTATTGCAGGTGTTGATCTCCGCGCCGACGGGCTTGTTGTCGGGCGGCAGGCACTTGACCGCATTGGTGATTCGGCAATCAATAAGCTCCAGGCCGTCGTCGACAGACTCCGAGCGGTCGCGGCTCCCGAAACCGTACTTGTGCAGCATCTGGTAAAGCAGAATACCCGCATGGTCACCTGTGAACGGCCGGCCCGAGCGGTTTGCGCCGTGCATTCCCGGCGCGAGGCCGACGATCAGGAAACGCGCATCCGGGGCGCCGAACGGCGGCACCGGGCGGCAGTAGTAGTCGGGATAGCGCTCGTTAACCTCGTCGAGAAAACCGGCAAGTCGCGGGCAGGCCCGGCAATTCCTGTCGAAGATCGTCACTTAGTCCGTCATGTGGCGGATGATCGCGCGCCCGAAACCGCGCGTGCCGACCAGGCGAGCACCCGGGATCAGCTCCTCGAGCTGCTGCTCGACTTCTTTCTTGTTGTGCGTTCTGGCCTTGCGCTTCGGCTTGCGGATCGCACTGCGCAGTCGCGCAAGATCGAAAGTCAGCTCGCCATTCTTGATCGTGCCGGCAACGCCCTTGATGATCAGGTCGGCCGCCTCGGTCCAGCCGAGATAGCGCAGCATCATTTCCGCAGACAGGATCAGCGAACCCGGGTTGACGCGGTTCTTGCCGGCGAAGCCCGGCGCCGTGCCATGGGTGGCTTCAAACACAGCGAGGCCCTCGCCGATGTTGCCGCCCGGCGCGATGCCGATGCCGCCAACCTGCGCAGCCAGCGCGTCAGAAATATAGTCGCCGTTGAGGTTGAGCGTCGCAATGACGTCGTACTCTTCGGGCTGCAACAGGATCTGCTGCAGGAAGTTATCCGCGATGACATCCTTGATGATGATCTCACGACCTGTCACAGGGTTGTCGAAGGCCAGCCACGGACCGCCGTCTTTCTCGGTCGCACCGAATTCCGCGCGCGCCACGTCGTATCCCCAGTGGCAGAACGCCCCCTCGGTGTACTTCATGATGTTGCCCTTGTGCACCAGTGTCACAGACCCCTTGTCGCGTTCGATACAGTGCTGGATTGCCTTGCGCACCAGGCGTTCTGACCCTTCGCGTGACACGGGCTTGATGCCGATGCCCGAACTCGCCGGAAAACGGATTTCGGTGACGCCGAGTTCCGACTGCAGGAAATGGATGAGCTTCTGCACTTCCTGCGAGCCCGTCGGGTACTCGATGCCGGCGTAGATGTCCTCGGTGTTCTCGCGGTAGATCGTCATGTCGACAAGGTCCGAATCCTTCATCGGCGTTTCGACGCCCGGGAAGTAACGGATCGGCCGCACACAGGCATACAGGTCCAGGGTCTGGCGAATGGCGACGTTAAGGGAACGAATTCCGCCACCCGTAGGCGTCGTTAGCGGTCCCTTGATGGAGACCACGAATCGCCGCAACGCGTCGAGCGTCTCATCCGGCAGCCAGTTGTCGTCGCCATAGACGTCCACCGCCTTTTTCCCGGCACACACCGGCATCCACCGAATCTGGCGATGGTCCTTGTAGGCCAGCTCCACAGCAGCCTCGACAACGTTGAGCATGACCGGCGTGATATCCGCGCCAATGCCATCGCCCTCGATATACGGGATGATCGGGAAATCCGGGACGTTGATCGTATGGTCCGGATTGATCGTGATGGCCTCGCCATCCGCGGGCACATTGATATGATCGTATTGCATTAATCTCTCGAATCGGGGCCTGATGGACGGCCACGGGGTGCGGCCGAAAAGGCTGTGCATTGTACAGACTGCCGGGGACGACCAAAAGTGCTGATCCTGCTCAACAAGCCGTTTCGGGTGCTCAGCCAGTTTCAGGACCGGGACGGCCGGCCGACGCTGGCCGATTTCGTCGACGTGCCGGGCGTCTACCCGGCCGGTCGCCTCGACTACGACAGCGAAGGCCTGCTGCTCCTGACCGACGACGGCAGGCTGCAGGCACGCATCAGCCAGCCCAGGTCGGGCACTCGCAAAACCTACTGGGTCCAGGTTGAAGGCAGGCCAACCGCCGCGCAGCTCAAACAGCTGCTTAGCGGCGTGAATCTCAAGGACGGTCCGGCCCGCGCCGTTGCCGCGCGGCAGATCGAGGCTCCGGCGGCTCTGTGGGAACGCGATCCGCCCATACGCTATCGGGCCAGCGTGCCGGACAGCTGGATCGAGATCGTCCTGACCGAGGGCAGGAATCGGCAGGTGAGGCGCATGACGGCCGCTGTGGGCCTGCCGACCTTGCGGCTGATCCGCTATGCCATCGGCGACTGGAACCTTGACGGCCTGGCGCCCGGCGAATGGCGCAAAGCTACAGCCCGGCGATCCTCATAGCGATTTCCATCGCCTGTTCGTAGTTGAGACGCGGATCGACGGTCGATTTGTAGGCCCGCGCCAGGTCCCCGTCGGTGAGGCCGCGTGCGCCGCCCGTGCACTCGGTGACGTTCTCGCCCGTCAGCTCGAGATGGACGCCGCCGAGGTACGTACCCATCTTCTGATGAACGCGAAATGCCGCTTCCAGCTCGGACACGATGTTTTCGAAGCGCCGGGTCTTGACACCGTCGGCTGTGCTCTCCGTATTGCCGTGCATCGGATCGCACACCCACAGCACGGGTGAGCCGGTCTCGCGAACCGCGGAAATCAGGTCCGGCAGGTGTTCCTCGATGGCCTTGGCCCCGTAGCGGTGAATCAGCGTCAGGCGTCCCGGTTCGTTGTTCGGATTCAGCGTGCGGACCAGGTCCTGGATCCACTCACGGGTCATACCCTGGCCGACCTTGACGCCGATCGGGTTGGAGATACCACGGAAGTACTCGACGTGGGCACCATCCATCTGCGCCGTGCGCATACCAATCCACGGGAAATGCGTGGTCAGGTTGTACCAGCGCTCGCGTCGATCGAGATACCGCGTCTGCGCCTGCTCGTAGAGCAGGTGCAGCCCTTCGTGCGCGGCGTAGATATCGGCACGCTGCGTTTGATGGAACTCGCGGCCCGACACTTTCTCGAGAAAGTCCAGGGAGTTGGATATTGAGGCAACGATCGAGTGGTACTCCTCCGCCGCCTGTGAATGCCCAACCCAGCCGAGGTCCCAGTATTCCGGGTGATGCAGATCGGCGAAGCCGCCGTCAATCAGTGAGCGTACGAAGTTAAGCGTGAGTGCCGCCCGTTCGTAGCCGCGCAAAATCATCTGCGGGTCGGGTATACGCTCGTCGGGTGTAAAGCCGCTGCGATTCACGAGGTCCCCGCGAAAACTCGGCAGTGTCTTGCCATCGCGTGTTTCCGTATCAGCCGAGCGGGGTTTGGCATACTGCCCTGCCATGCGCCCGACGCGGATCACCGGCTTCTTGAGCCCGTAGATCATCACGAGGCTCATCTGCAGCAGGATTTTGAGCTTGTCGACGATGTTCTCCGACGTGCACTCGTCGAAGGTCTCGGCACAATCCCCGCCCTGCAGCACGAACGCTTCGCCGCGCTGCGCTTTGGCAATATGCTCCTTGAGGGCGTCTACCTCCCAGGATGTCGTAATCGGTGGCAGGCGGCTCAGGTCGGCAACCGCCCGCTCCAGCGCCGCCTTGTCGGGATAGGAAGCCTGCTGCGAGGCCGAAAAACTCTGCCAGCTGGCCGGGTGCCAGTCGTTCCTGGGTATGGTTCTGCTCACGGTTTTCTCATTCGTTCAAATCGGATGCCCCGGGGATCCACGGGGCTGTTATCGCGGACTATGCCACGGGACCTGTCGAGCCACAAAAGTTTCTCCTGCAATCAACAGCTTAGAAATGCCCTCCTGGCAGGTATGGACCGTCCAGACCGACATTGGCACAATGCGCGCCACAACGGCCCTTTGGGCAGGAGAAAACGACCATGCAAGCAGTACTTGAACAACTTGGCCTCGAAGCGGTCAACGATGGCACCTGGTTCGGCGCAACGCCGTCTGCCGACGCTGCCGCACCCCTGATCGAGTCGCACAACCCGGCAACGGACGAGCTCATCGCAAGCGTTCGAAGCACGACGATGGCGCAGTACGAGGACGTTATCGCAAAGGCGCAGGAGTCGTTTCTGGTATGGCGCGATATACCTGCCCCGGTCCGTGGTGAGGCTGTGCGCCACATAGCCAATGCGCTGCGCAAGCACAAAGACGCGCTTGGCAGCCTGGTGGCATTGGAGAACGGCAAGATCAAGGCTGAGGGCGACGGCGAGGTCCAGGAGATGATCGACATCGCCGATTTTGCCGTTGGACAGTCACGCATGATGTACGGCCGCACGATGCACTCTGAGCGTCCGCAGCATCGCATGTATGAGCAATGGCATCCGCTCGGCATCGTCGGCACGATCTCGGCTTTCAATTTTCCGGTTGCTGTTTACGCGTGGAATGCCTGCATCGCGGCGATATGCGGAAACGTCAACATCTGGAAGCCGTCGCACAGCACAGCACTGTGCGCGGTAGCCGTACAGAAGATCATCAACGAGGCACTCGCGGGCATGGACCTGCCGCCCGTGTTCTTCCTGATTAACGGCAGTCCGAGCTCGCATGAACTCGCGGAGCGCTTTGTCGACGACAAACGCGTCAACCTGATTTCGTTCACGGGCTCGACCTGGGTCGGCCGTGGCGTCGGTGAACGACTCGCTAATCGCCTGGGCAAATGCCTCCTCGAACTGGGCGGCAACAATGCCATCATCGTGGATGAGTATGCCAATCTCGACCTTGCAATTCCGTCTATCGTCTTCGGTGCGGTCGGCACAGCCGGACAGCGTTGTACGTCGACACGCCGTGTCATCGTGCACCGCTCGCGCTTCGACGAGGTGAAGGATGCGTTGGTCAAAGCCTATGGCCAGGTACGTATCGGCGACCCACTTGACCCCGACACGCTGATGGGCCCGCTTATCAATGCGGCAGCGGTAAGGACTGTCGAAGCAGCGTGCGAAGCTGTCCGCAAAGCCGGTGGGGAAATTTTGTGCGGTGGCGAGCGCATCGACGGGCCGGGCAACTTCATCACCCCCGCTATCGCCGTGGTTCGGAACGACTGGGACATCGTCCAGCACGAGACTTTTGGCCCGATCCTATACCTGATCCCGTTCGATACGCTCGACGACGCCATCGCCATGCAAAACGGCGTTGTCCAGGGCCTGTCATCGGCGATCTTCACGGACAACCTGCAGAACGCAGAGTACTTCCTGTCTCACGGCGGATCAGACTGTGGCATCGCCAACGTGAATATCGGCACGTCGGGTGCGGAGATCGGCGGTGCGTTCGGCGGCGAAAAGGAAACCGGCGGTGGCCGCGAGGCCGGCTCGGATTCGTGGAAGGCCTATATGCGCCGGCAGACGAACACGATCAACTGGGGCAAGGACCTGCCGCTGGCCCAGGGCATCAATTTCGATCTATAGCCTCGAAGCGATTTTCGGCGCGGTTTTTGCGAACCGCGCCCGCTTCAAACACCTGGCCGCTCATCGCGATATACACGCCCGGCTTTGCGGTCTGGACGGCCGCAACGGCCATACCGACATTGAACATGGCATCGGTCGTGCGAAAGCGCGCCGGCGTTAGTGCGCCGGTCAGGACGATCGTCTTCCCTTCAAGGTCACTTAGCGTTTCGGCGGTCTCGGGCATCGTGTCGGTGCCATGCGTGACGACGTAATGCGTGGCGTCGTCCGCCGCAATGTAGTCGCGCAGCACCTTCCGATCCGCCTCCTGGAACTCGAGGCTGTCCTTTTTCATCAGCGGTACGATGTCATAGTCGATCTGGACCAGCCCTTCACGCAGGATGTGTTCCATCTGCGACTCGCCCACCTCGAACTGGCTCAGCGCGTCGAAATAGATCTTGTCGATCGTCCCGCCTGTAGTAATGAATCGAATATGCATGTGACATCTGCTTGCCGGCTGCCTCTGTAGCGACCACAACCTACGGGAAACCACTATAAAGGGAAAGAGCCACGCCAATGAAAGCACCCTTCGAAGATCCGCGGCGCAATCCGGTATTGACGCAATGTCTATTGCGCCAGAGGCTGGTAAAATAGGGCTATGGAAGTTCGTGGCCACCCATGTCGCCGGATCTTTCGTTTGCCGGCATGGCTATCAGCACTCCTGGTGCTTTCCTGGAGTGCGTCGCCAGCTGCGGCCGAGTCAATCATTGTCGAGATCGAAATCGACGGCGCCATCGGCGTCGCGACCTCGGACTATCTCATCAGCGGCATTGACCACGCTGAGGAAATCGGTGCCGAGCTGGTCATCATTAATATGGACACACCCGGTGGGCTCATGAAGCCGATGCGCGAGATCGTGCAGCGCATACTGGCATCCACCGTCCCGGTCGCTGTTTACGTGACACCGGCCGGCGCACGGGCCGACAGTGCCGGTACCTACATTCTGCTCGCCAGTCACATTGCGGCGATGACACCGACCACGCATCTCGGCGCGGCGACGCCCTTGCCACTGATCGACTCGGGCCCACCTGCCGAAGGCGAGGATGAACCTGCGGCCCCGGCGTCGGACCGCAAGGTCATGAACGATGCGATTTCCTACATTCGCAGCCTCGCTGAACGCCACGGCCGAAATGCCGACTGGGCGGAGTCTGCCGTGACCGAGGCGGCGACCCTGACGGCAGCCGAGGCGCTCGAGCAAAATGTCATCGAGTTCGTCGCGTCCGACCGTGCCGCGCTGCTCGAAGCTCTCGACGAATACAGCGTCGAAATTGCCGGGGAATCCCGCACGCTCTCAACCGCGGTGACCCGTATTGACGTCTTCGAACCCAACTGGCGCATCCGCCTGTTGACCGTCATATCCAACCCCGAAATCGTCCTGTTGCTGGGCCTGATCGGGCTGTATGGACTCATGTATGAAGGGTGGAATCCAGGCGCAATCGTGCCCGGCGTCGTTGGCGCCATTTGCCTGTTGCTCGCGGCCTACGCATTGCAGGTAATTCCTGTTAACTATGCCGGCCTCGCCCTCATCATTATTGGCGTAGGCCTGATCGTGGCCGAGGCCTATGCGCCCAGTTTCGGGGCCCTCGGCCTCGGGGGCATTACGGCCTTCATATTTGGAGCCATCATCATGTTCGACAGTGGCGTGCCGGGCTTCGGCATCTCCTACGTATTCGTCACCGGGCTCGGTGTCGTTTTCGGTGTCGTGCTGATCTGGCTCGTCGGCTACCTGCTCCGGTTGCGACGGCGCGGCGCCGTCTCCGGACGGGAGTCCATTGTGGGCGCGACCGCGATTGCCGTGGAAGACTTCGCAACGACCGGCAAGGTCTGGCTCGAAGGCGAAGCCTGGCACGCGAGAAGCGCGGAACCGGTTACCAAGGACGAGAAGCTCATCGTAACCAGGCTCGATGGGCTCACTCTCGACGTGCAACGGGCAGAGTCGCCCGACACACCAACACGCAAATAGCCTGACACTGATTTAGGAGCCTGCAATGCCTCTCATTTCCTACGCAATTATCGGGGTAGCGGCTATCCTCGTCCTGTCCCAGATGATCAAGATCCTGAAGGAGTACGAACGCGGTGTCGTCTTCTTCCTCGGGCGCTTCCAGACGGTCAAGGGGCCCGGACTCATCATCCTGATCCCCGGCCTGCAAAAGATGACGCGTGTCGATCTGCGCGTCCTGGTTCTCGACGTCCCCACGCAGGATGTCATTTCCCGGGACAACGTGTCGGTCAAGGTTAATGCGGTCATCTACTTCCGGGTCGTGGATCCGGAGAAAGCCATTATTCGCGTCGAGAATTTCTTCGAAGCGACGAGCCAGCTGTCGCAGACGACGCTGCGCTCCGTGCTGGGTCAGCACGAACTCGACGACATGCTCGCCGAGCGCGACAAGCTCAACGACGATATCCAGACCCTCCTGGACCAACGCACGGACAACTGGGGTATCAAGGTCGCCAACGTCGAAATCAAGCACGTCGATCTCGACGAAAGCATGATCCGGGCGATCGCCCAGCAGGCCGAAGCGGAACGGGCCCGGCGCGCCAAGGTCATCAACGCTGAAGGCGAGAAGCAGGCCGCCGCGACGCTGGCCGAAGCGGCGCACATGCTCGCCAAGGAAAAACTGGCACTGCAGCTGCGCTACCTGCAGACCCTCAAGGAAATCTCGAGCGAGAAAACGAACACCATCATATTCCCGCTGCCACTGGACCTCATGGAGCCGTTGCTGCAGCTGGCCAAGTCCGCGAGTAAGCGCGACTGACCTCGCTGTCGGCAATCAGCCCGACGAAACGGGCGGAATAGAGACGGTGATCTCGGCACCGCCCAGATCCGAGGTATGAATCGACAGTTGCCCGCCATACGAGCGGGCAATGTCTTTGACCACGGCCAGCCCGATGCCATGGCCCGGCGTCGATTCATCGAGCCGCATGCCACGCTGCAACAGCGCATCTGCCGCATCCTGTGGAATTCCCGGACCATCATCTGCCACCGAGAGGACCATGCCGCTGGCGACCGCCGATGCGCCTGTCGACGGGACCACGACAATCCGGACCTTGCGCTCACACCACTTGCACGCGTTGTCGAGCAGGTTGCCCGCGAGTTCGAGAAAGTCGCCGGTATCGCCGCGAAACTGCATGCCTTCCTCGACACGTACGTCGAAATCCGGGTTCTTGTCGTGATACACCTTGCGCATGCCCGCGATGAGCCGCGTCACTTCCGTCGCAACCGACACCGGCACCAGGACCAGCTTTTCCGAAGCGGCCGCCGCAGGTTTGCGGAGCTGGTAGCGAACGATTTCGTCCATGCGATCGATCTGCTCGTTGTAGCGGGCGTCGAAGTCGTCGCCGTGCCGATCGTTCAAGAGCGCCCGCATGGCTGCGAGGGGCGTTTTCAGACTGTGTGCCAGGTTGTCGAGCGTGTACCGGTAGCGGTCTGACCGCGCGCGCTCACTGTCAATCAGGAGATTCAGGTTGCGCGCGACGCCCGTGAGCTCGGTCGGGAACTCACCCGAGAGCGACACGCGATCGCCCTCTTCGATTTCGGTAATCTCTTTCTCGATTTGTCGCAGCGGCCTGAGAAGCCCCCTCAACAACAGTGAGAAAGCCAGCACCATGGTCAGGGCCACGGCCGCAAACCAGCTGAACAACTGGCCGCGAAACTCGGCGACCTGCGCGTTGAAGCCGTCGAGGCTTTCGGCCACCTTGAACACGTAGGGCTGGGATGCGCCGTCCTCGGTCTCCCAGTCGACGGCGAGACTCAGCGTCAGGAGTGGCGT
Organism: uncultured Woeseiaceae bacterium; assembly: GCA_945787845.1. Classification (GTDB taxonomy): domain Bacteria; phylum Pseudomonadota; class Gammaproteobacteria; order Steroidobacterales; family Woeseiaceae; genus UBA1847. The sequence goes on along the minus strand of CALZJH010000002.1, from coordinate 306,901 downwards.
ACCGTCGGCGAGGAATTCCCGCGCAAAAATCTGGCTGCCGAGCATGGGCCTCGTACCTTCCGGAATGTCGAGGCCGAGCGCAGAGCGCGAACGCCAGACCAGCGGTCCGTCGAAATGCCGCAACTCGGCGTAGAGACCCGAGTCTATGCGTTGGAAACGTGGTTCGCGCAGCCGCTCGGGCATGACCAGCTTGCCATAGTCATCAGGCTCCGCCGCGGCCAACAGGGCGATGATATGCCCATCCAGGATATCCTGCCTCGCCTGTTCACCGGCTTCCGTGAACGCCCGATCGAGGACGACAATGGTGGCGCCAAAAAAGAACAGGAGCAGGACGCTGACAGATACCAGGAGTCGGCTGCTAAGAGAATTCATTCAGGGCTCAGTCGACCTGATTTCGCTCCAGCGCGAAGCGATAGCCGCGCCCTCGTAGCGTCTCAATGGGCTTGATGGTGTTATCCGGGTCGAGCTTCTTGCGGAGGCGACCGATGAAAACCTCGATGACATTGCTGTCGCGCTCGAAGTCCTGATCGTACAGGCGATCCGTGAGCTCGGCCTTCGAGATCACTTTTCCGGCACGCATCATCAGGTACTCGATGATCTTGTACTCGAAGCTGGTCAGGTCTATCGCCGTCTCGTTCACCGAGACCTCCTGCCTGGACATGTCGAGCGTGACGGGACCTGCGGTGAGAACCGACGATGCCCAGCCGCCGCTGCGTCTCAGCAACGCATTCACGCGTGCGCTGACTTCTTCAAAGTGAAATGGCTTGACGACGTAGTCATCGGCGCCCGCACTCAATCCATCAACCTTGTCTTCCCAGCGGTCGCGTGCGGTCAGGATCAGGATCGGGTAGGAATGCCCGTCCGCCCGCACCTGTTTGATGATATCGAGGCCGGAAACCTCGGGCAGGCCGAGATCAATAATCGCGAGATCGATCGGGTACTCGCTCGCAAAATACAAGCCTTCTTTACCGTCAGCAGCCTGCTCGACGGCGAAACCGCCCTCGGTCAGTTTCCGTGACAATGATTCGCGTAAGGTCGCGTCATCTTCGATTACCAGCAATCGCATGTTCCCTGCTCCTTCCTACGATCTCGGCTAGTCTAGCGGCGGCGGCCGTTGAACCGGTGAGTCTTGACCTTCTGGTCCTTGGTGAGAACTTTGATGATGTGCACTTCGCGTCCGCCCTGAACGCGAGTCTCGGCGCTGATGATCCGATCACCAGGCCCGAGACGGCGCCGTACTTCCGAGGTCGCCTGCGACAGCGACATGCCGTCATTCTGGGCAATCATCATCAGCGGCTGGCCTGCGTACTGCACATGCCCGGCTTTCAACGTCTCTTCGAGATCGAAAGCACCGGCCGGCGACGGCAATACCGCCGCCGCGGCCAACAGCATAAGTGTCAGTGCCATACGCATGCACCAAGTGTGGTACGGCCGCTGACTGATTGCAATGAAGCGTGTCACATCGATTCCCTCGGATCTGCCCGTGTTACCTGGCCGGGCGCACGTCGACGCGTACACGAATCCTGTTGCCCGGATCGTACGGCATCTCGGTGACGTATTTCTGGCCGTGATAGCGGTACAGCACCCGGTAACCGTCGATACGCTCTTCCTGGTGCGAGCGGTATCGTGTCTCGCAGCGCTCGACCGGCCGCCCATGCTGTTCAACGTCTGTGCCATGACGTTGCCGTGCCGACTCGTTGCCGATTGCGGCGCCGATCATGGTGCCGGCAATAGTTGCCGCGTCATTGCCGCGGCCGCTGCCAATCTGGTGACCCACGACGCCACCGATGATGGCGCCCAACAGGGTGCTGCCACCCCGATGACCGGCATTGCGATCGACCGTGTAGTACTGCATTTCTTCCCAGCACTCGCGCACGGGCGTTTTCACCGTAACGTAATTGATGATCGGCTCAGCCGAAATCACCTTGGCATAGTCGTACTGCGCACGACCATTGCGGTAGTCATCGTCTGCCCACGCGGTGCTGCCAAACAGCATCGCGATAAGGGCGATTGAAGCGATACGTTTTGTTGCGTTCATGATCCTGTCCTTCGTTGCTGAACACCGGCCTTTTGCCAGCTTGGGGACAAGAATAGAACCACGGCAATGAACCGAGGCTGAACGTCAGCCGACGCGCTGCTTGGCCTTGCGCCAGTGCTGGTCGAGCTCCTCAAGGCTCAGTTTCCGAATGTCGAGCCCGGCTGCCCCCAAATCGGCCTCCATCGCCTGGAAACGCTGTTCAAACTTGTAGTTGGAGCCTGTCAGCGCTTTTTCGGGGTCAATATCGAGGTGTCGCGCGAGGTTCACCACGGCGAACAGGACGTCGCCCATTTCATCCTCGATGCGGCCGGCATCCCGCGTTCCGACCGCTGCATCGAGCTCGTCGAGCTCCTCATGAATCTTCTCGTTCACCCCAGCAGTGTCGGGCCAGTCGAAGCCTACGCGGGACGCGCGCTTGCCCAGCTTCTGCGCCCTTTTCAGGGCCGGCAAGCCTTTCGCCACGCCCGCCAACGCACTCTCATCGCCGCTGTCGGTCCGCTCCCGCTCCTTGATCGCTTCCCAGCTGCCGTCAACCTGCCCGACAGCCCTTTCTTCGGCCGAACCGAAGACATGAGGATGGCGTCGCGTAAGCTTCTCGGCGATACCCTGTGCGACGTCTTCAAAGTCGAAATAGCCCCGCTCACTGGCCATCTGGGCGTAAAAAACCACCTGGAACAGCAGATCTCCAAGCTCCGACCGCAGTTCGTCGAAATCCTCGCGCTCAATCGCGTCCGCGACTTCATAGGCTTCCTCGATGGTATACGGCGCGATCGTCGAGAAATCCTGTGCCACGTCCCACGGGCAGCCGGTATCCGGGTCGCGAAGCGATCGCATTACCTCAAGTAATTTCTCGATACCGTTCATAACTTACTTATTTAAAAGGAATCTTCTGAATGCCACGAGCATGTATGCCGTCGCACCCCAGATACGCTCACCGCCGTAGTGAAACTCAATCATCGAGAACTTGCGACCCTCGTATTCCCGATCGACGAGCTGGTCATTGCGCTCGTTGAGCACGTGGGCCAGCGGCACTTCGAAGGCGTATTCCACCTCGGTGCGGTCGACCACCAGGTCCGCCCCATCCCCGATGAGCCCAATGACGGGCGTCACGGCGAATCCCGTGATGGTGGGCATGGTCCGCAGGTATCCGATCACATCCACACGCTGCGGCTCGATACCCACTTCCTCGTGCGTTTCCCGCAGGGCTGCCGCCTGCACGTCGCTGTCGTGTGGTTCCATGCGGCCGCCCGGAAAACTGACCTGGCCCGCATGGTGCTTGAGGTGTGCCGCCCGCTGGGTCAGCAGTATCGACAGGCCCTCCTGCCGCTGCATCAGGGGCACCAGGACGCCGGCCGGCTTGAGCGGACCCTCGAGCTTCTCCTGCATGCGGTGGGGCCAGCGACTCAGACCCGGTGGCATCACGACGTCGAGCGGATCCTCGGGCAGCTGCGTGTTTGCAAACCGCGCCCGCAGCCCACTGACTGTCAGCGCATCATCCGGCGGGCCGGTCAATGCTTGATACCACCCTCGGTCAACGCGGCCGGATCCAGCAAGCGGTCCAGCTCTTCATCCGTGAGGTCGGTCATTTCCCTGGCGACATCCTTGACGGCGCGACCTTCCGCGTAGGCTTTTTTCGCCACCGCAGCACCGAGTTCATAGCCAATGACCGGGTTTAGTGCGGTCACCAGGATCGGATTGCGGCCGAGCGCGCGATGAATGTTTTCCTCGTTGACCGTGAAGCCTGCGATGGCCTTGTCGGCAAGCACGACGCTCACATTGGCGAGGATTTCGATGCTCTGCAGCAGGTTGTAGGCCACGACCGGCAGCATGACGTTGAGCTGGAAGTTCCCCGACTGGCCGCCCATCATGATCGTGGCATCGTTACCGATCACCTGTGCGGCGACCATGGCAACGGCCTCGGGAATCACGGGATTGACCTTGCCCGGCATGATGCTCGAACCGGGCTGCAATGCCGGCAGCGCAATCTCGCCGAAGCCTGCCAGCGGGCCCGAATTCATCCAGCGCAGATCGTTCGCGATCTTGGTCAGGCTGACCGCCAGCGCCCGCAACTGGCCGGACGTCTCGACAGCCGCATCCTGGCAGCTCAGGGACTCGAACAGGTTGTCGGCCGCGTGAAACGCTACGCCGGTCCGCTCCTTGAGCAGCACGGCCACTTTGCCGCCGAATTTCGGATGCGCGTTGATGCCCGTTCCTACCGCGGTACCGCCCTGCGCCAGCGCCGTCAGGCGTTTCATCGTGTCGTTGAGTCTCTCGACGCCGTGATCGATCTGAGACCGCCAGGCGTCGATTTCCTGCCCCAGCGTCACGGGCATGGCGTCCATGAGATGAGTGCGGCCGGTCTTGACGATGTCGCGCGTTTCCTCGGCCTTGGCCTCGAGCGCGGCGGACAGATGGCCCAACGCCGGCAGCAGCTTTTCGTGAATAGCCAGCGCGGCACTGACATGCACACACGTGGGAATGACGTCGTTGCTGCTCTGGCTCATGTTGACGTGGTCATTCGGGTGCACGTTGGCGCCCAGCGCCTCGGTCGCGACATGCGAAATGACTTCGTTCGCATTCATGTTGGAACTCGTCCCGGAGCCGGTCTGGAATACGTCAATCGGGAAATGCGCGTCGTACTCACCGGTCGCGACGGCGAGCGAGGCCGTCTGGATGGCGATCGCGACGTCGCTCTTGATCAGCCCGAGTTCGGCATTGGCCCCCGCTGCCGCCCACTTGACCAGGCCCAGGGCGGCGATGAACTGGCGCGGCATCGCCAGGCCCGAAATCGGGAAGTTATTGACGGCGCGCTGTGTTTGCGCACCCCACAGCGCATCTTCCGGAACCTCAAGTTCACCCATGCTGTCTTTTTCAATTCGAAATGCCTTGTCGTTCATGCCAGCTGCACACCTTAAAATGATCGGAAAACGTGTATGATTCGCGCATTGCGCGCGCAAGTCTACACTGGTTTCCCGAACATGAAAGTCTCAACTCTGCGAGCCCTCTCTCCGGCCGACGGCCGCTACGCCGACAAGGTCAACGGCCTCCGCGACATCTTCAGCGAATATGGCCTGATTCGCCACCGTGTGCTGGTGGAAATCCGCTGGCTGCAGTGCCTGGCCGATGAGGCGGACGTCGGGGAATTGAGTCCGCCCTCCTCGGTCATGAAGAGCCTGCTCAACAGTATTGTCGACGACTTTTCGCTCGACGACGCCGAACGCGTCAAGGATATCGAGGCGACGACCAATCACGACGTCAAGGCGGTTGAGTATTTCATTCGCGAAAAACTGGGGGACGGACCCGAGACGCAGCCGCTGAAGGACTTCCTGCATTTCTCGTGCACGTCCGAAGACATCAACAACCTGTCTTATGCCCTCATGCTGCGTGCTGCGCGTAGTGATGTCCTTGGCCCGCAAATGCGGCAGCTGCGCAACAAGCTCACTGGCATGGCGCGGGAACATTCGGGCCTGCCGATGTTGTCGCGCACCCACGGACAGACTGCGAGCCCCACGACGCTCGGCAAGGAACTCGCGAACGTGGTCGCGCGTCTCGAACGCTGCGAAACACAGCTGGCCGGCGTGAAGATTCTCGGCAAATTCAACGGCGCCGTCGGCAACTACAACGCACACGTTGTCGCCTATCCGGACGCCGACTGGCCGGCTATCAGCCACCGTTTCATCGAATCGCTGGGCTTGCACCCCAACCCCTACACGACCCAGATCGAACCGCATGACTGGACCGCCGAGTATTGTCACGCACTGATCCGCTATAACACGGTGCTGATCGATTTCGCCCGCGATGTCTGGGGGTACATTTCCCTCGGCTACTTCAAGCAGAGAGTAGCAAAGGACGAAGTCGGCTCTTCGACCATGCCGCACAAGGTGAACCCGATTGACTTCGAGAACGCCGAGGGCAATCTCGGTATGGCCAATGCGCTGCTGGCTTTTTTCGCCGAGAAGCTGCCGGTATCGCGCTGGCAGCGCGATCTGACGGATTCCACGGTGCAGCGAAATCTCGGTGTAGCCACCGGGTACCTCGTGATCGCACTGCAGTCGCTGCAGAAGGGCGTGGGAAAACTCACGGTCAACAAGGAGGCAATCCACGCAGATGTTTCCGAGGCCTGGGAAGTACTGGCCGAAGCCGTGCAGACAGTCATGCGACGTTACGGCATTGAGAACCCCTACGAGAAGCTCAAGGCGCTGACCCGCGGCCAGGCGGTCAACAAGGAGATCCTGCTCGAGTTTATCGGCACGCTGGATATACCGGAGGCTGAGAAAGCACGTCTGCTGGAGCTGACGCCCGAGACGTACATTGGCCTTGCTGACCGGCAGGCCCGGGACATCTGAAGCTCGCGGCCTGATGTCGGCACAATGCTGAAGCTTCCCGGCAGGCTGAGCGCCGCGCGGTTTCTGGAACGCTTTTGGCAGAAAGAACCGCTGTTCATGCCGGCCGCGCTGCCGCGTATTCGCCCGGCCATCACGCGTAATGAACTTGCCTGGCTAGCCACGCTCGACGACGTCGAATCGCGACTCGTGTTCACGCAGCGCTCAGGAGAGCGCGTTAGGTACCGTGCAGAAACCGGCCCCTTCGACACCGCCTACCTCGCCGCCCTGCCCGCACGCGACTGGACCCTGCTCGTTCACGATGTCGAGAAACACGTGCCGGCAATGCGCAAGCTGTTCGACCATGTACCGTTTGTTCCGGATTGGCGCATTGACGATCTCATGGTGAGTTTTGCGGCGCCCGGCGGCGGCGTCGGACCGCATCGTGACAACTACGATGTATTTCTATGCCAGGGCATCGGCCTGCGCGAGTGGCACGTCACAACAGATGACATCGCAGACGACCCGAACGCGAGTGACGATCTTGCCCTCATCGGCAAGTTCACCGGGAACACGCACGGGGTCGCCGAAGGAGATGTGCTGTACCTGCCGCCCGGAGTCGCGCACTGGGGAACCGCGACGCGCGCCTGCATGACCTACTCCATTGGCATGCGTGCACCGCAGCTATCCGACTTGCTCATCGGACTTCCCGATATCGGGCAACACGATCCGTTCTACCGCGATCCCGACCTGCTGGCCGTCGAAGCTGTACCGGGATACATAGCGCCCGAGGCCAGGAAAAGAGCGCTGGACCTGGTCGGCGACGATCTCGATGCCACGGATGTCGCGATAGCACTGGGTTGTTACGCCACCCGAACCAAGGACTGGATCACACCGGAGGGTGCTGATGATGACGAAGCCCTCGAACTCGTCGACACACTGGTCCAGCGCGGAGAGCTCAGCGTTCACGGCATGGCATGCATCGCGTGGGATGACCACAGTGTGTACGTGAACGGGGTGCAGCGGCCGCGATCAACCGAAGACGCCGACTGGCTGCGGTCGATGTGTGCGTCACGCGTGCTGGATGGCGCACTGATTGCCGATGCAGCCGCCAGGGCGTGTGTTGCATGGATGCTGAAAATGGGCGCATTCGATCTACCTGAGAATTAGTGACCATATGTGAGCCGTCGGGCGTCCGGGACAATCGGATCATTCGGTCTGCAGAGCAGAATTGGCGCGGGATGCGAATGACTTGCAACTGGGAAAGATGGGCCAAAACGTGACGCAGTTGGCAAAGCGTATGCGGCGTCAACGGTAATATGTTCAGCCTATGGAACAGGCACGGCAAAAAGGGAAACGCTGGGTCATCTCGACGCGCGAAGAAATGCGCGAAGCTGCGATCGAGGTTGCCCGCGAAGCGAGCCGCAAGGTTTCGATCTTCACACACGACCTCGAGCCCGGCATCTACGACGATCCGGAGTTCCTCGAGATCATCAAGCGCCTGGTTCTGTCGCAGACCTATGCGCGCATTCGAGTACTGATCGCGGACCCTTCACGGGCCGTTAAGAACGGCAATAATCTGGTGCATCTCGGTCGCCGGCTCAACACCTACATCGAATTTCGGCATGTCCGCGAAGATCTGCGAACGCACGCTGAGGCATTTTGCATCGCCGACGAGACGGCTCTCGTCTATCGACTGCAGGCCCCGCGCTGGGAAGGCATTGCGGACACGCACGAACCTTCTGTTGCGAAACTCTACGGAAAGATGTTTGACGAAATCTGGGCCGCCAGCGAAGTCGAAGTCGAATTTCGACAGCTCGGCATATAACAACAACCTGCCTGGGGAGCCAATGTATCCAACCGATCTGACAGTCGCTGCTGTTGTGGAGCACGATGGCAAGTACCTGATTGTTGAAGAGACGGCCATGGGACAGCGCGTATTCACCCAGCCCGGCGGCCACATCGAGGCCGGCGAGTCTCCCGAAGAAGCGGTTGAACGTGAGACGCTCGAAGAAACCGGTTGCACCATATCCTGTGCCGACCTCGTCGGCGTCTACCTCTGGATTCACCCGCAAACCCGGCAGCAGTTCCTGCGGGTCATTTACGCCGCGCGCTTTATCGACTGCGATGAGTCTCTGCCGCTCGACCACGGCATCCTGGCACGTCACTGGATGACGCTGCAGGACCTTGAAGATCGCCAGTCCGTCTTGCGTTCACCTGCCGTCCTGCGATGCGTTCACGACTACGTTGCAGGCTATCGTCAGTCGGACGCCCTGCTCACCGGCATGCTGCCATTGCAGCAAAACGTGCACCGCATTCTCGCGTCCGCCGATCTCGTTTAAGCCGCGGACGGTGATAGAATCCGCGCGCTATGACCAAGCGCGTAATCCTGGGCCTTTCGGGCGGCGTTGATTCGGCTGTCGCCGCACTGCTCCTGAAAGATGAAGGCTACGACGTCCACGCCCTGCACATGACCAACTGGGAGGACGACGATGGCTATTGCACCGCAGCTGACGATCTGCAGGACGCTCGCAAGGTTTGTGAGCAGCTTGATATCCCGTTGCATCACGCGAACTTTTCCCGACAGTACCGCGACCAGGTGTTCGAGTACTTTCTCGACGAGTACCGCAAGGGCCGCACGCCGAATCCCGATGTACTCTGTAACCGGGAGATCAAGTTCGGCGTGTTTCGTGACTATGCGAAACGGCTGGGCGGCGACCTGCTGGCGACGGGCCACTACGCTCGCTCCGGCATCGTTAACGGTCATGGCGCCTTGTTCAAGGGTAAGGACCCCGACAAGGACCAGAGCTACTTCCTGCACGCCGTGACTGCCGAGGCCCTGGCCGAGACCGTGTTTCCGCTGGGTGAGCTCGTGAAGGGCGACGTGCGCCGCATCGCGCGCGAGCGCGGCCTGGCCATTCATGACAAGAAGGACTCCACGGGAATTTGCTTTATCGGCGAACGGCCGTTTCGGGAGTTCCTGAGCACTTACATCCCGGCCAACCCCGGCCCGATGCGCACGCCCGAGGGCGAAGTCATGGGCGAGCACCAGGGACTCATGTACTACACGCTCGGCCAGCGGCAGGGACTCATGATCGGCGGACATCGCGATCATGGCGGAGAACCCTGGTACGTCGTGGGTAAAGATCCTGAAGACAACGCCCTGATCGTTGCACAGGGAGAACACGAGATGCTGTTCTCGGCCGGCCTGGCCGCGACGGATGCGAGCTGGATCGGTGAGGCGCCGACGGGCCTTCCGCAGGGATTGCGCTGCAAGGCCAAGGTCCGCTATCGCCAGCCGGATCAGGACTGCGTCGTAACGGCCCTCGATGGCGCTCGGCTCGACGTGCGTTTTGACACGCCGCAAAAGGCGGTCGCCCCGGGCCAGTTCGTCGTTTTTTACGACGAAAGTCTATGCCTCGGCGGCGCAGTTATCGACAAATTGGGGTAAGCGCTGCCGCATCCCTTTCGTTATAATGCGCACCCCCACGGCCGGCTGGCCGTTTCCAAGAAACAAACACGCAACAGACTGAAAAACCCGGAGAACACAAGATGACGGACAGCTTCGGCGCACGTTCCAAGCTCACGGTCGGCGGTAACGACTTTGATATTTATCGTCTCGACGCAGTCAAGGAAGGCCATGTAGACCGCCTCCCGTATTCCCTCAAGGTTCTGTTGGAGAACCTGCTTCGCCACGAAGACGGCCGCGACGTGACTCGCACCGACATCCTGGCGCTCGCCAACTGGGACCCGAAGGCTGCGCCGAGCACGGAAATCTCCTTTACACCGGCGCGCGTTGTGCTGCAGGACTTCACGGGAGTACCGGCCGTCGTCGACCTCGCCGCCATGCGCGATGCGGTCGTGAAGCTGGGAGGCTCCGCTGACGACATCAATCCACTCTCGCCGGCGGAACTGGTCATCGATCACTCGGTGCAAATCGACCACTACGGCGCCGCCAACTCGCTCGATCTCAATACGAAGATCGAATTCCAGCGCAACAAGGAACGCTACCAGTTCCTGAAGTGGGGCCAGCAGGCGTTCGACAACTTCGCGGTGGTGCCGCCGAACACCGGCATCGTGCACCAAGTCAATCTTGAGTATTTGTCCAGGGTTGTCTTTGATGTTGAGAAGGAAGGCAGTAGAAGAGCCTATCCGGATACCGTTGTTGGAACGGATAGTCACACGACCATGATCAACGGACTCGGCGTCCTTGGCTGGGGTGTCGGCGGCATCGAGGCAGAAGCGGCCATGCTCGGCCAACCGATCACGATGCTGATCCCGCATGTCATCGGCTTCAAACTCAGCGGTAAGCTAAGAGAAGGCACGACGGCCACCGACCTCGTACTGACATGCACCGAGATGCTGCGCAACAAGGGTGTCGTCGGCAAATTCGTCGAGTTCTTCGGCGACGGTCTCGCGGAAATGCCGCTTGCCGATCGCGCGACGCTCGGCAACATGGCGCCGGAATTCGGCTCGACCTGCGGCATTTTCCCGATCGACGGCGAGACGATCCGCTACATGAAACTCTCCGGACGGGATGACGCGCAGTGCGAACTCGTCGAGGCATACGCCCGCGAACAGGGCATGTGGCGTGAAGACGGGCAGCCCGATGCACTGTACACGGATATTCTCGAACTCGACCTTGGCGACGTCGAGCCGAGCATCGCAGGACCCAAGCGCCCGCAGGACCGAATTGCGCTAAGCGCTGCCGCCTCGTCGTACGAGAAGATTCTCGCCGACACGATTGCCAAGCGCGACGGTGGCGGCACCGGTGTCGCCAACCTTGATGGCAAGGACGTCGACATCCACGACGGCTCGATCCTGATCGCCGCAATCACGAGTTGCACCAACACGTCGAATCCGGCCGTCATGGTTGCCGCCGGCCTGCTCGCACGCAACGCCGCCGCGAAAGGACTCAAGGCACAGCCCTGGGTCAAGACCAGTCTCGCGCCGGGCTCACGCGTCGTGTCGGATTACCTTGAGAAAGCCAAACTCCTCGACGATCTCGAAGCAGTCGGGTTTTACACGGTCGGCTACGGCTGTACCACCTGCATCGGTAACTCCGGACCATTGAAGCCGGAGATTGCGAACGCCGTCACGAGCGCCAAAATCGTCGGCGCGGCCGTGCTGTCGGGCAACCGTAACTTCGAAGGCCGCATCCATGCACTCGTGCAGCACAACTTCCTGGCCTCGCCGCCGCTGGTGGTTGCCTACGCCCTCGCCGGCAACATGAACGTCGACCTGTACAACGACCCGCTTGGGCAGGACCAGGACGGCAATGACGTCTACCTCAAGGACGTCTGGCCGTCGCAACAGGAAATCTCCGATGTCGTTGGCGCGAGTATTAATTCGGACATGTTCAAGGCAAGTTACGGCAAGGTTTTCGAGGGCGACGACAACTGGAAACGCATCGATTCCTCGACGGGCAATATCTACGAGTGGGAGGCTGATTCGACCTACGTGCGCAACCCGCCCTACTTCGAAGGCATGACCAATCAGCCCGAGCCGGTTACCGATCTCTCGGGCGCGCGCGTTCTCGCGTTGCTCGGCGACTCCGTAACGACCGACCATATCTCGCCGGCCGGTGCGATTGCCAAGGACGGCCCCGCTGCGCAGTACCTCGAAGCCAACGGCGTCAAGCCATCCGACTTCAACTCCTTTGGGTCTCGCCGCGGTAATCATGAAGTCATGATGCGCGGTACGTTCGCCAACATTCGGCTGCGCAATCAGCTCGCACCCGGTACCGAGGGTGGCTGGACCTGTCACCAGCCGAGCGGCGAACAGATGTCGATCTTTGACGCTGCCATGAAGTACAAGGACGAAGGCACACCGCTCGTCGTACTCGCTGGCAGCGAGTACGGCACGGGCTCGTCACGAGACTGGGCCGCCAAAGGCACGTTATTGCTGGGCGTCAAAGCGGTCATCGCCAAGAGCTTTGAGCGCATTCACCGTTCCAACCTGATCGGCATGGGTGTGTTGCCACTGCAGTTCCTGGAAGGCCAGGACGCAGTGAGCCTCGAACTGACCGGTAAGGAAACGTTCGACATCAAGGGCCAGACCGATCCGAATGCAAAAACCGTGAGGGTGACGGCGACCGCCCCGGGCGGCCACACCACGACGTTCGAGGCACTGGTGCGCATCGATACGCCGAAGGAACGTGACTACTTCGAGAACGGCGGGATCCTCCACTACGTGCTGCGACAACTCGCCGCGTAGACATGGCAAGCAACAGCGACATCCCGGACGCACTCATCGCAGCGCTCCGGGATGCGCGTCATGTTTGTGTGCTCACGGGCGCCGGCGTCTCCGCCGAAAGCGGCGTGCCGACCTTTCGCGAGGCCCAGGACGGGCTCTGGTCAAAGTACCGGCCAGAAGAGCTTGCGACGCCCGAGGCGTTTCTTGCCGACCCTGTGTTGATCTGGCGCTGGTATCGCTGGCGGCGCGAGCTGGTCGCAGAGGCACAGCCCAATCCGGGCCACCTGGCCATCGCGGAGCTGTCGGATCGGGTGTCACGCCTCACCCTCGTCACTCAAAATGTGGATAACCTGCACCAGCGTGCCGGCAGCAAGAACGTCATCGAGTTCCACGGCAACATTTTCGAGGACCGCTGCTTTGCCGACGGCAGCCTGCAGGCCGGCGATGACGGGACTGCGGTACCGACATGCTCGGAATGCGGCAGCAACCTGCGCCCCGGCGTGGTGTGGTTTGGCGAAGCCATTCCTGAACAGGCGCTCAACGAATCGTGTGCGGCGGCGGCCGATTGTGACGTCTTTCTTTCAATCGGCACATCCTCGCTCGTCTACCCTGCTGCGGGCCTTGCCGACCTCGCGAAACAGAATGGCGCAGAGGTTGCAGAGATCAATCCCAACCCCACTATGAATGCTGCAAGTTTCGATTTTTCACTGGCCGGAAACTCCGGGGAGATATTGCCGGAACTGGTAAACTGCTTATCCGTCTAAAGGAACCGAGAGCGATGGAACGATCAGCCGCCAATATAGTGTCTACGGGCAAGTGGACCAAGATCACTGCATGGACTGTGGGTGCGATTCTTCTCTTGATGATTGTCATCGGTATCTGGGCATCCCGCGAGCCTGACACCTTCTGGGTAAACCGTTCGGCGGAGACCGAGTCGGCGATTGTCGGCTACTCCACTGTCGATACCCTGATTCGCGTCGCCGAAACATTGCTGGACAAGAATGCAGGCTATCTGACGAACGACAAATTGCCGCCATTCGTGTTCCTCGACAACATCCCGAGCTGGGAACTCGGGGTCGTCAACCAGTTGAGCGACCTTGGGCGTGTGATGCGCGATGACTACACGCGCAGCCAGTCGCAGTCGAAAGAAGATCCGGATGTAGCCGATGGCACCCCCAGCTTCTTCTACGACAATGACTCATGGGTCTTTCCAACAACAGAATCTGAATACAAAGACGGCATCAGGGCCTTTACCCGCTACCGCGAACGCCTGGTGGCCGGCGACCCCGACACGCAGTTTTACGCACGTGCCGACAACCTGCGCGAATGGTTGTCCCAGGTGGAAAAACGCCTTGGCAGCCTGACCCGGCGCCTGGGAAACAGCGTGGCGAGAACCCGCATCAATGAGGATCTTGCCGGCGAAACGGCAGCCGAGGCCTCTGTCCCGCAACCCGACACGGTCAACGTGAGGACATCCTGGTGGAAGACCGACAACATCTTTTTCGAGGCCAGAGGTACGGCCTGGGCGCTCGTGCATTTCTTCCGCGCGGCCGAGTTTGATTTTGCGCATGTCCTGCAGGACAAGAATGCGGAAGCCAGCGTTCGGCAAATTATTCGTGAGCTCGAAGCCAGCCTGGGCCCGCTCCGTTCCCCGATGATCATGAACGGTGGCGGCTATGGCCTGACGGCCAATCACTCACTCGTCATGGCCAATTATCTCGCGCGCGCCAACGCGGCCGTCATTAATTTGCGCGATTTGCTAGATCAGGGTTAGTCAGGCACTATCGCTGACGAATTCGCAAGGTGACGTCGGTCGTTTCACGAACGACGTTTAATCGGGAAGACGGTGCGCCAGCCGCAATCAGGCCAAGGCAATCCCGTCACTGCCCCCGCAACGGTGAATGAGTTAGTCGATCATCGAGCCACTGCGCAGACCGCGTGGGAAGGCGATCGACACGGCAGAAGCCACTCATGAGTCCGGAGACCGGCCAGGCGACAAACCCACTTTCAGTCGCGTCGGGGAAGACGCGAGGGAGAGACCATGCAAGCACTGCCCGTTCTCCTGGCGACCACCGCCGCCAGCCTGTTCTGCGCACCCGGCGCATTCGCCGACACCCAGCCGCTCGATCAAATCATCGTCACGGGTGCGCGCGCGCCGATTAACGCCGGCGATGTCGGATCCGCCGTCACCGTGCTGACTCGAAAGGACATTGAACACCGCCAGGCACGATACGTTGCTGACCTGCTGCGTGCAGTGCCGGGTTTTGCCGTCAGTCACAGTGGAGTCCTCGGCTCACAGACGCAGGTGCGTGTACGTGGCTCGGAGGCAAACCAGGTGCTGGTCCTCATTGATGGCGTTAGAGCCAACGATCCTGCAACGGGCGATGAATTTCGCTGGGAGTACCTTGCGACCGCGAATATTGAACGCATTGAAATCGTACGTGGCCCACAGAGTGCGCTGTGGGGAAGCGACGCGATCGGCGGCGTCGTGCACATCATCACGCGCTCCGGCAGCGACGCCAGGGGCTTCAGCGGCTATCTCGAAGGTGGTTCCGAAAGTACCGTCAATGGTTCCCTCAGTGGCGGTTTCGGTGGTGACAAATGGTCGGTAGGCCTCGGGTTCGAACAACTCAGCACCGACGGCAGCAATGTCTCACGCACGGGCGATGAGAAAGACGACGCCGATATGTCGACAGCGTCCCTCAATGCCCGCATTCAGGCTTCAAACGCGGTCACGCTAAGAATGGGCATTCGTTCCGTGGACGCCTATTCGCAGTTCGACGCGGTGGATTTCTTTGTTACGGGTCTGCCTGCCGATTCGGACGTCGCAACGGACTCAACGCAAAATTTTGCGCATGCCGGACTGACTGTAGGAACCGGGGAGAGTCGTGCCACGCATCACCTTGGCGTTCGCTACTTTGACAGCGATCATCGCGATATCGTTGATGGTTCACAGGTGTCGTCGTCGGCATCCGATCGCTTGTCATTGGCGTACCAAGCCGATCTCGCACTCGGCGACAATGTCCTGTCACTGGCCCTGGAGCACGAGGAAACCACCTTCCGGCAACGCGGTAAGGTTGGCTTTGGCGACCCGAACCAGGACCAGGAGATGGACGTGACCAGCGTCATTGCGGATTTCCAGGGACACGCATCGGAAAACTTTACCTACCTGGTCAGTCTGCGCACTGACAACAACAGCGATTTTGACGACATTGTGACCGGCCGGGCCTCAGTGGCGTGGGCCCTGAACGATCGCGCCACGCTGCGCGCCAACATAGGTACCGGCCAGAAGACGCCGACCTTTGTCGAGCGCTTCGGTTTCTTCCCCGGACAGTTCATCGGCAACCCCGATTTGAAACCCGAGCGCTCAACGTCGTACGACATTGGTATCGACCGGCGCATCGCGGACGCCGTCAACATCCAGGTCGCCATTTTCAAGCAGGACATCAGGGATGAGATTGATGGCTTCGTCTTCGACCCGGATACGTTCCTGTTCACCGCGGACAACCTGGCGACGACCAGCAAGCGCAGCGGCGTCGAGCTCGGCGCAAGCTGGGACGTCTCGGAGCAGCTCAACCTGGACATGAACTATACCTACACTGACGCGAGCGAAAACGGCGCGCCTGAACTGCGGCGACCCAGGCATGCGGGCAACATCCAGGCGGGCTACAGTTTCCAGGAGGAGCGTGGCCGCGTAACACTTGCAGCAGACTATGGCGGCACGCGACAGGACATCTTCTTCCCGCCGTGGCCCGACCCATCGGAAGTGGTGACGCTGCAGAACTACTGGCTACTGGACCTGACCGCCCAGTACGACGTGACCGAAACAACAAAGCTGTTTATCAGGGCCACAAACCTACTCGACACAGAGTATGAACAGGTCTACGGCTATCGTACCCAGGGCCGCGCGGCCTACGCCGGAATCCAGGTCAATTTCAGCCAATAGGCGGCAACCTGAGTCCGGGCAAGCGTCCGGTCTCAGGTGCTTTCTCGTTTGTCGGCGATCGTTAAACCGGCGAGCAATGCCACGGCGGCCATACTCCAGACGATAACCGCCCCCGTCGGCAGATCGAGCCAGAACGAGACAACGATACCCAGCAGGTAAGACAAGGCCCCGATGACGTAGCCAGCCAGCAGCCGGTTGCCACGCTTCATGCCAACCGTCGCGAGCGCCGGGATGATGAGACTCGCAAATACGAGGTAGATACCGACGATTTGCACCGAGGCTGTCACGACAACGGCGAACACCAGGTAGAAAATCAGTCCGCCCGAGCGCGGGTGCAGCCAGAACCAGATGACGAGCGCGGCGGCGTACAGCAAGGCGACAGGCCAAAGTGACGACCAGGTGGTCCAGAGAATCTGTCCGACCAGCAGGTCCTTGAGATGTTCGCTGCCATGTGGATTCCCAGCCAGCAGCAGGATGCCGCCCGTCGCGGCCAGAATAAAGAGCGTGCCGATCAGCGGTTCCTGGATTCGGGTCCAGCGTTTTTCCGTCCAGTGCAGCCCGAATGCCGCAAGCAGCGCCGCACCGACAGCCGCCAGCTGCACTTCGATACCCTCTGGGTCCCATTCCATGGCGTAGGCCGCGATAACACCGAGACCCGCAACCTGCGCAATGGCCAGGTCGATAAAGATAATGCCGCGCCGCAACACTTCCTGGCCCAGTGGCACGTGTGTGCTGAGCACGATCAGACCGGCAACAAATGCCGGGCCGATGATGCTCCAGTCCAGGACATCAAGCATTGTCCAGGGCTCCCGTCAGTCGGGCCAGAATGTCGTCGAACATACCGAACAAGTCGACCGCCCTATCAGTGCCGCCAACGGTCAGGGGCAGCACCACGGCCGGCACGCTGATGCGCTCGGACAGCCAGCGCGAGGGCTTCGCATCCTGGTAGGGCGACCTGACGATAACATCGGCGCCGCCGTCGGCGAACCGGGTCGTCAGCCTGCTTAAATGCGTCGCCGTGGGGGGCAATCCGGCGATGGCCTCAAGATGGGCGACCTCCTCGAGGCCCAGCCAGCGAACGAGATACACCCAGGACTTGTGATGCGTAATGACACGCTTGCCCCGCAGCGGCTCCGCCGCCGCCTCCCAGCGTTGGATCGCCGCCTGCCATCGACTCATAAAGTCATTTAAGTTTGACTCATAAGTCGCTGTATTTTCAGGGTCTATCTTTGACATTCTCCGCGCCATTGCCCTGGCCACGGCGGCCAGGTTGTGCGGGTTTGTCTGGATATGCGGATTCCCCTGCGGGTGAATGTCGCCCTGTGAACGATCGACATTCGCCGTGGCATCGGCACGCAGAACAAAATTGCTGGCCTCGAAGTAGCCATCGGTGCCGGGCATCACCTTCCGGTTGTTCGCCTTTTGCAGCAGCGCCGGCAACCAGCCGATTTCCAGCTGCGCGCCGCTGCAGACAAGAAGGTCTGCCCGCCGGACCTTGGCGATCAGGCTCGGTCGGGCCTGGATATAGTGCGGATCCTGCAACGCCGTCGTCGCGCTGTAGGTCGCGACGAGGTCACCGCCGACCTCGTCGGCCAGGGCCGCCCACTCGGGCTCACAGGCAAATACCCTGAGTTCCGCGGCGACCGGCCCCGACGCAACGGCCAGCAGGACGGTCAGGATGAGTCGCTTCATGACTGCCTCCTAGAACGCATGCGCGCCGTGTGCCCCGATACTGTGGATGTATTGCAGGGTCCAGGCATTTTCGTCACCCAGGTCGCTGTCGCTGCGTGAGGCCTGAAAGCGCAGCCGACTAAACTCACTGTTGGACCAGTCCAGCATAACGCTGTAGCGGCGCGGATCGTCGGCCTCGAGATCCACCGAGTCGACCCGTGCACCAAAACGCCAGCGCGGCACCGGCTGGTAGACCGCCTGCGCGTACCAGCCGCTGTCGGTCACGATATCGCGATTCTCAAGGTACTCAGCCTGGAAAATGAGGTTCTTCTGCCGCCAGTTACCGTCGGGCGCCCATTTCCAGACGAAGTGCGCGATATCCAGTTGCTGCCCCGAATCCTGCTCGAGATGCGACAGGCCCGCCAGCCAGCTGTGGCTCGTGCCGACATCGCCGCCGACATTGCCGAACACCGTGTACGAACCGAGACCCGACGGATCGCCCTCTCCCTGCATGATCTCGCCGGCGAGTTCGACATAGAGGTCGGTGGGCGCGAGCCAGCGTACCCGGACGCCGTTGTCGACGTAGCGTCCGTCCAGGAACGCATCGTAAGGCAGCGCCTGGTCAGCAAAGTCCCAGGTGTGCATGTGCCGCGCATTAAGGTAGCCGATGCCCGAGAACATGCGGCCCAAACGCGCACTCAGTCCGGCCGGCAACGCCGTCGTCTCGACCCAGGCCTCTTCGAGTTCAAACTCGGACTCGCCGTCTTCGAACGCAAGCGCCGCCGTGAGGTAGGCCGCGAACTTGTCATCGACATTGGCACTCATGATGAGTTCGGTCTCGCCAACCGCGAAACCCTCTTCCTCGCCAGCCGGGCCCTCGACGCCATTCAGGAAGCCTTGGAATACGACGCCAATCGCGGGGTTGAATGCGGCATCCGCACGGCCTTGAGCTGCCTGGGTCGCAACAGGAGCTGCAACAGGGGCCGCCGTGTTCAGGCTTTGTGCCGCGTTTTGCTCGGCGACCGCCAGGCGTTGTTCGAGCTCGGCTATTCGAGCTTCATAGTCACTGCGCAGCGCCTCAACGGCGGCACGCAATTCTCCAATTTCGGAATCCTGTGCGGCTGCGCCACCAGGGACCAGTACGGTGAGCGCCGCAACGACGCTGCTAATCAATACGACACGCATGGTATCGCCTCCTTAATCTGTATAACTGAAACGGGTTGGGATTGTTCAGTCAGACCAAGGCGGGCCGCGCGGATGATAAGGGGCATCGGAACGCGCATTGGAAGCGGCCTCCGGGTCGGGCAGCGCGTAGAGGTGCCGGGCATCCGGTATTTCATGCCGTTCAGGGTCGGCCGTTGCATGCGCCGTATTGCTAAAGGAGCTGCATAGCTCACAGTCCGCCGCATCGCCGGAGACATGGGTTGCCGCATGCACAGCAATGCCAACGTGCCCAATCAGCAGGGCAACGAGAAGCGCAAGGCATAGATGTCGGCGTGTAATCGTCATGGATCATTTGACCGGGAGACCAGATCGCAGTTCAGCTGGCAGGCTAGTATATTCCAAGCCATGTTGGAATGCGCTTCCAGCAGTGGTTGAGGTCCTTGTCCAGCCGCCGGTAGGACGGCTCGAACTGACCGACAAGGCGCCAGAAGCGCTGCGAGTGATTCATGTGACGCGCATGGCAAAGCTCGTGAATCATCACGTAACGCAGGTGTCGCGGCTCCAGGAACATCAGGCAGTAGTTCAGGCTGATCGTCCCGGTACTGGAATGACTTCCCCAGCAGGTCTTCTGCCCACGGACATGCATTTTCTTGAAGGAGTTATTCGTCTCCGATGACAGGGCACGAAGCATGGGCAGCATCTCTTTCTTGCCGAGCGCCACGAGCCAACGCTTGAGCGCCGCTACGCACAGCATCTCGTCCCGGGTCTGGCCGGACAACACCACCGTGTTGCCACGTACGCGGTAGCGCACGGACTTGCTGCCGTTGTCGCGCTCGTAGCGCACGCAGAAGTTCCGGTCTATGCCAGGCAGTCGAACGCTGACGGGCAGCGCAAAGGGCTCCGGCGGATGTTCTGCCGCAAATGACGCCCTGGCGCTGCGGATCCAGTCCTTGTGCGCCTCGACAAATTCGCGCACGTCGGCAGCCCGCGTTCGTTTCGGGACGACGACTTCGACACGCCCGCGCGGAAAAACCTTGATCGACAGGCGCTTCGCCCGCCCGCTCTCACGCACAGAAAAGCCCGACATGATGTCGGGCTCGTCTGCGTCCGCGAAAAGCGGTAATTGGGTTGCTGCCGTTTGCACGCCAGCCATTCTACGGGATCTTAAGGGCGATCGCCCTCGAAGCGAACCGCGTCATCCATCGTCATCTCGCCGCTCACCCCGCCAACCTCGGCCGACTCGGAGATGAACAGTTCTACCTCGCGTTCGAGACGAATCGTGCCTTCCACACGACTCCCCGGGCCAATCACGATTCTGGGCTTGCGGCTCTTTTCCTTGCCCCAGGACCAGTTGCTCGGTTTTTCGACGACCACGTCACCCTTGACGACGGCACCGTCGGACAGCTCGATGTCGCCGTTCACAGTCGTGACGTCACCGCCAACTTCGGCGCCGGCCACACCAATCTGGCCATTGACGTTACCCACGTCGTCGCCGACGCGCGTGCCCCTGTTCAGGGAGATCCGGCCGTTGACAGCACCGACTTCGCCCGAAATTTCGCCGTCGTCACCCACATTGATGCTGCCATTGACGGTCGCCAGGCTCTCGGCGCGAACATTGTCAGCCAGTCTTAGCCCGCCATTGACTGTCGCCGCTCCCTCAATGCTGGCCCTGTCATCGATGCGTATCGAGCCGTTCACTGTTTTGAGGTTACCGGTCACAGTGGCGTCCGGGCCGACCGTGATGCTGCCATTGACGGACGTGGCACCACCCGACTCCTCGCCGGCCGCGATCTTGATGCTCTTGTTGATTGACGCGCCCAGCGCCGGGACCGACATCATGAGGGCCAGAAAGCCCACCGTAAACGTGGATTTCCATGCGAATTTGGACATTTTGTACACCCCTGGGTCTGTTTCTTAAGCTTTAGATACCGCCGGCTGCCATTTGGTTGCAAAGTAGCTGCCGGCGCACGCCTCGGGTACCCTTCCGGCATGACTATTGCGCTCGAAGCCCGCGACCTGGTCAAGGTCTATCCTGACGTGCGCGCCGTCGACGGCGTGAGTTTCTCCGTCCCGGAGGGCATCTGTTTCGGGCTGCTGGGCCCGAACGGCGCAGGCAAGACCACGACCGTTGAGATTATCGAGGGCGTCACGAGCGCGACCTCCGGGGAAGTGTACTACTACGGCGAGATTGCAGGTCGCCGCTTTCGGCAGGAGGCCGGCATCCAGTTCCAGAACACCGCGCTGCAGGACTACCTGACCGTGCGAGAGACGATCTCGATGTTCAGGTCGCTCTACGACCGTCAGGCCGACATCGACGACATTGTCGAGCAGTGCTCGCTGGGCGATCTCCTCGACCGGGACAACCGCAAGCTGTCGGGCGGACAGCGGCAACGATTGCTGCTCGCCGTGGCCCTCGTCAATCGTCCACGACTGATCTTTCTCGATGAGCCGACGACCGGACTCGACCCGCAGGCGCGGCGCAACTTCTGGGATCTGGTGCAGTCGATCCGGGCTGGCGGCGCAACCATCGTGCTGACCACGCACTACATGGATGAGGCGCAGGTGTTGTGCGACGAAATTGCGATCATGGACGAGGGTAAGATCATCACCCAGGGTGCGCCCGAAGACCTCCTGCATGCCCGCTACGGCGACAAGCTGATCAATCTTTCGCACGGTGAGATTCGCCGTCCCAACCTCGAGGATCTGTTCCTCGATCTGACCGGCCACTCCCTGCGAGTCTGACGATGTTGAAACGCATCTACGCCATTTTCATGGGACGCAATCGGGAATTCCTGCGCGACCGGTCCTCGCTCGCCTGGAACCTGTTGCTCCCCGTCGCGCTGGTATTCGGTCTTTCCTACGCGTTCGACGGGCAGCGCGACGAGTACACGGTGGGCGTACTGCAGGCCGAAGAGACCATCGACACATCCGCTCACCCGTTTCTCGAAACCCGCTTCGTGCGTTTCGTCGCCTATGACAATATCGACGAGGCCATGCTCAAGATCGAGCGGCACCAGCTCGACCTCCTGGTCGACATCGGACCGCCAACGCGCTACTGGATCAACCCAACCGCTTCCAAAGGTTACTTCGTCGAACTCGCACTTCTGCAGGCGTCATCGAGCGCAACCAGCAACGTCGTCAAGCAACAGGTGTCGGGCGCCCCGGTTCGGTATGCGGACTGGATACTGCCCGGCATCCTCGGCATGAACATGATGTTCAGCTGCCTGTTCGGTGTCGGCTACGTCATTGTGCGGTACCGCAAGAACGGTTTCCTGAAGCGCCTGCGCGCCACGCCGCTCACATCCTTCGAGTTCATCACCGCGCAGATTGCATCGCGCATGGTGTTGATCATGTTGATCACGACCGTTGTCTATACGGGCACCCACCTGCTGCTCGACACGCGCATGGAAGGCAGCTATATGACCCTGTTCATTGTGGGTCTGGTCGGCGCGATTTCCCTGGTCTCGCTCGGGCTGGTTGTGTCCGCCAGGGTCACAAGTGAAGAACTGGCAGGCGGTCTCCTGAACCTGATCAACTGGCCGATGATGATGCTGTCGGGAGTGTGGTTTTCGCTGGAAGGAACCGGAGAGATCCTGCAGAAGATTTCGAAGATCTTCCCGCTTACGCACGTGCTGGATTCAGCCCGGGCCGTCATTCTGGATGGTGCAACGCTGGGCGATATCGCCCCTAGCCTGGTTGCGCTGGTGCTCCTGAGCGGCGTCTTTCTCGCCGTCGGCGCGGCAATTTTCCGCTGGGAACAATTTTAGACGATGACACACAAATTGATTGATATCGGAGCCAACCTGGCTCATGACAGTTTCGACGACGATCGCGCCGAGGTGATGCAGCGCGCCGCCGCCGCCGGCGTTGCGCGGATCGTCGTGACCGGGAGTAGCGACGAGAGCAACGTGCTGGCCGCCGCGCTCGCCGAAGCAGGTCATGGCGCCCTGTTCTCGACGGCGGGTGTACATCCGCATCACGCCTCAGACTACACAGACAAAAGCGATGCGCTGATTCGTTCGCTCGTCGAAAAAGATGTCGTGGTCGCCGTCGGTGAGTGCGGGCTCGACTACTTCCGGAATTTCTCGCCGCGCGAGGCTCAGCTGGAGGCCTTTGCCCGGCAACTCGATATCGCCAGGGAAACCGGCCTTCCCGTCTTCCTGCATCAACGCGATGCACACGACGACTTCGTCGAAACGCTCGAACCGGCACTGCCGCATATCTCGCGCGCCGTCGCACACTGCTTTACCGGTGAACACGAGTCGCTGCGCGAGTACCTCGCAATGGGCCTTTACATTGGAATTACCGGGTGGATCTGCGATGAACGCCGCGGCAAGCACCTGCACGACATCGTGCATATCATTCCCGACGACAGGCTGTTAATCGAGACCGATGCACCCTACCTCTTGCCCCGCACGCTGCAGCCAAGGCCGAAAACGCGGCGCAATGAGCCGGCCTATCTGACCGAGGTGGTGGGCGTGGTCGCAGAAGCGAGGGGTCAAAGCGTTGCGCACGTCGCGCAGATTACGACAGAGAATGCGAACCGCTTTTTCAGCTTGCCGCCTTGCGAATGAGTTCCCAGTGAGGCGTGAACGCCTCGATCTTGAACTTCGCTGCGGCCTTGTCGGGCTCGCCAAACTCCCCGACCAGTTCCTCGACGTTGCAGACCATGCTCGGTACGCCCTTCGTGAAATCCGCGCCGTCGAGAAACACTACGCGCCCGGCAACGGGAACCTGGCGAACGATCTGACGGACGGCCGCAATGCGGTCGTATAACGCGGGCTGAGGATTTGGAAACGTATAGCGACGATCGGCGGCGATCACCGTCCAGTCCTGCATCTTGTCGCTGCCGAACACGGTGCCCTGGACATCTTTGATCTCGAGAATCAGCAGACCCTTCGACGTCAGGATGAGTTTATCGACCTGGATTTCACCCTCATCGGCGCTCGGGATGATCAGCTCTTCAACATGGTCGAAGCCGATAGCCGCCAGGGCGTTTTCCAGCGAACTGCCGCGCGCAAAGAAGCGCTTGTAGATCAGCCAGATCAGCAGCAATACACCAATAGCTGCAAGCGGCAGTATCCATGGCGCCTCGTCGATATTCATCATTCAAGTACTGTAGCAAGAGACGCCAGCGTTGGCGCGATCGAAATCGACTTTGCCGGCCGGGAAAGCAGCGCCTCGAGTTCGGGAGGTACAGGTACTGCCGTGCCGATCAACGGTTCGACAATCGTCTCGAACTTTGCAGGATGTGCGGTCGCGACGAGAATCCAGTCATGACGATCTGCAAGTTCCGGATCCAGCTGTCGCCACGTATGGGTCGCGGTCGCCGTGTGCGGGCACGTGGCAAAGCCAAAGTCCCTGAAATCCTGCTTGATTGATGCTTCGATCTGTTCGTCGGTGACCGACAACACGCCAATCTGTTCCCGCAACACGTCGGCGTCACCGACCAGGTGACGCAATCGCTCCATGTTGCTCGGATCCCCCACATCCATGGCCGACGCCAACGTCTGCAGGCTGGCACGCGGCAGCCATTCCAGCGTTTCAAAGTAGTCTGCGATCGTACGGTTGGCGTTGGTCGCCAGGATGACGGGGCCAATTGGCAGGCCCATTTCACGCGCCATGATGCATGCAAAGGCATTGCCGAGATTGCCGGTCGGAATAATGAATCCGGGCTTATGACCGGTGCGACGGAAGTGGCGAATACTCGCGTCCGCGTAATACGTGCTTTGCGGCAAAAGACGCCCGATGTTGATGCTGTTCGCCGAACTGAAGCGATGCCTGCGGCTTAAGTCGGGGTCCGCCATCGCACCCTTGACCAGGGCCTGGCAATCGTCGAATGCGCCCTGCACTTTCAGTGAGACAACATTGTCACTCCAGCAACACAACTGGTGCGCCTGGCGCTCGGAAACGCGACCGTCTGGAAACAGGACGACGACCCGCATGCCGGGCCGTTGATCGAAGGCAGCCGCAACGGCGCCACCGGTATCACCCGATGTGGCGACGAGGATCGTCAGCGGATTCTCGATATCCCCCTCGAGCCTCGACAGGCACGCCGCCAGGAAACCGGCGCCGACATCTTTAAAAGCGACCGTCGGACCGTGGTAGAGCTCGAGCAACGAAACGTCCCGGCCGCCGGCGGGCAGCGGTGTCGACGGAATCGGAAAACTAAAGGTCTCGGCAAGAATCGAATCAAGGTCGCCCACCAGGGCGGACCCTGCGAAAAACGGCTGCAGCAGTACGTGTGCAACCTCGGGAATCGTCTGCGCCCCGTCAAATTCCGACATGTCGAAGCGCGGTAGCGCCTCCGGGAGGAACAGGCCCCCATCGGAGGCGATGCCGAGGCGTAACGCATCATCCAGAGAGACCGGTCCGACACCGCGTGTACTGAAATATCTCATCACGATGACTCGATGCGCGCTCCCGGGGCAGTCATCGGGCTAACCCACGACTGGCAACCTATCCCCTGCGACCGGCACGCCTGTTCCATTGCCGAAGCGATATTGCGCGCATGCGCAGTTCGGCACAGAGCGAACATACTCGGCCCGCTGCCGGACAGGCTGCAGCCGAGCGCACCGCCCTTCTCGGCGGCCGCCTTAACCGCGTCGAAACACGGCACGGCGGCAGCACGCTGCGGCTCGATCATCACGTCACGCAGAGTCTTGCCAATGAGGTCTATGTCGCTCGCCGCGCAGGCCGCGATAAAGCCTGCTAACAGGCCCTGCTGTTCAAGCCACATCTTCATCGAGTAGCCCTTTGCAAGGCCCTTGCGTGCCTGGGCCGTGTTGACCTGCAGGTCGGGGTGAATCAGCGCAGCGCTGACGCCATCGGGCACCGGCAGCTGCACAATATCGGGCAGCAAGACCTGAGGACACAGCACCAGCCCCCCCAGCAAGCTGGGGGCTACGTTGTCTGCGTGCAGGCCGCCGCTTGCGAACTTCTCACCTTCGAGCGCAAAAGCAAGCAGCTCGGGTGTTGGCAGCGGTTCGTCGAGCAATGCGTTGACCGCAACGACAGCGGCCACTGCCGAAGCCGCGGAACTGCCCATGCCCGACTGCAGCGGAACGCCTTTGTGGACTTTAAGTTCCACACCACGACCATCGCCGTGCGCGTCCCACAGTGCCTGCGCGGCGATTGACGCGGTGTTCGACTTCGCGTCCGTGGAGAGATAGGGGTGCAGCTCGCCATCGAGGCCCCGCACTTCGGCGACCGAGACACCGGTGCCGTCCGACCGTCGCGCGAGCACCTTGTCGCCAGCGCCTTCGAGCGCAAGACCGAGCATGTCGAAACCCACTCCGACATTGCCGATCGAGGCCGGCGCGAACGCGGTCACCCAGTCAGACATAGCCCATTCCCTTGCTGAGATAGGTCGCAAGCCTTAAGAGGTCTGAGAATACACCGCCCGCCGTCACTTCGGGACCCGCGCCGGGTCCCTGTATGACCAGGGGATTGGCGGAATAGCGCTCGGACTCAAATTGCACGATGTTGTCGGTCAGGTTGATGTTGCAGAACGGGTGCGATTCGTCGACGGCCTCGAGACCTACCGCGGCATGACCGTCGGCATCAAGCGTCGCAACGTAACGCAGCTGTTTGTTGGCGCCTGCCGCTTCCTTGTACAACGCCTCGATCTCATCGTCATAATTCGGGAGCTGGTCGAGAAACTCTTCAATCGAACAGTCCTGCAGCGCGTCCGGCACCAGACTGCGCACCGGGAAATCGCCGATCTCGAGTGGAATACCCAGTTCGCGCGCAAGAATCGTCAGCTTGCGAGCTACGTCCATACCCGACAGATCGTCGCGCGGATCGGGTTCGGTGTAACCACTTTCCTTGGCGGCACGGACAATTTCGGAAAACGGCGTCGTTCCGTCGTAGACGTTGAACAGGTACGCCAGCGTGCCCGAGAAAATGCCACGAATCGTCCGCACTTCGTCACCCGTGTATATGAGGTCACACAGGGTGCTGATCACGGGCAGCGCAGCGCCGACCGTGGTCTCATAGAAATAGTGGGAACTGCCCTCGTTCGCCGCCGCCTGCAGGGCCTGGTAGTCGGCGAAGGAACTGCTGAAGGCCTTCTTGTTGGGCGTGATCACGTGGATGCCACGAGACAGCCAGCCGGCATAGCGCGAGGCAATATTCTCGCTCGACGTGCAATCGATGATGACGGCATGCGGCAGATGCTCGGGATTGACGTACTCCTCAAACAGGTCGAGGTCTGTATCAACCGCGTGCGACTCGAACTCGTTTTCCCAGTTCGCGAGATCGATGCGTTTTTCCCCGAGCAACATGGTCTGCGAGCGCGCAATCGCCCGCACGCGCAAATCAAGATTGAATTCGTTAGCAAGTCGTTCGCTCTGTTTCTCGAGCTGACGTAGCAAGGTCGCTCCCACCGTGCCCGGGCCGATGATGCCGACCGACAGGGTCTTGTGAGACAGGTAGAAACCGGAGTGCACCGCGCGCAGGGCGCGCGTTACGTCCTCGCCATCCACGACCGCGGAAATATTGCGTTCCGACGAACCCTGCGCGATCGCCCGCACATTGATGCCGGCGCGGCCAAGCGCACCGAAGAACTTGGCGGCAATCCCCGGGGTACCTTCCATCCCGTCACCGACCACGGCGACAATGCTCTGCCCGCTCGTGATCTCGACGCTGTTGATCTGGCCAGTCTCGAGTTCCTCGGCAAAGGCATCCCGCACGACTTGCCGCGCAAGCTTCGCAATATCGTCAGGTACGGCGATACAGATCGAGTGCTCGGAACTGGCCTGCGAGATGAGCGTGACCGAGACGCCCGCGGTCTTCAGTGATGCAAACAGGCGATCGGCCGTACCCGGCACACCGATCATGCCCGACCCCTCGAGGTTCAGCAGTGCCATGCCGCCGATCGCGGTGATGCCTTTGATGTTGTCGGTGACTTCCGATTCCGGGCCGATAAGACTGCCGCGATGCGAGGGGTTGTGACTGTTGCGAATCCGTACGGGAATGCCCTTGCTGATCGCCGGACCCATAGTCTGCGGATGGATCACCGCAGTGCCGAAATACGCCAGCTCCATCGCCTCGTTGTACGTTAGCTTGTCAATCACCTGCGCGTCCGGCACGCGATTCGGATCGGCACTCATGACGCCATCGACGTCGCTCCAGATCGTGAGTTCTGCCGCATCGCTCAGCGACGCGAAGATAGCCGCCGAGAAATCGCTACCGTTGCGGCCGAGGGTGGTCTGCAGTCCCTCTTCATCGGATGCAATGAAACCGGTTATTACCGCAATCCCGGCAAATCCCTCCGGCACCGTCTTGTCGAAGCCCGCCTGGGACTGTTCCCATTGCACGGCGGGCCCCAGCTCCGTCTCGTGAACCGTGACAACATCCCGGGCATCGACCCATGTTCCGCCGCGTTCGGGCGTCTCCTGGGCGAGGTAGGCGGCCAGCAGGCGCGCCGACCAGATTTCGCCGAATCCGGCGACGACATCGCGATTGCGCTGCGGCGCGGACTTGACCAGCGCGATGGCTTTCAATACGTCTTTGACGTCGTCCGCATCGGCACTCCACGCATCGAGGACAGATACCAGGCCATCGCCCTCGAGCAGCTCCTTTGCGGTGCCCGCGTAGCGCTCGCCGATGGTATGCAATTCTGTCTCGAACGAGGCGTCGTCCTGCTCCGCCAGCGCGGCGAGATTCAGCAGCGCGTCGGTCATGCCGCCCATCGCCGAAACGACGACGCCAAGCCGTTCCTCAGGCAACGCCATGACGATGCCGGCGACGCGTCTGAAACAGGCGGAATCCGCCAGGCTACTGCCGCCAAACTTGTGGATTTTCCAGCGTTTTTTCGCCACGTTCCCGAAAGCCCTGTCCGCAAAAGCGTGCATGATAACGGCACTTGGGGCCCGCGTCTGCTGTTTTAGCTGAAACCTCTTGAAAACCGGCAAGCCGCCCGGAAGTTGTTGCGCGCGGCGCTCGAGCAAGAGTTTGAATCCCTCAACATCGAGTGAGAAGATCATCGCGATGAGCATGAGATTCAGGAAGTCTTTTTTCGGACCGGTGCTATTGGGCCTGCTGTTGCCGCTACCGTCCTGGTCGCAGGATCCCGAACCCGCGCTCAAGTTCGAGATTACGCCCATTGTGGCGTATCGATTTGGCGGGAAATTTTACGAGACGGATGGTGGCGGCGGACGAATCGAGCTCCGCGACTCGCAGGCACTTGGCTTCGCGTTCAACATACTCGCCAACCCCATTGGCCAGTACGAGTTAATCTACGCGAGGCAGAGCACCGAGGCAGACACGCGTGATTTCTTCGCCAATGACCCCGTCATCGATCTCGATGTCGAGTATCTTCACCTCGGCGGAACGTATCTCTTCGACGGTGACATGGCCCGCCCGTTTATCGCCCTTGGCGTTGGGGCGTCCCGATTTGATCCGTCATTCGACGACGCTTCTTCGGAGAGCTACTTTTCGGCCTCGCTCGGTGGCGGTATCCAGATTGCAGCCAGAAACCGGCTTGGTCTCAGGCTCGAAGCACGCGTCTTTACGACGTTTGTCGACAGTGACAGCACTTTCTTTTGCAGCAGCGACGGCGGAGGGAGTTCCTGCCTCGTACAGGTCGATTCCCGCACCCTGACGCAATGGGAGGCTCGTGCGGGTGTCGTGTTTCGATTCTAGGCCAATGTGGTGGGGGCACCAGGACTCGAACCTGGGACCAGCGGCTTAAAAGGCCGATGCTCTACCAACTGAGCTATACCCCCGCACAGGGAATCCGGCCAGAACAGGCCGCAATGCCGGCGGCATCATACCGGAAATATTTCGGATGACAAGCCAGGGCCTGTTAGCACTAGACGCCTTCCTCTTCCATCCGTGACAGACGCTGTCCCGCCAGCCTGGCAGCGGTCGTATCCGGGTACTCGGACTGCACACGCGCGAGAGCCGCCCTGGCCGCCGCCCAGTCCTTGAGTTCGTAATTGCAGTAGCCCACTTTGAGCAGGGCATCAGGCACTTTCCGTGACCGTGGGAACTTGGTGATCACGACCTCGAACTCCGCCAGGGCCCTGTCGAACTTCTGCGTCACATAGTGCGACTCGGCCAGCCAGTACTGGGCGTTGTCGGCGAGTTCGCTGTCCGGGTAGGTCACGAGGAACTGCTTGAACGCCATGCCGGCGGGCTCGTAGCGCTGCTCCTTGAGCAGTTCAAATGCGGCCTGGTAGTTATCGCGATCCGAGCCGCCGGGCACGGGCAGCTGTCCGGGCGAGAGCGTGCCACCGTCCATCACACCCGGCGCGTTGCTGGCCTGGACTTTCGCCTCGAGTTCCTGGATGCGCGCGTCCAGGTCCGCGTACAGCTGGCGCTGACGGTCGGCCGTCGTCTCGGAGTTGTGCTCGAGTTCCTCGACCCGCCCCTGGAACTCGTCATCGCGACGTTCCATCGCGTTCACCTGCTGCGTGAGATTGACGAGGCTCTGGTTCTGCACCACGCGCTCGATCGCCTGCATGCGGCGCTCAAGCTCGCTCAGCTTTGCCAGCACCGGGTCTTCGCCGGGAGGCTGCAACAATTCACAGCCGCCAAGCGCGAACAATGCCGCCAGCAACAGCAGCTTTTGACTGATTCGTACCATCGGCCGGTGCTAGTACCTGAACTCGACGCGGCGATTCTGCGCGTAGTCGCTTTCGGAGCTGCCAAAACCAACGGGGCGCTCTTCACCGAAACTCACCGTGGAGATCTGGTCCGGCGACACGCCCTGGATCAGCAGCATCTGGCGTACAGCCTGTGCCCGGCGCTCGCCGAGACCGATGTTGTACTCGCGCGATCCGCGTTCGTCGGCGTGGCCCTCGAGACGCACCTGATAAGCCGGGTTGCTGGTGAGTTGCATGGCATGGCGCGCAACAAGGTCCTGGTCAGCGGCTCGCACTTCCGACGAATCGAACTCGAAGTAAATGACCATGCCCAGTTCGCCGGCAGACGGGTCTTCGTTCCACGGGATTTCCTCACCATCGCCAAGGCTGCCGTCCCCGGCGCCCGTCGTCGTGCCGGCGTCACCGCCGTAGGTCGTATCGGTCGGATCCGGATCCGGCACCGTGTTGCCAGCGCAACCGGCCAGGAGAAACATGGCTGCCGCCACTGCAAATAGTTTGAAATAAGACATCATTAAGCCCTTTTCTGTCTTCAAAGCGAATTTAAATCAATAAGTTAAAATCAATACTTAAACTAAAAACTAAAAACGCGGAAACGGTGACCACACCGGTTCCCGCACGTCTCCCCCGGCCCTCGACGCCATCTTCTGGCGAATCAGTCCATCAGCCGACACCGTTTCCAGCACGCCGTTCCTGCCCTGGCGCGTCGCGTAGATCAGGCTGTCGCTGTTCGGTGCGAAGCTCGGGCTCTCGTCCTGCCGGCCCGTCGACAGCACCAGCAAATCTCTGCGCTCGAGGTCCATGACCGCGATGCGGAAATTGCCGCGGTCGTTGTGCACCACGGCCATACGTTTGCCGTCCGGTGACAGGCGCGGTCGCGCATTATAACTCCCCTCGAAGGTCACGCGCTCGGGTGTTCCACCCGTGGCGCGCACCCGGTAAACCTGCGGCCCGCCGCTGCGGTCCGACGTAAAGTAGATATAGCGCCCGTCCGGGGACCATGTGCCTTCCGTGTCGATCGCCCTGTGCGTCGTCAGGCGCGTTGCCTCGCGCGAGTTGATGTCGAGCACGTGAATGTCAAGATTGCCGTCCACACCGCCCAGCGTGATCACGAGCTTGCGGCCGTCCGGCGAAAACGAAGGCGCGCCGTTGATGCCTGGCTTCGAGGATACTTTGAAGCGATTCCCGCTCCTCAGCGTTTGCACAAAGATCGAGGACCTGTTGCCCTCAAACGACACGTAGGCAAGCTGGCGGCTGTCGGGCGACCAGGCCGGTGACATGATCGGGTCCTTGCTTTCCATGATCGTGTGCTCGTTGAAGCCATCCTGGTCGGAGACGACCAGCGAGTACAGGCGCCCTTCCCCCTGCTGCTTCGCGGTGACATAGGCGACCTTGGTCCCGAACACGCCTTTGATGCCCGTCAGCTTCTCGTAAATCATATCCGCCGCGCGATGTGCCGCGCCGCGCATCGTGCCGCGGCTCGCCGGCATGCGGTAACCGACCAGCTGGCGCTGGCCAAAAACGTCGAACAGCTGGAACTGCAGCGTGTAGGCATTGGCCCCGGTCTGGGTGACCTTACCAACCACCACCGCCTCGACACCAACGAATCTCCAGTCAGCGAAGTCAACGTCGGCACCGTCGGTGGGCTTCTGTAGCATCTTGTCCTCGTCGATGGGCGCGAAACGACCGCTGCGCGTCAGGTCGTCTCGTATAACCTTGACCACGTCGAGGGGCATTTCAGGTGCATCGCCTTCCCAGCCGAACGGCACGACCGCCACGGGCGTGGGCTGGGCGACGCCTGTCACTTCTATGTCGAGCACCTGGGCGCTTCCCAGCGCCGGAACAGCCAGTACCGCAAATGCAATCAGTTTTCGCAGGTTCATCACTATCGCTCTTATCCCTTGGTCACAGGTCAGGCCGCAAGGTTATCCTTAAATCGGACCGGAACAAATCCGGATTTTGTGGCAACGGCAACGGCGATGCCTTCCTGATTGCCGCTTCCACAGATCGTCTGACCGCATCGTCGCCGTTACAGCTCACTATATTTACGCTAAGGACGTCGCCCGTACGCGTTTGTCGCACTCTGACGACACATTCGGTATCCGGCGTCACGCTGGCCGGCATGGCCCAGTTACGTTGGATCTGGTTCTGAATCGCGTACTGGTAGCGCGCCATTTCGGGTGAGTTCTCAGCCGCCATGCGCCGCGCTTCTGCGTCGATCTCCGCCTGCCGCTGCTCGGCCTCCAGTTCTCGTCTTAGCCGCTCATTCTCCTCACGCTGCCGCCGGATATCCTCCTGGCGCTTGCGTTCCGCCTCGACCCGCTGGCGTTCCTTGTCTTCTTCCTCGCGCCGCTTGCGCTCTTCCTCTTCGCGTTCCCGCTGGATTCTGTCAGCCTCTTCCTTCTTGCGCAGCTCTTCGAGCCGCTTCTCTTCCAGCAATGCGTCCTGGCGGCGCTTTTCTTCCTCGGCCTGGCGCAGCAGCTCGGCGCTGTTGTCCGGCTCGGGTTCCGGCTCGGGTTCCGGCTCGGGCTCCTCGATCACCGTCTCGGGTTCGGGTTCCGGCTCCTGAACGGGCAATGGCAGAGGTTTTGTTTCAGGGGTTTCCTGGACCAGCGTTGCCTGCACGGTAAGTGGCGTAAACGGCTTGGGCCGCGCGAAATCAAACGCCACGATCATCGATCCGAAGATGACGACATGCAGCAGCACGGCCATGAAGACCGGGATCAAGTTTCGATTGTCGCGAATCACGCGGCCGCCTACTCCGGAATCGGGTAGCTATCCAGTGGATCGGTAATGAAGCCGATGTTCTGCGCCCCGGCCTGTTGCAGCACGACCATGGCGCCCACCACGTTGCCATAGGGCACGGCCCGATCCGCCTTGACGAACATCGGTGTGTCCGGCTTTGTTTCGAGAACGATACCGATGCGCCTCACGATTTCAGTGCCGGTCTGCGGCTCCTCCTTGCCGCTGCCCGCGTTGATGTAGAAATTTCCTTGCGCATCAACGCTGAGTACCAGCGGGTCGTGGTCAGGTGGGGTTTCGATCGGCTTCGCATTAGCCTTGGGCAAGTCGACTTCGATACCCTGTGTCAGAAGTGGCGCCGTGATCATGAAGACGACCAGCAGGACGAGCATGATGTCGATCATGGGCACGACGTTGATCTCGCCCATGAGTTTGCGTTTTTGCAGTGCTGTCGGCATGTCAGGCCCCCTGCTTGGCGCGCGCGTGTCGGTGCAGGATGCTGGAAAATTCCTCCGTGAATCCGTCGTAGCGGTACTCGAGTCTCACGACCTTGTCGGCGTAGCGGTTGTAGGCGATAACGGCCGGGATCGCAGCGAACAGGCCCATGGCCGTCGCGATGAGCGCTTCCGAGACATACGGCGCAACTACAGCCAGGGTAGCGGACTGCTGCTGCCCGATTTCCATGAAGGCGTACATGATCCCCCAGACCGTGCCGAACAGACCCACATACGGGCTGGTCGAGCCGATCGTCGCCAGTGTCGCCAGGTTCTGCTCCAGGCGATCGACTTCGCGCATCTGCGCGACCCGCATGGCCCGGCGGCACTCCTCGACGATCTTGTTGGCGCTGTCGCCACCGGCTTGCAGCGCACGATTGAATTCCCGGAAGCCCGATTCAAATATGCTGGCCATGCCGATGCTGCCGCCCTTGGCACGCGCGGCGCTCTGATAAAGCGTGTTCAGGTCGCCGCCCGACCAGAATGCCGCTTCGAATTCATCCGAAGCATCCTTGGTCCGGCGGATCAGGCGTCGTTTGGTGAAGATGATGCTCCACGACACGATCGAGGCTGCGATCAGTATGAGCATGACGATCTTCACCGCCAGGCTCGCGCCCATAAACAGACCAACTACCGTCATATCGGCATTCATAATTGGTTATCCCCGAAAAAGGACGGCGGGACACGTTTCGGCCGCATCGTGTCGGCGTCCAGGTAGGCCGCCTTGACGATACCGCTGATCAGCAGGTCGCCGTCAGTGCTATCACGATAAATTTTTTGTTCGATGTCGAACGATACGCGCGTCAATTTGAGCAGCCTGGCGGTCACGACAAGCTCGTCGGCCAGCCGCGCCGGCACGTGAAACTTGACCCGGATTTCTGCGACGACAAAGATTCGCCGCTCCTCCTCCTGCAGCCTGAGCATGTCGATACCCAGCGACCGCAGCCATTCAGTCCGGGCGCGCTCCATGAAACGCAGGTAGTTCGCGTAGTACACGACGCCCTGCGCATCGGTGTCTTCGTAGTAAACGCGTATGGGCAGCTGGAAGGGTTGGACGTCAGACATCTTTGAAGGGCAGTTCGCCGGTTCCGGCAGGCTGTGCTGGCGTCAGTCCGAAGTGCAAATAGGCATTCTTCGTGGCGACGCGGCCACGCGCCGTTCGCATCATGAAGCCCTGCTGAATCAGGTAGGGCTCGACAACGTCTTCGATGGTGCCGCGTTCTTCACCGATCGCCGCGGCCAGGCTTTCGATGCCAACCGGACCACCGTCAAACTTTTCGATAATCGTCATCAGCAGGCGCCGGTCCATCGCATCGAAGCCATGCGGGTCAACCTGCAGGACATCCATCGCGCCAGCCGCCACGGCGCCGGTTACGACGCCATCCCCTTCTACCTCCGCGAAATCCCTTACGCGGCGCAGCAAACGATTCGCAATGCGCGGCGTGCCGCGCGAACGGGTCGCTATCGCGACTGCGCCCTCGTCTTCAATGGGCAGGTTCAGAATGCCTGCCGAGCGTCGCGCGATGCCCTCGAGATCCGTCGTGGAATAAAACTCCAGGCGCTGCACGATGCCAAAGCGATCCCGCAGCGGCGAGGTCAGCAGCCCTGCCCGGGTCGTTGCACCGACGAGTGTGAAAGGCGGCAGGTCCAGCTTGATGGAGCGCGCCGCCGGTCCCTCGCCAATCATGATATCGAGCTGGAAATCCTCCATCGCCGGATAGAGTACTTCCTCGACGACCGGACTCAGGCGATGTATTTCGTCGACAAACAGCACATCGTTCGGCTCGAGATTCGTCAGGATCGCGGCCAGGTCGCCCGGGCGTTCCAGCACGGGGCCGGATGTCTGCCGCAGACTGACGCCCATCTCATTGGCGACAATGTGCGCGAGCGTCGTCTTGCCGAGTCCCGGCGGACCGAAGATCAGCACATGATCGAGCGCCTCGCTGCGGCGCCGGGCCGCCTCGATAAAAAGCCCCATTTGCTGACTGACGCTGGGCTGGCCGTGATAATCGGCGAGCTTCTTCGGTCGAATCGCGCGGTCAAAGGCCTTGTCCCCGGGGGCCGCTTCGGCCGTCGACAACCTGTCGTGTTCCACGTTGGCCATTAGAGCGCCGCCTGCTTCAGTGCCTGCCGGATGATGTCCTCGGCAGACTGCTCGTCAATGTCGAGTTTACCCAGCAGCTTATTCACTTCGTTCACCTTGTAGCCGAGCGCAACGAGGGCGTCGGTCGCTTCCGATTTCGGACTGGCTTCCACCGAAATTCTCTGGCCCGGCAAGGTCGGTGTTCCAACATCGCCAATCTTGTCGCGCATTTCCATGATCAGGCGTTCGGCGGTCTTCTTGCCGATGCCCGGAACCCTGGACAAGGCCGCAGCGTCCTCGTATTCGACACAGCGTCGAAAGTCATTGGCCGACATGGCCGAGAGCACGCCCAGCGCCATCTTTGCCCCGACGCGATTGACCTTGAGCAGCGTCCGAAACAACGTGCGCTCCTCGTCGGTCGCAAAACCGTAGAGAATCTGTGCGTCCTCGCGCACCAGCAGGTGCGTATGAAGAAACAGCTCGGCGCCAATTTCGGGGAGGTCCAGGAACGTGGACATGGGCGTTTCGACTTCGTAGCCGACGCCGCTGCATTCCAGCACGATATGGGGCGCATGTTTTGCCGCAAGGCGGCCGCGGAGTGAACCGATCATTGCACGCTCGCGATTGGGTTGCCTGTCCCGAGCTGCACGTGCACACGATGCTGGTTGCCATGACACAACGCCGCCGCCAGCGCGTCCGACGCATCGGGAGCGGGCGTACCGTCAAGCTTCAGGATAGACATGACCATATGCTGGACCTGTTCCTTGGTTGCCGCTCCGGTGCCGACCACGGCCTGCTTGATTTCCCGCGGGGCATACTCGAACACCTCGATGTTGTGCTCAAACGTTGCGCAGAGTGCCGCCGAGCGGGCATGACCCAGCTTCAGCGCGCTTCCCGGGTTCTTGTGCATGAAGACGCTCTCAATGGCGACGATGTCCGGCTGGAACTCGGCCACGATGCCACCCACAGATTCAAAGATCTGTCGCAGTCGGTCGGCAAACGCGCCGTCCATGCTCTTGATCGTGCCGCTGGTTACGTAGGTCGGCGTGTCGCCCTGGAAATCGAGCACGCCGAAACCCGTCAGGCGTGAGCCTGGATCGATGCCGAGTATGCGTCGTTGGTCAGTCAACAGCGTCTCAAAGTTGTTCCAGCACGTCTTCGCTGATGTCAGCGTTCGAATACACTTCCTGGACGTCGTCCAGGTCTTCAAGGACTTCGAGCATCTTGATCATCGACCCGGCTTCCTTCGCGCCGAGTTCGGCGTTAGTCGAAGCGCGCATTGTGATTTGCGCCGAATCCGCCTCCAGCCGTGCCGCGATCATGGCGTCGCGTATCTGCTCAAAGTCATCCGGCGAGGTCAGGACCTCGATGGAGCCGTCGTCATCGGGAATGACGTCTTCCGCACCGGCCTCGATGGCCGCTTCCATCACGGCATCCTCGTCGCTGCCCGCCGGGAACAGCAGCTGGCCAACCTTGTTGAACAGATAATTCACCGACCCGTCGGCGCCCAGGTTGCCACCGAACTTGGCAAACGCATGGCGGACATCGGCCACCGTGCGATTTCGATTGTCCGTCAGGCAGTCCACCATCACGGCCGTGCCGCCGGGGCCGTAGCCCTCGTAACGAATCTCGAAGAAATCATCGCCGTCCATCTCACCGGCACCCCGTTTGATGGCACGATCGATGTTGTCTTTCGGCATCGACTGGGCCTTGGCCTTGTCGACGGCGAGACGCAGACGCGGATTGGCGTCCATATCGCTGCCGCCCATCTTGGCCGCAACGGTAATTTCACGTATCAGCTTGGTAAAAAGCTTGCCGCGCTTTTTATCCTGGGCGCCCTTGCGGTGCTGAATATTCGCCCATTTACTATGTCCTGCCATGGTGTCCTGCTTGTAAGATGCCCAAGTGTGAGTCTCGGCGCGATTTCCTGGCCGAAACTGCGCGTATGATAACGGGAATTTCCCCCAACAGCACTCAAGAAGCCCCTTTCCACATGTCTCCTTCCAGCGACGAATATCCGGCCCGTGACGACAATCGTGACGGCATAGTCGACGCCGTACGCGAGTACGTCGCCGGTTTACCCGACAAGGACGGACTGGACAGCTGCGTCGAAGAGGGACAAGCCATCGCCGACATTGTAGCGCCGCTGGGGTTGCCGCCTCGCATCCTCGCAGCCGTCCTGGCCTACCCGCTGTATCGCGACGGTATGCTGAGTGATAGGTCATTACAAAACAATGAATTAGAGGATATATCTCGATACGTTATAGGTCTACAACAGCTCGACCAGTTCTCGCTGCCCGACCATTGGCAGCCCGGGGAGGCCCTCGCAGTCCAGCAGTCCGATGCACTGCGCAAGATGCTGCTTGCCGTTGTGAGCGACGTCAGGCTCGTCCTCGTACGCATCGCGGATCAGCTCTACAGGCTGCGTGAAGCCAAGAATGCATCGCCGGTGGAACGGCAGGCGCTGGCCATTGAGACTCGCGAAATCTATGCGCCGCTCGCCAGTCGTCTCGGTGTCTGGCAGCTGAAATGGGAACTTGAAGACCTGGCATTTCGGTACCTGGAACCCGACACTTACGCTGATATCGCCCGCACACTTCGGGAAAAACGCACGGAACGCGTCGGTTTTATCGACGACTTTCAGCAGATTCTCAACAAGGAACTGGCGGCAGAGGGCATCAAGGCCGAGATCTCGGGCCGGCCAAAGCACATATACAGTATTTATCGGAAAATGCTGCGCAAGGATCGTGGTATCGAGGCCCTCTACGACATCCGGGCCGTGCGACTGCTGGTCGATACCGTTGGCGACTGCTACGCGGCGCTCGGCATCGTTCACAATCTCTGGTCTTACATTCCAGGGGAATTCGACGACTACATCGCCAATCCCAAGGACAACGACTACCAGTCACTGCATACGGCGGTCGCCGGACCCCAGGGCAAGACCGTTGAGATCCAGATTCGAACCCACGACATGCATCGCCATGCCGAGCTCGGCGTTGCGGCGCACTGGCGTTACAAGGAAGGCGGCGGCGCACCCGCGGCCTTCGACCAGAAGATTCAGTTCCTCAGGACACTGCTCGAGCCCGCTGACGACGGCGCCGACCTCCTCGACCAGATTCGCGACGATTTCTTCGAGGACAGGGTTTACGCAGTCAGCCCGAAAGGCGACGTGGTCGAATTGCCGGCGCACGCGACACCGCTGGATTTTGCGTACCACGTGCACACGCAGGTCGGGCATCGCTGTCGCGGGGCCAAGGTGAACGGCCGCATCGTGCCGCTCACCTACCAGGTTCGAAACGGCGACCAGATCGAGATCATTACCGGCAGCCAGGCGCAGCCCAGTCGTGACTGGCTGAGTCCGAAGCTGGGTTACCTGGCCGGCGCCAGGGCCCGCGCGAAAGTCCGCAACTGGTTTCGACAACAGGATCGCGACCAGCACCTGCGCCAGGGCCGGGACGTGCTGGATCGCGAGCTCTCGCGCCTGAACGTCAGGGACGTTCCGACCGAGGCCATCGCGAAGCAGCTCAAACACAAGGACACTGACGCGCTGTGTGTCGCATTGGGAGCCGGGGATTTGACCTCCGCCGCCATTGCCACGGCGTTGCAGCATATCCGCGGCACCGACATCGCGGAGCGCATACGTCCGCGTCGTACGCGCAAGAAGTCCGCGGACTCCGGCGCGACGGGTGTGACCGGCGTAGGCGACCTGTTGTGCAATTTCGCGCGCTGCTGTCGCCCTGTCCCGCCCGAAGCGATCGTCGGCTACATCACGCAAGGGCGCGGGGTCAGCATCCACCGCCAGGACTGCGGCAATTTCCTGGGCCTGAATCAGCGCCACCCCGAGCGCATCATCTCGATCAGCTGGGGTGAATCGGACTCGGCGGCCTACCCGGTAGACCTCAGCCTGCACGCATTCGACCGCTCAGGCCTGATTCGGGATATCACGGCGGTGCTGGCAGACGACGACGCCAACATCCTCGATATGCAGAGTCACACGGACAAAAAGTCCATGCAGGTCGTCACCGACATCCGTATCGAGATTAAAGACCTGCCGACGCTAAGCGCCGTCATTTCCAGGCTGGAGCAGCTCCCGAATGTCATATCGGTCAGGCGCAAGGCCTGACCGATACGGCTTACTGATTACCGTCCTGGTCTATTCAGGGACGGACGGGCTGCCCTTCCCTTTGCCCTTGGCAATATCCGTAGCCAACGCCATCATGGAGGTCAGATCCCCGAGATTGGCCGGGACAACGTAGGTATTGCCGGCCTTCGCGAGATTGCCGAATTCGCCGATGTACTGTTCGGCGACCCGCAACTGCATTGCCTCAGGCCCACCCTGTTCAACAACCGCATGTGCCACTCTGCGCAGGCCCTCGCCTGTCGCCGTAGCAACCGCCAGAATAGCCTCCGCTTCACCCTGAGCTTCATTAATTTGCTGTATTTTGGCCGCCTCGGATTCCTTGACAACCCGCTGCTTCTCACCTTCGGCCTCATTGATCTTCGCATCACGAACACCTTCGGACGTCAAAACTACGGCACGCTTTTCGCGTTCGGCGCGCATCTGTTTCTCCATCGCGCTCAGGACATCCTGCGGCGGGTTGATGTTCTTAATCTCGTAGCGCAGGACCTTCACGCCCCAGGGATCCGATGCTTTATCAAGTTCGGCAACGACATTCTGGTTGATCGTGCCGCGCTCTTCGAATGTGCGATCGAGGTCGATCTTGCCGATTTCCGAACGCAGCGTCGTCTGCGCCAGCTGCGAGATCGCGAACATGTAGTTGCCAATGCCGTAGGACGCGCGGCCCGGATCGAGCACCTGCATGTAGAGTACGCCGTCAACACCAACCTGGACGTTATCTTTCGTAATACAGATCTGCTCGGCGATATCCGCGGCCTGTTCCTTGAGCGTGTGCTTGTAGGCAACCCTGTCGATGAAGGGAAACAGGATGTGGAACCCGGCATTCAGCGTTTTCGCGTACTTGCCGAGACGCTCGACGACGTAGGCATTTTGTTGCGGGACGACGATCGCCGTCTTGACCAATATAATGATCGCAAGAAAGAGAAAACCAAGCGAAAAAATAAGTGTTGTGTCCATAGCGTTTTCCTAGTTCTTTTGTTTATTCGGCTTTGACGTGCAGGGTCAGGCCAACCGCCTTGACGACAACGGCACGGTCTCCGCTCGCGATCGCCCCGCTACCCACATTCCTGGCGGTCCACTTGGTGCCGCGGTATTCGACCCTGGCTTCGGCTCCCGATGCCAGGTCCTGATCGATAACAATCGACTGGCCGGAGAGGGTGCCCCGGTAGCCGACGAGGCCCCCGTGGAGTTTTTCGTACAAACTCTTGCGGAACGTAAAGAATGAGATGAGAGATATCGTCGAGAACGCCAACCACTGCGCCCACTCCGGCATGACGATCCCCAGCAGGCTGGCAAGACCGACTAGCGCCGCCGAGATACCCAGGAAGACCAGGTAAAACTGCGCGTCGATCGCGAATAGCTCGGCACCTAGCAGCACCGCACCCAGAACCATCCAACTCCACCACGCCATAGCCGCCTCCCATGATTGCTGTTTCGCTCACTATATCGCGAATCCTGAACGAGCGGCAGCTTGAAAGACATCCGTAACGTCCCCATATGCGGTAACATCCTGCGGGCCGCTAAGAAAAATCCTAAGGGGGTCGGCATGCAGGAGTCCGGTACATCCATCGCAGCGTTCTTTGCGAACCTTGTCGCAACACTCAACGGGTACGTTTGGAGTACCGCGCTCATATCGCTCGCACTCGGTGCGGGTATTTTCTACACGATCCTGACGCGCGTCGTCCAGGTACGTTTATTCGGCGAGATGGTACGCCTGCTGTTTTCCAGCAAGGAATCGGAACGAGGAATATCATCCTTCCAGGCGCTGGCCGTATCCCTGTCCGGTCGTGTCGGTACCGGTAATATCGCGGGCGTTGCCGCCGCCATCGGATTTGGCGGACCCAGCGCCGTCTTCTGGATGTGGGTCGTCGCCCTGCTCGGCTCGGCAACAGCCTACATTGAGTCGGCGCTCGGCCAGATTTACAAAGAAGATGATGACGGACAGTATCGTGGCGGCCCGGCGTATTACATCGAAAAGGCCATGGGCCAGAAATGGTATGCGTGGATTTTCGCGATCGTAACGATCTTCGCCTGTGGCGTGCTGCTGCCGGGCG
Organism: uncultured Woeseiaceae bacterium; assembly: GCA_945787845.1. Taxonomy (GTDB): domain Bacteria; phylum Pseudomonadota; class Gammaproteobacteria; order Steroidobacterales; family Woeseiaceae; genus UBA1847. The sequence continues at coordinate 264,445 of CALZJH010000002.1, read as the reverse complement.
TGCAGTCGAACAGCATCGGCAACGCCGCCAATCTCGCCGTGGGCGGCGACACAATGGTCAACTTCCTGGGTGACGCGGTGCCCGCGGACAAGCTCGTGACGGGGCTAATCGTCGTGGCAGTACTGGGCTTTATCATCTTCGGTGGCGTGAAGCGTATTGCGCACGTGACCCAGGTCATCGTGCCGGTCATGGCGCTCGGTTATATTCTGATGGCGCTTGGCATTATCATCATTCATATCAGCGAATTACCGGCGGTTATCGCGCTGATTTTCAGTGACATCTGGAACCCAATGGCAGGCTTCGGCGCAGCCATTGGCTGGGGTGTCAAACGCGGCATCTATTCCAACGAAGCCGGTCAGGGCAGCGGACCGCATGCAGCCGCCGCATCCGAGGTGGAACATCCAGCGCAGCAGGGCCTGGTGCAGTCATTCTCGGTTTACGTCGACACGCTGTTCGTCTGCTCAGCGACCGCCTTCATGATCCTGATCACCCAGCAGTACTACGTTGCGGGACTCGATTCGTCGGTCAGTGGCGGTGTGCTCGGACCGAACGTGATCATCAGCAGCCCGGCGTTTACGCAGCTGGCTCTCGAAAGCGTATTGGGCGGTTTCGGCAAGATCTTTGTCGCGGTCGCCTTGTTCTTCTTCGCGTTCACCACGCTGCTCGCGTACTACTATATTGCCGAAACCAATGTCGCCTATATCCGGCGGACGTTTCATTCGCGCGGACTCTTGATGGCCTTGAAAGTCGTCACCCTGGTTTCGGTATTCTACGGCACGATTCGCGAAGCCAACCTCGCCTGGGCGATGGGTGATCTCGGCGTCGGACTGATGGCATGGCTGAATATCGTGGCCCTGCTGATCTTGTTCTTCCTCGGCCGACCCGCCCTCAAAGCGCTCAAGGATTACGAAGCGCAGCGAAATGCGGGCGTGAAGAAGTACACGTTCGACCCGCAAAAACTCGGTATCAAGAACGCTCATTTCTGGGAAAAGTAGCGCCTCGGCCGGCCGTTGTAAGGCCGGGGAGAATTCAGGCGGGCAAATAAAGCGCAGCGAAGCGAGCCATTGCCCGCCTGAATTATCGCCGGCCAAGCCCGTTAGCAGAACCTACTTGTTCGGAAAATTCAGCGCCTTGTTGTCGACAGCCAACGCCGCCTCATGCACGGCCTCCGCGAGACTCGGATGCGCGTGAATCGTGCGCTGGATATCTTCCGTACTGGCAGAGAATTCCAGTGCGAGCACGGCCTCGGAAATCAGCTCACCCGCCATCGGGCCCACGATGTGTACGCCGAGAATCTCGTCGTCTTCCTTCGACGAGATGATTTTCACGAACCCAGAAGTTTGCTCCATGGCTTTCGCGCGACCGCTCGCCATAAACGGGAACTGGCCGGTTTTGTACGCACGACCGCTTTCCTTGACCTCGGCTTCCGTCTTGCCGGTCCATGCGATCTCGGGGTTCGTGTACAAGACTGAGGGTATGACATCGTAGTTCATCTCGGCGATCTCACCCGCAATCAGGTCAGCCACCATGACGCCCTCCTCCGACCCTTTGTGGGCAAGCATCGGACCGCGAACGCAATCGCCGACGGCATAAACGCCCTTCACCCGCGTTCGGCACTCGTCATCGACCACGATAAAACCGCGCTCGTCGAGCTGAATTCCCGCGTCTTCGGCAAACAGGTCTTTTGTAACCGGACGTCGGCCGACCGCAACAATCAGCTGGGCAACGTCGATTGACTGTTTACCGTGCTTATCGTCGTACTCGACGGTGACACCCTTTTTGCCGGCGGTCGCATTCGCCACCTTGGCACCGAGCTTGATGTCCAAACCCTGCTTCTTGAAGTCAGCTGCAGCAACCTTCGCTACATCCCGATCCGCCATGAACAGGAAATCTTCCATAGCTTCCAGGATCGTGACCTTGGCGCCAAGGCGGGCCCAGACACTCCCGAGCTCGAGACCGATGACACCCGCGCCGACGACACCAAGTGTCTCGGGAACCGATTCAAGCTCCAGCGCATCCCACGAATCGATGATCTGCTCGCCATCGAACTTCGCGATCGGTAGCTCGATTGGCTCCGAACCGGCGGCAAGAATGACGTGATCCGCCGAGATGATTTCCTTGTCACCGTTGACTGGCGTGAACTCGACCTGCTTGTTCTTGAGCAACTTGCCGTGACCGACGAGACCTTCAACCTTGTTGGCCTTGAACAAACCGGCAATGCCGCCTGTAAGCTGCCGCACAATACTCGCGCGGCGTTTTTGCATGGCGGAAACATCCATCTCCACGCCACCCGTCTGGATGCCGTGCTTCTTGAACTCGTGCTGAGCACGATGGTAGAGCTCCGATGACTCGAGCAAAGCCTTGGACGGGATACACCCTGCGTTCAGGCAGGTTCCGCCAAATGCGTTTTTACCATCCCTGTTCTGCCACTCGTCGATGCAGGCAACGGTCTTGCCATGCTGGGCTGCGCGTATCGCGGCGATGTAACCTGCGGGTCCCGCGCCGATGACGACTACGTCGAAACTTCTGCTCATGTCTTGTCGATTCCTATCGGTGTTATCTGTTCAGATCTGCAGCAGCAGGCGTGACGGGTCTTCAAGCTGTTCTTTGATCGATACGAGGAACTGGACGGCTTCCTTGCCGTCAATGATGCGATGATCGTAGGTCACGGCCAGGTACATCATCGGTCGCGCCACAATGTCGCCATCCATGACCATCGGGCGTTGCTGGATCGAGTGCATGCCGAGTATGGCGCTTTGCGGCTGGTTAAGTATCGGCGTCGACATCATTGATCCGAATATTCCGCCGTTTGTAATCGTGAACGTGCCACCGGTCAGGTCGTCCATGCTGATCGTGCCATCCTGCGCCTTCTTCGCCATGTCGCTCAATGCGCTCTCGAAGTCCGCAAAGCTCATCTGATCCACATCACGAATCACCGGAACCATCAGTCCACGATCGCTCGATACCGCGATACCGATGTCGTAGTAGTTGTGGTAGATGATCTCGTTGCCTTCAACGGACGCATTGACGGCCGGGAATTTCTTCAGCGCTTCCACTGATGCCTTGGCAAAAAAGGACATGAAGCCAAGGCGTACGCCGTGCTTCTTTTCGAAATCATCGCGATACCGCTTGCGCAATGCCATGACCTCGGTCAGGTCGACTTCGTTAAACGTGGTCAGCATCGCTGCCGTTTGCTGTGCTTCGACAAGGCGCTCGGCAATCCGCGCGCGCAAGCGCGTCATTGGAACCCGTTTTTCTTCGCGCGCCAGGCCGCTGGTTACCTCTTCAACGCCAGCCGTCGGCGTGGGGTCACCCGGCGTTACCTCGCTGCTCGAGTCGGATTTCAGGAAGGCCATGACATCGGCTTTCGTGATGCGGCCGTCCTTGCCCGAACCCGACACCATTGTCGCGTCGAGGTCGTGCTCGTCGAGCAGACGACGCACGGCCGGACTGGTCTTGACCGGACCTTTTGCCACTTTCGGAGCAGGCGCGGCCTTCTTTTCCTGCTTATCCTGTTTCTCTTCAGACGACGGTTTGGCAGCAGCGGCAACCTCGCCCTCTTCGAGTATCGCGAGTAAATCGCCGGCGACAACGGTAGCGCCATCCTCGACGACAATCTTGGAGATTGTCCCGGCGGCAGGCGCCGGCACTTCGAGTACGACCTTGTCTGTCTCGAGATCGACCAGGTTTTCGTCACGCGCCACGCCCTGGCCCACACTTTTGTGCCAGGCGACCAGCGTCGCGTCAGTCACGGACTCCGGTAAAGGCGGCACCTTTATCTCAATGCTCATTTTGTCTTCCGTTTGGTTTTTTCAGGTTTGCGGACCTTGTTCGCATCCGTGTTGATATCGAGTGCGGCTTCGACCAGCGCCTGTTGCTGTTGTAGGTGTACTTTGAAAATGCCGGACGCCGGCGCAGCTGCCCCCGGACGGCCCGCATAATAGAGTTGTTGGTTTTCGCCGAGCGCCTCCTGGAGGCGGTGCTTGATCTGGTACCACGCTCCCTGGTTCAGCGGTTCTTCCTGGCACCAGACGATTTCCTCCACGTGACCATACTGCTGAATCAGCTCAGCGTACTGTGCGATCGGGAACGGATACAGCTGTTCGATACGAATAATCGCGATGTCATCGATGCCGTTGACTTCGCGTGCTTCGAGCAGGTCGAAATAGACCTTGCCGCTGCAGAACACGAGTCGACGCGTCTTCTTGACCTCGATCGCCTCGATTTCCGGGATGATCAGCTCGAAGCGTCCGCTGGAGAGTTCGGTCAACGCCGACACTGACATTTTGTGTCTCAGCAGGCTCTTGGGCGTCAGCACGATGAGTGGCTTGCGGAAATGCCGCACGTGCTGCCGTCTGAGCATGTGGAACATCTGAGCCGGCGTCGACGGCACGCATACCTGCATATTGTGTTCGGCACAGAGCTGCAGGAAACGCTCGAGACGTGCCGACGAGTGTTCAGGACCCTGCCCCTCATAGCCGTGAGGGAGGAACATCGTGAGCCCGCACAAACGGCCCCATTTGGATTCGCCCGAACTAATGAACTGGTCGATAACCACCTGGGCACCGTTGGCGAAGTCGCCGAACTGTCCTTCCCAGACAACCAGCGTGTCCGGCGCCGTACTCGCGTACCCGTATTCGAACCCGAGCACGGCCTCTTCCGACAGGAAGGAATCGATAACACGGAACGCATTGGGTCTCTTCACGATATGCTCGAGCGGAATGTACTCGCGGTTGTTCAGCTGGTTGTGCAAAACGGCATGGCGGTGGAAAAACGTTCCTCGGCCACTGTCCTGGCCCACCAGGCGGACCGTATGACCTTCGCGCAGCAACGACGCATACGCCATCGTCTCGGCGAAGCCCCAATCCATATCCGTCTCGCCGGCAACCATCCTGACGCGATCGTCCATGATGCGTTGCACGCGGCCGTGCGGTCGAACGTCGGGAGGAATCTCCGTGATTGCAGCACCCAGGCTTGCCACGGTGCCCGGGCTGATCGTGGTGTCCGAAGGCTCGTCCCACTCGGTACTGAGGTAAGGGGTCCAGTCGACCGTGTATTCGTCACCGATCAGCCCAAGGCTCGATTTGGGTACCGGCTCGCCGCGATCAAGGCGGTCCCGGTAATTCTCCTGGAGTTCCGCTGCGGTCGTCGCGTCAATAATGCCCGTATGCAGTAGCCGGGCCGCATACAACTCCCGCGTCGTATTGTGACTCTTGATGCGCCCGTACATGATTGGCTGGGTCGCCGATGGCTCATCGGCCTCGTTGTGGCCGTGGCGTCGGTAACACACCAGGTCGATAACGACGTCCTTCTTGAATTTCTTCCGGTACTCGAGGGCCAGCCGTGTGACAAACAACACGGCCTCGGGGTCGTCACCATTCACATGGAAGATCGGCGCCTCGATCATCTTGGCAACGTCGGAGCAGTAGTCCGTGGAACGCGCATCGGATGGACGACTTGTCGTGAAGCCGATCTGGTTGTTCACCACGATGTGGACGGTGCCACCGGTTCGGAAACCGTTGGTCTGCGACATTTGAAACGTCTCGGTCACCACGCCCTGCCCGGCAAAGGCCGCGTCCCCGTGGATGAGCACAGGCAGCACTTCCTCGCGTTCGCTGTCTCCTCGGCGCTGTTGCCGCGCACGCACGGAACCCTCAACGACCGGATTGACGATTTCAAGGTGCGACGGATTGAATGCCAGCGCGATGTGCACATTGCCGCCCGGCGTCTCCATATCGGCCGAGAATCCCTTGTGATACTTGACGTCGCCCGAACCGCGCAACTCCTCAAGGTCGTAGTTACCTTCAAACTCTTCGAACAGTTCCTCCGGCGACTTGCCGAGAATATTGACGAGGACGTTGATGCGACCGCGGTGCGCCATGCCGATGACAATTTCGCGAATGCCCGAGGTACCGCCCTGCTGGATGATGTCATCGAGCATCGGGATCAGGCTTTCGCCGCCCTCCAGCGAGAAGCGCTTCTGCCCGACATAGCGAGTATGCAAATAGCGTTCGATGCCTTCCGCGCTCGTCAACTGTTCCAGCGTCCAGAGCCGTTCTTCATCCGTCAGCTTGTCGGCAACGGAGCCGGCTTCAAATTTCCGGCGCAGCCAGAGCCGCTCGCGAGCGCGGGAGATGTGCGCAAATTCGGCGCCGACCTTGCCGCAATAGATCGAGCGAAGCAGCTCAAGTATGTCGCGCAGCTTCATGCGCTCGTTGCCCGAGCCGGCCAGACCGCCCGTGAAAAACTCGGTGTCCATATCGGCCTCGGTCAGGCCAAGGTAATCGAGTTTCAGGACGCCCGGGACGCGCCGGTCCATGAGCTGCAGCGGGTCGATGTCGGCGATCTGGTGACCGCGCAGACTGTAGACCTGGATCAGTCGGGATACCGCAGCCTGCTTCTCGCCGGACGTGACCGGCTTCCCCGTACTGCGCCTTGTGACGGTGCCGGCCCGCCGTCCGGCAGCAGCCTCGGCGAGCAGTTCCTCGCGGATTTTCGAGTGCACAATCTCAGCGTCCGGGTCGCCCATGGACGCAAAATAGTCGCGCCAGCCTGCGGGCACAGCCTCCGGATTATCGAGGTACTGTTCGTACAAGCGCTCGATGGCCGTCGCATTGGCACCAAACAAGGGCGTGGAAGCGAGTTGTTCCTTTAAAGAATTACTCATTATTTCAGTGGCTTAGGTTGCCAATGCGCGTTTCCGCGCGGCGATTCGGGCCGGGCCCAAAAAAAGGGCGCTAGTGTATCCCAAGCGTACCTGCAGGGGAATGCGCAACCGTAAGCTTTTGGTCTTACATCAATCTGAAAAGATTGACCAATTCGTAGCAGACCAGACACGCATAAGATGTGAAGAAAGCGGTAAGGAAAAGACCTGTTCGGAACCGATTCATGAACCGGGCCTTGGCGAGGAACACGAGAACCAGAATGCCGACGGCCGTCATTGCCAGCTTGATGCTCGTGAAGAACGCGGTTCCCTGCGCCATGACGGCATTCATCACCGGGTTGGCCTCAATCATGCCCCGGTCCATGAGTTGCAGTGTCAAAAACGCATCGGCGCATGACAACAACATCGTGCCGGTCGCGAGGAAGAACAGCCACGGATGATGCCAGTCCAGGAAAATGACCTCGTCATCAATGGCCCGGCGGTGTGTGTGCCGTCGCGAGAACGTGAAGCCGTAAACGATGGTACGCCAGGAGAAGCTACGTCGATCGTCGTCGCTGCGTGCTGTCAAAGTTGCTGTGCTGGTCGTCATGGTTTCTGAAATAAACTCCATTCACTCCGCTGCGTCCGTCGTTGCGCTGAGCAGATAGGCAATCAGGTCGTCCCTGTCGCTCTGCCTGAGCACACCGGCAAACGTCATCCGGTTGCCTGGCAAAAAACGACCCGGCTGAGCAAGCCACGCGTCCAATGCCTCGGGCGTCCATATGAAATCGGCTTCGGCCATGGCTTCAGAATACTGAAACGCACTGCGTGAACCAACTTGCTTCCCAAAGAAACCGTACAAGGCCGGCCCGATCATGTCCGGTCCGTCTTTGTCAAAGCTGTGGCAGGCCCTGCAAATCTGCGCCTGCCTGGCGCCCCGCGCCGGGTCGGCATCCTTGTAGGGTGCCGCTTCCAGATATTCGACTGGCGTCAGTACGATTTGTTCGCCCAACGTTGCCGCAGTCGTTACCGGAGCCGTGCTCGTTGCGGTCTCGGCTTCCTTGTCTGTATCGCAGCCGGCGAATATTCCCGCCAGCAGGATAGCCGTCAATAGCCTGGAGTATTCCCTCAATGCCAACCCTCAAAGCCTTTGCCAGCATCAAATATAGAGCAAATACCGTACCAACGCCGCATCAATTTGATTTCCCGCGATTTTCTTGGCCACAATGGGCACGCACTGCAGCAGATTGTATAGTTACCCGACACGTCTCAGGTCGCGGCGCCGGTCCGTCCGCGATATTGATTGATAATCGGGCATGATTTGGGGAGCAGGCTCATGAAGGGTTATACGGGCGTTTCCGCCAGTGGCGAAGCCATCCACTATGTCGATCGCAAGCGCTGGTTCTGGCTGTTATCCGTCGCCTATCCTCTGCAAGCCCTGATTCCCGTCGGCCTGCACGCATCCACCGGTAATGAGCTGTGGTTCCTTCTGCCGTTCCTCGTGAACTACCTGCTGGCCCCGGCGCTCGACTGGCTAATCGGCGAAGACACGAACAACCCGCCGGAAGAGGTCATCATGCAGCTGGACCAGGATACCTTTTACCGGCGCCTGACTTACATTGTGGTGCCGCTGCATTTCGTCGTCCTGTTCGGATGCGCCGCCTACGCGCTGACGCAACCGCTGAGCGGGTGGGCCTTCTTCCTGTTGGCCGCATTCGCCGGCCTGACGGCAGGATTCGCTATCAACACGGGCCACGAACTCGGCCATAAGAACTCGAAGCTGGAAAAAACGCTGTCGAAGATCGTGCTCGCCGTGCCCGCCTACGGACACTTCACGGTCGAACACAATCGCGGCCACCACCGACTCGTGTCGACGCCCGAGGACGAGGCCAGTGCCCGTATGGGTGAGAGCATCTACAAGTTCGCACTGCGCGAAATCCCGGGGGCATTCCGCCGCGCCTGGCAGATCGAACGTGAGCGCCTGCAATCGCGGGACAAGCCGATCTGGCATTACAGCAACCCGATCCTGCAGTCGTACGCGATTAGCCTGCTGGTCGCGGTCATTCTCATTGCGGCGTTTGGCTGGCTCGCCATCGTATTCCTGGTCATCCATCACGCACTGGCCTACTGGCAGCTGACCAGCGCCAACTACATCGAGCACTATGGCTTGCTGCGTGCGAAGACCGCAAAGGGTCGCTATGAGCGCTGTGAGCCGCATCATTCCTGGAACTGCAATTTCGTCGTCAGCAACCTCGTTTTGTTTCACCTCGAGCGTCACTCGGACCATCACGCGCATCCGTTGCGCCGTTATCAGTCTCTGCGGCATTTCCCCGATCTGCCGCAGTTGCCGAACGGCTACTTCGGGATGTACGTCATCGCCTACCTGCCCTGGCTCTGGTACCGCATCATGGACCCGCGCCTGATGGCGTTGCCGCACATCGATGGCGACCTCGACAAAGTGAACATCGATCCGGATGCGCGCCCGTCAATATTCCTCAAATGGGGACGAGCCAAGATGACCGAGCCAACGTTTACGGATTTGCCAAAACTCTGACTTTCGGCCGGTTTCTCCCGCTGACTCGCGCGGCCTCACGCGTCAGCATGGCTGGCGTGAGCGCTGATTCTCCGCCAAGAACCCACGTCGCAGCCGCGCTGCTCGCCCTCGCGGCGGCACTCCTGTGCCGCGCCTGGCTGCAGGTCACCCTCGAGACCGCTGGCCTCGACCGCACGTCTGCTGCGGATCTGTCCTACTTCATCGTGCCGCCCGTGCTGCTGGTGCTGCTCCTGCCTGTGCTGCGCGCCGACCGGGGGTTCCTTCGCGCACTGTTCCACTTCGGACCCGTCACCCTGAGATTGCTTCTCGTCGCTGTTGCCCTCGGCCTGCTGCTTCGCATTGCCTGGTGGTCGCAACTGGTGGTGAGAATCTCGTTCGGCTGGCAATCCAGCGCCGACCCGCTGGCCATCGCCGGTCCCGTGGCCCATTTTTCGTGCCCGCCGACGGCACCCATGGTGGCGGGCATCGTCGTGGCCACACTGCTAATCCCACCGATTGAGGAACTCATCCATCGCGGCTACGTGCAAACCCGGTTTCACTCCCGCGGTCCTGTGCTGGCCATTACGATTTCGACACTGCTGTTCGTCGTGTTTCACCGCACGTCCGGCTGGGGTCTGGCGCTGGCCGGCGGAGCTGTACTCGGCACCATATACTGGGTATCCGGGTCTTTATGGCCATCTATCGTGACGCACAGCATGGTCAACCTCGAGCCACAAATTACCTGGCGCTGCCTGAATCTCCACTGGAACCCCACACCCGATACCCTGCCGCTCTGGTCCGTCGGTATGCCGGCGACGCTCGTCTTCTGCCTGTCGGTCGGCCTGATAGCCTGGCTGGTCCTAGGGCCTGGCTGGCCCTGGGGAAATGCGGGCGCCGGGAGCGGGTCCCGGCACCCTGACATCACAGCGCGTTAGCCACGCGCTCGATGATGTGCGACGTTGCTTCCACCAGGCCTTCGTAGATGTTGATCAGGTCTTGCCCGAGACCGCCGGTGTCCGTGACACCGCCGAAGTCATTGCCCGACGAATCGCCCGATCCGCCGGAACAATCGTCGCTGGCACCCGAGACATACCCGATTTCGCTCATTGTGAGTTCGCGCATATTCAATCTCCTTTTGAATGGCTGTTTGTTTGCGCTTCCTGCGCAGGATCAAAGTACGCCCGGCGTTGCCATCGCACCTCCCCGAAATCCACGCTGTTCGTCCAGATTTGACATATTCCTGCACAATTTGCGGTCCTGTGATGCATCGCACAGTCGACAGTGTGACCTCGCTATAACCTCGGTCCTGTTACTCACTTGGGTTGAACGTCATGAAATTCAAAAACCTGAACGCTGCGCTCGCTGTGCTTGCGCTTCTCGCATCCGGCAGCGCGGCCGCCGATTTCGGCGTCGGCGTAAAGGCCGGCACACTGGGTCTCGGGCTGGAAGGCCGCTGGGACCCACCCGTGCCCTGGTTCGACCTGCGCGCCGGTATCAATCAGTACGACTTTGGCGACGACGGTAGCTATGCAGGCGTCAACTACGATGGCACGCTGGCGCTCGACAGCTATTACCTGACCGGTAATTTCAAGATTCCGCTAAGCCCATTCCGTTTTACCGTTGGCGCATTTTCCAATGGCAATGAAATGCGGCTGGCCAGCCAGGACGCACTGATTAATATCGGTGGATCCGTGTTCGACACGTCCACGATCGGCACGATCAGCAGCGTTACGTCATTTGAAGAAACCGCGCCTTACGCCGGCGTCGGATTCGACTTTGAGCTGTTCGGGAAAGCCGGACTCAATCTCGACTTCGGCGTATTGTGGCAGGGCGATCCGTTCGTAACCCTGGAAGCCGCCAACTGGGACAATCTCTCAGCCGGCGAACAGGCATTACTCGCCCCTGCCATTGCAGCGGAGCGCGCCGAACTCGAAGACGACATGAGCGACCTCAAGGCCTGGCCTGTCGTGTCACTCGCCTTCGTTTACAACTTCTGATTTCGCAATCCGGATAATTGCGTCAAGGCTCTGGTCCACGTCGTCCTGCGTCGTGGACCAGTTGCAGACGCTGATGCGCATGGCGGTCTGGCCCTGCCAGACCGTTACACCGCACCAGCACGTGCCCTCCGCCTGGATCGCATCGATGATCCTGCGCGTCTGCGCATCCTCACCGAAAGACACCAGCACCTGGTTAAGCACCACGTCGTTCAAGACGTGAAACCCCGCTGCCTCGAGGCCGGCGGCAAACCGGCGCGCGTTGCTGCAGCAACGATCGATCATGTCGGCCACACCGGACCTGCCCAACGACTTCAATGCGGCCCATACGTCGACGCCTCGGGCACGCCTCGAAAGTTCGGGCGTGTAATCCGAGGGATTCCTGAACTCGGACTCCGTGAGCAGGTACTCTGCGGAAATCGACATGGCGGCCTTGAGCGCGGCGCCATCCCGCACGAAAGCGATGCCGCTGTCATAAGGGACGTTAAGCCACTTATGTGCATCCGTGGCCCAGGAGTCGGCCGCCTGAAAGCCGTTGCACAGGTACGCGCGATCGGGGGATGCCGCTGCCCACAACCCGAAGGCGCCGTCGACATGGACCCACGCACCCGATGGCTTGACGGCATCGCAGATGTCTCCCACAGGATCGAACGCACCCGTATTCACATTGCCCGCCTGCGTACAGACAATCGTCGGACCTTTCACTTGCGGCAACCGCGTCGAATCGATACGTCCCTGCCCGTCAACTTCCAGGCGAATGACACGCTCCCGACCGAACCCGAGCAACCCGAGCCCTTTGATTACGGTTGGGTGCACTTCCTCGCCGACCCAAATTGAAATCGGTGGCGCACCATAAAGCCCATCCGCTTCGACGTTCCATCCGGCGTCCCGGTAGACGCGATTGCGTGCTGCGGCAAGCGACGCAAAGTTTGCGATCGTCGCTCCGGTGACGAACGCAGCCGACGCCTCTTCCGGCAGGCCGAACAGATCGATCATCCAGTTCATTGCAACGCGTTCCAGTGTCGCCGTTGCGGGCGTCACTTCGTGCATGCCGACGTTCTGGTCCCACGCCGTTGCCAGCCAGTTGCTCGCCACCGTGACCGGCAGCGAGCCGCCGATCACGAACCCGAAATAGCGCGGCCCCGTCATCGTCACGGTGGCAGGCGTACCGACCTCGTCCAGCTGCTCCAGCACGGCGAGGTCCGCGGTTGGGTGCTCGGGCATGGGTTCAATGAATTTATCCACATCGCTAACTGCATCAGCGGACGGCGCAACGCCCCGTAGCGGACTGGTCTCGCGATAATCGATGCCGCGTTGTGCCGCGGCTTCCAGCAATTGTCGAACCGAATGATCTTTTGCCATAGGCCTTATCCCTCGACGGTCGTCCCCACACGCCGCAACAGCGGATCTCCTCGCGTCCAGACGAGGGCCACGCAGATTGCAATGAGAAGGGGAATCGGGACCAGCATGAGCATGGTCCACCCAAAATAGAACATGACCGTGCCGGCGAGTAGGGACGCGGTCGCCGAAATACCGAACACGAGGAATTCGTTCACGGCCTGTGCCCGAAATCGTTCGGCAAGCGAATAGGTGTAGGTAAGCAACGTCGTGCCGCCGACGTACAGGAAGTTCCAGCCAACCCCCAGCAACACGAGCGCCCACCAGTAATGCAGCAAGGAGTGTCCCTGGAGACCTATCAACGACGTCGCGAGCAAACCCACTGCGCCGACGATCATCAGTCGCGTCACCCCGAGACGATCGATCAGGAAGCCCGCTGCCAGCGAGGGCACATACATCGCCAGGACATGGGCGCGAATCACGCTGCTTGTTTCCTCGATGGAGTAGCCATCATTAAGGTGCATGCTTAACGGTGTCGCCGTCATGATCAACGTCATGACTCCGTACGCAACCGCCCCGCCAGACACCGCCGCCAGGAACACCGGCTGCAAGACGATCTTTCTCAACGACCGGTCGGACTGCGTAACGCGGTGCTCTTCCTGTGCGGCCGGTTCGTGCAACAGCGACATCAACAGGACCTGCAGCATAAACAGGAAGCCAAGCACCGCCAGCGTCCCCGCGTATGGGATGCCCTCGACCCAGGCCTGACCTCGCGTCGCCAGTTCCTTGCCAAGAAATGCCCCGCCGATCGATCCGAGCAGGACAAACGATATGGCTCGGGCAACGTACTGCTGCGTAACACTCTCGGCGGCAGCGTAACGATACTGCTGTGTAAACGCTATGTTCACGCCCAGCATCATCGTTGCGACACAGAACAGCACGAAACTCGACTGTTGAAGTGCGAGGACGCCGATAAGCATGCCGGCCGATGCGACCGTGGACGACAACATGAAACCGCGCCGGCGTCCGATGCGCCGCATCAGCATGCTCGCAGGAATCGCGGTTGATGCGACGGCGACGACCATCAACGAAAGCGGCAAAGTGACCAGCGCCTTGTTGTCGGTCATCGACGCGCCGATGATGCCGCCGAGCGTAACCAGTGCGATCGTCGAGGTTGCCGAAATAAGCTGACATCCGACAAGGACAAAGAGATTTCGCGCTTGCATTAACCACGCCGATCCGCATCATGAGGGCGCATTCTCACATATCCGCCGAAACGACGTTGGTGAAAATTGGACGAACTCGAAGTCAGTGATTCCCTGCGCATTCCCATGTCGGAAATCGATATGAAAGCCGTGCGCGCGCAAGGTGCGGGTGGGCAAAACGTCAACAAGGTCGCGACGGCGATTCAACTGAGATTCGATATTGCGGCCAGCCCTTCGCTCCCCGAGGCCCTGCGTAAACGGCTGCTTGCGAGCGGCGACCAGCGCATCTCGTCCGACGGTGTCCTTGTCATCAAGTCTCAGGAGAGCCGCAGCCAGGAGCGTAACCGGCAGGCCGCATTGCAACGACTCGTCCGCCTGCTGAGGGCGGCTGGCAGGAAGCAAAAACCGCGCATCCCGACCAAACCCGGCCGCAAGGCCAAGGCAAAGCGACTCGATGCCAAGAGCCGCCGCGGCGCGCTCAAGAAGTCACGCCAGAAGATAGGAGACGACTAAGTCGGCCGGCACCGCACCCGGTCGCCCGGCAGGGTGCGGCGACGAGGCTGTTCGAGGGCCGTCCGCGAGAACGTGCCGCCTAGAACAAGCCCTCGATCCGTCCTTCGTCGTTGACGCGAATCGCATTGGCTGCGGGAACCCTGGGCAGTCCGGGCATCGTCATGATGGCGCCGCAAACGACCACCACGAATTCCGCGCCCGCTGCCAGGCGGATTTCACGGATCGGGACATGGTGGCCCGACGGCGCCCCCAGCAGGTTGGGATCGGTCGAGAAACTGTACTGCGTCTTCGCCATGCAGATCGGGTATTTGCCGAATCCCTCCCGTTCGTATTTCGCAAATTGCTCGCGGACCTTCTTGTCAGCAATGATATCGTCGGCACCGTAGATCTCGCGTGCAATCGTGGCGGTCTTCTCCCACAGCGACATTTCGTCGCCGTAGAGGGTTCGGAACTGTGCAGCCCCGCTGTCGCACAGCTCTACCACGTGTTCTGCCAGCTCTGTCGTACCCTTGCCGCCATCGGCCCAGTGCGTGCAGTTGATCGCACGTACGCCAAAGGACTCGCAGAACGCGCGCACCGTCTCCACCTCCGCATCGGTATCAGCGGTATAGCGATTGATTGCGACCGTGACCGGCACGCCAAACTTGGCGAGATTCCGCATGTGCCGCTCGAGATTCTTGCAGCCGTTCCTGAGGGCCGCGACGTTCTCCGCAGAAAGGTCGTCTTTGGCAACGCCACCCTGCATCTTCAGCGCCTTGATGGTCGCGACCAGCACAATCGCGTCCGGCGACAGGCCAGCCTTGCGGCACTTGATGTTGAGGAACTTCTCCGCACCGAGGTCCGCACCGAATCCCGCTTCAGTAATGACGTAGTCCGCCATTTTCAGGCCGGCTTTGGTCGCCATGACGGAATTACAGCCATGCGCGATGTTCGCGAAGGGGCCGCCGTGCATCAGTGCCGGGTTGTTCTCCATGGTCTGCACCAGGTTGGGCTGCAGTGCATCGCGTAACAACGCCGTCATCGCACCGTGGGCATTGAGTTCCCTCACCGTCACGGGCTCGTTTTCCCGCGTATAGCCAAGCACGATATTGCCAAGGCGATTTTCCAGGTCCTGCAGGTCCGTCGCCAGACAGAAAATCGCCATAATCTCGGACGCCACGGTGATATCGAAACCCGCTTCGCGAACGACGCCATTGTGAAAACCGCCGAGACCCGAGGTGACCGTCCGGAGCGCGCGGTCATTCATGTCGACAACCCGCCTCCAGGTGACCCGACGCGGATCAATGTTGAGGGTGTTCTCCCAATGCATATGATTGTCGATCAGCGCAGCGAGCAGGTTGTTCGCCGCACCGATCGCGTGAAAATCACCGGTGAAGTGCAGGTTGATATCGGTCATCGGCACAACCTGGGCATAGCCGCCACCCGCGGCACCGCCTTTCATGCCGAAACACGGACCGAGGCTGGGCTCGCGCAGGCACATGATCGCGTTCTTGCCGATCAGGTTCATGGCGTCACCCAGTCCGACCGTTGTCGTGGTCTTTCCCTCTCCCGCCGGTGTCGGTGAGACCGCTGTAACGAGGATCAGCTTGCCATCATCCTTGCCATTGAGTTCTTCCAGATAAGCAGCACCGATCTTGGCCTTGTCGTGGCCATAAGGAACGAGTGCTTCTTCCGGGATACCCAACTTTTCGGCAATGTCCTGGATCGGTTTGAGCTTTGCAGCTTGTGCAATCTCGATATCGCTTTTTACGGCCACAGCGTGTCCCTTTATGTTGTTATCAGCGGGCTGCAATTTTATCGCAATCGCTAATCTAAGGGGCGTTCTCCAGCTTGTGGATTGTGCCTACACCGTAATCGAGGAGGTAAATCTCTCCGCTGATGTCCTCTGCAAAGCTCACGATCGAGAAACCGGTATCGAGCAATTCCTCGGGTACAACGCCTGCCGCGCTGCCCTGCTCGAAGGCGAAAATCCGGCCCGAAATGAAATCGCCAAAGACATACCAGCCGACCAGGTCGGGTACGTCACTGCCCCGATACACGTAGCCGCCGCTAACCGACGAGCCCAGGGAGTGATCGTATTCGGCGTGGGGCTCCCGAAACGTCGCGGCGCAGCCGGACGGTGGATCGAAGCAGTGAGCGCCCTCCCGGTCGTTCCAGCCGTAGTTCTCGCCAACCTCGACCAGGTCGATCTCCTCCCAAGCGTTCTGCCCCACATCGCCGGCCCATAACCGTCCGGTCGCAGAGTCGAACGAGAAGCGCCATGGATTGCGGAATCCCCAGGCGAAAATCTCCGGGCAGCCGGCAGCACCGACTCCCTGCACGCACGGCGCATTGGCCTCGAAAGGGTTACCTGCCGGGATTTCATAAGGTGCAACGCCGCCGACATCGATCCTCACGATTGCGCCGTGAAGGTTCATCGTATTCTGCCCGTTTTCGTTCGGGTCGCCGCTGCCACCGCCGTCACCGAACCCGACATACAGCATGCCGTCAGGCCCGAACGCAATGTCTCCACCGTTGTGATTCGTGGCCGGCTGCGGGTTGATAATCAGCTCCTCCTCGGTGAGCGGGTTGGCCGTCAGGCCGCTGTCGGTACTGACAAACCGCGACACGAAGGACCGGAACGGAGCGCCGCGTGTATAGGACACATACACCTCCGGCGTTACGGGAAAATCCGGATGGAACGCAAACCCGAGCAAACCGCCCTCGCCGGTAGCCGCGACCGAGGTGCTGATGTCGAGAAAGACGCTGGTCGATGACGATGCGGGGTTGTCGGCAAACACGCGAATGACGCCTGATTTTTCCGCCACGAACCATCGTGTGGTATCACCGGGTGCCCGTTTCATCGAAATCGGGTTGTTGAATCCCGGCAATGCGGTGTACGCAGGCACCGTCGTGATCTGCGGCGTGGTCGGCACCGGCGGCGGCGCGACAAAGCCACCATCATCCCCGCCACTGCCGCCGCAAGCCGTGAGCACGCCAGTCGAGACGACGAGGACCCACATTGCCCTGCCTGGGTTGAAAATCCGCATGTCACTGCCTCCGAGGTGTCGAGCCGTTAGCTTAGCAAGAGTGCCAACTGGGTCACGAATGTGTCGATCCAATCGACCTATACTGTGGATCTGTCGATAAACAAGCAAAATTTCGACATATCGTACGAAAACGTCGATACAATCGACACGTCCAGACAACGTGTCGATATTTCGACACTTTATCGACATATCAGGCCGTCATGTCGATGCTGCGTACCTGTCCGAATATCGCACGAGGTAACCGATAAGTGACTGATTTTAATCCTTCTTTACCCTACAACGAGCTGCCGGACCTGCCCCCGCCGATTGAGCAGATCGAGTCGACGCAGATTCTCAAACGCTGCATCAATGCGCGGGTCGCGCTGGCCGAACTCAAGCAGGCGGCTGAACTCATTCCCAATTCGGCGGTACTCGTCAATGCCCTGCCCTTGCTCGAGGCACGGGCCAGTTCGGAAATCGAGAACATCGTGACCACCACGGACAAGCTGTTCGAATTTGCCGACATTGCCGAAGATAAGGCAGACGCAGCAACCAAGGAGGCCCTGCGCTACCGAACCGCGTTGTACGAGGGCACAAAGATGGTTCGGCGGGGCATGTTGACCACGGATATGGCTATACAAATATGTAGTACTGTCAAAGGGATAGAGCTTGATATTCGAGCAGAATCTGGGACAACTCTGAAAAGCCGCATGACCGGCGAAGTGATCTACACCCCACCCGTCGGTCAGCAGCTGCTGATCGACAAACTCGACAACTGGGCGAGGTTCATGCACGAAGCCACGGACATCGATCCCCTGGTGCGGATGGCCGTTCAGCATTACCAGTTTGAAGCCATTCATCCCTTCGTCGACGGCAACGGTCGATCAGGACGCATCCTGAACATCCTGTTCCTCCTCCAGCACGGACTCCTGGACTCGCCCATCCTGTACCTGAGCCGGTACATCATCCAGAACAAGGCCGCTTACTACCGCCTGCTCAAGACGGTCACGCATGAACAGGACTGGGCGCCCTGGATATTTTTTATCCTCGACGGCGTGGAGGAAACCTGTACCTGGACGACGGACAAGATCAAGTCGATTCGCGAACTGATGGACCACACTGCCGAATTCGTCCAGGGCAAGCTGCCAAAGACCTACTCCCGGGAACTCGTTGAGGTGCTCTTCAAGCAGCCCTACTGCCGTATTGGCAACCTCGTCGACGCCGGCATTGCCAAACGCCAGACAGCGTCCGTCTACCTCAAGCAGCTTTGCGACATTGGTGTACTGCAGGAGGTCAAGTCGGGACGCGAGACGCTCTTCGTCCACCCGAAATACATCGAGCTGCTCACAGGCGAGGAAAATGTCTGGGTCTACTATGCCGGCATCGAGACAGACACGGCCGGTGAGGCTACTGAACGTGTCTGAAATCTGACAGGCCGCTCAATTCTCTTGGCATTGCTCATCCCGCCCACATAGAATCGACCAACGTCCGGGGGAGTGGCAATTTGAACGTCAACAGCAGGCGGCTGTACCAGGCTTTCAAGTACACGGTTTACGCATTGCTAGCGTTCAACGTCTACCTGTTCTTCGATGAGGAAGTGACGGCAGCGGCCCTGCAGTTCGCCAACGGTATCGCGCTCGTCGACATCATCGAGGCCTATTCAGCGACGATCGATACGCTTGCCTGGGTGGTCCTGCTGCTCATGTTCGAGCTTGAGACGTATGTCCTCGAGGACGAAAACTTTACCCGGCCGATCACCTGGACCCTGCATGGCCTGCGCGCGGTTTGCTATGCCTTCATCGTGTACGCCTTCTATGGCTACATTCAGAACCTGCTGTTCGTGGGCGACACCGTGCCATTGGCCGGTATTACGAACCTCTGTGAACTGTTGCCGGGCGACTGGTCATGGGCCGTGACGCTCGACGAATACACGGGGATCACGGCCGCGAATTGCAGCAGCTGGTCCGATGCCGGGGCGTTTGTCCAGTTCCGTGATCTGCCGGCCGTGGTCGACGCGGCGGGCGCGACAGAAATCGCCCGCCTGGCGTGGGTGGATGTCATCAACGCCGGCGTCTGGCTCCTGGTGGTGCTGGTACTCGAAATAGACGTCAGGCTGCAGGAACGCAATCGTTACGAGGGTCTTGCCCTGCGCCTCAGCAATATCGCGAAATTCCTCCTGTATTCCACGCTCCTGCTCGCCGCGGTCTACTGGGGCGTCAAGGGGGACTTTGTCGACTTCTGGGACGCTTTCCTCTGGCTCGTCGCGTTCGTGTTCATCGAAATGAACGTGTTCGAATGGCGGCAGGAGGACAAGGCCGCGGCGGCAACCCGGGTTACCTGACAGCCACCTCCGGGTCGTCCGTTTTCAGCGAATCAGGCTTCAGCTCCGTGGTCAGGTAGATCAGGTAGGCATGCCACGGCTCATCCTCACCGCGACGATAATGACCGGATACAGCCCAACCCGGCGCTTCCGCATAGACGTAGACCTTGCCCACCTTGCGATCCGGCGCCAACGGATCGACGATCTCCAGGTCGTCCTGGCCCACGAGTTCACGCAGTGCATGCCTCGACGCCAGTACGGCGCTTTCTTCAGCCTGGCGCTGCTCCCGGGGGACCGGGTTCGTAATCCACTGGTACGACAGAACGGCGACCGTGAGGCCGACGACCAGTGCAAAAAGACTGCGACCGATTCGGTGGTTCAATGTCAGGCGATCCCGAGGACTTTGTGAGATTGCACGCTGAGGCTCCAGCGCGGGTGACTGAGACAATAGTCGATCGCCCGACGCGTGTTGTCATCGCGGTCCTCGTCGTCAAGCGGTTGCAGAAAAAAGTGCCTGAATGGCAGCTCAACAAATTCCTCGGGCTGCGCCGCGGCTTCCTCCTGTGGGTAGACGAGCTTTAATTCGTCGCCGGAGCGTTGTAAGAGGGACGCAGACCCTTTTGGACTGACGCACAGCCAGTCAATGCCCTCCGGCGCCTCGAGGGTACCGTTGGTTTCGACGCCGATTTCGAAACCCGCCGTGTGCAACGCCGCTATCAACCCGACATCGAGCTGCAACAGGGGCTCGCCCCCGGTGCAGACGACATACGGCGTATCGCCTTCGGCCTCGGCCGGCCACAGCGCACTGACGGCGGCGGCGAGTTCGGCCGCGGAATCGAATTTACCGCCTCCCGGACCATCGGTGCCGACAAACTCCGTGTCGCAAAAACGGCAAACGGCTTCCGACCGGTGTTGCTCGCGACCCGACCACAGGTTACATCCGGCAAAGCGCAGGAACACGGCGGGACGTCCGGTTTGCGCCCCCTCACCCTGCAGGGTGTAATAGATTTCCTTCACCGAGTACGTCATTGCGCCACGAGCAACGGGTCGGCTATGCCGGCCTCGGCAAATCCCTTTGCACGCAGTAGGCATGCCGGGCAGGTGCCGCAGGGTGGCCGTTGTCCGTTGTAGCAGGTATGCGTGAACGCCATCGCGGGCAGCGCACCGAGGTCGCGTGCCAGCTCCACGGTCTCTTTCTTGGACAGGTGCATAAGCGGCGTATGAATCGTGATGCCGCTTTCCATGCCGAGGCGCAAGGCCCGTTGCAACGCCTCAACGGTCTCCTCCCGGCAATCCGGGTAGCCACTGTAGTCGGTCTGCGCGACACCCGTTATGAGATGACCGATGTCATGCTGGTAGGCATACGCAGCCGCAAAGGTCAGGAAGATGAGGTTGCGGCCAGGCACGAAGGTATTCGGCAACCCCGTGCTGTCGTCAACATCGCCTGCAACTTCGACCCCGGGATCCGTCAACGCGTCGCCACCGAGTGCCGCAAACGTGTCGATTGGCAAACAGGTATTTGCGACGCCCGCGAAATTCGCCACCGTTGCGGCGCACTCGAGTTCCGTGCGATGCCGCTGTCCATAGTCGAAAGTAATTGACTCGACCGCGTTTACGCCGAAGCGATCAATCGCCCAGTAGAGACAGGTCGTGGAGTCCTGCCCGCCCGACAGCACCACGAGCGCTTTTTCCATTTCACTCTTGCTGTTCAATGTTCCTCGGTTCCGGTTCCTTGAATTCGACCAGCCAGTCAGCGGTCAGCTCGACAGACGTCTGCAGTAGCTGCTCCGCCATTGCCAGGTTCTGCATGTGCCCTTTGCCCTCGATTGTAACGGCATTGCAGTCTTCGAAATACTTGCCGCTGATGTTCCCGAGACTCGGGTGTGTCGCGACGTAGCAGCTCGTTGCGGCACCCTGCTCGATTGATTTGCCCTTGAGTTTGGCGTACGCCTCCCAGGCAAATCGCGACACGGCGCTCAGGTTGCGGTCGAGTTCCGTTTTGATTACGCCCGGGTGGACCGCATTACTCGTAATCCGGGTACCGCGAAGAACCTCTCCAAGCTGCAGCGAACAAAGCACATTGGCAAGCTTCGAATGACCGTAGGCCTCTGCATCGCTGTAGGAGCGCGCCATATCCAGATCGCCAAACAGGATGCCCTCTTCAGGCGCGTCCCGGTACGCCGTTCGACTGGCGACGATCACGATGCGCCCCTGCCAGGATGCGTACAGGCGATCCATAAGGCGGTTTATGAGAATGAAGTGCCCGAGGTGATTAATGGCAAAGTGCTTCTCGATACCATCAACGAGCTGCCGCTCGTTCCCGCCCCCGCGGTAGCCGGCGTTACAGATCAGCATGTCGACCGGCGCCTGGTACGCGCGGATCATCTCGGCACACCTGACGACCGAATCGAAATCACCGAGGTCGAGTTGCAGAGGCATCGTGGTGCCCCCGACTTCCCTGCAGGCTTCCCTCGCACGATCCAGCGAACGACTGGTGCCCGCAACCAGCGCGCCGCGTTGCACAAGCACACGCATGGTCTCAAATCCTATACCCGAGGTGCAGCCCGTGACGACGGCGAGCTTTCCTCTCAGATCCAGTTCCGCCGTGACCTCCTCCGCCGTCGAATCTCGGTCGAAGTTGCTCGCCGGGACAGAGTCATCCGCGACCTTGTCCGCACCGCCGCAAGCTACCAGGGACGGCAACATCAGGCCGGCGCCTGCCGTCCACATAAACACCCTGCGGTTAGTCGTCATCGCCGAACAACGCTGCGAGTGCATCTTTCGCGGCTTCCGCCTCAACATTCGACCCTGCCTCGAATGCCTTGTCCGACGGTTTGAACCAGTCGCAGAAGTTTGGCCGGTCTTTGTCGCTTACGTCGTCTGCGCCGTCTTCGCGACATTGCCGCGGCACGGACTTGTCGAAATACACGCACATTTTGCAGACATGCAGATCGGCGCTGCACTCCGGGCACTGGTCACGCCGTGACAACGGTAGTGACAGTGTCGCGAGGGACGCGCCGCAGCGCAGACAGACCAGGTTGTGAGACATGCGAACTCCCGTTGCTCAGGGACTTCGCAGTATAGCGCCCCAGGTCAGCATGCTCGGGATTAACACAAGCGAAAGGCATTCAGGGATCGCCCGATATCCTGAGGATTTTCGCACCACGTACGTGACCAGCCCGCAGGTCCAGCAGTGCCGTATTGGCGTCCTCCAACGCATACTCCTGCGTCTCAACGCGCAGCGGAACGGCCGCCGCAACGGGCAGAAATGCCTCCAGGTCGCGGTGCGTAACGTTGGCGACGGACTTGATTTCCTTTTCCATCCACAGGTGCTCTTCGTAGCGGATAGTGGCCATAAGATCCCGGTCACCGGCCTCCTTCCGAATCGCGTTGATGACCAGCCGCCCACCGGGTCGCAGGCATTCCAGTGCCGCAAGCACGGGCCTCCACGCCGGTGTCGTATCAATGATGGCGTGAGGCTTCCGTGGTGGGGCCTCGCGCGTATCGCCTGTCCATTCGGCGCCAAGCTCGAGCGCGAACGCCCGTTCGGCCGCACTGCGCGCAAATACATAAACCTTGCCACGTGGATACAGGTACCGAGCGAGCTGCAGAACCAGGTGGCCGGATCCGCCAAACCCGGTCAGCCCGAGAACCTGCCCGTCCTGTAACTGGGCAAGTCGCAGGGAGCGATACCCCACGGCGCCGGCGCAGAGCAAGGGCGCAGCCTCGGCGTCACTGAAGACGTCCGGAATGGCGTAAGCGTAGCGTTCCGGCACGACGACGTATTCCGCGTAGCCGCCGTCGACGTCCCGCCCGGTTGCCCGGAATTGCTCGCTCAGGTTTTCGTCAGGCTCACCCGTCGACGAGTGAATCCAGCCGATGCCGACGCGATCACCTTGCTGATGTCGGCCACAACCCTGGCCGGTTTCGACAACGGTCCCGACGATCTCGTGCCCGGGGATGACGGGCAGCTGTGGCGGTGGCGTGCGCCCCTCGATTTCATCGAGTTCGGTGTGACATACGCCACAAACGGACACCTCGACGAGAATTTCACCCGCGCCGGGCACTGGCGTTGGTACCTCCACAGATTCGAGTGGATTCGGATCTACATCCAGGCTAGCCGTCGCGGCAAGCGACATCGCACGCATCAAATCGCTCCTTTACGACCTGAGAACCAGAGTATATGGTGCGATCACCCTAAGTCGTTAGCCCGTCCGATGAGTAATTCACACTTCCCGCCCAGTGTTTTGGCCGCCGTTCTCAGCGCCTGTGCAACCGAGTCGGTCATTCTCAATAGCGAACGGATTGAGGAGCGCTTCGGTAGCTACGGCATCGAAGTGCTGGCGAGTGAAGCGGGTCTGCGACGCTCGAGTTTGTTCAGCTATGACGGTGAGACAAAGATTTGCCGTACTTACGCGATTGTCCAGTTTGTCGAAGACTCTGACGACCGGTATGAAGACGCGCACTCGAAAATTCTTGCCGGTGGTTCGATCGGCGCCACCTTCAAGGAAAGCGGCTGGAACATTCGCAAGAACACGTTGTACATCGGGACTCTGCAAATCCCATCGAGCGACACCCCGGTCAGTGCCCTGATGCACCTGGGCCATGGTGTCGATCTCGCCATACACGTTTACCAGCTTGTCCTGGTACGCGCGGGTATGGCGCAGGAATATGCCACCATCCTGGAGGCGCATCATCCGGAATACCTGTCAGTCGCGGAACTCGGAGACTTGTTCGAATACGAGAGTCACCAAGCCCTGCCGGACGCCGACATCGACAACATCACAAAACTGGTTTTCGGGCCTTGAAACCGGAACTGGTCGATTGTCGTAATGCCGTCGACTGACTAAACTGATGTCCGGTTTAGGGGTTACCAGGAGGCACGGGCAATGAACATCATCACGAAACTTGTACTCATTCTAGTCGGCTCGACACTACTTTCTGCGGCGAGCGCACAGGATGCAACGGACGACGAGGCCGACGTCCTGCTCACCATCGAACGCGAATGGGAGGCCTCCCGGAAAGGCGATCAGGACAAGATCGACGACATGTTGACGGACGACTTCATGGGTTGGGGCAGGACTTCGCCAGCGCCACGGTCCAAGACGTCGACCTCAAACTGGAGCCGCTTCAGCACCGAAATGGGCCGCATTGTCCGCTACGAGATTTACCCTTTGTCCGTCACCGTTCGTGGCGACGTGGCCGTTGCACATTACCTCTATTCGACAGCCTTCAAGGACAAGAAAGGCGAAATCGAAATGTCGAACGGCCGCTACACCGACGTTCTCGTTCGCACTGAGGATGGATGGAAGTTCGTCGCCTGGCACGGCGGAGACGACGACTAGCTACCGCGCCTGCGCCGCATTATCTCGCGGCGGCGCGCGGTGATATCCGCGCCATCAGGCAGTTCCTTGCCCTGCCCGGGGTTATTGTAGGGATTGTACCCCCCATCGACCTCGGGCCTTGAAAGAGAAATATCTTTAAATTTAGGTGCTATACCTTTGTTTATTAATCGATTTTCTTCGATTTCTGCAAGTAATTCAGCTCGGGACTTCATCGCTTCGTCTTATCGTTCTTGTGGTCGGTGAGTAGGACACATTCACCAGCGCACAGGTTCCCCCGATCCGCCCCGGTATTCAAGTCCGTTTTTACATACTGGTTAAGGACCGGTTCAGCTTGCCCGCAGTAGTATGATCATCAGGATGAACAGGTCCGTGCAGATTTGGACCGGGAGGCAGGAATGAACACTCGACGAAACGCCGCTTATGGATTGGCAAAACTGGTTCTTGCATTGCTCGCACTGCAGCCGCTGGCTGCCACCGCGCAGGTGCCCGTTGATGAAGACGGAAAAGTCATCGGTGCCTACGAACCGGCACTGGACACCACGGACGACGTGCAGGCGCTCCAGAGCGACGCAGTGCCGTTGATGTCCGCGGTCGATCTCGAGGACCTGGTCGGCCCGGTGGCACTGTACCCTGACGATCTGATCGCCATCATTCTCCCCGCTGCCGCTTATCCGCAGCAGATTATTGACGCAGGACGTTTTCTCGAAGCCCTGGAAGACGATGCCTCACTGAAACCGGACCCGGACTGGGACGATTCGGTCGTCGCGTTGCTCAACTACCCGGAGGTTGTCGAACTGCTGAACGACGATATCGACTGGACGTGGCGCCTCGGCGAGGCCGTCATCGCACAGCAGACGGATGTCGTTGCCGCGATCGAGTCTTTTCGTGATCGCGCCTACAACGCAGGCAACCTGAAGAGCGACGAATACCAGACGGTCAGTCGCAATGAAGGTCACATCGAGATCACGCCGGTCGCAGAGGATGTCATCTACGTGCCCTACTACGAACCCGAGCGAGTGGTCGTCTATCAGCCTCGTCCGGTGTACTACTATTACCCTCGGTCCTACCCCGTGTATTACTACCCGTACACGTCCGCCTATCATTTCAACAGCGGTTACTTCTGGGGCGTCACAACGGCATTTTCCATCGGCTGGTGGACCGACAGCCTGCATGTCTATCACCATAGCTACCACGGGCATCCGTACTACGGTCGCCATTATTGGGACCGCTGGTGGTACCGCAGACCGACGATGAGTGTCTACAACCGCCACTATTACAACAACACCCGCGTGACGGTTAATCGTTACTATGACGGCGATCGCTGGCGGCCACGGCATGATCGTCATGCCTACGTGCGTCAGGATGTGCGCCAGGCTAACAGCCGCTACACGGCAAGACGTAGCAGCGAACGTCAGGCTGCGGAACGGCGTCGCACGGCCGAACGACAGGCCCGCACGCAAACCGTTCGCCGCCAGGAACCCGTGACACTACGTCAGCGTTCGGCAGAAGAACGCTCGCGCATGAATGAACAGCGCTCCGACCTGCGTCGGACGCTGCCGCAACGACGCGGTGACGACGCGGCGCGACGCCAGAGCAGCCAACAGAGCCGCAACTCTACGGAGCGCCAGCGCGACAGTCGTCAGGATACGACTGCGAGACAAAGCGAGCGCCGCCAGGAGCTGCTGACGCAACAGCGGCAGTATCGCCAGGAACCCACACGCCAGATGCGTGAGCCGACGACACGGCAGTCACGAGATTCACGGCGCGAAACGCCCGCGCTGGCACAACAGCAGCGCAGACAGCAGGTAACGCCGGCACCCGCGCAGAGGCAGCAGCGCAGCACTCCGCAGCGGCAGCAACGCTCTGCTCCGCCACCGAGGCAGCAGCGCTCTGCTACGCCACCGAGGCAGCAGCGTTCTGCTCCGCCACCCAGGCAGCAGTCAGCGCCGGCACCCAGGCAGCAGCGTTCCGCCCCGCCGCCAAGGCAGCAGTCAGCGCCGGCACAGCAACAGCGCTCCGCGCCGCAGCAGCGAAGCGAGTCAAGGTCCTCGCAGAACAAGTCGGATCGCCGTCGCAGCGAGCGTCGCTAGGAACCCTCACGCTCCTCCCGGTCGGGCTTTTCGGGCCCGTCCGGGAGACTTTCTTTAGAGGTTAGCTCTCTGGCGATGTAGATAATGCATCCGGCCGCAAGCAGGGCCAGCAGAACAGACACTACGGCAATGACGTTTCCCATCACTCGATGTTATCACTGTCGTCTTGTCCGGATTCAGGATGCTCCAGGCGACCGGCCTTGCGCAGGGACTCGCGCAAGACATATTCAATCTGCGCATTGAGACTGCGCAGGTCGTCTTTGGCCCAGCGCTGCATCGCATCGAACGTCTTCTGGTCAATGCGCAATGCGAAAGATTTTCGTGCTGCCATTCCCTGCCCCGGCTGCCGAATCAGGTGTACAGGCTGCTTGTATTCAACACCGGCTGCGCACTCTCATCACTGCACAGTACCACCAGGAGATTGCTCACCATTGCGGCCTTGCGCTCCTCATCAAGGTCGACGATGTTGTTTTCGTCAAGCTCATCCAGTGCCAGGTGCACCATGCCGACGGCCCCGCGCACGATCTGTTTGCGCGCCGCAATGATGGCCGAGGCCTGTTGACGCCTGAGCATCGCGTTCGCGATTTCGGGTGCGTAGGCCAGGTGTGAAATGCGTGCCTCGATGACCGTAACGCCCGCCTGCGAAAGCCGGTCCTGGATCTCCTCCCGCAATGCCTGCGAGATTTCGGCAGGATTGCTGCGCAACGCCAGGCCCCCGTCATCGTCATGTGGCTCGTAGGGATACGTGGTTCCAAGGTTGCGCAATGCAGACTCGGTCTGAATCTCGACGAAATTGACGTAGTCATCAACCTCAAAGAGTGCTTCAGCCGTATCGAACACCTTCCAGACCACCACCGCGGCGATTTCAATCGGGCTGCCGTTGGCGTCGTTGACCTTCAGTTTGCCGCTTTCGAAGTTGCGCACGCGCACGGAGACAGACGCCTTCGCGTAGAACGGATTGGCCCAGCGCAGGCCCGGATCGTGGCAGGTGCCGACGTACTTCCCGAACAGCTGCAATACCCTCGCTTCATTCGGGTGCACCATGAAAAGCCCCGCCCAGCAGATGAGAACAATAATCGAAGCCAGTAACGCGACAACGACGCCGGCAATGTTCTGGGCAGAACCGGCCAGATAAATCATATAAGCGAGGCCTAGCTGGGCGACCGCCAATACCACCAGCATCAGGTAACCGGATGCTACGGTTCGTTTTATTTCGCGAATCATCGTCCTCTCCTCTTCTATGGCTTTATTTTGATATCATTTTGATATCTTTTGACCCAAGAAGCAACCGGGGCTGATCGCTTATGTTAAATCAGGGCGAGATCTGGCGGTCGTGGGCGAGTTTGTCGCGGGCCTTCTCGATCTCAATGCGCATGCGCTCCGCGATGGGCGCGTCCAGCAGCCGCTGCAACTCCTCCGCCGTGTGGCTGAGACGATATTTGTAGCGAAACAGGTCGAGAACCGAGACATCGTGTTCCGCACTCTCGACCAGGGTGACAGCATCCCCTGAACGGATTTCACCTTCGTTCAGGACCCGAAAATAGATGCCCGGACGTGCCGCCTGGCGAAACGCCATGCCGAATCCCCGATCCTGCATGCGTGTTGCGAGCGTGTCACAGGGAATGCGGGGTGCCGTGGCTTCCAGCACAACCTCGCCGATCAGCAGGCGGTCCCCGATGGTCATGTCCGTGGGCAGGTCGCGAATGGTCAGGTTCTCACCGAACAGTCCCGGAGAATGGTCCCTGCCCGTCTGGGCTGACCACCAGTCGTAATCGTCCGCGCTGTAGGCATAGACCGCCTGGTCCGGCCCCCCGTGGTGCTGTGTATCGAGAACCGCATCATCCGCAATCCCATTGCTGGTGACCATCACCGGGCCGTCGACCGGATGTTTGCAGATGCCGGTGTATTGGGTCTTGCTGCCGAGGGATATCGTCTCGGCCAGCCCCACATTAATACTCTCAAGCCGCATGGCGTCCCTGTCTGAAGATCCTAAACCTTGATACGTCCCATCACGATGGCCAGTAACGTGAATGCAATCAGTGCCACTGAACTGACGCCGAAAAACAGGCAAATCATGAAGATGGTTTGTTCCATTGCTCGCTTCCCCCTGTCTCCCGGCCATTGGTCCGCTGCAGCGCAGTATAACGTTCCCGGACAGAGTGCTCGCAAAGTGCCGCGAGAAACGTGCAAAGTGCGTTACATTTCCGTTTATATGTCTATATAATGTAACGCATGGCCAAAACCAAGATCTCCACCCTGAACCTGCGGATTGAGCCAGGTGTGAAGGAAGCCGTGCGCGAAGCCGCGGCTCGCGAGCATCGTAGCGTAGCCAATATGATTGAAATGCTGATCCGCCGGCACTGTGGCGAAGCCGGCATCACCATCCCAGAACAAAACGACTTCTTTCCGGGGAATCCCAATGGATGAACGCATGTTGAAAGCCATGGTGGCCGCCGGCGCCATCAAGAACATCAACATCATAGCGAGCGGCGCGCGCTTTCACGTGGAGGCGAAGACGCCAAACGGGGCGATTACCGCGGAAACCCGCAAGGGCAAGGTGAGAACCTGGGTGACACTGGACGCAGCCGCCCGCTGGGTGCGCGGCCTCGGAATCGGCGGCGCGCACATTAATCTTACGCACTGGCAGCCAGGCCAGCGCGAGCTGTCAATCTGAACCCGTCCTCTCTGAACTAGTCCTCTTCTGTCCCGCTGTCAGGCCACTTGTTGCCGAACGGAAACGGCCGGTCGTCGGTATTGAAGGTCAGGAAGCGAATATTCTCGTAGATATAGGCTGCAAGGCTCTGCCCTACTCCACGTAGTTCGCGGTTGACCTCTCCTGTAAACAGGACCCAGAGAAAGCCAAAGACAACGATAAACGAGCCAACAATGCTCGCCAGGCTGATCAATATGTAGCTGATCAGCATGAACAGGAAGCGCTTCCAGGTTGCCCGCGACTTGAGGTTGTCCTCAATCGGAGTTCCGGATTTTTTCTCGTCGACGAACGCGTGATCTGCGGGAGGGTTGGTATCACTCATGTCTTGCTCCTTGTACCGTGCCGTCCAAATCTCTGGACTTTTCGGTCATGCCTATTGTTACAATCTTCGACCCTTCGAACCAGTGAAATATCCCCAGATGACCAACAAAACACCGGCAATACTCGTTGTCCTGACCTTTCTCGCGGCCTGCGGCAGCGAGAAAGCACCCGCGCAGAAGCCGGCCGCCGACTTTGCCGCCGAAGCACAACGCATAGCAGAGAACAGCATCATCATCGACACCCACGTCGACGTGCCTTACCGGCTTGAGGCAAGGCCGCAGGACGTATCGCTGGCCACTGAAGGTGGCGATTTCGACTACCCTCGCGCCGTGAGCGGCGGGCTGAACGTGCCGTTCATGTCGATTTATACGCCCGCCGACCTGGAAGTCGAGGGACGCTCGAAAGAAGTTGCCGAAAAACTCATCGACTCGGTCGAGGCGATTGCCCAGGGTGCGCCTGACAAGTTCGCCATCGCCCGCTCTGTGGCGGACGTACAGCAGCAGTTTGCGTCCGGACTGATTTCACTGCCCATGGGCATGGAGAACGGCTCGCCGGTCGAGGGCGACCTCGCGAACCTGCAGCACTTCTACGAGCGCGGAATTCGCTACATTACGCTCGCTCACAGCCTCTCCAACCACATCTCCGACTCGTCCTATGACGAGCATCGCCAATGGGGAGGCCTGAGCGAATTCGGCAAGGAACTGATCCTCGAAATGAATCGCGTCGGTATCATGGTGGATGTCAGTCATGTATCGGACGACGCATTCTGGCAGATCATGGAACTGTCCAGGGTTCCGGTAATCGCTTCACACTCCTCGGCACGCCACTTCACGCCGGGATTCGAACGCAACATGAGCGATGACATGATCGTCGCGCTGGCCGAGAACGGCGGGATCATCCATATCAATTTCGGCTCGACCTTCATCAGCCAGGAAGCACGCGACTACGGCGATGCGCTCAGGAATGCGGGTGAGGAATATCTCGAGGAACACCCGGATCTCGCCGAGTCGTTCCTGTACCGCGAGTTTCCGGCGATCTATGCGGAAGACCACGGTCCACTGCCATTTGCAACGCTTGACGACGTGCTCGATCACTTCGATCACGTCGTTGCGTTGACGGGTATCGACCATGTCGGCATCGGGTCCGACTATGACGGTGTCGGTGATTCGCTGCCGATCGGTCTCAAGGACGTTTCGCAGTACCCGAACCTCATAGAAGGGCTGCTGCGACGCGGGTACTCCGAGGAGGACATTCGCAAGATCCTCGGAGAAAACCTGCTTCGCGTCTGGGAGGCTGTCGAGCGCTACGCCGCTACGACGTCGAGCAGCACGTAGCGCAAAAGCACCTCGTAGCTGGTGCGGTCGAGCTTCATCCCGTCAGGGAGTTCGAGCGTGTGTATGTGTGTGTCCTCGTCATCTCGCATTTCCAGGAAGTGCCTGTCCTGTTCGCGATATACCTGGTATTTAACATCCCGGTGCTGATCGAATTTCAACAACACAACGCTATCGGTCCAGTCCTGGATCGTCGCCTTTGCCATGTCAATCTCCGTTTTCCTGTCTGTCTCGAGCACGCCGATATCCGGCGTTCTGGTACTGGAGTTGCAATCGTTGTGCCAATCCAGGAATTCCGGTTCGAGATTTTTTATTCTTTACAGATCAATGCCTTGCTGACACACGCTGGGCCCGCCGACACGACCGGATGAACATTCGCTGTCAGTTTTTGACCCGCCTGTCGTGCAATTTGCGACACACGGTTGACATAAGTTTCAGTCTACAACGGCCAGAATGTAATGAGTGCAGGCACGGAGATCGCTACGATCAGGATCTCCAGTGGCAGCCCCATGCGCCAGTAGTCGCCGAAGCGATAACCGCCCGGCCCCATGATCAGCGTATTGTTCTTGTGTCCAATGGGTGTCAGGAACGCGCAGGACGCGGCAACAGCGACCCCCATCAGGAACGGGTCGGGGCTGACGCCAAGACGCGTGGCAATCTCCACGGCAATGGGAGCCGCAATAACGGCAGTCGCGGTGTTATTCATCACGTCCGACAAGGTCATGGTGACAATGACCAGCAGCGTCAGGACGACGACCGGCGAGAAGCCCGCTGAAACATCCACAATGCCGCCCGCAATCAATTCGGTCCCACCCGTAGACTGCAGGGCGCCGCCGATCGGGATCATCGAACCGAGAAGGACAATAACCGGCCACTCAACCGACTTGTAGACGTCACGCAACGGGACGACATTGAGCAATGCATACAGGGCCACAACGCAGCCCAGCGCCACGGGCAGGTAGACCAGGCCAAAACTCGCGGCGGCGATGGCTCCGGCAAAAGCGACCACCGCAATCCAGGCCTTGTCACGCTGGATAACACTGTGCCCGCGGTCCGCCAACGGCAGCAGGCCAAGGCGGCCCGTGATGTCGTTCAGGCGTTCTTCGGAACCCAGCAACAACAGGATGTCGCCGGCCTTTAATTCAAGGGCACGCACCTTGTCCTGGAAGCGGCGTCCCTGGCGAGAAACACCGACGAGCGCCACGCGATAGCGATACAGCAGGCGAACAGACATCGCGGAACGCCCGGCAAGGCGTGACGACTCCTGTACAACAACCTCCTGCAGGACCAGTTCCTCATCGCCCAGCTTGCCTTCCCCCTTGCCGACATACTCGAGCTTCAAAGCGCCGAGCGCCTCCTCGAGACTGTCGGGACTCGCCTCCAGTATCAATATATCGGCTTCCTTGATCTCGGCGATGCGCGCGAGGCCCGGCAGCCGACGACCGCGACGAATGAGCCCGATGATCTGCACATCGACTTTTTCAGCATCAGCATCAAGGTCGCGAACGCGCTTGCCGATGACGGCGGAACCCTCCGGCACGCGGACCTCGACGATATAGTCAGCCAGCTCGAACAATTCCTTGCCCGCGTCGCTGGACTGCCGTTCGCGCGGCAAAAGACGCCAGCCGAAAAGCGCCACGTACGCGACGCCGGCCACCGCACACGCCAGGCCAACCGGCGCGAAATCGAACATCGCGTAAGGTGCGCCCAGCGCATCACCGCGAAATTCGGCGACAACAATATTGGGCGGGGTCCCTATCATCGTGATCATGCCGCCAAGAATCGAGGCGAAGGACAGAGGCATCAACGACAGGGACGGGCTCCGCCCCGCTTTCTTGGCCGCCTGCATATCGACCGGCATGAGCAGCGCCAGCGCCGCGACGTTGTTCATGATCGCCGACAGCGCCGCTGCAAATCCCGCCATAACGGTTATATGCGTGGACAGCTTGCGGGACGCGTCGACAAGGTAGCGTGCAACCAGTTCGATGGCGCCCGAGTTCGACAGTCCGCGGCTGACGATGAGCACCAGCGCAATGATGATCGTGGCCGGGTGCCCGAAGCCCGAGAATGCCTGCTCCTTTGGCACGATGCCGGTCAGCAGGGCGATGAGCAGCGCCACGAACGCTACCAGGTCGTATCGCCAGCGCCCCCAGATCAGAAATACAAAAACAAATACAAGCAAACTGAATAGTATCGTCTGGTCCTGAGTCACGCCCTGCCCCGTAGCGACCGTAAAGACTGGTAGATTAGCAGGCAACGCAGAACAATTCCGGCGCGCGCAGTCAAAGTGGCTCTATGACAATCATCATTCTTATCGTTGCTGTACTGGTCATCGTTTTCGGACCCGGTCTCTGGGTGCAACGGGTTCTCGACCGCTACAGCGTACCGGCCGATCGTTACCCGGGGACCGGCGGGGCGCTTGCCCGGCACTTGCTGGACAAGCACAACCTGCAGGCCGTCAAGGTCGAAGCCACCGAAGACGGCGATCACTACGACCCCGAGGCCAAGGCCGTTCGCCTCACTGAAGACAGGTTCAGCGGCCGATCACTGACCGCCATCACCGTGGCTGCCCACGAAGTTGGGCACGCATTGCAGGACAGTGATGGCTACGCGCCGCTACGTATACGAACCCGGCTCGTCAAGGCAACTCGCGGCATAGAGAAAATCGGCGCTGGTGTGCTCATGGTATCGCCATTCCTGGGAATCGTAACGCGCGCGCCAGCCCTTGGATTGCTCGTGTTTGCCGCGGGCATGCTGACATTGGGGACTGCGGCCGTGGTGCACTTCTTCACGCTGCCAACGGAATTCAACGCCAGTTTTGCAAGGGCGTTGCCGATGCTCGAAGAGAACAAAATACTGAAGCACGGGGATCACCGGCACGCGAACCGCCTGCTGACGGCCGCCGCCCTGACCTATGTATCGGCTTCCCTGATGAGCCTGCTGAATATTGCTCGCTGGTTCGCAATCCTGCGGCGGTAGGCTACTGCCAGGGGTCGATGTCCAGCATGGCGACCGGGTAACCCGTGGCAGGATCGACGAGCGCCGTTGCATCGCTGTTATTTCCAGCGACCGGCAGTACGAGATAGTCATCAATGCCCGCATTCTGTGTGCCGAGCCAGGCGTCGACAACGGCCTGGTGATGCTCGCTGCGCCGCCGAAAATCGGCGAGCGAACCCGCCGCCGCCAACACGGAGGGAGCCGCACTCTCCCACGGATACCAATGATCAGGGCGGACGTCGATGTCCGGATGGCCGTCAAAGAAAATGTCCTTCTTCAAGGCCGCTCGTTCGGCCGGGTTGTCGGGGAAGCGAGCGTTCGCCAATAACGGCCCGACCAGCTGCAACCTCTGCAGCTCCGGGAAACGGTAGGGGTGATCGGTGACCTGGTCGGCCGCGACGACCTGGAGACGGTCGATGACGAATACCAGGTATTGCGGTCGTCGCTCATAGAGCAGACTGCCGACGTAGGCGATGGCGGCCAGTTCGACGAGCAGGATGATGACCAGGTCCAGGGTCATGCCGCGCTTGGCCGGACGATAGACCAGCGTGGACAGGCCCGCACCGATCACCAGCACGGCGCCGACAAGAATCAGCAACTGCTTGCTCACCCCGGCCATTTGCCAGTGCAGACCCGGGTACCAGGCAAGACCTACCACGCCGCAGAACAGCGCCAGTACGACCACGGACAGGGCCAATCGCGGCCCAACAAAACGCCGGCGGTTCGCCGGCAGGCTTAAGCTAATCATAACGGATTGAATATTAAGCAAAAATCGCCTCAGGAACTGTGCGCCAGTTCCGCCTGTCCAAACGGACTGGTTTAGAGGGCTTGGCGCTGCTATTATCCGCGCCCGAAAGCCTGTCCTGACCCGTATGCAGCACTGCACTCAAGCTGTCCGGGAAGCGCCTGAAGGACCGGCTATGGATTACGTGCACCCACCTCGATCGATTTGTCGGGTTCTCGCTTTTGAAGGCTTTGAGAGCCCTAACGTCGTGCAAGCAGGTCGGTGCCATGAGCAGACCAACAGAGCAGAAGTATTGAAATGAAAGACCTGAGCGTTTACAGAAACATAGGTATCTTCGCCCACGTTGACGCGGGCAAGACGACGACGACTGAGCGTATCCTCAAGCTCACGGGCAAGATCCACAAGACCGGTGAGGTTCACGATGGTGAAGCGACCACCGACTTCATGGATCAGGAGCAGGAGCGCGGCATTACGATTCAGTCGGCTGCGACCAGCTGCCAGTGGGATAACCACACGCTGAACATCATCGACACCCCGGGGCACGTCGACTTCACGATCGAGGTCTACCGCTCCCTGAAGGTGCTGGACGGTGGTGTGGGTGTGTTCTGTGGTTCGGGTGGCGTTGAGCCACAGTCGGAAACGAACTGGCGCTACGCGAACGAGTCCGAAGTTGCACGCATCATCTTCGTCAACAAGCTCGACCGCGTCGGGGCTGATTATTTTCGAGTCGTTAAACAGGTCGAAGACGTGCTCGCTGCGAACCCGCTGGTCATGGTGCTGCCGATCGGTATCGAGGACAACTTTACGGGCGTCGTCGATCTGCTGACTCGCAAGGCGTGGATCTGGTCGGATCCGAATGACCCCACGTCCTATGAAATCACAGACGCACCGGAGGACATGCAGGATCTCGTCGAGGAATGGCGCGAGAAGCTCATCGAGACCGCCGTGGAGCAGGACGATGATCTGCTCGAGCAGTATCTCGAAGGCAATGAGCCCTCAGTCGAGGACATCAAGAAGTGTGTCCGGAAAGGCACAATTGCCCTGGACTTCTTCCCGACCTACTGTGGATCAGCCTTTAAAAACAAGGGTGTACAGAACGTACTTAATGCAGTTGTTGACTTTCTGCCGAACCCGACGGAGGTCAAGCCGCAGCCGGAAATGGACCTCGACGGCAAGGAAACAGGTAACTTTGCTGAAGTCAGCGCTGACAAGCCGCTGCGCGCGCTCGCATTCAAGATCATGGACGACCGCTACGGTGCCCTGACCTTCACGCGCATCTACTCCGGCGTCATCAAGAAAGGCGACAGCGTCCTGAATACGTTTACGGGCAAGACCGAACGCATCGGGCGTATCGTCGAAATGCACGCAGACTCCCGCCAGGAACTCGAAACGGCGCAAGCCGGCGATATCGTGGCGCTGCTCGGCATGAAGAATACTCGCACGGGCCACACGCTCGCGGACCCCAAGAATCCCGCGACGCTTGAGCCGATGGTATTCCCCGATCCGGTAATCTCGATCGCGATCTCGCCGAAGGACAAGGCCGGCACCGAGAAGATGGGTGTCGCCCTGAACAAGATGGTCCAGGAGGACCCCTCGTTCCAGGTTGCCACCGACGAGGATTCGGGCGAAACGCTGATCAAGGGCATGGGCGAGCTGCACCTCGACATCAAGGTCGACATTCTGCGTCGTACGCACAACGTCGATGTCGAGATGGGCAAGCCGCAGGTAGCTTACCGCGAGACAATTACGCGGACGATCGAAGACTCGTACACGCACAAGAAACAGTCGGGTGGTTCGGGCCAGTACGGCAAGATCGACTACAAGATCGAGCCCGCCGAGAAGAATGTCGGTTATGAGTTCGAATCGAAGGTTACCGGCGGTAACGTACCCCGTGAATACTGGGGCGCTATCGAGAAAGCGTTTCAGAGCTGCATGGTTGAAGGCACGCTCGCCGGTTACCCACTGCTCGACGTGAAGTTCACACTGCTCGACGGTGGTTTCCACGCCGTCGACTCGTCGGCACTCGCGTTCGAAATTGCGACGAAGGCAGCCTACCGCCAGTCAATTCCGAAAGCCGGTGTGCAGCTACTTGAGCCGATCATGAAAGTCGACGTGTTCTCGCCTGACGACAATGTTGGTGACGTAATCGGTGACCTGAACCGTCGTCGCGGCATGATCAAGTCGCAGGATGCGGGTGCCACGGGTGTTCGCGTCAAAGCCGATGCGCCGCTGGCTGAGATGTTTGGCTATATCGGCCACCTGCGTACGCTGACGTCAGGTCGCGGCCAGTTCTCGATGGAGTTCTCGCACTACTCTCCCTGTCCGGCCAACGTGGCGGAGGAAGTCATCAGGGAAGCGCAGGAGCGCAAAGCCGCGAAATAGATGTCGGCGTGAGCGTCAGAATCAGGCCCTCGCAGGCTTTGCTTGCGAGGGCTTTTTCTTGCCTGCTGTAATGGCGTCGTAACTGAAGAACGCGACCGCAGCCCAGATGAGCCCGAAGCACACCAGGTGCGCAGTCGTCAGGACCTCACCGTAGTACAGCCCCGTGCAGAACTGCAGGGTCGGCGCAAGAAACTGCATGAAACCGAGCGTCGTCAACGTAAGACGTTTGGCAGATATCGCGAACAGTAACAACGGTATGACGGTGACTGGGCCACCCAGCATCAGGAGCGACGACAGACCGGTATCGCCCGCGCCAAACGAGGCCGCCTGCCCCGCCATGAGCATTCCAAGGAACACGGCTGCAAACGGAAACAACAACGTGGTTTCGACGAACAGCCCGGGCATCGCACCGATCGCCACCTGCTTGCGAATAACGCCGTAAGCGGTAAACAAGGCGGCCAGCGACAGTGCGACCCAGGGAAAGATCCCGCCGCTGACGGTCAGGTACATCACGCCACTACATGCGAGGACGACCGCCACGACCTGCAACCGTCGAAGGCGCTCGCCCAATGCCACGACGCCAATCGCCACATACATGAGCGGGTTAATGTAGTAGCCAAGGCTGGCTTCGAAGATTCGAGCATTTTGTACTGCCCAGATGTAGATCAGCCAGTTGGCAGAAATTGACAGGGCTGCCAGTGCCAGCCACGCGAGCATCGTACGGTCGACAAACGCCCTGCGCACCTCCGGCCACTGCCGCCGCGCGAAGATAATCAATGCACCGAATGGCACAGCCCAGACGACACGGTGCGTGAGCACCTCGAGCGCCGCTACGTCTTCGATCCACTTGAAATAAACGGGGAACACGCCCCAGAGCGTGTAAGCAATGAGGCCCAGAATGACGCCGTTTCTTGCGTCGGCGTCATCCCGCTGGGCGGCAGGATTCATGGATTGCGGCTATCGATTGCCTGAGCGCTCTCTGATTCGTCAGACAGCCACGCCTTGAAGCGGCGTGCAGCGGCGAATCCGTCCTCCTGCAACATGTACAACGACGGTACCAGGAACAGCGTAATGACGGTTGCGAACACAATGCCATACCCGATGGAAATTGCAGTGGGGATGACTGCCTGTGCCTGCGGGTCCGTCTCAAAAATTATCGGCGTGAGACCAGCCGCCGTCGTAAACGAAGTCAGAACAATAGCGCGAAAACGCGCCGTGCCGGACTCGATGACGGCAGCACGCAACGACGTACCCTGCAAGCGTTCCTTGTTGATGAAGTCCACGAGAATCAGACTGTCATTGACAACGACACCCGCGAGAGCGAATAACCCGAACAGGGAGAACATACTGACGGCGTGACCCATGATGATGTGGCCGCCAATCGCGCCGATCGCGCCAAACGGTATGACCGACATAATGATCAGCGGTTGTGCATAAGAGTGCAGCGGGATCGCGATCAGCGCGTAGATCAGGAAGATGGCTGCAACCAGTGCAACCAGCATCTTGCGCTGCAATTCCTGTTCATCCTGGCTGGCACCCTCGAGACCATACTCGACCCCTGGATACCGGGAGAGTAACTCCGGAATAAACGTCTCGCTCATTGTGGCGATAATCTGTCGTGGCTCGACCAGTGCCGGGTCGATATCCGATGACACTGTCACGGTGCGCTGGCGATCGATACGCGAAATCCTCGAATAGCCCTTGCCAAAAGTGACTTCGGCGACATCTCGGAACGGCACCTCCTCGCCACCTGGCGTCCGAATTCGCATGTTCTCGAGATCCGCAATCGATCGGCGTTGATCGATCGGGTAACGCACCATCACCTTGAGCTCATCTTTACCGCGTTGGATGCGCTGCGCTTCCTCGCCATAAAATGCCTGACGAACCTGCCGCCCGAGTGTCGACATCGTCAGGCCAAGCGCCTCGGCTTCCGGCTTGATCCTGAGCTTGATCTCTTCCGTGCCCTGCTCGGCTGAGTTCACAATATCGAAAACGCCTTCGTACTGGGCGAGTTCCCCGGCAAGTTCGGCCGCCGCGGCTTCGAGCATGTCCATGTTGTTGCCGTTCAGGCGGAAACTCAGCGGTGCGCCACCGCCAATGTGGCCCACGGCCATGAATTTCAGCTCTTTGAGGCCCGGCAGCTCACCGACACGTTCGCGCCACATCGCCGAGACTTCCTTGGTTGTGAATGGCCGAGCTTCATCGAATGGCAGCTCGACAAACGCATTGGCGCTCGTATCACTGGGCGTCCACAGTCCGATATGCGCGATTACCGGCAATGAATCGGGATTGTCCGCAATATATTCGTCGTTGATGTCCAGCAGCGCCGTCTGAATCTTCGACGCAGCCGCATCGCGCGCCGCCGGCGGCGAACCCGCCTGCATCTCCATGCGCACCTGAATGAAGTCCTGCTCAAATTCCGGGAAGAATACGAGCCGCGCAATGCCACTGGTCATCAGGCCAATAGTCACAATCAGGATGGCCGCGAAGATCGTAACGGTCAGACCGCGATTATCCACGGCTCGTACGAGCCACGGCTTGTAGATATCGTGAATCAGCTTATGCAGACCATGCTGCACATGCCGCTGAATTTTAAGAAAGAAACGCCCGGGGCGTTCAAGGGGCGAAATCGGACGCTTGGGGTGAAACAGATCGTCCTCGTCAACGTCCGGAATTCGTGCATGCACGAGATGCGCCGGCAGAATCAGTTTCGACTCAACCAGCGAAAACGCCAGGCACAGGATCACGACAAATGCCATGGCCTCGAAGAACGGCCCCGCGATGCCCCCGATAAACAGCATGGGTGCGAACGCTGCAATGGTCGTCAATACGCCAAACGTCGCCGGAATGGCGACGCGATGCGCGCCCTTGATGACGTTGTCGAGCGTATGCCCGTGCGAGCGTATTCGGGTGTACGCGGACTCGCCGATAATAATGGCGTCATCGACGACGATACCCAGCACTATGATGAAGCCGAACAGGCTCATCGTATTGATCGTCACCGGCCAGGTCGGCATCAGCCAGAGCGCACCCAGGAAGCAGATCGGCAGACCGACCATGACCCAGAACGCAACCTTCATGCGCAGGAACAACGACAACACAATGAAAACGAGGACAGCACCATTGATGATGTTGCTCATCATGCGATCGAGACTGCCCTGCAGGTACTTGGGAAGGTCGATCCAGGTTTGCAGGTACACACCGTCGGGCAACGTCACCTTCTTCTTCTCGATGTAGTCCTTCACGACCTGCGCAGTCGCTATTTCATTCTGGTTGCTGCCGGCGACAACCTGTAGCGTGGAGTTCGGCTGACCGTTGAAACGGCTGTACATGTCGCTTTCAACGAAGCCGTCCTCGATATGCGCAATATCGCCGAGGGTTAGCCGCGTCCCGTCTGCAAACGTACGCAGCACGATCTGGCCGAACTCCGTGCCGGTATAGACCTGGCCTTTCGTACGCAGCAGGATATCGCCGCCCTCCGACTTGATCGTGCCGCCCGGCATGTCGACAGCGGTATTCCGGATCGCCTGCGAAACCTCGCTCATCGTCAGGCCGTACTGGCGTAGCGTTTGCTCCGATACTTCGACCGCGATTTCGTAAGGGCGATCGCCGTGGAAAATGACGTTGTTCACTTCGGGCATGCGCAGGAGGGCGTCGCGGATCTCGTTGCCCAATGACTTGCGGCCAAACTGGTCGAGATCGCCATAGAGGGCGATCATGATGACCGGATTATTGACTTCCTGCTTGTAGATAACCGGTTTCTCGGTCAACGCGGGAAACGTCGAGATCGCGTCGATGCGTGTTTTTACGTCGGACAGTAGCTGGTCGATATCTGCATCGGGGAACACTTCGATCGTTACGTTTCCCGATCCCTCGTTCGCGCTCGAGCGGATTTTTTTGATGCCCACGAGATCCTGGATCGCATCCTCGATCTTGAGCACCACGCCCTCTTCGACTTCCTGCGGGGCAGCACCAAGGTACGGCACACGTACCTGGATCATGTTCAGTTCAAGCGCCGGGTTGGTTTCCTTGCGAATGGTCCCGACCGTGATCAAACCCGCGACGATGATCAGTATCATCAGCAGATTGGCCGCCACGCTGTTTGCGGCGAACCACGCGATGATGCCTTTTTCCTTCGTGACTCCGGGTTTGCGCATGCGTCAGACTCCGCTGTCCGACGTGCGAACACTCATACCGTTAATCGGGGATTCCAGGGCCGTCAGCACCACCCGTTCACCGGGCTCCGCCCCTTCAGAAATATAGATGTACTTTGCGTCCGACCGGGCAATATCGACTGCGCGTACGCGGATCTTGTCGTCTTCGTCAACAAATACGAGTTGATTCGAGCCGCGCACAACGGCACGCGGCACCCGTACGATGTTCTCGGCGGTCGTACCCACTATGGTCGCCTGTACAAACGTGCCCACCGGTAGCTCGGGGGCTGCGTGATGCAATGCGTAAGGGTCCTCGACGCGCGCGACCGCGTAGGTCACGCGGCTCTTGTCGTCAACGACACCCTCCGTCCGCACGATGGTCCCCGACCACGTGGTCAGGCGCCCTTTCTGCACTGCAGATAGTTCGACCGCGGGGCCCTCGGCGGAACCTGAGGACGTAATTTCACTCGTATCCGGCAGGTCGACAAACGCAAGATCGGTATCCGTCAACGGCAGTCGTACTTCCGCGTAGTCGGTCGCAAACGTGACACCCACGCGCGTGCCCATGTTGACGAACTGCCCGAGGTCGGTCTCCTTGCTGCGCACGATACCCTCGTAGGGCAACCGCACATAGGTTCGCTCGAGATTGCGGGTTGCACGGACCAGTTCGGCTTCGGCTGTCGCCAGCGCCGCCGCTGCCGAGGCATACTCAGCCTCGGCTCGGTAACCCTGGCTGCGCAGCTTGCTGGCCCCGTCGTACTCGATCTGCCGCTGCTTCACGAGCGCTTCGGCCTGGCGTTTCGCTACGTCATAGTTCGTCGGGTCGATCCGCAACAGCGTCTCACCCTTCTCGAAGACACCGCCGGCGACGAACTTCGGCGAAATCCACGTGATTGTCCCGGACACCTCCGCACTGACGATCGTTTCGGTCCGGGGCCGGACGGTCCCCTGGCTCCGAACCTCGAAGTTCGCCGTCATGTGTTCCAGTTCAAGCACCTCGACCAACGGGTCGAGATCGACTCTCTCCTTCCTGGGCGGAGCCGATTTCAACAGCATCATGACGGCAGCCAAAGCGACAGACGCAAGCAGGATGCCGCTGATCACAGCGAAGCGTTTCAATTCCAAATCCCCCTGGATTGTTTATATACGGCCGTTTGAGCCCATATTCTGACCGTATTTGACAACGAATTCAGAGAATTATTCAGAAAGACCCCCGGGCTTGCCCGGGCGCCAATTTAGTCCTCGAGGACCAATTTTGTGACATAAACCCTGAAAAACGCTTCGCCACCCCACAAACTGACTGTCTGACAGGGCCGTAGCGCTTCTATAGCCCCCCTGGAATGCTGACCGGATCGCCATGTACGAACAACATTATGGACTGAATAAGCGCCCCTTCCCTGCGAAAGCCAGGGGCAATGATGTATTTGTGGGACCACAGACTGCGAGGACGATGGCCGCCCTCAAGAAGGCGCTCGCATCGCAGGACGCCGTGATTGCCGTTTCAGGCCCGGCCGGTTCGGGAAAGACGACCCTGATCGACAAGGCCCTGGATGCCGTGTCAGTAACTCACAAGACGGTCCGCATCGGCCGCATGCACCTCCGGGGAGAGGATGGGCTGGAGTTCCTGCTCGAGGAGCTCGGGCTTACAGACCTGCCCAGGGGCCCAATACGCCAGTTTGCTGCCCTGCGCGCTCGGCTGCACGAGCTGGAAAGCGAAAACTCCCGGCTCGTCATCGTCGTCGAGGATGCTGTACGCATGGGAGAGGAAACGGTCGCCGAACTTGAGGCATTGACCGCCGCTGACGCCGGAGAATCCGGCGGTGCGGCACTCGTGCTAATGGGCGATGAGGGCCTCGAGGACCTCTGCAACAAACCTCAACTCAAGCGCCTGTCACAGAGAATCAGGCTAAGACTTTCGATTGCACCGCTTTGCGCAGCAGAACTGCGTGGCTATCTCATGCACTGCTTCCGCCTCGCGGGTGCAGACTTCGAGCTCGTCTTCGACGAGCGCTCGGCCCCGCTCTTGCATCATCTAAGCGATGGCATTCCGCGGGTGGCGAATAAGCTCGTTGAAGCCTCTCTCGCGGCTGCAGCCGAGGCCGGCCTCAATAAAATTCCCGCCATCTTTGTTGCGGGCATCGCCCGGGACGAATTTGGGCTTGAGAGCGGGGATTTTGATCTCTCAACACCCACGCCTGTCGCTGCACCTGAACCCGTTGTGGAAACCCCACCGGTCGCTACACCGGAACCTGTCGCAGAACCGGAACCCATGGCCGAGTTGGCGCCAGAGCCCGAGCCCTTGCAGGATCCCGAGCCAGTAGCTGAAGCCATCGCAGAACCCGACCCGGCGCCCGCAGCGGACCCGGTCATCGTCTTTGCGGACGAGACGGACGAAGAACTGCCCGTCGTGAACGATATACCGGAGTTAATCCAGGATACGCTGCCGGATCTCGAAGTACTGGCGCCGGAAATCATGGCCGCGGAGACGAACGCAGAAGCGCAGTCCGAGATCCCCGAAATCCAGGCCGAGACGCGTTCAGTGGCAGCAGCCGACGACATTCCTGAACTCACACCCATAGAATCCACGGAGCCCGTGGCCGAGACGGCCAAAGCAGTTCTGGAGCCCGAAGCAGAACCCCAACCTGAACCTGAGCTCGCCGCGGCCGAAGACCTCGCCGGGGGCAACGACATTCCGGAATGGGACCGCGACCCGACCCTTGCAGAACTGAAACCCGACCTGGACGCGCTGGAAAAAGCGATGGCGTTCGCTCATGGCGAAGCCGCTGCCGGCGAAG
Source organism: uncultured Woeseiaceae bacterium (assembly GCA_945787845.1). Taxonomy (GTDB): domain Bacteria; phylum Pseudomonadota; class Gammaproteobacteria; order Steroidobacterales; family Woeseiaceae; genus UBA1847. Next base: position 220,018 of record CALZJH010000002.1, on the reverse strand, counting down.
CTGTGCCCGTTCCTGATGTCGAAGCATCACCGGTAACCGACGCTACAGATGCCGAACACAGCATCGACGAAATTCCGGAAATTACGCTCGACAACGCGATCGAGGCGCGCGTCGCGAACAACCTGATCGACGAACCAGGCGAAGTAAGCCGCCCCGCCACGACGGATAGCGACGCTTCGACCGCTGGCGAGACCGCCATTCCCGAAGTCAATGTTGCGCCGCAGAAGGCCAAGCAGGCTGACGCCGAGCTTGAAAAAATCGCGGCGGAACTCTCACGTGCCAAGACGATTGAGGATGTAGATGACAAACTTGCTGAGACCCTTTTCGGCGAGGAATTCAGTCTAATCGCCGCGCAGGTCGTTGCGGCCAACGCCGCCTCACAACCTGCCAATGATGAAGAGTCGCAGTTGTTTGACACTGCCGCCGCTAATATCGTGCAGGCTGCCGGCACGCCGCACTCCGAAGCCATGGCATCTGAAGACCCCGACATCGAAGTATCGCTTGAAACGCGTGAACAAAGTGGCGAGTCCGGCCTCGACCTCTCTGCCTCTCAACGACTCAAGACGGTGCGTGCGCTTAATGCGGATCTTCATCCGTCGCTGCGCGAACCCGCCGACGAAACGCCCGAACCGTCCACGGATGAGGGACGCAACGCAGATATCGTGCCCGAGCCCATTGAAGATCAGATCAATACCTCGATTACCCAGACGCTAAAAGCCCTGAACGTGAAGGCGCCTCCCTCCGAGGTAGCCGAATCCGCAGCCGGGTACCAAGACGACGAGCCGGGAGAAAAGAAAAGCGGATTTTTCAGCCGCTTCAAGCGATCCTGAGAAGACCGGGCGCAAGCTGGCACCGAAGCCAGTGCCATTGTGAGGAATTAGCCATAACACATTGACTTTGCGCATAATTTTTCTCCTGTTCTTTTGACACGGGCGCACAAATCAGGCAACTTCATTGTATGAGGAAGCTGCACTCGGGGATGGATGCCTGGCGCTATATCGTCCGCTCGAACTCCGGACGCAAGTCGGTCGAGACATACTTGCCGCTGATACTGAGTGCGGCCGGCGGACTCGGCGTTCTGCCTTTCGCCATCCTCCGTTTCATGCAGCAGCAATGGGTGGCCGCCACCATCGATTCAATCATCGTTTGCGGTTTTCTCATTCTCGGCACGTATGTGTATCGGACCCGGCGTATCCGTGTGGCAAGTATCGCGATTGCCGCACTGTGCATGAGCGGCGTTGTCTCAACGGTCTACGTCATTGGCCCGCACCAGATTTACTGGGCCTTCCCGGCAATAATGGCGGTCTTTTATTTGATCAGCCCTCGCGAGGCCGTCGTCGTAACCATCTTGACCGTCGTGTCGCTGTTGCCTGCGCTGCTGCCGACGAGCGATTCGCATGAGACCACGACAATTCTCATCACGATCCTGGTTACCGGTGCCTTCGCACTCGCGTTCTCGCTCATTACGAGTCGACAACGAGAGCAACTGCTGGTGCTTGCGACCAAAGACCCGCTCACCGGAGCGGGAAACCGGCGAGGTCTCGATGCAAAACTCATTGAAGTCGTCAATGCCCATCGCAGAACTGGCGCGACCTCATCGCTGGTGCTGATCGACCTCGATCATTTTAAGAAGGTCAATGATGTGTACGGACACGCTGTCGGCGACCAGATCCTCAAGAGCATCACCGAGATTATCAACCTGCGTATTCGCGTGACGGACAGCCTCTATCGTATCGGCGGCGAGGAATTCGTCGTTGTGCTGGAGGGGGCGAACCTGGAACGTGCCGTGCACCTGGCTGAGCAACTGCGACTGCTCGTCGACGCCAACGAACTCGTGCCCGATCATGCTGTCACGATTTCCCTGGGTGTCGCTGAAATCAAGGACGGCGAAACCGGCAACGACTGGCTGCATCGAGCCGACGAGGCCCTGTATCAAGCCAAAGACGCCGGCCGAAATTCGACCAGCGTCTCTGACTAAAGGCGGCGATTATTCTTCGAGCGCTCGTAATGCCTCGAGGCGCGCAGCCTCAAATTCGTCACCGGGAACCCAGGTCGGCTTATCGTCGGCATTGGCAATCGCCAGTCCGGTCCAGTAACCCAGCAACGCATCATCCACCATCCCGTCAAAGGTCCAGCTGGGGCTGTATTCGTCGGTCGGCTGGTGATAGTTCACTTCGGTGTAGTGATTCTGCTGTTCACGCCCCCACTCCGGTGGGCGATCCACAAAATCCGTGCCGGTATCGAGGTACATGGCCGGCACGCCGATCTTCGCGAAACTGAACTGGTCGGAACGGTAGAAGTAGCCCCTGTCGGCAAACTGGTCAGGCTTCACGACCCGGCCCTGCTCACCGGCGATCATCGTCACAATCTCATCAACGGTTGACTTGCCAAGACCGACAAACGTGACGTCGTGCGTGTGACCCCAGATGTTGCCACCGTCATAATTCAGGTTCGCCGCAATCCTGCCCGGCGCAAACGTCGGGTTCGCCGCGTAGTACTCGGAGCCAAGCAGGCCCTGCTCCTCGGCACCGACGAGGTTTACGAGAATCGAACGTCGCGGCGCCTCGGGAAGTGCCTTGATCGCCTTGGCGATTGCCATTACCTGCGCTACCCCGGTCGCGTTGTCCATCGCCCCGTTGTAGATCGTATCGCCATCCTCGTTCGGCGTACCGATTCCAAGATGGTCATGGTGGGCCGTGTAAATAACGACTTCGTCCTTGAGTACCGCGTCACTGCCTTCGATAAGACCAAGTACATTCGCCGACTTGACGCGCGTAATGTCGACATCCATGCCCAGTGACGTGGTAATACCCAGGGGCACAGGTTCGAAGTCCCGGTTGTAAGCCGCCTCGCGTAACTCGTCGAGATCGAGCCCGGCCATGGCAATGAGATCGCGAGCCGAATCCTCGGTCACCCAGGCCGCAACCTGGCTGCGCGGCTCATCACCCGCCGGCAGTTCGAACTGCACGCCCGTCCACGATGTCTGCACAACCTGGAATGGGTAGCCCGCTGACGGCGAGGTGTGAATGATGATCGCACCGACCGCGCCCTGGCGCGCCGCACTCAGGTACTTGTAATCCCAGCGCCCGTACCAGAGGCGTGTTTCACCCCCAAACAACTCCGGATCCCAGTCAGGATCGTTGTTCATCATCAGAAGTACCTTGCCCTTCAGATCGGCCCCCTTGTAGTCATCCCAGTCATACTCAGGCGCCTGAATGCCGTAGCCGACAAACACGACTTCCGCGTCACTGAACTCGGACCGCTCTTCCTGAATGCCACTGCCAACAATGAACTGGTCCCACTGCTTGAGTGTCATCGACTTGCCGTGCCCGTCGAATGTCCAGGAATCAGGCTGCGCCGCATTGACACCGACGAGGTCAAACGGCTGCTCCCAGCTGCCGTCCTCACCACCTGGCTCGAGTCCCAGTTCTTGCATGCGCTCAACAAGATACCTGCGGGCCATTTCGTCGCCGCGACTGCCCGGGCCGCGTCCTTCGTAACGGTCATCGCTGATCTCGACAACGATGCCCCGCATGTAATCACCTGTGATTTGCTTTGCCGCTTCTTCCGCCGTCGGGTTGCCACCCGCGGCCGGATCCGCCATTGCTGCCGCAGTATCCGTCGTGTCGGCCGCTGTTTCATCCTGCGGAGCCTCGTCCGCCGAACACGCCACCAGGCTGGCACCGAGCACAGCGACAAGGATCAATCGTAGTTTTTTCACGTCTTTACTCCCGGGCATCTACCCGCCAAACAATTCTTCAAGAAAATTCGTCATCACCAGCGCCGACCTTTTGTCGGCTACGGCGCTGTAGACCGTTCCCATGTCAGGCGCGTTCGCCGCCGGGTTGGTGAACGCGTGCATCGTGTTGCCAAACGCATGTAATTGCCAGTCCGCACCCATTGCAGTCAGCTCTTCGGCCAACGCAATAACGTGGGTCGGTGTCGCCATGGGGTCATCCCAGCCATGCAACGCAAGCACTTTGGCGCTGACCTTGTTGCCCGTGGTGTTGCCAGGCGGGCCGAACAAGCCATGAATGCTGACGACACCAGCGACGTCTTCGCCCGTGCGGGCAATATCAAGGACACACAGGCCGCCGAAACAGAAACCGATTGCCGCAACCTGTTGCGCGTCGACTTCTGGCTGCTTACGCATTGCGGACAGCGACGCTCGCAGCCGCTGTTGCAGCATGGCCCTGTCGTCAAGAAAGGGCTGCATCAACCCGGCGTTTTCCTCCGGACTGCTGCCGCGCACACCCTTACCGTACAGATCCAGCGCAAACGCGGCATACCCGAGTCCTGCAAGGCCGTCAGCCTTGCCGTCTTCGAAGTCGCTGCGGCCGCCCCAGGCGTGCGCCACGAGCACGCCCGGCCTCGGGCCCGAAAATCGATCATCCCACGCGACGCGCCCCTCAAGGACCGTATCGCCGTCTCGATACTCAACCAGACGGTGCTGCAAGCTCAATATGCTCTCCCGTGAATCAGTGCCGTCGGACGACGAACACCTCGTAGCGGCCGTCAGGACCAATGAACCAGGACGCAACGGTGCTGCAAATACTGACAATGATGGCGCCGAACACGGCCGCCCAGAAACCCGCGACAGAAAAGTTGTCCAAAAATGCCGCAACCAGCCCGAACATGCCGGCGTTAATGACGAACAGGAACAACCCGAATGTCACCACAGTAAGGGGCAAGGTCAAAATAAACGCGATCGGGCGAACCAGCGCATTGACGATACCGAGCAGCAGCGCAGCCAGAATAAAAGTCCATGTCCCTTTTATCGAGACACCGGGGATGAGTTGCGATGCCATGAACAGCCCGAACATCGTGATGAGCATTCGTAGAATGATTCCCTGCATCCGGGCATTATATCGCCTGATGTGGCGTAGTACCGGGTCAATTACAGCCGGATCGCGGTCTGCTAGAATCCTCCCCGCCGCGCCCGTAGCTCAGTCGGATAGAGCACCAGATTCCTAATCTGGGGGTCAGAGGTTCGAATCCTCTCGGGCGCGCCAATTTCACATCACTGCTCGGGCGCGCCATTCATGACTCCTTGACCGTCCGCGCCATGCGCCGCGCGAAGTAGTAGATACGCTGCAGCTTCTCGGCAATATCCATCTCCACCGTGTAGGCCTCGATACGATGCGGCTCATTAGCGACCAACCTCTTCGCCTCGTGGCTGGCAGCAGAGTTGGTAATGCGCATGATCTCTTTTTTCATGCCCGTGACCGCCTGCGCAGCCTCGTAGTCATCATTGGCCACTGCGCGAATCGCCGCGGCCACGCCGTCCATCACAACCTGGTGAAAATCGGTCAGTACGACCTGGGTCGGCGTGCTGATGGCCACGCCCTTACCGATGCGGCGGCGACCGAGTTCGACCAGGTTCACCTCGACGACGTCACCGATATTCTCGAGGTCATTCGCGGCGTCCATCAGGTGCATGAGCTCCACCGTCTGCTTCTCCGTCAATTCGGCCTGACTGATGCGCCCGAGATAAACCACGATCTCTGCGTGCAGAATGTCGACTCGTTCGTCAATTGCCCGGATCTCATCCAGCGCGTTCACGCTGCCGTGCAGTATGGCCGGCATGATCTCAGCAACCATTTCGAGGACCTGTTCCCCCATGTGCCTGATTTCACGCCTGACAAGGTCGAGAGCGATCGATGGCGTGGATAGCACGTCGGCATCGAGGTATTTGGCCGAGATGACGCTTTCCTCATCGAGCGGACGATCCGGGACCATCCACTCGACCAGCCGCGCGATCAGTGTTGTGAACCAGATGAAAACCAGGGTATTGGCAACATTAAAGATCGTATGCGCATTGGCAATCTGGCGCGGCGCCTCGGCCGCCAGTCTCTCAGCACCGTACAGGTTCGCGTGGGTAGGCGAAATTGCCGTCACGAACTCGGCTAGCTGCGTCACGAATCCTAACCAGAGCAGGACACCGGCGATATTGAAAAGCACATGTGTCACCGCTGCCCGCAATGCCTCGCGAGGTTTGCCGATGGCCGCGAGCATCGCTGTCACGCAGGTGCCGATGTTGGCACCGAATGCGAGCGCAATGCCCGCAGGCAGCGTGATGAAGCCCTGCCCGGCCATGACAATCACGATCGCCGTTGTAGCGGACGAGGACTGGATGAGCGCTGTGAATGCGGCTGCCACCAGTATGCCGATGAGCGGATGTTCCATCCTGATCATCAGGTCGAGAAATGGCTGGAAGGTGCGCAGCGGCTGCATGGCGTCGCTCATTATGCTCATGCCGAAGAAGACGAGGCCGAGCCCCATCACGATGCCGCCGTAATGTTTCAGCGTTTTCCTCTTGCTGAAAAACAGGAAGCCGAAGCCAATTGCAATCATCAGCAAAGCGGCTTTGGTCACTTTGAAGGCGACTATCTGCGCAGTTATCGTGGTGCCGATATTGGCGCCCATGATGACGCCTATGGACTGGGCGAACGACATCAGACCCGCTGTTGTAAAGCCAACCACCAGGACGGTCGTTACCGATGAGGACTGGATGATCGCTGTCACAAACGCGCCGGTCATGGCACCCATGTAGCGATTCGATGTCAGGCGCGCGAGGACGGCGCGCATCCTTTCCCCGGCGACAATCTTGAGCCCCTCGGTCATCTGTTCGATGCCAAACAGGAACAGCGCCAGGCCGCCAAATAGCTGCATCGCCATTTGTCCGACTGCGATTGACGCAGCGCCGTCGTCAGCCGCCAAGACCGGTGCGCAGACACACACCGTGGCAATCAGTAAAAGAACCCGTCGCATACCTGTGCTTTGCTAACCCTTGAATCCCTGCGTCTTGACGATGGTTACCGGAACCGGACACAGCTGGACGATCTGCGCGGCCTTCGAACCAATAACGAGATGTTTCAGACCAGTCCGTCCCTGGCTCCCCATCACTAACATAATAGGTTCGAGTTGCTCGACGACCTCCAGGATGCGCGTCACGGGAAGCCCCCTCACCATCAGGCGACCCGCTTCCTTCAGCGCGACAGACCCGCCGCTTTCCTCAACCCCCCGGTCCATGAACTGGTCGAACGCTTCTGCCGCCATATCCTGAATCCGCGTGACCCGTTTTTTCTTGATCAGCTTCGAGTAGTACCCGGGCATTTCACCGGGATCATGCACGACGTGCAGCACGATCAGGGTCGCGCCCATTGCTTCTGCATACCCTGCCGCCGCAAGCAACGCAGCCTCCGAGTGAGCGGAGAAGTCCACCGGCACAAGGATAATCCCGCCTTGCGTCTTTTGCCTTGCAGCCACGGCGTATTCGCGAACTTCGTCACTGCTTGTCGCTAGCTCTGCCATGTTACTACTCCAATTTGTCCCACAAACAGTTTAGCAGCGCAGGCAATTGCCATTATCAGTAATACAACCTATGGTTGCGCAATGAACGAGGAGCTACGGATCAAATCGATGATCGCCGAGCACAGGCAGCTGCTGCTGCGGATGTTCTTCAGGATCACGATTTACTATGTCGTGCTGGGTTCTGCGCTGGCGCTCACCGCGTCTCTGGCACCGAATTTTGTCGAGCAGCTGCCGCTGGGTGGCGTTGGCGAAATCGCCGACTTTGGGTCGTCGAGCATCTACGACCTGGAGGAAGCGCTCCTGAGCGCTGACGACGAGGAAATAGAGGACATAGTCACAGAAAGTACCCGTGCGCGACTGGCGCGCGGACCAGCATGGCTGCACGAGGCGCTGTCGCTTATCTACGCAATGACCTCGACACTGCTGCTCATGCTCCCGGTATCCTGGGTATACCGGGCCATTCATGATGGGAGCGTCTACGATCATTCCATCGACACGACGGCCCTTGTACTCCCCGCCGTGGTCGCTGGCATCGTCACGGTTGTCCAGCACAGTCTCGCGCTCGCATTCAGCCTCGCCGGCATTGTCGCGGGCGTGCGTTTTCGGCGCGCGTTAAGCGACACGTTCGACACGCTCTTCATTCTCGCCTCTATTGGCGTTGGTATCTCTGCCGGCGTGAAGTCGATCGAGATCGCCGTCGTCCTGACCGTGTTCTTCAACTATGCATCAATCGGCGTGTGTGCGTTCGGTGACGGTCTGGAATCGCAACATGAGGTACGCGACAAGATTCGACGCAAAGGGGCCAAGGCCGCGAAGGCCAGGGAGAAGGAAGCCCGGACCGATCCGAGCAGACCTATGTCGGGTCTTTAGGTGCTTCTGCCTGCGCGTCCGCTTCTGCATCTGCTGCGAGCATTGCATCGAGCTGTTCACGACCCCGGCACCGATCCAGCACCTGTTTCTTGAGCTTGGCCTCGTCTTCCAGAGTGGCGAAGTACGACTTCACGTAGCTGAGCGTGCGGTTTCGCGACAAGCGGCTGAGCTCGGTCGTATTCGCATACAGCGAAAGAATCTCTTCCTTCTTCGATAGGATGTGCGCGATCGCTTCGTTCAGCACCTCAGGCGGCTGGCACATGCCCCGATAGTAGCGCGTACGCACGAGGCGAATGGGCAAATGGTGGGGCGGCGCCGCGTAGCTCGCGTTCACAAACCCTGACATATCGAAGTCGTAGGGAATCGGTATCCGCTTATCGGCCGATTCGGGGCGCGTGAACATCACCGAATTGTGACAGCAATACTCCCCTTCCGGTCCCTTGAGCACGGAGTAGTCGTGATTCGATATCAGCAGCTGAAACAACTCGGCCAGCGCCGTCGTCGGCTGGTCCAACTCCTCAAATCGATTTTCCTTGACGGCGACCTTGTCCAGTTGCAGTCGCGCCGCGACATCGTCTTCATCCTCGATCACGAATGCGAGGTCCGTCCAGGATTTCAGGTTGTTGTCGCTATCGACGTAGCTCAGTCGAATCAGTCGTGTGCCAAAACTCTTATCGGTCAGTATCTCGTAAGTTCTGTATGCGAGGTACTCAAGCAGCAGTTTTTGCTGCGACTCCAGCCCGTGCTGACAGGGTGCGACCAGCTTCAGTTTGTCCTGCCCCTTGAACAGCGTGCCCTTAACCTGCGACTTTCTAAAATTCAGGCGCAGTGGCGGCAGCTCGCAATACTGCCTGCGAAAGTTGCCGCGAATACGAATGGACACATCGAGACGCTGGGAGTCGCCCTTTTCGTTGATATACGTCCACTGCCCGGGGTGATACAGGCGAACCGTCGACGTCCGCTGCGCATATGTTTGCGAAATCGGAGCAGTCAGGACCGCCTTCAGGACCGTATGGTCCCGAAACAACGGCTCGCGCTCGGATGCGTCGGTACACGGCGAGAGGCCGAGCAATACGAAGCCAATGATAATCAGATAACGGTTCACAGGTTGGATTTATACGGCAACGTCCCGGCATTGTCATACGAAGATACCGAAGGAAAATCGTCGCGTTTACGGGCATAGTGCGGCAATGCACAGAGCCAATAGTCCACGTGATTTCGAAATACGCGAGGCCCGTTCCGCCGACGGACGCACTCTCGCCAGGTTCAACGCCCTGATGGCCGAAGAAACCGAAGGGAAGATGCTGGATCCCGGCCTGATCGGTCCGGGGGTCCAGGCGCTGCTCGAGGACGCCACCAAGGGCCGCTACTGGGTGGCCGAGGCTGGCGGCGAAATCATCGGCCAACTCATGGTGACCTACGAGTGGAGCGATTGGCGCAATGGCAACATCTGGTGGATCCAGAGCGTCTACGTTCCCTCGGAATGGCGGCGCAAAGGTGTATTCACGGCCCTCTACCGGCATGTAGAATCAACGGCCGCCGCCGAGCCAGGCGTTATCGGCCTGCGGCTCTACGTCGAGGAAAACAACACGCGTGCACAACAGACCTACGAGGCCCTCGGCATGACCAGGCCGAGCTATCTCGTAATGGAAAGCATGCTCAACAAGCAAACCAAGCGGAGATAATCATGCTGGAAGTAGGATCACGTGCGCCGGAATTTGTGCTGCCCAACGACGAGGGTGGCGAAACGTCCCTTTCCGACCTGCTGAAGGACGGGCCGCTTATCCTGTATTTTTATCCGGCCGACTTTACGCCGGGGTGCACTAAAGAGGCCTGTTCAATCCGCGACATACACAACGACATACAGTCAGTGGGATTGCAGGTAGCCGGAATCAGCCCACAGGACGAGGACAGCCACCGGCGCTTTCGCGAGCAACACGACCTGCCGTTCGTCCTGCTGAGCGATCCCGAAAAGGTGGCCATCAAGATGTACGATGTTGACGGGCCGTTTGGTGTCGGCGTGCGACGCGCGACCTTCCTGATCAACCCGGATCGGGTGATACAGGACGCCGTCATGGCCGATGTACGTATCGGGCGTCACCAGGAGTTCATCGAGAAGGCCGTCGTCCTGCGCGAGACCGCCGGCAAACGACAGGACAGCTAGTCGCCCTGCACCGTTACAATAATGCGCCTCTCGTGAGGCGCATGCCGGTGTTCCCAAAGAAAGACGCCCTGCCAGGTTCCCAGCGCGCATTGTCCATCGCGTACCGGGATATTCAGGTCAGACCCGGTCAACACGCTGCGCACGTGCGCCGCCATGTCGTCCGGACCTTCGGCCGTGTGCGTGAACATCGGGTCACCATCGGGCACCTGTGCAGCCATGAAGGCCTCCATATCGCGCATCACGCTGGGGTCTGCGTTCTCGCATAACATCAGCGACGCACTCGTATGGCAAACGAAGACATGGCAGAGCCCGGTTTGAATATCTGCCTGGCGTACTGCCGCCTGCACGTCGCGGCTCAGGTCGTAGGTGCCACGTCCCCGGGTTGAGACACGGACTTCAGTTTGTGCGATCACGGGACGTACGGCTCGCCGTAACGCAGCCGAATCGTCTTTGTCTTGCCAAACCAGGGAATCGTGACAATGTAAATATTGTCGTATTCGTTCTCGGCTATCTCGGGGACTCTCTTGCTGGCGCCCATATTGCCGATCAGGGCCGGCACCGTGTTGCTGTGTCCGACCACGAGGATGATCTTGCCTTTGTACTCCCTGACGATGTTTTCCATGATCGCCTCGGTATCGTTGGCATCGTAGGCGTTAATCGGGAGACCCAGGGCATCTGCAATGGGTCGCGCCGTTTCTTCAGTACGTCGATAGGGTGTGGCGTAAACGGCATCGATGCCCGCGATAACATCGGCATCGACGAGTTGCCGCGTCAGCTCCGCCACGCGTCGCTCGCCTGCCGGACTGAGGCCCGGATCGTCAGCCGGCAGTTCCGCCTTCTCTGCATGCCTGACGAAGATGACCGTGGTCGTCGCCTGGGACTCAAGGAACCAGGCAAGAGCAACCGCCAGCGCGGTGTAGATGACGACGACCTGAATGCGCCGCCGACGCCGGCGTTTGCGGCGCTCTGTATCGGAGATCGGTTTTCGCATGGAGAGCGACTTTACGAGTTTTTGTCGCCTTTGACCACGTGATATTCACCTTCGATGACGCCGCCGGGCGGAGGATTCTGCGACGCCGGCTCCTCGCCTGCCTGTTTGCGGAGCTGGCGACTGAACCACCAGACACGGATCGCAATGATGCTTCCCAGCACCAGCACAATACCGGCAAGCACGACGAATGCGAAAAAGCCGAGCACGATCGAAACGCCAATCGCCAGCGCGCCTACGATGACGACCAGTGCGTTGGCGATCGGGTTACCTGCGGGCATGCCGCGATATGTTGACGAATACTTCATTCTTTCCTTGTATAGAACCCTTCGAACCAGGTCGTCCAGGTCTCTCCATCGTCGGTGGACTGTTCGAAGTGCTGCCGAACCCGTCCATCCGGGAGCAACGTCCACAACGCCCGAAACGGCAGGGTCGTGTCGTTGCTTATAGTGTGGAGTGTACCAACTAAGCGCATGCCTTCGTCGGTCATTCCGCCACGAATGTTGATCTGGCTGCCGCCCTCGGCATTCCAGATCTGGACCCAGTCGCCGCTCATCTTGTCCACGTAATTAATGCTCTGGCCCGTACCACCGGCCGTGTTTTCCCAATGCTCGAGCAGGACACAGCCCCGCTCCTCCCGGGTAATCGAATTCGTCCCTGCCAGCCCGCCGGCCGCGCCATGCACGACCCAGTCACCAATCCAGAAGTCGAATTCCCTGAAGGCAGCGTCATGTTCGCAGGGATACGCCAGCTTCGACATGCCGTCCACGACCGCGTCATATCGGCCGTCGCCTTCCAGCTTACTCAGTATGGGGTCGTTCCTGATAAACCCAACGCCGCCGAAACCCGTCGCGGCAATGGCTTCCAGCTCGTCCACGGCCCTGTCGCCATCCCCTGTCAGCGTATGCAGCCGAGCCCGCTCGAAGCTGACGCGGACCGGAGAAAACGCCATCTCCTCAGCTCTTGCGAGCGCGTGAAACGCCTCATCGTACTTCCCGGCCTGCCGGGCCTCAACGGCGTACTGGTGCCACGCGGCCGCATCGCGCTCGGGCGGTGAATCCGCCAGAGCGGGTGATATCAATACTATTATTATCAATATCTTAGGAATTGTTTCTAGAAACGTCATGACTAATGGCCCCGGGCATACCCCACTTTTCAGACCATCGATCCTGCAACAGGTTCTGTTTCGCGGCAAGGATCGCGCTGAAGGGCTTGAATCGTCAGGGCTCTACCAGCACAATGCGCCGTCGCACAGCCGGAGAGGTGGCAGAGCGGTTGAATGCACTGGTCTTGAAAACCAGCAAAGGTTAGTAGCCTTTCGTGGGTTCGAATCCCACCCTCTCCGCCAACTCCTTCGAATCTCGGTGAAAATCACATGGCTACCGTCCTTGTCACCGGCTGCAACCGCGGCATCGGTTTGCAGCTCGTCACACAACTTCATGATCGCGGCGATACGGTTATCGGCGTGTGCCGCCAGGCCAGCCACGAACTCGCGCAACTCGGCATTCGGGTCATTGAAGGCATCGACGTCGCCGACGGCGCGTCCGTAGCGGAGCTGAAAGCCGGCCTTGGCAGCGACCCCATCGACATCCTGATCAACAACGCCGGCATCCTGCGGCGCGACACCTTTGGCGATCTCGACTACCAGGAGATGCTCCTGCAATACGAGGTCAACGCCCTCGGGCCACTGCGCGTGACTGAAGCACTGGCGGACAACCTCCAGACGGGCTCAAAAGTCGCCATTGTCACCAGCCGCGTCGGCTCCATTGAAGACAATGGCTCGGGCGGAAACTGGGGCTATCGCGCGTCGAAGACCGCCGTCAACATGATCGGCACCAACCTGATGCACGAACTCAAGCCACGCGGCATCGCCGTCGCCCTGCTGCATCCGGGCCTCGTCGCCACCGACATGACTGACCAGCATGGTGTTTCCCCGCAAGATTCGGCACGCGGTCTCATCGAGCGCATCGATGAACTAAGTATCGAGAATTCCGGGGGATTCTGGCATGCCGAGGGCTATAGACTCCCGTGGTGAGGGCTTGATTCCGAGAGATATGTCACCAGATCATCGTTTGATTTTTGCTAGAATCCGTCAACCATTGAACATATTGGAGTTGTTCGCATGCAAGACAATCTGAATTCCGTCGCCCCGGTGTCGGGCCTGGACGTTGAGGCTCGCTCAGCGTTTATCTGGAAGACCTACGCCCATGTGGTAGGCGCAATCCTGGCGTTTGCCGGTATTTCGGCTTACCTGATGACATCAGGGATTTCAGTGCGGTTGTACCCTGTTCTTACCGCGCAGTGGCTCCTGACGCTCGGTGCGTTCATGCTGGTGAGCTGGGGCGCTTCGCATATGGCCCATCGCCTGGAGTCGAAGCCGGCGCAATACGCCGGGTTTGCGGTGCTTGTATTCGCTGAAGCTCTGATTTTCTCGCCGGTTCTGCTAATCGCCTATGCGATGAACCCGGCAATCATCGAGAGTGCAGCCGGGGTAACCGTGCTGGGTAGCGTTGGCTTGATCGCTGTCGCGATGATCACGCGAAAGGACTTTTCCTTCTTGCGCGGCATCCTGGTCTGGGGCGGTATTCTCGCCCTTGTCGGCATTGTCTCAGCCGTTATCTTCGGATTTCAGCTCGGTACCTGGTTCTCACTGGGAATGATTGGCTTCGCCGGCGCCGCCGTGTTGTATGACACCTCGAACATCCTGCACCATTACCCGCAAGACAAGTACGTCGCTGCGGCGATGGGCCTGTTCGCGTCGATCGCGCTGATGTTCTGGTACATCCTGCAGTTCTTCATGAGCCGCGACTGACGCGCTCTGCCATAGCAATCAAAAAGGGGCCCAATCGGGCCCCTTTTTTTGTTCAGGCTTGCGCAGCCTCGATACGTTCGAGGCCACCCATATAGGGCAGTAACGGTTCGGGAATACGGATGCTGCCATCAGCCTCCTGGTAGTTCTCCATCACCGCGATCAACGCCCTGCCCGCGGCAACGCCGGACCCGTTCAGCGTGTGCAACAACTCCGGCTTGCCCGTGTCGGGGTTGCGCCTGCGCGCCTTCATGCGCCGGGCCTGGTAGTCGTTGTAGTTGCTGCAGGACGAAATCTCGCGGTATTTCTGCTGGCCAGGCAACCAGACCTCGATATCGTAGGTCTTCGCCGAGCCGAAGCCGACGTCACCCGAGCACAGGGTCACGACCCGATACGGCAATTCGAGCCGCTGCAGGATGACCTCGGCGTGCCCGGTGAGTTCTTCAAGGGCCTGCATGGACGCATCCGGCGCAACAAACTGCACGAGTTCGACTTTCTCGAACTGGTGCTGCCGAATCATGCCGCGCGTGTCCTGGCCGTGTGAGCCGGCCTCAGAACGGAAACACGGCGTGTGCGCGACATGCCGTACCGGCAGTTCGTCGGCCTCGAAGATCATGTCTCGCGCCAGGTTCGTCACCGGGACTTCCGCCGTCGGAATCAGGTAGAACGGCGTTTCGGTCTCTGTTTTGAAGAGATCCTCTTCGAACTTCGGCAACTGGCCCGTGCCGACCAGAGCCTGCGCGCGTACCAGGTATGGCGCGTAGGTTTCGGTATAGCCGTGCTCACTCGTGTGGGTGTCCAGCATGAACTGGATCAGTGCACGCTGCAGCCTGGCCAGTGCCCCGGTCATGACAACGAAACGCGCGCCCGAGATCTTGCTCGCCGCCTCGAAATCCAGCTGCCCGAGCGTCTCGCCCAGCTCGATATGATCGAGCGCCGTGAACCCCAGCTCGGCCGGTTCGCCCCAGCGGCGAACTTCGAGATTGTCGTCCTCGGACATGCCGTTCGGTACGTCGTCGGCCAGCAAGTTGGGCAAGCCGAGTTCGATGTCGTTGAGCGCGCTCCGCACGGCCTGCAGCGCCTGCTCACTCGCCTCCAGGCGTTCGCCGAGGTCCTTCACAGCTGCCAGCAGCGGTTCAATATCTTCGCCCTGGGCCTTGGCCTTCCCGATGCTCTTGGCACTGGTGTTCCGCTCGTTCTGCAGGGCCTCGGTTTCAACCTGCAGGGCCTTGCGACGCTCATCGAGCGCGAGGTACGCGTCGGCGTCGAATGCAAAGCCGCGGCGAGCCAGGTTGGCTGCTACATCGGCCGCTGACTGGCGGAGTAATTTTGGATCAATCATGGGTCTTGTCTGCTTGTTTTTCGCGTGCGCGACGCTCGATGTCGTCGAGTTTTTCCTTGATTCGAATCTCGAGTCCGCGAGGCACGGGATGATAATACTTAACCGGGCTCATGTCGTCGGGAAAGTAAGTTTCCCCGAGCGCAACGGCGCCATCCTCATCATGAGCGTAGCGGTAGTTGTCACCGTAACCCAGGTCTTTCATCAGGTTGGTCGGCGCATTGCGCAGGTGCATGGGCACCTCGAGCGACCCTTTATCCCTGGCGTCGACCATGGCGGCCTTGAACGCCGTATAGACCGCATTGCTTTTCGGTGCGCACGCCAGGTATGCCACAGCGTGGGCAATGGCGAGTTCGCCTTCCGGGCTACCCAGCCGTTCGTAAACGCTCCACGCGTCCAGCGTAATCTGCAGGCTGCGCGGGTCGGCATTGCCGATGTCCTCCGACGCAACGCGGATGAGCCGTCTTGCGATGTACAGCGGGTCGCAACCGCCATCGAGCATGCGCGCCAGCCAGTAGAGTGAAGCGTCAGGGTCCGTGCCGCGAATCGCCTTGTGCAGTGCCGAGATCTGGTCGTAGAAGTATTCACCCTGCTTGTCGAACCGCCGCCGGCTTCCAGACGCAACTTCGGCGACGATGGCCTCGCTGATGACACCGTCGCTGGCAAGGTCGGCCGCCAGTTCGAGCAGGTTGAGCGAACGGCGCGCGTCACCGTCTGCAGCGGCAGCGATAATCCGCAGCGACGCGTCCTCGATCTCGAAGTCACCGCCAAGTCCACGCTCTCCGTCGGCTAACGCTCGTCGCAAGACGCCCAGCAAATCGTCCTCGGTCAGAGACTTGAGGACATAGACACGGGCCCGGGACAACAGTGCGTTGTTCAGTTCGAACGAAGGATTCTCGGTTGTCGCACCGATAAACGTCAGTGTCCCATCCTCGACGTAGGGCAGGAACGCATCCTGTTGCGATTTATTGAAGCGGTGCACCTCATCGAGGAACAGGACGGTACCGCGGCTGCTCATATGTCGGTGCTGCTCCGCCTCGGAGACAGCGGCACGAATGTCCTTGACGCCGGCCATTACCGCGGACAATGCGATGAAATGCGAGTCAGTCGTATTGGCGATCATGCGGGCAAGCGTGGTCTTGCCGGTCCCCGGCGGCCCCCAGAAGATCATCGAGTGGGCGCGGCCCTGCTCGATGGCGCGCAGCAGGGGTTTGCCCGGCTCCAGCAGGTGGCGCTGGCCGGAAAACTCGGCCAGCGACGCCGGTCGCATACGGTCAGCGAGCGGCCGGTCGTTGCCGGCTGCCGTGTCTGGAGCAAAGAGATCGGTCATCACTGATGTCGGTCTGTGTACCAGTCTTCGATGCGCAGGCCCCATCCACCGAGCCCTGCAACAGCGACTGCAAGACCCACGAGTATACCGGCTGTATTCGCCAGCATGTCTTGCCACTCTGCGGTGCGATAGGTGACCTGGATCTGGCATAGCTCAACGAACACGCCGAACAACAGGAGAGCGGCCGCGATTCGCCAATAGCTGTGTTTATCGAACAAACCACAAAACCACAGCACGAGAAACCCAAACGTGGCGGCGTGCAACCATTTGTCGGCGTGTGGAAACCAGGTCAGCGAGCTGTCGCTGCTATCGAAGAACCAGTGAGCCGGCGCCAGCGTCGCCAGCAATACGCTAGTCAGGATCAGGATACTCAGGACTCGCCACAGCCGGGCGTGGCGAAGGGGTAGCATCATGGAGACAATTCATCGGCAACGACTGGCACACCTACAAGGTCCGCGTCGTCGGGGACGGTGAAGACGAAGCGCTCGCTGTCGACGGGTTCATTGGTGGTCACGTCGTAAAGCGCGACCAGTGTTCTCTGGTCCAGGTTGTCGAAGAACACCATGCGACTCAGCTGGCCGTCGGAGAAACCCAGCTCCATACGCTCGAAACCACTCGCCGTATCGATGGGAATCATCCGTACCCACGTCGTACCGTTCTCGACCATAGACCCGTCAAAGCGGAACTGCGACAAGGCCTCGCCGGAACCGCCGAGCAGCAAGGCAGGCGTATTAGCCAGCGCCTCGGCCTGCGGTTTGACGGTCACCTGGGCAAGATCGACATCGTAGCTCCAGATATTGAGTCCATCGGCCACGAGCAGCTGCTCATAGGGCTCGGAGTACGCCCAGTGAAAGCGGCCCGGGCGTTCGATTTCCAGCGTGCCGCTCGAGCGCTCAACCACTACCCCGGCTGCGTCGACCAGGGACTGCTCGAAGCGCCCCTGCAGGGTAATGACGTCGGTAATGAAATTACTGACGAGCTTCTCGCCTACTTCATCTACCCGCGCCTGTGCGTGAGCCGCGTTGCCTGCCACGGCGAATGCCAGGACAGCTAACAGCAAGATCTTCTTTCCAGTCACAGTCATCCTCGAGTCAGGCCAGGGCCTGCCTATTCGTCGGCCGGATTGGTCGGCACGAGAATCTCGCGCGTACCGTTCGGCTGCAGCGGCCCCACCATGCCGGCCGCTTCCATGGACTCGACCATGCGCGCGGCACGGTTGTAGCCGATCTTGAGGCGCCGCTGCACGCCTGATATCGACGCCTTGCGGGTCTCCATGACCACCTGCACGGCCTGGTCATAGAGCGGATCCTGCTCGGCGTCTGCGCTACCGGCCATCGGCTTGTCTATTCCAACCAGTCCTGGTGTTGGACCCGACGGACCTTCGAGAATTTCATCAATGTAGCGGGGAGAGCCGGTTTTCTTCAGGTGCCGGACGACGGCATGTACCTCGTTGTCGGCCACAAAGGCGCCGTGCACGCGCACGGGCAACGAGGTGCCGGGAGGCAGGTACAACATGTCACCATGGCCCAGCAGGTTCTCAGCGCCCTGCTGATCGAGAATCGTGCGTGAATCCACCCTTGCGGACACCTGGAATGCGATCCTGGTCGGTACGTTGGCCTTGATTAGGCCCGTAATGACGTCAACTGACGGCCGTTGCGTCGCGAGAATCATATGGATACCGGAGGCACGCGCTTTTTGCGCAAGCCTCGCGATGAGTTCCTCGACCTTCTTGCCCACGATCATCATCATGTCAGCGAGTTCGTCGATCACGACGACGATGAAGGGCAATGGCGTCAGCGTCGGATGTTCGATGGGCTTTTCTTCGTCAAAGATCTCGGGAGGCCGAAAGGTCGGGTCTTTGAGCGGCTCACCGGCATCGATCGCCTCGCGGACCTTGCGGTTGTGGCCACCGATGTTGCGCACCCCGAGCTTGGACATCAGGGCGTAGCGCCGATCCATTTCCGCCACGCACCAGCGGAGCGAATTCGACGCTTCCTTCATGTCGGTCACAACGGGCGCCAGCAGATGCGGAATACCCTCGTAAACAGACAGCTCGAGCATCTTCGGGTCGATCATGATCAGGCGCACTTGTTCCGGCTGCGTCTTGTAAAGAATGCTGAGCACCATCGCATTGATACCGACGGACTTGCCGGAACCCGTCGTACCCGCGATAAGAAGATGCGGCATGCGGGCCAGGTCGGCCACGACGGAATTGCCGCCGATGTCTTTGCCCAGCGCCAGCGTCAATGGCGATGCCATATCGTCATAAGCACGAGACTTGAGTATTTCACCCAGCGTTACGAGCTGGCGATTCTCATTGGGAATCTCGAGACCGACGAAGGACTTGCCCGGAATCACTTCAACAATGCGCACGCTAACAACCGACAGCGAGCGCGCGAGGTCCTTGGAGAGATTCGCGATCTGGCTCACTTTCACGCCGGGCGCAGGGTCCAGTTCGAAGCGCGTAATAACCGGGCCAGGCGAAACCGACTTGACCTCGACATCGATCCCAAAGTCCTTGAGCTTGAGTTCGACCAGCCTCGACATGGCCTCAAGCGAATTTTTTGACCAGCCCTGCTTTTGCTCGGGCGGATCGTCGAGTAGAGACAGCGGGGGCAGCTCACCGGCAGCCGCCGGCTCGAACAGCGGCACCTGGCGTTCCTTTTCTGCACGTGCGCTCGTCTCCAATGCCGGCAGGACGGGCTCGATGCGCGGTTTGGCGCGCGTGGCCTTAAGCTCTTTCTCGACCTTGACGACGTCCTGACGAGCGGCAGCCTGCTTGCGGCCTTCCGCTTTGTCTCGCCATTCCCCGATTTTCAGGAGCGCCTTCTCGTAACCGACCAGGCACCAGTGCCCGACCTTGTCCATGACGCTGATCCAGGAGATCCCGAGGAACAATGAAATCGACGCGACCCAGAGACAGAACAGCAGCGTACTGGCCCCGAGCAGCTTCATGACGCTGACAAGGCTTTCACCAATGGCCTTGCCGATGATGCCACCCGCCGAATTCGTGAAACCCGCCGGCGAAAAATGCAGCGCCGCCAGCGCACAACTGGTCACCAATGTGGCCAGAAACCCGCTAAACCGCAGTCCGAAGTCCAGCTTGGTCAGCTCGATCTGGGTCTTCTGCTCGCGATACAGCATCCAGCCGAGATACAGCACCATCAGCGTGAACAGGTAGGCCGGGCGGCCGAAGAAACTGAACAGCAGGTCGGCCGTGTGCGCACCAACACGCCCCACCCCGTTGCGCACCGTGTCATCGGTGGTCGCTTGCGAGAAGCTCGGGTCCGCAGCGTCATAAGTGAACAACGCGTACCAGAGAATCAGCGCCAGCGCGCCAAATACGTACAACGCACCCTCGCGCAACGCGCGATGAACCTGCGATGACAACCGCGATTCCGGTTGCCTGGCTTTTGCGGCTCTTGCCATAAAGAAACGGTTTTCCCTACACTTGCCCAGCGACACATCGATAACGCGCCGATCTGCATAAAGCTTGCCCGCATCTCAAGCCTTGAAAATGGTCCTCGGGACCGCATTTCCCAGCTCTGCGCGGGCAGATCAGTGCAACGTCATATTACGGATAAATTATACATGAGTGACTCAAAACATTACCGGGTTCTGATACTGGGCTCCGGCCCCGCCGGCTATGCCGCCGCCGTGTACGCTGCACGCGCCAACCTGAACCCGGTCATCATTACGGGCATCGAACAGGGTGGCCAGCTCATGACCACCACCGACGTCGACAACTGGCCCGGCGATGTCGAGGGACTGCAGGGACCCGAACTCATGGATCGCATGTTGCGCCACGCACAACGCTTCAATACCGAAATCGTGAACGATCACATTCACAAGGCCGATGTCACGCAGCGGCCGTTCCGGCTGGAAGGCGACAGGGGCCACTACACCTGCGATGCCCTGATCATCGCCACCGGCGCGACCGCCATGTACCTGGGGCTCGAATCCGAAGAGGCGTACAAGGGGCGCGGCGTTTCTGCCTGTGCGACGTGTGACGGTTTCTTCTACCGCGGCAAGCCCGTCGCAGTCATCGGCGGCGGCAACACGGCCGTCGAGGAAGCACTCTATCTCAGCAACATCGCGTCGAAAGTCACCCTGGTGCACCGTCGCGACGAGCTGCGTGCCGAGAAGATCCTGCAGGACCATCTGTTCGAGAAGGAACGTGAAGGCAAAGTGGAGATCAAGTGGGACCACGTCCTTGACGAGGTTCTCGGTGACGACTCCGGTGTGACCGGCATGCGTATTCGCAGCACCAAGAACCCGGACACGACGTCCGACATCGACCTCGACGGCATCTTCATCGCCATCGGTCACAAACCGAATACGGGCCTCTTTGACGGACAGCTCGACATGAAGAACGGCTATATCATCGTCAAATCGGGCATTGAAGGTGATGCCACGGCGACGAGTGTACCGGGCGTCTATGCGGCAGGCGACGTGGCCGACCAGGTCTACCGCCAGGCCATTACGTCTGCGGGCGCGGGCTGCATGGCTGCGCTCGACGCGGAAAAATTCATCGACGCGATGGATTCGAGCGACGCCGCGGCAGACAACGCGGCGGCGTAAGCCGGTGGTGATAATCCAATTAGTGTTGACAGGCCCTAATTGAAAATCACCGTCCATAACAGCATTTCCTCTATCGCCAGCGAGGACTGGGACGCGCTCGCCGGCGCGGATTTCCCATTTCTGAGCCATGCGTTCCTGGAACTTGCCGAGCAAACCGGCAGCGTCTCGCCGGATGCCGGCTGGACGCCGCGGCACCTGACGCTCGAGGACGGTGGACGTCTGCGTGCCGCCATGCCGCTTTACGAAAAGAGCCACTCCTGGGGCGAGTTCGTCTTCGATTGGGCCTGGGCGCATGCCTACGAGGGCGCGGGATTCGACTACTACCCGAAACTCGTCTCGGCGGTCCCGTTCACGCCGGCGCCAAGCACTCGCCTCCTGCTGGCTGACAACCGGGACACGACGGCGGCGAAAGCACTGGTCGCCGCCGCGACGCAGTTGGCCGACGACTCGGCATGTTCCTCGGTGCATTTCCTGTTTCCCGAAGAGCGGGAGGTTGAACTGTTCGACGACTGCGGCCTGCTGATCCGCAAGGACTGCCAGTTTCACTGGCACAACCGCGACTACACGAGCTTCAACGATTTCCTCGCGACGTTTACGTCGGCCAAGCGCAAGAAGGCCAGGCGCGACCGTCGCCGCGTCTATGAAAACGGCATTCGTTTCAGGCGACTGCGAGGCGCCGATCTCGACTCTGAGACCTGGTCCGTGGTGTACGCACTGATTGCGCGCACCTTCACGATGCGCGGCTCACTGCCCTACTTCAACCAGGCCTTTTTCGAGGGCCTGAGCGCGCGCCTGCCCGACAACGTACTCGTCATCCAGGCTGAACTTGGCGATCAACCGGTGGCCGCTGCCGTGTTCTTCGAAAGCGCGACAACCCTGTACGGACGCTACTGGGGCAGTGACGGCCACTTCGATGCGCTGCATTTCGAAACCTGCTATTACCAGGGCATCGAATACTGCATCGAGACCGGAAAACAGCTCTTTGAGCCCGGCACGCAAGGTGAACACAAGATCAGCCGCGGGTTCTCACCCGTGACGACCTGGTCCGCACACTGGCTGGCTCATCCCGAATTTGCCGATGCCATCGGCCGGTATCTCGATGCCGAAGGACAGCACATCGACAGGTACATCGAGACCGTCGACCGGCATACGCCTTACAAGGACGAGGAATGAGCAATAAGCGCGTGGTCTGGCTCAGCGCGGCTGACCCGCCCGAGGCATTCCCGCCCGTGACTGCGGCGTTGCGCGAGCCCGACGGCCTGCTGGCCGCCGGCGGCGACCTCAGCCCGGAACGCCTGCTGGCGGCCTATCGACGCGGCATTTTCCCCTGGTACGACGAGGGTCAACCTCTCCTCTGGTGGTCCCCCGATCCGCGCTGTGTCTTCAGGAAAGGCGACCTGCATACCTCGCGCCGCCTGCGCCGCGAGCTGCGGCGCTCCACCGCGGAAGTGCGCTTCAACACCGCGTTTGCGGATATCATTCGCACCTGCGCGGGCCCGCGGCGCTATGAGCAGGGAACGTGGATCACCGAGGACATGATTGCAGCCTACGAGCGCCTGCATCTCGAGGGCTGGGCGCACTCGATCGAGGTCTGGCAGGACAATACGCTCATCGGTGGCCTGTACGGGCTCGTCATCGGCCGTGCCCTGTTCGGTGAGTCGATGTTCAGCAAGCGCGCGAACGCCTCCAAGATCGCCCTGCTCGTCCTGGACCGCATGTTGAACGACGGTTCCCTGGGCGTCATCGACTGCCAGGTGCAGTCCAGCCATTTGCTGTCAATGGGGGCGTCCGTCATTCCACGGGCCGACTTCATCGGGATGCTCGACGACCTGTGCGATCCGCCGGCGCCGTTTGAAAACTGGCCGATCGCCCCAATACCTGCTACGGAATTGATGCCGAAGTGAACACCCGCGGTGCTTGCGCATTGCAATACCGGGACCGTTTCTGCACAATTCGCCAGCCTTTTAGCAGTAGAGGAAAGACAGTCCCTTGGCGAAAGAAGAAGCCATTCAGATGGAAGGCGTCGTAACGGAGACGCTGCCTAACACGACGTTTCGAGTTGAACTCGAGAACGGACACGTGGTCACGGCACATATTTCCGGGAAGATGCGCAAGAACTACATTCGTATTCTCACGGGCGACAAAGTCACCGTGGAACTCACCCCGTACGACCTCTCCAAAGGCCGTATCGTCTATCGTGGACGTTAGTCCAGGCCGACGATAGATTAGCCCGGCAGGTGCTCCAGCTCCTTTAGCACCGGCTCCGCAACCAGCTCCAGTTTGCCGTCCTTGCCGACGGTTATCTTCACGTGCCCGCCGTCTTCGAGGCTGCCGAACAGCAGCTCCTCGGCGAGAGGCCGTTTGATCTCCTCCTGGATAACTCGAGCCATCGGGCGCGCACCCATCTTCGGATCGTAGCCGCGCTCGGCAATCCATGCACGCGCCTGGTCATCGAGTTCCAGCGTCACGGCGTTGTTGCCGAGCTTCGCTTCGAGTTCCACGACGAGTTTGTCGACGACGCGCATGATCGAGTCGAGCTCAAGTTCAGCAAACTGAATGATGGCGTCGAGGCGATTGCGGAATTCCGGTGAGAACTGCTTCTTGAGGATCTCCATACCGTCGGTGGAATTATCCTGCTGCGTGAATCCGATCGAGGTCCGGCTCATTTCCTGGGCGCCCGCATTGGTCGTCATGACGAGAATGACGTTCCGGAAGTCGGCTTTGCGGCCATTGTTGTCGGTCAACGTCCCGTGATCCATGACCTGCAGCAGCAGGTTGAAAACCTCGGGATGGGCCTTCTCGATTTCATCGAGCAGGACGACCGCGTGCGGGTTCTTGCTGACCGCCTCGGTCAGCAGGCCACCCTGGTCGAAGCCTACATACCCCGGCGGCGCACCGATCAGGCGCGATACCGTATGGCGCTCCATGTACTCGGACATATCGAAGCGGAGCAGCTCGACACCCATGATCATCGCCAACTGGCGCGTAACCTCGGTCTTGCCCACACCGGTCGGACCGGCAAACAGGAACGCACCGATAGGCTTGTCTTCTTCACGCAAACCGGAGCGCGACATCTTGATGGCGCCGCCCAGTGCCTCGATGGCACGGTCCTGGCCGAAAATGGTCAGCTTGAGGTCGCGTTCCAGCGTGCGCAGCGCATCGCGGTCAGATGCCGATACGCTCTTCGCCGGGATTCGCGCCATCTTGGCCACAACGTTCTCGACGAGTTCAACCGTTACGGACTCACCCCGATTCCCGACCGGCATCAGGCGCAGCCGGGCCCCGGCCTCGTCCATCACGTCGATGGCCTTGTCCGGCAGGTGGCGATCGTTAATGTGACGTGCGGACAGATCCACAGCGGCCTCGAGCGCAGCTGCCTCGTAGCGAATCCCATGATGCTCCTCAAAGCGAGACTTCAGCCCTTTCAGTATCTCCTTGGTCTCAGGGATCGTCGGCTCGGGTACATCTATTTTCTGGAAACGTCTCGCAAGTGCATGATCTTTCTCAAAAATACCGCGGTATTCTGAGTATGTCGTAGAGCCGATGCAGCGCAGTTCGCCGTTAGCCAGCACCGGCTTGATCAGGTTGCTGGCATCCATGACACCGCCCGATGCGGCGCCCGCTCCGATCACAGTATGGATCTCGTCGATGAACAGGATGGCACCCGGGTCCTTGCGAATTTCAGCAATCACGCCCTTCAGGCGCTTTTCGAAGTCACCCCGATACTTCGTGCCCGCGATCAGCGTTCCCATGTCGAGCGCATAGATTGTGCAGTCCTGCAGCACCTCGGGTACTCGCTCCTCGGTGATCATGCGCGCCAGACCTTCCGCCAGCGCCGTCTTGCCCACACCGGCTTCACCCACATACAGCGGATTATTCTTGCGCCGGCGACAGAGAATCTGGACCGTGCGTTCGATTTCGAGCTCGCGCCCGATCAACGGATCGATCTTGCCGTCGATGGCCCGCTGGTTCAGGTTGCTTGCGTACAGCTCGAGCGGCGACGCGTCCGTCTCGGCCTCTGACTCGACCTGCGCCTCGCCTTCCTCGTTCGGTTCGCCCGAAACCTGGGGCATGCCATGCGAAACAAAGTTCACGACGTCGAGGCGCGTTACATCCTGCAGATTCAGGAAATAGACGGCCTGCGACTGTTTTTCGCTGAAGAT
The DNA here is from genome assembly GCA_945787845.1 of uncultured Woeseiaceae bacterium. Taxonomy (GTDB): domain Bacteria; phylum Pseudomonadota; class Gammaproteobacteria; order Steroidobacterales; family Woeseiaceae; genus UBA1847. Next base: position 194,460 of record CALZJH010000002.1, on the reverse strand, counting down.
CGCGACGAGGACGTTGCTGCCGGTGACCTCTTTCTTGCCGCTCGACTGCACATGAAATACCGCCCGTTGCAGGACTCGCTGGAATCCCAGGGTCGGCTGCACATCAGCCTCGTCCTCATCGGCCAGCAACGGAGTCTGCTCGTCGATACACTCAACGAGTTGCCGCCGCAGCTCCGTAATATTGGCTTCGCAGGCCTTGAGAATCTCGTGGACACGCGGAATGTCCAGGATCGCGAGCAGCAGATGCTCAACCGTCATGTACTCATGACGACGGTCACGCGCCCTTTGAAACGCCTCATTCAGGCAAAATTCGAGCTCACTACTGAGCATGGTATTCGACTCCTGTCACGATTCCTCCATCGTGCAAAGTAACGGGTGTTGGTGCTGCTCGGCAATACCCATGACCTGGGCAACCTTGGTTTCAGCAATCTCATAGTTGTAGACGCCGCAGACGCCTTTGCCCTTGGTGTGAACCTCGAGCATGACCTGGGTGGCGCGTGTTCTTTCCATCCCGAAAACGGACTCGAGGATTTCCACGACGAATTCCATGGGCGTGAAATCGTCATTAATCAGCACCACCCTGTACAGGGGCGGCTGTTTGATCTTGGGGCGAGCTTCTTCGACGGCCAGGTCATGGCTGCCGTGCTGCTCCTGTTGGTCTGGATGGTCTGGATGGTCACTCATAATAGGTTTTCGGATATAGAGTCGATTCTGCTTATGTCAATAGCGGCAGGCCACGCACGCGGTACTGGGGGACCATTATATATGGACCTGCCGTCAGGCCGTTATATTATTGCCAAATAACGCATTTTCCACGTATTGCCGCTTGTCGCTGCGACACTTCAACCCGTATCATCGGGACGCTGCGTTTATATGACGTGTAGCGATGGAAGCTGGCCTGGCAGGACATGATTAGCAAAGCGAACTGGACCGATTTTTCGAACGTCGACACGAGCACGACGCTCGCGACCCTGAACCGGGTCATGCCCCCGTGGGTGAGCGTGGCGCTCGTCATCCTGATTGCGTGGCAAATCGCAAAGATCGTCTGGATGCTCGTACCCGCCCCGGCCGCCGGCGACGCTGTGGACGTGCCTTCGGGTATCACATCGACAAGCGCTGCTGCGGGCGGCGGCGCCGATGTGGCGTCGATTGCCGAGAATCATGTGTTTGGTGAGGCCGACGCCAGCGACGAGGCCGCACCGGAGCCTGTTCAATCAGATACCGAGGCATTGGTCGACACGCGCAAGAACCTGGTCCTTAAGGGGACGATCGCATCAGACCTGCCCGAATTCTCAGTGGCCGTTATCGAGGTCGATAACGCCTCGCAGAGAGTCTATGCGATCGGCGATTCCCTGGGATCCGGCGCCACGTTGCACGAAGTTCACAGGTATCGTGTCGTGCTGAACGAAAATGGCGCGCTGACCAACCTGCGTATTCCCAGCGAGTTTCCGGTCTCACGTACGTCACCGAACCGGCGCAGTACCAGTACCACCCGGCAGAGCGCGTCGAATAACCGCAGCATTCAGAGCGTCGTCTCACAGAACCTCTCGGGACTGACGGAGGTCATCCGGCCCACGCCGTATATCGTGAACGGCGAGCAGGTCGGTTATCGCGTGTATCCGGGCAGGAACCGGCAGCAGTTTGCCGCGCTTGGCCTGCGCCCCGGTGATCTGATCAAGGACATTGACGGCCAGTCACTAACCGATCCGGCCCAGGCGGTCCAGGTTTTCGAAACGCTGGGTACGGCCGAACAGGTAACGCTAACCATTGAACGCAACGGTCAGCCACAATCGATCATCCTCAAGACCAGCCAGCTCGACCTGGATGGTGAGCAAACCAAATGACCCAAAAAACAATAAGCACCTCCATCGTCCGCCTGCGTCTCCTGATTGCATCGCTCCTGCTGCTCGTCATGACCGTCGCGTCGGCGCAGCAACCAGCAGCAACGCTCAACTGGAAGGACGCCGACATTCGACAGGTGGTCGAGGCCGTATCGGCCGTGACGGGCAAGAACATCATTCTCGACCCGCGAGTCACGGGCCGGGTGACGCTGTTGTCGCCGACCCCGCTCGGACCGGATGAGCTCTACGAGGCCTTCCTGTCCATTCTCCAGGTTCACGGCTATGTCGCGATCGAAAACGAGAACCTCGTAAAAGTTGTTCCTGATGCGACGGCGCGCCAGATGCCGACGCAGATTGGAACATCAGGGACCGCGGGTCCGGACGACCTCACGACGCAAGTCGTCCGGGTCCAGAACGTCGGCGCCACGCAACTCGTGTCCCTGTTGCGTCCACTGTTGCCCCAGTACGGTCACCTCGTCGCACACTCGGGCTCCAACATGCTCATCATCTCTGACCGCGCTGCCAACGTCGCGCGTGTCGTGAGCATCATTCGACGCATCGACCAGGCCAGCGATGAGGAGATCGAGGTCGTGTCGTTGCAACACGCATCCGCTGGCGAAATTGTGCGCATCATGACGGCACTGACGGCAACACCGCGCGCCGACGGCGCTCCGGTTACAACGAGTCTCGTGGCTGATGCCCGCACGAACAGCGTGCTCATCGGCGGCGACAAGAGTGAGCGTCTGCGGCTCAGGACCTTGATCGCGCACCTCGATACGCCGCTCGAAGATGGCGGTGATACGCAGGTACGCTACCTGCGCTACGCCGACGCCGAAGATCTGGCGACCAAGCTGCAACAGCATTTCACCGGCCAGGCCCAGGCCGCGGCCGGAGGTCAGGCTGGCGCCGGAGCTCCTCTGACCGAAGTCAGTGTCTGGGCCGATACGCAGACCAACGCCCTGATTTTCAATGCACCGCCCAAGATGATGCGTTCCGCCATGCAGATCATCGACAAGCTTGATATTCGCCGCGCGCAGGTTCTTGTTGAGGCGATCATTGTTGAAGTCATTATCGACAAGCAGAACGAGCTTGGCGTATCGGTAGCCGTTGAAGGCAGTGGCAGCAACACGCCGATTGGCGTGACAAATTTTCCCGATTTCCTGGCTGGCGTCGTGCAGCTGGGTAGCGCCGCCGGGGGCGGCACTGTCGACCCCTCCGGGCTGATCGGCGAAGGCCTGACGGTCGGTATCGGTCGTATCTCTGAATCAGGCGTCAGCTTTGCTGCGATCCTGGCTGCGGTTGAAGGCGATGCGGACACCAACCTGATTTCTACGCCCTCGATTGTCACGACTGACAACGAGGAAGCGACGCTCAATGTCGGCCAGGAAGTGCCGTTTGTATCGGGATCGTTTTCAAATGCAGGTGGCAACACCGGCACGGTCAACCCGTTCACAACAGTTAACCGCGAGCAGATCGGCGTAAAGCTCGCCATCACGCCGCAGATCAATGAGGGCGATTCGATGGTGCTCGATATTTCGCAGGAGATCTCGAGTATTGCGCAATCGGCCGCGGGAGCCGTCGACCTCATCACCAACAAACGCACCGTCGATACGACCGTTATCGTCGACGACGGGGAGATCCTGGTGCTCGGCGGCCTGCTCGAGGACGTGCTTAGAGAGAGCGACCAGCGGATTCCGGTCCTCGGACGTATTCCGTTGCTGGGCAACCTGTTCCGGTCCCGCAAGACCGAGAAACTCAAGACCAACCTGATGATTTTCATTCGCCCGACCATTCTGCGCGACGCGACACAAACGGCATTCGAAACGAACCAGAAGTACAACTTGATCCGCAGCGTGCAACAGGGCCAGCAAGGAACCGATGTTCAGCTGATGCCGGGCGAAACTCGTCCAATGCTGCCGCCGATTGAAACGTACCAGCGGCCAAAGACACCAGAGGAAGACGATCAGTAATACGATGGAAGTCGAAACCGAAATTGTCCTCGAGGTCGAACCCCCGGGAACTGCGCCGGTCAGGCAGACCTTGCCGTTTACGTTCGCCAAGCGCCACGGCGTACTGATCCAGGAACTCGGCCCCACGGAAGGTGTAGCCTTCTACCGCACGGGTGCGTCCCCGCTGGCTCTTGCTGAAGCCAGGCGCTTTGCCGGGGTGCCGCTCAAGCTGTCACGCGTTTCGCCGGAAGTCTTCGATACGATGTTACAGGGAGCCTATGAGACGGACCGGACGCAGGCGTCCCAGCTGGCCGACGGCCTGAACGAGGAATTCGACCTGACGCAGGTCGCGCAGGAACTGCAGGAGCCGTCTGACCTTCTGGAAAGCGACGACGACGCACCGATTATTCGCTTCATTAACGCCGTGCTGACCGAAGCGATCAAGGAAAATGCCTCCGACGTTCATATTGAGCCTTACGAGAACCGCCTGGGCGTGCGCTTCCGTGTCGACGGCGTACTCCGCGAGGTGTTGCAAACACGGCGCGCGCTCGCGCCGCTGGTAGTGTCGCGCATCAAGGTCATGTCGAAACTGGATATTGCTGAAAAACGCCTGCCGCAAGACGGACGCATCTCGTTACGTATTGCCGGTCGAGCGGTCGACGTTCGTGTCTCGACCATGCCGTCGGGACATGGCGAACGCGTCGTGCTGCGCCTGCTGGACAAACAGGCCGGTCGACTCGACCTGATGTCACTCGGTATGGATTCGGAGACCGAGAAGAAGGTCGACGACCTGATTCACAAGCCACACGGCATCATCCTCGTTACCGGACCGACGGGTTCGGGTAAGACGACGACGCTTTACGCCGCACTCGAACGCATCAATGACAACAGCCGCAATATCATGACCGTTGAGGATCCGATCGAGTACTTCATCGACGGCATCGGTCAGACGCAGGTCAATACCAAGGTTGAGATGACGTTTGCGCGTGGCCTCCGGGCCATCCTGAGACAGGACCCCGACGTCGTGATGGTCGGCGAGATCCGGGATCTCGAGACCGCCGAAATCGCCGTGCAGGCGAGTTTGACGGGTCACCTCGTTCTCTCAACGCTGCATACCAATACGGCTGCGGGCGCCGTCACGCGCCTGCGAGACATGGGCGTTGAGCCGTTCCTGCTATCGTCGAGCCTCCTCGGCGTCCTTGCACAACGCCTCGTGCGCGTCCTCGATGACGAAACCAAGGTCCCCTACACCGCACGCGAATACGAATGCAATCTGCTCGGTCTCGACGCGAGCAACCCCCCCACCCTCTACCATCCGGGCGATGTCGCCGGTGGCGGCTTCCAGGGACGGACGGGCATCTACGAACTCATTACGGTCGATGATGAGATGCGCGAAATGATCCACGGTGGCGTCAGCGAGCAGGAACTGGACCGGCACGCCCGTTTAACCAGCCCGAGCATTCGGGCTGACGGACGGCGCCTGGTACTCAAGGGCACGACGACCCTCGAAGAAGTGCTGCGCGTCACCCGCGAGGACTAGCCTGACACATGGGTGCCTTCGAATATGTCGCAATGGACCAGGCCGGCAAGCAGAGCAAGGGCCTGCTTGAAGGCGATACGCCAAAGCATGTCCGGCAGATCCTGCGCGATCGCAACCTGTTTCCGGTCAGCGTTACCGAGGTAGCGCAGAGGGAAGCCCGCAGGCAACGGACTTTTTCATTGCGCAAGGGCATATCGTCGGCAGAGCTCGCGCTCATTACGCGACAGCTTGCCTCACTTTCCCAATCCGGCCTGCCGCTCGAGGAAGCACTGCTTGCCGTGGCGCAGCAGAACGACCTGCCTCGCACCAAGAGCATCCTGCTCGGCGTACGCGCCAAGGTCATGGAAGGACACACCCTGGCCGATGGCTTCAGCGAATTTCCGCAGGCCTTTCCCGAACTGTATCGAGCCACGGTTGCAGCCGGTGAGCAGTCCGGTCATCTCGACGTGGTACTCGAGCGTCTTGCCGACTACACCGAAGCCCGCCAGGAACTGCGCCAACGCATCACCAATGCCCTCGTCTATCCGATCGCGCTGGTCATCATGGCCGTTGCCATTATCAGCTTCATGCTCGCGACCGTCGTGCCGAAAATCGTGGGAGTTTTCGAGAACACATCAGCTGAATTGCCGGCACTCACAACCGGGCTGATCGCGACCAGCGACTTTCTGCGCGACTACTGGCCGCTGGTGCTCATTGGAGCTGCCGTGGTTGGCTGGCTCACCTGGTGGGTCTTGCAGAAAGAAGGACCGCGGCGACGCTATCATGCCGTGCTGCTGCGCATGCCGATCATCGGCCGCCTGACGCGCGGCGTTAACACAGCGCGCTTCACGCGAACGTTGAGCATTCTCGCCGGCAGTGGTGTCCCGATACTCGAAGCGCTAAAGATTTCAGCAGAGGTCATTGAGAATATTCCCATGCGCGATGCCGTCACCGAAGCGACGTTACGGGTCCGCGAAGGCGCATCGATCAGCAAGTCGCTCGCAGCCAGTAAACTATTTCCGCCGATGATGATCCACCTGGTATCAAGCGGAGAGGCTGGTGGCCGCCTCGAGGAAATGCTGGGCAGATCCGCGGCCGGCCAGGAACGCGAGGTCGACGGGCTGATCGCCGCCCTGCTCGGCATCCTGCAGCCACTACTGATCGTGGCGATGGGCGGTATTGTCCTGACGATTGTGCTTGCAATTTTGCTTCCAATCTTCGAAATTAATAATCTGATTCAATGAGATTTCAGCTGATCTGTGAGTAATGAGGTTGCTGCGATGATCGGAAAAGACGGCGATAGCGAAGATACGGACCTCGACGAAGTCGACGAGGAGTCGATTGAAAACACATTGGAGGATGACGAGCCTTCCTCCGATGAGATTCCGGATATTGGCGGCGATACGCTCGTGGACATTTCTGCTTCGGCTGAGATCAATGTCGAGGAGTTCGTCGCAAAGCTCGAGGCGTCTGATCCCGATGAAATTGCGCATAAACGTGAAGTCCGCAAGCGTCTCGAAGAGTTGCGCGAAGAAAAAGACAGTGATCTGGACAGCACGTTTAACTTCAATATGGAGGAAGACCTCTAGTCGTGCGTTAACGGAAGTCGCGCGACTGGACGCTTAAGTCCCCCAATAACACCGAGTGATCGAACAGGCGCTTTGCAATCACGTGGATCACCTGCCCTTCAATCTGCAACTCTCCAACGACACCAAGCAGGCGCGCGTTTAACAGTGCTGCGCGGTATTGTTCCGCCACCTGCTTCCACAGAACGAGATTAATCTGTCCGGTCTCATCCTCGAGCGTTACGAAAATGACACCGCTTGCCGTACCCGGACGCTGCTTGGTGATGACGAGACCTGCAACATTGACCCTGTGTCCATTGCCCAGCATCGGCAACGTCTTGGCCTGCACATAGCGATAGCGATCGAGGTGTCGCCGTAGCAGGCACATGGGATGGCGCTCGAGCGTCAGCCCAGTGCTGCGGTAGTCCGCAACAATATTCTGGCCCTCGGTCGGCGTCTGTAGCAATGGTGCCGGTTCGTAGCGCGCCATGCTCGGAAACAACGGCATAGGCTTTTCGGCGCCGGCAACGGCCCAGCGCGCGCGGTGCCTGTCGCCGGACAGCGAACGCAACGCGCCTGAGGAAGCCAGCACCCCGAGTTCACGCCGATCCAGACGTGCACGTTCAAGCAGCGCCTGTACTTCACGGTAAGCCTCCTGGGAACGCCCGGCCACGATACGTTGACCCGCGTCATCAGACAGGCCCTTCACCATCCGCAGACCAAGGCGCAGCACGGCAGCACCCGTATCATCGACTTCCAGCGAACAGTCCCATGCGCTGCAGTTAATATCGACGGGCCTTACCGTGACGCCATTGCGCTGCGTATCCTGTACCAGCTGCGACGCGGAATAAAAGCCCATGGGCTGACTGTTCAGCAACGCGCAGGTAAACGCCGCCGGTTCATGGCATTTGAGCCACGACGACACGTACACGAGCAGTGCAAAACTCGCCGAATGCGATTCCGGGAACCCGTATTCGCCAAAGCCCAGTATCTGCTGAAAAATCTGGCGTGCGAATGCCTCGTCATAACCGCGCTCGCGCATACCGTTGACCAGCTTCTCCTCGAAGTGACCGAGACCACCGCGACGTTTCCACGCCGCCATGGCACGACGTAAACGGTCCGCCTCGCCCGGCGTAAAGCCCGCGGCGACCACGGCAAGCTGCATCACCTGTTCCTGGAAGATGGGAATACCCAGCGTGCGTTGCAGCACCCCTTTGACTTCCTCGCTCGGGTACTCAACCGCTTCCTCGCCATTCCGTCGCCGCAGGTAAGGATGCACCATGTCGCCCTGGATGGGACCCGGCCGGATGATCGCCACTTCAATAACCAGATCGTAGTAACAACGTGGACGGAGCCTGGGCAACATCGTCATCTGCGCACGCGATTCGATCTGGAACACACCCATCGTTTCGCCAGCGCAAATCATGTCGTACACCTGCGGGTCTTCGGCCGGCACTGTGGCCAGCGTGTACTCACGGCCATCGAATTGCCGGATCAAATCGAAACTCCTGCGGATCGCGGTCAGCATGCCGAGGCCCAGCACATCGACTTTCAACAGGCCGAGGTCCTCGAGATCGTTCTTTTCCCACTGAATAACCGTGCGATCCGGCATGGTCGCATTCTCCACGGGCACGAGCTCATACAGCGGCGCATCGGAAATAACGAACCCGCCAACATGCTGTGACAGGTGCCGCGGGAAACCGATGAGCTCGCTGACGAGATACAGCAGACGCCTGATGACAGGGCTGTCGGGCGACAGGCCGGCCTCGAGTATGCGGCTGTCGTCAACCTTGTGTCCGTCCCACCACTGCATCGACCGTGACAGACGCCCCACCTGCAGGTCGCTCAGGCCCAGCACCTTGCCCACATCGCGCAGCGCGCTGCGCGGCCGATACGTAATGACCGTTGCGGCCAATGCCGCGCGTTCGCGTCCGTATTTGCGGTAGATGTACTGGATGACTTCTTCGCGCCGCTCATGCTCGAAGTCGACGTCAATATCGGGCGGCTCGTTGCGCTCTTTGGAAATAAAGCGCTCAACCAGCATTTCCATGCGATCCGGGTCGACCTCGGTGATCCCCAAACAGAAACACACCGCTGAATTGGCTGCCGAGCCGCGTCCCTGGCACAGGATGCCCTGTGAGCGCGCGTACGCCACGATGTCATAGACTGTGAGGAAGTACGGCTCATAACGAAGATCCGCAATCAGCGCGAGCTCATGCTCGATAAGACCCGTTACCTTGCGCGGCACGCCCTCCGGCCAGCGCCGCTGCATGCCTGCCTCGGTCAGATGACGCAGGTAGGTTGCCGGCGTTTCAGCGTCGGGGACAATTTCGTTCGGGTATTCGTAACGCAGTTCGTCGAGAGAGAAATCAATCGTATCCGCGATGCGCACGGTTTCGTCGAGCAGGTCGGCCGGGTAGGTGTGCTGCAATACCTCCAGCGCACGCAGGTGCCGCTCGCCATTGGGATACAGGGAGAAACCCGCATTATCTATCGTCGTACCATGGCGTATGGCCGTCACGGCATCCTGCAAGATGCGTCGCGCACGGCAGTGCATGTGCACATCACCTGCAGCGACGAGCGGTAATTTCAGTCGACGGCCTTCCTCGCGCAGTTTTGCCAGTTGTTCCCGCTGCCGGCCGTCCGCCAGTAATTCGACCGCGATCCAGAGACGATCGCGAAACGTTTCACGTATCCAGTGATCTTCGACATCGAGCGTGAACTGTTTGTCCGGCACCCATAGCACGAGGCAATCGGGAAGACCGTCTTCCAGGGCCAGCCGCGTCAGTTCGTAATCACCTTTCTCTGCGGCACGACGGGCACTCGTGATGACCTTGCACAAGGAGGTATAGCCATTACGGTTCTGCGCCAGTGCGACGAGTTTGCGGCCACTCTGCAGGCGTAGCTCCGCACCAATGATCAGTTTCTTAAGACCAAACTCCTTAGCCGCCGAATGGGCACGTACGATGCCCGACATCGAACATTCATCGGTAATCGCCAGTGCGTCATAGCCCAGGCTGGCCGCCGTCTTCACCAGTTCTTCAGGATGGGAGGCACCGCGCAGGAATGTGAAATTACTCAGCGCGTGTAGTTCGGCGTAACGACCAGACATGGCGAGCGTTGACAGACCCTGCTATCCGAAATAACCGTGCAAATACCAGGACGAGCCACGGTTGCGGTTACGGAATACCCACAAGCGCCTGCCGTTATTCCCGGTCGCCGTGTAGTAATCCCGGGAAATACCGTCCTCGTCCCACCAACCGGTCTCGAGGCGTTCGGGCCCGTCGATAAATTGCAACCGGCAGCCCTGGTACACGGGGTAGCCACTGTCCGCCGGTAACACCATGGGCTCAGGCAGCATCCACAACGGCCGCTGCACGGTCTCGCCGGGCGTGTCCAGCGTCGTACCGGACCAGTCTGCCAGGAGGCTCTGCGAGCGCCAGGCATAATCCGGCCGGTGCTCAGCCACCATCGACGTTGCCTGCACCGACTGGTCGCCGATCCGTGCGATGAGGCGCTCAGCCAGCTGCGTAATCGAAAAACGCCGTTCCCGCGCTCCGGGCTTGTTCCTGAAACTTAAGCGCCCTGCTTCGGCCTGCAGCGGCTGTGCCATACCGCTGCGCAAACGTACCGCGATAACGGGTTCCGGCAACAGCAACTGCTCGAACCGTATACCCAGCAATTCGAACCAGCGCCCTGCAGAACGCTCCGCCCGCGCACAACCAAGACGTAATTCGGTCGCGGGGCTCCTGAGGTGAAAAAAACTGACACAGATGCGTTGTGTACCAAGTTGCCGTGCGAGCAGGAACTGCTCGTGCGATAACAATAATTCACGGCAAATATTGAGCAGTAACTCGCGATCTGTCTGCTCTTCGGTCATCTCGTAATCGGCGCAAAAACGTTCGGGTGCACGCCAGGAATTGCGCGGATCGGGCAAATGGCCCAGGGCACGATCCAGTTGCAACAGGTATTCAGCCCCGAAGCGACGGGTAAATCCCTCGCGCGGCAGTCGCAGGCAATCACCGATCGACATCACGCCCATACCGGCCAGTGTTTCACACAAGCTCGCGGGCCAGTCCATGCAGGCAAGCGGCAGTTTACGCAGTGCCGGTGCCAGGTTCGTTTCGTCCTGTATGCAGGCACGACGACCGGCGCGTGCCAACCAGGTTGCAGCGAGCGGTGTCGGCGCAATCGCCAGCGCGCCTGTAAAGCCCAGGCTGCGCAGGCCTTTCGAGATTTTTTGTCGCAGCTCTCGCAAGCCACCGAACAAGCGCAGGCTGCCCGCAATCTCGAGCAACAACACGTCCTGGTCGGCGATCGACACAAACGAGGAAAAACGCTCCAGCCAGGTCGCAAGACCTTCGAGCGCCTGTTGCTCCCTGAGCAGACTGCGTTCTTCGAGGTGCAATGTCGGTAACAACGCAAGGGCGGCATTGGCAGCCTGCCCTGGCATCACGCCCGCGGCACGCGCTGCGGCATCGGCCAGCAAAATACGGTGGATCCCGTGTTGTTCTTCAACAATCGCCGTCGGTGCTCCGGCGTTGTCACCACCTACCGACTCCATGGGCAGGTGTGGCAGCCACACACAAAACCAGAGCCTGGTGATCGATGCAGGCGCCAGCGGCGCAACCAAAGGGATCGGATCGGCAAGCGGCAGATCCTGCTGTATCGCAGGGGGAGTCGGGGCGATGTCCCGCGCTATGGCAGGTGGTCCGCATGCTCGCCGCATGGCTAAACCAGCGTATTGATGACAGCCGGGCGGCCACCACGGCTTTTGAGGATATGTACGCGCGACCCTTTATCGCCAGGGTGTAGCTCAAGGCGTAACGCTGCCGCAGAAGGCTGCCGGCGTGCAGCCAGCGGACGAAATGCAATCGCCCAGCTGCGCCCTTTCTCGGCCGCGAGCTGCAGACGGCGGCTGGCCTGGTCGTCGAGCATTGAAGGCCACAGCAACACGGCGGCACAGGTACCTGATGACAGAGCCTGCTCAGCCGACCAGAGAATCTCACTGGCATCCCTGGGACGCACGATGAGCATACGCGACAAATCGATACCGCATTGCTGCAGTGCCGGTGGATAAGGTTGAAAAGGTGGTGCTACCCAGGCGATCCAGCCGGGCTCGGTAAAATCCTGTGGCGAGGTTTCGGTGCTTAAGCGCGCCAGCGCCGGCATCAGCAGGCGTAATTCGCCAATACCGTAGTGTTCCGTAAGAATTTCAGTCAGCGACTCGCGTGGCCAACCGCCCCCGGGCAGGTGCCGGTCGAGCTCCGGGTAGCCACTCGCCAGCCCCGCCTGCTGCCCGGCCTGGTCACGCCCGCGCCAGACACGCGGGTTCGCCAGTAGTTTGTCGAGCGACGATGACAATGCTCAATGCAACAGCAGGCCGTCACGAATAACGCCGACAACGACGCCTTCGATGACCAGTGCCTGTTCCCTGAGATCCACCACGATCGGTTCGAACTCGTCATTCTCGGGCAAGAGCGATACCAGCGACCCGTTTTGGCGATAGCGCTTGACCGTCACCTCGTCATCGAGGCGCGCAACAATAATCTGCCGGCTGCGAACTTCAGGTGTGCGATGCACGGCGACCAGGTCACCATCGAGGATGCCTGCATCTTTCATACTCATACCGCTAACGCGCAACAGATAATGCGGCTTTGGACTGAAAAGCTGCGGATCAATTTTGTAATGCGTCTCGATATGCTCCTGGGCAAGAATCGGGCTACCGGCCGCAACACGACCCACGAGCGGCAGGCCCATCTGGTCACGCAGGGAGTCTTTAAGCTGGATGCCACGCGATGCGCCCGGCAGCAACTCCAGCACGCCCTTGCGTTGCAGGGCCCGCAGGTGTTCCTCGGCCGCGTTCGCCGACTTGAAACCGAGCTCACGAGCGATCTCGGCACGCGTCGGGGGCATCCCGGTTTCAACGATAAACTCTTGAATCATCTCGAGAATTTGCTTTTGTCGTGGGGTCAGTTCGCGCATTTGAGCCGTTCCTGTATGGATTCACAGTATATGGGATTATATACAGTATCGTGTTCAGTGCAATACCAAACCGCTTTACTCGCTCAAACGAGGCTGTGACCGCAGCTCGAAAAGCACTGCAACCAAAGACGACGCATTCGCCCAAAAGTCGGCATCATTGTCCCTGAAGTCGAGGTCACTGCCCCCCTAACTGTCGCAATGCACAGACAAAAGACAATAAAAACAGGAGTTTTCGTTGCAGCCTCGGACATATTGGGAAATAATGCGCCTGCAGTTTTACCCAACAAAGGAACCTTCCAAAATGAAAAAGACCGCACTCAGAGCAAGCGCACTTGCACTGTTCGTCGCAATGGCCGCTGGTTGCGCCACTACGGGGCTGGATGATGTGAAAGCTACGGCTGATCGTGCTGCTGCTGATGCAGCTGCTGCCGCATCTGCCGCTGAAGCTGCTCGCGCAGCCGCTGATCGCGCCGCTCAGGCTGCCTCTTCGGCACAGAGCACCGCTGACCAGGCCCTCGCTGCCGCTACGGAATCACAGGCTTGCTGCGAAGCAAATCGCGAAAGCATGGAACGTATGTTCAAGAAAACGATGTCCAAGTAATATCGGACTTTCGATTTAGTAGCTCTAAGACTACAAAAGCATTATTCGGACGCCGCGCTTGTCGCGGCGTTTTTTATGCCTGAGCCAACGACTTCGGGAATGCCGTCAGCGCGCTCCACCAGCGCTTCCACACGATCCCAGTCGAGCCGGCCGGTACGCACCGCCGTAACGGCAATGAACTGCTCCGTCACATGGGTCAGCGGATCTTTGCTGTTCGGATCCAGGTCCGGAATCTCTACATCCGCATCCAGCTGCTCAATATGTTCGACCGACTCCTCGAGCAGCGGTGGCGGCGACTCGAGCAGCGGGTGTGCTTCGGCGACGAGCGCCTCACCGTCCCAGCCGATCTTCACGGGCACATTGATAATGCGTACCGGGGTATTGACGCGAATCCGGTCGAAGAGGAACTCAATGTCCTCTGGAAACATGCGCACACAACCATGTGATACGCGCATGCCGACCCCGGCCGGCCGGTTGGTGCCATGGATGAGATAACCGGGGAGACCGAGGCGCAGCGCCCGGGTACCCAAAGGATTCTGCGGGCCAGGTTTCACGACGCGCGGTAACGGATCACCCTCCGCCGCATGTTCGTCACGGACAGACTGCGGCGGATACCAGGCCGGGTTCTTCGCCATCGCGACAATCCTGGTGTTGCCGAGCGGCGTTTCCCAGTCCATACGCCCGATGCTCATCGGGTAGGTATACACGTAAGCCGGTTTACCCTCCTCTGCCTCGGGAAAGTAGTACATACGATATTCCGCCAGGTTCAGGACCAGCCCCTTGCGCGGTCCGGGCGGAAGGACATAGCGACTCGGCAGGACGATCTCCGTGCCTGCGCCCGGCAACCAGACGTTGACCCCGGGGTTGGCACGCACGAGATCGTAGTAACCGAGACCATGGCGGCGCGCAATATCGACCAGCGTATCTTCGTAACGCGCGCTGATCGTCGTTACCGAACCGATGACGTCATAGCCCTCTGGCGGCAATTCGAAGACTTCCGCATAAACCGGTGAGATGGCCAGCACCAGGGCGGCCAGATGAAGAATTCCTTTGCGCATTACTGGCCTTTTTCTTCCGCGTCGATAACTTCAGTTTCGCACTCGGCTGCCGCGAGCCAATCCTGCATGGCCTCGCTTTCGAGCAAGCGGTGCGGATAGAAACCGGCCGACTCCGGCAGGTTGATGCCATAGGTCCGAAGGCGTAATACGACGGGTGCGTACATGGCATCCGCGACCGAGAACGTGCCGAATAACCAGCCGCCCCGATCGCCGTAGTGTTTGTGGCATTCCGCCCAGATGCCGATGACACGGTCAATATCATCGCCGAGCTCGTCGGGAATCAGCACCTTGCGGCCCATGGCCCGGCAGTTCATCGGCATGCAGTCGCGCAAATACGGAAAGCCCGAGTGCATTTCGGCCGATATGGAACGCGCATGCGCACGCTCGTCCGGATCGGCAGGCCACAGCTGTTTTTCGGGCCATCGTTCCGCAACGGTCTCGGCAATCGCCAGGGAATCCCAGACCGTCACAGCGCCGAGTTGCAGTATCGGCACTCGGCCGGCTTCGGAAAAGGCCGCAATTTCCTTGCCCGTCGTGGGTGTGTCGAGCGCAATACGATGCTCAACGAAGTCGATACCTGCCTCTTTCATGAGAAGCCAGGGCCGTAAGGACCACGACGAATAATTCTTGTTGCCTATGATGAGTTTCGGTTTCATTGGATTCGACCCGCTTGCCCAGCGCCTATGGTAAACCATAGCGCGTTGACCGCCATAGGGACTTGCCGTTAGCCTGTCGGAATGGGCCTTAGAATCTCCTTCGAACTGACCGATCGCGACCTGCGTTTTTTTCGCAAGGCGCTGCGCCAGTCTCGTACCGCCGTCAAAGATGCCGAAGATTCCGAGATTATCGACGCCGTCAATTCGGTACTCGATGAAATCCGGAACAGTGAACCCCTGCCCGACTTCGTTGGCAAGCGTATTCCTGAACTCGAGTCGCTGATCAGCATGCTCACCGATGAGGAGTGGCAGTTGCCCAAGGGCGACCGCGAGCGCCTCCTTGCGACGTTCGTCTATTTCGCGGACCCGGAAGATATCCTGCCCGACGATATCCCCGTCATCGGCTACCTCGACGACGTCATAATCATCGAACTCGTCGCGCGTGAGCTACAGCACGTGCGTGAAGCCTATGATGATTTCTGCCAATTCCGGGATGACTTCGAGAACGGCCCGCAGCAAAACAAGGATCCCGTGATTCGCCGGGATCGAATCGACCGCCGTCGTCAGCAGTTACACCAGCGCATGCGACGCCGCTCTGCAAGGCAAAAGAAAGTCAGTCTCTGGTAGGCACTACATCCGCATCAACACGGAACCCCAGGTGAAACCGCCACCGAAGGCTTCCATGAGAATCAACTGACCTTCCTTGATGCGTCCGTCGCGACGCCCGACGTCGAGAGCCATGGGCACAGACGCCGCAGACGTATTGCCATGGTCCTGCACCGTCACTATGACCTTTTCCATCGGCATGTTCAGACGCTTTGCCATCGCCTGGATGATGCGAATATTGGCCTGGTGAGGAACCAGCCAGTCGAGTTCTTCCTTGGTAACGCCGGCTTTGTCCAATGCCGCCTGGGCAATCCGGCCAAGCGTCTTGACGGCCACCTTGAACACTTCGTTGCCCTGCATGATGATGTTGGCCTCATCGGTACCAGCCGCGGCCAGGTTTTTCGAAACGCCGACCGGGTAATGCAGTAGTTCCCGATACTGGCCATCCGCACCCAACTCGCAGGACAGGATGCCGGGTTCCGCCGACGGCACCACGATCGCCGAACCCGCACCATCGCCAAACAGGACGCAGGTATTGCGATCCCCCCAGTCGAGCAACTTGGTAATACACTCGGCACCGGTGACGAGCACACACTTTGCCTCGCCCGCCTTGATGAACTTGTCCGCGACCGTTAGCGCATAAATAAAGCCGGAGCACGCGGCCTCGAGACTGAATGCCGGACAGGCCGGAATGCCGAGGCGATGCTGGATGATCGTGGACACGTTAGGAAATACGACGTCAGGCGATGTGGTGCCCGTAATCACCATATCGACATCGGCGGGTGTAACGCCGGCATCGTCCATCGCGCTTTTTGCCGACTCGACGCACATGTCCGATGTGGTCTGGTCCTCTTCGACAACATGACGTCGCTCGACACCGGTTCGGGTGCGAATCCACTCGTCAGTCGTATCGACGATTTTCTCAAGATCGAAGTTGGTCATCACCCGTTCGGGCAGGTAGCGGCCCATACCAACGATGCGCGAATACGTCATGCGGCTTCCTTTTGCAGCAAGGTACCGATCTGTTGCGGCAACTGGTTTCGCACTTCGACAATCGCCGTGTCGATCGCGTGCTGGAACGCGTAGGCGTCCGCGCTGCCGTGGCTTTTTATTACAATACCATTCAGGCCGGCCAGAGTCGCACCGTTATAATTGCGCGAATCCATTTCCGCGCTGAGATGGCGCAACACGCTGCTGGCCAGGAAGGCCTGCAACTTCGTTATCCAGTTACGCTTGAACGCACGCGCGAGAATGTGCTTGCCGAAGGCGACCGTGCCTTCAATCGTTTTCAGCGCAACATTACCCGAGAAGCCGTCTGTCACGACCACGTCTGCCTTGCCGGACATGAGGTCCGTGCCTTCTACAAAGCCAACATAGTTAAGCGTGCTCGCGCTCAAGACCGCCGCCGCTTCCTTCACCGTATCGTGACCCTTGGTATCTTCCGCACCGATGTTGAGCAAGGCGACACGAGGATCCTTGATACCCCTGATATCCGCCGCAACGATGGATCCCATGACCGCGTACTGGAACAGCTGTTCCGCGGTTGCCTGAGTGTTCGCTCCAAGATCGAGCATATGCACGGTCCCGCCCATCGCGGGCAGCTCGGCAATGATCGCCGGCCGGTCGATTCCGGGGAGCATCTTGAGAACGAATCTTGCCGTCGCCATCAATGCGCCGGTGTTGCCGGCACTGACGCAGGCATCCGCGGCACCTTCTTTAACGAGATTGATGGCCACGCGCATCGAAGAGTCTTTCTTCTTGCGCAGCGCCTCCGCGGGCGCCTCCGACATCTCGACCACTTCGCTCGCGTGTTCAATCCGCAGGCGAGAGTCACTGCCGATGATCCCGTCCACGAGACCACGCAGCTCGTCGCCGTCGCCAACGAGGATCAATTCGAGGTTTCGATACTTTTGAAGTGTCGCCGCAGCCGCGCGCACGACAACCTCGGCACCGAGGTCGCCGCTCATCGCGTCAAGAGAAATGATCGAGTGAGAACTCACCACTAGAAAGACCGGACGGCGTCCGGTCAATCAACGGATGACTTACTCTTCGTCTTCGATCGACTCAGGCTGTGCAACAACCTGATTGCCGCGGTAGAAACCGTCCGGCGTTACGCGATGACGCAGGTGCGTCTCGCCCGAGGTCGGGTCAACCGACAGCGCCGGCTTCTTCAGCTTGTCGTGCGAACGACGAGCGCCGCGCGTTGCAGGAGTCCTGCGACTTTTTTGAACTGCCATAATCTTCTCCAATCGATCCGGCGTGTCAGGCCGAACCTTCGTTGTCCTGTGCCATCTGTTCGCGCAATGCAGCAAACGGCGTCGTCATTTCCTTATCACTGGTCGCCGTTCCCGACACCAATGCCCTGCACGCGGTCGACTCCGTGTGCATCGCTGAAAACGGCAGCGCCATTATCAGCATCTCTTCCACGATATCCTGCGGCTGGAGCAGCGTCTCCTCCAGTTCCCAGACTTCGTAGTCATCGTAGCCATCGGCCTCCTGCTCCAGCGCCAGCAGGAGCAAGTCCGCCTCAGTCTCAAGCGGCAGTCGAAACGCCTCCAGGCACCGCTGGCAGACCGCGTCGACGGTCACCTTGGCCCGGCACGAGACCGTCGGCAGCGTCCGCTGCGCGTCGGCATAACCAAACTCTAGCTGCCCCGTTACCACGGCTTCACGCCAGGCTGCGGGTATCTTATCAGCATCGAGTGCTGCAAGGTCCGCTTCGATAATTCTCGCCAACTGCTCAAAATTACTGATTTTTTCAGCAATTTCAATTACTTGAGAGCCCGCCGACCATTCGGCCGCGGAGCGGCGTTCACACAGCGGATTACCCATGGCGCGCGCATGATAAGGACCACCGCCCCGTAAGTCAAAGCTTCATGGACAGAAATATCGGACGCCGGCAGCAAACCGGGTAAACTTTGTCCCTGGAGAAGTAAGGTTTTGATTTGTTTATGCAAAATCCAACAGCACCGACCATCTTCCTGGCCTCGTCTTCGCCGTATCGCCGCAACCTCCTGAATCGCTTCCTCGACCAGTTCGAGGTCGTGACACCCGATGTCGACGAGAGCAATAAGGACGGCCTCGAGCCCGAGGAGCTGGCCAGCCACCTGGCTCGTAAGAAAGCCGAGGCCGTGGCGATCAATGCGCGCGAGGGGCTGGTGATCGGTGCGGACCAACTGGCAGTTCTCGACAACGAGGTTCTCGGCAAGCCCGGCGACCATGCCAGGGCGATTGAGCAGCTGCTCGCAGCCTCCGGCAAGAGCGTGACCTTTCTGACGGCGGTCTGCATCCTCGACCCGGTCGGCCGAGCGCGGTACGAACATACTGACAGGACGATTGTGCGGTTCAGAGAATTCGATCGACGCCTGGCAGAGTCCTATCTGCGGTATGACGAACCCTACGACTGCGCAGGCAGCTTCAAACTCGAAGGCGCGGGTTTCGTGTTGTTCGAATCGGTGCGCACCGACGACCCTACGGCGCTGATCGGTCTGCCCATGATCTGGGTCGCTGATCGGCTGCTGCAGCTCGGTTACCTGCTGCCATAGCCGAGGTGTACGGGATGACGATTCCATGATTGCGTCGCTCGCGCTTGTTCTCATCGGGTTCTCGATCGTCGCGGCGCCGCTGCTGCTCGTCGCTTACCTGTACTTCCTTCGCGACATGGGAAAATCACGGCTCGGGTACGTTGCCTGTATCGCACTGCTGCTCGCCATGACCGGGCTGCAGGTCTATCACTGGGCTTTTCTGCAGGTGGGGCTGGAGCCGTTCGATCATCGGGCCTATGCCTTGCTACAGCTCGTAACACCACCGGCGTTTTTCTTTTTCAGTCGCGAAGTACTCGTTGCGGGCAGCACTCGGTCGCCATGGCACGTCCTGCACCTGGTGCCGCTCGCCGCCGGACCGTTTCTGCCGCTGTCCTGGATTCCGCCGCTCGCGTTCATCCTGGGCGCCGGTTACTCGATCTGGTTTGCGTTATTCGTATCCGGACTGCGACGGCATGTCCATCGCTATCTCTTTGAACTGTTCTTCTTTTGTTATTTCGCCGCGCTGGCTATCACAATGCTGGTGCTCGCAACGGCATCCAAAGTTCTGGGTAATGACGTCTTCTACCTGGCCTATGCCCTGTTCACCGGTGCGTCTTTCGTGCTCGTGACCGCGGCGATGATCTGGTTTCCCGAGATTCTCGACGACATGTCCGATGCTGCGCGGCTCGCCTATGCGTCATCGACGCTCAACAAGGTAGACATCGAAGCGAAGGTCGCGGTACTCGATCGGGCCATGACTGACGACAAGCTCTTCGAGAATGAGAACCTCAGTCTTGCGATGCTCGCAGACGCGGTCGACCTGTCGCCGCACCAGCTGTCGGAACTCATCAACAGCAACTTCGGCTACGGCTTCTCCCGGTATGTTCGGGAACATCGCGTCGCGGCAGCAAAGCGGCTTCTTCTTGAAGACGAGTCCGCTTCCGTTCTCGCCGTCGGCCTTGCCACCGGGTTCCGTTCCCAGTCGAATTTTTACGCGGCCTTTCGCGAATTAACGGGAATGTCGCCCGGCCATTGGCGCAAACGCCGCGAAAAACACTGAGTCGTATCCGGCATTATCAATCAGGAAACTTGTAAGCACCTGATGATAAAGACCTTTTCGGACTCCTATTCCATTCCGGGAATCCCGGAAGTTAGCCTTTGAACAGCCGACTACTGTCTCCTGCAAATCAATCGAAAGGAGACAGTCATGTTGACTACTGCAAATTACGTCCTGTATCTCGCGCTGAGCATTTTCACGGTCGCCTTTATTTCGTCGACGCTCAATCGCGACGGCCGCACTTTTCTTGTCGAAGGATTCGAGGGCGACAATGGCCTCGCCTATGCTATCAGCCGACTTCTCATGGCCGGCGTCTACCTCGTCAGTCTCGGCTTTGTCCTGCTGCGTATGCGCACCCGGGTGCAGATCGAGACGTTCGAAGAAATGCTCGTCTACCAGGCAGAGGGTCTTGGCCTGGTCCTGCTCGTGCTTGGCGTCGGACACTTCTTCAGCGTCAACGTCGTACTGCGCATCGCGAAGCGTGGCCTCGGGATGTATACGAGAGCCGGACTGAAATGATGCACCTGTTAATCATGGTCTTCGGAGTGATCCCCGTCGCGGTGCTTGGCCTGCTGGCGACGGTCCCCTTGCTCGGCGGTCTCGCCGGTCTGTTCGAACAGCCCGCCCGTGCCGCGATGTTCATCGCCTGGGGGCTGGGCGGCTGGATAGGCGCGACGAGTATGTTCCGTGCAGCGTTCGGCGGTTTCTCAGAATTCACGCCGACGGGACTCGTTATCGGGATCATGGCGGTCACCCCCCTCGCGTATTTCGCGGTCACTGCCAGTGACCTCAAGGGAGCCTTGTGGATTGGGTACTGGGCAATCAGCCCTGTCGTCGTTGCAGGGTGTTTTCTTGCCCGGCATTTTTACCTGGAAGAAAGCTAGCGCGATGACTTCTTGAGCCGCTGCGCTTCGATGACGCCGACGCTAAGAAAGCGTTCAAGGTCATCGGCCAGCGGCGCCGTGAAGTGCAACTCGTTACCGCTG
The DNA here is from genome assembly GCA_945787845.1 of uncultured Woeseiaceae bacterium. Taxonomy (GTDB): domain Bacteria; phylum Pseudomonadota; class Gammaproteobacteria; order Steroidobacterales; family Woeseiaceae; genus UBA1847. The sequence continues at coordinate 173,113 of CALZJH010000002.1, read as the reverse complement.
TGGTCTGCAAACGCGATGGACTGCGCGTGCAGGAACAGGCGTTTCAAACCGAAGCGTTTTGCCAGCTTGTTGGCTTCCTCGTCACCGTAGCGCTCATCGCCGACGATAGGGTGGCCGGCATGCAGCAGATGCACACGAATCTGGTGCGTCCTGCCGGTGACCGGCGCGCACTGCAACAGGCTGTAGACGCCGTACGTTCGGGAGAGGCTCACGCGTGTCTGCGCCTCCTTGCCGTTTTCGCTGGCAATGACATGTCGCTCACCGCCCCGGCGATTCTGCACCTGCAACGGAACATCGATGAGCTGCTCACCAAACTGCCAGTCGCCGACGGCAAGGGCCAGATAATTTTTTTCGACCTGACCTTCCCGGAAACGCTCGTGCAGTTCCCTGAGCGCACTGCGACGCTTGGCCATGACCAGGCAGCCCGAGGTTTCACGGTCGATCCTGTGGACCAGCGCCAGTTCCCTGAGATCCGGCCGGGCATGCCGCAGCAATTCGATGACGCCGTGGCTGATACCGCTGCCACCATGTACGGCCATTCCCGTGGGCTTGTTGATCACGAGCAGCCGTTTGTCCTCATAGAGCACCCGGTCCAGCATGTCCGCAGCGAGCTTCGCCGGTGGCGGTGGCGCCCCGACGTTGACCCGTACCGGCGGTATGCGCACCTCGTCACCCTCCTGCAGCTTGTACTCGGCCCGGATGCGGCCGCCGTTGACGCGCACCTCACCACGCCGCAGCAGGCGGTATACACGCCCCTTGGGCACGCCGGGTAGTTCCGAGCGCAGGAAATTGTCGATGCGCTGCCCGGCCCGGTCTTCGCTAACGCGGACTTTGCGGACGCCGGAGACCCGCGTGGTGGCGTCACTAGGAGAGTTTTCTTGCATGATCAGTTGCTTAAGCCCGGTTGAGGTGTGCTATATTACCGCCCAGAGGCGATTTGGCATACCAGCCAGCCCCCTCCATACGACTTATTTTTTGGTCCCGCAAACCTGCGAGACCTGATTTCAGACGGCAGCAAGCACGGATTCCGGCCTGCGCCGAAGCGGCATTGCCGCAGGGAAATCATGCTGATTATTTTGCTGGCACTGACCACTTTGGGTCTGGCCTACACAGAGATAGTAGATCTAGTACACGGCGCAATCCGGCGCCGGACTCCTGTGCGTGACATCCCCTGCGCCCGCTTGGCGCCATGCCCCGTAATGCTGTCCTCCAACCTACAAGTAGGACAACATGAAAAGAATGCTAATCAATGCAACTCAGGAAGAAGAGTTGCGCATGGCGATGGTCGACGGCCAACGCCTCTACGATCTCAATATCGAAGCACCGGCTAGCGAACGCAAAAAAGCTAATATTTACAAAGGAAAGATCACGCGCATCGAGCCCAGCCTCGAAGCCGCGTTTGTCGATTACGGTGCGGATCGCCATGGCTTCCTCCCCCTGAAAGAGATCTCCAGCGAGTATTTCGTCAAGGACGCCAAGGGCAGCGGCAAGCCCAACATCAAGGACGTGCTCAAGGAAGGCCAGGACATCGTCGTCCAGGTCGATAAGGAAGAACGCGGCAACAAGGGCGCGGCCCTGACGACATTTGTCAGCCTGGCCGGCCGTTTTATCGTTCTCAAACCGAACAAAGACCGCTCAGGCGGCGTATCACGACGCATTACCGGCCAGGACCGCGACGCGGCCAGGAAATCGCTGAACGAAATTATCGTGCCCGATGGCATGAGCGTCATTCTGCGTACCGCCGGCATCGACCGGACCGCCGAAGAACTTGCCTGGGACCTCGAGAACCTGTTGACCGTCTGGACCGCGATCCTGAACGTCGTCCTCGAACGTCCGTCGCCATTCCTGATCTACCGCGAAAGCGACTCGGTCGTACGCGCCCTGCGCGACTACCTGACCAACGAGATCGGCGAGATCCTGATCGACGACGAGCAGACCTACAAGGACGCCATTGAGCACGTCGAACAGACGATGCCGCACAACATCAAGAAGCTGAAGCACTACGTCGACCCGGTACCGCTGTTCACGCGTTATCAGATCGAGTCGCAGATCGAATCAGCATTCGCGCATACGGTGCATCTGCCGTCGGGCGGCAGCATCGTGATCGACCACACGGAAGCGCTGGTCTCCATCGACATCAACTCAGCACGCGCCACCAAGGGTGGCGACATTGAGGCTACGGCGCTCAATACAAATCTCGAAGCGGCCGATGAAGTCGCGCGCCAGCTGCGTATTCGGGACCTGGGCGGCCTCGTGGTGATCGACTTTATTGATATGGGTCCGAGCAAGCACCAGCGTGACGTTGAAAATCGCCTGCGCGATGCAGTACGCCAGGATCGCGCCCGCGTACAAATCGGCAAGATTAGCCGCTTCGGCCTGCTCGAAATGTCGCGCCAGCGTCTGCGTCCATCGATCGGCGAATCTTCACACATGACCTGCCCGCGTTGCTCAGGCTTCGGTAATATCCGCAGCGTTGAATCCCTGGCGCTCGCCATTCTGCGTCTCGTCGGTGAAGAAGCACGCAAAGAACGCACCGCCAAAGTTATCGCGCAGCTGCCCGTCGAAGTATCGACGTACCTTCTCAATGAAAAACGCGACTGGGTACAGAGCCTTGAAGACAGCAATGATACGCAGATCGTCCTGGTCGCCAATCCATTGCTGGAAACGCCGCACTACGACGTTCGCCGTGTGCGTGACGATCAAACGGAGCTTGCCGAAAACACGGGCGTGAGCTACGCCCTCGCGGACTCGGGTCCGGAGCCCGAAGCTCCGCAGGCGATTCTGGAGCGCAAGGCCATCGAGGCGCCTGTTGTCGGCACCCTCAAACCATCCAAGCCCGCGCCCAAGCGGCAGGAGCCGGAGCCCGAACCGAAGAAGGAGAAGAAGGGCCTGTTCGCATCGATCGTGTCGATCTTTACCGGCGGCGACGATGAAGAAGAACAGCAAGCGAAGCCGCGTCGTCAGCAAGGCGGCCAGCAAGGTCGCGGGGCCCGCGGACAGCAATCAAAACGCCGCGGCAGCGATAACCGCAGTGGACAACGCAAACCAGCGAGAAAGAAAGCTGCATCCAAGAAGACAGCAGCGAAAAAGACCGCCAAGAAAACCACGAAGAAGACAGATTCGCGCCGCAAGCCTGCGCAGACGGATGGCCAGCAGAAACAGCAGCAACAGGGGCAACAGGGCCCGGACAAGGGTGATGAGAATCAAACCGAGCCAAAGCGCTCAACGCGCAGTCGCCGCAGCCGCGGCGGACGTCGTCGGAGACGCGGTGCTGACAAGCCCGAGCAGGTAACGGATACGCAACAGCAGACGTCAGAGCAGCCGCAGAAGCAGGCCGAGCCGAGGAAGGAAACGCAGAAGCAGGCCGAGCCGAGGAAGGAAACTCAGAAGCAGGCCGAGCCGAAGAAGGAAGCTCAGAAGCAGGCTGCACCGATGAAGCAGCCGCGGCCTGAAGCCGATAAGAAACCGGCCGCGGCCGACGCGCCGCAACCCGAGTCGCAGACGCAGTCCGGCCCGCCCCGGGCGCGCACCGACGCCGAACGTGCCGCCAATTCAGGCGCAACCAGCGATACGGCATCGCACAGGGTACTGAAAGCCGAAAAGGCAGCGAAAGACGACAAACCGGCAGCCGAAAGCAAGCCGAAGCAACGCCGGCCACGCAAGCCGGCCGACAAGGCAGCGGGCGCAAAGCCCGAGGAGACGCCACGGAAGAAGGCTGACAAGCCCGCTGCGCCGAAATCCGACGCAACGCCCGACGTCAAAGCCCCTGCCATGGCCGAGACGAAACCCGCGAAAGCGGCCGCTGAAAAACCTGCAAAGGACGGCGGCAATGGCGCGGCGGCGAAGCCCAAGCTGCTGCCGTGGGAGCCTCAATCGTTGCCGGTAGCGGCCAAGCCCGCCGAGAAGTCACCGCCTCCGAAAGCGGAAGCCGGGCCCGAGTCGAAGCCCAAGCCGGAGCCCGAGGCAAAACCGGCCGACCCAGCGCAGGACTAGGAACTACTTACGGGAAAGCGTCTCGAGCAAGCCTCGGGACGCTTCTTCCACAAGGTCCAGAACTCGCTCAAACCCGGCGGACCCACCGTAATACGGATCAGGCACTTCTCTCTCGCCCGACGAGCCGAACTCGAGAAACAGGCGCAACTTGTCGTGATGGTGGGCAGGCGCCTCAGCGCGTAAACGCTCCAGGTTGTCCTCATCCATCGCAATAACGTAGTCAAAGCGATCGAAATCTTCCTCCGTAACGCGGCGCGCGTAGATGCCCTCGAGCGACATCCCTCTTCTCTGTGCAGCGGTACGCGCCCGGTGGTCAGGCGGCTCGCCACTGTGATACGCGTGCGTCCCGGCCGAGTCGATGTGCAGCTGCCCGGACAGGCCCGCCTGTTCGGCAAGATGACGAAACACACCCTCGGCCGTCGGCGAACGACAGATGTTGCCCATGCAAACGAAAAGAACACGGGTTTCCCGACTCATCCAAGGATCTCCTGTTTCGCGCGTTCGAGATCCTCGGGTGTATCGATACCGGTGCCAGGCCGAACCGGTGGCACACCAACAGCGATAGTCATCCCCAAAGACAATGCGCGCAGCTGTTCCAGTTGCTCACAGACTTCAAGGTCAGAAGGAGCAGCAGCCACGAGTTCGCGGAGTACACCGCAGCGATAGGCATAGATGCCGTGGTGATGGAGCGCGGCACCAACCGCCCGCTTCTCACTCCCAGTGTCCCTTGCATAAGGAATCGCTGCGCGGCTGAAATAGATCGCATGCCCCTTGACGTCGCGAATGACCTTGACGCAGTTCGGGTTATTGAAATCCAGTTGCGCAAGGAACGGCGAGGCGAGCGTTGCAATGTCGGCGGTCGCATCGTCGAGCAAGGCCGCACATTGATCAAGCAACGTTGCCGGCATGCCCGGTTCGTCGCCCTGCAGGTTTACGACCACCTGATCGTCGGGCCAGTCCAGCAGGTCGGCGACTTCCGCAATGCGCTCGGTTCCCGATCGGTGCTGATCGCTCGTCATGCAAACTGTGGCGCCGAACGCCTCCGCCGCGGCAGCGATGCGTTCATCATCCGTGGCGATGACCACTTCGCTGGCCCCGCTTTCTGCACCGCGTTCGTACACATGCTGCAGCATGGGCTTGCCGTGGATATCGAGCAGCGCTTTACCGGGCAGCCGGGTCGACGCGAAACGTGCCGGGATGACGACAACAAATTCAGTCATGCGGTGTCCTGAGTCGCCTTAAGACGCGATGTAATCTGTTCGAGGAGTGGCGCCGCGATGACCGGGTCCATCTGCAGCTCGACGGGGACAAACCAGAACTTATCCTTCATTGCGTCACCCAGTTTAACGGCATCTTTCTCGGTCATGAAAACCTCGAAGTCGTCGCCGAATTCGAGGTCCTTGCGGGAAAGGACGGCGTGATCCGGGAAGACATGCTCGATGACCTGGATATCCTGCGCACGAAGCAGATCGAAGAAGCGGCGAGGATTACCAATTGCCGCAACGGCATGCACGGTCGACCCCCCGAACCGGTCGATAGGCCGCGTCAGGGATCCGTTGAGGCGACACGCTTCCGATGCGATCAGGTCGAAGGCTATCGAGTTTTGTTCGGCCGTCGTCAGTTCGTATTCGGAACCACGCAGAACGCCGTTCACCAGGACCTGATCGACAGTCTCCAGGCGCTCGGCAGTTTCGCGCAGCGGCCCGGACGGCAAGAGGCGCCGGTTGCCGAGGCCACGCGAACCGTCAATCACACAGATCTCGTAGTCGCGTGCCAGCCGGTAGTGCTGCAGGCCGTCGTCTGCGACGATCACATCGGCACCGTCCTCCACGAGCATGGCAGCCGCTCGTACGCGATCCGGATCCACGACGACCGGACATTGTGCGCGGCGAGCCAGTAGCACCGGTTCGTCACCCGCGACGGCCGCATCGGTGTCGGCTTCGACGCGCATCGACGAATCTGACTTGCTACCGCCGTAGCCGCGGCTGACGATGCCCGGTTTGAAGCCCCGGTCTTTTAGCGCTTCGACGAGCCATAGCACGGTCGGCGTTTTGCCCGTGCCACCCGCCGTGATATTGCCGACGATCACAACAGGGATAGCCGCCCTGTGCGTCCGCAGCACGCCGCAGCTGTAGAGGAACTTCCGTAGTGCCAGGACCAGCCAGTAGAGGCCGCTGAGCGGCAACAGCAGCCAGCCCGAGGCCGCGCCCTCATACCATGCGCGGTGTATCCAGTTGTAGACCGGTCCGGCGCTCACTCGTCCTGTGACTCCTCGGTGAATTGCATTCTGTACAGTGCCGCGTAGTGGCCTTGCTGTGCCAGTAACTCACTGTGGGTTCCCGCCTCGACGATGCGACCCGCATCGAGAACAATGATCCGGTCGGCCTTTTCGACCGTCGACAGCCGGTGTGCGATGACGAGCGTCGTGCGGTCTTTCATCAGCACATTCAATGCATCCTGAATGCGCCGCTCCGAGTGCGTGTCGAGGGCCGATGTTGCTTCATCAAGAATCAGGACCGGCGCATTCTTGAGTAACGCGCGACCAATGGCAATACGCTGTCTCTGGCCGCCCGATAACAACACGCCCCGGTCACCCACCACGGTATCCATGCCATGCGGCAATTCGTTCACAAACTCGAGGACGTGGGCAGCTTCTGCTGCCTGCAGCAACTCCTCTTCAGAATGCCCCTCGAGATGCCCGTAGGCGAGATTCGCGCGGATCGTGTCGTTGAACAGCACCACGTCCTGGCTGACGACGCTGACATTCCTGCGCAGGCTCGCGAGCGTGTACTCACCAAGCGGAATACCATCCAGCAGTATTTCGCCTGAGTCGACGTCGTAGAAACGCGGCAACAGGCTAACCAGCGTTGACTTACCGCTGCCTGAATGGCCGACGATGGCAAGAGTACTGCCTGCCGGTATCTCGACCCGCAGATCCTTGATGACGGGACCCTCTCCGCCCTCGTAAGAGAAATTGATGTGGTCGAACAACACGTTGCCTTCGACACGATCTTTCTTGAGCTTGCCCGTGTCGAGTTCGTTCTCCTCATCGAGAACTCTGAACAGGCTATCGGCGGCAGCGACGCCTCGCTGCAGCGTTGCATTGACGTTGGTGATCCGGCGAACGGGTTGCAGCATCAGCATCATCGCCGAGAAGAACGAGATGAACTGACCCGGTGTCAATACGCCTTCAATGGACTGTCGGCCAGCCATATAGATGACCAGGGCTATCCCAAATCCGAACACGACTTGCGTAACGGCAACGCCCAGGGACCGAACACGAATCAACTTGAGATTCTGTTTGAAATTGCGGCCGTCAGCCTCGGCAAACCGATCGCGTTCGTACTTGTAGCCGCCAAATGACTTGACCACCCAGTTACCGCGAATGACTTCGTCGCTGACCTGGGTAACGTCTCCGATCGAGTCCTGGATGCGGCTGCTGTAACGCCGGAACGCAATCCCCAGCAGGCGCACAATCGCGGCGACGATCGGGAACAGGATGGCGACGAACACCGTGAGCTTCGGGCTGTGATAAATCATCACAGCGAAAGCGGCAATCACGGTCAGCGTGTCGCGCACGGCAATCGTCACAACGCTGGTGACGGACTCGGCAACCATTTCGACGTTGTAGGTCATGCGCGACAGCAGCGGACCCGCCGCCTGCGAGTCGAAGAAACGGACCGGTAAGGTCAGGAACTTGTCGAAAACCTGGCGACGCAGGTCCGAGATTACGCGCCTGCCAATCCAGCCGAGCGACATTTCGGTCGCGAACCCCGACAGGCCTCGCAGAATGAAGATTCCCATGAAGGCGATCGGTATCCACTGGACTTGCTCGAGTTCCTTCGCGACCAGCGCATCGTCCATGAGCGGCTGCAGGAGGTATACGAGCGCGGCTTCGATGGTGGCCGTCGCGGCCATGCCGATTACGGCAACAAACCCGACCAGTTTATGCGGCGTGACGTAACGCCACAGGCGACCGTAGACAACCTTAACCTCGGGATCGATGCGTTTGCTCACGTCACTCCACCGGGTCGTTGACCGTGGCGATGCTAATCCGCGAAAACCCGAGACGTGCCGCGACGTCCATCGCCGTCACCACGTCCTGGTGTCTGGCACTGGCGTCGGCGCTGATCGTCAGCGGCAGGTTGTTGTTTCCCCCCGAGACCTTTTGCAGCGCATTCCGAATAGTCTCCGCGCGATTGTTGATTAATTCTCTGCCATTGACGAGGTAGGTACCGGACGCGGTGATCATGATATCGATCTGCTCGGGTACTTCTTCGACGATCGCAGAACTCTCCGCTTCGGGCAGACTAATGGTGATCTGCGACTGTTTGACAAAACTGGTCGAGACCATGAAGAAAATAAGCAGAAGCAACACGACGTCGATGAGCGACGTGAGATTGACTTCGGGCTGCGTGCGTTGCCGCAGGCTGAGCTTCATTCAGCGTCCTTTTTGCGTTCGCCGTTTCCGTCTCTTTCATTCCGGCGGTGCAGCGCTTCGACGAGCTTGATGGCTTCCTTCTCCATGTCGACAACCAGCGTGTCGACCCGTGAGCGATAGTAGCGATAGCCGATAAGGGCCGGGATAGCGACCGTCAGACCGGCCGCGGTCGTGATGAGCGCCTCGGCAATACCACCGGCGAGCACCGTCGGGTTGCCGACGCCGTGCGTCGTGATGGCCGTGAACACCTTGACCATGCCGATAACGGTACCCAGCAGCCCGAGTAGCGGTGTCACAGCCGCGACCGTGCCCAGCGTCTCGAGATACCGCTCGAGCTCATGCACTACATGGCGCCCGGTATCTTCGATCGAGTCTTTCAGCACCACCCGATCCCGATCGCGATTCATCAGCCCGGCCGCCAGGATCTGGCCGAGCGCCGAGCCCTGGTGCAGTGTCTGAATCTGTTTCTGGTCCAGCTGGTCCTTCTTGACCCAGCCCCAGACTTTGCTCGTCAGGTCTTCGGGAATCACGCGTTTTTGCTGCAGCGTCCAGAAACGCTCCAGGATGATCCCCATCGCGACAATCGCGCACAGGATAATCGGCAACATCAACCAGCCGCCGGACTTAACGATTTCAACCATATGGACCAGACCCAATCGGAAAAATGGAATATACAACAGATGTCAGGTCGCAGCATGCCAGAAACGATGCCGGAGCCGACGCTCCAGGCCCGGAGCCGTCACACCATCGCGGGCACAGACGCGAAAATGTACCGCACCCGTGGTTGCCGTATTGAGCACCAGGGCCCCGTGTGCCTGCCAGCGCTCTACGACTTGCGGCTTTGGGAAGCTCCAGCGGTTCCCATGGCCAGCTGAGACGACCGCAAAATCGGGCCTTACCGAATCTGTAAACGGTACACTGGACGACGTCATGCTGCCGTGATGCGGTACGACGACAATATCACTGGCAAGATGAGCCCCGCTCTCGATCAGGATGCGCTCGCCCTCCGCCTCGATATCGCCCGTGAGCAGCAGACCATACTCCCCGGCCGACACTCGCAAAACGCAGGACGCGGCGTTGCCGGCACCTGCCGCCCCTGCGCGAGGATGCAGCACCGCAAAATCGACCTGCCCTGAAGACCAGGCGTCCCCCGCCACGCACCGGCGATCAGCCCTCCCCCTTAGTGATTCTCCGGACAAGACAGTGCCAATGTTCAGCGTCTCGCGAATAGCGTCAAGTCCGCCGCTATGGTCGAGATCATCGTGTGAAACGACGAGCCAGTCGATACGCTCGAGGCGCCGTGATCTGAGGAACGGCAGAATGCTCTGCGTCGCGACGTTGCCGCCGCTGCGCCACGCCATTCCCGTATCAAACAGCATTGTGTGTTCGTGTGTCTGTACGACGACAGCGAGGCCCTGCCCTACATCCAGTACCCAGCTGTCAAAACAGGCGACCGGAGGTGCCGGCGGGCGCCACGTCACGATCGCGATCACGCCCAGCACGGCGACGTGCCGGCCGGGCCAGCCCCGCGGCAGGACGACCCAGGCGAGCGGCAGGAGCACAAACAACCATGCGACGCCGCGAATTTCGGCCAGCATCGTGTTCGCAAGCGGCAACGCGACGATGCAGTCGATAAACCCGTCGAGCGCGTCGATGCATCGTGCTGCAGCCTTGAGGAAGACGCCTGCCAGCGCTTCCGACCATCGCAATACCGTCAGCGCGGCCAGCGTTAACGGGACGATGATGAAACTGAATACCGGGACCGCGACCAGGTTGACCGGCGTCGCGGCCACAGCAAAACGCTGGAATATGAGGGACGTCAAAGGCAATAGACCAAACAGCAGGAAGATCTGCATGACGAGCAATTGCCGCGGCGCGCGCAGCCACCGTGCCGCAGGCACGCCCGCCTCCCGGCGACGCGCCAGCCACAAGAGAACAAGCACCGCGGCAAATGACAGGTGGAAACCCGGCGTCATGGTCGCGACGGGGTCCGAAAGGAAGACGACCAATGCTGCCAGCGCGATGGCGGCCAGGGGATCCACGGTACGACGCCGTGTGATCGCGACGGCAACAACGGTCAGCATGATGACGGCACGGCGTGCCGGTACGCCGAAGCCGGACGTCAGCGCGTAAGCCAGTGCGCACAGCGCACCGACGAGCACAGCCAGCACATAGCTGTTCCTCTGCCCCGCAAGCCAACCCGTCGACGCATACGCAACGACGAAGGCGGCCAGGGCCGCGAGGCCAACGTGCAGACCCGAAATCGCCATCAGGTGACTGGTTCCCGACACGGCAAACCTGTCCCACTGCTCGCGGGAAACTTTATGGCGCAGACCCACACCGATTGCGACCAGCACCGCGGCTGCCGCGTCTGTTTCCGCCGCGGCCTCAGCGCGCCAGGCAAAGTCCTCCCGGTACCGATCCAGCCACGTGGCCGTGCCCGACCATAACAGTCGATTCCGCTTGCCGCCGACAACGTACCCGGTCGCATGGACTTTCTCGCGAAACAGCCACGTCTCGTAGTCGAAGACGCCGGGGTTGAAGTTGCCTCGCGGCGGCTGCAGTCGAAGCTCCAGCTCCCAGACCTCGCCCAGGGTCGGCACCCAGGGTGGGTCGAACCAGCTCACGCGAACGCGCGGCGGAATCCTGGGATCACCGGCCGGTTCCAGGTAGAGCAGCAGCGCATCGCCGCGCACGGCAGGCGCGGCCGCAATGCGCACGCGTGCGAGCATACTGTCCCCCGCGAACTCGGGATCCAGGCGCTGGGCAATGATGTCCCCGGCTGCGAGCATGAAGAGCGCGTAGGCGCCGAAAAAACACGCAGGCGATCGCCAGCGGCGAAGCAAAGCGAGGCACAGCGATGCAACCAATAGCAGGCTGGAGTGGTCTGACGATAACAGTAGCGTGCTATGCTGCGCCGCCATACCTCCGGCCAATATCAGGACACAGGGTTTGACCACGGCTGCGGCGTACGGCGCCGGCACCCAGACCATGACCCGGATACACCCGCATGCCCAGACGCGTTTTCAAGAAATTCGCATTCAAACGCAGCCATATTGCCGGGCAGTGGTTTATGACCCCGTTCCGGCACATGTTGCACGATACGCGGCTATGGGGTGTGCGTCGCCGCTGGGTTGTTCCGGCATTCGCCCTCGGGCTGTTTATCGCGTTTATGCCGGTTCCCGGTCATACGCTGATCGCCGCACTCGCCGCTCTGGCTATGCGGGTCAACATTCCGGTGGCGGCCGCCGCTACCTGGGTGAACAACCCCGCCACCATGTTCGTGATCTTCCCGGGTACCTATCAGTTGGGTCGCACGCTGCTCGGCAGCCCGCCGAGAGACGTTGCATTCGATCTTTCCTGGGAATGGATGACCCATACCTTCGTGGAAATCTGGCAGCCGATGCTGCTGGGAAGCGTGTTGCTCGGACTGACCGCGGCGCTCGTCGGTTACGTTACGCTCGACGTGCTGTGGCGCTTGTCACTGGGCAAATACAAAGAACGCAAACGCCGGGACCGGCAGGACTAGGACTCAGTCTGACTGCTTGAGCACGCCGTCCTCGAGAACGACGACCCTGTCCATGCGTGCCGCAATGGCGTGATCGTGGGTCACGATGACGAGGCTGGTCTGTAACTCCTGGTTAAGCTCCAGCATCAGGCCGAGCACGTGCTCGCCGTTACCCGAATCAAGATTGCCGGTCGGCTCGTCCGCGAGAACCAGCTGCGGGCGAGTAATCAATGCCCGGGCGACGGCCGCTCGCTGCCGTTCACCACCGGACAATTCTCCCGGTTTGTGTGTCAGGCGTTCTCCGAGGCCAACGCGCCCCAGCAGCTCGCGCGCCGCCCCCAGCGCCGTTAGCTTCGGCTCTCTGCGAATCAACAAGGGCATCGCGACGTTTTCCTCCGCCGTGAACTCAGGCAACAGGTGATGGAACTGGTACACAAAGCCAACATACCGGTTGCGCAACTCGCCCTTCTTCGCCTCGGTCGTCCCATGCATAGGCGCGCCGTTGATGAGGACGCCGCCTTCCGTCGGCTCATCGAGACCGCCCATGATCTGCAACAACGTGGTCTTGCCCGATCCTGACGCACCGATGATCGCAACGCGCTCCGCCGGCTGCACGGCGAGATTGACGCCGCGCAACACCTGCAGCGTCGACGCCCCTTCCCGGAACTCCCGCACAACATTGCGACACTCAAGAACAGGTTCAGTCATATCTCAGGGCCTCCGCCGGAGACGTCTTCGACGCAACCCAGGCAGGATACAAAGTAGAAACAAGGGCGAGCACCAGCGCGATAAGCGCGATACGGATCACGTCGCCGTACTGCAATTCTGACGGCAGATCGCTGATGAAGTAAACGTCTGCGGCCAGGAACTTGATACCAAAGGCCGATTCGAAGAAACCGACAATGGACTCGAGGTTCAGCGCCACCAGCACGCCGCCGAGCACGCCAAGCAACGTGCCTGCGATGCCGACAATGCTGCCCTGCGTCACGAAGACCTTGAGAATGCTCGATGGATTGGCGCCGATCGTCCGCAAGATCGCGATATCGGCCTGCTTGTCCTTAACAACCATGACCAGGGTCGAGACAATATTGAACGCGGCCACTGCGATCACCATTAGCAGGATCACAAACAGGATGGACTTGGTGATCTGGATGGAGCGAAAGAAATTGACATGGCGCCGGGTCCAGTCGCTAACCAGGACAATCTCACCATGTGCGCGCGCCACTTCCCGCACGATATCGGCCGCGGCATAGACTTCCGTGACCGCGAGGCGCACACCGGACACCGTGTTCTTTTTTTGATAAAGGCGCTGTGCGTCGCCAATGTTGACGAACGCCAGGCGCCGGTCAAACTCATACATGCCGACACGATAAACGCCGCTGACGGTAAAGCGCTTGGTCCGGGGAATGACACCGACCGGCGTCACCATGCCCTGGGCCAGCGTCAGTGTGACCTTGTCGCCCGGACCAACCTTTAGCTCCTCGGCGAGCTCGACGCCGAGCACGATATTGAATTTTCCGGCCTCGAGGCTACCCAGGTCTCCCTGCTGCATGACGCCGGCAATACCGGAAACCGAATCCTCGAGGTCCGGGGCGATACCGCGAATCTCCGCGCCGCTGAGTTGCTTGCCTGCGACCAGCAGCGCCTGCCCTTCCACATAGGGAGCCGCCGCCTGGACCCGCGCATTGGCGAGGGCCACGTCACGCACGACATCGGCGCCGGCGAGACTGCCGTTGACGTCTTCGATCGTCGCGTGAGCGGTCATTGCCAGCAGGCGGTCCTTGAGCTCCCGCTCGAACCCGTTCACGACGGAGAGGACGACGATCAGCACCATCACAGCGATTGCGATGCCCAGCATCGAGATCGCCGATATCAGCGAGACAAAGCTGTTGCGGCTGCGCGAGCGCACGTAACGACTGCCTATCCACATCTCGAATCGCCTGCCCATCGCCTACTCGTACCTCAATGCTTCGGCAGGGTTGACGAGGGCGGCGCGGCGCGCCGGATAAAGCGTTGCCAGTGACGTCAGAATAAACGCCGCGATAGCGATGATGGTGACATCCTGCCATTCCAGTTCTGACGGGATACGTGACACGTAGTACACATCTCCCGGCATGATTTGAAAACCGAACAGCTGCTCGAGGAACGGTGCAATAACCGGAACATAGGTCGCCAGAACGACGCCCAGGACGACGCCGATAGCCACACCGGCCCAGCCGATAATTGCGCCCTGGACAAAAAAGACCCGGACGACGCCATTGGGTCCCATCCCCAGCGTGCGTAGCACGGCGATGTCCGTTGTCTTGTCGGTCACGACCATGACCAGGCTGGCAACGATGTTGAATGCCGCAACTCCGATAATCAGCGAGAGAATCAGAGACATCATCATTTTTTCAATACGTATGGCGCGGAAATAGCTGCCGTTCTCGATGGTCCAGTCGCTCGTTGTGACAGAGTCTCCGAGACGCTGCTGCAACGATGCTGCGATCGCCGGTGCGGCCATTACGTCGTCTGCCCGGAAGCGGATCGCGCTCACTGCGTCACCGATATCGAGGATAGCGGCAGCGTCAGTCGCGTGTACCAGCGCGAGGACGCTGTCATGGTCTGCAAGGCCGGCCTCGAACACACCGCCCAGCACAAACCGTTCGAGCACGGGTTCGAGTGTGCCGTCGCCGACGGGACGTGGAATCAGGAGCACGACGCCGTCGCCAATCCGGACATTGAGGTCATACGCGAGTATGCGACCCAGGATAATCCGGCGATCACCCGGGGCAAGCACGCCAAGGTCGCCCTCGACCATGTTGATCAAGTCGCCGGAAAGCGCGTCCTCCCAGGCCGGATCCACGCCATGCACCATGACGCCCAGCAGATCCCGACCGGACTGGATCATGCCTTCGATCTGTACGAACGGCGCCGCCGCGGCCACGCCTTCCTCGGCATTCACCTCGTCGACCAGCGTCTGCCAGTCCTGCACCGGCCCGTGGCTGCCACTAATGGTGCCGTGCGCCGACATGCTCAGAAGCCGGTTCCTGAGCTCTCCCTCGAAGCCATTCATGACGGACAGGATGACGATCAGCGCCGCCACACCGATGGCAATGCCGACAAGGGATATCAACGTAATAAATGACACGAAGCGGGTGCGCCGCTTGGCCCTCAGGTAGCGCAGCCCGACGAAAAGTTCGACTGGATTCAGCATTGGGCCGCATTGTGACACAGTTCGCATGTCTCATCCTGCGTCCCGGTGCTATAGTCGCAGGACACGAAATTGAGAGACCTTGTGGAGAAGGATCATGGTCAGGATGCGTACACTTACGTTCATCGCTTTGCTGCTTGCAGCAATGGGCACCGCGAGCGCTGATACGCTCAAGATGGATGGCGCGTCGGCGATGTCAGGCGACGGTCGACCCGGCCGCGGCATGACGCAGAAGAGTGTCGAGTCGAAATACGGCAGCCCGGCTTCGGTCCGGGCGCCGGTCGGCGAGCCGCCTATTACGCGCTGGGAATACACCGATTTCGTCGTTTACTTTGAATACGACAAGGTGATTCACACCGTTCTGAAGCGCTAAAGCGCAAGACTTCTACAGAGAAGCCCGGGCCGGCGACGACCCGGGCTTTTTTGTGCAGGACGCACTTATGTCGCTGAGCACAGGGATGTGCGCGAGCGACGTTGTGTGTGAGCGGCGCTGTGTGAGTGTGTAATAATCGCGGCCCGATTTTCGCATTGATACCCACTGCTACCGTGAACGCGCCATTCCTGCTACCTGCCAGTCCCAGCCTGCCCGTGCCCGGCCACAAGGCCGCCTGGGGCCGGCTGATCGGTGCGAGCTTGTCGCTTGCCGCAGCCGAACTGGCGCTGCGCATCGACAGGCCAATCCTCGTCCTCGCAGAAGACCCCCGGCATGCCGACCAGCTGGAAACAGAGATTCGGTTCTTTGCGGGTGACGAGCTGCCGGTTGAGCACTTCGTTGAATGGGAGACACTGCCCTGGGACAGCTTCTCGCCGCACCAGGACATTATCTCGCAACGCCTCCGCGTGCTGGCACGACTCCCCGAAATGCGGCACGGCATTGTGATAGCGGCAGCGACGGTATTGCAGCAACGGCTACCGCCTGTCGACTACGTCGCGTCCCGTTCGTTGTCGTTACGGCGCGGCCAGGCGCTGCCGCGGGAGCCGTTCACCGATTCACTGGTCGCGTCCGGTTATCTGCGAGTGCCGCAGGTCTCCGAGCATGGCGAGTTCGCGGTGCGTGGCTCACTGATAGACATCTTCCCGATGGGTGCGGATACGCCCGTGCGTATCGACTTTTTCGATGACGACATCGAATCGCTGCGCTACTTTTTCACGGATACCCAGTTGTCCGGCGAGCGTATTGACGCCATCGACATCCTGCCCGCGCGCGAGGTGCCGCTCGATGCCGACGCCATTCGGCTGTTTCGCGACCGTTACCGCGAGCGCTTCGAGGGACAACCGGCCCGGTCTCGCGTCTACCGCGAAGTGTCGGACGGCATTGCGCATGGCGGCATCGAGTACTACCTGCCGCTGTTCTTCGACAACACGGCATCGCTTAACGATTTCCTGCCCGGCAATTGCGTGGTCCTGGGCCCGGCAGGACTCGATTCGTTGCTGGAACAATTCTGGGTTGAAGCACAGGAGCGCTACGAACTCTGCAGCCTCGACCGCGAGCGGCCGATCCTCAGCCTCGAGGAGACGTTTATCTCACCGGAATCCGTTCCGGCCAGCCTGGCCGCGTTCCCTGCCATCGAATACGCGGCGCAGTCACTGCCCGAAAGCGCGCAGACCCTGAACTTCGACACGCGATTGCCGCCGGCCATGAAGATCGAGGCCCGTTACGAAGACGCCGCGGCTTCGCTCATGCAGTTCCTGGAGTCTTTCGACGGCAGAATCCTGTTCTCGACCGATTCACCCGGCCGGCGCGAGCAGCTGTTCGACATGCTCTCGGGTCGCGGCCTCGACCTCGCGCGGATCGACACCTGGCAGGATTTTAGCGACCACACGCATCGCATCGGTGTGGCTGTCGCCCCGATCGACTATGGCGTGCTGCTGCCCGGTGCAGGTGTTGCGCTGATCAGCGAGCAGCAGCTCTTCGGTGAACGCACCAAGGCACGCAAACGCCGACGCAAGACCGACCGCGATCCCGAAACCATCATTCGCCAGCTCAATGATCTCGAACCCGGATCACCCGTTGTCCACGAGGAATACGGGGTAGGCCGATATCTTGGTCTGACAACGCTTGAGACCGGGGGCATCAAGGCCGAGTTTCTACACCTTGAATATGCGGACGGAGACAAACTGTATGTTCCTGTGCACGCGCTGGACCTGATTTCGAGGTACACCGGCGCTTCGGCAGATCATGCCCCCCTGCACCGCCTCGGCAGTGACCAATGGTCGAAGGCGAAGCGGCGCGCCATCCAGAAAATTCGTGATGTGGCGGCGGAACTGCTCGATGTCTATGCGCGCCGCGCGGCGCGACCCGGGCATCGCTTTCACTGGCCCGAGACCGACTACCGCAGTTTCGAATCGGGATTTCCGTTCGAACTCACCGATGACCAGGCGGCGACGATTGACGACGTTCTCGAAGATCTCGCCAGCGACCAGCCGATGGACCGCGTCGTGTGCGGCGACGTCGGCTTCGGCAAAACCGAGGTCGCCCTGCGCGCGACCTTTGCCGCCGTGCATGGCGGCAAACAGGTTGCCGTGCTCGTACCGACGACGCTGCTTGCGCAGCAGCACGGACAGAACTTTCGTGATCGATTTGCCGACTGGCCGGTGCGCGTCGAAGTCCTCTCGCGCTTTCAGTCTGCCAAGGAGGTCAAGGACATCGTCGCGGGCCTGCGATCCGGGACCGTGGATGTCGTCATCGGTACGCATAAGCTGTTGCAGCACACCAAGGACTTTCACGATGTCGGCCTTGTCATTGTCGACGAGGAGCATCGTTTCGGCGTCCGGCACAAGGAGACGATCAAGGCCCTGCGCAGCGAAATCGACATCCTGACGCTAACGGCCACGCCCATTCCCAGGACGCTCAACATGGCACTTGGCGGACTGCGTGAGATGTCACTGATAACGACACCACCCGCCGAGCGACTCGCCGTCAGGACTTTCGTTTCCGAATGGAACGACGTGGTGATCCGCGAAGCGTGCCTGCGCGAGATCAAACGTGGCGGCCAGGTGTACTTCATTCACAACCGAGTTGAGGATATTGGTCGTATCGAGCAACAACTCGAAAAACTCGTTCCCGAAGCGAGCATTCGTATCGGCCATGGACAGATGCCTGAACGCGAACTCGAACAGGTCATGCTCGACTTTTATCACCGGCGATTCAACGTGCTCTTGTGCACCACCATTGTCGAGAGCGGCATCGATGTACCGACGGCGAATACGATCATCATCAACCGCGCCGATCGCTTCGGGCTCGCACAACTCCATCAGCTTCGCGGCCGCGTCGGGCGCTCGCACCATCGCGCGTACGCCTACCTTGTCGCTCCGCCAAAAGCCGTCATGACTGCGGATGCCGTGAAACGCCTGGAGGCCATCGACTCTCTCGAGGATCTGGGTTCCGGCTTTACGCTCGCAACCCACGACCTCGAAATACGCGGCGCAGGCGAATTACTCGGCGACACACAAAGCGGGCAGATCCAGGAGATCGGGTTTTCCTTGTACACCGAATTGCTCGGCCGAGCGGTCGAATCGCTGCGGGCAGGCGACGAGCCGGACCTCGAGGCCCCGCTGCATGCCGGGGTCGAGATTAACCTCCATGTGCCCGCATTACTTCCCGAGGATTACGTCCCGGACGTGCATCTGCGGCTTATCCTGTACAAACGCATTTCCGCGGCGGAGACAAGCGAGGAGCTGCGCGAACTCCAGGTCGAACTGATCGATCGTTTCGGCCTGCTGCCGGACGGCGCCAGGAACCTGATGCGCATAGCCGGCATCAAGAAGCTGGCAACGCGCGCCGGTATCGAGAAGATCGATGCGGCGGCTTCGGGTGGATACCTCGTGTTTGGCCAAGAAAGCCGTATTGACCCTGTCGCGCTCATCCAATTAGTGCAAAATGACAGCCACCGATTCCGATTACAGGGCTCCCACAGGCTGCAGATCAAGGACGATCTGGGTGAACTCGAGAAGCGATTCGTTACAATCGAGAACCTGCTGGCCCGACTCATGGTCAAAGAAGGAAATGATGCTTAGAGTGACAATCAGCCTGCTAGCCCTCCTTGCGTTCCTGCCCGCAAGCGCCCAGGAACGCCTGGGTGACCTTGAGATCGAGGAACCCGAGGTACGGCGCTACACCGTCGAGGTCATTGTTTTCCGCTATGCACAGGACGTATCGACGGGAAGTGAAGTATTCCCACCTGATGAGCCACCGGTCACCCTGCCGCCCGGGGAGGAAGGGATAGCTCTTGCCGACACGCTCCCACAGCTTGTCGAAGCGCGGCCGGAGCCGCTGCCTGATACGGAACTCGTCCTCCTGGATGCTGCGGACTACCAGCTTGGTGACATTCTGGATCGCATGCGACGACTCGACGTCTACGAGCCCGTCATGCACTTCGGCTGGACGCAGGCCACCTGGCCTGAGGAACAAACGGCGCCCGTTCCATTGCACCGGTTCGCCCGGCCGCCGCGGGAGCTTGATGGTGACATCACGCTGTATCTCAGCCGCTTCCTGCACCTTGTCGTCGATCTGCAGCTCGAAGCGCCCAAGGTAAGGACCTTCAATACGGACGAGCAGGAACGCCTGGGCGACACGCGAACCGTCGGAGAGTTACTGGGCGAGGTCAATGCGCAGGCACCGGTCTACTACCGCCTTCGGGAAGATCGCATTCTCAAGAATGGTGAGCTCCGCTACTTCGATCATCCGAAGTTTGGCATGCTCGCCAAGGTCACGCGCGTCGAGGAAGAGGAAGCCAGTGACGTGAACGAGCTACTCGGCTACGGAACCGAGTAGTTCATCGAGGAACTCGGTCGCGCTGCGGTTCTCATCGGCTGTATCGGCAACAACCACTTCAGAGGTCACGGTTACGAATTTCGACGACGTCGACCTGGGGTGATGCAGCCCGAGTTCACGTACGGCCGTGGAAATCCGGGCCGCGAAGTCCTTAACGCCTCCTTCATCCGACGCGTGCGACAGCGCGACAAAACAGGCGCCATTCGGTCGGGCGACGACGTCGCTCGCCCTTCTCAGGCAACGGCGAATCGCACGCCCGACGCGACGCAGGCAGGAATCGGCGGCATGACGGCCGAAGACCTCGATATAGGCGTCGAATTCACTCAGCGTGAACATGACGAGAGAAAGCCGGCCTTTGTCGCGAGCGGCGACCGCCCAGTCGTGTTCGAAAACTTCGCGAAACGCTCGACCATTTAATAAGCCGGTAACCGGATCGTCGCGCGACAGGTCACGAATCCGGCGTTTCGCCTTGAGCAGCGCGTGGTGCATCTCGGCGCCGTCTGCCGTACTGGAGCCTGTGCTGCTGCGCCAGTACGCCGCGTAGTTGCGTGGGGTCTTGTCGCCGCGCAGCAGCAAAGGCGTCAGGACCAGGAGATACTCCCGGCTACCGGACTCGACGGGAAAACTCGTTTCCTGGCCGGATCTGACGGATTCGCTGACCTCGAGCGCCAGCTCGCGACCGGCGATTGCCTCAATGACGTCGGCGAATGGCTGCCCTGTGACCGCTTCACCCCCTATTGGCGCGAACGCCGGGTTCGCGAATGCCACGGGCCAGTCCGCCTGGCCGACATTGACTATCAGCACGGGCTCGGTTGAACCCGCCAGTACCTGCTCCAGTATGTTGCGCTCTAGCGATTCCATGGTGCGGGCATTATACCGCTTGGAAAAAGTTTTCGAGTATCGACATTGTCGCAGTTCGGGCCACCCGCGTGCTTGCCTCGACATCATCATGGATCGGCACATCGCCTCGCCCTGCGGCGCGGTTTACGACCATGGCCAGGCAGGCATAGGCGATCTCAAGTTCACGAGCAATCGCCGCTTCGGGCATGGCCGTCATGCCGACGTAGTCGGCCCCATCTCGTTCGAGCAGGTCCACCTCCGCCGCCGTTTCGAGCCTCGGTCCCTGCGTCGTCGCATAGACACCACCGTCGTAGCAATCCACGCCGGCTCGTCGCGCCGCGGCCAGTAAATCGGACCGCAGGTCGGCGGAAAATGGCTCCGTAAAATCGATATGCCCCACGTTGCCCCGCCGGCCATCGTAAACCGTATGTTCGCGGCCCCAGGTGTAGTCGAGTAACTGATCGGGCACGGCGACCTCGCCCGACTCCCGCACCGACGACACGACGCCGACGGTATTCAAGGCAATGATGGCATCCACGCCGAGCTTCTTCAGCGCCAGGACATTGGCCCGGTAATTGATCTTGTGTGGCGGAATGCTATGGCCATCCCCGTGACGGGCCAGCGACAACACGTGGTGCTCGCCAAATCGCAATCTGTGCACGGGTGCGGACGGCATCCCGAAGGCCGTTTCGGCCTCGGTGCCGGCGTCACCCTTCGACAGGCTCTCCCAGCCACTGCCAACGATCAGTCCGTAGGTCGTTGTCATTGGCTCACCCTAGGCATCGAGATGAAATTCCGGGCGGTCGCTCCAATGCGAGAACCGCTCATTGACCGCCCGCCATTCCTCGCTAGCGAGGAGGGTTTCGCGCAGTTGCTGCCCCGTGCCGTGCAGCCGCGCCAGCCGAACCAGTGACAGTGGATTCGAATACTCACTGAATGCGTCGACGGCATCGTGCGCCGCATCCCGGTCGTTGCAGACGAGAATCATGTCGCAGCCCGACTCAAGGGCGAGCCGCCCGCGCTCTGCCATCGACCCGTAGCCAAGCGTCGCCTTCATGCTCAGGTCGTCGCAGAAGACGGCACCGCCAAACCCAAGTCGCGTACGCAATTCACGCTGAATCCAGTACTCTGAAAAACCTGCGGGCTGCGCATCGACCTGCTCGTAGACGATATGGGCAAGCATGACTCCGGCAATGGCGCCGGTTCGGACCAGGCGTTCGTACGGCCGCATGTCATCGAGCAGCAGACCATACTCCCTGCGGTCTACCGGGAGTCTCAGGTGCGAATCTGCGAGCACCGCTCCGTGACCCGGGAAGTGCTTTGCCACGGCGGCCATACCGGCGCTTCGAAGACCCCTCGCGAACGCGTTCCCGAGATCCGCAACAGCCTCTGCCTTGCGATGGAATGAACGATCGCCAATGATCTCGCTGACGCCCCAGTCAATGTCCACGCAGGGAGCGAAACACAGGTCGATACCGACGGCGCGCAGCTCGGACGCTATGAGCCAGCCAGCCTCGCGCGCTGCCTGCAGGCCGGAATCGGGGTCACGATCGTACTCCCGACCGATGCGCCGCATCGGGGGGATCGCCGTAAAGCCATCACGAAAGCGCTGCACTCGGCCGCCCTCATGATCGACGGCAACCAGGAGTGGCGGGCTCCGCAACGCCCGAATATCGGCGACCAGGTCGGCAATCTGCTCGGGGGACTCGTAATTGCGCGTAAACAGGATGACCCCACCCACGGCGGGTTCTCGCAACAGGTCGCGGTCGGCCGGGCTCAGGGAGAGCCCCTCTACGTCGAGCATCACGGGTCCCAGCGACATCTTTTGTGCCTCGCTGACTGTGGTCACAATTTCTTGAATACCGCGATAGATTCTACATGGGCTGTGTGCGGGAACATATCGATGATGCCTGCGGATTCAAGCTGATACCCCTTGTCGTGCACCAGCGTGCCGGCATCCCGCGCCAGCGTCCCGGGATGACAGGAGACGTATACGATACGCTGCGGCCCGAACAGGTGCATCCGTGTCACGACCTCGGCGGCGCCGCTGCGCGCCGGATCGAGCAGCATCCGGTCACAGCCGCCTTTGACCCAGCCTTCCGATCCATCGATCTTGTTAAGGTCGGCCACCCGGAAACTGACGTTATCCAGGCCGTTGCGGCGCGCATTCTCGGCCGCCCGTTCGGTCAAGGTCTTTTCGCCTTCGACGCCGAGAACCGAGCCAGCCTGGCGGGCCAGCGGCAGCGAAAAATTCCCGATACCACAAAACAGGTCCACAACGCGGTCGGCAGGCCCAGCCCCCAGTTGTTCGAGTGCGAAGTGCACCATTCTCTGGTTGATGCCGCTGTTTACCTGCACGAAGTCGACGGGCTCGAAGTCCACGCGAATATCAAACTCGGGCAGGCGGTAATACAAGGATTCCTCCACGGTTTCCGGGTACAGCAGTGCGACAGAATCAAGGCCGCCGGTCTGCAGGTAGATCCGGAGCGCATGCGTACTACCGAATTGCCGAAAATGCTCAATATCCGCTTCTGTCGGCGGGTCGAGAACGCGAAACACCAGCGCGATATCGTTTTCAGCCACAGCGACCTCAATCTGCGGCAACCTGGCCTTGATCGACAGGGCGCCAACGAGGTCGCTCAGATCGGTCAACATCGAATCGATGGGCTCCGCAAGGACTTCGCAGCGCCGCATATCGGTAATGAATGGCGCGTGCCGCTCGCGAAAGCCCACCAGTGCACGGCCCTTGCCGTGAACGTCCTTGACCGCGAGCCTTGCCCGTCGCCGGTAATTCCAGACGGGCCCGGTCATCGGCTCGAGCCAGGTCTCGGGCGTCACGCGCCCTATTCGCTCCAGGTTGTCCCGTAAGGTTTGTGCCTTGATCTCGCGCTGGTGCAGAGGGCTAATGTGCTGCAGTGAACATCCTCCGCAGCGACCGAACGCCTCGCACTTGGCCTCGATACGATCCGGCGACGCTTCGTGAACTTCCAGCAACTCGGCCTCATCGAAATTTCGCCGAAACTTGCGTCGTTGGTAGGTCACCGTCTCGCCTTCGAGCGCTCCGGCAACGAAGACCTTCTTGCCGTCACTGTCGGCGATACCCCGGCCGTCATGCGTAACGCCGATAATCGTCGCCGTTTCCGGCTCGCGCCGCTTTTTCCTGGCCACTACTTGCCGGTCTCGGGCCAGGCGGCGAGGAATTCCTTGAAATGCGGCTGGTCTGCCGCCTGCAGGGTTTCGCGGACCAGCGCGTATTCGCGCTGCAGACCCTTATTATCGAGGTTACCGCGCATGTACTCGAACCGCAGGTATACCAGCCAGGTATTGAGCACATCCGTCTCGCAGTAGTCACGAATCTCCCTGATGCCACCCGCGAGATACGTGTCCCAGACCTTGGCGCCGCTCATGCCCAGTTTCCCGGGAAAACCCAGCATTACGGCAATTTCGTCGAGCTTGGCGAATGCCCGATTGTTGAAATTGGCGAGCACGTCCATGAGATCAACGTGGCGCCAGTGATAACGGCTCAGGTAGTTATTCCATTTGAAGTCACGGTCCGAGTCGCCGTGCTCCCAGTAGCGCGGCGCCTGGATGCCATGCTTGAGCGCCCGGTAGTGCAGCACCGGCAGGTCAAAGCCGCCGCCGTTCCAGGACACGAGCTCCGGTGTGTATCGCTCGACGCCGTCAAAGAACCTCTGCACGAGCTCGGCCTCGTCGGACGACTCATCACCAAGGCTCCAGACCTTGAACGAGTCTGCAGTCCGAAACGAAACGGAAATGGCAACGACACGATGCTGGTGCAGAGGCAGAAAATCATGGCCGACCGCTTGCTGTCTCTTGAACGTCATCACGGTTGCCACGTCTTCGTCAGACAAGCCGTCCAGTTCCAGCAGTTGACGGCCGAAATCGACGTCAGGGATGGTCTCAATATCGAAAGAAAAACAATGCATGGTCTATTCAGCTCTTATGTTCGGCGTGCTCGACGACAGCGAAGGCCATAACCAGGCCAGCATCGTCAGTTAGACTGACATGACCGCTGCCGATGCCCAGGCGAGCGCAGACGCGGCTACCGCGCTCCGACCAGACGATAACCGGTCGGCCCCAGTCGTTGTTTAGAATACCCACGTCGCGTAGCCACACGCCGTGTCCAAATCCGGTTCCCATTGCCTTTACAGTGGCCTCCTTGCCGGCAAAACGCATCGCCAGAAAACGTACCGGGTTCTTGCTGCGGCGAAACAACTCCATCTCCTCGTCCATGAGAATGCGCCTTGCAAAGTGCTCCCCGAAGCGCTCGTAGATTTCCCCGATGCGGCTAAGTTCGACGATGTCCGTCCCGATTCCGAAAATCATCTCACATTACTCCGACCGTGCTTCGAGCATAAGCCGTTTCATCTCGGCAACGGCGGGACCCAGGCCATCGAACACGGCACGGGCAACAATGGCATGACCGATATTCAGCTCGACGACTTGCGCGATGCGCGCGATCGGTTTGACGTTCTGATAATGCAGGCCGTGACCGGCGTTGATGATCAGACCGAGTCCGTGACCGTATCGGGCAGCATCGACAATTCGTTCGAGCTCCTGCGCCTGCTCGTCTCCATCGGTATCGGCATACCGTCCGGTATGCAATTCAACAACAGGCGCGCCTGCTGCCATCGCCGCATCGAGCTGCGCGCGCTCTGGGTCAATAAACAATGACACACGAATACCCGCTCCCCCCAGTGCCTCACAAGCGGCGCGGACCTTGCCAACCTGGCCGGCAACGTCAAGCCCACCCTCGGTTGTCAGTTCCTCTCTTTTCTCCGGAACCAGGCAGACATCCGTCGGCTGAATACGCATGGCGATGGCCACCATCGCATCGGTGACGGCCATCTCCAGATTCATGTGCGTCGACAGGACCTCGTTAATCTCGTCGAGGTCATGATCCTGGATATGGCGCCGGTCTTCCCGCAGGTGCACGGTGATACTGTCGGCGCCAGCATGCTCTGCAACGTAGGCAGCCTCCGCAGGACGCGGATACGTCGTACCGCGCGCCTGTCTCAGCGTCGCGACGTGATCGATGTTCACGCCAAGAAAAATCGGGTTGTCTTTAATCATCCACCGGATTCCGGCTTACAGGAGGCGCAATTCTACCCCGATGCACCTCAAGCAGCACCTTGCGGCTTTGCAATTCCTTGCCCCCCAGGTGAAATGCGATGACGTCTCGCAGCAGGCGACTGGCCGCCCGGAGGACATCGGGGTCGTCGAATTCTCCTGCGCCAATCGCGAGGAGCGTCGCGCCGCGAAATACGAGAGGACCGCTGGATCGCTCGACCGGCACCGGCCCCTCCTCAATGCGATAGTCGTAGTTGCCGTCAGGATCCACGTCACGCCCGGAACCCGCTTCGCGATCGAGGTTGACTGCGTACCCGAGCTGACTCAGGAATTCGATCTCAAAATGACGCAGACAGGCCGCCACATCATTGGCCCTGCATAGCGTCTGGATGGCCTGCGAGTAGAGTTCGTAGATTTCCGGTTGCGGATCGTAACGGTGCAGGAAGTGCAGCATGAGCTCATTGACGTAGTACGCCGACAACAAGGCGTCACCGCGCAGGCCGGACGGAGGGCCCGCGGTTTCGGCGCCCGTCAGTGTGCCAAGATCCGACTTCGCGACCCAGGACACACGCAATGGAAGAAATGGCCGCAAGACACCGGCAAGCCGCGACTTCGAGCCGCGGCTTCCTCGTGCCACGACGGCAATCTTGCCATGGTCACGGGTCAGGACATCCAGAATCTGGCTCGAGTCCCGGAAGGGCCTGTGGTGAAGAATGTACGCTGGCTGCTGTTGAACGCGCCTCGGGTTGCTCATTGAAGATCGCTGCTACGGCGCCTCGTAGCCGAGGTTCACGAGGTCCTGCTCGTTATCGGCCCAGTTCGTCTTTACTTTGACCCATAACTCGAGATGGACGTTGCTCTGCAGCTGCTCTTTGAGCTCCAGCCGCGCCGCTCGACCCACCTTCTTGAGGACGCTCCCGTTCTTGCCGACGACGATGCCCTTCTGGCTGTCCCGTTCAACCCAGATGATGGCGTTAATCGTGAGTCCACCGGGCTCTTCCAGGAAACGTTCGACCTGCACGGTGAGACCGTACGGGAGCTCCTGATGCAGCATGAGTGTCAGTTTTTCCCGAATGACCTCTGCCGCATGAAACTCGCGACTGCGGTCGGTATGCATGTCTTCGGGAAACAGCGGTGGCGATTCAGGGAGGAAACCGGGCAGGATTGCCATCAACTGGTCGAGGTTGTCATGCTTGTGCGCAGACACGGGAATGATCTCGGCGAAATCAAGTCGTGCCGCCATGAGACCAAGCGCATCCAGAAGCTTTTCCCTCGGATGGACCTTGTCGATCTTGTTCAGCACCGCTACGACGGGTGCATCGATGCGTTGCAGACGCTTGAGAACGTCATCGTCCTCCGTCGTCCAGCGCGTCACATCAGTGACGAACAGGATAACGTCAGCGTCGGCGAGAGCGTTGGCCGCCGTGCGGTTCATGAGTTTGTTCATCGCCTTGCCCGCCTTGCGATGAAGACCCGGCGTGTCGACGAAAATAATTTGTGCTTCATCGGTCGTATGCACGGCAAGAATGCGATGACGCGTTGTTTGCGGTTTCGCCGTGACAATACTGACTTTTCGTCCCATGACCGCGTTGATCAGCGTCGACTTGCCGACATTGGGCCGACCAATAACAGCAACCATGCCACAACGATGCGTCGTCACGGGCGTTCTCCGGAAAGAATAATCAACATTCGGCGCGCCGCTTCCTGTTCGGCTTTGCGCCGTGTGCTTGCGGCTCCCTCTGTCGTCTGGGATAACTCGCTGACCGTACATGACACCGCAAACTTCTGCTGGTGCGCCTTGCCGGTTACGGCAAGCAGATCGTAGTCAGGCAGCGACAGCTTGCGGGCCTGCAACCATTCCTGCAAGCGCGTCTTGGCGTCACGCAGATCATCTGCGTGCGGCAGCTCTTCGAGCCGCTGCTCGAACACCTGGCCGATAATGCTCGCCGCCGCCTCAAATCCCGAGTCGAGATAAACGGCGCCAAAGATCGCCTCGAGCGCATCGGCCAATATCGACTCTCGCCGATGCCCGCCTGTTTTGCGTTCGCCGCTGCCAAGAACAAGGTGATCACCAATGCCCAGGTCCGAGGCCAGACTCGCGAGCGAGGTGTCCTTAACCAGTGATGCACGCAGCTTGCTGAGGTCGCCCTCGTCGGCATCAGGACGTCGTTCGAACAACGCCTCGGATATCACGAAATCGAGGACCGCGTCGCCCAGGAACTCCAGGCGCTCATTGTTGGTGCCGTTGGCGCTGCGGTGCGTCAACGCCTGAACAAACAGACGGGCATCCTTGAATTGGTAATGCAGCGTTCTTTCGAGCCAGCTCTCGGCCTTGTCCAATGGTATCGCTCTGGTTGCCGGGCCGACTCGCGGCCGGATGGGTCTAGCGGCGGACCAATACTCTCTTGTCGAAATCCACCACGAAAGAGATGTTGGCAATAAACGGTGACTTGTGTGAGTAGGTCGCCGCGACTTCAAAGCCACCGTCGACCGCCGTTACTTTGACGTCCTTGGCTGTAATGATACTCACGCTTTCAATGTCGAAGCGCCGGGAAATTGATGTGCGAATCGCAGAGCGGGACGCGCCTGTGCCATCGAATTCGGTCTCGACGCCGTCAACCACACCGACGACCTTCATGTAATTGAGATACACGGGCGTCAATCGAATTCCGGCGAACGCAAAAAGGCCCACGAACAGTACAAGGATAATCAGGCCCAACGTCGTCATGCCGGCCTGCTGGCGCTTGTTTCGCCATTTTTCCATGTAATTCAAAGACATATAAACCTCTCCGTTCGATCAGACCTGCGTGGATTACGTAACATTGCCCAACGTATCGCGATTTTACCGGTCAAATCAGTGACTGGCACCACATTATTGGATTTTTCTGCCGATACGTTCCCAGACCGGCATATTCCACGGCACAAAGTGCATCCAGATACGCACGGCCTCACCGACCAGGAATTCCTCGGGAATCGAACCGATAAAACGGCTGTCTTTGCTTCGATCACGATTGTCACCCATGACGAAATAGTGCCCTTCCGGTACGAGGTAGGTGTTGTCGCGGGTCGAATACTCGGGGTTTGTTACGAGAATGTCATGCACGCGCCCGTCGAGATCTTCGACGAACAAGGGCGCACTCCAGGAAGCATCGTCACTCTGCGTCAGGTCGACTTTTTCGCCATTGATCGTGAGGCGATGCCGCTCATAAACCACGGTATCACCCGGCAGTCCGATGACGCGCTTGATGTAGTTTATGCTCGGGTCGGAGGGCAGTCGAAACACGATCACATCACCCCGCTCAGGGTTGCCAGTTTCGATCACTTTCGTTTCCGTTACCGGCAGCCGCAGCCCATACGAGTATTTCTTGACAAAAATAAAGTCGCCTTCGAGTAGTGTCGGCATCATCGAACCCGACGGAATTCGAAACGGTTCGAAAATGAAAGAACGGATAACGAGAACGAATAACAATACCGGGAAGAAGGAACGCGAGTATTCGACCAGCACCTGCTGCGCCGTCGGCGCCTGGCGGCTGTCGGCATCAGCTGTCTTCCAGACCAGTTTGTCCATAGCGACTACGGCGCCCGTGAACGCCGTCAGTAAGGTCAAAATCAATGCCAGGTTAATAATCAAGATTCGTACTCACTTGTCTGTTCGTAACACGGCGAGAAACGCTTCCTGGGGAATCTCCACCGATCCCACCTGTTTCATTCGTTTCTTGCCTGCTTTTTGCTTCTCGAGCAACTTGCGTTTACGCGAAACATCGCCGCCGTAACACTTGGCCGTGACGTTCTTGCGTAAGGCCTTGACGGTACTGCGCGCGATGACCTGGCTGCCAACGGCGGCCTGAATAGCCAC
Organism: uncultured Woeseiaceae bacterium; assembly: GCA_945787845.1. Classification (GTDB taxonomy): domain Bacteria; phylum Pseudomonadota; class Gammaproteobacteria; order Steroidobacterales; family Woeseiaceae; genus UBA1847. The sequence continues at coordinate 143,417 of CALZJH010000002.1, read as the reverse complement.
GTCGAACATCTGCCGAGGGATCAATTCTCTCATTTTTTCGACTAATTCGCGGCCGCGAGTTCTCACATTTTCCTTGTGAACGATGAGCGACAGCGCGTCGACGCGCTCACTGTTGATCAGCACATCCATCCGCTGCAACTGCGCTGGCTGGAATCGCAGAAAATGATAGTCAAACGAAGCGAAGCCGCGACTGACCGATTTCAGCCGATCGAAGAAATCCACGACGACTTCGGCCAACGGCAGCTCGTACTCGATCGAGACTTGTCCACCCAGGTAGCGCATCTGCGTTTGCACGCCGCGTTTTTCGATACAGAGCTTGATCACGGAGCCCACGTGCTCTTCGGGAACCAGGATGTTAGCCGCGATAATCGGTTCCCGCAGCTCCGCGATTTCATTGGCCATCGGTAACTTGGACGGATTATCGACATGCAACGAATTACCATTGGTATCGATCACTTCGAACACGACCGTGGGCGCCGTCGTTATGAGTTCGAGATCGTATTCACGCTCCAGCCGTTCCTGCACGATTTCCAAATGCAGCATGCCGAGGAATCCGCAGCGAAATCCAAAACCCAAAGCCGCCGATGTCTCGGGCTCAAAGTGCAACGCCGCGTCATTGAGACGCAGTTTCTGTAGTGCCTCGCGAAAGCTCTCATAGTCGTCGGAACTGATCGGGAACAGCCCCGCGAATACGCGCGGCTGGACCTGCTTGAAACCGGGCAATGGTTCTTCGCAGGAATGCTTGGCCGTCGTGAGCGTATCGCCAACCGGCGCACCGTAGATATCCTTGATCGCCGCGATGACGAAGCCGACTTCACCGGTATTGAGCGCCGGACGATCCTCCATTTTCGGCGTAAACACACCGACCCGATCCGCGTTGTATGCAATCCCGGTCGACATGACCTTGATCTTGCTGCCTTTCTGCAACTTTCCGTTCATGACGCGCACGAGCGATACGACGCCCACGTAGTTATCGAACCACGAATCAATGATCAGCGCCTGCAGCGGTCCATCCGGATCGCCCTCGGGCGCCGGGATGACCTCCACAAGTTGCTCGAGCAGCTCGGACACGCCCTTCCCTGTTTTCGCGCTGACATGTATGGCGTCTTGCGCATCGATGCCGATGATGTCCTCGATTTCGGCGACGACTTTTTCGGGTTCGGCGGCCGGCAGGTCAATCTTGTTCAGGACAGGCAGTACCTCGAGGCCCTGGTCAATTGCCGTAATGCAATTGGCCACGCTCTGGGCCTCCACACCCTGGGCCGCATCCACGACGAGCAGTGCGCCCTCGCAGGCAGCCAGCGAACGCGACACCTCGTAGGAAAAATCGACGTGCCCGGGAGTGTCGATGAAATTGAGCTGGTAGGTTTCGCCATCCGCCGCCTTGTAGTCGAGCGAGACGCTCTGTGCCTTGATCGTGATGCCTCGCTCACGCTCGAGATCCATGGAATCCAGCACCTGCTCTGCCATCTCCCGGTCGGCCAGCCCCCCGCACATCTGGATGAAACGGTCAGCCAGGGTCGACTTGCCGTGGTCGATGTGCGCGATGATCGAAAAATTTCGTATGTGCTTCATTAAAGGGGGAAATCCGGTGTCGGCGGCCTGCTCATGAGGCCCTGGGCGAGGGGCCGTAAAATTCAGCCGCGGAGTATACCTGTTATCGCGTCGTGATCGAGAAAATGCATGCAAACGACGGCGTCCTCGTATTCCACCACGGGAATGTCCGCAAACCAGCGCTCGTGCCATTCCGTGTTGCTGTCTATATCCCGAACCTCGAGCTCCAGCTTGCCCTCGATGAGCGGCTCAAGTTCCCGGATCAACACCTCGCAAAGGTGGCAACCCCGGCGGCTGTACACCTGCAGTGACTTCATTCGGTTCTCGCAAGACGACGTGTGATGACCGGCGTGAACTGCCGCAGGCAACGGGCCCGTTTCAACCGGTACCGGCTGATCGCTGCCCCCGCAAGAACGCCGACCCCGCCGGCCACCGCCCCCTGCCAGTCCGGCCAATCTGCAAGATACGCAACCGCGGTCATGATCAATACACCGACCAGCGGTGCCCCGTACACCTGGAGCGCCGCCCGCAGTACGTTATGCGGCGCAAGTTCGATTTGCACTTCGTCGCCTTCACGCAGGTCCATGGCACCGCTGATGGGGGCTTCAAATTGCCGCGAACCGCCGCTGCTGCCAAACAGGCCGGCCCCACATCCCTTGCCGGACGCACACCGCGCGCAAAAATCGACAGTATTAACGGTCACGGTCGCGGCGGTACGGTCGGACCGGATAGAGAGGATTTGGCCGCGCGTCGTCTGCATGACGGCAGTTTACAGGACGCGGTTATCAGCGACGCATCATGGTCGTCGCAATCTGCTCGACCGTCATCGCAGGTACTTCACCGACAGCGGTGACACGGTGGCCATCGCGCATCACGCTGTAAGAATTCGAGCCTCCGACGCGCGACGGACCTTCGGCAATGACTGAACCCTGTGGGGCGATGAATACCGACACGTTGGCCAGGCCATCGCTGAAGAGGATGTGAGTCACAACCGCATCATGGCCGGGCAGCGTCTCGCCGTGGGTTGAAACCGGGCGGAAACCCTGCGGAATATTGCTACTTGCCCACGACGTCTCGAGTTTGTGACTCACATGTCGCGCCGGCTGCGTCAGCCAGCGGAAATTCTCGGTGCTGTACGAAGGCGCCAGGGCACTGGCATGAATTTCCTTGTTCAGGCTGATATCGGCGAACTTGACCTGCGCGATGGGGTCACCATTCTCGCTAATGAGCTGGGTCTGCAGGGGGAAGGCCGTCTCGATATCGAGCCAGACGCGGTGACCGTAGCGATAGCTGTCGTGCGGCCGAATCGCGACGAGAACGGCCTGGCGCCCTGCCACTCGCTCTTCCCTGACGATCGCGACATCGTATTCGCTGCCAAAACGGATCTCGCTGGAGGGCAGTGTCGAGAACAGCGTGGACTGGTCGTCCCATTCCTCAACCAGCACCGACCGACGGTCCGGAAGGATGCAGTGAACCTCGTTGCCATTACGTATGATCTCGAGGCCGTTGCCTTCCTGCGCAACAACCTTTTCTCGAATGACCCCGTCACTGACCGTGTGCACAACCTTGAGCGCTTCGGCCTTGCCGTCGCGGATCCGGAGAACGGTGCCCTCGTAACTCGTGGTCTGCACCGCCGTACTCATCCGGCTGAGCCACTCATTGGGTTCGACGCGTTCAGCCAGCGCCGCACTGCCGCACGCCACCTGTGCCGCCGCGAGGACCGGCCAGAGCAGGTGTTTTCCCCCGTTAAACCGCATCAGGGCTGCGTCGTCGTCTCGTCGACCGCCTCGTCGCCGGTGGTGGTCTCATCCGCCGTGTCTTCCTCAACCACTTGATCCTCGGCCAATTCTTCCTCGCTGAGTCGCAGCGTCACCAACCGGGCATTCATGCCGTTCGCGCCGAACTCCGACGACGATGCGCCGTGGCTCAGGTAATACTGGCGTAACTCTTCGTCGGGAACAGTGACCCCGACCGCCTCGTCACTCTTGGCAACGGAATCGATCGCGCCTGGATTCGTATCCCCACCCAGACCGGGACTGAACTGCAGGCCAACGATAGCCAGTAGCGCAACCGATGCGGCTATAGCGGCCCCGATAAGCGGCCGCATGGGCCGACCAGGCGGCGCTTCGGGCGTGACCTCATCCTCGACCATCGGCTTGTCACCCAGCGCCGCGCTGATGCGGTCCTGCAGGCGATACACGCCGGGAACCCCGGGTTCGCCACGCATAGCGCGACCGATTTCCAGGAACTCGGCCGCCTGCTTCCTCAACGAAGCATCCTGACTCATTCTTCGCAGCAGGAGGTCGGCCTCGGCATCCGGCAATTCGCCGTCTACGAAAGCGGATATCTGCATTCTTATTGCGTCATTCATAACTCACTCACGTGGGCCCGTCGGACCCTGGTCACCGGGTAAGCGGACCGATCTTTTTAGCGATCGCGTCTCGCGCCCTGAAAATTCTCGACCTGACCGTGCCCACCGGGCACTCCATCGTCTGTGCTATTTCCTCGTAGCTCATGCCCTCCAGCTCGCGCAGGATGATCGCTGTTCGCAGATCCTCCGGCAGCGCCGCAATGGCACGTTCCACGGTCTCCTGCAATTCGTTACTGAGCGACACTCCTTCAGGAGTATCCGTCTCTTTGAGCTTGGCATGCAGGTCGTACTGCTCGGGGTCCTGCAAATCCAGCTCCACATCCATCGGCCGCCGCCGCTGCGCTGCAAGATGGTTCTTGGCCGTATTCACGGCGATACGATACATCCACGTGTAGAAAGCACTGTCGCCGCGAAATCGCGGCAACGCCCGGTAGGCCTTGATAAAGGCCTCCTGCGTAATATCGAGTGCCAGTTCAGGATCCCGCACATATCGCATCACCAGGTTAACAATCTTGTGCTGGTACTTGAGCACCAGCAGATCAAACGCACCCTTGTCACCTTTCTGGACCCGCTTGACCAGCTTCTTGTCGGACGACTGATTTGACATTCAGACCCGCTCGCCGGAATTTCCGTACAGCCTGCCGACACCGGGATAGACCGGTGTTGGGGCGATAAGTTCTCGAAATTCTGCCTTATTCATCGTTAATCTGTGACGCCGTTTGTCCGCGGCTAGGCAGATCGCCCTGGCACCCGCCGTTCTTGTTATTTTTTCCTGTTCTATGAGCATGTTAGCAGCTTACACCTTAAGCACCAACGTGCCGCCAGATAACCTGCAGTCGCCGCCAGTCAGCGGAGCTCCGGGCATCGCCACGAAGCAGCTCGCCGTGCCGGCCGCCACGACGATTCCGCAGCCGAATCCAGCCGGCTTTTCGCAGCAGCACGCTGCCCGCTTCAAGGCTCGCCGCGTGCCACTGTCCGTCGGCTTCCAGCACCTCGATGTCCCCACCGGCCCAGAAGCGCAGTCGCCGGCACGTCCGCCACGCACGCTGCAGTTGGTGCAATTCCCGACCTGCCATGGCTGCCCACAGGGCAGTGCCTGCCAGCCTCAACCACGCGGCAAGGGGCAAACTCAGGATGATCAGGGAAGCCGCCACGGCGAGCGTCACTCCGGACCACAAAACGATTCGGCGCAGAAATGGCTCAGGTGTGATCTCGGCGAAGTATGCGGTTGATGACACGCGCTATGGGCTCTGAAGACGGTGTTTGCCGTTGCAAGAGATAGGCGTTCAGTTCGGGATCCGCAAGCTCCAGAACTGCCCCGAACGCGGCCTTATCGTCGTCGCTCGCGTTCGGGTAGTCGTCTTCCAGGTAGCGCACGAGGAGCTCATCGAGCTCACGCATGCCGCGCCGGCACTGCCACCGAAGGCGCGATTCCTCGCTCAATACTTCCTTTCCACAAGCATCTTCTTGGTCTCGGCAATAGCAAGCGCCGGGTTGAGACCCTTGGGGCAGGTTTGGGTGCAATTCATGATCGTGTGGCAGCGATACAGGCGGAACGGGTCCTCGAGTTCGTCGAGGCGCTCCCCGGTCGCATCATCCCGAGTGTCGACCAGCCAGCGGTAGGCCGCCAACAGTGCCGCGGGGCCAAGGTAGCGATCCGAATTCCACCAGTAGCTCGGACAACTCGTCGAACAGCACGCACAGAGAATGCACGCCGACGGCTCGTTGATGAGTTCCTGGTCCTCTTTGGACTGCAGCCGCTCCGAGTCCGGCGGCGGCGGCGTGCGAGCCTGCAGCCAGGGTTTAATCGAGGCGTACTGCGCATAGAAGTTAGTGAGGTCGGTAACCAGATCCTTGACCACCGGCATGTGGGGAAGCGGGTAGATCTTGACGTCACCTTTAACCTCGTCGTTGGCTCGTGTGCAGGCGAGCGTGTTGCCGCCGTCGATGTTCATCGCGCAGGAGCCGCAAATACCTTCACGACAGGAACGGCGGAATGTCAGCGTCGGGTCAATCTCGTTCTTGATCTTGATGAGTGCGTCGAGAACCATGGGGCCGCAACTGTCCATGTCGATCTCGTAGGTATCGACGCGCGGGTTCTCAGCACTGTCCGGGTCATATCGATATACGGCGAAGGTCCGCGTATTGCCGGAACCATTGGCGGCGTCGAAGTGCTTGCCCTTGGTGATGCGAGAATTCTTCGGGAGTCTGAATTCAGCCATCAGTACACCCTCGCTTTCGGTTCTACGTAGTCAACCTCATCTGTCAGCGTGTGGTTATGCACGCCGCGATAGTCGACGCGAACATCGCCCGGCCCACCCACCCAGGTCAGCGTGTGTTTCATCCAGTTCTCGTCATCGCGATCCGGATAGTCCTCACGCGCATGGGCGCCGCGGCTCTCGAGGCGATTCGCCGCCGACTCAATGGTCGCCGTCGCGTTGAGCAGCAGGTTCTCCAGTTCAAGTGTCTCGACAAGGTCGGTATTCCAGACCAGGGAGCGGTCGGTTACGCGGACATCGTCAAACGATGCGTAGGTCTTGCGCAGCAAATCAACCCCTTCGTCGAGCACCTCGCCCGTTCGGAAGACCGCTGCATGACCTTGCATGATGCGCTGCATTTCGAGCCGAATGTCGGCGGTCGGCTTTGATCCGTCGGCATTGCGCAGCTTGTCTATACGTTGAACCGAGTTCTGGCCTGCGTCATCCGGCAGTGGCTTGTGACGCGCGCCCGGTGTCATCTGCTCGGCGCAGAAGAGTGCGGCGGCGCGACCGAATACAACGAGATCCAGCAGCGAGTTCGATCCAAGCCGGTTGGCGCCGTGGACCGAGACGCACGCCGCCTCCCCGACGGCCATCAGACCCTCGACAACTGTCTCCGCGTCCTCACCACGCTTGGTCACAACCTGGCCGTTGAAGTTGGCCGGAATACCGCCCATGTTGTAGTGCACGGTGGGCAGAACCGGGATCGGTTCCTTGTTGACGTCCACGCCGGCAAAGATCCGCGCTGACTCGGCAATGCCTGGCAGGCGCTCCTCGATGACTTCCGGGCCGAGATGTTCGAGATGCAGGTAGATGTGGTCCTTGTCGGGTCCGACACCGCGACCCTCACGAATCTCGATTGTCATCGAACGCGACACCACGTCGCGCGAGGCAAGATCCTTGGCGTTCGGGGCGTAACGCTCCATAAAGCGTTCACCTTCGGAATTGGTGAGGTAGCCGCCCTCCCCGCGGGACCCTTCGGTGATCAGGCAACCCGCGCCGTAAATGCCGGTCGGATGGAATTGCACGAACTCCATGTCCTGCACCGGCAGACCCGCACGCAGCACCATCGCACCGCCATCGCCGGTACACGTATGCGCCGACGTACACGAGAAGTACGCACGACCGTAGCCGCCCGTCGCCAGGATGACCTGGTGGGAACGGAAACGGTGCAAACGCCCGGTAGCAAGGTCAATCGCAACCACTCCGCGGCAGACACCGTCTTCCATGATCAGGTCGACGGCAAAATACTCAATGTAGAACTCTGCGTCGTGCTTGAGCGACTGCTGGTACAGCGTATGCAGCATCGCATGACCGGTCCGGTCGGCTGCCGCGCAGGTACGCTGCGCCGTGCCTTCGCCAAAACGCGTCGTCATGCCGCCGAACGGCCGCTGGTAGATCTTGCCGTCCTCGGTGCGCGAGAACGGCACGCCGTAATGCTCCAGTTCGATAATGGCGTCCGGCGCCTCCTTGCACATGTACTCGATAGCGTCCTGGTCGCCGAGCCAGTCGGAACCCTTGACGGTGTCGTACATATGCCAGCGCCAGTCGTCTTCACCCATGTTGCCAAGTGCGGCAGAAATACCGCCCTGCGCCGCGACCGTGTGGCTGCGCGTCGGGAAGACCTTGGTAATGCAGGCCGTGTTAAAGCCGGCGTTGGCCAGGCCGAAAGTCGCGCGCAAACCGGCGCCGCCTGCGCCTATAACAACGACATCATAACTGTGATCGATGAATTCGTAATCGCTCATGCGCCGATTCCGATTTTTAAAATGGCATAAATGGCCGCTGCCGCAAGAACAACGTGTGCGTAGCGGGAAATAAGTAATGACGCAATCTTGAGGCCATGGCTATGTACGTAGTCCTCGATGACGACCTGCACGCCGAGATACGAGTGCCACGCCATCGTTACGCTCAGCAGCAGCAACAGCAAGGCGTTAAGCGGCCGGCCGATAAAGGTCAGCGCTTCCGCGTAGCCAAAACCCGACATCGTCGCCAGCGACCAGGCGAACCAGGATCCCAGCACTGCAAGCGCAAGGCCCGAGACGCGCTGGCCCCACCAGTGTGACGTGCCGTCTTTCGCAGACCCCAGGCCAAGTACCCGACCGAGCGGTGAACGCAGGCTCATAACGCCACCCACCAGAACGCGGCGGTCAGCACGACGGACAGCACAATCACGAACCACGCGGAGGCCGTTGCCCGGTCTATCTCGAAGCCACGACCCGTATCCCAGACAAGGTGCCGAATACCGTTCGAGAGATGATAAAAGAAGGCAAAACTCCAGCCGATCAGCAAAACGAGGCCAACGGTCGAGTCCATGACCTCCATGAATTTTGCATAAACGGCCGGTCCGGAGGCTGCGTCGAACAACCAGCCGACCAGGACGATGAAACCCGCCGCCATGGCGAGGCCGGTGGCCCGATGGAGTATCGACGAGGCCATCGTGACCGGCCAGCGATAGATCGAGATATGAGGCGACAAAGGCCTGTCGTGATTAGTCATGAGGTAACTTCTTGGTCAAAAATCGATACAGCGCCCGGATTTTTCCCAATCTCCATAGCGGGTAGGGTCCAGGCCGCCACGGCCGCCGATCTCTTTCGGCCGCTCTGTGGACTCCGCTGCGGTATCATCCGGTTCAGGGTCGCTCTTGGAATCGGCCGTTTCAGCCTTATTCTTGGGGTCCTTTGCGCTCATGGCGAGAGTATGCCAGAGCCTTGAACAACCTGCAGTATCTACATTTGACTACTTTAGTATGCATCCGATTCTGACTATTTCCGTGACAGGCGCCGACGCCTTCGAGTTTCTCCAGGCGCAATTGACCAACGACCTGCGGCGTCTCGAATCAGAGGGCGAGATTCTCGCGGCCTGGTGTAACCCCAAGGGCCGTGTGATCTGGTTCGGCACGGTCGGTAAGACGGCGGATGGCTATTGCCTGTCGGCGCCGGCCGATACGGCGGAGGACATTGTGAAGCGCCTGACCCTGTTCCGGTTTCGCGCCAAGGTCGATTTCGAGGTCGTCGACGAGGGCCAGACCGTGGATCCCGCGTTTCTCATCGAGCACGGCTATCCGTATGTCGGGCGTGCACAAATGGAGCTTTTCACGCCCCACATGCTGAATCTCGACCTGCTTGACGCGATCAGTATGGATAAGGGCTGCTACCCGGGGCAGGAAATCGTCGCTCGTACGCACTACAAGGGTGCAACCAAGCGCCGCCTGCAGCGTTTCACCTGTGAGGGCACGCCGGCTATCGGGGCAAAGGTATCCGATGGCGAACGCGATATCGGCGAGGTTCTCAATGTCGCGGGGTCGAGCCTGCTCGCGGTGGTGCCGCTGGACAAGACCGAGGCACCGCTATCCATCAGCGGTGCCTCGTTGCAGCACATGGCGCTTCCTTACCTCTGACCCACTCTCTCGGCTCGCCCGCGTTACTCGACGATATCCGTCCAGCCCGGACCGTCTGCAAGGAACTGGCCCAGCCAGAAATACAGCGGCACGCCGTTGGCTGATTCGTAGAAATCAAAGGTCTGCAATGCCGTATGTGAGAACTGGTTGGCGCGGATGAAGCGCTTGTAACGATCCGGATACAGGTCGTGGATTTCTCCGTGCTCTCTGATAATCAGGTCGCGGTAGATCTGCCCGCCTACCTCGAAATCGACAAACGGTGGAACCAGTTTCATGAAGAAACGGTTGGTCAGGTCGAAGTCGGTCGAGTAGAAGGCCTCCCGAATCGTGCTGTCATTCGCGAGACGCCACTTGATGAGCGCAGTGCCCTGCCCCTGGTCATCACATTGCGTACAGCTGGCAGGATAGAACTGGCCAAACTTCCAGTCCGCAGCGCGCGCGGCAATGGCGCCCGTATCTGCCAGGTTGATCGCGACAGGGCCGGCATCATTAAAGACCGTCAGTTCCGCCTTGTTGCCATAGGCCTTGCGCGTAAGAAATGGCGCGAACGCGGTTGCACCGACACCGCCGGCACTCGACCCGGCCACGACGATGCGGCTGGCATGCGGGAACATGTCCTTCGCCACGTTGACGCCTGCCGTTACGTTGCGCAGGCCACGATGGAATCGCACCAGCGGCCCCGTACCGGCCGGCAGACCCAGGCTGGCTTCGATAAACGCCTGCCAGGACGGGTCGATGACGTCGTTGTCACCGGAGAACACCGAGCCGTCGCAGTACGGCATGTAGACGACGGACCAGTCGTCAAGCGGATTCAGACCGGATACATCGTCCCAGATGCCCAAAGGCGGAGGTGGCGGTTCCTGGTCTTCAGAAAGAACATTGCAGTTGTAAAAATCCTGCCAGCAGGCACCGCCGCCCTGCAGCATGATCAGGACATTGGACGGACTGCGTTTCTTGGTGAACACCGAATATGGCGTTCCGGCAATGCATAGCGGACCGTCAAAAGACGCACCCGGGTCAAACGTGTGTTTGGTCCAGCCGCCACCTGCATCAGTGGAAAACGCCGGTTTGAACTGGCCGTAATACTTGTCGACATTGGCATCCCGCAGCTCTTGCGCTGCATCCGGGTTCATGCCGCGTTTGGGCATCCCGTGTGGGTTCGCATTCGCTGTGCCCAGGAACAGGCACAGGCAGCCAATTAAACATAAGCTGAGTATTTTTTTCATAGTCGCCCCCGAGGTTGATTGTCTTATTCTTATTTTCGGATTTCACTCCGTCACCAGTATAGACCAAACTCGCCTCTCGCAGGTGAGGCGACCGTGCCCGGGGAGGCAGGGTTGATCCTACTCGAAGACTTCGGGACGCATGTGCGGGAACAGCAGTACGTCGCGGATCGACGGCGAGTCCGTCAGCAGCATGACCAGCCGGTCGACACCGATACCAATGCCCGTCGTCGGCGGCAGACCGTATTCGAGCGCACGAATGTAGTCATGATCGTAGGACATCGCCTCGTCGTCGCCGAATGCGGCGTTTTCGACCTGGGCACGAAAACGCTCAGCCTGTTCTTCAGAATCGTTGAGCTCGGAAAAACCATTCGCGATTTCGCGCCCTGCAATGAACAACTCGAAGCGGTCGGTAACGAAGGGATCCTCGTCGTTCTTGCGGGCGAGCGGCGACACCTCCGCCGGGTACTGCGTAATGAACGTCGGCTCGCGAAGCTGCGCCTCACCGGTCTCGTCGAAAATCTCGGTCTGCAGCTTGCCCGGACCGTAGTTGCCCTTGACGTGAATGCCGAGCTTCTCGCAGTACGCCGCCAGGTAATCACGGTCCCGGACTTTTGACATGTCGAAGTCGGGATTGTATTTCGCGATCGCCTCTTCGACCGTCATGCGCGTAAATTTCTTGCCAAAATCGAAGCGCTCGCCCTGGTACTCGACGATCGTCGTCCCGTTGACGGCTTCAGCCATGCCGTGGAGCATCGCTTCGGTCGTGTCCATCCAGTCGTTGTAGTCGGCGTAAGCTCGATACGCCTCGAGCATCGTGAATTCGGGATTGTGCTGAGTCGATACACCCTCATTACGGAAGTTTCGATTGATCTCGTAAACGCGATCGAAACCGCCAACGACCAGGCGCTTCAGGTTCAGCTCGGGCGCAATACGCAAATACAACGGCATGTCGAGTGCGTTGTGATGGGTCTTGAACGGCCGCGCGATCGCACCGCCGGGCGTAACCTGCATCATCGGCGTTTCAACCTCGAGAAAGTCCAGCGACTCGAGGAAGCCACGCATGTAAGAGATAACCTGGGAACGCTTGCGGAAGATCTCACGGCTCGACTCGTTGATGATCAGGTCAACGTAGCGCTGGCGGTAGCGCGTCTCCTGGTCTGACAATCCAGCCCACTTCTCGGGAAGCGGCCGTAGCGATTTGGTCAACAGGCGAATCTCGTCCGCCAGGACCGTGAGCTCACCTTTTTGGGTCCGCATCAGCACGCCCCTGGCACCAACGATATCGCCGACATCCCACTTCTTAAACGCCTGGTAGACGCCCTCGGGTAAGCGGTCGCGCTCGACGCGGACCTGGATTCTGCCGGAGCGATCCTGCAATCCAATGAAGCTACCCTTGCCCATGACGTTCTTGCGCATCATGCGGCCGGACACGCTGACTTCGACCTGTTCCTCGGCCAGCGCGTCGTTGTCGTGCGCATGAAAGGTCTGGTGCAGTTCCTCGGCGATCGCGTTGCGCCGAAAGTCATTCGGGAACGCATTGCCCTGCTCCCGAAGTGCGTCGAGCTTGGCCCGCCGTTCGGCGATCAGTTTGTTTTCGTCTTGTTGCTTGTCGTTGCTCACAAATCTTCCGTCTTGGTTTTACAGTCCCTGCTTGAGACTGGCTTCGATAAAGGCATCCAGGCCGCCATCGAGAACTGCCTGAGTGTTACCGGTTTCGACGCCGGTACGCAAATCCTTGATACGGCTCTGGTCCAGCACGTAGTTGCGAATCTGGCTGCCCCAGCCGACATCCGACTTGCCTTCTTCTACCTCGGCCGCGGCAGAGCGACGCTCCTGCAGCTCGAGTTCGTAGAGCTTGGCCTTAAGCTGGTTCATAGCCGTCGCTTTGTTCTTGTGTTGCGAGCGATCGTTCTGGCATTGGACGACGGTATTGGTCGGCAAGTGCGTAATGCGCACAGCCGATTCGGTACGGTTCACGTGCTGGCCACCGGCACCGCTCGCCCGATAGACATCGATGCGCAGATCCGAGGGATCGATTTCGATATCGATGTTGTCATCCACCTCGGGCGATACGAATACCGAGCCAAACGACGTGTGTCGTCGGTTGCCTGAATCAAACGGCGACTTGCGCACTAGGCGATGCACGCCGGTCTCTGTGCGCAGCCAGCCATAGGCGTACTCGCCCATAATGTAGATGGTCGCGCTTTTGATTCCGGCAACTTCGCCGGCGGACGCTTCGATGACCTCCGCCTTGAAGCCATGGCCCTCTGCCCAACGCAGGTACATGCGCAGCAGCATCTCGCTCCAATCCTGCGCTTCGGTTCCTCCGGCGCCGGACTGAATATCGACGTAGGCATTGTTGGCATCCATCTCTCCCGAGAACATGCGCCGGAATTCCAGCCCGCCGACAATTTTTTCGTACTTCGCGAGATCGTTGACAACTTCATTAATCGTGTCGTCATCGTCCTCGTCAATCGCCATATCAAGAAGTTCACTCGCGTCATCGAGTCCCGTGCTGATCTCGTCGAGCCCTTCGACAACCTGCTCCAGCTTCGCACGTTCCTGCCCCAGCGCTTGTGCGCGCTCAGGCTCACTCCAGACATCGGGTTGTTCCAGTTCGCGCTGAACTTCGGTCAGGCGTTCCGCCTTGGCCTCATAGTCAAAGATACCTCCTCAACGCATCGGAGCGTTCGGCGAGGTCGGCAATCGTCTGTTTAATCGGGCTGGTTTCCATGAGGGTTTCGCTGGTTGGTTGCTGCGGAAAAGGCGCGATGTTAGCACGCGTCGGCCATGCTTAGAGGAGCGATTTGCTCGACGACAAGTTGCGGGTTTTCGATACCGCGATATTCGTTAACGTCGAGCCTGAATGCGAGTTGGACGTTGCCCCGGTAAACCGGACCCGCCTGGTTAAATGCGATCGCGTCCACAATGCCGCCGCCGCCCGCCGGGCGCACCCTGAGCTTGAGATGGCTTTCCCCGACCGTACGCTGCTCAACGATCGAGAAGTCGCCACTCCACAGCGGCTCGGGGAATGCCGAACCCCAGGGCCCGGCATCGCGCAGCGAACGCGCAAATGAGAGGTTTATGGCATCCCCCGGCAGCTGACCGTCCGTCACGATCACTCCGCTAAAATCCGCGCGTGGATAGAGTCGCGCCATCTGTTCCGCCGCGGCCTCCCTGAACGACTCCAGCGCAGCGGCGGAAATCGTCAGCCCGGCAGCCATGGCATGACCGCCGAATTTTTCGATCATGCCCGGGTGCGTCGCGGACACGGCCTCGAGAAGATCTCGAATATGAACGCCCTGGATGGAACGCGCCGACCCTTTCAGGAACGTCTCGTCTTCGCGCGCAAATGCGATGACGGGTCGGTGGCAGCGCTCGCGGACGCGCGCCGCAATCAGTCCCACGACGCCCTGGTGCCAGGTCGTGTCGTACACACAGACGCAGGCAGGCCAGCGCTGTGACCCGAGCCTGTCGACATAAGCGAAAGCCTGCTCCCGCATGGTCGCCTCGATGTCACGGCGTTCACTGTTGATTCGGTCGAGTGTCTGCGCATGCTTCATTGCCGTATCGAAGTCATCGGTCAGCAGACACTCGATGCCGATTGAAATATCTTCCAGCCGACCAGCCGCATTGATGCGTGGCCCCACCGCGAATCCGAGATCGGTGCTGACACAACGCGCGCCCTGCCTGCCCGCTTGTTTCAGGAGCGCCTGAATTCCGACGACCGAGCGCCCCGCCCGAATACGCATCAGACCCTGTTGCACGAGTACCCGGTTGTTATGGTCGAGCGGCACCACGTCCGCAACCGTTCCCAGCGCAACAAGGTCGAGGTACCTGGCAGGTACCCTGGCGGCTCCCTCGACGCCCTGCTTTTCAAGCAGGCGGCCAACTCGCGCCATCACATAAAAGGCAACGCCGACTCCGGCAAGGTTGCGGCTTGGAAATCGACTGCCTTCGAGATTCGGATTGACGATAACGGCGGCGTCCGGGAGTTCCTCGGCAGGCAGGTGATGATCTGTAACAAGGACCGGAATGCCGAGCTGGTTTGCCTGGGCGACGCCCGCAACACTCGACACACCATTGTCGACCGTTATCAGCAGTGCCGGCGAGCTGCGCGCGGCCACCTGCACGATCTCGGGTGTCAGGCCGTAGCCATATTCAAAGCGATTGGGTACGAGGTACTCGACATCGGTGAAACCGAAGTCGCGCAGACAGCGCAGCACCAGCGCGGTACTGGTCGCGCCGTCAACGTCAAAGTCGCCGATCACGATGATCTTCCGGTCGCGGTTCGCAATCACGAGCTCAGCGGCGGTGTCAACGCTCTCCAGTGCACCCACGGGCGCAAGCTTTGCCAGGCCATAATCGAGTTGGCTCGCTTCCGTCAGCCCGCGCATTGCGTACAGCCTTGCATGCAATGGATCGATATCGCCGAGCGCCGCCATATTCCTGGCGCTGGGCATCGGACGAGCGACGATCGGCCTGACACGCTGCCCGGTCATGCCAGCAGCTCGCTGTCGCGGCGCCAGAACTTGAGCGTATCCGAGCGGCGAACCTCGGCTCGCAAGCCATCGCGGGACAGCAGGATCAGCCGGCTGATGCGTTTTTGGCGCAGGAGTTCCCGCAATTCCTGCAGGTACCCAATCAAGGATTCGGGTGTCATATCGTCTTCCGGCGTTACTGCAACAAATCCGTGCAGCGAGGCTTCGGCGCAGGCGGCAAAGTCTCCCGGCCACAGGTCCGCGACCGCGGTCGCGCTCTCCCAGTACCCGAGAAGCAGCGGGTCGTCAGTGAAGATGGGCGGCTGTGGTCGCGTGATCTTTTGCGGCGCGTTGCCGCCGCCCCAAAGCCACAGGGAATTAACCGGTGCCTTGCCTTCCTCGGTACGACGAACATTCACGGGGTGTTCGTGCAGCGCCATCTCGATTTCACTCAAAATATTGCGGTGCATGACAGTGTGCTCGCCGGTCGGCAGGAATTCCCCTGGCTCGCGCTGATCGATGACGTAGGCAGGCACCATGGCCGTCGAGATGGGTTCTTCCGCCCGCAGGTATCCGCAGATGCCCAGCCGGGCGAAGCCATAGCGCTGGTCTTCAGCCAGCGTCTCCTGAAGGTGGTCGAACAACGGCCGGAGATCGGAGGGCGGAATGCCCCTGCGCTGCAGCGCATGCAGTCGCAGGTGATCAAGCCTCGGTTCCAGGTACACGGGGTCCGCCGCCGCAATCCACACCGTCGGCCGATCACCGGTCTGCCCCCACATGCGTAGCGCAGCCAGGCCCTCGTCCGGGTAGGGCAAACCCAGCTCACTGAGAATGGCGGCCAGTAGCTCTTGCGGCCTGTCCGACGCGCTCAGGTCGGACTGCGCCAGCCATGCGCGCAGCGACTTGTCAGACAGGCGCCCGCCCCGCAGGGGTGGCAGCACGACGACCGCAGCGGTTTTGTCATATGATCCGTTCACGATGTGGCGTCGATGGTAAGGGAAGCGCTAATGAAATTCACAAGAGAATTGTCAGCCAAGCTCGTGGTACGCAGTGTTTCCGAGACGGCGATTCACGTCAATGAGGATTCGTATGCCGAATCGATTGCCCTGACCCCTGAGGAGCTGCTTGGCCCGTGGCATAGCAAACGTGTTGCCGACCTGTCTGAGGCTGATTTCGAGACCATTCTCAGCTCGGAACCCGAGATTGTCCTGCTGGGCACTGGCGCGAGCAACATCTTCCCGCCGCGGGAACTGACCTTCGCGTTTGCGCGCAAGGGAATCGGCTTCGAAACCATGGACACCGCGGCCGCTGCGCGGACGTTCAATGTCCTTGCGAATGAGTCACGCAAGGTGGCGGCCGTGCTCTACCTGTAGGCGTCAATCCAGAACTACGTCACCCGAGATGCCATTACTTTCCAGCATTTCTCGCAAATTCTTCAGTGCGTCGAGTTGAATCTGGCGCACCCGCTCACGTGTGACGCCGATTTCATTGCCAATCTGTTCGAGTGTCGCACGGCGATACCCATGCAGGCCGAAGCGGCGTTCAACCACCTCGCGTTGCTTCTCATTTAGCTCACAGACCCAGTGTTCAACGATATGGTTTATGTTCTCTTGCTGCGCGCAACGTGACGGCTCGGCCGAGCGCCGCGCACGCAGCCGCTCAACCGGCCCTTCACCTTCATTGTCGCGGCTGCTGTTTCTGAGCGTGACCCGTTCGTGCAATCCCATCAATCGTTCGACATCCGCGACATCGCGCTCGAGATGCTCGGCCAGTTCCTGCATGGACGGTGCACGATCGAGTTCCTGTCGCAAGCGTCGCGTAGCGCGCAGACAGGAATTGATTTCCTTGATGACGTGAATGGGCAGCCGCACCGTTCGCGACTGGTTCATGATGCCGCGTTCAATCGTCTGGCGAATCCACCAGGTCGCGTACGTGGAAAAGCGAAATCCCCGCTCGGGATCGAACTTTTTCACCGCATGGATCAGGCCGAGGTTCCCTTCCTCAATGAGGTCAAGCAGCGGTAATCCTCGATTGATATAGCGTCGTGCGATTTTCACGACCAGCCGCAGATTGCTTTCGATCATTCGCTGACGCGCCGCTTCATCGCCGCGCTGCGCACGGCGTGCGTACATTTTTTCTTCGTCGGCAGTGAGCAGCGGCGAGATGCCGATCTCGTCGAGGTACTGTCGTGTTGGATCCAGCAACTGTCCCAAAACAAACCCCCCAGTCTGTGACAAGGCGCTTTTGCCTGAGATCGTGTCAGTTACCTCGCTGGCAGAAACTGTCGCGGGTTAACCGGCTGGCCATTGCGCCTGATCTCGAAATGCAGTCGCGGCTTGCGTTCCGGCCCCTCCCCCATCGTCGCTATACGCTGGCCTTTTTTTACTTCTTGTCCCTCTTTGACCCTTAGCGACGCGGTGTACCCGTAGGCACTCAGGTAGGTGTCATTATGTTTAAGAATAATAAGCTGCCCGTATCCGATCAGTCCACTTCCCGCGTATACCACGCGTCCCGAAGCCGCAGCAGTAATGGGCTGCCCGACTCGGCCATTGATCAGGACACCGGTTCCCGGGCCGGGCTTTGCGCCAAATTCGACATTGATTCGACCGCTCGTAGGCCAGGTCCACCGTGGGCTGGGCTGGGCCGGGATCGGCGGCAGCGGCCGCGTGGACGGCCTTGGAGAACTGCTGCTCGCGGTGCTCCGGCTACTCGCTCCGCTCGGCGGCGTCAGCCGAATGACCTGGCCGGGATGGATCAGCGAGCCATCCCCCAGGCGGTTCCAGCTCGCGAGCGAGTCCGCATCCTTGCCGTATCGCCAGGCGATGGAAAACAGCGTCTCGCCCCTGCGTACAATATGTGTCTGCGGCGTGTCCTGCCACGTCGAACGCCCCCCGCAAGACGCGAGCGCCAGGGAAAGGAACAGAATGATGCAAACGCGGAAGCTCATTAGCCCCGCATCATAAGCCACGCAATAACAATCACAGTAACGGCGACCAGTGCCCAGCCGATCCGCTCGATATGCTTCGACAGCGTCGACTCGAAGCGCTTGCCGCCCATACGCACCAGTCCCGCGACCAGGAAAAAGCGCGCGGCGCGCCCTATCAGCGACCCGATGAAGAACCCGGGCAGGCTCAGCGCCGCAACACCAGCAGCAATTGTGAAGACCTTGTAGGGAATCGGCGAAAAGCCGGCGACGAAGACGACCCAGACACCGTAGTCATCGAACCAGCTCCTGGCCGTCAGGTAAGCGTCCCAGTAGTGCGACTCACGGAGCCATGGCTCGATCGCCTCGAACATTCCCCAACCGATGGCATAGCCGCCCAGGCCGCCGAGCACCGAAAACACTGTGGCAATCAGCGCGTAGCGTGCCCACCGCTCCCTGTCCGCGAGGCACATCGGCGCCAGCATGACGTCGACGGGGATCGGGAAGAACGACGACTCCGCGAAACTCATGGCACCAAGATAGCGCTCCGCATGTTTGTGCCGCGACCAGCGCAGCACGCGGTCATACCAGGGCCTGAACAAGGTCATGAGCGCCCCTTTACCAGTGGTACAAAACTGACCGCGCCGAGTGAGACCTGCTCGAAGTGATCGTCGCGCTTCGTGATTTTGACGAGATCCTGAATGCCCGGCGGACCAACGGGAATAATCAGCCTCCCGCCCGGTGCCAGCTGCTCCAGTAGTTTCTCGGGGACTTCATCGGGCGCGGCCGTGACGATAATGCCGTCGTAGGGGCCATATTTGCGCCAGCCCTCCCAGCCGTCGCCGGGTTTGAACTGCACGTTGTAGATATCGAGATCGCGCAACCTCTGCCGGGTCTTCCGCAACAGTTCGGGTATGCGCTCAATCGTGTAGATCTTCTTGACGAGTGGCGCCAGCACGGCCGTCTGGTAGCCGCAGCCTGTCCCGACCTCGAGCACCTTTTCTCCCTCGAAGCCATCGAGCAGCGCCTCGGTCATGCGCGCCACAACGTAGGGCTGGCTGATCGTCTGGCCGAGGCCGATCGGCAGCGCCGTGTCCTCGTACGCCCGGCTCGCCAGCGCTTCATCGACGAACAGATGCCGCGGTACATTGCGGATCTGCTCCAGCACGGCTGTGTTGCGGATACCTTGGTCCCGCAGTCGCTGCACCAGGCGATCGCGGGTGCGCGCCGAGGTCATGCCGATGCCCTTCCGAACGTCGATCACTTCTTCAGCCACTTGGCGATATCGGGTACCGCTTCGTGCCGGGTCAGATCTACCTTTAGCGGCGTGACCGCGGCGGCACCCTGGGCAATGGCGTGGAAGTCCGTGCCCTCGCCCGTGTCCTGACCCTCACCCGCCGGGCCGACCCAGTAGATCGGACGGCCATACGGGTCGGTGTCTTTCAGGATCTGCTCCGACTTGTGGCGGAAGCCGAGCCGCGTAGCGCGAATTCCATTGAGCTCCTCATAGGGGAGATCCGGGACATTGACGTTGAGCACCGTGTCCGGAGCCAGCCCGGCCCGTTCGATCTTGTCGACGAGTTCTACCGCCACCTTCGCGGCCGTTTCGAAATGCGTCAGCTTGGCGCCGACCAGGGTCTTCCCGACCAGCGACACGGCAATCGTCGGCAACCCCAGGAATCTTCCCTCCATCGCGGCCGCCACCGTGCCGGAGTAAATCACGTCGTCCCCGAGGTTCGCGCCGTGATTGATCCCGGAGACGACCAGGTCGGGCTCTTCATCGAGCAGGCCCGTCACCGCGAGGTGCACACAGTCCGACGGCGTACCGTCAACCTTGAAGCGATTCTCGCCGTATTGCGACACCCGCAGCGGCGTCGACAGCGTCAGTGAGTTGCTGGCCGCCGACCGATTGCGGTCCGGCGCCACCACGACGACATCGGCGACCTGTTCGAGCGCATCGATCAGTGCATTGATTCCCGTGGCGAGATACCCGTCGTCGTTACTTACGAGGATTTTCATTCTAGGATAGGCTTTCCATTCTGGAATTCGACGCGCGCAGCCTTGATTGGCTTGTAAGACGCGCACACTATACCGGCTGTGAACGAGAAAGACATCGACGACTTTCGACGCGCAATTCGAGGCGCAAAGCCCTTGCGGGCCGAAAAGCGCGTGCCCGAGGCAAAGACCAGACCGAAGCCCAAAGCCCGGTTTACCAAGGCGGACGAGCGGCAGGCCCTCGCCGAGAGTCTCCAGGACGACATCGACACGCTCGAGCATGGCTATGGAGCGGCCCTGCGCTTCCACCGCCAGCACGTCGGCAAACGCACCATGCGCAAACTTCAGCGTGGCGGCTACAGCGTACAAGCCGAGATCGACCTGCACGGCATGACCGTCGATGAAGCCCGGCAGCGCCTGGCTGACTTTATCGACTACAGCGCCTCCCAGGGCAAGTACTGTGTCCGCGTGGTTCACGGCAAAGGGCTGGGGTCCGGCGATCGCGGTCCCGTCCTGAAGAACGCCGTCAATCGCTGGCTGCGCAAATGGGACAGTGTGCTCGCATTCGTTTCGACTCGGCAGGTCGATGGCGGCACCGGCGCGGTCTACGTGCTACTGCAGCGAACCTGACAACCGTGGCATTCGATCTCGACAGGCACGAGGCTAAACGCGTAGGAGCAAGGCGACTGATTGCGCTCCTGGCCGTTGCCGGCGCTCCCGCTGTGTTGATGGTCTGGTACAGGATGCACCAGTCGACCGGCTTCGCTTCGATCGAACTGATTGTCTATCCGTTGGTGTTTGGCGGCCTCGGGATCCTCGTGATCTGGTTACTGAAGCACTTTTTCCTCGGAGAGCATTTATCTGCTCTGAACTCCGGAGAAGGTGGCATCGTCACCGATATCGCCTGGGGGATCGTGCTTACGGTGATTTACTTTGTGCTGTTCTTCGCCGCACGATTCACATTGAGCGACCTTCTGGCCTTCACGCCAAACCGAGAGCTCCTGGGATTGATGCTGGACATGCGGGAAAGTCCGTGGATGGTTGTGCTTTGGTTCGGTCCCGTCCTCTGGATAGGCATCGCACTGTACGAAGAGCTGGTGCGGACATTCTTGCTGTCCGAGTTATGGTCGTTCTCGGCGAGCAAACTCTGGATTTCGATGGTTATCCTGATTGCCGCAGTGCTGGTCGGCGTAACGCACTGGAGCCAGGGCCCGTACGGTATCGTTACGATTGCCATCAAGGGTATCGTGATAGGCGCTTTCTACTTCCATCGCCGTCGACTGCTGCCCCTGATCATTGCGCATGTGCTCTACGATGGGCTGCAGGTTGGAGCGCTACTGCTAACTTATCCCCGCCAGGTCGGCTAGTGAAGTAACTCGACAGGCTGGACTCGGCCAGAAGCAGCCGTACGAGTCATTCGAAAATAGGGTCAATCGCGCCCGACAAAAATGTCCAACGGTAGTACCGCGGTTACGCCGACGTTTGGAACGTCAACCAACTGGCCGATCCGCATATCGACAGCAACACTCGCGATCATGTAGGCCTGCGTCCGGTCATAACCATACTCCGACACGATGTGGTCAATCATGGCGGCCAGCGCATTTCGTGCCGCAAGATTGATATCGCTCGACAGGTTGCTTAGACCCGCAATTTTTGGGGAGTCGAGGTAGGCGAGGTCTGCGGGTACGTCGCCTTTTTCCTTGATCGGGAAACCGGTCACGGCGTAAAAGCGCTCTGACGGTATCCTCAACACCGACGCCGGGCCCTCATAGTGAGGGCCGTAAGACAAATCGGGTGGGCTCTCGACTACGCGGGCGGTGACTGTCATCCTGCCGCCCATCTCGATCGCCGTGCCTGCCACCTCTCCATCGCCCTGCGCGTAGTGGAAGTCACCAACCGCCAGACCGCAGCCATCGATGAAACACGGCAGGTACACGGTGGTACCGGTCGTGATATAGCGGATGTCCATGTTGCCCCCGTGCTCACGTGGCGGAATCGTCCGGAGGCACTCCGACGATTTCGTCCCTTCCACTCCGCACAGCATTGCCGGCTCTGCCTCGTCGGGATCGGGGTTCATCACGGCGCCGCCCGATTCGAGCAGCTGAGCCTCTCGCGCCAGCACATCGGCGAGCAACTTTTCGCCGGGTAAGGTCGTGACGACGCCTGGAAAACTCGCGTTCGGAATACGCACGCCCGGCAGAGCATCGCTAGTGGCAAAATCGCCATTGATGCGCCATACGATGAATCGCTCATCTGTTCCGAACTGATCGCCGGCGAACCCAAATGGTCCAGCCTCGGTCCAGCCGACATCGTCAGGCTCGAGCCCCTCGATGGTTACTGCTAACACATCGCCCGCTTCCGCGCCGTTAATAAAGACCGGCCCGGTCAGTGCATGGACAATGCCGACCCCTTCTCGGGGTATGGTCTTCGCGATTGAGAACTTGTCCGGGTCGAGGGTCAGGTCAAAAGCATCGCGGCCGAGGAATACGATGCGCTCGCCGGGATCCGCTTTGGCAACCATTGGGATGTCGGGGTGAAGGCGGTTAATACAGGCCGGGTCCTCGGCACAGCTCACACTACGATCGCCCACTACGATTTCGGCGGCAGCGTTTCCGAACATGACCAACGTCAACAGCAGCCCGCAGGAAAGACAGGTGGAATGGTCAAGTTTCATGCGCGCACTCCTGAACTGACGAAAGAAACCAACGTCTGCTTTGGATCAAAAGCAGCCATATAAAGACTATCATGCGAGCCGCCGCTTCCCGCAGCATTGCGGACGTTCAACTGGCTCGGCAACTGCGTTCTGTTGCAGGCTGGGTCGATCATATTTTTTTTATATAAGTCAATTAGTTATATAATCACTACCGTGTCTCAGACTTCAAAATCCACGCTAAAGGTCATCGCCGGAACGATCTGGCTTGGCGGCGCAATAATCTTGGCCTTGAAGGCCCGCGAGCTCTTTGCCGCGGCCGAAATGTTGCGACCGGGCAGTACCTGGTCATGGATAGCCGTGATCGCGGCTATCCTGATCGGCGCCCTCAAGGCTCACTTCATTTTTGGGCGGTTCTGCCGCAGAAACCTCGACAGGATTGCGGCGCTGGACGAGCCGCGCCCATGGCAGGCATTCAGAACCCGCTTTTACCTGTTTCTCGCAACGATGGTGCTGTTTGCCGCCGTGCTCTCCAGGCTCGCGCTCGGTTCCTATCCCGCTCTGCTTGGTGTGGTCATGCTGGACGTCAGCCTGGCCGTGGCACTGTTTGGGAGTGCCCGCTTCTTCTGGACACATCCTCGACCGTAACCAACTCCCTCAGGACCACGGTCGCAAAAGCGCCGCGGCCGAGACGGAATGACAATTCCACGGCATCGTCGGTTATGCCCCATGCCAGGTCACCGACACGCAGACGCAGGCCCCTTGTCCCCGGTTCGACGCGTGCCTTGGCCAGGGCGGCCAGCCAGGCATCAGGACCGCGAGTCGAACCGTCTCCAATAAGCACGCCGGCCGGATGAATATCCAGGGTCTTGCAGCGACGACGCAAATCCTCATCGACTGTTTCAACATCAAAAACGCTGTTGGTTCCATCGAGGTTCGCCTTGTCGCCGGCGAGCACCTGGTTCCAGGTTCCTGCGCGAACGCGTTCGTCGAGCTGCTCGTTGAAAACCAGCGAACGCATCGTCGAGATCGCAATACTGCGCTTGTGCCGCGGCAGCCGCTTGCCAGCCGCAAACCCATCAGCGAGTTCCAGGTTGTTGCCCGCACGACCAAAGCGCTGCTCGCCGAAGTAATTCGGCACGCCCTGCTCCTGTATCAACCGCATGCGTTGTTCAAGCGCCGCCGAGTGCTTGGACAGCTGCTTCGCGCGCAGCACAATGCGAAAGGCATTCGCCTTGTGCGCGCCGCGGCGCAGCTTCTTTTGATGACGCTGGACGTCGAGGACCCTGACGCCGTCGATGTCGAGGGCCTGCCAGTCGGGCGCGTGCCAGCGCGGGATGCTGAACCACTGCCGGGTCACAGCATGCCGGTCTTTCAGGCCGGAATAACCGATGTCTTTAGCCGGAACCTCGGCATGACGCGCGAGTTGCCTCGCGACCCATTCGGTGTTCGCGCCGTTTTTTTCAATCCAGAGGAAGTCGTGCTCGCCATCGCCTGAGAACGCGTAGCCGAGTTCCTCGGTGACCTGGAAGTCTTCCGGCTGCGAACGAATCCCGGCGGCAAGCAGCGGGCCGCCGTGTGCGCGGGCCCAGTCAGGGAGTGGCATGAGGGAACCTAGTTGGACGAGCTGGCGACTGGCACGACCTGGTAGAAGGTCTCTGACTGGCCGATCATGCCGAGGTCGGTACGGGCGCGCTCCTCCGCCGCGTCGCGACCCTGCTTGAGGTTGACCACCTCAGCATCGAGGGCGGCATTGCGTTCGCGCAGGGCTTCATTCAGTTCGCGCTGCTCGGCGACCGCCGTGCGCAGCTTGATGGTCTTGCGGTAGCCGTCCTCGGACAGCCAGAGCTCGGCCTGCAGACCGAGCCCGGCGAGTGCCAACAAAACCAGTAACCAGCGTGAACCGCTCATTGCTTCCCCAAAATTGGCTGCTATCGCGTTGCTATCCGAGCTTTACGGAAAACGCGTCACGAGCCGCATACCCTGCCACTTCGCCCAGTTCCTCTTCGATGCGCAGCAGCTGGTTGTACTTGGCGATGCGGTCAGACCGGGACAGGGACCCGGTCTTGATCTGCGTCGCCTGGGTGCCCACCGCGATATCGGCAATCGTCGCATCCGACGTTTCGCCGGACCGGTGCGAGATCACCGCGCTGAACCCTGCGTCATCAGCCATAGTAATGGCATCAAGAGTTTCGCTTAAGGTACCGATTTGGTTGGGTTTTATCAAGATCGAATTGCCGATCTTCTCATCGATACCGCGTCGCAGGATCGAGGTATTGGTCACAAACAGGTCGTCACCCACGATCTGGACGCGATCGCCCAGCTTTTCGGTCAGCAGGCGCCAGCCATCCCAGTCGCTCTCGTCCATGCCGTCCTCGATCGTGATGATCGGGTAGGCATCGGCCAACTCGGCGAGATAGTCAGTGAATCCGGCCGCATCGAACTGCCGCCCTTCCGACTCGAGGTCATAGACACCGTTCTTGTAGAACTCGGAACTCGCGGCGTCGAGACCCAGCAGGATGTCGTCGCCGGCCTTGAACCCTGCCTTCTCGATGGCCGTCATGATCGTGTCGAGGGCCGCACGGTTAGACGGCAAGTCCGGCGCAAACCCGCCTTCATCACCCACGGCCGTATTCAGCCCCTTCCCGCTCAGCACGCTTTTCAGGCTGTGGAATACCTCTGCACCGTAGCGCAGCGCTTCCGCGAAATTCGGGGCGCCAACGGGGAGGATCATAAATTCCTGGATGTCGACGCTGTTGTCCGCGTGCGCGCCACCGTTGATGATGTTCATCATGGGCACCGGCATCATCGTGCTGCTCCCGAGGTGACGGAACAGCGAAATACCTTTCGACGCTGCTTCCGCCTTGGCGGTCGCCAGCGAGATGGCCAACAGTGCATTGGCGCCCAGGTTGCCCTTGTTGTCGCTGCCATCGAGCGCAATCATGCAGTCGTCGAGCGCGCGCTGGTTTTCGAAATCCTCGCCGAGCAATGCGTCGCGCAGCGCGCCATTCACGTTCGCCACGGCCTTCCGTACGCCCTTGCCGAGGTAACGCGACTTGTCGCCATCGCGCAATTCGACCGCTTCACGTGTGCCCGTCGAGGCGCCCGATGGCACACCGGCCCGCGCGCTGCTGCCATCGGCGAGCGTCACATCTGCTTCAACAGTAGGGTTGCCGCGTGAGTCGAGAATTTCCCGACCACGAATGTCCGTAATTTTGATCATTGTCATTCCAATTGTTAGGGCGAGTCAGGTACGCCAAGGCCGTAGTCGGCCTCCTGGTAGCCGCGTTGTTTGACGCTCGCGTCGATCGACATGAGCGTATCGAGCAATTCTTTCATCTTGTCGAGAGGCCAGGCATTAGGACCATCACTTAGTGCAGTCGCCGGATCAGGGTGCGTCTCCATGAAGAAACCCGCGACACCGGCGGCCGCCGCTGCCCGCGCCAGGACCGGGATAAACTCACGCTTACCGCCGGACGCCGTGCCGAGACCGCCCGGCTGCTGTACCGAGTGCGTCGCATCGAATACCACGGGAGCCCCCGTGCCACGCATAACGGCCAGGCTCCGCATGTCCGACACCAGGTTGTTGTAGCCAAACGAGAAGCCGCGCTCGCACACCATGATGTTGTCGTTGCCCGTCGATTTCGCCTTGTCGACCACGTTCTGCATCTCCCAGGGCGACAGGAACTGTCCTTTCTTGATATTGACGGGCAGGCCCGTCGCCGCCGTGCGCAAGATGAAGTTCGTCTGTCGGCACAGGAACGCCGGTGTCTGCAGCACATCGACGACATCGGCGACCTCGTCCATCGGCGTATCCTCGTGGACGTCGGTCAGGACCGGCAGCTGCAGCTGTTTTTTGACCTCGCCCAGGATGCGCAGCCCTTCCTCCATGCCAGGGCCGCGAAAGCCGTCACGCGAGGAACGATTCGCTTTGTCGAAGGACGATTTGTAGATGAACGGAATGCCAAGCTCGTTCGTGATTTCCTGCAACGCGCCGGCAGTGTCGAGCGTCATTTGCTCACTTTCGACGACGCAGGTGCCCGCAATCAGGAAGATCGGCCGCTCGTTACCGGCCTCGAAACCGCAGAGTTTCATCCTTCGGCCACCTCCGGCAACTCGCCCTGGCTGTGCTCACGCACAGCTGCGATGTAGCTCTTGAAGAGCGGGTGCCCGTCGCGAGGATTCGACGTGAATTCCGGGTGGAACTGGCTGGCGAGGAAAAACGGGTGGTTGGGCAACTCGACCATTTCGACAAGGTCATCCACCGACAGGCCCGAGAACACCAGCCCCGCCTCAGACAGTCGCTCCCGGTAGTTGTTGTTGACTTCGTATCGATGGCGATGCCGCTCGACGATATCGGTCGCGCCGTAGCTGCGCGCGGCGAGCGATCCGTCCACAAGCCGGACCTGCTGGCCGCCGAGGCGCATGGTTCCGCCCAGATCTGAATCCTCGCTGCGTTCCTCCGTGCTGCCTCCGGCATCCTGCCACTCGGTGATCAGGCCCACCACGGGATGCGGCGTGCCCCTGTCGAATTCCGTGCTCATGGCCCCCTCGAGGCCGGCGAGATTGCGTGCGGCTTCGATGACGGCAACCTGCATGCCGAGGCAGATGCCGAGATACGGCGTACCGCTTTCTCGTGCATAGCGCACCGCTTCGATCTTGCCCTCGATACCGCGATCGCCAAAGCCGCCGGGGACAACAATGCCATCCATGTCACGCAGGCAGTCCACGCCCTCATTCTCGATCTCGGTGGAGTCCACGAAATGGATCCTGACCTTGGTCCGCGTGTGAATACCGCCGTGCTGCAGCGCCTCAACCAGCGAGATATACGAGTCTTTCAGCTCCATGTACTTACCGACCATGGCCACGTTGACCTCGGCTGTCGGGTTTTGCTTCGCCTCCACAACCTCGTCCCACTCGTGCAGGTCGGCCTCCGGCAGATCCAGGCCGAGCTGCTGCGTGACGATGCCGTCGAGTCCCTGCTCATGCATCATCCCCGGAATTTTGTAGAGATCGTCGGCGTCGTAGGCTGAAATAACGGCTTTCTCGGGCACATTGGTGAAGAGCGCGATCTTCTTGCGCTCGTCCGACGGCAAGGGTTTCTCGGAACGGCAGACCAGGATATCGGGTTGGATACCGATAGACCGCAGCTCCTTGACCGAGTGCTGCGTTGGCTTCGTCTTGATTTCCGAGCTGGTCGGGATGTACGGCACGAGCGTGAGATGCACGTATACGACACGGTCACGTCCCAGCTCGATACCCATCTGTCGAATGGCCTCCAGGAACGGCAGCGATTCGATATCACCCACCGTGCCACCGATTTCCACGAGACAGATATCCGCATTACCGGCGCCTTTCTTCACGCCTTCCTTGATCTCGTTGGTGATGTGGGGAATGACCTGTACCGTCGCGCCCAGGTAATCACCCCGGCGCTCCTTGGCGATGACGCTTTCGTAGATGCGACCCGTCGTGTAGTTGCTGTGGCGTCCACCCTTGGCCGTGCGCACAAAGCGCTCGTAATGACCGAGGTCGAGGTCGGTCTCGGTCCCGTCGTGAGTGACGAACACCTCGCCGTGCTGGAACGGACTCATCGTGCCCGGATCCACGTTGATGTAAGGATCGAGCTTGATCATGCTGATCGTTAGCCCACGCGCTTCCAGAATGGCCCCGAGACAGGCCGACGTGATGCCTTTCCCGAGGGAAGAAACCACGCCGCCGGTTATGAATACGTAAGATGTCATGTGTGCGCTCAGGGCATCGCGCCCAAAAGTAAATAGCTGGAAACGACAAAGGGTTGGAGCAAAGCACTGCGTGGCTCGCGATGTGCTTTTTCCAACCCTTCGATTTCCGCGCCGTCGTTGGTCAAAGACGGTATTAAAGTCTACCGAATCACCTGTGGGTAAACAACGACCCTAATGCCTAATGCAGGGCGGGACGATCGCTCCACCGCACTGCCACACCGGGCGATGCCGCCGCGCCGTCGGCGATCCACAGGTCACCGACCGCGACAAGCTGATTGCCCGAGTACACCAGCGGCACCCGGTCACGCATCCAGGGCACGATCCCGGCTTCTTGAAGTAGTTTCTTCAATGTCTTCGTATGTCGTTGACCATCAATGCGAATTTTCTCCCCACCCTTGCGAGACTCGAGCCGCAATTTGGGCCCGACAAGGGCGGGATCGATGCCACGATCCACACCGGGTTCGAAGTGCAGGATGCCGAGTCCGTTACCGAGCCTGATCTTGCTGCCTGAAATCGGGCCTTCCGGCAGGGCGTCGGCCAGTTCTGCCGGCAGGAAATACAGTCCATCGCGATAACGCCGGGCAGAACCGCCGGGCCAGCGCACCTGCGGTTGCGCATCGTCACGCGCACGCAGGACTTCGTCCAGGATGGCGTCGAGCTGCAGCGCCGTGGGTAAGGTCAGTCCGCACAGGCGCAATGCGTGCCGTATCAGGTTCTTCCGTCGAGGCCTCGGCAACGCGAGCAAGGCGGCGACCGGCAGCCGCTCACTATGCCCGCCCAGGGCCTCGAGATCGATCCTCGCGAGATCGATCAACAAGCTCGTCGCTTCACTGGCGTGCATCGCAGATCGCTGCAGGCGCAACGCGATATCCGGCCAGCGCGTCTTGAGGCGTGGCAGGACGTCGTGCCGCAGGAAATTACGGTCAAAGCGCTTGTCGGCGTTTGAGGGGTCATCAATCCAGTGAATGTCGTGGGACCGTGCATACGCCTCGAGGTCGGCCCGATC
Source organism: uncultured Woeseiaceae bacterium (assembly GCA_945787845.1). GTDB lineage: Bacteria > Pseudomonadota > Gammaproteobacteria > Steroidobacterales > Woeseiaceae > UBA1847. Next base: position 113,812 of record CALZJH010000002.1, on the reverse strand, counting down.
GAAGTACAGCAGCGGGCGAATCAGCCAGCCCGGACCGAAGCGGCGCACCGCACCGATACCGGCGATGCCCGCCGGACCGCTACCGCGCACCAGGTTGAGCAACAGGGTCTCGGCCTGGTCTTCGCGATGGTGCGCACTCATGAGCCAGTCGCCGGGCTCCATTTCGGCATGCAGGGCGCTATACCGCGCTTCGCGCGCGGACGCCTCCGGGCCCCTTCCCGACTCCAGCTGCACGGCCACCTTCCGGCCGCGGAAGCTGATACCCAGCGACCTGGCGAAGGCCTCGCAGTGGCGGCTCCATTCTTCGGATTGTTGTTGCAGCCCGTGGTCGATATGTATCGCGATCACGGGAATGTCGGCGGCGGACAGCGCATGCGCCAGTACGGAAGAATCCAGACCGCCGCTGAATGCGATCAGATAGCGGGCCGGGCGCTCGGCCTGTTGTTCAAACGCCGCAAGTCGCTCGAGCAGCTGCTCAGGGGTGAAGCTCACGCCTCTTTGAATCTGCCGAAGCTCGAGAGTCGCCGTTGCCGCTCCTCGAGTAGCTGCTCTGTCGACATCGAACCGAGTTCGTCCAGACTCTTGAGCAAGGCGTTCCGGATGACCCCCGCGGCTTCACCCGGGTTACGGTGAGCGCCGCCCAGCGGCTCCTCAAGCACCTCATCGACCAGGTTGAACTCATTCAGTTGCGATGCCGTAATGCGCATGGCTTCGGCGGCATCCTCTGCCTTTTCCGCACTTTTCCAGAGGATCGAGGCGCAGCCTTCCGGGGAAATGACCGAGTAGATGCTGTATTGCAGCATCAGCAGACGATCGCTGACGCCGATGGCCAATGCGCCGCCGGAGCCGCCTTCCCCGATCACCACGCTGATGATCGGCGTCTTCAGACCCGCCATAAGGAACAGGCTGTACGCAATGGCCTCGCTCTGGCCGCGCTCCTCCGCGCCGACGCCAGGATAGGCTCCCGGGGTATCGATCAAGGTCACAACCGGCATCGAGAACTTTTCCGCCATGCGCATAAGGCGTTGCGCTTTTCGATAACCCTCGGGTTTCGGCATGCCGTAGTTGCGGCGCACACGCTCCTTCGTATCGCGGCCTTTCTGGTGACCGATGAACATGACTGCACGGCCGTCGATGCGGCCGACGCCGCCGATAATCGCCGGGTCGTCGGCGTACATGCGGTCGCCGTGCAGCTCCTGGAAATCCGGAGAGATCAGGCTGAGGTAGTCCTGGGTGTAGGGTCGCGATTCGTGGCGTGCCACGCGCGCGATTTGCCAGGGGCTGAGTTTCGCGAAGATGCTCTTGGTGAGCGACTCGCTCTTCGCCTTCAGGCGCGCGACTTCCTCATTAATATTGATCTCGGAATCGTCACCAACATAGCGCAGCTCCTCGATCTTCGCCTCCAGTTCGGCGATGGGCTGCTCAAAATCAAGAAATTTCATATCCATAGGCAGTTCTGTTGCGGCGATTGCAGCCTCAGTTCAGTTCCCGTGTCGGTGCGTAGAGAAGACGAACATTATTGGTCCCGAGTAGCTCCGTCAACTTGTCACGCAACTCGCGACTGGGCCGCACGGCCCACTCGGGCCCCAGCGACAGCCGGGCCGACGCACTGGTCCCGACGTAGCGCACCGACACATCGCAGCTGCCTTCGCGGTAGGGAAGCAATACATCGTGAAGCTGGGTGAGGATGGCGTCGCCCTGCCCGTTCGTCGCGATGCTGAGGACCAGGCTCTTGGCCCGGGACTCGATGACCCGATCGATATGCAGCACGTTCTTGGCGTTCACGGTCCAGCTGCCGATGAAGTCGTCGTATCGAAGAGCGCCCGAGATCACGACGATTTCGTCCTTCACCAGCAGGTGACTGAACTCCTGGAAGGCCTCGCTGAACAGGCTGATTTCCATGCGGCCCGTGTCGTCGTCGAGAACCACGCTGACGCGATTGCCGCGCTTGCGGACGTCAACGATCAGGCCGGCAACGGTCGCCTCGCGCCGCGCAGCATAGTCACGCTCACCTTTGTTGGTTTGCGGCGCCGGTTCCGCCGTGATGTCGCCGAGCTTGCCATCGACAAAGAAGCGCGCGTCGTGTCGCACAGCATCGAAGGGGTGCCCGGTCAGGTACAGGCCCAGCGCCTCTTTTTCATTGCTCAGGAACAGGCGCTCCTGCCACTCGGCCAGTTGCACGGGTTTCATCCGGACTTCTTCGGTCTCTACCACGTCGCCCAGCCCGAACATGTCATTCTGCCCCGCCGCGGCTGCTTTCGCCTGCTGGTCCGCACTCCGCAGCGCCTCGGGAACATGGTGCATCAGACCGCGACGTGTTTCCCCGAAACAGTCCATCGCGCCCGACTTGACCATTGCTTCCAACGTACGCCGGTTGATCTTTTCGTGGTCGACGCGGCGGCAGAATTCAGCGAGGCTCGTGTACGGCCCGTTAACCTCACGATCGGCAATCAGCGACTCCACGGCGCCCCGCCCCACACCCTTGATGGCACCCAGGCCATAGAGAATCGTATCGGCAGCTGACACGCTGAAATGATAGGACGAGCTGTTAATGTCCGGTCCCTGCAGCTCCAGGCCGAGCTGGCGACAATCGTCCTTGAGCGTGACCAGCCGATCCGTATTCTGCAGGTCTGCGCTCATGACGGCGGCCATGAAAGCGGCCGGATAATGTGCCTTGAGATACGCTGTCTGGTACGACAAGACCGCATACGCAGCCGAATGCGACTTGTTGAAGCCGTAGCCTGCGAATTTCTCCATGAGGTCAAAAATGCGCGTTGCCGTTTCCTGCGCGACGCCGCGTTCGGTAGCACCCGTGACGAAGATCTCGCGTTGTTTCGCCATTTCTTCGGGCTTCTTCTTGCCCATGGCACGACGCAACAAGTCCGCACCGCCAAGCGTGTACCCGGCCAGGACCTGGGCAATCTGCATCACCTGCTCCTGGTAAAGAATGACGCCGTAGGTCTCTTCGAGTACCGGTTTCAGGTCCGGATGCAGATAGTCGATGTCGGCTTTGTTGGACGCGTGTTTGCGCGTGATGAAATCGTCAACCATGCCGGACTGCAGCGGACCCGGCCTGAACAGGGCAACGAGGGCCACGAGATCGTCAAACTGATCGGGCCGCATCCGCTTGATCAGGTCGCGCATACCGCTCGACTCGAGCTGGAATACAGCCGCGGTCCTGGTGCTGCGCAGCAGCTCGAACGTTTTCACATCGTGTGCCGGTATGCGACTGACGTCGAGCTCCAGGCCCGGATTGGTCTCTTTGGCGATGCGCACGGCCCAGTCGATGATTGTCAGGGTTTTGAGGCCGAGGAAGTCGAATTTGACAAGGCCCACGGCCTCAACGTCGTCCTTGTCGAGCTGGGTGACAACGTTCGTACCGCCTTCTTCGCAGTACAGCGGCGCGAAATCGGTCAGGGGGCCGGGCGAGATAACCACCCCGCCGGCATGTTTGCCGGCATTGCGCACCAGTCCCTCGAGCGACATCGCGAGATCGATGATGGCGGTCACCTCTTCGTCATCGCGATACATCGAAGCCAGTTCGTCCGACTGCTCGAGCGCCTTCTCGAGCGTCATGCCGATTTCGAAAGGTACCTGTTTCGCGATCCGATCGACGAAACCGTAGGGCTGGCTTAGCACCCGGCCACAGTCGCGAATGACGGCCTTTGCCGCCATGGTGCCAAAGGTAATAATCTGCGATACGCGCTCCCGCCCGTAGCGCTCGGCCACGTAGTCGATGACGTCGTCGCGTCCTTCCATGCAGAAGTCGACATCAAAGTCAGGCATGGAAACACGCTCCGGATTGAGAAAGCGCTCGAACAGCAAATCGTGTTCCAGAGGGTCGAGGTCCGTGATCCGGAGTATCCAGGCAACCAGCGAGCCCGCCCCGGACCCGCGCCCCGGTCCGACGGGCACCTCGTTCTCTCTCGCCCAGCGAATGAAGTCCGCGACAATAAGGAAGTAACCGGGGAAACCCATCGACTGGATGACATCGAGCTCACTCTGCAGGCGTTCCAGGTACGGCGCGCTGAACGCGGCACGTTCGTTTTCCGGGATCTCGCGGGTATCGAAAATCGTCTCGAGAGCGACTTGTAGTCCGCGCCGCGCTTCAACTTCGAGGAAGTCCGCTTCGGTCTGTCCCTCGGGCACCGGAAACGCAGGGAGCACGCTCTCGCCAAGCGTGAGATCCAGGTTGCAGCGCCGCGCAATTTCGACGGTATTCGCCAGCGCCTCGGGCACATCCGCAAACAGCTCCGCCATCTCTTCAGGCGTTCGCAGGTATTGCTGCGGACTGTACATTCGCGGCCTCTCGGTATCCGCCAGTACCCGGGAGTCGTGGATGCAGACGCGCGCCTCGTGCGCATCGAAATCGCGTCGACTTAAAAAGCGTACATCGTTGGTCGCCACCACGGGAGTGTCCGTCCGGCTGGCAAGTTCGAGACTGGCATGCACGCAGTCTTCCTCGCCCGCACGGCCGGTGCGGATGAGTTCGAGGTAGAAACGGTCCGGAAATACGGCTTTCCACTCTTCGAGACGTTCGCGAGCCTGTTCCGCATGCTGGGCATGCAGTGCATGACCGATATCGCTGTGCAGGCCGCCGGACAGGGCCAGCAGTCCTGTGCAGCTTTCAGTGGTCAGCCATGCGCGCCTTGCGAGCGGCTCACCACGAACCTGGCCCTCGATGTAACTGCGCGTCACGAGTTCGGATAAGTTGCGATATCCGTCGTTGGTCTGCACCAGCAGGAGCAGCGAATAGGGGCGGTCCGGCTCGTCCTCGTTCAGGATACGCAGGTCGAGGCCTATCAGCGGCTTGACGCCGGCGGCAATCGCCTTGCGATAGAACTTCACGAGACCGAAGAGGTTGTTCTGGTCCGTCAGGGCAACGGCCGGCATGCCGTGCTCGGCACACTGACTCATCAACGCCGGAATTCGGACCGTGCTGTCCACCATCGAATACTCGGTGTGGACATGCAAATGCACGAAGGTCGGCGTACTCACGATGCTGCCCTCACGGGTGCGAAGCTGTAACGATGCTGCTCGCACGGCCCGTGGCTGCGCAGGAGATCACAATGAATCTTCGTCCCGTAGCCCTTGTGCCGTGCGAACTCGTATTCGGGGTGCACTCGATCGAGAAACTCCATGATCCCGTCGCGCGTGGTTTTCGCAATGATCGATGCAGCACTGATGGCGGGAATCTTGCCGTCGCCACCCACTATAGCCTCGCCCTGGAGTTGTAAACCATCAAACTCCAGGTCGGGCAGACGGTTGCCATCGACCTGCACGCCCGTTGGCGTCACCGACAGGAAACCGATCGCTCGCCGCATCGCCAGCATCGTCGCCGCGAGAATATTCAGCTCATCAATCTCCCCGGGATCGGCCCAGGCCACCGACCACGACAGGGAGCGTTCGCGAATTTCGCGCGCGAGTGCGTTGCGGCGTGCGGCTGAGAGCTTTTTGGAATCCGCAAGACCCGGAATAAGGTCATCGGGCCGCAGGATGACGGCGCTCGCCACGACCGGACCCGCGAGTGGTCCGCGTCCCGCCTCGTCGACTCCGGCCACGAGTTCGCCTAATTCAAACAGTCTTGCCTGCTGCATGGGTGGTGTGAGAATTGCCCCGTTAGCGCCGCGCCAGCTTGAGAACGGCAGCGGCGGCGTGCTGGTCTGAATCCAGTGCCAGCTCCGTTCTCAGTCTATCAAATCTCTCGCTAATGAATCGCCGTCGTTGCGGGTCGTCGAGGAGCTCGATAACGGCGTTGGCGATCGCGGCCGGCTGGGCATCGTGTTGCATGAACTCGGGCACCAGCGGTTCCTCGGTCAAGAGGTTTGGCAACGTATAGTGCGTGAGCTTGACCATCCCCAACTTGATCGCAATGAAGTAGCTCAGGAACGCCACGCGATACGTCGCCACCGCCGGCTTGCGCAGCATTGCCGCCTCGAGCACGGCGGTACCCGAAGCTAAAAGCACGACATCCGCGGCTGTCATGGCCAGATCGGACTTGCCGTCGACCAGCGTGACGACATCGGCAATGCCCGCATCCTCCAGCTGCGCCTCGATTAACGATCTGAGACCAGGGGCCGCGACCGGCGTGACGAAGCGCACGCCCGGCCTGGCTGCGAGGATGTTTGCGGCGGCGGCGGCGACAATACCGCCGACACGATGAATCTCACCCGCGCGACTGCCCGGCAGTAAAGCCACCACGGCATCAGCTTCGATGTTCAGCTGCGCGCGCGCCGCAGCGACGTCGATACGATCCGGCGCTCCGTGTGCGCTGGGATGGCCGACGAAAACGGCGTTCACGCCGTGCCTCTCATACAACGCCGGTTCGAACGGCAGAATACAAAGAACCGTGTCTGCGGCCTTTTTCACCTTTTTGACTCGCCCCGGGCGCCACGCCCAGATGGAGGGACTGACGTAGTGCACGGTCCTGATGCCCGCCTTGCGGAGCTTTTTCTCGAGGCCGAGGTTAAAGTCGGGTGAATCGATGCCGACGAACACGTCCGGCGGCGATTCTATCCAGCGACGGGCGAGCTCGCGGCGCAGCCGCAGCAAGCGCGGGATATGCACAAGGGGTTCGACGAGGCCCATTACAGCAAGCGACTCGGCGGGCTCCCAGCAATCGCAACCCGCCTCGATCATCCGGGGTCCGGCCACACCTTCGATGACCGCGTCTGGATAGCGCGCACGCAGGGTACGAATCAGTCCGGCGCCAAGTACGTCGCCGGATGCCTCGCCAGCAACCAGTCCAATTTTCATTACTGGAGTCTAGCGCGCCAGACCGCGCTCGGACGAGCGCAGTGATTCGAGAAACAGGTCGAGCTCGGGTTGCGTCTTTGCGAGCTCGGCGATTTCGTCGATGGCTTCGGCTTTCTTTTTGCCCTTTCGGAACGTGATCCGATAGGCATTCTTGATATTGCGAATCTGCTCAGTCGAGAAATCACGCCGTTTCAGGCCTTCACTGTTGATACCCCGCGCCACGGCAGGCTGCCCCGAGACCATCGTGTAGGCCGGTACATCGCGATTGACGCCCGTGTACATGCCAAGAAATGCATGCGCCCCGATCTTGCAGAACTGGTGGATACCGGAGAAACCACCACAAATAACCCAGTCACCGACGTGCACATGGCCGGCCAGCGTCGTGTTATTTGCCATGATCGTCTTGTTACCTACGACGCAATCATGCGCGATATGCACATACGCCATGATCCAGTTGTCATCGCCGATAACCGTATCGCCCAGGTCCTGCGTGGTTCCCCGGCTCAGGGTGCAGAACTCGCGAATGGTGTTGCGATCACCGATGGTCAGACGTGTCGGTTCACCGGCATATTTCTTGTCCTGGGGGTCGTCGCCAATCGACGCAAACTGGTAGATGCGGTTCTCTTTACCGATCCTTGTCGGACCGTTAATCACCACGTGACTGTCTATTTGCGTACCGCTGTCGATCTCTACATGGTCGCCAATAATGGCATAGGGACCAACCTCGACATCGTCAGCAATTACTGCCTTGTCCGATACTATTGCTGTCGAATGAATCACTATTTTTCCAGCTTCCTGACTCGAGCCTGCAGCGCTTCAATGCGCCTGAATCTCCCGACCTTCTTCGCCCAATCCCTGGCCGGTTCCGCGGGAAAGCTGGCCAGGTAAGTCCCGGGCTCGGTAATGTCCTTGGACGCGTAGGATTTTGCGCCGATGATGACATCGTCACAAATCGAGATATGCCCCACGGCGCCACCCATGCCTGCGAACATGCAACGCTTGCCGATGGTCGTGCTGCCCGCAATGCCGGACATCCCGGCCATGGCCGTGTGCGCGCCAACATGGACATTGTGAGCGATCATGCACAGGTTATCGATGCGGACGCCATCCTCGATAACAGTATCCTCAATTGCGCCGCAGTCCACAGTCGTATTGGCACCAATCTCGACGTCGTCACCGATACGAACGCCGCCAACCTGTGGCACCTTGATCCACCCCTCTGCCGACATGGCGTTGCCAAAGCCGTCAGCACCCAGCACCACTCCGGGATGAAAAATGCCGCGCTTGCCGATCACTACGGCACGCGCGAGTGTTACGTTGGCAATAAAGCGGCAATCGTCACCAATCTCGCAGTCCGGACCGACAACGGTGCCGGGGCCGAGATACACGTTGTCGCCAACTTTCGAGCGTTCGCCAATGACAACGTGCGGGGCAATATGTGCACTCTTGGAGACAGAGGCTGTCGCATCAACGACCGCCGAAGCATGCACACCGGGCGCGTAGGCCGGCGGCGGACAAATGACCGTTGCCATGCGCGCATAGCAGGCATACGGGTCATCGTGTAACAGCGTGGCGACCGGAGAATCGGCCGCATCGCCTGGACGCAATACAACAGCAGCCGCCTTCGTGGAAGACAGCTGCTCCTTGTATGCCTTGCTGGCAAGAAACGTCAGTGACTCCGCGGTGGCGTTCGGCAACGTGGCGACGCCGCTGACAACAGAGTCAGGGTTGCCGATTAGCTCACAGCCAAACCGTGTGGCAAGTTCTCCGAGGCTGATCGGCATTGGGGGAGATCTTAGTTTGCGCTCGTAGCCTGGTAGTTGGCCTCAACCGCACGCAATACGTCGTCGGTAATATTCGCCGCGCTGTTTGCGTAGAGCACGCCGTCACCGACGATAAGGTCATAACCCTGGGCCTCGGCATAGTCCTGCACCTGCTTGAGCATGGCACGCTGCAGCAGACCGTATTCCTCGTTCTGACGTACGTTCAGATCTTCCTGGAATTCGTTCTGCAAGCGCGTGAGGTCACGCTGCAGTTCACGCAGGTCCTTCTCAAGGTTACGGCGTTCCGTCTCACCCATGACAGCAACGTCCTTCTGAGCCTTGGCCGCCATGTCCTCGTACTCTTTTTGCTTCGCCTGGAATTCACGCTGACGTGGCGCGAACTCTTCCTGCAAAGCGTCCATAGCGACTTTGGTCTGCGGAGCCCGTTCAATCAATGCCGGCAAGCTTACGACGCCGATTTTCATTTCCTGTGCCATTGCAGGGAGTGCAAATGCACAGACGAGGGCAACGCCCAGAAGAGCCTTTGCCAGTTGTTGCGTTACAAACTTCATAAAAAAATCCATACCTGATTAAAATGCTTGTCCGATGGAGAACTGGAAGCGTTCCAGCTCATCACCGAAGTACCTGTCATTGCCGTCATACGCGTTCAGCGGATAGGCATAACTAAAGCGGAACAGACCCAGCGGCGCGAGCCACTGTACGCCAATTCCCACCGACGAGCGCAGCTCGTCGAAGTCCGGTTTATACTCGATCGGCGAACCGAGTCTGTCCGTAAACTCCACCTCACCCGTATTGAACACATTGCCGACATCATAGAACAGGCTCGCCCTTGCCTGGCTTGCCCATTTGTCCGGAAGCGGGAGTATAAGCTCTACCTGACTGGCAACCAACATGTTGCCGCCATAGGGTCGGCCAAAGCTGTCCCGGGGTCCGAGGTAAGACTCCTTGTAGCCGCGTACGGACTGGGGTCCACCGCCGTAGAACTGTTTGTACGGGGGCAATGCCGTCGTATCGCCCAAGGCCTCGCCGAGGCCCAGTTCCGCATTGAAGCGCAGCGTCCATTTATTGCTCCAGAGCGGTATGTATTTCGTAAAATTGTAGCGCGCCTGGAAAAACTCGACGTCACTGCCCGGAACCGCCACCGACAGGAACAACTGCTGCCGCGTGCCGCGGTTGGCGAACAGCGCGCGGTTGCGGCTGTCGTAGCTCCACCCGGCGATCAGCTCGAAGGTGTCGAATTCGGTGCCGAAGAACGTCGCGCCGAAACCCACATCCTCAATGAAGGGGTTACCGTTGTTGGCCACCCATTCCTGAGCCTGCCGCGTGCTGTTGGTCGACGACAGCAATTCCGAATGCTGGAACGTCGCGCCGAAAGACAGCGTCTGGTATTCCGAAATCGGGTAACCGTAATCCACTGTCGCACCAGCGCTGGTCGTCGAGAAGTCGGATGCCGCGGAGGTGAACTGCGTAATGTCCCGGTAGTTGACGCTAAGGGTGCGGCGAACACCATCCATCGTGCGGTACGGGTCGGAGTGCGAAATGCTGTAGAGCTTCTGGAAGCGTCCGGAATTCAACTCGACTGCGACGCGATCGCCGGTTCCCAGGAAATTCGTGTGCACGATGCTGCCGTTCAACATGACTTTCTGTGAATCGGAGTAGCCGATACCGCCCGAGAACTGACCCGGCATGCGGTATTCAACGTCGAAATCTACGTCGACCAGGTCCGGGCTGCCCGGCACCGGCGTGTTATCGACCTCGACGCTCTCGACGAACGGCAGACGTTGCAGCCGGATCTTGGAACGGTCGACCAGCAGATTGGAAAGATAGGAACCTTCCAGCTGCCGCATCTCCCGGCGCAGCACTTCGTCATCGACCTGGTCGACGCCGCGGAAATTGATGTTACGTACGTAAACGCGACTCTTCGGATTCACGTAGAAGGTAATCGAGGCTTCCTTCTTCTCATGATCGAGTTCGGGAACCGGCTCAACCTCCGAGTTGGCGTAGCCCTCCTCGCCGAGTCGGAAATTCATGAGGTCCGCGGTCTGGGTCAGCAGGTTTTGGTTAAACACCGAGCCGGGCTGCGCAAGAATCAGGCTACGCAGGTACGCCTCACTAATCACCATGTCGCCCACAAGCTTGACTTCGGAAATCGTATAGAGATCCCCTTCATCAACATTGATCGTCACGAAAATGTCTTTCTTGTTCGGTGAAATTGCGACCTGCGTCGAGTCTATTTTGAAGTCGGCGTAGCCACGATCCATGTAGAACGAGCGCAGGACTTCGAGATCGCCTTCCAGTGCCTCTTTCGCGTAGCGATCGTCCTGGCGAATCCACGACAGCCAGTTAGCTGTGTCGAGCGTGAAGTCAGCGCGAATCTCATCGTCGCCAAAGGTATTGTTGCCGACGATGTTGACCTGGCGAATCTTCGCGCGGTCCCCTTCCTTGACGTTGACCTGGATACGGACCGTGTTGTTCGGACGATCCGTTATCTCCGTGTCAATCGAGACGCCATACTTGCCGCGATCGTAGTACTGCTCGCGCAGGAACATTTCGACGTTGTCGAGGACAGACCGATCGAACGTGCGGCCGCGCGCCAGGCCAACACTGCGCAGCGAGTCCATGAGGTCCTCGGTCTTGATGTCCTTGTTGCCGTCGATGGAAAAACTCTCGATCGAAGGGCGCTCGCGAACAACGATCAGCAAAGTCTCACCATCACGACGCATTTCAATGTTATCGAAAAGATTCTGACCGTACAGTGCACGAATCGCCTCGCCGATACGCACACCGTCAACCGTGTCGCCGATGTTGATCGGCAGGTAATTGAATACCGTGCCTTCAGAAATACGCTGCAGCCCCTCGACGCGCATATCCTTGACGACGAAGGGTTCTGCGGCCATTGAAGTGAATGGCAACAAAATCAGCAACGCGAACAATGTAACTCTAATCTGCAATGTATTTCCGTCCGTCCTGGTTAACCCAGGATTCTCGCAATATCGTTGTAAAACGCGAAACTCATCAACAAGAGTAACGCCAGTATGCCCACCTGCTGACCAATAATCTGCGCCCGATCAGTCAACGGGCTGCCTTTCACCCATTCCGCAACCTGGTAGACAATCTGGCCTCCATCCAGCACCGGGATCGGCAAAAGATTGAGGATGCCGAGACTGATACTGATAAGGATGAGAAAGTCGACGAAATAACGCGGACCGCGCTCAGCCGACTCACCCGCAAATTGCGCGATATTGATCGGGCCGCTGATGTTCTTGATCGAGACGTCCCCTGTCAACATTCGACCCAGCATCTGTACCGTAAAGACCGACTTGGCCCAGGTCTGCTCAATGGCCGAAACAAAGGACCTGCCCGGACCAATATTGTCCATCAGGATGCCAACACCAAGATATCCCGTCGTCACGCCATCGGTCGTGCGCTCGCCCAGGGTCAGGTACATGGTGCGCCGCACCTGGTCGCGTACGTATTCAATGGCGACCCGCCGGCCTGCCAGCGGTTCGACGGCCTCGACCAACTCCCCAAAATGCGCGATCGGCTGATTATCGATCGTGACGATGCGGTCGCCTTCCTGCAGCCCGGCCTCTATGGCCGCCCCGCCTTCCTGTAAATTGCCTATGACAGCCGGGGACGGACCCGGCGCAAAGCCGAGCCCATCAAACAACACGCCCGGCTCAGTCAGACCTGCAGCTGCGTCCGCGGGAATTTCTATGACCGCCTCGCGCCGCTTCCCGAAAGCATCTTCGAGCGTCAGCGGTATCCGGCGCTCGGAGACCAGGCCGTCGAGGATACCGATCAGTGCGCCATCCCAGGCCCGCACGTCCTTTTCCCCAATGCGCACAATCTGTTCGCCTTCCCTGAGGCCGGCCGCCGCCGCGTACGAATCCGGCGCAACTTCGCCGATCGTCGGCCGGAACGCGGGCACGCCGTCCATAAACAGGAACCAGAACGCGATAATCGCAAAGAAGAAGTTAAAGGCCGGACCGGCCAGCAGCACGGCAATGCGCGCGGGTATCGGCCGCTGGTCGAATGCGCGTCCCTCGTCGGCTGGGTCAATGGGCCCTTCGCGGCTGTCGAGGAACTTCACGTAGCCGCCGAGCGGAATCGACGCAATACAGTACTCGGTGTCGTCTGCGCCGGCACGACGCGACCAGATCGGCTTGCCAAAACCAATAGAGAACCGCAGCACTTTCATGCCGGCCCAGCGACCGACTATGTAATGCCCGAATTCGTGCACGGCAACCAGAACACTGATTGCCACAATAAATGCCAGGAGGTTTGTCAGCGCACTACCCATCAACTGCAATCTCTCCTTGTTGACTGATGCCCGAGGCCACAGTTCCCGCAGCGTTGCACGCTACGCTATGTCGCACACAATGAACGGCTCCTGAATGACCCATCAGACCAGCCCCAGCCAGCCGACGCCCAGCGCAAATAACGGCGCGGCGGCTGCCACAGAGTCAATACGGTCCAGCACGCCACCGTGGCCGGGAAACAGGGAACCGCTGTCTTTGACGCCGGCCGTGCGCTTGAACATGCTGACCGTCAGGTCACCGACCACGGACAGCGCGGCCACGGCCAGGCAAAACGGCAGGAAGACAGCGACGTTGAGGTCGCGCCAGATGCCCACGGCAACCGCGAGTGCCCCGACGAGTAATAGCCCGCCGATCACGCCCTCCCAGGTCTTGCCGGGACTGATCGCCGGTGCGAGTTTTACCCGACCAAAGCCCTTGCCGGCAAAATAGGCACCTGCATCGGCTGCCCAGACAATCAAAAGGGTGAAAAACAGGTACTCAATACCGAGACGGAAAAGCAGTATGAGGGCCGCAAACAGCGGCACGATAACCAGCAACCCGCAGAACCAGCGAACCGGATGCGGGATCGCGGTCGGGAACCTGAGGTTCCAGAAGAAGGCGATCATCCACCAGATGCAGGCAATCTGCAGAATAAGCGGCGTCGTCTCGGGCGCGACGAAATACACGAGCGCGATACAAACGCCGATCACCGCTGTATAGGCAATCCGTGCGGCCGTGGCTGAGAGCTCCAGGAACCCGGACCATTCCCAAGCGCCCACGATCAGCAAGAGACCAATAAGCCATTCCGCATACTGCGCAGGCACCACAAACACAACGACGCCGATCAATACCAGCGACACAAGCGCGGTGACAATTCGGGTTTTTAGCATTCTGCCGCCTCTACCTGTTCGCCTGTATGGCCATAACGCCGCTGCTTGCCGGCAAAGTACGCCAGCGCCTTGTCGAATTCCGCCTTGTCGAACTCAGGCCACAGCACGTCGGTAAACCAGAGTTCGGCGTACGCAAGATTCCACAACAGAAAATTGCTGATACGCTGCTCGCCGCCTGTCCTGATCAAGAGGTCGGGGTCCGGAATATCGGAGAGCTGCAAACCTCTCGCGAACGTCTCGTCATCAATAGACGCAACGTCGATATCACCTGCCGCCGCTCTCGATGCCAAAGACCGCGCCGCATTTACAATGTCCCAGCGGCCGCCAAACGCAACCGCAACATTCAAGAACAAGCCTGAGTTACCGGCCGTCTTTCTCTCGGCCTCGGCAATCTTCTTCTGCAGGCCGCCGCTCAATTTATCCAGAGCGCCGACAAAACGCAGCCTTACATTATTACGATGCAGCTCGGCGACTTCTCGTCGCAATGCCTCGACAAAGAGGCTCATCAGGCTGCTGACTTCCTCTGCCGGCCGGGCCCAGTTCTCACTGCTGAAGGCAAATAGCGTCAGGTAGCCTACGCCCTTTTCAGCAGCCGCCTCAACGGTCGCCCGAACCGCCTTTACGCCGGCGCGATGCCCCGCATGGCGCGCCTTGCCCCGTGCTCGCGCCCAGCGACCGTTGCCGTCCATGATGACTGCAACGTGCGTCGGAATATTGTGTGGCTCGACAGACACGGGAAGAAGCGACGGACCAGCCGTCAGATTTCCATCAGCTCCGCCTCTTTGACCGCGAGGACCTCGTCGATCTCGGCGACATATTTGTCGGTGATGGCCTGGATCTCAGTCTCGGCACGCCGCTCTTCGTCCTCGCCGATCATCTTTTCCTTCAGCAGTTCCTTCACGTCGTGCATCGCATCGCGGCGAATATTGCGAACCGCTATGCGGCCGCCCTCCGCCTCGTGACGCACGATACGGATCATGTCCTTACGGCGTTCCTCTGTCAGGGCAGGCAGCGGCACGCGAATAATTGTTCCGGCCGTGGCCGGATTCAAACCAAGATCCGATGCCATGATCGCCTTTTCGATAACCTGCACCATGTCCTTTTCCCAAGGCGTTATGGTCAACGTGCGCGAGTCTTCCACGCCCACATTTGCGGCCTGGTTGAGAGGAACCTGGGAGCCGTAGTACTCCACGGTAATGTGGTCCAGCAGGCTCGTGTGCGCGCGGCCCGTTCGAATCTTGGTCAACTCCGTCTGCAGTGCGGCTACGCTCTTGGACATGCGTACGCCGGCATCTTTCATGATTTCATCCAACACGATATGGCCCTCTTCTGTTGCTCTTTGCCCGGAAACGCCTCAGGCAGATACCAGTGTGCCTACTTCGTCACCCGCCATGGCGTGCACCAGCGCGTTGGAACGCGTCAGGTCGAAGACACGCAGTGGCAAATTATTGTCGCGGCACATGACAATAGCCGTTGCATCCATGACATTCAGTTTGTCAGCAATTACCTGATCATAAGACACGACGTCAAAGCGTTTCGCGTCGGGATTCGTGACCGGGTCCGAGTCGTAGACACCGTCGACCTTGGTTGCCTTCAGCAGCATGTCGGCGCCGATTTCGATCGCCCGCAGGCTGGCCGCGGTATCCGTGGTAAAGAAAGGGTTGCCCGTACCCGCCGCGAGAATCACGACGCGGCCTTTTTCAAGATGTCGCACCGCACGCCGGCGAATGTAGTCTTCGCAGACGTCGTGGATCTGCAGCGCCGACATGACGCGCGCAAAGACGTCGAGCGACTCGAGCGCATCCTGGATGGCCAGCGCATTCATGACCGTCGCCAGCATGCCCATATAATCGCCGGTAACGCGATCCATGCCGGCCCGCGCCAGCCCGGCCCCACGAAATATATTGCCGCCGCCGATGACGATGGCAATTTCGAGACCGGCCTTGCGCGCTGTCGCAATTTCGGCAGCAATGCGTTGAATGACCCGCGGCTCGATGCCGTAATCCAGTTCTCCCATCAGCGCTTCACCGCTGAGTTTCAGCAATACACGTCGGTATGGAACCGGACCGTCACTCATACACTGCCCTCATTCGCTTGCGTCCCGTGGCCAAAGGCCGTTGATTCTAGCGTAGTACCCGCTGATGTTCACTAAGGGTACCCATTAAAATCAACGGCTTAACACGAGCTCTTACGAGTCGTCGTCATCATCTTTCTTCGCATCCTCGATCTGCTTCATGACCTCATCTGCGAAGTTCTCTACCTTCTTCTCGATGCCCTCTCCGACTTCGAAGCGGACAAACGAGATAACGCTGGCTCCGGCACTCTTTAACAGCTGCCCGACAGACTGCTTGTCGTCTTTGACGAACGGCTGGCCAACCAGGGTGATTTCCTTGAGGAACTTGTTAATCCGGCCGCCAATCATCTTCTCGATGATCTCCGGCGGCTTGCCAGATTCGGCAGCCTGTTCGGTGAAAATGCGTCTCTCGCGCTCCAGCGTTTCAGAAGGCACACCCGACTCGTCGATGCAGGTTGGGTTGATAGCCGCAACGTGCATTGCGATATCGCGCGCCAGGCCTTCATCACCGCCCTCGAGGGCGACAACCGCGCCGATGCGCGCACCGTGCGTGTAGTAGCCGATCGGCCCATTGCTCTCAATAATGTCGGCGCGGCGCACCGAAATATTTTCACCGACTTTCTGCACGAGTTCGGTCCGTGCGGCCTCGACCGTCAAATCGCCCATCGATGCGTTGGCCAGTTCAGCGGCGTCGGTGATACCGGAAGACAGGGCGACATCCGCATCGGTCTCGGAATTCACCTCGGCAATGACTGCCTTGCTGCCGTTCGCCTTAATAACCACACGACCGTCGGCGGCAACGCGCCCGGCTTTCTTATCGGCTTTGGCCTGGCCCGACTTGCGCAGCGCTTCCGCCGCCGCGTCGAGATCGCCGTTTGCTTCCACGAGCGCTTTCTTGCACTCCATCATGCCAGCGCCAGTGCGCTCGCGAAGTTCTTTCACCATGGATGCAGTGATCGACATTACTTTTCCTCCGCCTTATCGTCAGCTTTCGCTGCAGCCGGCTTTTCGTCCTTCTTGGCCTCTGCTTTCTCTTCGGCCTTCTCAGCCTTGGCTTCTACCTTCTTTTCGGCTTTCTTTTCAGCCTTGTCAGCCTTGGCCTCTACTTTCTTTTCGGCTTTCTCCTCAGCTTTGTCAGCCTTGGCCTCTACCTTCTTTTCGGCTTTCTCTTCAGCTTTGTCAGCCTTGGCCTCTGCTTTCTCGTCAGCCTTCTTCTCGTCGGTCTTGTCGTCCGCGTCAGCCTTCTTCGCCGGTGCCTTCTTGGCAGCGGTCTTCTTCGCGGCTTTCTTCCTGGAAGCCGGCTTCTTGGCTGCTTTCTTGCGGCCCCGCGTTTTCTTCGGCTTGCCGTCTTCGTCGAGCTCGACGAACTCGTCTTCACCCAAAACGACCTCAGGTAACGACGCCTTACCGTCAAGAACCGCGTCAGCGATCAGGCCCGAGTAGAGCTCGATGGCACGCATGGCATCGTCATTACCTGGTATGACGTAATCGACGCCTTCGGGAGAGCAGTTCGTGTCGACGATAGCGACCACGGGAATACCCAGCTTGCGGGCTTCGCGAATCGCGATGTCTTCGTGATCGACGTCGACGACGAACATGACGTCCGGGAGAGAGCGCATGTCCTTGATGCCACCGAGACTGCGCTCGAGCTTCTCCTGCTCACGGGAAAGACCCAGGACTTCTTTCTTGGTAAGACCCTCGAAAGTTCCATCCTCGGACATCGCCTCAAGCGTCTTGAGGCGCTTGACCGACTGCCGGATTGTCTTGTAGTTGGTCAGCATGCCGCCGAGCCAGCGCTGGCATACAAACGGCATCTCGCAGCGCACGGCGTGCGTACGGACTGCTTCTCGCGCTGCACGCTTGGTGCCGACAAAGAGGACGGTGCCACCGTCAGCGATGGTTGCCTTTACAAACGCGCTGGCTTCGCGCGCCAAAGGCAGGCTCTTTTCGAGGTTGATAATGTGGATTTTGTTACGTTCGCCGAAGATGAACGGTGCCATCTTGGGGTTCCAGTAACGGGTCTGATGACCAAAGTGCACGCCAGCCTCTAGCATCTGGCGCATGGTTACGTCTGCCATTTCGAATTCTCCGGGTTAGGCCTCCGCATACCCCATTCCACAACCCCTTTTCAGACAGGGCACCCAGCAGAACGTGTCGATATGCGTGTGATTTAGTGTCACCGGAAAACATAAGTTGCTCCCGGCGCGCGCGCTTTATACCATAGCGCGCCCTCGACGGTAACCCCTTTTCAATGACTGTAACTATCAAGACACCTGAGCAGCAGGACAAGATGCGCGTAGCCGGCCGGCTCGCCGCCGACGTCCTCGATATGATCGGTGATTATGTCAAACCCGGTGTCACCACCGAAGAGCTCGACCGGATTTGCCATGAGTTCATCACCCGGGAGCAGGACGCTATCCCTGCCCCGTTGAACTATCGCGGCTTCCCCAAATCGATTTGCACGTCCGTGAACAACGTGGTCTGCCACGGTATTCCCGGGGACAAGACCCTGAAATCAGGCGACGCCGTCAATATCGACATTACGGTCATCAAGGATGGGTTCCATGGTGATACCAGCCGTATGTTCATGGTTGGTAAGGAAAATATCCTCGCGAAACGGCTCTCGACGATCGCCAGGGAAGCCATGTGGCTGGGCATCGGGGAGCTCGGACCCGGCAAGCGTCTCGGCGATATCGGCGAAGCCATCCAGAAACACGTGGAGTCACACCGGTATTCGGTAGTACGCGAGTATTGCGGTCACGGTATCGGCCAGGTGTTTCACGAAGATCCGCAGGTCCTGCATTACGGCAAGCGCGGCACTGGTATGGAACTCCGCGAAGGCATGACCCTGACCGTCGAGCCCATGGTGAACGCCGGCAAGGCCGGGGTCCGTTTACTGCCCGACGGCTGGACGGTCGTGACGAAGGACCGCAGTCTGTCCGCGCAGTGGGAACATACCTGCCTGGTCACAGCCGACGGCTTTGAGGTGTTGACTCTCGGCGCCGCTGATCGCCAGTAAGCGATCAGAATAAAATAGAGTTTTTCAATGGGTTACGCTGAACTTCGAGAATCGCTGGCAAATGCCGGGGAAGACTTGCGTGCGCGCTTTCTAGCCGGTGAGTCGGTCGTCGGCCTGGTGCATGCCAGGGCGGCTCTCATCGACGATGCACTCATCGGGCTCTGGCAGGAGCACCTCGGAGAGCTGGGGGTAGCGCTGGTCGCCGTGGGCGGCTACGGGCGCGGAGAGCTCCATCCGTCATCGGACGTCGATGTGCTGCTGCTCCTGCCCGATGAGCTGCCTGACTGCAGCAATGACGCGCTGTCTGCGTTCGTGACGGCCCTGTGGGATATCGGCCTTGAGATCGGCCACAGCGTGCGCACCGTCGCCCAGTGCCGCGAGCAGGCGGCAAACGACCTCACCGTGGCAACGACCCTGATGGAGGCCCGGCTGCTGGCCGGCCCCGATACCCTGTTCATGGCTATGCTGCAGGAAATCGCCCCGGAGAACATGTGGCCTTCGGACCGATTCTTCGAGGAAAAGCGCAAAGAGCAGATTGTGCGCCATCATCGCTACCACGATACGGCATACAACCTCGAGCCCAACGTTAAGGGAAGCCCCGGTGGCCTGCGCGACATCCAGATGATCGGCTGGGTCGCCAAACGGCACTTCGGTGCAGCGACGCTGGCAGAGCTGGTGGACCATAACTTCCTGACTCCGGGCCAGCTCAGGCTCCTCGAAGACGGGCAGGAATTCCTCTGGCGCATCCGCTTTGCACTGCACATTCTCACGGGGCGACGCGAAGATCGCCTCCTTTTCGACCATCAGAAGAACCTCGCGGCAATGCTCGGCTACGAGGACGCGACCTACACGCTCGGCGTCGAACAGCTCATGCAGCGCTACTACCGCACGGTCATGGATCTCAGCCGCCTCAATGAAATGCTGTTGCAGCTGTTCGAGGAGGCCATCCTGATGGATCCCGATGCGCCGGCAGAACCGCTCAATGAACGCTTCCAGGTCAAGAACGGCTTTCTCCAGACCGTCGATGACAACGTGTTTCGCGACGACCCATCCGCCTTGCTGGAACTCTTCCTGTTACTGCAGCAGAACTCCGAGATTCGTGGCGTCAGCGCGTTCACCGTCGGGCTGATCAAACGGCACCTCCATCTGATTGACGACGAATTTCGGCAGAACCCTCGAAACCACCGCCTGTTCCTGTCGATTCTGCGGGCACCCGCAGGCGTCACGCATCAGTTGCGGCGCATGAACCTGTACGGCGTGCTGGGTCTGTATATCCCCGCGTTCGGCCGCATCGTCGGGCGTATGCAATACGATCTGTT
The DNA here is from genome assembly GCA_945787845.1 of uncultured Woeseiaceae bacterium. Lineage (GTDB taxonomy): Bacteria > Pseudomonadota > Gammaproteobacteria > Steroidobacterales > Woeseiaceae > UBA1847. Next base: position 93,669 of record CALZJH010000002.1, on the reverse strand, counting down.
TCACGCCTACACGGTGGATGAGCACACCTTGTTCGTCGTCAGCAACCTGCGGCGTTTCGCCCTCTCCCGCTTCGACGAGGAGTTTCCGCACTGCAGCGACATCATGCAGGCAATCGAGCAGCCCGAAATCGCCTACCTCAGCGGCTTGTTCCACGACATCGCGAAGGGACGCGGCGGCGATCACTCAGAGCTTGGCGCTGTGGACGCCGAGGCCTTCTGTCTCGAGCACGGCCTGAGCAAGTACCAGGCCGGTATTGTCGCCTGGCTGGTGCGCAATCATCTTGCGCTCTCGATGACGGCCCAGAAGAAAGACATCCACGACCCGGATGTCATCAATGAGTTCGCGACGCTCGTTGGCGATCCCTTACATCTCGACTATCTGTACCTGCTCACCGTCGCAGATGTTCGTGGCACGGACCCAAAGCTCTGGAATTCATGGAAAGCGCAGCTTTTCTACGACCTGTACGCGCTGACGCGCCGGGCGCTGCGGCGCGGTCTCGAAAACCCGATCGATCGCGACCTGCTGCTGAACGAGAAGCAGGAAGAAGCGCGCACGATTCTCCGGGATCGCGGAATTCCCGCGGAGCGCATCGACCAGGTCTGGGCGCTACTCAATGACAACTACTTCATCAAGCACCGCGTTAAAGAAATCACGTGGCATACGGAATGGCTCGCAGACTCCGACACCGAATCCGAAATCGGGCTCGTTGACGTGCGCCGCCGCCACACCGGCGACGGCGTCGAAGCAGTTCTTTACACACCTCGCGAAAAGCGGACATTCGCGCACGCGACGGCGGTACTCGATGAACTCGGCATGACCATCGTGGACGCGCGCATTGTGCCGCTCGACAACGACCGTAGCATCGTGACCCTGGTCTTCATGGAACTGGACCGCCGCGTCGAAAGCGATGAGAGGCGTATCAGCAAAGTCCGCCGTTCCCTGACGCGCATTCTCACAGCCCCGAGCGACAAGGTCGCCTCCGTGACGCGCACCCTGCCCCGGCAGGCCAGGATGTTCACCACGCAGACCACGGTGGACTTCAGCCGTACGACGTCCGACGACCAGACGGTCCTCGAACTCCGGGCCGCGGACAGGCCGGGACTTCTGAGCACGATCGGGCACGTATTCATCGAGCAGGGAATTGATATCGAGGCCGCTAAGATCGTGACTATTGGAGAGCGAGCAGAAGACGTATTCTACGTATGCCTCGAGTCCGGCGGCGGCGCCCTGGACGAAACGCAACAAAAGGCACTGGGACAGGCGCTGCTGAGCGAGCTGGATCGCGGCGCCACGTAAGGACAAGAGCGAAACTATGCAAGATTTGGAACAGATCATCGAAGCGGCCTTTGACAACCGCGCACAGGGTTTCGAGGACCGACCGCGTATCGAGGCGGCCGTGCAGGAGGCCATTGCTCTGCTCGATTCAGGCGAGGCGCGGGTGGCCGAGAAGAAAAACGGCGACTGGCATGTCAATCAATGGCTCAAGAAGGCCGTACTACTGAGCTTTGGATTGACCGGAAACAAGGTCATTGAAAGTGGCCACAGCCGCTTCTACGACAAGGTCCCGATGAAGTATGCCGAGTACAGCGAGGAACAGTTTCGTAAGGACGGTGTGCGCGTCGTTCCCGATGCGATTGTGCGCAAGGGTGCCTACGTGGCGCCTGATGTCGTCCTGATGCCGAGTTACGTCAATATCGGCGCGTACGTCGACAGCAGCACCATGGTGGATACCTGGGCGACTGTCGGCAGTTGTGCCCAGATCGGCAAGAACGTGCACCTGTCCGGTGGCGTGGGCATTGGCGGCGTCCTCGAACCCATCCAGGCAGGCCCGACGATCATCGAGGATGATTGCTTTATCGGCGCTCGTTCCGAGGTCGTCGAGGGCGTCATCGTTGAGGAAGGATCGGTGATTTCGATGGGCGTCTATCTCGGACAAAGTACGCGAATCTACAATCGCCTGACGGAAGAAGTCTCCTATGGCCGCATTCCCGCGGGGTCCGTCGTGGTGCCTGGCAATCTGCCCTCCGCCGACGGAAAATACTCGTTATATTGTGCCGTCATCGTCAAGCGGGTTGACGCCAAGACACGCGCGAAGACCGGCCTGAACGACCTGCTGCGAAACCTGGACTGACACTATGCTCACGGTATATGGCATCAAGAGTTGCGATACGTGCCGAAAAGCACGCAAATTTCTCGCCGAAAACGACATTGAGTTTCGATTTCACGACGTCCGTGATGATGGCCTCGATATCCAGATGCTGGAACGCTGGGCCGCCCGGATTGAATGGGAAAAGCTGCTGAACCGGCAGAGCCTGACCTGGCGGAAGATACCCGAGGCTGACAAGGAAGACGTGACGAAAGACCGCGCCTTTGCGCTGATGCTGGATCAGCCAACCCTCGTCAAGCGCCCCGTGCTGGAGTCAGAGCGGTTCATGGCCGTCGGCTTTTCGGAAAAACGCTTTGGTGACTACTGGGCAAAAGCCCACAGCTGATTAGCCAATCCTGCCCGTGATGTAGTCCTCGGTCAGCTTATGCTGGGGATTGGTGAAAATACGGTCAGTCTCGTCCACTTCGACCAGCAACCCGAGATGGAAATACGCGACGCGTCTTGAGACGCGAGCGGCTTGCTGCATCGAATGCGTGACGATGACGATGGCGTAGTCCTCGCATAGCTCATCCATGAGATCTTCGATACGCGCCGTGGCAATGGGATCGAGTGCCGAACAGGGCTCGTCCATCAGGATCACCTCGGGATTCACTGCAATCGTACGGGCTATGCACAGGCGCTGCTGCTGTCCTCCCGACAGACTGGTCCCCGGCTCGTCGAGCCGGTCCTTGACCTCGTTGATCAGGCCGGCTCGTTCGAGGCTCGTATGCACGATATTGTCGAGTTCCGCACGATCCGCCGCGAGGCCATGAATTCGCGGGCCGTAGGCGACATTGTCGTAGATACTCTTGGGAAAGGGGTTTGGCTTCTGGAACACCATACCGACACGCGCACGCAACGCGACCGGGTCTTGTTCACTGCGGTAGATATCCTTGCCATCCAGAGTGATATTTCCGGTCACACGTGCGGTTTCGATCGTGTCATTCATGCGATTCAGGCATCGCAGGAAGGTCGACTTGCCGCAACCCGACGGACCGATCAATGCAATGACTTCCTTCTTGCCGATTTCTAGCGATACGTTCTGAATCGCGTGATTGTCGCCGTAATAGACGTTTACGTCCTCGGCCACCATGAACGGGTTCTCGCAACGCGTGTTGCCGACCGTGGCGCCACCGAGCTCGGTCACGCGCTCAGGCACCTCGTGCAGTACCGCAGCCTCGACCACCGGCTCCGCCTGTGGCTCAGCCGCTGGTGGAACTGGCTTGTCTGTGCTCGTTTCAGTCATTGCAGTCATTCTCATACAGGTACCTAAATAGCACAATCGCTACCCTTACCATCTGCGCTCCATGCGCTTCCGGAGAATTACAGCGGTCAGGTTCATGACCAGCAGAAAACCCAGAAGTACAATGATTGCGGCAGACGTTCGCTCGGCGAACGCGCGCTCCGGGCTGTCGGCCCATAGAAAGATCTGTACTGGCAAGGCCGTGGCAGGATCGGTCAGGCTGCCAGGAACGTCGACGATAAATGCCACCATGCCGATCATCAACAATGGCGCGGATTCGCCCAGCGCCCTGCTCATTCCGATAATGGCGCCCGTGAGCATTCCCGGCAACGCAAGCGGGAGTACATGGTGAAAGACCACCTGCGTCTGCGAAGCCCCGAGACCCAGCGCCGCCTCACGAATGGACGGCGGCACTGCCTTGATCGCGGCGCGCGAAGCAATGATGATCACAGGCAACGTGAGCAGGGTCAGTACGAGCCCGCCTACCAGCGGCGCCGAACGTGGCAGGGCCGCCCAGTTAATGAACACCGCCAGGCCGAGCAATCCGAATACAATCGACGGCACCGCCGCGAGGTTGTTGATATTCACCTCGATCAGGTCCGACCAGCGATTGCGTGGCGCAAATTCCTCCAGGTAAATCGCCGCAGCAACACCAATTGGAAACGACAACACCATGGTCACGAGCAGCATGTAGACCGAACCCATCACCGCACCCTTGATTCCGGCCAGCTCAGGTTCACGTGAATCACCATTGGTAAACAGTGCCCTGTTGAAGCGGCTTTCAAGGCGCCCTTTATCCTGTAGCTGCCGTACCCAGCCAATCTGCTTGTCTGACAGTGGTCGCAGCGCTTCTTCGATATTGGCGTCGATGTTGCCCTTGATGAGCATGTCAACATTGGACGAGGCCGGTACCCACAGGGACTGTATTGTTCCCATCAGGTCCGGGTTCTGCGCAATCAGATCGCGAAGCTGGTAAGCGGCGCCAACACTGACAATACGATAGAGTTCACGGCGGTCTTGACGACCCGACGCCTCGGGAATTTCCGCCCGCAGCGCCGTCCGTACGAGTCCGTCGAAATCTGCGTACGCAAGGTCCAGTTCACCACCGGGCGCCAGCACGTCCTCACTCAGCTCGATATCGAGCTTGAGGAACGTCTGTTTGAACGCGGAGGTTCCTTCCGCAATCAGGCTCGCAAAGAACAGGCCGAGAAAAACAATACCGATCGCTGTCGCAAACATTCCCAACAGCTTGAAAGTAAATTCCTTGCGGCGGCGACGCGGCAGTCCGGCCTCTACTTTTTGCCGGGTCGTTTTGGTATCTGACGTAGCCATGATCTAGTCGTATTGCTCCCGGTATTTGCGCACCACGCTGAGGCCGATGACGTTCAGGATAAGCGTCACTACAAACAGCATGAGTCCGAGTGCGAATGCGGCAAGCGTCTTGGCGCTGTCAAACTCCTGGTCACCGACGAGCAAGGTGACGATCTGCACGGTCACGGTGGTTACCGCCTCGAATGGATTTGCCGTCAGGTTTGCCGCGAGGCCGGCAGCCATGACGACGATCATCGTCTCACCGATAGCTCGCGATACCGCGAGCAGGATGCCGCCCACGATGCCGGGCAGCGCCGCTGGAAGTATGACCTTGGTCATCGTCTCGGAGCGCGTGGATCCGAGCCCGAGCGCGCCGTCACGCATCGCGCTAGGCACAGCGTTGATCGCGTCATCGGCCAGGGACGAAACCAGCGGGATAATCATGATGCCCATCACAATGCCGGCCGCCAATGCGCTCTCCGACGCCACCTGGATACCTGCGGACTCGCCTGCGCTGCGTATCCATGGCGCAACGGTCAGCGCGGCAAAAAACCCGTACACAACGGTCGGAATGCCCGCGAGAACTTCCAGCAGAGGTTTGGCGATGCCGCGGATACGGGCGCTCGAATACTCGGCGAGATAGATCGCCGTCATCAGTCCAACCGGAACCGCCACGACCATCGCTATGCTCGTGATCAGCAAAGTGCCTGTGAACAGGGGAACGGCGCCAAAGCTTCCGGAAGACCCGACCTGGTCGGCTCGAATCGCCGTTTGCGGGCTCCAGTTCAGACCGAAAAGGAACTCGGTCAACGGCACCTTCTGGAAGAAACGGATGGCCTCAAACAACACGGACAGTACGATGCCGATCGTCGTCAGGATTGCGATACTCGATGCCGCGATCAGGAACCAGCGGATAACTCGCTCTACACGATTTCGCGCACGCAGGTCTGGATGAATACGGCGCCAGGCCATGGCGCCGCCAAGCCCGGCCATGCCCAGCACCAGGACGGCGAGGAACTGTCGGCTCTTCTCGACATAAGCGTTGAACATCGTGGCCGCGTTCTGCAAGACATCGTCGACGTCGACACTGACGACATCGCCCGCCGCGAGGTTCTGGATGTTGTTAACGAGCAGATTGAGTTCGCCAGGCGGCAGGTTCCTGTAAGCATCCGGTAAGCCGTTGACGACCAGCGCGACGATAACCCGCGGTTCGACCATCACCCAGACCAGGAGGAGCGCAAGCGCCGGAAGCACCGCCCAGATTGCGACGTAGTAGCCGTAGTAGCCCGGCAGTGAATGCAATGCCATGCCATGGCCGTGTCCGCCCACCAGCGCAAGCGATCGCCTGCGCCCGTAGAAGAACGCAGTTATCGCCATGAAGCCGAGCATGAGAATGAGGGTAGTGCTTTGCATCATCTGGCTCTGGTAACGAACGACGGCGACCCTGTTCGGATCGCCGCCTGGCTCGGGAGTTTACCGTCTTATTCTGCAGCCATCGACAGCGGCGTCAGGTCGCGGACGGCGGTCGCAACCGCTTTCCGCTCTGCATCCGGCATCGGGATGAGTCCACGATCCGACAGGTAGCCCTCCTCGCCCCAGGCGCGCTCACTCGTGAACTCCCGGAGAAAGCCTCGCAGGCCCGGGATGACGTCGACGTGGGCTTTCTTCGCGTAGAAGTACAAAGGACGCGATACCGGGTACTCACCGTCAGCGATGGCATCAAACGTCGGCTCTACACCGTCGACCAGCGAGCCCTTGACCTTTTCCATGTTCTGGTCAAGAAAACTGAAGCCGAAGATGCCGAACGCGTCGGGGTTGGCCTGCAGCTTCTGGACAATCAGATTGTCATTCTCGCCAGCTTCGACGAAATGTCCGTCTTCGCGAATCGTGTGGCAGATTGCCTTGTACTTGTTCTTGTCAGAACTCTTGAGAGCGGCAATCCACGGCGTCTTCTTGCATCCGCCTTCCATGGCCAGTTCGACGAATGCATCGCGCGTACCTGACGTAGGAGGTGGTCCGAGAACCTCGATCTTGATCGCGGGCAGGTCCGGGTTTACGTCGGCCCAGGTCTGGTAAGGATTCTCGATGAGTTCACCCTCAGCCTCACCCGGCACTTCCTTGGCCAGCGCCAGGAAGATATCGGCACGGCTGAGCGTCATGGTCTCGGCCTTGATCGCGTTCGCAAACACGATCCCGTCGTACCCGATCTTCACTTCGATGATGTCCGTAACGCCGTTTGCCGCACAGCTGTCGACTTCAGACTGTTTGATAGCGCGTGACGAATTCGCCACGTCCGGGTAGTCCACGCCGACGCCGTCACAGAAAAGCTTCAGGCCGCCGCCGGAACCGGTGGACTCGACCTTGGGCGTTTTGAATTCGCTGCTGCGCCCGAATCGTTCGGCAACGACCGTGGCAAACGGATAGACTGTCGACGATCCAACGATATAGACATAGTCGCGGCCCGACTGCGCAAGCGCGCCAGCCGACATCGAGAGTCCGATAGTCGCGATAACAGCAAGGGATAGGAATTTGCGATGATTACTCAATTGAGTTCTCCGGGGTGTATGGAAATCATGCGCAAAGCTTAAGCGTGGAATGTTACCGAATTGTTGCAACAACAGGGGTAAACGACGATCTTGCAACCAGACGTTAACTGATATTTTTATTATATATTTCAATACTTTATAAACACTTCTTAGAGCGATGACCAACGAACTCACAGACCCGGCAATCGACCTTTTGTGCGACCTGATCAGGCGACGCTCGATCACGCCCGATGATGCGGGGTGCCAGGCGGTGCTGGCCGCCCGTCTGGCAAAGCTTGGCTTCACCTGCGAGACCCTGCAGTTCAACGACGTCACGAACCTCTGGGCACGCCGCGGTGATGCATCGCCGGTCTTGTGTTTTGCCGGCCATACCGACGTCGTTCCCCCGGGCGATGAGACCCAATGGAATACGGATCCGTTCGAGCCCACGTTCAAGGATGGACTGCTCTACGGCCGGGGCTCGGCCGATATGAAGAGCGGCCTCGCCGCAATGATCGTCGCCATCGAGGAGTTCCTGGGTGCACACCCCGATTTTGCGGGCAGTATTGCCCTGTTAATCACGAGCGATGAGGAGGGCCGCGCCCGCGACGGCACGCTGAAGGTCATCGAGGCGCTGACAGCCCGTGATGAGCATATCGACTGGTGCGTCCTCGGCGAACCATCTAGCCAGGATGTGCTGGGTGACATCGTCCGCGTCGGGCGACGCGGCTCACTGAGCGGCATGCTCACCGTTAACGGCGTCCAGGGGCATGTGGCCTATCCCCATCTTGCGGATAATCCAATCCGGCGTTTCGCGCCGGTTCTCGCTGAACTGCATGAAATCGTCTGGGACGACGGCAACGAGTACTTCCCGCCCACGAGCTTCCAGGTTGTCGATGTTCGTGCCGGAATTGGCGCGCCCAACGTGACGCCGGGGGATCTGTCGGCGCGCTTCAATTTTCGTTATTCCACGGAGTGGACACACGAGTCACTTCAGGAAAAAGTTCACGCCGTATTCGACGCACACGATATCGACTACGAACTCAATTGGCACCTGTCGGGCGAACCGTTCCTGACCCAGCCCGGAAAGCTCATTAATGCCGTGCACCAGGCGGTGACCGAACTGACGGGCAATGCACCTGAATTGTCGACGGGCGGCGGGACGTCCGACGGCCGCTTTATTTCACCGGCAGGGGTCGATGTGGTCGAACTGGGGCCCGTGAACGCATCGATCCACAAAATTGACGAGCACGTCAAAGTCGACGACGTCGTGGCATTGACCGGCATGTACCGGCGCATCATGGAACTTATGCTGCTCTAGGGCCGCTCAGGCCTTGCGGAAGTTGTTCCAGATTCCGGCAATACCCAGACCCCCAAGACCGATGACCACCCAGGTGGGCATCGACAGGCCAAGGAACCGCCATACCACATCAGCGCACTCGCCGGAGCCCTTGAAGATCAGGCTGAGCGCATCGAACAACGCGAAGTTGTCCATGATGTACTCGAATCCCGGGCCGCATGACGGCACCTCATCTTTGGGCATGTTCTGGAGCCGCACGTGCCAGGTTGCGACACCGACCCCGAACCCGGCAGTCAGCGTTACCAGCGCAGCGTACACCTTCGAACCCGTATTGCCCGGGTTATGCAGGAACGCAAGCAGGAACACGAAACCCAGCACAATTGTAGCGATCCGCTGGAATACGCAAAGCGGACAGGGGTCGAGCACGAGAACATACTGAGCGTACAGCGCGAAGCCCATCATGCCCGCGCAGGCAAGAAAACCTGCGAGATTCAGCAGGCGTCGATTCGGTAGTGTCATCGCTTATGAATCAGCTGTTTCGGGAATGGCAGTATGACGTACATCCCTGCCCTGCACCATATAGATTACGTACTCGCAAATGTTCTTGGCGTGGTCACCAATCCGCTCCAGCGAGCGGGCACACCAGGTGACGTTCATTACGCGCTTGATTGAACGGGGGTCCTCCATCATGAACGTGATGCACTGGCGCTGAATGGCCTCGTACTCTTCGTCCACACGTTCGTCTTCCCGAACAACCTCCCAGGCCTCCTCGACATCGAGCCGCGCGAATGCGTTCATGGCGTCCCGCACCATGTGGGCCACGTGATGACCCAGCGTCTTCAGTTCCCGGTACGAGTCCGACGGCCTGTCCATGGCCGCGAGTTTCGACGCGAGGAATCCGATTTTTTCCGCCTCGTCGCCAATCCGCTCAAGATCGGTGATCGTCTTGATGATCGCTACAATGAGCCTCAGGTCGCCGGCAGCAGGTGCGCGGGTCGCGAGAATGCGCCCGCACTCCTCATCGATATTGACCTCGAAGTTATTGACCTTGTAATCGTCTTCGGCAACCTTGAGCCCAAGCTCGCTGTCGCCGCTGACAATCGCCGAGATCGCCAGCGACAGCTGTGATTCAACCAGCCCACCCATGGCGAGAACGTGATTGCGCAGGTCCTCGATGTCTTTGTTGAAACGTCGGGAAATATGATCGCCCAGTCCAGATGCTTCCATGGTGGCACTCCAGCCGTTGTCTTTGGCTCAATTGAACTTGAATTCTACGTCAAGCTGCAGACGATTGTAGTCGCGCTCAACAGCCAGGAATTTATCGACCGTGTTGATGAATAAACTACCACCCAGTGAAATCTTCTTCGACACGGCGTACTTCGCCTTGAGCATGTGACCGTCCGAATCGGTACCGCCACCGCCGAAGTCTGAGTCATTGTAGGTCGCGATTACAGAGTCGGCTTCGATATCCTGGTACGTCCAGCTGAATTCCATCTGGCCGTCGCTCTTGGCCGATCCGATCTTCGCCCCGACCGCGTAACCGGTATCTTCAACACTCACCTCGTTGTTCTGGGTGAAGTGCGCGTAAACCCTGAACGGCCAGTCGCCGATTCTTGTATCGAACTGGGCGAAAGCCTCGGTGTTCTTGTAGTCGTATACGTACCGATTGTCGATGTCGACTGTATTGCCCTTGGGACGGCCATTGTAGAACGGGAAATTACCAATGGTGTTGGTGTAGGCAAGATAACCGACACCGGCTGTCACGCTGCCGCTGTCGCCTAATGGGAACTTATAACCGGCCTGTACCGCAAAGAGCAATGAATCGTCTGCTACTGATCGCTCCTCGACGGAAAAGGCGCCCGCCGTGCCAAAAAAACCGCCCGACGTGTACTTCATAGCAACGCCTTCGGGGTTCAAGTCGCTGTCCCAAATGAGCGGTACACCCCCCGCCTTGAACAGCGGATTCTTCATCTTGCCGCCATAGAAGTTCAATCCGTCACGAATCTTCCAGTCGATATAGGCAAGATCGATACCGATGTCTTTCGTCGAAAAACCATCGTCAAATGTCTGGTTTGTAGACACCGGGTCGCCGCCTCCAGAGGCAAGCTGGAAGACGAATTTCACATCGTCGGAGACTTTTCCTGTCAGGCCGAAGCGGGTCCGAAACCGCATACGCTCACGATCTTCAACACCCTCAAGGTCAATGGTCTCGTAACGCAAACGCACATCGCCCTTGAATTTTATGCGATCAGTCCAGCTCTCCTGGGCTGCCGCAGGCGTAGCTGCGAGCATCAGTACTAACAGAGCAGATGCCATCGGAGTAAGTAGTTTCATTGTTGGTATTCCTAATCGGGGCGATGCCCTTAGTTTCTGTCATGTTTCGGGAAAGTCAGCGGCACGTTAACGATGCCGCATGTCGCTTATATGACAGAAATATTGCAGTTTTATGACAGGGCGACGGGAGGCGCGACGATGACGCAATCGACGGGAAAACGGCACCGGAACTCACTACCTTCACCGAGCTCGCTGCTGATGATCAACTCCGCGTCGTAACGCGCCAATACGTGTTTTACGATAGCAAGCCCCAGGCCGGTGCCACCGTTGTCACGGCTGCGGCCCTTGTCAACGCGGAAGAACCGCTCGGTCAGCCGCGGCAGGTGCTGGGGGTCGATACCCTCGCCCGTGTCCGCAACGCTGAGTTCCGCCCCGTCTGCATCCAATCGCCAGCGAAGCGTGATGCGGCCGTCCTGCGGCGTGAAGCGCACGGCGTTTGACAGCAGATTAACGACCACAGTTTCGATCTCGGCCGCATTGCCGCGAAGCTGCGCGGTGGACTGCACATCGACAACGATGCTTGCTATGTCTGCGTGACCTTCGAACGCACTCCGCGCTTCTTCGAACAGGCCACCGACGTCAACCGGCTCGTCCGTCTGCGCTTTACCCGCGCTTTCCAGGCGCGACAGCTCGAGCAGCTCGCCGAGTATGTGGCGCATGCGTCGAGCCTGTCCCTGCATCTGCTCCACGGGCTTCCTCCACCCGGGCGGCATTTCAGCGTCGTCGGCGAGACTGTCCAGATACCCGGCAATCACAGTCAATGGGGATCGCAACTCGTGCGACGCATTGGCGACGAAGTCCCTGCGCATTTTGCTCAGGCGCATGCGCTCTGTGATGTCACGAATCAGCAGCAGCTTCTGATCGGCTCCGTAGGGCACAACGCGACAGTTCAGCCAGTCTCCGTCTTTGACGGGCGAGGCCATCTCGACGGTCAGGGATTGATCATCAGAATGTACGAGGCGCGTTAACTCTGGATCGCGCAGAATATTATCGACGCGCTGGCCCCGGTCCTTCTTGCGCTTCAAACCAGCGAGGTGTTTGGCGGCCCTGTTGCACGCAATGATTTCATTCTCGACGTTCAATATGACGGCGCCGTCGGGCATTGCATTGGTTGATTTCCGGACTTCGCGCAGCAACTGGCGATAGCTGTGCTTGCGCCGCGCTGATTTTTCGTTTTCGTATCGAAAGCGAGAGAATATTTGTTCCCAGATCCCCTCGCCTTGCCGGAAGTCGTCGAAATCCCCGGTCCGCAACGCGCGGTCGAAACTGAGCAGCTGACGAATCTGCCACAACAGAGCGATGAGAGCTGCTGCCAGCAAGCCCGCCGCCGGCCGGTCGTACAGCCAGCCGATCGCAGTGCCGGCCAGGAGAAACAGCACCGTGCCAATGACGAATTTGCGAGCGGCCTCAGACATCGCGACAGGAAAACCGGTAACCGGCGCCACGTACCGTCTGGATGTAGCTGTCTGCCCCCGGGTCAGCGAGCGCCTTGCGTAAGCGGCGCACGTGGACATCGACGGTGCGCTCTTCAACGTACACATTCGCACCCCAGACGCGATCGAGTAACTGCGCACGACTGTACACGCGCTCGGCATGGGTCATCAGGAAATGCAGGAGACGATACTCGGTCGGGCCGACCTTGATTTCCACGCCCGAGGACGACACGCGATGTCCGGCTGCATCCAGCGTCAGCACACCCGCGGTCAGGACTTCCTCGTTCGTGCTATTGGCCCGCCGCAACACAGCCTGAATGCGTGCGACAAGCTCACGCGGCGAGAACGGCTTGGTGATGTAATCGTCAGCGCCACCCTCAAGGCCGGAGACCTTGTCATGCTCCTCGGCGCGCGCCGTCAACATGATGATCGCGAGGTCCTCAAAATCCTTATTGCGCTTGAGATTTCGGGTGAGCTCCAGGCCGCTCATATCCGGAAGCATCCAGTCGATGAGGGCCAGGTCGGGCTGCTTGTCAGCAAGCAACTCACGGGCTTCACGGCAGTCCCGAGCCTCGAAAATCTCGTAACCAGCCCGTGACAGGTGAAACGCGGTCATCTCGCGAATCGCCTGTTCGTCTTCAACGATTAGTATTTTCTGTGGGCTCATGCTGCTTCTTTAACAGCAGTATATTACAGAACTGTTACGGTTCAGTTCTGCGACGGTATAGCGGCCACCTTGCTGCGCAGATAGGCCGGCACCAGGTCCTGCGGCCGGATTTCAGTGCCGTTCGCGAGTGCTGCCCGGCCAATGGGCAACAGGAATCGCGCTCGCGGATACGTCACCGTCGAGTGAGCCCCGATGAGCGTGTCGTTGACCGCAGCCAGCTCCGGATAGCGCTCCCAGCCGAAGCCAGCCGATGCCCTGGCGCTGGCGGACGCCGGATCCAGGTCGTCGATTTGCGTCTGTGTTTGCAGGCGTTCCGCAAACAGCGGCATCGGCACGCCTTCCGGGCCTTGCCTGAACGCGCCCAGGTACACCTCGTTCATATGAGCATCCTGCGCGACGACAATCTCGCTCGCCCCGGTCTCGTCAAAAGCCTGTGCCGCCACCGCGGCCAGGGACGACACCGGCACGATAGGAATCTCCGCCCCGTGCGCAATGCCCTGGGCGACCGACGCCGCAATCCGCATGCCGATAAACGAGCCCGGCCCGTTGCCAAGGACGATCGCATCCAGCTGCTCCGTCACGATCGCTGCCTCGTCCAGGACCGCGCGCACCATCGGCATCAGCAGTCGCGTATGTTCACGCGCCTGCTCCTCGTGACGCTCGAAAATTTTTGCTTCGACTTGCAGCGCAACGGAACAGGCTACCGACGACGTGTCAATGGCAAGCAGCTTCACGCGACCCTGCCTTTGCGCTCATGCGCTGCGAGGAATGAGGCGACATCCCTGAGCGACGACGTTGACGGCATCGGCGCAAGCGCCTCCAGGAATTTGCTGCCGTAGCGCTTGCCTGAAATTCTCGGGTCGCACAAAACAACGACACCGAAGTCGTTGTCATCGCGCAGCAGGCGGCCGGCCCCCTGCTTGAGAGACAATGCTGCCTGCGGCAGCTGGTGATCCATGAAGCCGTTGCCACCTTCGCGCCGAATGTACTCGAGTCGCGCCATCATGAGCGGGTCGGCCGGCGACGCGAACGGTAGTTTATCGATAGCCACCACGCTGAGCGCGGGACCCCGAACGTCCACGCCTTCCCAGAAGCTGCCCGTGCCGAGCAGCACGGCGTTGCCGCTTTGACGAAATCGGCGCAGCAGGTCATCGCGCGGTGCGTCGCCCTGCACCAGCAACTTGCGCCCGCCGAGCACGGACTTGTGGGTCTTGAACCACTTCTTCGCATTGTTGAGTGCGCGGTGGCTCGTGAACAGGCAGAACATCCCGCCGTCAGTCATGTCCAGCAGCTGCGTGACAATCTCGAGCATCTCGTCCGTATGACTCGGATCCGAGGGCGGTGGCAGCCCCGGCGGAAGAAATATGAGGCCGTTCTCCGCGACCCGATACGGGCTGGGAAACGTGAGTCCGGCAACACCGGCCAGGCCCATGCGCGCCCCGAAGTGGGTGAAGTCCTCGCCAACCGCCAGCGTGGCCGACGTGAACACCCAGGACTGGTAGTCGTTATCGATGAGCGCATTCAGCTTCGACGATACGTCGAGCGGCGTGAGGTTCAGGCGCAGGCTTCGCGGATTGACTTCGAGCCAGCGAAGCCCGTCCCAGGCGTCGTCACTGATCAGTATGCCGAGACGTTCGCCCAGGCCAATCAATTGCTCATGCAATTTCTCGAGTTCGATCGACGCGTCACCCATATCCGCGATGGCCACCTGAACGTCGTGCAGCGCATGCGCAAGCTCGTCGAGCGCGCTCCGGATATCGCCGATAACTTCTCCAAGCTCGTACCGCCCCTCCTTGCGCGGCGCGTCGGCACGCAAGGTGCGAATGGCCGTCTGCAGCTTGTCCACGCGACGATTCAGCTCCGCCTGTGCATACGGCAACGTGGCGGCACGCAATTCGTCGAGTACACGATCGATTTCACGGCTGCCCAGCGCAACGCCAAAAAACTGCACGGCCAGGTCCGGAAGCTGATGGGCCTCATCGATAATCACCGCCTCGGCACCGGGCAGGAACTCGACAAAGCCCTCTTCTTTCATGGCCAGGTCGGCGAGTAGCAGATGATGATTGACGACGACAAGGTCCGCTTCCTGAGCCGCCTTGCGCGCCTTGACGACGTGGCACTTGGAATACTCCGGACATTTTTGGCCGAGGCAGTTGTCGGCCGTTGACGTTACCAGGGGCCATACCGGCGCGTCTTCAGGTACGTCAACAAGCTCGGACTTATCCCCGGTGTCCGTCCGGTAGCGCCACTCGGACACGGCGTTCAGGTCGTCGGCGATCGCAGCCGCGGGCTCCGTGACCTGGTCGAGGCGATGCAGACACAGATAATTGGCCCGGCCCTTTAACAACGCCGTTGTCACCGGTCGGCCGATCGTTTTGCAAATCAGCGGCAAATCGCGGTGGAACAGCTGGTCCTGCAATGCCTTGGTACCGGTGCTGATGATGGTCTTGCGACCACTCAGCAATGCCGGCAGCAGGTAGGCAAATGTCTTGCCCGTGCCGGTACCTGCCTCAACCACGAGCTTGCCTGAACCCGCAATCGCCTCGGCCACGGCCTCGGCCATCCAGGCCTGTCCGGCACGCGGCTGGAAACCCGGCAGATGGGCTTTCAGGGGGCTGTTCGGGCCAAAGAATTCGGTCAGGTCGGTCACGGCGCAAGAGTACACGCTAAGGGCCCGCCAAGCCCACCGCTTTTCGCGCGAAAACCTGAATTACGCCGTCGGCGAAGCGTCGTTTGCAGCCAGGCATAGACATTCGTCGCAAATAGCGTGATGACAACGTTTTCATACCGCAACTATCCCTAACAGGGTACTGACTCTGACGGCATGCCACGTATAATTGCAAGGCAATATTGTTTCGTTCGAAATCATCGGCTGACACACCTCAAATTCGCAGAGAAATCCTCTAATGACAAGCAAACTCGAGTCCCTGCAGTCCTGGGTAGACCAGGTCGCGGCCCACACGCAACCCGAAGCTGTTCACTGGTGCACCGGCACTGAGGAGGAGTACCAGGACCTCATCGAAATGATGTTGGCGCACGGTACCCTGACCACGCTGAATCGGGAAACTCACCCGAACTGCTACCTGCACCTTTCCAGCCCGAATGATGTCGCTCGTGTTGAGCACCTGACCTTCATTTGTACGCCTGAAGAGGACGATGCCGGTCCCAACAACAACTGGATGGATCCGGCTGAAGCCCACGAAAAGATGGACGACCTTTTCAAGGACTGCATGAAGGGCCGGATCATGTACGTGATTCCCTACTGCATGGGCCCCATCGACTCGCCGTATTCACGCTGCGGTGTCGAGATCACCGATAGTGCCTATGTCGTTGCCAACATGAAGCTGATGACGAAGATGGGCAACAAGGCGCTTGCTCGAATTGAAAGAGAGGGGAGCTTTGTTCGCGGACTGCACTCCACGGGTGAACTCGACCCGGAGCGGCGTTTTATCGTGCATTTTCCCGAGGAACTCTCGATCAAGAGCTATGGCTCGGGATACGGCGGCAACGCCCTGCTCGGCAAGAAATGCCACGCATTGCGTATCGCCAGTTACCAGGGTCGCCAGGAAGGCTGGCTGGCCGAGCATATGCTGATCGTCGGACTCGAAAATCCCGACGGTGACGTTCACTACATCGCCTGTGCGTTTCCGTCAGCGTGCGGCAAGACCAATCTGGCCATGCTGATTCCGCCCGAATCGATGAAAGGTTGGAAGACCTGGACGCTCGGCGATGACATCGCATGGCTGCATCTCGATGAGGACGGCAAGCTCCGCGCGATCAACCCGGAAGCTGGCTATTTCGGCGTCGTTCCCGGCACCAACGAGAAAACGAACAAGAACGCATACGACATGATCCAGCATGATGCGATCTTCACCAATGTCGCGACCACGGAAGACAACCAACCCTGGTGGGAAGGAAAGAAAGACGGAACGCCGGTCAGGGACTGGCAAGGTCGCACTTACGACGAGACGGCCGGCCCGGCTGCCCATCCGAATTCTCGCTTCACGGTGTCCGCGACCAACAACCCGGCTTACTCGAGTCTCGCGGACGCGCCCACAGGCGTGCCGATTTCAGCCATCGTATTTGGCGGTCGCCGCAAGCAGGTCGCACCGCTCGTGTATGAAACCAAGAGCTGGGAGCACGGCGTTCTGGTCGGCGCGGGCACGGCGTCTGAAACCACGGCCGCCATGGTAGGCGAAGTCGGGGTTGTGAGACGCGATCCGATGGCGATGAAGCCGTTCTGCGGCTACAACTTCGCTGACTACTGGGCGCACTGGCTGTCGTTCCCGGCGCGCTCCGAGCATCTGCCCAAGATCTTCCACGTCAACTGGTTCCGCCAGGACGACGACGGGAATTTCCTGTGGCCCGGCTTCGGGGAGAACATCCGGGTCCTGGAGTGGATCGTCGACCGTGTCGAACATCGCGCCGGCGCGAAAGAGACGCCCATCGGGTTCCTGCCACATGTCGAGGATCTGAATATCAATGACCTCGACATCGAGGCGAGCGCGCTGGAAGAACTGACGACGGTCGACATCGAGCAGTGGCGTGCAGAAATAGCATCAATTCTCGAGTACCTGGAAACCTACGGCGAGCGCCTGCCAGATGAGTTGAGACGTCAGCAGAAGATGATTGCCGAGGCGCTGGACGAGAGCCTCGCCAAAGCGTCCTGAGACGCTAGTCGATCGTCTTGTAGTAGATCGCCAGGCTGGAGCCCGGATTCTCGGCCCGGCCGAGGCCAATGGTGCCCTCGCCAACCAGTTCCGTGGAATCCCGACGGACGAAGGTCTCGCGTCCCTGCAGGTTCTGCAGAAACGTGCCGTTGGTACTCTGGTCGATCAGCATGAATTTGCCACGGCGCATTTCAATCTTGGCATGAATACGTGAGATCAGGTTGCCTTTGACCACGAGATCGTTGTCATCGGCCCGCCCCATGTTGATCGACTTACGCTGGTCGGACACCTCAACGGTCGTGTCACGAAAATTCAACAGCAGCTTTTGCGCACGGCGGTCCTTGTTCTCCCACTCGATCGTCGGCAGCATGCTGGTCGCTTCGTCGGGCTGCCAGACGAGCTCATACAGTGCGACCTCATCGAGGCGACCGCGAACGGTGGCGACATCGATCTGACGCGTCTGGTTGCGCAACTCGGGACTCATCTGCTCGACGGTGAAACCGGAAATGACGATCTGCTTGGCCTTGGCCTGCGACGTCATTCGATTCGCCGTGTGGACGGCCGCCCCGAAAATATCGTTTTGTTCCTGGACGACGGGCCCGTAGTGGCAGCCGATGCGTATCGACACCGGAATACCGTCCCCTTTTTTCGTTTCGGTCGTTACGCGCGACTGCATCATGACCGCGGCACCCATCGCCTCGTCCACCGTATCGAAGGTCGACATGACTTCGTCGCCGATCGTCTTGATGACCGTGCCGTTGAACTGGTAGGTCGCGTCCTTCATGACGTCGAGACACAGGGCGACGGTCTCGCTGGCCTTGGTATCGCCAAACTTGTCGTACAGCTGTGTACTGCCGACAACGTCAGCAAACACGATTGCGACTTCAAGATCCTTTGCCATAACCCGGCCTACAGATTCCTATCCCAAGCAGTTAATAATACTACTATTTTTCGGCGACAATATAGGCGATCCACGCAAGGTCTGCCTCACCTTTTTCGTTCGGCGTGAACTCGCCGTTGCCGTCGCCATCTTCGTCCTCGCCTTCCCAGTACACGGTAGCCTTGCGAAACCCGGCCTCGAGCAGCAGTTCACGCAGCTCCGGCGCCGACCACAGCCGCCATTCGTAGGTAAACGCCTTCTTGATTTTCGAACCGTCCTTGAACTTGAAGTGGATGTGGCAGCGAATGAAGTTGGTGACCGGGTGAAATTTCGCCTGGTGCCAGATATAGCTAAAGCCGTGTTTCTTATGCTTGGTGCGCTCTTTGGTCTCTTCCTGAGCCTCCGGTCCGCCAAACATATCGCAGAAGAATACGCCGTCGTCCTTGATGGCGTCGTAAGCGCGTTTGAAGTACGCGCGCAGTGTGTCGCGCGTGTCGAAAATGAAGTAACTGAAATTAAACGCCGCCAGGAGGTCCACTTTGGGCGTCTCGACGGTCATGACGTCCGACTCGATCAGGCTGACGCGCGTCCGGTCCTCCGGATCGAGTCGACCGACGCGGTTTTCGCGCCCCCACTCGAGTACCGACGGGTCGATATCGACGCCGATGGCCTGGTACTCGGCACCCTGACACACCCATTGGCAGGAGGCACTCGCGGTGCCGCAGAAATCTTCACGGAACAGGTACGCTGTACGCCCGGTCAACGACTGGAAAGTGGTCTGCAGGAACTCGACTTCATTCTCGACGTTCTGGACCGACAATTCATACAGCTCATGAATGTCGGCCTGCTCGGCCATGGTGGGGTGCTTGCTGGCAGATTTCGCTCTCATCGAATTCCGAGGTCCTTTCGTGGGGTTTCCGGGTCGAGCATTGTATCCGTCTAGGCCGCCAGAGGCATAGCGTTTAATGCATTCACCAGGACTTCCGATCCCGCCTCTTCGCGGTGCGCGTGTTCGCTGATGTAGCGGCGCCAGGCGCGCGCGCCCGGCCTTCCGGCAAATAAGCCAAGCATGTGCCTCGTCATGCTGTTCAGCGATACGCCCTCGGCGATCATCCGGTCGACGTAAGGCAGCATCCTGTCAACGACATCCTGGCGGGACGGCACAGCCTGGTCCGGATTGAAATGCCGCTCCAGTTCTGCCAGGAAATAGGGCTGGTGATAGGCTTGCCGGCCGATCATCGCGCCGTCAACGTGCTGCAGAACGGTATCGACCTGCTCCAGGCTGGTCAGCCCGCCGTTGATGTCGATCGTGAGATCGGGAAAGTCCTGCTTCAGCTGGTATACCCGCTCATAATTCAAGGGTGGCACACTGCGATTCTCCTTGGGGCTCAGGCCCTCGAGGATCGCAATACGCGCATGCACAATGAATTTCTGGCAGCCGGCCGCGGCGAGCGCGTCGACAAAACCCTGCAGGAAGTCGTAGTTGTCCTTGTCGTCGATACCGATGCGGGTCTTCACCGTAACCGGCACATCGGTCTCGCGCCGCATCGCCCGGAAGCAGTCCGCGACCACATCGGGGTGGGCCATCAGGCAGGCGCCAAACCGTCCGCTTTGTACACGGTCGCTCGGGCAACCGACGTTTATGTTGATCTCGTCGTAGCCAAACTCGGATGCTCGGGCTGTCGCCTGCGCCATCCAGTCAGGCTCGCTCCCGCCGAGCTGCAGGGCGACAGGGTGCTCTTCCTCGTTGAAGCGCAGGAAGCGTTCGGCGTCACCGTGCACAATGGCTGCCGCCGTCACCATTTCCGTGTACAGGCGCGCCGATGGACTCAGCAGGCGCATGAAGTAGCGGCAATGCCGGTCCGTCCAGTCCATCATTGGGGCTACGGAAATCACGGCGCTACTATCGCGCATCACCGGGCAATTATTCAAATGGTGGCACCGCGATCCGGCAATTTCCCGTAAAAATACCTAGTGCAGCCCACCCTACTGACCTTAGAATGGGGCATTAACAGGAGTCTGGCTTGGCATATCAAGACGTAGTCGCAGAGATCGAACGACTTCCGGATGGTCCGGAAATCGGCGCATTGTTCGATTTCGATGGGACCATCATCTCCGGGTATTCGGCGGTTGCGTTCTTCCAGGAGCAACTCAAGCGCGGCCACCTGTCGCCTCGCGACTTCGTGGAGCTCCTCAGCGTCATGGCCAGCTTCGGGATCGGAATCCTGGGATTCCCGGCACTGATGCTCGCGGCCTCACAGTTTCTGCGTGGCGTCCGCGAAGACAGTTACGCGGCGTTTGGCGAAGAAGTCTTCAAGTCGCACATCGCTCGCCAGGTCTATCCCGAAACGCGCGCGCTGATCAAAGCGCACATGCGAAAGGGGCACACGGTCGCCATCATCTCGTCCGCGACGCCTTACCAGGTGGCGCCTGCGGCCCGCGACCTGGACATTGAACACGTACTCTGCACCGGGCTGCGGGTCGAGGACGGGGAGTTCACGGGCGCCGTGATCCGGCCGATATGCTTCGGCCACGGCAAGGTCATTGCCGCGGAGAGGCTCGCCAAGAAATACAAGATCGACCTCGACAAGAGCTTTTTCTATTCGGACAGCACGGACGATCTGGAACTACTCGAGCGTGTCGGCAATCCGCGTCCGCTGAACCCGAGCGGCCGCCTGCGCGCAATCGCCGAGGCTCGGGGATGGCCTGCAAGGCGTTTTGCCAGCCGTGGACGTCCGAAGCCGACCGACTGGATTCGCACCGCAATGGTACCTGCCAGCCTTGTGGGGTCCTTTTTTGCGGGCCTTCCGATCTGGGCCCTGACGGGCTCCAAGCGAGACGCGATGAATTTCTCGCTGTCGGTCTTCGCGGACACCGCGAGCGCCCTGATCGGCCTGAATCTAAAGATCGACGGCGAACATCATCTCTGGTCGCACCGTCCGGCGGTGTTTATCTTCAATCACCAGAGCAATGTGGACATGGTCATCATTGCGCGACTCCTGCGACGCGATATTAGCGGCGTCGGCAAGAAAGAAATTCGCAACATGCCGCTCATTGGCCGCGTTCTCGAATTCTCAGGCGTTGTGCTCATTGATCGCCACGATACGGAGAAAGCCATCCAGACCATGAAGAGCCTGGTCGACACGATGATGGTCGAGGGCAAGTCCGTCTGCATGTCGCCTGAAGGCACGCGCTCTGTGACGCCCAAACTCGCGCCCTTCAAGAAAGGTGCCTTTCACCTGGCAATGCAGGCCGGTGTGCCAATCGTGCCGATCGTCATTCGAAACTCCAGCGATATCATGCCCAAAGGCGAGATGATCTATCGGCCCGCCACCGTTCAGGTCGAGGTCCTGCCGCCCATACCGACGGACAGTTGGTCGGTCGAGACGATTGACGAACACGTCGAAGAGGTGCGTGACCTCTATCTCACAGCATTGGGACAGAATCGCCCCGCACAGATTGTCCAGCCACTCAAGGTCGTCAAGAAATAATGGACCAGCTCAGCCCGCAGGACGCCCAGTTCCTCTACTTCGAATCGGAAAACAACCATATCCAGGTAACGGCCGTCGCCATTTTCGACCCGTCGACGGTGCCCGGCGGCGAAGTCGTGCGCTTCAAGCAAATACTGGCGCACATCGAAAAGCGCCTGCACATGAGCCCGCTGTTCAAGCGTCGGCTGGTGCGCGTTCCACTGGAACTCGACTTCCCGTACTGGGCCGACGACGAGAACTTTGATCTCGAGTACCACGTCCAGCATGCGCGTTTGCCGAAGCCCGGTGACTGGCGCCAGCTTTGCATTCAGCTCTCACGCTTTCATGCACGGCAACTCGATATGTCCCGCCCGCTTTGGGAAATGCTCGTTATCGGGGGCCTGGACAACGTGGAGGGATTGCCGAAGAACTGTTACGCCATTGCCACCAAGCTGCATCACGCCGCGGCCGACGGGGCGTCGATCGTCAATTTCTACCGTGGCCTGGTCGATATCGACAACAAGGGCACCCCGGCAGTCCCACTCGACGTTGTCGCAGAGTCGAGCGGCGAGCGACCCAGCCTGCTGGGTATGGCAGGCCGCGCCGTTTTCAACGCGGTTCGCTCGCCGATCGGGATGACGGATGCAGTATTGCGCTCGGCGCCGACACTCTATCAGCTTGCACAACAGGCCCTGACGTCACAACGGGAACCGTCTGCGTCTGACCCGGTTCCCGACACACGTTTCAATTGCAGCGCGTCGCCGCACAAGATGTTCGATGCGACGACGTTCGATCTCGACGATCTCAAGGCGGTGCGCAAGGCCGTTCCGGGCAGTACGATTAACGATGTCGTACTGTGTATTTGCGCCGGTGCACTGCGCAAGTACCTGCTGCGCCACAAGGAACTGCCCGCCGAGTCCCTCGTCGCGTGGGTGCCCATCAACGCTCGCCCGGCCGCCGGCAAGGAACCCGAAGAAGGCGGAGGCAACCGGATTACGGCGATGACGACGCGCATATTCACGGACGTTTCCAATCCGCTGAGGCGCCTGCGTCGCATCCACAAGTCGACGCGCAAGAGCAAGGAAGCCAAGTCCGGTGTTTCGGCACGACTGATGACGGACCTGAGTCAGCACGTACCCGCGGCAACCCTCGTAGCGGCCGGCCGGCTGGTGTTAAAGGCAGGCATGGCCGCAAACATCTGCAACCTGTTCGTTTCGAACGTGCCTGGGCCGCAAGTCCCCATGTACATGAACGGTGCCAGGCAAATCGCGACGTACGGCATCGCCCCGCTGGTTGACGGTATGGGCCTGTTCATCGCGACACCGAGTTACAACGGCAAGATCACGTTCAATGTTACTTCCACGCGTGAAACGCTCCCTGATATTCAGTTCTTTGTCGAATGCATCGACGCGTCGCTCGCGGCACTGAAGAAGGCCGCCGCAAAAGAACTCGGCCACGCCTGAACTCAGCTTCGTTTTTTCGGTCGAAGTCCTGAAGATGTCAGGACTGACTATGCGCTCATTCAGTTTTCTTCTCCTCGCTCTGCACGGCTTGCTGGCTTTCTCGCCAGCCTCGGCGGAGCGAGCCACGACACAAATCGCCGCCCCGGGTGCGATGCTCTCCGTGGAGTTCGCAACGAAAGTCGACGCGGCCACCTCGCGCGATATTACTGCCTGGCTGGACCACGTCGCCGACCAGGTCAGCATGCCGTACGGGCGCTTCCCCATCGACTCGCCTCGCATTGTTGTCATTCCCACGCCAGCCGGGGCCGGCGGTCGCAATTCCCCGGTTCCTTTCGGCCGCGTGACGCGGCGCGGTGGGGAGACGGTGGAGCTCTACGTCGACGTCGACCGGCCCATTGAAGACATGTATGCCGACTGGACGGCTACCCATGAGTTCAGTCACTTACTGTTACCAGGAATAAGCTGGCGTCAGCGGTGGATTTCCGAGGGCTTCGCGAGCTACTACCAGAATGTGCTCATGGCGCGCGCTGGCCAGTACACAACCGCACAAGCTGTTCGCAAGCTGTCGGAGGGCTTTGGTCGGGGGCGGGCCTCGCGACCGGAGCTGTCACCCAATGACGCCGCGAAGGAAGGCATACGCCGCGCGCGCTACAAAATTTACTGGAGCGGTGCAGCGATCGCACTCCTCGCCGATATCCGGCTTCGCGAGCGCTCCGGCGGGACGGAGTCCCTGGATACTGTTCTGGGTCGCTTTCAACACTGTTGCCTGCCATCAGACCGACGCTGGACGGGTACCGAACTGTTCGCCCGATTCGACGATCTCATCGATGAACCCGTCTTCATGCCACTCTACCGCCAGTACGCGGATTCCCCGGGCTTTCCGGATACCGCTGCGGCCCTCGCAAATCCGCTCGTACGCGGGCAGATATTCCGGGTGCGTACTTCCACGAATTGACCCTCGTTCGCTTCACCTTTCATAGTCTCCGTATACGTCGACTCGGCGTTGAAGAGCCCTTGAGAGGTAAATGCTATGAAATCCATGCTGCGACTTGTGCTGCTGCTCGTGCCGGCTGTCGTGCTGAGCGGATGCGGCAAGGGCGAAGTCAGCTTCGCCGACGACATTGACCCTGTCTTTCAGAAACACTGCGTCAGTTGTCACAGTGAATCCGGCGAAGGCGCTACGGTGAGCGCGTACCTGATGACCGACTACAACAACGTGATGAAAGGTACGGCCCACGGCAGAGTCGTGGTTCCGGGCAGCAGGATGTCGAGTGCGTTGTACCTGGTCGTCGCCGGCAAGACGGCACCGGAAATTCGAATGCCACCGCATAACGACGAGTCTTTCGCTGAGGGCCGCGGCGTGATGCTTTCGGCCGAGACGATCGAATTGATTGGACTCTGGATCGACCAGGGCGCGAAGAACAACTAGCTCAGTGCGGCTGGCGCTCGTCCTCGGGCATCGCAAAGAACTGCAACTCACCGAGGTCGCCGCCTAGCGACGCAAGCTTCGCCTCCGGCTCGTTTCTAAGCCGGTCGGCGATTTTCTGTGCCTCGGTCATGTAGTGACGATAGAGCTGCTGACGCAACGGCAGCGAAAGCGTTGCTGCCTCACCCTCTTCAATGTTCAGCGCCTGCTCGAGAGAGAACTCGGGTAGCTGACCCGCCGTATACTTGTGCACCCAGGTTCCGGTCGCAAGGTCGAAGTCATAGAGACTCAGGAAGTGGTGACCCTCGCGCGCGAGAAAATTCACAGCATCGATGACATAGTTTGCTTCCGCATCGTCCATGACCCAGTGCAGACCCACGCGACACCAACCGGGTTTCAGGCCGCAATGGCCCTGCTGCACCGCGGCGCGGTATTTTTCGGATGTAGCAATATCGATATCCAACAGACGATGGCCATACGGCCCGGCGCAGGAACATCCCGCGCGCGACTGAATGCCGAACAGGTCGTTGAGGAGCACCGTAAGAAATTTGTGATGCAGGTACTTACCGTTCGCATTCTTGATATTAAACGAGATAATTCCGACGCGGCTCCCGGGGTCCGGGTTCCCAAGAATTTCGATGTCGCTGTTCTCGCCCCAGCTCCGCAGGGCGCGGTCGGTGAACTCATGCTCACGCTTGTTAATTACATCGGTGCCAACCGCATCCTTGATCTGGAAGACAAGACCGGCCTTGAGCGTCTGCAATACGCCGGGCGTGCCGGCTTTCTCGCGTTCTTCGATGCTTGAAATAAAATCCTGGTCAGTCATCCCGACGTAATCGACAGTCCCGCCGGCACTCATGCTGGGCGGCAACTCACGATCGTAGATACGTTCATTGAAGACCAGCACACCACTCGACCCCGGGCCCCCAAGAAACTTGTGAGGGGATATGAAAATGGCATCGATACTTGGGTCGTCCCCCGCTGATTCGGGCGCAGGGTTCATGTCGATCGGCACATACGGCGCGCACGCCGCGTAGTCGAAGCAGGCGATCGCGTCATACTTGTGCAGCAGACTGGCGATCCTCCGAACATCCGCCCGTATACCGGTGACGTTCGAGGCGGCCGAGAACGAACCAATGCGCTGACGGCCTTGGTAGCGTGGATCCTGCAGCAATGATTCGAGATGGGCCAGGTCGACGTTGCCCCCCGCATCCAGGCGCACCTGTATTGTGGTGGCCAGCGATTGCCGCCAGGAAATCTCGTTTGAATGATGTTCATAGGGACCGATGAAAACGACCGGCTGCGTTTTGGACAGTTTCTCGTCATCCAGCGAGTCACGCAGGTTCTTGCGCGTTGCCGGCGCCAGCGTCACGCCGATGATCTGCTGCAGCTTGTCGATGGCCCCTGTCGCGCCGGTACCACAGGCGATTATTCGTCCTTCGGGGCCCGCGTTAACTGATCGCTTGATCGCCTCCTCGGCTTCATGCAGCAACTGGCTCATGCTGCGCCCGGTGATATCGTCTTCGGTATGCGTATTGGCATAGACGCGCTGCAGGCTCTGCAGGTAGGACTCGACAAAGCGCAGGCAACGCCCTGATGCCGTGTAGTCGCAATAAACCATGAGACGTTCGCCGAATGGCGTCTCAAATGTCGAATCGACGCCAACGATCTGTTGACGCAGGTATACGGGATCGAGCTTCGCCTTGCTCATAGTCAATAAAGGTCCTGGACGCCTGATGTGTGAACGAAAACCGGGAACGACAAGCCCACTGGCGCGCAGCAGGCCTGTCGTTCCCGGCTATATTATGCCTGTTTTTACCTAATCCGGATTGACCGTGTCATCAATCGAATTGGCTATCGTACTCGGCACGCCCACATTGGCAGTGAACGCCCGGTAACCCGAATCCCAGAAATACAGCTGCATGCGCCACATCTGTCCGTAGTGCAGGACCCTGGTTTCGTCGCCGTCCTTGACGATCAGGATCTCGGCCGGCAATGCGGCGACGTGATCGACGCCGGGATAAGGCGACAACTCGCTCTTGCCATCCTTGCGGAACCGGGAGTTGATTCGAACCATCTTGTCCTCGATATACGGATTCGTCACGCCGATATAGATTGCATCGTCACGCACCCGAACCAGCGTAAGCTGTTCCCAGCCCTCGGACTCGTCCGCCGCTGCGACTTCGCGTGCGGACAATGCCGCCGTTACCTTGTCGACGACCGCATCGAAATTGTCAGCCGTGTCTTCGATAATCTCAAGCTGGCTTTTCCTGAAGGTCCGGAACTTCGCCATCATCCGCGCAGGACCGTCTCCCTTGAACGCGCGATAATGCTTTTCCGCCCGCCTCGGCTCCTGCTGTTCCCACAATGCCTCACCGGGCACGGCCGAGACCGCTTCGCGGATTTCGCCGGAGGCTTCGGCCGCGGCCGTAAGCAGCGTATCGTAGTTGGGCGAATCGGCGTAGAACACCATGGCATGTGCGACCGGATTCGCCATGTTGATGTACGTAGCCTGATCGTCACCTCGCGTGTAAACCGCGACACGCAGAATCTGCGCCGAAATCGTGCGCGCCGATTCCTCGCTGGCCGCCTCGGCAAACGCCGGCGACGTCAGCACGTAGACACGGGCCCGGTGCTTATCCTCGGGAACCCGTACATCATGTGTCGCATGCAACACCAGTCCTGAAACCGCAAACGCCGCGTCCAGTGCTGCCGTCGTTTCTTCAAATGATACTGACGAGGCGCGCAACGCCTCGAAAATACCGATCTCGTCATCCGCCGCAAACGAAAACGGCGCTGAAACCAGCGCCGCAATCGTGATTACGGCCATTAACATCCTGGCCTTCATCATGTACTCCTAGAAGCGATAAGCAACTTCGAACTCGAGCTGGCTCATCGTCAGTTCGATCAACTGTGGTGAAATGAAGTCGGGACCCGGATCGAAGAAACTCCCACCGGTCACCGAATTTTCCGGCGCGTACATGAACGAGAAGCTCAACTCACCGCCACTATCCATCTGGCGCGTAAGACCGAACGTGATGTGCTGCTCCATGACGCCCGGCGCCAGGATATTGAACAGCACGTCCGCTGCCTGGATCGGCTGCTCGCCGTAGCTATAGCCGAAGCGCCAGGTGTTGGTTTCGTTCTGCGCCCACTCGAAGCCCAGCTTGTAAGTGGTCATGTCTTCCCAGCCGAAACCGGCACCGTTTTCGCCACCAAGGCAGCTCTCGACGTCCGTGCCACCGAGCGGCAAACCCGGGCAGCCAAGCATATTCGACATCGGATTAGCGATGGAATCTACTTCGCCAAACGCTGTGTGCTCGATGTCGAAATTGACACGCAGCTGATCGCTGGCCTTGAACGACAGCCCGACCTTAATGCTGGACGGGATGTCGAAATCTCCGGCTTCGGCAAACAGGTCCGCATAATCGTCGAACTCGCCCATGTACATCCTGGACTGGTACGCAAGACCGAGGCTAACCGTGTCCGTGATGCCCCACCAAAGGCCGGCGGCAAAGCCAAAGCCGAAAGAGGTGTCTGCATCGTTATTCGACAGCGCCGTTGACGGAAAGACGCCGTCCTGTACGAAGGACTTCGTGATAGGCGCAAACGTCTGGACACCCTTGGCCTCAAACAACTGGACGGCAAACACCGGTCCAGCGCCCCAGGCAAAGTTTTCATTCACCATATTCGAGTAATTGACCGCGATGAAAGCCTGCATCAGGTTGACGCCGGCCACACCGCCCGTGCTGCTGGTCCGATCCGCGCAGTAGGGGCCGGTACCGGAGTTTGGCAGTCCTGTCAGAGGGTCACCGCCGCCGCAGAAATAGGACGTCGCTCCTGCATTCGGATCATCCCAGTTCGTGTTCATGCCGCCGCGGCCATAGAAAACTGCGGTAACGTTGGCATCGCCTTCGAGGCTCCAGTTCTTGGCAACATAGGGAATCGGGAAATACTCGCTGCTGCTGTCGATCTTGCCCTCGCTGAGCGTGTGCGATGGCAAGCAAAGTTCCGGGCTATTTATTGGATCACAACCGCCGAGGTCGATG
The DNA here is from genome assembly GCA_945787845.1 of uncultured Woeseiaceae bacterium. Classification (GTDB taxonomy): domain Bacteria; phylum Pseudomonadota; class Gammaproteobacteria; order Steroidobacterales; family Woeseiaceae; genus UBA1847. Next base: position 64,751 of record CALZJH010000002.1, on the reverse strand, counting down.
AATGCGCCGGGAAACGGCTGCTGGGTCGGGCCTGCCTCATAGCTACGCCGCGGACTGAAAACCGCAATGCCCGCCTCCCACTTGTCGCTCGTAAAGACACCCAGCGCCGGATTGGAGGCGCTAATGATGGGGCCCATGTCGGCATTCGAACCGACACCCGTACCCGCCATACCCTTGGAGGCCGTGCCAACACCGTGCGTGAAATAACCGTTTGTCGCCATCGCAGCACTGCTGAAGGCGAACAATCCCGTGGCCACCAGTGCCGCTGTGACCTTACTAGCTTTGAACCTCATTTCTTTTCTCCCTGCGTTTCGCAGAATACTTCGTGTAGCGTGTGCATTACCTTGGGCGCATCGTCGCCGGCCAGCGAATAGCTGACGGACTGCGCATGCTTTCTGGCTTTAACAATTTTTTCCCGTCGCAACACCGCGAGATGCTGTGACAGCGCCGACTGGCTGAGACCGAGAATCTCCTGCAACTCGCTGACCGTCTTCTCCCCTTCGGACAGCTGGCAAAGAATCATCAGGCGCCATTCGTTGGCCATCGCCTTGAGAAGCTCGACGGCGTGTGACGCCTTGTCGTGCAACTCCGAGAGCTTGTCGAAGTCGCCGATGTTGTTCACGGTCTCTTCCGTGCTCATTCGCACCCACCAAAGCCCTCGGATTCCATCTTGGCCTCGTACGGGGCCGCGATGCCGTCTCCGGTGACCAGGGCACCCTTGACACTGTCCCAGTCGTCCGGCTTCAGGATGAGCAACCAGCCCTTCTCGTACGGGTCGTCATTGGCGATGCTGGGATCGCCGACCATGTCATCGTTCACTGCGACGACTTCGCCGCCAGCCAGGGACTTCGCAGGTCCAACCCACTTGCCCGACTCGAGTGTGCCGCAGGACTTTCCTGCGCGAACGCTGCGTCCGACCTTTTTGGGTGTGAAGGCAACAAGCTTGCCGGCCATCGCGGTGGCGACCGCCGTCATCCCGATCTTGACCGTGCCGTCTCCCATCTCCGTAAACCAGATATGGTTGTCGACATCGTAAAGCAGTTCGTCAGGAAGGTTACATCCCCTTACAGATGGCATACCTGTGCCTCCTCAATCTATGGTTGTTGCGACTCAGTGGCGGAGCGGATCGGCTTCGACGAACAGCAAAACTCGCCGAGCCCGGCCACCTGCAGCTTCCCACTGATGAATAAATACAGGTGCTTGGATACCAAACCCATCATATATAAGCGATCCGTAATATCCGAATGTTCGGGCTGCATCGTGATCAGGTTGTAGTGGTAGACGACTTCGCGACAGGTCTCGCGACAGGCATTGAAGCTCGGTTCCCCTTTCGCCCCCTGCCGATGCAGTGCCAGCAGGCGGAAGCCTTCGCGAGTCTCTTCGGTAGGTATTTCCCCCCGCGCCATGATCCAGTGTTCGATCACTTCCTCACTGGCACGCAACAGTTCCTCGGCCGCTGCCCGAGAATCCGCTGTCGTGGGAGCTTCATCGAAGACCGACTCAAGCTCGGCGAGCGTCGTCATCCGAGCCCCTTTTCCTTGAGGAACCTGATCGAGTCGCTAATGTTTTCATGCACGCCGACTTTTCTCGCCTTCAGCCCCAGCGCCATGCCGAGAAGTTGCGTGAAATACAGGATCTTGATATCGACCTTTTCGCCCAGCGTTTTCTCTGCACGTATCTGGTGCATTTCGAGACCCGAATGACAGGTGGGGCATTCCGTGGCGATGACGTCTGCACCGGAGAGCTTGGCCGCCTTCAGGATGTTGAGTACGAGCTTCGTTGACGTATCGCTGTCGGATAAGGTGTGGGCGCCGCCGCAACAGGCTGTTTTGAGCGGAAAGTCGACATTTTCAGCGCCCGCCGCAGCGAGCAGGTCATCCATGAAATGCGGCTTCGAGGTCGATTCACTGCCCGGGCCCTGGTCTTTCTCGGGGAAGATATGGCGCGGCCGCGTGTACATACAGCCGTAGTAGTTGGCAACCTTGATGCCGGATAAGGAGTTCTTGACGCGCTCGGCGAGTCCCTCTTCACCAATCGACTCCCTGATCCAGTCGAGCGCGTGAATCGTTTCGACCTGTCCGGATTCGTAGGTTTTGTGACCGGCCTTCTTCGACAACCGATCAACGACGTCCGCCGACTCCTTGTCGTTGGCGAGATCGTACTCGGCCTTCTTCAGGTTGTGGTAGCAACCGTTGCACGGTGCCATGACCACGTCCATATCCATTTCGTTGGCTGCCGTCGACATCACGCGCGACGACAAATAGGTCTGGATCTTGGGGTCGATGTTCTTGACCTCCATCGCGCCACAGCAATTCCAGTTCTTGACCTCAACGAGATCGAGACCCAGCGCCTTGCCAACAGCCTTGGTGGAACGATTATAAGAATGGCCGGACCCCTCGAGCGCGCAGCCCGGGTAGTAAGCGACCTTCTTGTACTTGTCTTTGGTAGTCATCTAAGTTCCCGTCAGGCAGCCACGTCTTGTTTGGCTGTTTCAACCAACTCGGCAAGACTCAATGCCTGCACCTGTTTCTCGTGTTGTTCGTCAATGTAATCCTGGATCGCAGCAGATGCTTGCCACCAGTCGTTCGTCTTAGGCGCGACCAGTGTTGCAAGCCCCATACGCGTCAGCATTCCGATCGGCAGACCACGCAACATGCGTTTGACCATTTCGATCATCCAGGGCTGCGCGAGCGCCTGGCCCGTGCGCGAGAAGAAGCGCCGTATTGTGCGGCTTTCTTCGATCTTGCCCGTCTTGACGATCTGCTCGGTGAACACTTCGTCAAAGTGCATTGAGGGTGATTTCTCGGTATGGCCTTTCTTTTCCAGCCAGTGTGCTGTCGCCTTCATGACGCCTTCCGGGAATACGTCGCGCGGGCAAGCGTATGTGCACTTGTTGCATGAGACGCACTGCCAGATGATGTCCTTGTCGCGCAGCAGCTCCGATTCGTAACCCATGCGAATCAGGTAAATCCAGTAGCGCGGATTGAAGTCCTCATTGATCGCGTAAACCGTGCAGGCGTTGGTACACGAGCCGCACTGCCAGCAGCGGTGAATATGTTCACCACCCGGCAACGCCGCAATCTCGTCCTGCAGGTTCTCGTTGTAATCGTTGACGACTCGCGTCTCGATAAACGTACTCCAGTGACCTGAGACATCGACGCCGTCTAGCGTCAGCTCGTCGTGCGTCGTCAGGTTCTCCGGGCGAATCAGCGATTTTTCATGAATTGGCATTAGTGTTCCGTCGGGTTCAACTCGGTACTGTCATCTAGGACAAAGGCCTCACCGTCAATCGACTTGAGGCGGGTTCTGCCATTGCCTGGCTGGACTCCATCGAGGCCTAGCAACCGGCGTGTGTGTTGCATGGGATCTTCGGGCGCCTGGAAATCGGCACGCAGGTAGCTGCCACCCTGTTCGCAGATGTACTGCGCGTAAACCTGCGCACACAGGACATCGACGTAGAACAGGACATCGCGGAAGATACCGTTGTCACTCAGGAACTGACTGAGTTCCTCGCGCAGTTTGAGGAAGGTGTCGTAGCCGTTGGCCACGGGGATCTTGATGTGATCGACATTGTCGCCGTGCCAGATCTCGCGAATAACGCCGGTGTTCGACTTGGCATCCCACACCCATCGACTCATCAGCGGTACGCGCTCGGGATCGGCGTTGTGCAACAACTCGGTTGCAAGGTCTCTTACCCAGCGATGTTTCTTGTCGTCAGGAAAACGATCGCAAAAACGACCGATCCGGTCGTCAATATGCTCGGCGTCATCGAACAGGCGGACGATCGCCGCGCGCATATCAACGAAGGCGTCCTCATTGAGGTGTTCGCTTATCCGGCGGCGGACGGTCGCCATAAACGTGCACAGACCCTTGAATGTCTCCAGGTCGAGATTGGCGATATCGTTTTCGACAAGCGCCTGCCGGAACATCGTGCTCTTGAGTTTGACCGCGTCGATATAACGCTCAATACCGCCGTGCTCCTCGCTGCCACTGACCATCATCTGCAGAGCCGTCCGCAATATCTCACCCGACAAGTCGAGCACGGGACGCTCGAGTTCAACAGGCTGAGTGGCAGACTTTGAGAACATCCGATCGTCGCCCTACGCCGACTTGAGGCCCTTGCCCGCTGACAGAACCGCCATTGCGGCCGCATGTCCCTGGGTAATCGAATCGTCAATCGTCTCGGGACCCGTCGCCGAACCAGCAACGTAGACGCCTGGACGAGACGTCGCACCCATCGATCCGTAGCGATTGGCGACATCAATGTAACCGTGCGTCTCGAGATCGATACCGAGCGTATCGGCGATCTCCGGATTATCGACGTTTGGATCCATGCCGATAGCATGAACCACCATATCGAATGGAATAGTGATCGGGCGTTTCACCAATGTGTCTTCGCCCTTGACGATGAGCTTCTCGCCATCCGACGTCACCTCGGCGATGCGAGCCTTGATGTACTTGACCTTGAATTCTTCCTGGCTCTTCCAGTAGTACTTGGTTTCGTAGAGACCGAAAGTCCGGATATCCATGTAGTAGATGTAGACATGACATTCCGGCAACTCTTCGCGAATTTCCATCGCGATGTTCGATGAAACGGTGCAGCAGATCTTCGAGCACCATTCCCGCCCGATCTGACGATCGCGTGAACCAACGCACAGCAGTATCGCAACGCGGTTTGGTTTTCGCCCATCGGATGGACAACGCACACCACGCCCTGATGAGATCATCTGCTCGACCTGCGTGGTGGTGACGACGTCTTCATACGTGCCGAATCCCCATTCAGGTTTGTTGACCGAGTCGAAATGCGTAAAGCCGCTACAGACGATGACCGATTCGGCCTCGACCGAATCGCCATTGGACAGTCCCGCGGTGAAGTTCCCGGGCGTACCGTCAAATTTCGCGACCTTGGCGCCGGTGATGATCGAAACACTGGACTCGTCTTCGACACGCTTGACCATGCCGCCAATAGCGTCCTTCGCCCATTCATCCGTCGGCACGAGCTTCGCGTAGCCCGACAGGATCGGCGCACCGCCCAGCCTGTCTTCCTTTTCGACGATGACACACTCTTTGCCAACCGTGGCAAGACTGTGCGCCGCGGCCAGACCTGCAGGTCCGCCACCAATTATCAATACTGGTTTACTCATTGTGTATCGCCTATCTTCTTGCGCCTGTTGTCTATGGCTCTTATCCGTTGGGCTTCGCTTCCACGGCCTTGAATCCGGGACCCGACGTGATCATGAGGCGCGGGTCGTACAGGGTCTCGCCCCGGCCCGCCTCAACTTCCTTGAGGTATTCCTCGAACTCTGCTTTTTTCGCCTGCCAGTCGATACCGAGCTTGTCCATCAGCTGCTCCGTCGGCGACGCATGCCAGTGCGACTGCACAATCTTGTAAGGATGCGCACCGCATACGAGAGCCGCGAACTGGATATCCGCCAGCACCGGCAGTTCGACAGGCTTACCGACCGCCGCACCGATCCACTGGTTCTTATCGAGCGTCGTAATACAGCCCGTGTCGTGGCCGACCATCATGTCGGCGCGCGCTTCTTCCTGCGCAACCCGCAACTTGCGATCAATGGCGAACGAACGCGTGAATTCGCGCTCTGAAATAATGTGACGGAAACCGAAACCACAGCAGTCGTACCAGGTCGAGTAGTCGATGACCTGTGTCCCCAGCGTCTCGAGAACACCCGTCGTTACGGCTACGCGATTTCCTTCAAGTATGTCGTCGTCGTAAATGGCGTCTTCGGGGACCATCTTGTAGACGTGACATGCCGGATGCACCGTGGCGCGAATATTGCTGCAGTCAATGACCTGGTGTTCCTTGATTCGATCACGCATCACATGCACCCACTCGGAATAATGTACGACCTCTTCCGGGATCAGGAGCTTGCCATCAACGAGACGGCCGAGCTTGCCAAGAATCGTCTTGACGCGCGCGCGAAGCTTGGCGGAGTGCAGCAGGTAGCCACGCACTTCCTTGTAGTTGCCAAACGACGTACCGCAATGCACTAGCGGATAGAAGTAACCATCCGGCAGTCCCTGTGCCTTGGCCGAGACATAAGCCTGGTGAAAGTTACGCAGGAATACGGCCGCCAGGCTCTCAATATTGCCGATGCCAGAACCGTGGTAATTCCACGCTGTACAGGATGTCTGGTCGGTCTCATCAAGGTACTTGACGTCCATCTTGTTCATAAGCCACAAGAGGGATGCCGGGTAGCCCGGGATATTGCCGCACTGACCGCATGACTTGTGGTGCCAGAGCTGTGTCGTCGGGATAAGTTTATCCCAGCCATACAAGGTCTTGACCGTCACCGGCTCGTGCTCGTCTTTGACGCGGTGGACGACGATTTCGCCGTCCTTTTCAAGTTCCCACATGACGTCGCGCACGTCTTCAACGCGATCCTTGTTCGTGAGCATAGAGCGCTTATTGACGATCTGGTCTACCCAGACAGTCGCCGTGTGAGCATCTTCCTTTGACAGGTTCGCGTCGACCCACTCTGACCCGTGACCCGTAAAGCGATCACCTCCATTGCCACTCTTCGTCGTCATAATTCTTCTCTCCTGACCTCAGTCGTCGTCCTGCTCATCCATCCAATCCTCATAGTCATCACGTTTTTCGTCCATGATGTCGAGGATGACGTCAAACAGGTTTTCGTCGATGGTTTCAAGACTGTCGAGCACGCCTGTTTCTTCCCAGATCGTGTACAACTCTACCGATGTCTTGAGATTGACTTCCCACGCTGTCTTGGTGGTGTGCAGCGTGGGCATGGGGATTGCTTTACGCAGAATCGCAAGGGGTGCGTCGACTTTCGATACGTTCGGACCCCAGTCGGCAAAGCCTTCGGGGTTGATCATGTCGGGCGACAACTGGTTACCCGTGGAAATGAGTTTGAGCATGACGCGGCTGAAGGGACGCAGCACGGCCTTGGCTGACTCCATGCCATGCTTGATCGCGGTCTCACGCATAAGCATGATCAGCCCTCCCGGCGAGTTACCGAACGGGCAGCGCGCCGCACAGGTGTAGCACTGGGCGCAGGACCAGATTTTCTCCTGCATCGCATCGTAGATGCCTTCGAGATTCTCGGTCCAGAGCAACTGCACGATCTCGCGGGGGCTGAAATCGTAGTAGTGCGCCGCCGGGCACGTTGCCGTGCAGATGCCGCAGTTCAGGCAGCCGTTAAGCTCGTGGTCGAACCTGAGGTCGCCCTGAATATCCTGGAAGATCTCCTCCAGCTGTTCGCGCTCAACGGGTGGCACATCCGAAACTGGATCGCCGATGTACTCCTGGATTCGGGTCGCTGAGGAATGGGACATATAGTCGAACCTCTGGGTTTAGTAAGACAAAACCTTGCAGTCACCTTCCATGACTTCTTCGATCAGATGAGCACCGCCGACGATGCCCTCACATTCGGGGATCAGGTCTTCCTTGGTCATATCGAACAGGTCTAGATTCGGCGAGCAGCAGTAGAATTTCGCGCCCGCTTCGTGGGCGTCCTGGATAAAGCTGTAGACCGACTTCGGCGAACCTTCCTTGACGAATAATTCCTCGGCAACGCCTTTCTTCATGAGGCGTCCGGAAGTGGCGGTACAGATGACATCGACGTCATAGTCCATCGCTGCAGCAACAGTCGCCTGGAAGATTGGAGCACCGAGCTCTTCGCCATTACGCGTATCGGTGTTCGCCATAACAATGATGAGTTTTTCAGCCATTTTCCTGTTCCCCAGCTATTAGACGGCGTCTAACAGCGCATTAGCATATACTAAATTAGTGAATCATCCAATTCCCGGGCGCGCTCCGCGCCTTTCGGCGACGACATCAGGGAGGTGCATTGCACGAGACCGGTCATTATCGGCACGAGCTCGTCCTCCAGAACGGGCTGCAGCGCGCGAAGATGCTCGAGCTGCCTTGCCGTTTCGACAGGCACCTCTTCAAATTCCATAATCAGGTCTTCGACCATGCCCAGCTTAATACCCGGGTGGCCTGAAAAACCATAGGCATTTTCTGCAACTTGCCAGGCTCCGGGCCGACCGAGGTTATCTTCGGCCAGCACCACGGCATGCGCCGGCGGCACGGGCCAATCACGCATATACACGACCTGGTTGAAGGTCTCCGGCAGGTAACCGTTCAACGCATCGTCACGCAGCCGCCTCGCCGTCAGCATTTCGAACGTGAGGTCCCGGGGCTCGACGCTCCCGCCCGCCGCCAGGCTCAGGATCTGTGCGCCAAGCCCCAGCCCGATAACCGGCGTGCCCTGCGTAAGGCACTGCCGCGTGAGCTCGATTTCCTGGTTCAGCGTGGGCAGGTCTCGCGACCCGGCCGCCCCCCAGGGTCCGCCACCCAGCAGGATCAGGGCGTCGGCCGGTGTATCCGCCGCCGGCAATTTTCCGGCCGCGAACGGGCGGAAATATTGAAAGCGAATGCGACGACCTTCCAGGTGATCTTCGAGCAGACCGAGATACTCGCCGGCCGTGTGCTGGATAACGGCAACAACATTCATGGGATCCGCCTCGTTGGCGGCCAGAATGAAGGCGTCGTCGCTGCTCTTGCACTCCGCCACAGTCAGTATCCCTCGCGCTTTGTCAGGGCATCATTGATCGCGGCGATGAAGTCGTCTGCCGACACGCTGAGCATGCTGATATCGGTCTCCTCGAAGAAACGCGTGATGGTCGCCTCGACGTCCTCAAGACGTGTACCGACCAGCGCCGCCTCGAGATCGAAAACGATCCGCGGCGGCGTCACGAAGAAATCACCGGTCACCAGCGCCCTCTGCAGAATCCCGAGCGTCGGCCCTTCCAGCTTGACGTACGTATTGATCGTGCCGCCGGGCCCCGTGCAGGTACCCTCGAGCAGCTGGTCCGTGCCCCCTGGGTTGTCGATTTCGCGGAGAAATTCGTCGCCGCCGATTTCGTCGTCAAAGTACCGTTGCGCCAGCGCCTCCTCGGCTTCCGTTATCTCGCCGTGCTCAGCGGCAATGCCCAGGATGCTCGTAAATCCCTTGACCATCGCCGCCTTGATCGTCTCCATGTCCGGCAGGTTTTCGCCCAGCAGTTCCTTAAGAGTGACAACGCGCTCTTCCGCCGAGTCGAGATCGTGCCTGGCAATCTTGGCCTCCGGGATATTCAGCGCGCGCACCATCTGCGACGCATTCATGTCGACGAGTACGGTGCCCTGGTAGATCAGAATATCACCGTCGAAAAAGCCGCCGGTCCCGCTGATCTTACGGCCGTCCACTTCAATGTCGTTACGCGGCCTGAACTTCGCCCTCACGCCGAGCTCTCTGAGACCCGCGGCAGCCGCATTGCAGATCGCGGCGGCCAGATCCGGCAGGTTTGCAATACCCAGTGAGGCACGATGAAAGACGAGCTCCCATCCGAGCTGCCCGTCATCAAGATAGATCGCGCCGCCGCCCGTTACGCGGCGCACCGTGCCGATACCATTCTCTTCACAATAGTCCAGGTCGATCTCTCGGCTGAGATCCTGGTGGCGCCCGATCAGCGCGGTCGGCGGGAAGCGCATGAACCGGATGGTGTCAGGCACTTTGTCCTGTTGCCGCAACTCGATCAACGCCGGGTCGAACGCGATGTTGGCCCGACCCTCTCGCACTCCGGTGTCTATGATGCGAAAAGCGGCACTCATTACTCGACAGCGACCGGAATATCGAGCTGCTTGCGAATCTTCTTGATGTCCTTTTTCTTCGGCTGAAACGGGTAGCTGGCAATATTGCTTGGCGGTGAATCGCCGTAGGGCCGATCGCAGGCGGAGATGTCATCCTGGAATTTGCCCGGGCAACCCGATGTGCGAAAAGCAATACCGGCATCGATCACATCGGACAACTCCGCATCCGAAATCCCGTAACTTTTGACACGACCCTCGTCGTCGAACGTCATGTGATCGACGCGTACGTCCCGGTAGTCGATGAGGTAGCGCGCCAGCTGTACTCGTCGCCATTGGTCGCGCGGCGTTGCCGGCAGATGATCCATGAGCGAACCCTCTTCCGGGAAGAAGCAAAACATGTGGCTGTGACCACCGAGATCGACGAGTTCCTGTACTAGCTTGAGGACTTCGTGCTCCGTCTCGCCCATACCCACGATGATGTGAGCACCGAATTTCTGCGGGCCAAAGATGTCTCTTGCCTCAATCATCGTGTCCCAGTATTTCTTCCACTTGTGGGGCGACTGCACACCCTTGCCGCGGGTACGATCAAACAGCTCCGGCGTCGCTGCGTCCAGCGCGACCGTGAAGATATCCGCGCCGAGGTCCCTGGTGCGTTGCACATCGTCGCGCGTCATGGTCGTCGGATTGGACAGGATCGATACGGGAATCGCATCCGGGTCGATCTTGTCGGTCCATTGCTCAAGGACCGTGAATGTGTCCTGCTCCGATCGAGGGTGCGTAATCATCGAGATACACATGCGATGGAACGGGCTTTTTTCCGGATCTTTCGCCACGATATCCACGATGTCGGCCATCGGCACCGCCGGCCAGTCCACGCGGATAAAGTTGCGATCGGCATAATCTCGCTCGGCCTCGCGATGACGTGCCAGGCCGCAGTATGCGCAGTTGGCGCGGCAGCCCTCAGGATAGGTCAACAACAGGTTCAGACAACGCGTACATTCGCAGCGGTACATACGCCCGCCCATGATACCGAGCGTAATGGCGGCCGCATTGGAAAGCTGCACGTAGTCGGGCGATTTCATGTGCGGCGCGAGAATATTGTTGTTCGGCAGATAAACACCCTCGGGCGGAATGTCGTTTGCCTTGACGTGTTTGCCGTTCCTGCGATCTACGGGCGTCTTCTCAGGAAACCGTGGCTCCATCACGTCATACGGGTTGTAGTCGTGTCCCGTGTCCTCGGTGCCTGGTGACTTCTTGTGTTCTATGCAACCCATCGTGAAGTGCCTTGTAGTGATGTTGTGTTACCGATCTTGATTGAGCAGCACGAGTGCGCCTGCTCGAACGGCCTGCCGATAGTGTGTGCAACGGAAACTGCCCCGTCCGCGGGAAACGCGATGCCGTCGAGGCCTGCCATGATGGCATAGGCATCTGTCACTCGTTTGTGCATACCTGGCGGCCGCGCACAGCCCAGCAATACCTGTTGATCTGCAAGGCGCTCGCGCGCTTCGAGGAATATCCTCCCGACATCCGACGTCTCAGGTGTTACGAAGGTGCCGGGTTTGGCGTAGAACGGCATGATCACGACCAGGACGAGCGCGTTGACGTCGTAACGGCTCACCATGTCCAGCGCATTGGCCTCGCCGAGGATCTGGCCGTAGTGCAGGCCGATGACGATATGCGGCGTTACCTCCATCGAGGTGGCGCAAAGCGCCGCCAGCGTCTCTTCAAAATCGTCGACCGAGCGCTTGAGCTTGTAGACCTGTTCGATGGTCTCCTGGGCACCAATGACATCCATCATCACCGTGTCGACCCCAGCCGCCTCCATGTCTTTCGCACGGCGCTCATCGAGCAGCGCCGTGTGCACTGCGATCTTCAGCCCGGGGAAGTCGCGCTTCAGTTGCTCCACGACGGGCATGTACCGGCCATAAGGGATTTCGTTCTTCTTGTTGGAGCCGCCACTCAGCAGAAAGCCGGTGAGATTCTGCGTCTCGACGAGGTGCCGGACCTTTTCGTCCAGCATGTCCGGGTTGGTCGCCGGAATCATGGGCTCGAGGATTTTCTTCTGACAATGGTCGCAATTCAGGCCGCACTCGCCCGCGGTAATCGAGAATGCGGGGAAGCTGTTCTTGCCGCAGCCCTCGAGTTCGGTGCTCTCGTATTCCTTGAACGTGGGTGTCGAAAAGCGAATCGGCCTTGAAACGGCCACATCGGCACGCGTCTCAAACTCGGTCACAAGGCCGGCGTCGAATTGCGCGTCCTCCAGGTCTTCAATATTCGACAGTGATTCCAGCCAGCTCATTATTGTCTACCCTTCAGCTTGCTTGATGAGCGATCTTATCTCGTCTCGAACCGGTCCGGGATACGGACTATCCGCCAGCGTGGTCAGCCATGCGTCCTGGATATCTTCATCATCAATCAGGTCGCATTCCATTGCCCGCAGGTAGCTGGTGGCCTCGGCCGGCAGGCGATCGGGGAACGTTTGCCCGCTGATGCGACCCCACATGCCGGCCCAGTACCGCGTCACGGTCCAGGGATTATAACCTCCACCGCCAAGAACGACGGTGGGCAGGCCCTCGTCGATAAGACGATCCACGGCATTCCAGAGAGCGACATTGGAGAGTTCCATCTTCGACAACGGGTCGCCCGCGAGGCAATCCGCCCCGCAGCACAGCACGAGCGCATCGGCGTCGACTTTTTGCACGAGCGGCAGCACCGCCTCGTCCATGAGGAACTCGAATTCACTGTCATTCATACGCTGTGGCACCGGCAGATTGTAGATCCCGGCCTCCGGCCTCGACCTGGTGCCACTGAACGGCCAGCGCTTTGCCTCGTGAATTGACAGTGTCGTAACGCGCTCGTTGTCCGAGAATGCATCTTCAACGCCATCACCGTGATGCGCGTCGAAGTCCACGTAAAGTACGCTCTGGCTGTCCTCCTTGAGGAAGGTCAGGACTGCGAAGACCGGGTCGTTGAAATAGCAGAAGCCGCTGGCCCGATCGGACCGGCCGTGGTGCGTACCGCCGGTCGGATGAAACACCACATGACCCTTACTCGCAAGCTCCGCAGACAGAATGGAACCACCGACCGTCATCGACGCACGTTCAAAGAGACCTGGAAACAGCGGATTCTCGAACGTCCCTACCTGGTAACGCTCGCGAATGCTCGGTTCCACCTTACCTGTGGCGTTTGCGTATTGCAGGGCGCGCACATACGCCCGACTATGAAACTCCAGAAGCTGATCGACGCTTGCCGGCTGACTCTCACGGAAGCTGTTTTCGTCGAGCCAGCCGAGCATTTGCAGCAGGTCGAGAACCGCTGCATGCCGCACGATATTGAGTGGGTGATTAACACCGAAAGCGGGTTTCCGGTAGATCTCACTACCAATGTAAAACGGCGCAGCGTGGGACATCGATCGAGAATATTATATTTCACTAATAAAGACAATTCTGATAATCTAATGTGATGTTTGTCTTAATACCCCTGACCTAGACGAGGTGCTGAATAATGTCCGCCGAAGAAAAAAGCATGTCAATCATTGTGACCAAGGGGTCTCTTGACTGGGCCTACCCGCCCTTCATCCTGGCGACAACGGCCGCTGCGATGGGCTTGCCGGTAACGATGTTCTTTACGTTCTACGGTCTGCCTCTGCTGTTGAAAGATCTAAAACTGCAAGTCACGGCTGCCGGCAACCCGGCAATGAAAATGCCCATGATGGGCATGCACATGGGCCTGCCAAACCTCCTGACGGCAATTCCTGGCGTCGACGCCGGTTGTTCCGTAATGATGAAGAACCTGATCAAAAAGAAAGGCGTTGCCTCGATCGAGGAGCTTCGCGAGATGGCCGTTGAGGCAGAAGTTCGCATGATCGCTTGCCAGATGACGATGGATCTCTTCGAGTACGACAAAGCCGACATGATCGAAGGCATAGACATCGGTGGTGCCGCTACGTATATCGAATGCGCTACGCAAGCCGACATCAACCTCTTTATCTAAACGCCAAGCACACGGAGTAACACAGATGGCTGACCACACTCTTGATGCAAAGGGTCTCAACTGCCCGTTGCCCATTCTCAAAGCACGCAAGGCCCTCAAGGAAGTTCCGGACAACGGCACGCTCGAAATTCTCGCAACAGACCCCGGTTCTGTCGCCGACTTCGAGGCGTTTTGCCGCCAGACGGGCAATGAACTGGTCGAACATTCAGAGAATGACGGTATCTATCAATTCCTGATCAAGAAGACCGCCTAGTACTACCATGGGCGTGTGAGAGCAGTCTCCACGCCCTTGTTGCCGTCCCGGTTTCGGGACGCAGAGTGTTTTCATGACTGTTATCCCCGGACTGCTTCTCGCGTTGGTCCTGGCGTTCGCCGGCCAATACCTATCCAAATTTATCGGTATCGACCTGATGGGGCTTCCCAAGAGCCCGGTCAGCGCGATCATGATGGCCATCCTCCTCGGCATCCTGATTCGCAATACCATCAGGCTGCCGAACGCCCTGCAGCCGGGTATTCGCTTCGGCCTGGTGCGGGTCCTGCGGCTCGGCATCGTCCTGCTCGGTATTCGACTGAGCCTGAGTGAGGCCGGCGCAATCGGCCTGCAGGCGCTGCCGGTCATCATCGGCGCAGTGGCTGCCGCCCTGCTGATTGTCACGTTCCTTGCGAGGCGCATGGGGCTGAGCGGCAAGCTCGGTACACTGATTGCAGTGGGTACCAGCATCTGCGGCGCGACCGCCATTGTGGCTACCGCACCGACGATCGCAGCGAAAGACGATGAGGTCAGTTACTCCGTCGCCTGCATTACGCTGTTCGGGGTCATCGCCATGCTGGTCTACCCGTTTGCCGGCCACTGGATTTTTGACGGTGACACGTTCAAGAGCGGGCTGTTCCTCGGTACCTCCGTCCACGAAACCGCGCAGGTCGCCGGCGCCGGGCTCGTCTACCAGCAGTACTACGACAGCCCGCAAGCCCTCGATGTCGCGACGGTCACCAAGCTCGTCCGCAATCTCGGCATGCTGCTTGTCATTCCGTTAATGAGTATTCTCTATCACCGGAATCATTCAGACGGCACCGAAGCGCCCAAGTGGTACACGATGATTCCGCTGTTCGTGATTGGCTTTGCCTGCATGAGTTTGCTGCGAACGGTCGGCGACATGGGCGAGCAACCGTTTGGCGGCCTGCTGACACTGAACCAGTGGCAGACCATCGTCAGCCACACCAAGGAATTCGCCGAACTCTGCCTCGCGATCGCGATGGCGGCCGTAGGTCTAGGAACGAGCATCAAGGGCCTCAAGGACATCGGGCTTAAGCCGCTGGGTGCCGGCCTGATCGCGGCCGTGCTCGTCGGCGGCGTCAGCATCTCGTTGATCTCTTTGCTTTACTAGGTATCTATTGTTCTTTTGGGGGTCGTAAGCCGTGACGGATAAGAAACGTGGAATTCACGAACTTTATCGCAACGATCCTGCGGACGCGGATGAGAAAGTCTGGGGAAGAAAACCGGACCCGATGACGCGCCGTGGTTTCCTGACCAAAGGCAGCCTCGTGGCGATGTCGACCGCTGTGGGCGCGTCGATACCTTTCGCTCACCTGATGCCGTCCGGCCTGATACCCGCGGCACTGGCACAGTCGGATGCGCCGTTCGAAATCCCGGGTAAGGAGGGCCTGCTTGTCCTGAACGATCGACCCGTCAACGCCGAAACGCCGGCGCACCTCCTGGATGATCGCGTGACGCCGGCAATGCATCTGTTCGTTCGTAACAACGGCATTCCGCCCGTGACCACGGGCATTGATGTCGACGCGTGGGAGCTGACATTTGGCGGCGAATCGATCGAGCAGGAAGTGACGCTCACGATCGGCGACCTCAAGAAAAAGTACAAGCACCACACCTACCAGCTGCAGCTCGAATGCGGCGGCAACGGTCGTAGCGAATTCGTGCCGCCCGCCTCGGGCAATCAATGGTCCACCGGCGCCGTCGGTTGTCCCGAATGGACGGGGGTACGTCTTAAGGACGTACTTGAAGACATTGGCATCAAGGATGACGCCGTGTATGTCGCCTACTACGGCGCCGATGTGCATGCGAGCGGCGACCCGGGCAAGGTGCCGATTTCCCGTGGCGTCCCCGTCGAAAAGGCGCTGCAGGAAGAGTCCCTTATCGCCTGGGCAATGAACGGTGACGATATCCCACCCATGAACGGCTTTCCGCTACGACTGGTCATCGCGGGCTGGCCGGGTTCGGTCGCCGGCAAGTGGCTCAGCAAGATTGTCGTCCGTAACCAGGTCCATGATGGCCCCAAGATGACCGGAACGTCTTATCGCGTACCCTGCAAGCCGGTCGCGCCAGGCACCACGGTTCCAGACGATGAGATGTGCATTATCGAGTCGATGCCCGTGAAATCGCTGATCACATTCCCGAAGTCAGGGATCGAACACCGTGTCGGCGATGCGCTTGCCCTGCGTGGCCACGCGTGGGCCGGCGACGCCGAGGTAAGCGACGTACACGTGTCCATCGACTTTGGAGCGACCTGGATCAAGGCGCGTCTTGAGAAACCCGTCAATCGCTTTGCCTGGCAACACTGGAGCGCGGACGTCGAATTCCCTGAGGTTGGGTACTTCGAAGTATGGGCAAGGGCGACCGACCAGGATGGCCGTGCCCAGCCGATGGTGCTGCCCGGCTGGAATCCGAAAGGCTACCTGAACAACGCCTGCCACCGTATCGCCGTACAGGCCGTGTAATGCAGCGCGCCGCCGCAATCGCAACCCTGGCTGTACTGGCCGTTGCCGCGTGTTCGCGGGAAACGCCGCCGACCGAGCCTGAGGTCGAGCCGGCACCCGTTGTCGCAGCCGAACCGGCACTGGACCCCGTCACGGGACTCAAGATGGCTGGCGACTGGGAAATCGTGCGGGCCAATTGCGTCGCCTGCCATTCCGGCAAACTCATCACGCAGCAACGCGGATCGGCGCAGCAGTGGCTTACCATGATTCGCTGGATGCAGAAAAAACAGAATCTTTGGACATTTGATCCGGAGACGGAGAAGAAGATCATCGGCTACCTGGCGGAGCACTATCCGCCCAGCGACGCACAGCGCCGGGCGGCCATACCGCCTGACCTCATGCCACCCAATCCTTATTCATCGGAGACCTAGAATGCTGGTGTCACCTTCCGACGTTGTGGCCAAAGCCAAAGCAACGATCAAGGAGTGCTCCGTACGCGATGTGCACGGGTGCCTGAATACCGGGACAATACTCATCGACATTCGTGAGTTGGCCGAGTACCAACGCGGCCATATTCCGGGCGCCATGTACATATCCCGCGGCCTGCTCGAATTCGAAATCCTGCCGGCGCTGCAGAAGCGCGGCATTGACACCGCACCGGATGACTGCGACATCGTGCTGTATTGTGGCACCGGTGGACGATCGGCCCTGGCCGCGAAGTCACTCGACGCGATGGGATTCAAGAACGTCAAGTCCATGGACGGCGGCATCGTCGCCTGGGCCGAGGCCAAGTTCCCGCTGGACGTCCCTACGGCGTAACGCAGGCCAGATCTTCGGCCAGCACGATCTCTCCCGCGTAGCCCTTTCTCACGAGCGCCACGTTGCCGTCCAGATCCTCGAGGCTGCGCGCCATAAAGTGACTGAGTACCAGCGTATCGGGACTGGCCCTCCCCGCCAGTTCGCCGATCACCGATGGCGGTGCGTGCAGACGCCTGCCAACACCGGCGACGTCTTCCGGAACGACCATGTGCATCACCAGGATTGACGCCTCGCTGGCAAATTCGACAAACGCCGGGTCGCCGCCGTTCTGGTCACTGGCAAACACGATCGTCACGTCGCCGGCACGAACCCGGAATGCCACGGCAGGAACGATGCCGTGCGGCACCTGCATGGCATCGATCGCAAGGTCTTCGCTCGACCACAGCAATGCCGGCGGGCCCGGTTCGACCTCGCGTGGCGTAAGCATCGGCGTGCCAGCGGTGCCATCAAGAAACGCCGATAGGTAACCGTAAGCACCCGTCTCGCGGTTCAGCGTTGCCTTCAGGAAGTCCTTGAGCCCGGGAAACACCCCGTCCTCATCCGGTCCTGCCACTGGCAATGGTCGTTTGCGTTCCGAGAAACTGCCGGATTTTAACAAGGCGGAAAAATCCGTCGAGTGGTCAGTGTGGAAATGGCTGAGTCCCACGAAATCGAGATCTTCAAACTTCGCGCCTGCCTCGCCGAAGCGCAGGAACGCGCCACCACCCGCATCGATGAGAACGCGCGCCTTGCCGTCGATCCATACGACATAAGCAGATGACGCACGTCCGTCGTCGGCGATGGGTCCGCCGGAGCCCAGGACCTGCAGAGTAACCCCCTCGGGTTGCATGCAGCTACCCGGCGGCCGCTCACAACCCGCGAGCAAAAGAGAGAAAACCATGAATGCAAGCGTCTTGCTGAAAATGCGTATTGTCATGCGGTAGTCCCAGGCGTATCCGTATTAACCGGCATATGTTTTACCCAAAGCTTCTATTAGGTTTTACTAATAGAGTAAAGAACAAGAATGACCAACCAGGCGAAATCTATCGCTGTCGTTGGAATCGGCAATAGCCTGCTTACGGATGATGGGGCCGGTATCCACACGCTAGAGCGATTCGCGGAAGGCAATGCAGATCAAGACGTCTGCTGCCTCGATGGCGGTACCGTTGGTCTGGCCCTCCTCGACCGCCTTTCCAATCTCAATGGTCTCATAGCACTCGATGCCATGAAACTGGGCAAGCCGCCCGGCGCTGTCACGGTGTTGCTGGGCGAAGACATGGACGCGCACCTGCGAAACCAGAAAGGCAGCGTGCACGAAGTGGGACTGTCCGACCTGATGGACGCGCTGCGCCTGCGCGGCGATCTGCCTGCCCATCGCGCCCTTATCGGCATTGAACCGGAAGACATGGACTGGGGCACCGAGCCCACGGCCGTGGTCTCTGCAGCGCTTCCGGAGGCGGCCTCGCAAGCGCATGAGCTGGTGTCCGCATGGCGCGCCGAAGCGAATCCGGAACTACGAGCATGACGGCGCAACAGGACGTGCAGAGACCGGCATTTCCATTCCACGGAAATGTCCGCCCGATAATTAACGAAGTTCTGCACGCGGTGGACCGCTTGCTGGAGACAGACGAGGCAACAACGATTGATCTCGCCGGCCTGCCATTCGGGCCTGGCGAACTGGAGTACCTGGAAGCGGCGCTCGGCACGGGCGAACTTTCAGCCAAGCTGGATGCGCTGGGGACCAGCCGCATTCGGGAAACGGCCTTTCCTGGTGTGTGGTGGCTTGAACACCGTAATGCTCATGACGAGGTAGTTGGCCGCTATCTCGAAATCACACGTACACCTGAAATCCTTTCATCTCAGGACGTCGACATTATTGCCGGCCGCGCTCGCCTGGAGGATCAGTTCGCGTAAACGATTTTTGCGGGAGGAGAACAGCATGAAGAAAAGACCGACCGTCGGGGAAATTTTGCAAGCGAAGGGGGTATCGCGACGCGGTTTCCTCAAGTATTGCGCGACTACGGCGTCCATTCTCGCACTGCCGCCGAGCATGATCCCTCGCATTGCCGAGGCGATCGAAAATACTCGCCGACCCAGTGTCATCTGGTTGTCTTTCCAGGAGTGCACAGGGTGCACGGAGTCGCTGACACGCTCGGCCTCGCCGACCGTCGAAGGCCTGATCTTCGATGCCATCTCGCTCGACTACCATCACACCTTGCAGGCGGCCGCAGGCGACCAGGCCGAAGCCGCACGTCACGCTGCGATGGAAGAAAACGAGGGTGGCTACCTGGTGCTGGTTGACGGTTCCATACCGCTCGGCAATCCCGGTTTCTCGACCATCGCCGGCATGAGCAATGTCGAGATGCTAAAAGAAACGGTCGCAGGCGCTGCGGCTGTCGTTGCGATTGGTTCCTGCGCCGCGTTTGGCGGCATCCCTGGAGCCGACCCGAATCCGACCGGCGCCGTTTCGGTTATGGATCTTGTCACGGATAAACCGGTGATCAACGTACCGGGTTGCCCGCCCATTCCGATGGTCATGACAGCGGTTCTCACGCACTTCCTGACGTTCGGCACCATACCGGACCTCGACAAGCACGGTCGTCCGATGACGTTCTTCGGCACGACCATTCACGACCGCTGCTATCGCCGGCCGTTTTACGAGCAAGGCAAGTTCGCCGAGACCTTCGACGACGAAGGTGCAAAAGCGGGCTGGTGCCTTTACAAACTCGGCTGCAAGGGACCAACCACATACAACGCCTGTGCCACGACCAAGTGGAACAGCGGCACGAGTTTCCCGATCGAAGCAGGCCATCCCTGCCTCGGTTGCTCCGAGCCGAATTTCTGGGACGGCGGCGGTTTCTACGAGCCGTTGTCGACCGGCCGGTTCGATAGTGGTACGAAACTCGCTGGTGCTGCTGCTGCAGGTGTCGCTCTCGGTGTCGCAGCCGCGGCTGCCGGTCGTTCCAAACAAGCCAAATTCACAAAGGAGGGTTGAAATGGACCTTCTTGCATTCGCGAAAGGCCCTGCACTGCAGGTCGCCGCTTACATCTTTGTTGCGGGTTCAATCTGGCGCATCGTCGGCATCGTCCTGCTCAAGGAGAAAGTTGATCATTCCGAGCCGCGGAAATCTGGCGGCTTGATGGCCGCGCTCAAGGTCATCTACACCCGCAGCTTCACGGCCTCGCCATTCAAGCGCGCCACGCTTTACCCGAAAATGCTCGCGTACGTCCAGCACCTTGGCCTGTTCGCGGTCATTTTCCTGTTTGTTCCTCACATCATGTTCTTCGAGGGATTCCTGGGATTCAGCTGGCCGGGACTGCCGAATAACATCATCTACCTGCTCGGCGTCGCCGCGGTAGCCGCCAGCATTGCCTTGCTGGTGCGCCGCCTGACCAGCCCGGTACTGAAACTGATCTCGAACTTCGATGACTATTTCAGCTGGTTTGTAACGGTGTTGCCGCTGGTAACCGGCCTCATGATTCCGGTCCGCATGGGCTTTCGCTATGAAGACATCCTGGCGGTTCACATTCTGTCAGTGGTGTTGCTCATGCTCTGGTTTCCATTTGGCAAACTCGGTCACGCTTTCCTCGTGTTCGTTACCCGCGGCACGACCGGAATGGTATTTGAACGCAGGGGGGCCAAGACATGACCACTGTAGACGGAAGACATGAACTCGATCGCGAAGCCGAGCGGCTGGCCTACAAACCACCCGAGGTTCGCCATGACAAACAGGGCGATATGCCGTCGGAGGAGCGCATAAACCAGGCGATGCATCACTTCGTCAAAAACTTCAACACACAGACTGCGTCATACCTCGACGGCTGCCTGCATTGCGGTATGTGTGCGGACGCCTGTCATTTCCACGTGCGCACGGACGACCCGCGTTATACACCGATCTGGAAGATCGAACTGTTCAAACGCACGTATAAACGCCAGGTTGGGCCGTTTGCCTTCTTCTATCGGCTGCTTGGGCTGAAGCGCCACGTTTCCATCGAGGATCTCGAAGAATGGCAACACCTGTTGTATGACAGTTGCACAGTCTGCGGTCGTTGCTCGCTTGTGTGCCCGATGGGTATCGATATCGCGGGCCTGGTTTCCATGGCTCGCCATGGCATGTTCAAAGCCGGCCTGATTCCTCATGAACTTCACGAGGTAGCCAAAACGGCCTCCGAAACCGGCAGTCCACTCGGGATTACCGGAGACAAGTTTGCTGAGCGAGCCGACTGGATGGGTGACGAGCATGATGTCGAGATACCCATGAATAAGGAGCAAGCAGACGTTCTCGCGGTGATGTCATCCATCGAGATCAACAAGTACCCCGAGTCGATGGCGGCAACAGCCAAGATTCTGAACGCTGCCGGCGAAAGCTGGACCTTCAGGACGGACGGCTTCGAAGCCACGAACTTTGGCATGCTGTCCGGCAATCCCGACTGGCAAAAAGCCTCGACGATGAAGATCATCGATGCGGCCGTGAAGATTGGCGCCAAGACGGTGGTTCTGCCGGAATGCGGACATGCCTACATGGCTCTGCGCTGGATGGGCGCGAACATGTATGGCAAACCACTGCCATTCAAGGTGCTGCATATCTCGGAGTACATGGCCGACGCCTTGAACACGGGCAAGATCAAGGTGAAGAAGGTCGACAAGAGCGTGACCTACCACGATCCCTGCCAGGTTTCGCGCCGCGGCGGCGCCACGCAGGCGGCCCGTGACGTCATCAAGCATCTGGGCGTCGATTTCCGTGAGATGGAATACGGCGGCGACTATAACTGGTGCTGCGGTGGTGGCGGCGGCGTCGTCACGATCAAGCGCGCCGATCCGCTGAGACACCGGGTCTTCAAGCTGAAGATGGACCAGGTCGAAAAGACGGAAGCCGACCAATTGTTGTCGAGCTGTGCCAATTGCCGGCAAAGCTTCGATGACTCCCAGCAACACTTCAACTGGGATTACACAATGGGCAGCCTCATGGAAATGGTTGCCGAAAACCTTGAGGAGGTTCAATCATGAGCTCTCGAGTCGTAGTAGATCCTGTTACACGCATCGAAGGTCACCTCCGCATCGAAGCCCAAATGGACGGCAACCAGATCGGCCAGGCCTATTCGTCTGGCACGATGGTGCGCGGTATTGAAATCATCCTGCAGGATCGTGATCCCCGCGATGCATGGGCGTTCGCGCAGCGCATTTGCGGCGTGTGCACACTCGTGCACGGCGTGGCATCCATCCGCTCGGTTGAAAATGCGGTTGGCGCAAAGATTCCGCCAAATGCAGAGCTCATTCGCAACCTGATGATCGGCGCGCAGTACATTCACGACCACGTCATGCACTTCTATCACCTGCATGCGCTGGACTGGGTTGACGTTGTGTCTGCATTGAGCGCCGACCCGAAGGCCACGGCTGCATTGGCGACGTCACTCAGCAGCTATCCGCGCTCGTCGGAAGGCTACTTCCGCGACGTGCAAAAGAAGGTCAGGGACTTCGTCGAAGCCGGCCAGCTCGGCATTTTCGCCAAGGCTTACTGGGGTCATCCGGAGTACAAACTGCCGGCTGAAGCCAACCTCATGGCGGTTGCGCACTATCTCGATGCCCTCGAATGGCAACGCGACGTCGCGCGGCTACACGCGATTTTCGGCGGCAAGAATCCGCATCCGAACTTTGTCGTTGGCGGCGTACCCTGCCCGATCGACCTGAACTCCGACTCCGCGATCAACTCGAAGCGGCTGTCCGAGGTCCAGGACATCATCAATAAGATGAAGGTCTTCGTTGAGCAGGTCTATGTGCCGGATACGATCGCGATTGCGAGTTTCTACAAGGACTGGTTCTATCGCGGCGAAGGCCTCGGCAACTTCATGTGTTTTGGCGACCTGCCCGGCACCAGCATGGACGATCCCGATTCCTTCCTGTTACCGCGTGGCGCCATCCTGAATCGCGACATCTCAACGATTCACGAAATCGACTTTAGCGACCAGGACGGCATCCAGGAATTCGTATCCAGTTCCTGGTACGACTATTCCGGCGGCAAGGAAGTCGGCCTGCATCCGTGGATTGGCGAGACAAGCCTGAACTACACGGGTCCGCAACCGCCTTACGACCAGCTCGACGTACAGCAGGGTTACTCCTGGCTGAAATCGCCGCGCTGGAAGGGCAACGCTATGGAAGTTGGTCCACTGGCCCGTGTCCTCATGCTTTACGCAAAGGGCCACGACCTCACGCAACATCTCGTCAACAGCACCTTGCAGCAGCTCGAACTGCCGACACGTGCCCTGTTCTCGACGCTCGGCCGCACCGCGGCACGCACGCTCGAAACGGCGGTGCTCGCCGATGGTATGCAGGGCTGGCTCGACTCGCTCATCGGCAATATCAAGGCCGGCGACACGAAGACCTTCGACGAGACCTTGTGGGAACCGGAAAGCTGGCCAAAACAGTGCAAAGGCGTCGGTGTCATGGAGGCACCGCGTGGCGCGCTGTCACACTGGGTCGTTATCGAAGACGGCAAGATCGCCAACTACCAGGCAATCGTCCCGAGCACCTGGAACGCGGGCCCTCGCGATCCGAACGGTCAACCCGGTGCGTACGAAGCAGCGCTTGAAGACGCGCATGTTATGCACGACGCCAAGCAACCGCTGGAGATCCTGCGCACGATACACAGTTTCGATCCGTGTATCGCCTGCGCCGTCCACGTGACGGATCCGGAGGGCGAGGAACTGGTACAGGTTGCGGTGCGCTAGGACGCGCGCAGCGTTTAACGCTCAACCTGAACGGGGCCGGACGCAGGATGCGCCCGGCCCTTTCTCTATCTAGAGCGATGCCGAATCGGCGTAGTACATCGGTCCGCCACGCCAGGCCGGGAAGCCATAGCCGTAGACATAAACAACGTCTATATCACCGGACCGCTGTGCGATGCCCTCTTCGAGGATCTTGCGGCCTTCGTCCACCAGGGCGCCGATCAGGCGATTCACGATTTCCTCGTCGCTGATTTCCCGACGCTCGATATTCAGTTCGGCCGCTGCGTTCTTGATAACTTCGTGAACGACAGGATCCGGGGTGAGCCGGCGATTGTCATCATAAGTATAGAAGCCGGCGCCGGATTTCTGGCCCAAGCGTCCCGCTTCGACCAGCAGGTCAGGAACACGGTAGGTGGCCGGCTCGCCCTTCTCGTCGTCGCTGAGCGCCTGTCTTGCCTTGTAGCCGACATCGAGGCCCGCAAGGTCGAATACTCGCAGCGGCCCCATGGCCATACCCCAGTTTTCCATCGCGCCATCGACCTGCTCCGGGGTCGCGCCCTCGAGCAACAACAACTGCGACTGCTGCCCGTAGGGCTGCAACATGCGGTTGCCAATAAAGCCATAGCACACGCCGGAGACAACAGGCACCTTGCGAATTCGTTTCGCGAGCTGCATACAGGTCGCAAGCACGTCGTCGGCCGTCCTGTTACCGCGCACCACCTCGAGCAGCTTCATAATGTGGGCGGGACTGAAGAAGTGCATGCCCACCACGTCCTCGGGACGCGACGTGACAGCTGCGATGGCGTCGACATCCTGGTAGGACGTGTTTGTCGCGAGAATTGCGCCGGACTTACAGACACCGTCGAGTTTTTCGAAGATGTTCTTCTTCAGGTCCGGGTCTTCGAATACCGCTTCGATGACCAGGTCGACCTCGGCCAGCGATGCGTAATCCGTCGATCCTGATATCAGGGCACGACAGGCCACCGCCTTCCCATCGCTCAGCTTGCCGCGTTTGACGCTGCCCGCGTAGTTGCGGTCGATAATGGAGAGGCCGCGCCCAAGGGCATCGTCGTTAATCTCGATCAATGTCACCGGGATGCCGGCATTGGCGAAACTCATCGCGATGCCGCCCCCCATGGTACCGCCACCTATGATCCCGACGCTCTCGATCGGGCGTGTCGGCGTGTCGTCAGCCAGCCCGTCAACTCGCGCGGCTTGCCGCTCGGCAAAGAAGAAATGACGCAATGCAGCGGACTGGTCGCCACTCATCAACTTCAAGAAATTCTCGCGCTCGACCTTGAGTCCATCCTCGAAAGGCAGCGTAGCCGCAGCCTCGACGCAATCGACAATTGCCTGCGGCGCAATCTGTCCGCGGGCCTTCTGGCCCAGGAGCTTGCGCGCGCCGTCGAACACGCCTGCCTCATGCTCGGGCACCGCCTGCTCCGAGGTTCGACGAGGCCGGGCGTCCGCGGCCAGCAATTCCCTTACCCAGGCGATGGCGCCTTCTTCCAGGTCACCGTCAATTATTTTATCCACGAGACCCAGCACTTGTGCCTTTGCTGCGGCGATCGGCGCCCCGGAGGTCATGAGCTCGAGGGCCGCTTCGATTCCCGCCAGGCGCGGCGTACGCTGCGTGCCGCCGGCTCCAGGCAGCAGCCCGAGTTTCACTTCCGGCAAACCTACCCTGGCGCTGGCGACGGCGCAGCGATAGTGGGTCGACAGCGCCACTTCAAAGCCGCCACCGAGCGCCGTCCCGTGGATGGCGGCGACCACGGGCTTGGCGGTTGCCTCAATCCGGTTGACGATGGCCGGCAGCATTGGCTGCTGCATCGGCTTGCCAAACTCCGAGATGTCGGCACCCGCAATGAAGGTCCGCCCGGTGCAGATGATCAGGATAGCCCGCGAGTCGTCCTTGTCGGCCAGGTCCAGCGCGTCCATGAGGCCCTGCCGCACGGCATGCGACAGCGCATTTACCGGCGGATTATCGATTGTTATGACGCCAATCTCGTCCGTAAGTGTGTAATTGACCGGGGATGTCATGCGGGGCTCCTTTGCAAATGACGGCGCACTCTGTATCGTTATTAGCCACTATGTATCGGCAACTCACAGAACAAGCGGAACGATACCTGAAGTCGCTGTATCAGCAGGACGATATCGCAGGTCAGCTAAAACGCAAGCTTGCTGATTTGATGGCCCGTGGAGAGGCCAATGCCGACGCCGCCTGCCGTGCCCTCAAGTTGAGTCGTCGCACGCTGCAGAGGCGCCTCAAAGCCGAGAAAACCAGCTTCCAATCCATCCTCAAGGAAGTCCGTGCGGAACTCGCAATCAACTACCTGAAGGATGCCCGTCTCCGGTCGCTGGAGATCGCAATGCTGCTGGGCTACTCGAATATTTCGTCATTCACGACGGCCTTCAAGTCCTGGTACGACATCCCCCCGGCGGAATACCGCCAGAAATTCCTGGCGCTCCGCTAGGCGGCCTCAATCGTTGCTCTGCGAGCGCGGATTTAGGCTATTATCCGCGGCTGACCAATAGAGGACAGTTCATGCTCGAGAAGCTCCAGTTCTACATCGATGGGCAGTGGGTCGACCCGGTCGAGCCACGAACCATGGATGTCGTTAATCCCGCGACCGAGGTAGTCTATGGCCGCATCAGCATCGGTTCTGCTGCGGATGTGGACATCGCCGTCGCGGCCGCCGGCCGCGCCTTCGAGACGTTTTCCCGAACAACACGAGAGGAACGGATCGACTTATTGCAGGCCATCCTCGACGAGTTTGCGAAGCGCCATGACGAGGTTGCCGAAGCCATCATGGACGAAATGGGTGCGCCCTGGGATCTTGCAAGAAATGCGCAGGCGGCCAGCGGCCCACAGCATTTCAAGGCCGCACTGAAAGCCCTCAAGACTTACAAATTCGAGGAGCGCATCGGCACGACCAACGTCGTCAGGGAGCCTATCGGGGTCTGCGGCCTGATTACGCCCTGGAACTGGCCGATGAATCAGATCGCGGTAAAAGTCGGGCCGGCTCTGGCCGCCGGCTGCACAATGGTCCTGAAGCCCAGCGAAATTGCGCCATTTGATGCGATGCTGTTCGCCGAAATCCTGCACGACGCGGGCGTGCCTGCCGGCGTGTTCAACCTCGTCAATGGCGACGGACCCGGCGTCGGCAGCGCCCTCTCGGGCCATCCCGATATCGCCATGGTGTCGTTCACCGGGTCGACCCGCGCCGGGGTGCTGGTCGCGCAAAACGCAGCACCTACGGTCAAGCGCGTCGCACAGGAACTGGGCGGCAAATCGGCCAATATCATTTGCGACGACAAGCGCTTCGAGAAAGCCGTCGCATCCGGCGCCAGCGACATGTTTGAGAACACCGGCCAGTCCTGTGACGCACCGTCACGCATGCTGGTCCCCCGTCATCGTCTTGAGGAGGCGGCGGCGATCGCCGCAGACGTCGCGGCGCAGACCAAGGTGGGCAACCCGCGCGATGAGGGCGTCAACGTCGGCCCCGTGGTGTCCGACGTGCAGTGGAACAAGATCCAGGGGCTTATCCAGGCCGGTATCGATGAGGGAGCGACCCTGGCCGCAGGCGGCACGGGACGTCCCGAGGGGATCGAGAAAGGCTATTTCGTGAAACCTACGGTGTTCGCCAATGTCTCTAATGACATGACAATTGCCCGCGAGGAGATCTTTGGCCCGGTCCTGTCGATCCTGCCTTACGACGACGAGGATGACGCGATACGAATTGCCAATGACACACCTTACGGGCTGTCCGGCTACGTATCCTGCGAGGACCTCGACAAGGCGCGGAGCATCGCGGCCCGCATGCGCACGGGCATGGTACATATCAATGGTGCCTGGCTCGATGCGGCTGCGCCGTTCGGCGGCTATAAACAGTCCGGAAATGGGCGGGAGTGGGGCCATCACGGAATCGATGAATTCCTCGAACTAAAGTCGGTCTACGGCTACGAGAAGAGAAAGAAATAATGAAACGGACTTTTTTGCTGCTTGCGTGCGTTAGCACACTGCTGTTGGCAGCCTGCACCAGCGAATCGCAACTGCCAAACCCGACGGGCAAAGGCACGATTCGTGCAATTAACGCAATTCCAGGCGCGCCGGAGATCGGCTTCCTCATCGAGGAGTTTTCGCTGGGCGGCGTTGTCTACAAGGCCTCTTCCGCTCCGGAGGAGTACGATGATTTCAGCTACGACTTCGGATTTCAGATTCTGAATCCGGGCGACAATGCATTCACACGCGTCGCCACGGAAACCCTCAAGGTTGAAGCCGACCGCGATCACATCTTCCTGTTAACCGGCGATGCCAGTGCACCGACCGTCACGGTATGGAATGGCGATGTTCGGACTTTTGTCGCCGCCGATACCGTTCTGGAAGCGCGTTTTTCCCACGCAAGCACCACGCTTGGCGCTGTTGACGTGTATTTCGATGCGCCGGGAACGGTGCTGGGCACAAACCCACCGGTCGCCACGTTGTCATTCGGCGAGATCGCGCCAGCAGCCGATTATGAGACCGGGCCCTACGTCCTGACCGTGACGGATGCGGGTGACCTGGATACGGTGCATTTTTCGTCGGACGAAGCCGAGCTCCTTCCGCGGTTCGCGCACGTCATCACGATATTCGATGGCGACGAAAACGATGTGTCGCCGATTCACGTCCGTTCAATGACAGCGGTCGGCAACCCTTTCATCTTCACGGCCGCTGATTCCCCGCCGCAAATTCGCTTTATACACGGCGCCAGCACACTGGAGACCGTCGATGTTTACGACGATGACGTACTCACCAGCCTGGTTTTTGGTGGGCTCGACTTCAAAGGCACGACCGGGTACCTCGACACACTGACCGAAGCCCGGACATTCTATTTCACGCCGGCGAACAGTATCGCGACGACTCTGTTTGAGCAGCAAATTTCTGCGCCGGCGCAGGGCACCTTTGCTGACGTGTACGTGATCGGCGATACCGACGCCTGGAACGGCATCCGCTTCATTCCGGACAGACAGCGAGTTTCGAATGCATTCAGGCTGCGGTCGTATCCCGCGGCTTTCAATCATCAGGTGTACGATGTCTACCTCACCGATCGCGATGTCCCGCTCGCTGAGGACGATACGGCTGTCCTGTTTAATGTCGGGTATGGCTTTGTTGCGCCAACGATTACGCTCGGTGCCGGGGAGTTTGATCTCTATATCGCGGTGCCGGGCGAGAAAACAGTCATCGCCGGGCCCTATCCGATCGACGCGGTACTCGGGGAACTTGCGGAACTGCTGATCGTGGACACGGTCGATCCGGCGACCGCCGAAATCGTCGACATTACGGCGCCGTAGACGCGTCCTCGTGAATACGGCTGAGCGCAATACTGCGTTCGGTCGTATCCATACGGGCAATCGGTAGCCGCAACATCGCTTCGATCCGCGACCGAAGCCGCTCGTAGGCACTGTCAAAATCGCCGTCAGCCGCCGGGTCCGGTACTCCCCAATGCACGGTGACAGGCGCTCCTTGCCAGACTGGACAGGCCTCACCAGCCGCGTTGTCACAGACTGTGATCACAATATCGATTGCAGGTGCGTCCACGCCCGAGAACTGGTCCCAGGATTTTGAGGCGAGACCCTCTGTCGGATGGCCCTGCTTCTGGAGCTTTTGAATGGCGCCCGGATTGACCTGCCCGACCGGGTGGCTACCCGCGCTGAAGGCGCGGAATTTGCGCCCACCGAGTTCATTGATCAGGACTTCACCGAGAATGCTGCGAGCCGAGTTGCCCGTGCACAGAACCAGTACTTGAATCGTCACAGCCCGGATCATAACCCAGCGGAACGCACCACGCAGCTAGCCAGATTGGCGTCCCGGTGAATCAGGATGCTGTCGCCGCTTCCACGTAAGCCGCACGATCGTTGGCAGCGTCTTCCTCGGGAATCGACTTGGCCGAGTACATGGCGTCGTCCGCAACACTCAACAGGTGCCAGAGCTCGTCGCCATGCTTCGGCATCAGGGCTATGCCGACACTCGCCGTGCACGTAATTTCCTGCCCCTGGATGATATAGGCCTCCGAGGCCGTCTGGACCAGGCGCTCGGCGATATGCTTGACGTCGGCGACCCCGACGCCCGGCAGGACGATGCCGAACTCATCGCCACCCAGTCGGCCGAGAACATCTTCAGGTCGCAGGCAGAATTCGAGGCGATGCCCGAATGCCTTGAGCAATGCGTCGCCGGCCTGGTGACCAAAGCGATCATTGATAGACTTGAACTGATTGAGGTCCAGGTACAGGACGGCCCCGACACTTGTCTGGCCAATGCAGGAGAGACCTGCCTGTTCGAAACCACGCCGGTTGAGCACGCCCGTCAGGGGGTCACGAAGTGCATCAGCCATCATCTTGTCTTCATTGCGCTTGCGCTGGGTAATATCGATCAGCGTGACAGAGAAGTCTTCACCAACAGGCTCGGCGACGATACGCAGCCAACCCTCGTCCTCAAGCGTCTCGTTCGCCACCTCGAAACTGATTTGCGACACGGGCTGGTCGGATGCCGTGAAGTGCCGCAGCAGTCGCTCTGGGTCGAGTTGATCGAGCTTATCGAGCGGCATTCCCACCAGGGTACCCTGCTCGTCGCCGGCAAAAGACTCGGCAGCCCGATTGGCGAATACGCAGCGAAATTTTTGATTAGGGTCGTTCTTGTCGCGGGCGAAGCGCAGGATGCCGTTCGATGATGTTTCAATCAGAGTTCGTATCAGGTGTTCACTGTCGGCGAGTTGGCTGAGCGCACGACGACGCTCGGTCACGTCGCGACATACGACGACCATGCCGAGATTCTGTCCGTCTCTTCCCGTCAAAGGCCCGACGCTCACCTCATACACATTGTTCGTGTCCATGCGCAAGGTCTGCGTCAGGTCGAGTTCCTTCGCCTGTTCAAGAATGGCCCGGGCTTCGGGGAAATCCTCCCAGAGCTTGCCGCCGATCAATTCGCGCTCAGAATTCTGAAGTAATTCCTGCGCTGCCTTGTTCGCACAAATTATGCGTTGCTCTCTGTCGAGGACGAAGATCGGGTCGCGAACATGATCAAACAGAGTCTCGTAAGCCAGCGGACTGAAATCATACACTCGCAGCGCCAAACTCGCGTACGCAAAAAGCGGCCACATTCCGGCCAAAGACATCGCGGTGAACGGAAACTCGGGCGGGCCGATGCCAAGAAAATTATTGCCAATGCTGACCGAGTACGGCACCAGCATGCACAACAGCAGTAGCACAACCGTTTTACGATGTGCCGGCGCGATGGTCGGCAAACGGGTGACCAAACCGAGCGCGGCATAGGCCATCAGGCCGTAGCTGAACGGCCGGGAAACATGTGTATACCAGTATTGATCCGTGATGTCGGCAAAAGCCGGAACGCCGGTCGCCTCCTCGATGGCCCAGATCGCGTGGTACAGGTGGTGCGAGAGGTTGGCCAATGCCAGCCCGGCGGTCACGATGGGAATGACAGCAAGCATCAACGCGATCAGCCAGTTCGGCGATCCTATCGTGTACTCGCGATAGATCATGTAAAAGACAAGCGCAAGAAACCCGCCCGAAGAAATACTCAGGAAGCGCCCGATGCCGTACTGGACCGGATCGGCAGTGCCATAGGAAAATGCCGCACCGGCGATCAGTCCCGCAACCAGGATCAGGAAGATGCTGACCTTGTTGCTCGGGTTATGCGGAGCGGCTCGAGCTACACGCACGGCGACCACCGCATACGCAATGGCGGCGACTGCCAGGAATGGCGGTACGAGCAGTTTCAACGACAACATGATCGTAATGCTATCGGGGACCGGCACAACATAATGCGACCTAGGCCCCATTCCGCAAATCGCCGTGTGAATCAGGTCACAAAATCACGCCCAGACCGCGTTAATAAAGGGCTTCAGCGGTATCGCATATCAGGGTATCGACAACCGATTTCAGGCTGTCCTCGGCGCTCGCCCCGGACGCACGTTCAAGGTCGTAGTCCCTGAGTTGCCTATGGGCGCTGGTGCCTCGGGACAGGATATCGTGTATGCCATTTATCTCTTTTTCACAACCCAGCGCCTTCGCGTCCTCGGAGACCAGCGAACACAATTCGCTCATCAATTGCTCAAAAGGCACAACCTCACCTTTCGCAAGATCGATAAGGCCCTCGTCAAAGCTGTAGCGCATTGCACGCCAGCGATTTTCCCGAATCAGCATCGGCGTATACAGGCGCCAGCGCTGGTTGCGCGTCCGCAGCCGGTACAACATGCGCATGATGCACACGAGTAGCGCCGTCAGCGCCACCGTGTCGTCGAGTCTTGTACACACGTCCATGATGCGCGTTTCCAGCGTCGGGAATCGACCGCTGGGGCGCAGGTCCCACCAGATTCGCGTCGAATCGTCGATGAGGCCGGCGTCCTGGAGAATGCTGACGTGCCGCTCATACTCGGCCCAACTCGCAAATCGTTCGGGTACACCCGTGCGCGGCAAGGCATCAAATATCGTCAACCGGTAACTCTTGAGGCCGGTATCCCGACCCAACCAGAATGGCGAGGAACAGGACAGCGCCAGCAGGTGCGGCAGGAAATACGACATCTGGTTCATGAGATCGATGCGCAATTCGTCATTGTCTATTCCGACATGCACATGCATGCCGCAAATCGCGAGGCGGCGCGCAGCACCCTGCATTTCGTGCGTCAGTTGATCATAGCGATCTTTTTCTGTGTGCTTCTGATCCGTCCAGGACGAGAACGGATGGGTTGACGCGGCAATTGGCGCAAGGCCGTGGTTGTTTGCAACCTCAATAACATTACGTCTCAGCCGCGCGAGATCCTCATGTGCCTCCTGAATATTGCGGCAGACCTTGGTCCCGATTTCTATCTGCGACCGCAACAGTTCCGAAGTGACCTGCGGGCCGCATTTCTCCTCGGCTTCGGCCATCAATGTGTCCGGTGGATCGATAACGAGCGCGCGCGTCTCTTTGTCGACCAGCAGATATTCTTCTTCTACGCCAAGCGTGAACGACGGCTCGTTGATCCCCATCCCCAGCCCCTTTTTCTTATGAGTCACTACGCAGTGATACGCCTGTCCTTCATTTCCAGACGTTCAGGAATGGACGCGATAATGTCATGCATCACTTTCGCGACTTCAGCCACACCGACTGCGTCGTCAATAAGGTCTTGCCGTATTTCGATTCCGATATGCGGCAAGCCGTGTTCCTCGGCGTGGTGGTCAATTGTAAAGTCCTGGGGCGCCTTGCCCGAATACGGCTCGTTGTCACCGACCTTGTACCCGGCGTCGCGTAATCCCTCCAGGAAAATCTTGCGCGTTTTCTCGTCCTTATCCCAAAGCACGCCCATCTCAAAGGCGCGAGATTCGCCATTCAGAACGGGCGTGAAACTGTGGATCGAAATAAATGCCGGCGGCGGGCCCGCCTTTGCGAGGCGCTGTACCTGCTCGTCCACCGCGCAATGATACGGCCAGTACAGGGCACTCGCGCGCAGGTCCTTGTCGGCTTGCCGCAGGTTGCGATTCCCCGGCACGAGAATTCCGTCGCCGTATTGAAGAAATGCGCTCGGATCCATGAGCTCGCGATTGCAGTCAACAACCAGCCGAGAGTAATTATGTACAACCGCCGTAACGCCGAGGCTCTGTGCGAGACTCTCGGTGACCGGGCCGGCTCCGATATCGACGGCCAGATGGCAGCGCCGGGCAAATGGGTCGAGACCCATATCGCCAAGCGATTTGGGAAAGCGGTGACTGGCGTGGTCGCAGACCAGCAAAATTGGCTGCTCCGCCAATGGGTTGAGTATCCGAAACGGCCCGGGTTCGTTGGGCGATAACAACGCATGGACGATGCCGGCGTGGGACTCTCGTGTCATTCCTTAAGTCTGCGAATTGCCTGATTGCGCCCCAGTGTACCGAAACCGAGCGCTGACGCCACCCGTGGCATATGCGGATGCGCCTCAGGCCAGGCGTTTTGAGTCCGGGAATCCGGCCCAGGGCTCGAACGACGCAACCGACGCCGGCCGGGCAATATAGTAGCCTTGCGCGAACTCGACACCGAGCGAACCCAGCTTGTCGAGTACTTTTCGATTCTCCACTCGCTCCGCGATCGTCTCGATCCCCATCGCGTTGCCCACCTCGTGAATTGCCCTGACCATGCTCTCGTCGACGCTGTCCTCGGCAACGTTACTGATGAAATGACCGTCGATCTTAAGGTAATCAACAGGCAGGTTCTTCAGGTACGTAAACGATGACAGCCCGCTCCCGAAATCGTCCAGGGAGAATTTACAGCCAAGCTTTTTGAGTGCCTGCATGAAGTGCACAACACGCGCGAGGTTCGAAATAGCTGCAGTCTCGGTAATTTCGAAGCAGATCGCGCCGTGCGGCAATTTTTGCCTTCCCAGTTCCTCGATGACGAAATCCAGGAACCGATCCTCGCTCAACGATGTCCCGGAGAGATTGATCGCCAGTGTGTAATTCGCACTCTCACCTTCGCTGCGGTCCGCCAGCTTGGACAGGGCTTCATGAATGACCCAGCGATCGAGCGTCGACATAAGATTGTAACGCTCGGCGGAAGGTATGAACTGATTCGGGCCAATGAGATTCCCGTTCTCGTCTCGCATGCGCAGCAGCAGCTCGTAGTGACTGCAGCGTTCTCCATCAACCTGGCCGATACCGATAATCGGTTGGAAGAACAGCTCCAGGCGGTCTTCGTCCACGGCGCTCGTTATCCTGGACACCCACTTCATTTCCTCGTGGCGTAACGAGGCATCGCTGTCCCGGTACAAATGCACCTGGTTCCGCCCCATGTCTTTGGCCGAGTAACACGCCACGTC
This sequence comes from uncultured Woeseiaceae bacterium, assembly GCA_945787845.1. GTDB lineage: Bacteria > Pseudomonadota > Gammaproteobacteria > Steroidobacterales > Woeseiaceae > UBA1847. The sequence continues at coordinate 30,086 of CALZJH010000002.1, read as the reverse complement.
GGCCGAACTCATGAGATCCGCTACGTCCGAGTTCTCACTCGTAACGAGGACGACACCGATCGAGCAACGAACCGTCGTGAACGAGCCCTGCCATTCGAATCGATAGCCTTCGATCGAACCGCGGATTGCCTCGGCGACCGCAATTGCGCCCTCCTCGTCGCAGCGCTCCACGAGAAGCCCGAACTCATCGCCGCTCAGGCGGGCGAGGATATCCGTCGATCGGATCTTTGTCTGGATCTGCTCGGAAAGCTGACACAACAGAGCGTCCCCTGCCGTATGCCCAAACGTATCATTGACGACCTTGAACTGGTCCAGATCGACATACAGCAGCGCATGCGTTTCCTCGCAGTTATCCCGAATGCTCTCGATAGCCGTCGTCAGATGGTTTTCGAATTCGCGACGATTGAGCAAGCCTGTCAGCGTGTCGTGAGAGGCCTGGTAGCTAAGCTGGCGGAACAGACGGGAATCCCGGCTTACGTCATGAAATACCATGACGGAGCCGATGATGTTGCCAATACGGTCCCGGATGGGCGCCGCCGAATCCTGGATAGGCACCTCATCCCCGTTCTTGGTTATCAGGACCGAGTTCTCGGGCAGCGTGATCGTGCGCCCCTCTTTCAGGCAGCGCACGACAGGGTTCTCACAGCTTGCACGCGTATGCTCGTTAATAATCATCATCAGATCCTGAACAGGCATGCCGCGTGCCGTGCGCATGTCCCTGCCGATCAGGTCCTGTGCAACCGGGTTGATATAGTCGACATTGCCGTCAGCGTCAGTGGTAATGACACCGTCGCCGATAGACTGCAGCGTGACCTGCGCGCGTTCCTTTTCCTCGAATATTCGGGTTTCCGCGAGCTTGCGTTCCGTGATATCGGTAATCGTTCCCTCATGGGCAACGATATTGTCGTTCTCGTCGCAAATAGCGCGGGAATTTTCCAGCACAACGATGGTTGAACCGTCCTTGCGACGCAGCCTGTACTCAAAATTCTTGACGACCCCTTCGGCCTCGAGTCTTGCGAAGACGCGCTCGCGATCGATGGGATTCACATACAGTACGGTTGTCTGTCCCGCCGCCTTCAGGTCCTCGACGTCGTCGAAACCCAGCATCTCGACCAGTGCCGGGTTAGCCGCGATGATGTCCCCTTCGCGCGAAGCAATATAGACGCCGTCAACGACGTTTTCGAACAGGCCACGGTAGCGAGTCTCGCTACTGCGCAAGCGATCTTCATCAAGCTGGCGTTTAATCGCAATTCCTGCCAGCCGAGCCATGCTGCCGAGCTTGTCCAGTTCATCCGTGCTGGGCGCACGCGCTTCCTCAACATAGACATCCAGGGTACCAATGACGCGGCCAGCAGCCCCGAAGATGAGAAAGGACCAGGCGGCTTGCAGTTTGTTGCGGGCCGCTTCCCGCTTTGCCCCGCCCCAGGCCGGGTCGTCGCTGATGTTCGTCGTGATGCGATCCTGCATGTGATGAACGGCAGATCCGCATGTCAGGCTGTCGGCATCGACTTTTATGAAATCGAGGCGCACCTTGAATTCTTCGGGCAAACTCGGCGCCTGGGCCACGAACAATGTCTGGTTTCCTGCATCGAGTTCCATGATGGCGGCATGGAAGCCGTCACCAATTTTCTCGACGAACCGGCAGATCGCACGCAAAGTCCGGTCATGCGGCGCGCTTGACGCAATCATTTCCAGAACCTTGTTTTGCGCATTGGCGAGCGCCTCGTTCCGCTTGCGCTCTTCAATATCGTTAATACTGACGCGCAGCAGACGCTTGTCATCAGACGGTAGCTTGCTGAACCGAACCTCGCACGGGATGCGTCGCCCGGATGAATCCTGGTGCATCCACTCGAAGGTCGGATGCTCCCCATCCAGGGCCGCGTCTACGTAGCCACGGCGCACGCCAAACGACGGCATGCCGTCTGGCTGTACCTTGGGGCTGATTGCTTCCGGGCCCACCGTCATCAGGCGAGACCGCGAGAGATTAAACAACGAGCACGCCTTGTCGTTGACATCGACAAACTTGTTGCTATCGATATCAAACACAATGATCGCTTCCGGTGCATTCTCCACGAGCGCGCGATAGCGCTCCTCGTTTTCCCGCAAGGCGACTTCAGCACGATGTCGATCGGAAACGTCGCGCAGACTTATGACATAGACATTGTCGCCAAACGCCTCGATCACGCTCGCATTAATTTCGGCAGTAAAGGGATCGCCGTCGAGGCGCTGGGCGATGACTTCGCCGCATGGAAGTTCGAGGCTGGTGTCGTACAGGCTCGACATGAAAGGCTTGAGGTAATCTGCGACAGGGAACCCGGTGGCGTCCGGCAACACGGTATCGACATGCGCGCCGATCAACTCGCGGCGCGAGCGGCCGAAATAGCGGGAGCAGACCTTGTTGCAGTTGCGAATGACGCCTTCGCCGTCGACGGACATCAGTGCATCCGTCACGCTGTCGAAGATCGCCTCTATCGGAGTCTGGGTCTGTAAATGGAGCGACTGGCCCTCGAGGGACTCGGTGATCGTCGCCTCCATTTTGTCATAATGCGCGTCGATCAATTTGAGCAGGTCGATGAAATCGGGCTTGGTGACCCCCGACTCTTCCGTCGCTGCTTTTATCTTTTCCCTGATATCGCTGTGCATTAGCCAGTTTTTCCATCAACCCGGCTAATACTCTAAATTAGGAACCCCGCACAGACTGTGATGCGAATCCAATTCTGGAATTTTTTTTGGGAAAATTTTCCCTATTCTGACGGTCAATTACTCGTTGGTGAGAATACGAATGGCTTCTCCGTCCTCATCGGTTCCAAGCTCGCCCTGCTCCTCGAGTTCGCGGCCGCCCGCCCCAACCTGGATGGGCACCGCCATCATCGTTGTGATGCGCCCATCGGCCGCCTCCGCGGATGCTGCCACGTTCAGATAGATACGACCTTCCCGCATGGGAACGACGGTGACCCGCTCGTCCAGCCAGCTCTCGTTGTCTGCAAATTCGGCCTCAACGGTCTGCGGCTGGGCCTCGTGCAGAACCATCGATGAGTCGTCGGGAATGGTGTAGCTCAACTGCGCGCGCTGGAATTCGACGCTTGAGGCCACTCGTAGTTCGACCGCGATCGGACTACCGACAACCGGGGTCCCGATAATCTTGTAGCTGATGCTGAACGGCGAGCCGATCTTCGTCACCGTCCCGTCAAACTGCGCTGCGGGCTTGCTGGACTCGGTCACCGGCTTGCTCGCCGTCACTTCCGCTGCCGGTTCGGCCACCTCGGTACCGCAAGCTGCAAGCGCCAGAAGCGATACAGCAGGGAGAACGTTCGTAATCTTCATAATCTTCACCAAAAGAGCGCCCCTACAGTGGAGCGACTGTTACATCAAAACAAATCTGCTCGGGATAACTAATTGGCGCACCTTCATCATCCTGGTAACGCCATTCCTGCAGGGCCGCCGAGTAGGTGTCAGCCGGCAGTTCCTGTGTCGTGAACGTCTCTGAGTTTTCAACCCCGCTGTTGCCAAATGCGACCAGTGCGCCGCGCTGGTAGATAAACATGTCGGGGTCACTCTGGTCCCGATCATCGGGATCGGCCGTCACCGGCGTCGGCGTTGTCGACGTAACCGTAATCGTATAAGCGCTACTCTGCGTCGTTGTGAACCTCAGGTAACGGTATTCGGCGAGCTTGTTGCCGTTCCGCCCGGTATCGTAATCGCTGTTCGTGCAAATGTTGATGGTGCCATTGGTAGGCAGATCCGTGTACAGCGGCAGCACGTCACGAGACTGGTTCGGCGCATCCATGATCAGGTTCTGACTGGAACCCCAGATATCGTTTGAGGTTCGCTCGATGTTCTCTCGATCGAGCTGTGAGTTGACAAACGTCAGATCCGCGCCTGCAACCATCGACTGCAGTTCTGCCGCAAAAGAAAACAACGTCGTGAACGAATCAGTACTCGCCTGCGGCCCCATCATCACGTCGAGAATAGGGCCGAATCCGATTGAACCCGTATCCGTCCCGTCTACATTGGTATCCCAGAGGTCGTACACGAACGTTGCCACCGACATTTCGTTCATCCAGCCCTGAGGACCACCGTTCTCGTTCTCTGTGCTAAGCCCGAAGCCACCGGACGTACCTACCGCTGCCGTATCGCAGTACTGCTGGTCCTCCAGGAGTATGGCCGCCAATGCCGTCGCAAAGCCCTCTCCGAAAGCCAATCGGGCGTCGAGGCTCTGTCCGATCGTGTGGGGTCCCCCGATGGAATCGGAGCGTGAGAAGTTGTCCTCGAAGTAGTGGCCCCACTCATGCATCGTCACGTGATCGTCAAATTCCTCGGTGTCGACGCTGGCATCACCGAGAAGAAACAGCGAGTCGAGGTCGGATCGATAGAACGATGCCGTCAGCTCACCCGCGTCGATGTCGAGCGGGCTCGTCAACGTATTGTTGACGCTCCAGAATGCGTCGAGCGGCGGGAATACCTGGGTCGGCTTCTCCGCAATGATGGACTGCATTCCGGTGTATATCTGATCGAGGATGGCTAGCGGTGCCGCCGCGCGTGTACCCGTGTACGACGAACCACCCCAGCCGGTCTCAGCCGTGTAATCGGCATCAAGTACGTCGGCAACGCCCGTGTTGAACACATCCCACTGCACGACGTACAGCGGCCGCAGCGCCAACGCCGGCGGCACGGCGGATGTATCGACGTTGTCGCGAACCTCGACATCCCATCCCGGTGCACCAGCCTGCTTGAGTTCAGCCCGCACGCGAATCCTGACGTCGGTATTGACCGCGACGTTGCTGAACGAGTAGTCGCCATTGTCATCGGTCGTCGTGCTATTGAGAACCGTCGTATCGTCGGTACCATCGATGAGTTGCACCGTAGCGGCACGAACCGGTCGCGTCTGGATTGCATTGAAATTCAGCCCGGCACAATTCAGGTTGGCGGGCACAAATTCATACTGCAGCTTCCCCGCCACGGTGACTGCGGAAGCCGGTTCGGCTACGACGATATCGACCGAGTCCGTCGCATTGTCGACCCCGTCATCCACGGTGAGCTCAAATGTGAGTGTTACAGGACTGCCCGCAGTCACGTCCGGTGCCGTAAAACTCGGCGCCGCGGTACCCGCTCCGTTCAGCGTGACGTTCGGACCACCCGTCTGAGACCAGGAATAACTCAGCAGGTCACCGTCCGGGTCGGTCGAACCCGACCCGTCGAGATCCACGTTAGTCGACTCAGCGACATTCTGATCGGGGCCGGCAGCCGCGGTCGGCGGGCTGTTAACCCCGAGGCCCGCATCGTTAACCGTGATGTCGACGGTTGCACTGTTGCTCAGGGAGCCGTCGCTGACCGTCAGCTGAAAGCGCAGAACTTCGGGCGTGTTTACCGCAGTGACGTCGGGCGCATCGAAGGTCGGCGCAGCCGTCGTCGCGCCGGAGAGCGTCACATTGGCACCCGACATCTGCGTCCAGGAATAAGTCAACGTGGTGCCAGCATCGGGATCTGTCGAGGCGCTGCCGTCCAAAGTCACCGCGTCGAATTCATTGACTGTCTGCGGGGCGCCGGCGTTCGCCGTTGGTGCCCGGTTTGTTGGGGTTCCGCCACCACCGCCATTATCGGATCCTCCGCCGCCGCAGGCGGACAGGGTCAAGACGGTGGCGACAAGCAACAGTGTTCTCATTCGACTATTGGCAATCATGGTATTCAAAACGTCCAGGGCAAGCGTGAGGTAGATAGTAACCGTTAAAGCTGAACTGGAACATAACCCAGGGTGTGTACCTTTGGCGACATTGATGCCGTAACATTTCGTAACATCACATTTCGCAGTGCGACCCAGTTCTGCCTTTATTCGCGCCAGTATTGATAAACTTTGTCTGACTCACATGCACTCGGTTCACAATTCTCTCGAAAAGCTCGCTGCGGTTTTGGAAAATCTATGAAAAACAAGAAGATACTGGTTACCGGCGGTGCCGGATACATTGGCAGCCACGTCGTCCGCCAACTCGGTGCTGCGGATGAGGATGTGATTACCCTCGATAATCTCTCTACGGGCTTCGAGGCAGCCGTGACGGCCGGGGAGCTGGTAATCGGGGATACCGGCGACGCAGAGCTGCTGGAAACGATTTTTGCCGGCCACGATATCGACACGGTGATGCACTTTGCGGCGCACACGATCGTCCCGGAATCGGTCGCCGATCCGCTGAAGTACTATCGCAACAACACGGCGTCCAGCCGAACGCTGCTCGAAGCCGCCGCCCGCCATGACGTCAAGAACATCGTTTTCTCATCGACCGCGGCTGTATATGGTATTCCTGACGGCGGCAAGGCGTCCGAAGACTCGCCGACGCAGCCAATCAATCCCTACGGCACGTCGAAACTCATGACGGAATGGATGCTACGCGACCTCGCAGTCGCCGGCGGGCCTCGCTACGTGGCACTGCGTTACTTCAACGTGGCCGGCTGCGAACCGAGCGGTACCATCGGCCAATCCACGCCCAAGGCAACGCTGCTCGTCAAGGTTGCCTGCGAGGCGGCCACCGGCAAACGGCCTGGCGTCGCAATTTATGGCACGGATTACCCGACCCCTGACGGCACGGGCTTGCGCGATTACATACACGTTGATGACCTCGCGACGGCGCATCTGGACGCCCTGACCTACCTTCGCAATGGCGGCGACCCGGTTACCCTCAATTGCGGGTACGGACACGGCTACAGCGTTCGCGACGTATTGGCCGCTGTCGAACGTGCAAACGGGGAAGCGCTCAACATCAGCGAGGAACCGCGACGTGCCGGAGATCCGCCGGAACTCATCGCGGTCGCGGAACGCGTCCGCGAGGTACTCGGCTGGACACCCAAATACGACGACCTCGATACCATCGTCCGCACCAGCCTCGAATGGGAGCGCAAGATCGCCTCCCGGGATCCCGCTGCCTACTGGGCCGCGTAAGAAACCCATGTTTCTCCGCCGCCCACAATCGCTTAACGGCCTTATCCTGGTCGGTTTCGCGTTCGTGGCGTTGCCGTTGCTCCTGGCTGTCATCTGGGCGCTCGTGAATCTCGACAGGGTTGCGGAAAAAAGTGAGCGTCTCGTGATTATTGGCGTGTCCGCCGCTGAAAATAACCGCCGGCTACAGGAACAGCTGGGCACGCTGGAACGCGTGGCGCGCCAGTACCAGGTACTGCGTAATCCCGAGAGCCTGCAGATCATGCTTGAGGATCTCGAATCGCTGCAGCAGCAGTTAGACGAAATGGGGCCGCTGGTGGCCGAGGCTGACGCAACCGCGCTGGCCGATTCCATTGGCCGCGGTGCTCGCACCATCATCACGACAATGTCGAATCCGGATATTGACGATGAACAGCTGGCTGCCGCGATCGAGCGCTTTGAGCCGACGCATCAGCGCGTCGAAAGCCTGACGGACATTTTGTCCGCCTACGTCGACACGGAGTTGTCGACGCTGCAGGAGGCCGCCCGCGACGCCCAGAGAATCTCGGCATGGCAGGTCGCCCTTTTGGTACCGGGCACACTGGTGCTCGCGCTGATTTTCACGTTTCTCGTCGCTCGCCCGATTTCGCAGATCGACCACGCCATCCATCAACTGGGTGAAAGCGGCTTCTCGAAACCGATTCATATCAAGGGACCAAGCGACCTGGAACGGCTGGGTCGACAGCTTGAATGGCTGCGCTCGCGCCTGCTCGAACTGGCGCAGGAAAAGAACAAGTTCCTGCGTCACATGTCGCACGAGCTGAAGACCCCGCTCGCCAATGTCCGTGAGGGAACCGAGCTCCTGCTCGATGGCTCGGTCGGTGAGCTTGAGGAACCGCAGCGAGAAGTGGCCGATATTTTGCGCATGAACGGCCTGAAGTTGCAGCAGCTTATCGAAAACCTGCTGTCATTCAGCGCCTGGCAAACGAAGAGCGAAGTGCTGACCTTGAACGATTTCCCTATACGAGCACAGGTCATTTCGGTCGCGAAAAGCCATCGCCTGGCGCTCAAAGCCGCGAATATTCAACTCAAGCTCGACGTTGAGGACATTATTGTGAACGCGGATCAAGACAAAATCCGCACAGTCCTTGATAATCTCCTGTCGAATGCGATCAAGTTTACGCCAAGAGGCGGCCTGATCACCGTTCGTGCCAATAGGCTACCCTCGAGCTTCGTGCTCGAATTCGGCGACACGGGACCCGGCATACCGGAGGAAGAGAGTCCGCGGATATTCGAAGCGTTCTTCCAGGGCCGACGGGAACAGGGTGGCCAGGTTGGCGGTACGGGTATCGGGCTGTCGGTCGTGCTGGAGTGTATCCAGGCGCACGACGGTTCGGTGGAACTGGTCGACTCGGAAGAGTTTTCGGGCGCGCATTTCAGAATCCACATCCCGCAAAATCGGGGTGTGACCAACCAGAAACTGGCGGCGAATGGATAACAGAAAATTCACAATTCGGTGTGCAAGGATCGCGACAGTCGCTGTCGTGGTTTCGCTTGTGTCCGGGTGCGCTGCAGCATCGAAGGCGACCGACTGGCTGCGCGGCCGCGATCAGCCAACGACTGACGAGGCCGTCGTTCTCGGGGCCCCGGCGGCGGAGGAATACCTTGAGGAGCTCTTTGAGCTCTCGTCGGGCAATGCCGACAAACAGGCAAATATTTTCGCCGATGCCGATGCGGCGGCGCGCCTGACGCCCGGACCGACCTCGAACCTGCGCTTCGGTCTCGTCCTCGCCACACCGGGACATGCCGGCACCGATACGGAGCGGGCCCAGGCACTGCTGTCGGGCGTTCTCGAACAGGGGGAGCTCCTGACGTCGGCCGAGCGTTCGCTGGCGACGATCTACCTGAATAATGTGGCGCGCCTGAACCTGATCAGCTCCGAGGCGCGTAGCCGGTACGAATCGACGTCAAGAGCCGCCCGCGACGAACAACAGGCAACCAGCCAGCGAATCGCGGCAATCGAAGCCGAAAACCGGCGGCTGCGCAATGAACTCGCCGACGCCGAGGAGAAACTCGAGGCAATCACCTCGATCGAGCGCTCAATCAGGGAACAGGAATAGGAAGCGGCTTGCCGGACCTGACATAACCCTCTAACCTTCCCTGTATGCCTACCAAACAACTGCAACGCGAGGGGAAAATCCTGCTCGTTGACGACGATCCGGGATTGCTCCGCCTGCTCAGTATTCGCCTGCGTGCCGAAGGTTATGAAGTCGAGGCCGTAGAATCCGCCCACAAGGCCCTCGGGACGCTTCGCCAGTTTACGCCGGACCTCGTCATCACCGACCTGCGCATGGACAAGATGGACGGCATCGGCTTGCTGAAGGAGCTCCAGACACGGTCGCCCGGCCTGCGCGTGGTCATCATTACCGCGCACGGCACGATTCCTGACGCGGTCACCGCGACTCAGCATGGCGCGTTCGGGTTCCTGACCAAGCCGATCGACAAGGAGGAACTCATGACGCTCGTTGAGCGTGCCCTGAAAGTCTCCGGCACGGTCGAAGTCGAAGACGACTGGGCCGCCGAGATCATCACGCGCAATGCGGCCATGAAAGAAGTCATGCAGCAGGCGAAAATGGTCGCCGCGACGGATGCCCGTGTGCTGATTACGGGTGAGAGCGGTACCGGTAAGGAATTGCTTGCCCAGGCCATTCACAGCGCAAGCGATCGCCGCGACAAACCGTTTACCGCAATCAACTGCTCGGCAATGGCCGAGAACCTGCTTGAATCCGAGCTGTTTGGTCACGAGAAAGGGGCATTCACGGGCGCCACGCGATCGCATGAAGGCCTGTTCCAGGGCGCCGCAGGCGGCACGTTGCTGCTCGATGAAATCGGTGACATGCCGATGCGCCTGCAGGTCAAGCTACTGCGCGTTCTACAGGAAAACCAGGTCCGGCCGGTGGGCAGTACCGAGGCCAGGCAGATTGACGTCCGCGTTATTTCTGCCACGCATCGCGACTTGCAGGAATTGATGACACAGGGCCGCTTCCGCGAAGATCTTTATTACCGCCTGAACGTCGTCAACATACGGCTGCCGACGCTTGACCAGCGACGCGAAGACATTCCTTTGCTTGTCGCGCACTTCCTGCAACAGATCGCCGAAGAAGCTGATCAGGAGAGAAAAGTCTATGCGCCCGAGGCCGTCGAAATGTTGGTGACGGCCGAATGGCCCGGCAATATTCGGCAGCTGTACAACGTCGTTCGCCAGAACGTGGCGCTCTCCCGGTCGCCGGTGATCAGCGGGGAGCTGGTGCAACAATCATTGGGGGAACATGCCGGGAAACTGGCCTCTTTCTCCGACGCCCGGGACGAATTTACACGCAACTACCTGTCGCAGATCCTGCAGATCACCATGGGCAACGTCAGCCAGGCGGCCCGGCTGGCGAAACGCAACAGGACCGACTTCTACAAGCTACTCGCTCGTCACGACCTGAATCCGGATACGTTCAAGTCGCGCTAGCGGATTGCAGCCTCGCTTCTGATTCTGCGGTGGCCAGGACGTCATCGGGGCTCTCGCCGACACAACTGATCGTATGTCCAAAGCGGTCTCGGCCTTTGACCTGCCAGTAACCTGTCGGTAGTTCGTCGACCCTGAAAAACCAGCCGCGTACCTGGCTGCGAATCGGAAATGACTGTTTGATTTCACGATCCGGGTGCCGCGTCATTACAAAATCCATCGCTCCGTGAATCTCGCTCAATGGCGCGCCATGCGGCGCTCACGGAGAAATTATGGTCAGGATTGATGAAAGAATCGTGACACGGCCGGGTCCAGGGACACCGAAACTTAATGCAGTTCCTTAAGATTGTGCCCCAGAATGATGAAAAGCTAATTAACAGGAAAAATTGATCAGGTCACTAGTTTTTCTGCGGGGATCAGCAAGACTGTCCCTTTTTTGCGACAAATGCGCGATCCAAATGGTAAAAATAACCTAGATAAGGCTCCGCCCCTTGTCCCGGGGACGGTGACCTCCATGCCTCAGGAGGCGGCCTTCTTGGAGTATGTGTCGGCGCTGAGGCCGTACTTGTTCAGGAGGTCGTACAATGTCGGACGCGTAATGCCGAGCAACTCGGACGCCTTGGAGATGTTCCCGTAGCTCTTCGTCAGGGCGACGCGGATCGCCTTGGACTCGGCCACCTGCCGCACTTCACGAAGGTTCAGCGACTCGTCCGCGGCGTCGCCGCCCTGCAGGCCCATGTCCATCGCCGTCACGAGCTTGCCGTCGGCCATGATGACCGCACCTTTTATCTTGTTTTCCAGCTCGCGCACATTGCCCGGCCAGGAGTACGCTTCGATGGCCTGCACGGCATCTTTCGAGAAGCCGTTGATCGCCCGTTTCTGCGACTTGGCGTAACGCTGCAACAAGGTGCGCGCCAGAATGAGTCGGCCTTCTTCACGCTCGCGGTAAGGCGGGATATTGATCGTAATCTCACTGACCCGGTAGTACAGGTCCTCGCGGAAAAGGCCTTCCTTGATCAGGATTTCAGGGTTCTGGTTGGTCGCGCAAACGACCCGGACGTCCACCGAGATTTCCTTGCGGCCGCCAACGCGTTCGATGACGCGCTCCTGCAGGAAGCGCAACATCTTCGCCTGCAGTGCGATCGGCATGTCACCGATCTCATCGAGGAAGAGCGTCCCGCCACTGGCGAGTTCGACCTTACCGACCGTCTGCTTGTGCGCGCCGGTGAAGGCGCCTTTTTCGTGGCCGAACAACTCGGACTCGAGCAGGTTCTCCGGTATTGCCGCGCAGTTGATCGCCACGAAATTGCTCTCGGCGCGCGGGCTCAGGCGGTGCAAGGCCCGCGCCAGCAGTTCCTTACCGGTGCCGCTTTCGCCGAGCAGTAGCGTGGTCACATCCGTCGGCGCAACCTTCTCGATCATGCGGCACACGGCCAGCATGCCTTCGCTCGCCGCGACGATGCCGTCCAGTGGCGATGCGTTGATCTCACTTTGCAGGCGCCTGTTCTCGCGCTCCAGTTCGGCGATATTGAATGCTCGATCGACCAGCAGCTTCAGCGTATCGGTGTCGATCGGTTTTTCGTAGAAATCGTAGGCACCCTGGGCCACCGCGGTCAGCGCATTCTCCTGGTCCCCATTCCCCGTCACCACGATGATCTTCGTGTGCGGCGCCAGCTTGAGCGCTTCCGACAAAGCGGCCAGACCCTCCTCCACACCTTCGGGATTGGGCGGCAAACCAAGATCCTGGAGGATGACCGCCGGCTCATGACGACGCAGTTCGGCAATCGCGTCTTCGCGGTTTTCGGCCGTGCAGATGTCGTACCCCTCGAAGCACCACTTGAGCTGCTTGAGGAGTCCCGGGTCATCTTCGACGATCAGGAGTCGGCGTGCTTGTTCATTCATGCCCTGCATGTTGCCATGAACGCCCTGAGGATTGCAGTAGCTGGGTCACACCCGGCACCGCGACATGGGCACAAGGCTATTTGCGGCGGTTTCGGACCCTGGACAGGATAATGCCCGACACGCTCAGCAAAATAAGCAATGCGGCGACGAGGTCCATGAGCAACGGCCCCGCAGCGCTGAAAATTCGGCCACTGTGCAGGTCGAGCAGCAACCGTTCGACCGTGACGCCACGGCCGCGCCAGGCGGATTCCAGGGCCGCTATTTCCGCCGCGTCGGGCGGCGTCGAGACCGACCAGTGCGCGCCCGAGACGTTGTCCCAGGGCTCAAATAGCGCGACATCCGGGTCGCTTTGCAGTGACTCGGACGCGGTCTGCAGCACTGCGCGATCTCCAGTACGTCCGACGCGTTCTATGGGCCCCGTCAGCCGGGCTCCCAGATCGATAGCCTCAACAAATTCCCCGCCGTCCGTAAACAGGAAGACCGACTGCTTGCCGGCAACCAGGACCAACGGGCCCAGGGCGGCAATCCCGTTAAGGGCCGCCTCCCTCTGACCCGTGTCGCGGCCATCGAGAAACAGGCGTTCCCCGAGAAGCGTTGCTCGATGACCGCTATCCGCAAAACTGGCAGACGGCGTCGGCACCTCGAGCCCATAGGCATCAAGCAGCCACGGCCAATCCAGGTAGCGGCGTTCGAGTTCGAGGTCTCCAGAGTGGTTTAGCGCGATGCCGGAAACTGACAGGTAAATGACAAACGCCACGAGCGACAAGCCGACCCAGCGGTGCCCGCGCCGAAACCAGCGCCGCCCGCGGCTCTTGCCGTTAGTTGGCGTTGGTGACGTGTTCATGCAGCAGCAGCGCGACTTGCGCAACCCGGGTTACGGCATCGACGGACATCGTCGCGCCTGTAATGCCGTCGATACGCCGGTCGAGTTTGTCGTTCGGACCGAGCCGGGCATCGACAAACTGGTCGGTAAAGAACGGGTAGCGCACTTCCCAGCCACGACTCTCCCGGAATTCCAGGACATCGACACTGGCAATGGCACCGCTCGAGATGGCAACGCCAATCGTGATCGGCAACTCCTTCCCAATCTCGTTCAGGATCCAGGCACTGCGAGACTCGTCCATCCAGTAGCGCACGCGCAGGCCGCTAAATCGGTGACCCAGCAGGCGTTCGACGTCTGCGCGCAGATCCCCTTTTAGCCAGAGGGTTTGCGTTGCCGGCACACCCGCTGGAAACGCGCTGTCAAGGTATTCTTCGGTTTCAATGTATCGACCCGCCTCGCCGACGGGCCCGGCAAGAGCCAGGCCCGCGACGAACAACAGAAGAACAGCAATGCGCTGGTGCATCTTCAAAAAGGGCCTCTAGAAGTTATAGCCGAACCCGACATCAATGGCATCGAAGTCGGAGGCACTGAGTGCCGGCAAATCGAATTCGCGCATTCGATAGTCCATTTTCAGGACCACACCATCCGTCGGCCAGTAGTTGAATCCAAATTCCGACTGCGTGAACCGGTCCTGTGTGCGCGCCGCGTCCAGGTCCTCGTAGCGCGCGTAGACGCCCCAATTCCTGTTCACTCGAAAACTCGGCTCGACGTACCAGCCTGATTGCGAATCCGCATCGGCTGCCTCAACCGCCGCACCCTCGAAGTCCCAGGACCCATAAAGGGCACGCAGTCCAAAGCGATCACGCTGATAGATGGCGTGGGCGGTGAATAACTGCCCGGAATCCAGGCCATCGCCCGCTACCTGGCTCGGGTCCGACTGGTACTGGTAGCTTGCGGCCAGTTCGAGGCCCGGTACGCCCGTGTACTTCATTCGAACGGTGGCCGCCATGTCGCTGGCGTCGGCCTCAGCGACCTTTTGACGTCCGCTTCGAACCCGGAATGCGCTGCTACCCGTCGTCGGTATCGCCAGACCGGAGTGCACGGCCGCATCCCAGCTCAGACCATTCGCGAGGTTGCCCCGGATACCGGCACCCGCCTCCCACCACGTCGACGGCAAGATGATGTTCTCGACATCATTACGCTCTACGCCATAGAACGTCGGCGGCTCATGCGTTTCGTTGAGGATGCCAACAGGAAGCAGGAACAGGCCGGCCCGCGCCGCCATGCTATTGCCCAGGTCAAACTCTGCGTACGCCTGCTCGAGTTCCACCTCACCGGGCTTGCCGTCGCCGGCCAGCGAGTGTTCCAGCTCGAATTCCGAGAAGAAGCGGACTTTGTCCGAGAACTCGTGACCAAAGAACAGGACGAAGCGGTGGAAGTCGATCTCCTCGCTGTCGCCTGCGTCGGAATTGACCTGGTTGTAGTGGAGTTCTCCGTAGCCACCGATCGTTGTCCTGCTTCGACCCGGGTCGGTTGCTGCCAGCGACTCGACGAAATCGCCGGTCGCCTCGATTCTCTCCTCGGACTCCGCGACTTTCTCCGCCGTGGCATCCATACCCTGCCGCGCTTCATCCAGCTCGGCCCGCAGGGCGTCGATCTCGGCCTGCTGCCGCTGGACGATTTCCAGCACGTCTTCGATGGTAACGGGTTTATCCTGAGCCGTAGCCTGCGTTGCCGTAAGCAGGATCGCCAGCGCGAATGCGACGATTTTCAAGGTATTCATGATGTTGCAAGTCCTTAAGCGTTGTTGCGTGGATACACCACAATGATGAGCTTAAGGGATCATAATGCAAATGACAATCATTCTCATTCGTATTAATACGTAATAGTGGCGGGACAGCCGCTCACCTCCGCAGGCGGCGGTAGCGACAGCCGGCAACGATTACTGCGCAGGACGCCGGGCTGTCAGGATGTAGCCGTCCGACAGGTCCAGCCGATTGAAGAGCCGCGAGACGATGGCGAACGGCCATACCGTGATGCGATTCACCAGAAGCGGCGCAAGGCTGCCGGACAACCACTCGGGAATCTGGCGGTGATTACTCATACTGGTTTGCTTTTCCTGATCCCAGTCGGCGCGGTCCGTCATGTTGCGGCGGGCCAACCAGACCCGCAGGTGACTCAGCCAGTTGATCCAGGGGAAACCATAGGCAGTCACCGTCGTCTCGGTGAAGCCGGCAGCGTCAAACAGCGCCACCAGGCCGGCTGTCTCGTACCGGCGCAAATGGCCGACCAGTTCATCGTGGATCGTCCAGTACTTCGCCTTGGCGGGTACCGACACAATGACCTGCCCCCCCGGCTTCAGGCAATCGAACAGTCTGCCGGCGAAACCTGCGTCATCTTCAATATGCTCCATGACCTCGCAGGCCACGACGCAATCAAAGTCGCCCGGCACCGCATCCGTCATCACGTTAACGTTCGAGATGTCCAGCCGGTCTTTTTCGGCCGGCGGCAGGCCCGCGTAGGATTCCGGGAGATCGTCGGTAAAATCGAGCGCGAGTCCGCGCCTGAACCGCGTCAATAATTCGCGCGTCAACGTCAGGTCGGCTGCACCAATTTCCAGGAAAGACTCCCCAGGCTGCACGCGTCGCAAGACTTCGTGGCGCCGAAACAGAAACCTCGGGGCCCGGTACTTCACAAGACAGCCCGCAAAGCCGGTTCGAGTTGTGCCGCCAGGGCGCCTACAGAGAATTGCTTGTCAAAGAGACGACGGCCATTGCGGCCGATTGCGGCGAGCTCGTTACGATTGGCGGCAGCCCATTCAAAGGCTGCGGCCAGACTTTCGGGACTGCCCTGCTCCACCAGCAGACAGTTCCTGCGATCGACAAAGGCGACAGGCTCATCGACCCGGCCAATAACCGTCGCCTTGGACTGCGCGAGAAACTGGAAAGCCTTGCCAGTGATGACGCGCCGCGCCTGCGGCGTGCCGCCAAACGGGCCACCCAGGCACAAATCTGCAGCAGGGATCAGCTCGGACTGCAGCTCGTCGAAATCAACCCACGTATCATGCACGACGTTCCCCGGATTCAGTTTGCTCAATAGTCGCTGAAAACGCACGAGCGCTTTGCCCTTCCCACCGATGATCCGGAATTCAACAGACTGATTTTCCACCAGCTTGCAGGCCCGCAGCAGAACATCCATGCCGTGCAAAGGCAGGAACGTCCCATAGAACAGAACCGACAGAGGCTTGTCGGCGCCACCGCCATGCCCGGACAATTCTTTCTGCGGCTCGACGGCACCGACGTACACGACATTGATCTTCTCTTCCGGGACGGCAAACCGCTCGGCAATAAACTGCTGGTGAAGGATCGTATCGGTCAGGCAACGTGCCGACAAGGTCAGGCACAGCCACTCCAGGGGAAAGATCAATGCGCCGACAAGACGCCCGGGCCCGCCACCCTTGCCCTCCGAGAGCAGCGCATCGCTGGGCGACATAAACTCATCGAAAAGCAGCGGCTTGCCGATGGCGATCAGTCGCACCGCCCAGAAAATCTCGTGTCCACGAAAGCCAAGCACGTAGACGTCCGGATTGTGGCGGAAACGAATACGCAGCATCTTCCAGAGCGTTTCAAAGTACCGCAGGAAGCCGCGGCGCGAGTTGGTCGCGTCAAACAGCTCGACTCCCTCGATACGTGAGATCGCGGCTCGCAGGTTCCGTGTACGGATGTACTGCGGGTCCCGGTACGAGACTACGTAGCAAACCTTGATGTTGTCCCTATTCGCCAATGTTGCTTTCCCCGGGGGCCTTAGCTGACGCGGGCAGCAGAAGTGCAACGGCGCCGGCCAGCAATTCGGCAGCGACGACCCAGACCCTGAACAGCAGCATGAGCAGCACCGCCTCTTCCAGCGTCACAATCGATGTCAGCAATGCCGCACCAACGCCTTCGCGCACGCCCGCGCCACCGGGCGCGAAGAGTGCGAGGAAGCCGGCCAGGAAACCCGCTGTCAGGCTGAGTACGAAAACCAGTCCGTTCGCAGGCGTCAGCTCCACACTGATGACGCTCGTACACACAAACATGAATGCGCAGGCAAGCAACAGCCACACGAGCAAATACCCGGCTGAGAGTTTCAGCACCTCAACACTACCGAGTCGAACCTCGAAGAAGCGCAACAGTCTGCTCACCGGCGGTATCACTTGCGCGATCTTGCCAATGATCTTTTCGTCGTATCGGAACAGAACGATGCCGGCTACCGCCAGTGCAAAACCGAATCCGTAAAGTGGACTGGCGAATACCAGGGCAGCGGCGAGAAACCCCAGTGCGAAGCCTGTCAACAGCAACAGGATCTGTTCGAGATAACTCGCCCGAGTTATTTCTTCGAGATCGTAACCTGCCTCGGCCAGGCGCTTGCCACGGGCGGCCATACCCCAGACCTTGCCCGGGATGTACTTGCCGAAATTGACCATGAGGATTTGTGACAGGCTCTCCCGCAACACCACCGTCTTGCCGGTCGCATACAGCAATGCCTTCTGCCACGTTATGATCGTGGCAAGAAAGTATGCGGCTTGCGCCAACACAGCCAGGCCGAGCAGGCGCAGGTCAGCGTCCAGAATCCGGGATATCTTGTCCCGGTCGTCTTTGAAATACGCGACGATGAAGACCACCGACATCACGAGGAATACGGCAAGCCAGGCCTTTTGCACGATGCGTTTGAAAGACGCCAAATCTGAACCTGCTTATCGCTTCTCGTACTGATCCTCGATCCAGCTTCGATAGCTGTCATCGAGGATTGCACGCCACCAGTCTTCGTTGGCCAGCATCCACGCCACGGTATTGCGAAGGCCGGAGTCAAAATCATGCGCTGGCGAATACCCGAGCTCCTCTTGAATCCGGCTGGCATCGACGGCATAGCGCCAGTCATGGCCGGGACGATCTTTAACCATGGTGACCAGCGACGACGTAGCGGTTCCCGACGCGGCCGGTGCATGCGGAAAACGCTCGGCCAGTCCGTCGTCCGCAGCGAAGACTCCATCGATGCTCGCGCACAGGCGACTCACGATATCGAGGTTGGCATGTTCTTCATTGCCGCCGATGTTGTAGGTTTCGCCAACAACGCCCTGCTTGATCACCATGTCGATACCGCGGACGTGGTCTTCAACGTAAAGCCAGTCCCGGATATTACTGCCATCGCCATAGACGGGCATCGGCTTGCCGTCCAGCGCGTTGACAATCATGAGCGGAATCAACTTTTCCGGAAACTGGTAAGGACCGTAGTTGTTCGAGCAGTTGCTGGTCGTCACTTGCAGGCCGTAGGTGTGGTGATACGCGCGCACCAGGTGATCCGAGCCCGCTTTGCTCGCTGAATACGGCGAATTCGGCGCGTACGCCGTGTCCTCGGTAAACGCCGGGTCCTCTGCACCGAGCGTGCCGTAGACCTCGTCAGTCGATACATGATGAAAACGGTGCTCGCCGGCGGCCGTCCCTCCTAACCAGTGTGTGCGTGCCGCTTCAAGTAGCGAATATGTGCCCACCATGTTGGTCTGAATAAATGCATCCGGACCGCTGATCGATCGATCGACGTGGGATTCGGCGGCGAAATGCACGATCGTATCGATAGCCTCCTCCCTGAGGAGGCTGCCGACCAGCGTCGTGTCGCATATGTCGCCCTGCACGAATCGATACGCCGGATTACCGCTGGCAGACGCGAGGCTTGCGAGGTTACCGGCATACGTTAACGCATCGAGTACAACCACACGATAATCCGGGTACTCGCGCAACCAGTAATGCACGAAATTTGCCCCAATGAAACCTGCGCCGCCGGTTACCAGCAGATTGCTCATTGACCAGCACTCGCTTCCAGCATCGCCCGCAGGCTTTCCTGCCACGACACCTGCTCAAGGCCGAGGTCAGTAGCGGTCGAAGAACAGTCCAGCACGCTGTATGCCGGCCTGTTGGCGGCTGCCTGGTATTCGTCGGAAGACACCGGTCGAATATCGATGGTCTTGTCGAGGAGCCCCACTTCGAAAGCCTCTTGCTGAATGACGCGCGCGAAATCGTACCAGCTGGTCTGCCCGGCATCCGTCCAGTGGTAGGTACCGGCAAGATCGGGTCGTGCAATAAACGCGAATATAGCATCGGCAACCGAGCGCGCCCATGTCGGCGAGCCGACCTGGTCGTCGACAACCATCAGCTCATTCCGCTCGGCCATCAGGCGCAACATGGTACTCACGAAATTTCCACCGTATTCGCTGTAGAGCCAGGCGGTCCTGAGAACGACCGCATGATTCGGCAGGATCTCGCGTACATGCTGCTCACCCTCGGTTTTCGTGCGCCCATACGCGCCGAGTGGGTGGGTGTCGGCATCGGGCGTATATGGGCTGGTCGCATACCCGTCGAAAACGAAATCGGTGGACAGGTGAATAAGTCGGGCACCGACAGTATGCGCAGCGCGGGCCAGGTTTTGCGCACCGTCGGCATTCACTTGCCGGGCATCAGTCTCATTGGATTCCGCCAGGTCGACGGCAGAATAGGCCGCAGCATTGACGATGACGTCGGGCGGCTCCAGTTCCATGCGGGACCGGACCTGTTCTGCATCAGAAATATCCAGCTGCGGGCGATCGAGACCAAGCAACGTCCAGCCCGGCGGCGCGTTCGCCAGGAGCGTTTGCCCCAGCTGCCCCCGCGCACCGGTAACAAGAACTTTCATGAATAAGTGTCTGCGTCCTGAAATGCGGTAGCGTTCGCGTCCTTGTCCGAGAGGACCGGCTCGACGCCATCCGGCAACGGCCAGTCGATGCCGAGGTCAGGGTCGTCCCAGCGAATGGCACGCTCATGCTCGGGTTCATAATAGTCGGTGCACTTGTACTCGAACGCGGCCGTCTCGCTCAGCACGAGAAACCCGTGTGCGAATCCGGGTGGAATCCAGAGCGCATCCCTGGCATCGGCGTCGAGAACCATACCGAGAGACTGGCCGAACGTGGGTGAAGATCGGCGCAGGTCGACCGCAACGTCGAACACTTTGCCCTGAGCAACGCGCACCAGTTTCCCCTGCGCCTGCTCCACCTGGTAGTGCAGGCCCCGCAGCGTGTTTCGCGTCGACAGGCTGAGATTGTCCTGGACAAAAGCCGCGTCGATCCCGGCAGCACGATAGTCTCGAGCATTCCACGTCTCCAGGAACCCGCCGCGGGCGTCCTTGAGTACTTTGGCTCTCACGAGCAGGACGCCTGGCAGGGAGGTCGCTTCAACCCTCATGTAAATACCGATTCGTCGAGAATGCGCAGCAGGTACCTGCCGTACTCGTTTTGCTCGAGCTCGGCCGCGAGTGCTCTAACCTGGTCCGCATCGATGAACCCGGAATGGTAGGCGATCTCTTCCGGACAACAGATCTTCAAGCCCTGCCGCTGCTCAACGATTTCGATGAACTTCGCGGCCGCAAGCAGCGATTCGTGGGTGCCCGTGTCCAGCCACGCGGAACCACGCCCGATTACCTCGACATTCAGCGCCCCCCTGGCGAGGTACATCCGGTTGAGATCCGTGATCTCGAGTTCGCCGCGCGCGGATGGCTCAAGGGATTTGGCGAACTCCACGACGTGATGGTCGTAGAAATAGATACCGGTGACAGCGTAGTTCGATTGCGGCGCAACGGGCTTCTCCTCGATACCGAGTGCCGTGCCGTCCTTGTCGAAGGCAACCACTCCGTAGCGTTCCGGATCGTTGACGTGATAGGCAAACACCGTCGCACCGACCGATCGCGACGCAGCAGCTCGCAGCTGGTCGGGCAAGCCATGGCCGAAGAAGATGTTGTCACCGAGAACCAGGGCGACCGGATCACCACCGATAAAGTCCTCGGCGATAAGAAAGGCCTGGGCTATACCTGCAGGTTGCGGCTGGACCGCGTAGCTGATGCTCACGCCCCACTGCGACCCATCACCGAGCAGGTCCCGGAAAAGCATCTGATCGGCGGGCGTCGTGATGATGTGGATGTCCCGAATGCCCGCGAGCATCAAAGACGCGATCGGGTAATAGATCATCGGCTTGTCGTAGACAGGCATCAACTGCTTGCTGACGGAAATCGTCAACGGATGCAGGCGAGAGCCGGTGCCTCCGGCCAGTACGATGCCCTTCTTACACACTTGCGTCACTACGCGCTCTCTCCGCTGGCAGCCTCATCAATCGTCTGCCGGTTGATAGCCGCAGTGTACTCCGCTTCCGAGCCCGCGGCGCGGCGCGCCTTCTTGATCATGCCCTCGAGGTTCGGACGCTTCTCGGTTGCTTCGCCAGGACCGATGCCACCGCCGAACTCGTAAATCCTGTCGACGCCCTCGCCCAGAGCGGCCATCAGGTTCGCATCCCACATGACCGGGTGTTTGAGCTGGAAGTAGAGGCGCTCCCGGATCTCATCAATGTCGTCGCCATGGAAACCACCGGTGTAGTTGGATAGCACCCTGATCTCGGGCACCCGCATTTCGGCCTCGGCGAGGGCCTCCTTAAAGAGATCCGCCGCCTTGTCCATATAAAAGGTATGAAAGGCGCCCTCGGTCTTCAGGCGAATCGCCCGACCGCGTGGAAATGCCTCGGCGACAAGGGCTTCGAGCTTTTCGAGATCGGCAGATGAGCCACCGACAACGGTTTGCTTCGGCTGGTTACAAGCCGAAATCGCACAATTGAACTCTTCGGCCAGCGGCCTGATGTCGTCGAGCGCAAGCATGAACGCCGTCATTTCACCCTGCCCGTGCTCGCCCATGAGCGCACCGCGCGTCTGCACCAGCTTGAGCGCTGTGTCGAAGCTCATCGCATTTGCAGCAACCAGCGCCGAATACTCGCCGAGGCTATGCCCGGCCGCCATTGTCGGCTGCACGGTTCCACCTGTCTGGTCCCGGAATACTTCAAGGCAGGCGATATGGTGCGTCAGCAGCGCCGGCTGCGTGTTGCGCGTCAGGTTCAGCTCGTCGCCCGGGTTGTTGAACGACATGTCTTTGATGTCGTACCCGAGCACATCGTTGGCGCGATCGTAAATGTCGCGCGCGATGGCGTGTGCCTCGCAGAGGTCCCTGCCCATGCCCTCGTACTGCGAGCCCTGGCCCGGGAAGACGTAAAGTATGTTCATGCAAGCTCCTCAATCACATCGAGCGGTGCCTGGACGAGCTCAATAAGCACGCCCTCACCGCCGATCGGAAATTCTTCATTAGCCTTTGGGTGCACGAAACAAATATCGTACCCCGACGCACCCCTGCGAATGCCCCCCGGGGCAAAGCGCATGCCCTGCGCACCGAGCCATTCGACCGCAGCCGGCAGGTCGTCGACCCACAGCCCTACATGGTTGAGCGGCGGCGAGTGTACCCGCGGCGCTTTCTCGGGATCAATGGGCTGCATGAGATCGACCTCGATGCGATGCGCGCCCTCCCCCAAAAACGCGATATCCTCATCGACGTTTTCCTTTTCACTCGTGTAGTTGCCATCCAGCGTGAGCCCGAGGGTATCCACCCACAGGGTCCGCAATTTGCCCTTGTCGAGCCCGCCGACAGCGATCTGCTGGATACCGAGAATTCTGAATGGTCTCTCGCTCATTGCTGTTTGTTCTCCAGGTAAATCTCGAGCAGCTTGTCAGCCGCGGTTGTCGCGGGCATCCGGCCCTCACTCACTGCTTTCTCGAGGTCGGCAATAAGGCGACTGACACCGTATTTCTCGCGAAGGTCGGCGACGAGGCTGTCCTGCACTTCGGACCAGAGCCAGGCACGCGCCTGTTCGGCGCGCAGGGAACCGAGTTCGTCGCCGCTGACGAGCGCGTCCTGGTGGCGTTTGACCGCGTCCCAGGCCGAGTCGATGCCAACCTTGTCACGGGCCGAGCACGTCGCCACTTCGGTTTTCCATGCAGTCGAACGCGGACGCAGCAATTGCAGTGCGTGCCGGTAATCTGCAGCCGAGTGATTCGCGAGCTGCTCGCGGCCGTCGTCGGCCTGGTTGATGAGTACGAGATCCGCAAGTTCCATGATGCCGCGCTTGATACCCTGTAACTCATCGCCCGCGCCCGGCTGCAACAGCAGCACGAACATATCGGTCATCTCCGCAACCCGGGTTTCCGACTGTCCGACACCGACGGTCTCGACGAGGATCACGTCAAAGCCCGCGGCCTCGCACAACAGCAGGGTCTCGCGGCTACGGCGCGTGACGCCGCCAAGCGTAGTACCAGACGGCGACGGACGAATGTAGGCCTCGGACCGCCGCGCCAGCGTCTCCATGCGCGTTTTATCTCCCAGGATAGAACCACCTGAAATTGCGGACGACGGATCAACGGTGAGTACGGCCGGCTTCAGGCCAAGGTCGATGACATAGTTGCCAAGGGCCTCGACAAACGTCGATTTACCAACGCCGGGAGCACCGGAAATGCCGACGCGAATCGCACTACCCGTGTGCGGCATCAACGCCTCCAGCAGCGCGCCCGCCTCGGCGCGATGATCGCGGCGCGTGGATTCGATCAAGGTAATAGCGCGTGCAAGCGCCCGGCGATCACCGTCGAGAATGGCTTGTGCCGTGTCCGACAACGCTACTCCAACTCCATGATGACTTCGTCGACCTCAACGCTCTGGCCAGCCTTACGATTCACCCGGGCGACCACGCCATTGCGCTCGGCCCTGATCGTGTTTTCCATCTTCATGGCTTCGAGCACTGCGAGCTCGTCACCGGCCTTGACCTCGTCACCTGCGGCGACCGAGACAGACACGATCAGGCCTGGCATCGGTGCCATGATCTGCCCTGAGGTATCCGGCTGCGCTTTGACCGGCATAAGCTTGTACAACTCGGCGGCGCGTGGATTCAGTACCAGTACGTCAGACTGCGACCCTCCGCGTGACAGCATGTACACCTGGCCGTCCCTGGCGAACTGCAAGTGGACCGTCTCATCATTTACCGTGCCGCTGAACAGCCGCTGCCCGAACTCCCAGTCGGAGCAAACCCTGTAGGCGTTACCGTGGATGGTGACAACATGGCAATCGTCTTCCGCAACGACCGATATCGGGTGGTGCTCGTCGCCTTTGACCACCACCCAATCCGCGGGTACCTCGCGCCGGTGGCCAGGCAATTGGCCGTCGATCTGCGCAGCGCGATCCCGGTACTTGCGAACGATGGTACCGACAACGGCCAGCGCGATTGCCGGATCTTCGTGCGCTACGTCGTTTGGGTTGAAGCCTTCCGGGTACTCCTCGGCAATCGTGTTCGTCGAGATGTCCCCGGTCCGGAACTTCTCGTGTGCAATGAGCGCAGACAAGAACGCGATGTTGCTCTGGATACCGCGCACGACGAACTGGTCGAGCGCCGCACGCATCCGGGCGATCGCATCGTCACGATCTTTTCCCCAGGTGACCAGCTTTGCGACCATCGGGTCGTAGAACATCGACACCTCGCCACCTTCGTACACGCCGGTATCAACGCGCACGTGCTCGTCCTCCGTGGGCGGGCGGTAATAGACGAGCCTTCCCGTGGACGGCAGGAAATTTCGAAACGGATCCTCAGCGTAGACCCGCGCCTCAATGGACCAGCCGTTGATACCCACGTCTTTCTGCTTGAGCGGCAGTTTCTCACCGGCCGCGACCTTGATCATAAGCTCGACCAGGTCGACGCCAGTGGTGAGCTCCGTCACCGGGTGCTCGACCTGCAGCCGAGTGTTCATCTCGAGGAAAAAAAAGTTCTTTTCCTTGTCGACAATGAACTCGACCGTGCCCGCCGATTCATAGTCGACGGCCTTGGCAAGGGCAACCGCCTGCTCGCCCATCGCCTTGCGGGTTTTCTCGTCAAGAAACGGCGACGGCGCCTCTTCGATGACTTTCTGGTGACGACGTTGCAGCGAACATTCACGTTCGTTGAGGTAGATGCAATCCCCGTGGCTGTCGGCCAGCACCTGGATCTCGATGTGGCGCGGCTCTTCTATATATTTCTCGATGAACACACGATCATCACCGAAGCTCGACTTCGCCTCGTTGGTCGCGCGCTCAAATCCGTCGCGACACTCGTCATCGTTGCGCGCAACGCGCATGCCTTTGCCACCACCACCGGCACTCGCCTTGAGCATGACCGGGTAACCGATGCCCTGCGAGATATCGACGGCATGAGCGGCGTCCTTAACGACATCCGTGTAGCCGGGGATTGTGTTCACCTGCGCCTTGTCCGCGAGCCTCTTGGACGTGATCTTGTCTCCCATCGCCTCGATGGCTTTGGTCTTCGGCCCTATAAACACGATTTTCTTCTTTGCCAGCGCTTCGCAGAACGATGAATTCTCAGAGAGGAAACCGTAACCCGGATGCACGGCCTGTGCGCCCGTATCCAGACAGGCCTGGATAATGCGATCGGCGACGAGGTAGGACTCCGCCGACGGTGCGGCGCCAATGTGCACCGCTTCGTCGGCGAGCTGTACATGCAAGGCGTCGCGATCGGCCTCCGAGTACACGGCAACGGTCTTGATGCCCATCTTCTGCGCGGACTTGATGACGCGGCAGGCGATCTCGCCACGGTTGGCAATCAGTATCTTGTCAAACAATGCAGGTCCCCAATCTCTTGCGTCTCGACAGGACGCTACAGCGGAATGTTGTCGTGCTTGCGCCACGGGTTGTCGAGCTTCTTCTCGCGCAGCATGGCCAGCGAGCGACAGATGCGCTTGCGCGTCGCGTGCGGCGCGATGACGTCGTCGATATATCCACGGCTCGCGGCGATAAACGGGTTGGCAAACTTCTGTCGATACTCTTCAGTGCGCTCAGCGATCTTCCCCTCGTCGCCGCTGTACTTGCGGAAGATAATCTCGACCGCACCCTTCGGCCCCATTACCGCGATCTCGGCGCTGGGCCATGCGAGATTGACGTCGCCGCGCAGGTGCTTGGATGCCATTACGTCGTAGGCGCCGCCGTAGGCTTTGCGTGTTATGACCGTGACCTTGGGCACGGTAGCCTCGGCGTAGGCGAACAACAGCTTGGCGCCGTGCTTGATGATGCCGCCGTACTCCTGGGCCGTACCCGGCATGAAACCCGGTACGTCGACGAGCGTAACGATCGGGATGTTGAACGCGTCGCAGAAACGCACGAAGCGGCCGGCCTTGATCGATGACTTGATATCGAGGCAGCCCGCCTGCACGAGCGGCTGGTTCGCGACGATGCCCACCGGATTGCCTTCCATGCGCGCAAACCCGATGACGATGTTCTTGGCGTGCTCGGGCTGCAATTCCATGAACTCGTTGTCATCGACGATCTTGTGGATCGCTTCCTTAATATCGTAGGGCTTGTTCGGGTTGTCGGGCACGAGCGTATCGAGCGACATCTCCATGCGTTCGGCCGGGTCCGGCGTCGGCCGGTACGGCGCCTTCTCGCGGTTGTTTGACGGCAGGTAGTTAATGAACCGCCGCACCATCTGCAGTGCCTCGACGTCGTTCTCGTACGCGCGATCGCAGACGCCCGAGATCGTCGAATGCGTCACGGCACCGCCGAGGTCCTCGGCCGTGACCTCCTCATGGGTTACGGTCTTCACCACGTCGGGGCCCGTCACGAACATGTACGACGTGTCCTTCACCATGAAGATGAAGTCCGTCATCGCGGGCGAGTACACGGCACCGCCGGCGCAGGGTCCCATCACCAGCGAGATCTGCGGCACGACGCCTGATGCAAGCATGTTGCGCTGGAACACCTCGGCGTAACCACCCAGTGAGACGACGCCTTCCTGGATCCGCGCACCGCCGGAGTCGTTGAGGCCAATGATCGGAGCACCAACCTTCATGGCCTGGTCCATAACCTTGCAGATCTTCTCGGCATGCGTCTCTGAAAGCGATCCGCCAAACACCGTGAAGTCCTGGCTGTAGACGAACACCATGCGGCCGTTGATCGTGCCGTAACCGATCACGACGCCATCGCCAAGCACCTTGTTTTCTTCCATACCGAAGTCGGTGCAACGGTGTTCGACGAATGTGTCCCATTCCTCGAAGCTGCCTTCATCGAGCAACAACTCGATGCGCTCCCGGGCCGTAAGCTTGCCGCGCTCGTGCTGCTTGTCGATGCGTGCCTGCCCGCCACCGAGGGCCGCCGCCGCACGCTTCTCCGCTAGTTGGTCGACAATCTCTTTCATGACGCTCTCTTGTCCCTGATCTTGTCGAGCACTTCGCGAGCTGCTTCGACGATATTAGTGCCCGGCCCGTAGATGGCTGACACGCCCGCTGCGTATAACGCGTCGTAGTCCTGTGGCGGGATGACGCCGCCGCAGATGACGATGATATCCGACGCATCCTGCGCCTTCAGGCCTTCAATGACCTGCGGCACCAGCGTCTTGTGACCGGCGGCCTGCGACGATATCCCGATCGCATGCACATCGTTTTCGATCGCTTCACGCACAGCCTCTTCCGGTGTCTGGAACAGCGGACCGATGTCGACGTCGAAGCCAAGGTCTGCAAAGCCCGTGGCGATGACCTTGGCGCCGCGATCGTGTCCGTCCTGGCCGAGCTTGCAGACCAGGAGGCGTGGGCGCCTGCCCTGGCCCTCCGCGAAGGCTTCGACGTCCTTCCAGATGGCCTGGAATTCCTCGTCGTTCTCGTATGCGGCGCCGTATACGCCGGAGATTGATCGCGTCATAGCGCGGTACCTTCCATAAACGTCTTCGAGGGCATCGGAAATCTCCCCGACGGTAGCACGCTCGCGGGCGGCGTCGATGGCTATGCCGAGCAAGTTGCCGGTGCTGTCTCTGGCAGCCTCAGTGAGCCGGGCGAGTGCGGCCCGGCAGGCATCTTCATTTCGCGCCGCGCGCACCTTGTCGAGGCGCGCGACCTGCGCGTCGCGGACAGCCGTATTGTCGATATCGCGAATCTCAACGGGCGTTTCGTCCTGCGCACGGTACTTGTTAACGCCGACGATGACTTCCTCGCCACGATCGATGCGCGCCTGTCGGACAGCGGCGGCCTCCTCGATGCGCAGCTTGGGCATGCCCGATTCGACGGCCCTGGTCATGCCGCCAAGGTCTTCGACTTCGTCAATAAGCCTGCGAGCCTCGGCTGCGAGGTCGGCCGTGAGCTTTTCAACGTAATAGGAACCCGCGAGCGGGTCGACAACGTCAGTGATGCCTGACTCTTCCTGTAAAACGAGCTGGGTATTGCGCGCGATGCCGGCCGAGAAGTCGGTGGGCAGCGCAAGTGCTTCGTCGAATGAATTGGTGTGCAGGGATTGCGTGCCACCCAGCGCTGCAGCCATGGCCTGCGTCGTGACGCGCATGATGTTGTTGTAAGGGCCGTCGGCCGTTAGCGAGACACCTGAAGTCTGGCAGTGTGTGCGCAGCACCAGCGACTTCGGGTTCTCGGGCGAGAACTTCTCGGCCATTAGCGTCGACCACAACAGGCGCGCGGCGCGCAGCTTGGCGACTTCCATGAAGAAGTTCATGCCGATGGCGAAGAAGAACGACAGTCGAGGCGCGAACGAATCGACATCCAGACCGCTGGCTATGGCCGTGCGAACGTACTCGATGCCGTCCGCGATGGTGTACGCAAGCTCCTGCGCACAGGTCGCCCCGGCTTCCTGCATGTGGTAGCCGGAGATCGAGATCGAGTTGTAGCGCGGCATGTTGCCGGCCGTGTACGCGATGATGTCGGAGACGATGCGCATCGACGGCTCGGGCGGATAGATATAGGTGTTGCGCACCATGAATTCTTTGAGGATGTCATTCTGCAGCGTACCCGCCAGCCGGTCGGGCGAGACGCCCTGCTCTTCGGCGGCAACGATATACATGGCCATGATGGGCAAGGCTGCCCCGTTCATCGTCATGGAAACAGACATCTTGTCGAGCGGGATGCCGTCGAACAGGATTTTCATGTCCTCAACGGAATCGATGGCGACCCCGGCTTTGCCGACGTCACCCACCACGCGCGGATGGTCGGAGTCGTAGCCCCGATGCGTGGCCAGGTCGAACGCGACCGAGAGGCCGGTCTGGCCCGCTTCGAGGTTGCGCCGATAAAACGCGTTGGACTCCTCCGCCGTGGAAAAACCGGCATATTGGCGCACAGTCCACGGCCGGCCCGCGTACATCGTGGCCCTGGGGCCGCGTACGAAGGGTGCCATGCCCGGAAACGACCCGACGTGATCGAGGCCCTCCAGGTCCGCAGCCGTGTACAGAGGTTTGACAGGAATACCCTCGGGCGTGTCGCGGGTGAGTGAATCCAGCGGTTTATCGCGGCATTCGCGCTGCGCAAGGGCTGCCCAGTCATCGAAGGTTTTCTTGGGAAAATCAGTCATGTACACGCTCAAATCGACAAGTCATTGATGATAAATGATTTTGCCGGGACAAGCGCATACCACTTAGGGCGTAGGGCACCACACGAAAAAGGTCACGGGTACAGAATTGCCGCAGGCCCGTTTCGGATTGTACTTAATGCTATTGACAATCATTCTCATTTGCGTTTAAATCCTGATAAACACGCTAAGCGATTGATTTTATGTATATCTGCATCTGCAACGCGATTACCGACAAGCAAATCCGCAAAGCCGCTAAGGCTGGCGCGGTCGACTTGTGGGGCCTGCAGGCGGAACTCGGCGTCGCAACCGGCTGTGGTTCCTGCAAGGAAGCCGCCTCAGAAATCCTCGCAGAATACCGCAAGCGGCCCGTTCCGCAGCCAACACTCTACTCCCCTGCCGCCGTCGCATAGCGACACCGGCGAACCAAGAAAAGCCCCGTCGTCCGGGGCTTTTTTTGTGCCCGAATTCCGCCGCGCATCGCGGGCCTCGGCTCTGCGACGCAGGTCACTCTGTGGAGCGTGATCCACATCCCTTTCCGACATTGAAAAAAAGACTATGCTGCGCGCCTTCTATCCCCTCCCCTGAAAACAAGGAACACACATTGTGGGTGCGTTTAAAGAGCCGCATGGCGGCGAACTGAAAGACCTCTACCTGGACGCGGACGCGGCCGAGGCGGAGAAGCAGGCGGCGCAGGAGTACGCGT
>CALZJH010000001.1 GCA_945787845.1 uncultured Woeseiaceae bacterium | reverse complement strand
ATCGTTTCCGTTCGACTTGCATGTGTTAGGCATGCCGCCAGCGTTCAATCTGAGCCAGGATCAAACTCTTCAGTTTAAAGCTTTGAGCTTTTACTAAAGTGTAATCCCCACTCTAAATTACTATTTATAGAATTTAGGTTGGTTCTTACGCTTGATTTTGCCTTCGCAAAGTCCAGCGCAAGCACCCACACAAATTATCTGATTAAGTTGTTAAAGAACGAGCCCCACTCGGGAAACAGCCTTGGCCGTTGCTTGAATAGGGCGGACCCACCATTATACAGGCGAAGGAGGCCTAAGCAACAATCCTCGTGCGCCTGCGGGTATTTTTGGGAGTCCACTGAGGCACACCGTGTCCCTCAGAGAGCCGCGCATTATACGGGCGAATCGGAGTCCGTCAACACCTTTTTTCAAGTTTTTTTCTGCGCGCCGAAACCGCCCTCCGGCGGGGCCCCGCGGCGGCCCCCGGGTGGGCCGGAATCGGCCGTTTTTCGCGGGAAATAGCGGCTATTGGGCGCTGGGACCCGTCGCCCCGCGGTAGACCATGTAAACGTCTGCTCGCTGGTAATCCGAGGGCTCGGGCGGGGTTTCGTGAGCGAATCCCGCAGATTCATACAGGGCCAGTGCGGTGGCCAGGCGGCTGTTCGACTCCAGATACAGTCGGCTGCCGGCAATTTCCCGAAAGCGGTCGATCGCTGCGCGCAGCAATTGCCGCCCCACGCCCTGTCCCTGGCAGGCCGGGGTCACGGCCATCTTGGTCAGTTCGAACACGCCCCCGCCCTGGTTCTTGAGCGCCACGGTGCCGACAGCCCGGCCCTCCTGGAGGGCGTACAGGATCACGCCACCGTGTGCCAGGACATGGGTGTCGGGATCGTCGAGCACCGGCTCGTCGACCGCCTCAACCCGGAAATACTCGTCCAGCCACTCGCGATTGAGCCGACCGAAGGCATCACCATAACGCCGGTGCCAGTCGACGATGGTCGTATCAGGTCGCGTCGCGCCCGGCACGCCAGTCCCTGTATTCCTGCTGGTCGATGAGCACCTTCAGGAAGCGGTCACGCCGCAGTTTCTGCGGGATCAGCAGGTGACCGAAGCGGTCTTCGAGCTCCGTCAGTGCAACGGTTGCGCCGGCGTAGTCTCCCGCCGCCGTCCTGGTCCGGAGCAGCGTCCACCAGCTCAGTTCAAGCCCTGGCTCCACTTCGCTCGCCGTCACGGCAAAGGCCTGGGCGCGCTCGAAATCGCCGAGCGCCATCGCCGAGGTCGCCTTGAACGATTCGGACACGCCGTCCTTCATGCCGAGCGCCTCCTCGAAACGATCCAGCTCTGTGATTGCCTCCTCGTACAGCCCGCGGCTGATATGAAACTCGGCCAGGCTCAGGCTGTACAGCGGGTCCCCCGGAAACGCAGCGACCAGCGCCTCTACCGCCTGGTTCATGCGGCCTGCATCCCCGAGCGTCCGGGTGTAGTGGAAATTCAGCGCGACGAAGTAAGGCTCCTGCCGCAGCGCCTCTTCGAGACCATCGTAGATCTGGAAGTATCGCTGCGAGTTCTGGTCGCGCACGGCCTTGAGCAACTCTCCCATCTGGAAAAGCTGGCCTTCCGACGGGTTCGGCATTGTCATCAGAGCCTTAACCGCCGCCTGCCCCGGCATGGCTCGCAGCAGCGCATTGCCCGCGTCCTCACTAAACCAGCTGGCATTGTAGTAGTCGAACCAGTCGACGATGACGAGCTTGCCGCTGCGAGTCTGCGTGAGCTCATAGGAATGGTAGGAGAAACGATAGCCGCTTCCCGCGTAGCGCACGATGGCCCGCCCCTGTCCTTTGTCGAACTGAAACGCGATCACCGTACCGATAATCTCGCCACCCCGCTCAGCTGGCGTGCGAGCCCGGGGAAACGACGACACGAATATCTCCTGCAAGCTGCTTTCGAAGCCATCGGCAAAGGCTTCTTTCACGTCCGGATCGATAACGCGCGTACCGAAGATACGGTTGATCAGCGCCCTCTCGTTGATGGCATCCTGGAATTCGCTGAACGTGTTGTCATTGAGGGCTTCGACAATTTCGTCGAACTGCTCGCGCAACTCCTCATCGGCCGACTGTGCGACAGCGGGCGTCAACGTTGCTGCCAGCACCAGCGCCGATGCGATGAGGGCCAATACTCGGGTCACTGCATTATCCTCCTGCCGATGTGCGACGCCGGGGCGCCGCGACCGGCCTTTCAGGAAAGCGTAACGCGCGCAAACTTGCGTTTGCCCACCTGGTACACATGTGTGCTGCCTGCCTCGACATGCAACGCGCGGTCCTCAATGCGCTCACCATCGACCTTGACGGCACCCTGTTTGATCATACGGAACGCTTCGGACGTGCTGGCAACCAGTCCTGCTGCTCTCAACAGGTGCGCGATGCCGAGCTGACCCCCATCGGACTCGAGCGTCTTCTCGGGAATCTCTTCAGGCATGGCGCCCTTCTGGAAGCGCGCAACAAACTCGTCGCGTGCGCCTGCCGCCGCCGCATCATCATGAAATCTGGCAACAATTTCCACGCCAAGTTCAAATTTTGCGTCACGCGGGTTCTTCCCGTCCGCGACGGCCTTCCTGAGGCTGGCCAGGTCGTCCAGCGAACGGAAGCTCAGCACCTCAAAATAGCGCCACATCAGGTCGTCGGATATCGACATGAGCTTGCCGAACATCTCGCCGGGCGCATCGGTGATGCCGATGTAGTTGCCCAGCGACTTGGACATTTTCTGCACCCCGTCGAGCCCTTCGAGTAATGGGGTCGTCATGACGATCTGCGGCGACTGCCCGAAATCCTGCTGCAGCTGCCTCCCGACGAGCAGATTGAACTTCTGATCCGTGCCACCGAGTTCAACATCGGCCTTGAGCGCCACCGAGTCGTAGCCCTGCACCAGTGGATACAGGAACTCGTGAATCGAGATGGACTGCCCGCCCTTGTAGCGCTTGCTGAAATCGTCGCGCTCCAGCATGCGGGCAACCGTATGTCGCGCCGCGAGCTTGATCAGCCCGGCAGCGTCCATCTTCCCCATCCAGGTCGAGTTGAACTCGACGCGGGTCTTGTCCGGATCGAGAATCCTGAAGATCTGGTTCTCGTAGGTTTCGGCGTTGGTCTGGATCTCGTCGGGGGTCAGCGGCGGACGCGTCGCGTTCTTGCCCGAAGGATCGCCGATCATGCCCGTGAAATCGCCGATCAGGAATACGACCTCGTGGCCCAGCTGCTGGAACTGGCGCATCTTGTTGATCAGGACCGTATGTCCGATATGCAGGTCCGGGGCCGTCGGGTCGAAGCCGGCCTTCACCACGAGCGGCCTGCCCTCCTTCAGCTTCGCCTCAAGCCCGTCCTCGGGCAATATCTCATCCGTTCCACGGCTAAGCTCTGCGATCTGTTCCTTGATATTGCTCATTCTCTATCGTCTGCCGGCACGCTTGACGCGCCTATATGTGGTCGCGGCTCGGGCCGCATCTCATTGCCGCGAACTGTAGCATCCCCGCGCGGTTTTGACCTCCAAAATACCAGACGGTAGAGTAGCGGCATCCATGCATTCAGGGACGCAGACTTGAGTCGTCAGGCCAGCCCACTTCTTCACGATTACAAGCCGTCTGCCAAAGGTAAGCCTGCGAAATTCAAAGCACTCCAATGGTTTGCGGTAGGCTTGGGTATCCCCCTTCTCGGCGTGGCGCTCGTAACCGGTCTGGGTAAAAGCGATCCACAACCGCAGGTTCCCGAGACACCCGCGATGGTGGCCGCCGATGCTCCGCAGCTCACGGTCGAAGAACTGGACGCATCCGAAATCACCCGTGACGTGATTGAACCCGAGCCCGAGCCCGAATTCGACAGGCTCTCGCTGAAAGTCGGCCGGGGCGACACCATGGAGAAGATGTTTCGCAAGAACAGCCTCGATATCGGTCACCTCATGGCGATCGCGCAGCTCGACGAAGCGAAACAGCGCTTCCGCCGCATCAAGCCTGGCGACATTTTTGAAGTCACTCACGATGAAGGCAAGATCATCAGCCTCTATTCCAAGCTCGACCTGACCAGCGCCCTGCAGATCGATCGCCTGGACGATGGCTTCGCCGCAAAGATCATCGACCGTCCTATCGAAATCCGAAAACGCCATGCCTACGGTGTTATCGAGAGCTCACTGTTCGAGAGCGCGGCTCAGGCAGGTCTTTCCGACCGAACCATCATGAACGTCGCCGGTATTTTCGCATGGGACGTCGACTTCATCCTGGATATACGTTCTGGCGATAACTACTACGTGCAGTATGAGGAGATCTGGCAGGACGGAGAATTCGTCACCGATGGAGAGATCATCGCTGCCGAGTTCAACAACAATGGTCGCCAGATCCAGGCGATTCGATTCAAGGACAAAAACAACGTCACCGACTACTTCACCCCGGACGGCAACAGTGTCCGCAAGGCGTTTATCCGGGCACCGGTCGACTTCACGCGCATCAGTTCGAACTTCAATCCCAATCGTCGCCATCCGATCCTGAACTCAATACGCGCGCACCGCGGCGTCGACTATGCGGCGCCGCGCGGCACGCCGATCAAGGCAGCCGGTGACGGCAAGGTTATTTTTCGCGGCACAAAATCGGGATACGGCAAGGTCGTCATTCTGCAGCACGGCGGCAACATCACGACCCTGTATGCACACATGTCGAGTTTCGCAGCCAAGGCGCGCGTCGGCACACGCGTTCGACAGGGCCAGACCATCGGTTTTGTCGGCATGACCGGACTTGCGACGGCCAATCACCTGCATTACGAATACCGTCTGAATGGCGTGCACAGAAATCCGCGCACGGTCGCGCTCCCCGATGCCGATCCTATCAATGCAGAATACCGCCAGCGGTTTCTTGCCGAGGCCGCGCCCATTCTCGAAGAGCTTGAGAACTTCAAGAAAACGCAGGTCGCTTCGATCGCCTTCAGCGCGCAGTAAGCGACATGCCCGAACTTTATATAGGCCTGATGTCCGGCACGAGCATGGACGGCATCGATGCCGTTATCGCGAGTTTCGATGACGGCCGCGTCGACATCGAGGGAACACTGCAAAAGCCCTACCCGGATACGTTGCGTCGCGCGCTGCTCAATGCCGTCACCACACCCGTCGACCAGGCAATCGGCAATATCGGCGCGCTCGACCGCCAGGTTGGTGAGTGTTTTCGGGATGCCACCAGGGAGTTGCTAGCGTCAACGGGAATTGCCGCTGGCGAGATTTGCGCTATCGGCAGCCACGGCCAGACCATTCGTCACCAGCCGGACGCCGTGGCGCCGTATTCGCTGCAGATCGGCAATCCGGCGCTCATCGCCGCCGGCACCGGGATTCGCACTGTGGCGGATTTTCGCAGCGCGGATATTGCCGCTGGTGGGCAGGGGGCGCCGCTGACGCCGCCATTTCATGACTGGCTGTTCGGCGACTCAGAAGCTGATCGCGTCATACTCAACATTGGTGGTATCGCCAACCTGACCGTGCTGCGGGCAGACGGCTCGCCGGTGATTGGCTTTGACACGGGTCCCGGCAACACATTGCTCGACCGGTGGGTTCAGACCCAGCAGAAGCAGCCGTTCGACCAGGGCGGTGCCTGGGCCGCATCGGGACAGTCTATTGCGACCCTGCTCGAAGATATGCTGACATTTCCGTATTTCGATATCGCGCCGCCCAAGAGTACTGGGCTAGATGACTTTAACCTGGAGTGGCTGGCGCAATTCAATCCCGAGCGCTTTGCAGCCGTCGATGTACAGGCGACGCTGGCCGAGCTTACGGCACGCACGGTCGTCAATGGCGTGCGGAAAACGGCCCCGGACGCGACGGAACTGTATGTCTGCGGTGGCGGCGCCCACAACAAGGACCTGTTGGAACGCCTTGCCCGTAACCTGCCGGAAATATCGGTCGGTACAACCAGTGTCGTCGGTCTAGATCCAGACTGGGTGGAGGCAGTGGCGTTTGCCTGGCTTGCCATGCGGACGATGAACAATCAGCCGGGAAACCTCCCAAGTGTGACCGGTGCAAGCAGCAAAGTCGTGCTTGGCGAGATACACTCTCCCTGACATGCATGGTCTCTATATCAATCGCGAACTCAGCTTGCTTGAGTTCCAAAAGCGCGTGCTTGAGCAAGCGCTCGATGAAGAGGTGCCGTTGCTCGAACGGCTGCGCTTCCTGTGCATCAGCTGCACGAATCTTGACGAGTTTTTCGAGATCCGGGTGGCGGGCCTCAAGCAACGCATGGAAATTGGCGCACCGGCTCAGGGTCCTGAGAAGATCCCGTCACAAAAGTTATTCGATACCTTGCGCGAAGGCATCGCCGAACTCGTACGACAGCAATACGAGCTTCTCAATGACGTCATGTTTCCGGAGCTGACCAAGGCCGGAGTTCGCTTCATACAGAGCCACGAGTGGAACGATGAGCAGCAGGCCTGGCTCAGCGAGTACTTCGATGAACAGGTCGTTCCGGTTCTGACGCCGTTGACCTTCGACCCCTCGCGGCCGTTTCCCCGAATCCTGAACAAGAGCCTCAACTTCATTGTCAGGTTGCACGGCCGCGATGCGTTCGGCCGCCGCCGTCACCGCGGCATGGTGCAGGCGCCGCGGTCGCTGCCGCGCATCATCAAGCTACCGCAGGAGCTCAGCAAGCCCGGCGAACACAATTATGTATTCCTCTCATCGGTCATTCGCGTTCACGTGGACCGCCTTTTTCCCGGACTCGAGGTAGACGGTTGTTACCAGTTCCGCGTGACGCGGAACAGCGACCTGTACATCGACGATGAAGAGGTCAGCGATCTCGTGAGAGCGCTCGAAGGCCAGCTCGAAGCCAGTCGCTATGGCGCCGCCGTGCGCATCGAGATCGGCCATGAATGCCCGGAGGATCTGCAGGAGTTCCTGCTCGACCACTTCAGCCTGGAAGACGACGACATGTACCTGGTCGAGGGCCCCGTGAATTTGAATCGTCTCAGTACGATTTGCGGACTGAACGACCGGCCGGAGCTGCTCTACCCCCCGTTTACCCAGGGTATGCCCGACGAGCTGCTCACGGATGAGGACATTTTCGAGGTGCTGTCCAAGAAGAACGTGCTGTTGCACCATCCGTATCAGTCGTTTGCACCGGTCATCGACTTTATTGCTCTCGCCGCTATCGACCCCAACGTCCTCGCGATCAAGCAGACGCTTTACCGAACCGGCGCCGATTCACCGATCGTCGATCACCTCGTCACCGCCGCGCGTTCCGGCAAAGAAGTAACCGTCGTTATTGAACTTATGGCGCGATTCGACGAGGCCGCAAATATCGCGCTTGCGAATCGCCTGCAGGAAGCCGGTGCACACGTCGTATACGGCCTGGTCGGTTTCAAGACGCACGCCAAGATGCTCCTGGTGGTGCGCCGCGAAGACGACCACCTGGTGCGTTATGTGCACCTGGGCACTGGCAATTACCACCACGCGACGACCTCGGTTTACACCGATTACGGCTACCTCTCGAGCAGCCAGCGCCTCGGCGAGGATGTGCACAAGCTGTTCCTGCAACTGACCAGTCTGACCGAGGCCGCCGGCATGACTCGCATGCTCGCATCACCTTTCAGCCTGTTTGACGCGTTGATTGACAAGATCAGGCGCGAAACCGAAAACGCAAAGAACGGCAAGGATGCGCGCATCATCGCGAAGGTCAATTCGCTCAATGAGCCGCAGTTGATCGACGCGCTATATGAAGCATCGACTGCCGGCGTCAGGATAGACCTGATCGTGCGTGGCATCTGTTCGCTGCGGCCGGGCGTCGAGGGTCTATCCGAGAACATCCACGTCCGGTCAATCGTCGGCCGCTTCCTCGAACATTCACGCGTTTATTATTTTCTTAATGACGGCGACGAGGAATTCTACTGTTCGAGCGCAGACTGGATGGAAAGAAACATGTTCCGTCGCAACGAATCGTGTTTCGAGATTCGACAGAAAGCGATGAAAGACAAGATTCGCGCGCATCTTGAACTGTTCCTGGCCGACAATTGCCAGGCATGGGTACTACAGGGTGATGGTACCTATCAAAGACTGTCGCCTGGCAAGAACGATCGAATCTCAGCGCAGGACATCTTCCTGGAGCATCTCGCCGCGCAGGAATGACCCGAAGCCGGGTTCATGCAGCGGCCGCAGGCGCTTTCGATCTACGAGATATGCAGGTCGTAACCGACCTGCGACAGAAACTCCTGTTCGCGCTCGAGATCGGCAATGCTTAGCGGGTTCTCGGACAGCCATGTGCTATCGAACACAAGCGTCAGATGCTTGCCCGACACGCTCAGGGTGACGGGCGGATACTCGGTTTCCTTGCGGCTGCGATTCAGCAGAACGGCGAGACGCAGCAGCATCAGGAGGCGCAAGCCGGACTCCTGCCAGCCATCGGGTAATACATTGAACGCCGATTCGCTGATGCGGTGGCGCTGACCACCAATCAGCAGCGCCAGGAAGCGCTGCTCGGCGCGCGGAAACCCGGGCATGTCGGCGTGCTCGGCGATATAGGCGCCGTGACGCTGATAGCCGTCGTGGGAAATATCGAGGCCGATTTCATGCAGTCGCGCAGCCCAATCGAGCACCTTGCCGGCGATATTCCGGGAAAGGCCCCACTCCTGCTTGCACTGCGCGTACAGCGCCGCCGCAGTATGTGCGACGCGCCCAGCCTGCTGCTCATCAACCTGGTACCGTGCCGCCATCGCGCGCACGGTGCGCTCGCGCGCATCCTCATGCTGCAGGCGACCCAGCAGGTCGTACAGCAGGCCTTCGCGCAGCGCCCCGTCCGATATCTTCAACACGTCGATGTTGAGGACGTGGAGAAGTTCCGCAAGGATCGATAATCCGCCAGGCCATACCTGGGCCCGGCGGTCCGAGAGTCCGTTTAGTGAGATTTCGGCAACGGAGTCAAACTCGAGGACCTTTTCGATCAGCTGTTCCACGGCGTCGAGCGTCAGCCCGGAAGCCGTTATTCCCAGCTCCCGCGCCACGGCCTCAGTCGAACGGATCGTTCCCGAGGTACCGATAGCTTCGACGTCCTGCATGCCGCGAAAGAATGCCTTGACCGGCCGCAACTCCAGCTGTGCCGCCAGCCTTGCCTTGGTGAAGCCCTCGCGAGTTATTTTGCCGCCCGGAAAGAAGCGCTCCGTCATCGAGACGCAGCCCATGTGCGTGCTTTCCAGCGCCTTGGGCACTACCGCCTGCCCGAGAATCAACTCGGTGCTGCCGCCGCCGATATCCATGACGAGGCGCAAGCCGTCCGTCGGCGGCAGGCTGTGCGCCACACCGCTATAGATAAGACGCGCCTCTTCGATTCCGGAAATAATCTCGATTGGATGGCCGAGCGCCGACTCGGCCTCGACCATGAAGTCGGTGTCTTCGCGCGCCCGGCGGATCGTGCTGGTGCCAGCCGCACGAACCTTGTCTGCGTTCATTTCGCGCAGCCGCTCGCCGAAACGTGACAGGCAGTCAATCGCCCGCCGGCGCGCGTCGGGGGAGATGTCCCCGGATTCCGAGAGCCCTTCGGCAAGGCGTACGGTTTCGCGAATGCGATCGAGGATCGCAAGCTGGCCGTGGCGCAGCTCGCCAACGATCATGTGGAAACTGTTCGAGCCGAGGTCTACGGCCGCGATGATTTCCGGCTGGGCGATCTCAGACGGTGAAAGACTGTCCGCAGCCGCAGGTGGTTTGTGCATTCGGATTCCGGATGATGAACTGCGCTCCCTGCAGATCTTCCTTGTAATCGATCTCGGCGCCCATGAGGTACTGCACACTCATCGGGTCAACCAGCAGCTTGACGCCACCGTTCTCGACCTGGCTGTCGCCATCCTCGATGTCCTCGTCGAACGTGAACCCGTATTGGAAACCCGAGCAACCACCGCCGGAGATAAATACCCGGAGCATGAGGTTTGGATTGTCCTCTTCCGCGATTAGCTCGCTCACTTTGCTGGCCGCCGCATCGGTGAACACGATGCCGTTCGGAATCTGGGGAGCGTTGTCTGTTGATGTTGTCATCATGTCCTAATGGTATCCGGTCTGGCGGTCACCGCGCTAGTCGCTGGCCGCCGCTGCTTCGTCAATTCGATTGGTCTGCTCGAGCAAGGGTACCTGCCCTTCGGGCTGGTGCACGAGTTTGCCATTGATCTCGGCGCCAATCGCCATTTCGATAAGATTGTAATACACATTGCCAATGACCCGCGCGGTCGGCCCGAGTTCCACACGTTTGCCGGCAAATACGTCGCCCTTGACGATGCCGTTCAGCACGACATAAGGCACCGTGACGCCGCCGTCGACGGAGCCGATGTCACTGATGCTCAGGGCCGATTCGGTATCGGGATCCGCGGTGATATTGCCGTTCACCGTGCCATCGACATGGCAGCCGCCAGCAAAGTGCAGATCGCCGCTAACCTTGCTGTTGGGGCCAATGAGCGTCTCGACGACCGTGTGTGTGCGTTGTTTCTTACCGAACATCTGGTTCTCCAATCAACCCTGGCTCGTCGCCCAGGCATAACTCGCTTCTACGCTCGAGATCGAGCGGGTTCGGGAACGCACCTCGACATGGATGCGTTCCGGGGTGAAGCCGTCCGGCAGGACAAACTGCCGGTCGAAATCCTGAAAATAGCGGAATGAAAACGGCCAGTCCGCGTCCGCGTCGGCCGGCAGCAGCTCAGCCAGCGCATAGGTCCTGGCCGTACCGCCTTCACTGCCTTCAACACGGACGGCGACATTACCGGAAACCTTGCGGTCATGCTTCATGGCCTGCACCAGCACGAGCCGCAGGTTGAAATGCCGCTCCCGCGCGGCGCGGGTCAACCGCAGGTCCTGCACGCGCAGCCCTGGCTTGCCGTCGGCGGGCGACACGATTCCGCGGTAAAAGGCAATCGCGTCCTGCTGTTCCTGAATCTTGGCCTGCAGCGAAATCAGGCTATCTTCGACTTCCTTGTAGGACTCACGATTGACCTTCTTGTCCGTCTCGTGCAGCGCGATCTCCTGCTTCAGAGCGGCGATCTCGTCATCGAGAGTATCGATATGCGCCTGCAGGTCTGTGCGCTCGTTAGCCGCATCGATGACGTCGTAACCGGCGCTGATACGGCCGTATTCGAACACGAGATACACCGCGACCAGCGCGAGCACGGCGATGCCGATCCGGAAGATCCAGGTCCGGCCTGCACCATGTGTCTGCATATGGTAGTTCGACGGCAACGTGTCGCTCGCTATTAAGTCAAAGACGTTATGTTACGCGGGGCCGGTGCCCCACAGAAGTGCGCCAGGTCACGGATTTGGCTCTTCGACGCTCTCATTTTCGGCCTTTGCGAGGTCTTTCTCGAAGACCGCGCGCCAGCGCCTCGGCCACCAACGGGGTTGTTTCGGCAGGCCCTCAGGATGCACATGCGGTCCCAGCTCGTGCAGCGCCCGGGCGTAGACACGCCGTTTGAAGTAAATCACCTCGTTAACCGGGCGCCAGAACGGAACCCAGCGAATACGATCGAATTCGGGTTTATCCCCACAATCAAAGCGCACTCGATCCGCATCGCTGATCAGGCGCAACATGAACCAGCGCTGTTTCTGACCGATACAAAGCGGCTTGCTGTTACGTCGAATAAATTTGTCCGGCAGGCGGTAGCGCAACCAGTCCCTGGTCACTCCGAGCACCTCCACGTCATCGGGCAGCAGCCCGACTTCCTCACGCAGCTCACGAAACATGGCTTGCTCGGGCTCTTCGTCTTCCAGCACTCCGCCCTGCGGAAACTGCCAGCCTTTTGCACCCACGCGACCGGCAAGCATCAACCTGTTGTCGTCGTTCGCGAGAATGATGCCGACGTTTGCCCGAAAGCCTTTGGCGTCAATCCAATCGTTGCTCATAGCAACCGTACTAAAACTCTAACTGCCGATTACTTTACACTATCCGTCGCCGCTCGCCCCAGGAGAATGTTCTTGAATGCAGGCCGTACAGGGATCCTGTTTGCTGTTTTGCTGATAATCGTCATTGCCGCATTCCTGCTGGCACTGGCGCTCGGCAGTGCAGACATCAGCCTGCGTCAAGCGGTGGCGGCAGTGCGCGGCCAGGCACCCGACAACGTAATGACGCTGGTCAATGACCTCCGCTTGCCGCGGGCCCTGACGGCGTTCGCCGTGGGTGGCCTGCTCGCGGTGGCCGGTGTGCTGATGCAGGTGTTATTGCGTAACCCGCTGGCCGAACCCTACATCCTCGGGAGTTCGGGGGGCGCCGCGGTCGCAGCCTTGCTCGCGATGAGCCTGGGCATGGGCAGTTTCATTGTCGACGTGTCGGCCTTCGGTGGCGCGTTGGCCGCGACGCTGCTGGTGTTTGCGATTGCCCAGGGCACGGGTAGCTGGACGCCGACCCGCCTGCTCCTGACGGGCGTCGTGCTGGCTGCGGGTTTCAGCGCAGCCACGACCCTGCTCCTGGCCCTGAGCCCGGATCAGAACCTGCGCGGTATGCTGTTCTGGCTGATGGGCGACCTGAGTTTTGCGTTCGACCCGAGCCGCTGTCTCGTCTTGCTGGGCATCCTCGTCATTGCGGGCACGCTGAGCGCCAGGCACCTGAATGTCCTCGCTCGCGGTGAGCTGCAGGCCGCAATCGTCGGCCTGCCAGTGCGCACGTTTCGCTACATGATCTTCGTGGCCGCGGCTCTTGCCACGGCGGTGTCCGTTACCACTGTCGGGGTCATCGGCTTCATCGGCCTCGTCGTGCCGCACCTCATCAGGCTCGTCGCGGGCAGCGACCACCGGCTGGTTCTTCCGGCATCTGCGCTCGCCGGCGGGGCCCTCCTCGTTATTGCTGACACGCTCGCACGCAGCATCATGGCACCGCGACAACTTCCCGTGGGGGCGCTGACCGCCGCTATCGGCGTACCGTTGTTCCTGATCCTGATGAGCCGGATACGGGCCGAGCGCTACCGGTAGCCCACTCGTTCCGCGAGCTTGCGGACATCCTCATCACGAGCGCCCACCAGACCGATGTTGCGGCCATTCCACTCGGCGAGACCCTCCGGGGGATGCTCTCGCAGTATCCAGTCGACCAGGCGCTGCGCCTTGTCGGGCTGCGCCGCGTGGCGCCCGACACCGATGGCGGAAATATCCGCGTAGAGGGGCACCGGTCCCACTGTTCGCACGGCTCCGCTGGGAATCAGGACGTCCGAAACCACG
The DNA here is from genome assembly GCA_945787845.1 of uncultured Woeseiaceae bacterium. Classification (GTDB taxonomy): domain Bacteria; phylum Pseudomonadota; class Gammaproteobacteria; order Steroidobacterales; family Woeseiaceae; genus UBA1847. The sequence continues at coordinate 344,711 of CALZJH010000001.1, read as the reverse complement.
CCGTACTTGCAGGCACCGGATTCCACGGCGGCAAGCAGCTGCTCTTCAGTGTCGAAGGGCGGCTGCGGGAGATTCATTATCCATGCACGTACCAGCCGTTCGGCAGGCTTGAGGCCCAGATCCTCAATCAGCATGGCGATTAAGGCGCGATTGACGGAGTTCTCCACCGACGACAGGCACAGTTGGCCGTTGTAAGACGCGGCACCAAGATCATCGTAGCCGCCCGACGACTGAAACATCGCGGCCGGCGATACCGCAATCACGATAAAGCGTCGCTGCAACGCGACCCAGTACCTGTCCGGGTCGCGCAGGTGCGGATCGACGGCTGCCAGCGCTTCGGACGTGATCGGTCGCAACGCGCCCTCTTCCGCCGCCCGCCAGATATCTACAGCATTGTCGGTGATCAGCACATCGGCAGGCCGCCCGGACTTTTCGATGAGACGGTCGGCATTGTCACCGGAGTCGCCCCATTCGAACATGACCGGAATTCCCGTGTCGTCCGTGAAATCGCCAAGCAGTTGTTGCAGACCGGCCGGGTCGTCTTCACTTGCGTAGACAAGAATCGCCGGGCCTTCCGGCTGCCTGGATCCACCGCACGCGACCAGCAGCAGAACCGGCAGCCATGCGACAAGCCGTTTCATGCAGCTTCCACCACGATCTGGTCGCGGCCGGCCGACTTTGCGGCATACAGCGCCACATCTGCCCTGGCGATCAATGAATCCCCCAGCGTCTTGAGATCCGTGTCGTTCGCGCCCGGGCTGACTTCGGCGATGCCGATGGATGCCGTTATCGTGACGGTCTCGCCGTTCGGCAAAACCACGGGCTCTGCGGCCACCGCTGACCGAATGCGCTCGGCCAGCTTGGACGCGGATGCAACCTCCGTGCATGGCAATAGCACCACGAACTCCTCGCCGCCGTAGCGCGCCGCGACATCACTCGCCCGAACCTGGGATTCGATGCGCTGCGCCAGCTCCTGCAGGACGACATCGCCGGCGGCATGTCCCCAGGTATCGTTGACGCGTTTGAAGTGATCGATGTCGAGCATCAGGCAAACCAGGCGCGTCCGGTCGCGGCGGGCGCGTGCCAGTTCCTCATTGAGCCGCACCGTCAGGTAGCGGCGGTTGTGCCATCCGGTCAGCACGTCGGTAAAGCCGCTGCGCAGCAGGGCCGCCCGGTTCACCACGTTCTCGATACAGAACGAGGCGATGACACCCATGTGCGCGAGAAAATCGCTTGCGTGCACCTGCGTAAAGCGCAGCGGATCATGACTGCAGAGGTTGATGCTGCCGAGCAATTTGCCGCGGTGCGACAGCGGCACCATCGCGATGCTGCGCGCATCGCCGGCACCTGGACATATGAGCTGGTGGTCACAGGCCGCGAAGGCGCCAAGCCAGGGTTGCTGCAGGGCAATGTACTGCGGAGCCAGTCCGGCGATCGACTCGACGATCAAGAGGTCCGGGAATTTGTCCGGCGGCGTGCCGTTGGCCAGCATCAAGTGACGAATATCATGATCAGGGTCGCAGATTACGAGGCTGACATAGTCGACTCCATAGCTCGTGCGCAGACCGTCGATCAGTGCGCGTATCAAGCCGTGGAGGCTCTCCGCCTGCAGCAATTGTAGCTCGCGCATCTGCGCGCGCCGCATAATCTCGTCATTTCGTGCGACCTCGGCCGTGAGCACCTTAAGCTGCCGGCGGGCGGCATCGAGTTGCGCTTCGAGTTCTTCCCTGGACTTCATGTCCTCAACCTCTCATTGCGAGATAGTCACGTCCTTTTTCCATGAGTTCGACGAAAGCGGATTCGTCGCCGTCCGCGACTGTTTCCCGGATGCGCCGGGCCGCATCGCAGAGCGCGTCCAGCGGCCCAAGCCCAAACCTGTTCAGGTTCTGAATCTCAAAATACAGACGAGGATTGTCCTGCGCCACCGCTTCGGACACAAGTAGCTGTGAGTCAAATGTCGTCGATGACATCTTCGCCAGCTTTGGCGCAGCCTCCCCGCTTTCGGCCAGGGCCGTGAAGAACGCGATATTCAATGCATGCGAGAGACCCAGCACGTAGGCGATCAGGCGATCGTGATCGTCGAGCCCCATATCCAGCTGTTCCACCATCGTCGCAGCGAACAGTTCCTTCGCATCGGCCGTTGCCTGCGCATCACCCGCATCACAGAAGATCAGGTGGCGACCGGACAGCAGGCGCGTGTCCGGCCCGTACATCGGGTGCAGCGACGTCACGCGACAACCGGCCGCCCGCAGCTCCTCGATTCCGTCGAGCAGGGGCGACTTCAGCGACCCGATGTCGAAAACGAGTCCGCCGGGCTTCAGCACGGCGAGCTGCGCCAGGATGCGGCCCGACACGGCCAGCGGAGCTGCGACGGCGATGACATCGTAATCGACGCCTGCGTCGGTCCAGTTCCTGAAGCGGTTGGGACCGTCCTCAACCGACACGTCGGCAATGGTCGTCGCGAACCCCTGCGATGTGAAAAACTCTGCGAACCAGCGGCCCATTTTACCGGCACCGCCAATCACGAGCGCCTTCCGACCATCGCCCTTGCCCTCCGCGATCACGCGATCGCGTTCCTGGCTCTCAAGCGACGTTCGAATCAGGAGTTGCAGGAGATTCTCAACGAGGTCGGGATCCACGCCCGCCTCGACCGCCTGGGCTCGCCCCATGTCGAGCACGTCTTTTTCCCGGGCATAGTCGCGCGTGCCGGTTCCCGTACCCTGTTTGCTCTTGCCGATCTTGCCGACGATTTGTTGCCTCTCCGCAATCAGCTCGACCAGTTTTCGGTCGACAGCCGACAGCTGGCGTCGTAGTTCTTCGAGGTTCATAGCCTCGTCTTTTACAGCAGACGCCGGCACAACGAAAGTCGGCCCGAGGGATTTCGGGCCGACGTGAGCACTTGTTGTCTGACGGGGCCGGTCAGTGACGGTGACGCTGTCCGTCCCTGTGCTTGTTCCGGCGCTCGTTCCGATGCCCGTTCCGATCGTCGCGATAGTGACGGCGGCGATAATCGTCGTAGTCCCGGTAACGCCGTTCGAAGCGAGTTGCGTGACGGCGCTCCCAGCGATAGATATCGAAGAGCTCGCCCCAGGCGATTCGCAGGTTTCTCCGCAGCGGCGTGTGCCGGTACCAGCGGCGGAACGAGTCATTACGATGCAGCCAGCGCGGCATGTGCCGCGGTCGGCGCACATCGACGCCTGGATAGTAGTGATAGTACGCCGGTGCCTGGTGGGTGTGGCGTACTTCCTTGTGCGCTGCGGCCTCGGGCGAGTTGATCAGCATGAGGCCACCGGCAATTAGCGCTGTTGTCATTACCTTGTTCATAACATCCTCCGGTTTGTCCCAGTGCAGCTCCAGAGTAGGCGCGAGCACATGAACCGGGAGTGAATTCATGAGACCATTCGGCGGCAGAAAAATGAACGAGGGGTGAAGACTTTATGAAGACACGTGCCGCCGTTGCCTGGGAAGCAGGCAAACCGCTTGAGATCGAAATGCTGGACCTCGAGGGACCGAAGAAAGGCGAGGTTCTGCTCAGAAACGTCGCTACGGGCGTCTGCCATACCGATGCGTTCACATTATCGGGTGAAGACCCCGAGGGTCTATTCCCCAGTGTGCTTGGTCACGAAGGTGGCGCCATCGTCGAAGAAGTCGGCGCGGGCGTCACGTCGGTCGAAGTAGGCGATCACGTCATTCCGCTGTATACCCCGGAGTGCGGCGAGTGCAATTTCTGCACCTCCGGCAAAACGAATCTTTGCCAGGCGATTCGGGTCACCCAGGGCCAGGGCCTGATGCCGGACGGGACGTCGCGGTTCTCGCAGGGCGGCAAGACGGTCCATCACTACATGGGAACCTCGACCTTTAGCGAATACACGGTATTGCCTGAAATCGCGGTCGCGAAAGTCAGCAAGGAAGCACCGCTCGAGAAAGTCTGCCTGCTGGGCTGCGGCATCACGACGGGCATCGGGGCTGTACTGAATACGGCCAAAGTGGAAGCCGGCGCGTCCGTTGCCGTCTTCGGTCTCGGCGGCGTCGGCCTGAGTGCGATCCAGGGCGCTGTCATGGCGAAAGCCGGGCGCATCCTCGCGGTCGACATCAACGAGGACAAGTTCGAACTCGCGAAGCAGCTGGGCGCTACCGACTGCGTCAATCCGGGCAAGTACGATGACCCGATCCAGGACGTGATTGTCGAGCTGACCGGCGGTGGCGTTGACTATTCATTTGAATGCGTCGGCAACGTCAACCTGATGCGTTCGGCGCTCGAGTGCTGCCACAAGGGCTGGGGTGAATCCGTGATCGTCGGCGTCGCCGGTGCTGGCCAGGAAATTTCCACACGCCCGTTCCAGCTCGTGACGGGGCGCGTCTGGCGAGGTACCGCGTTCGGCGGCTGCAAAGGTCGTTCACAGTTACCAGGCATGGTGGACCAGTACATGCACGGTGACATCAAGATTGATGAGTTCATCACCTACACAATGCCGCTCGAAGATATCAACAAGGCGTTCGATCTCATGCACGAGGGCAAGAGCATTCGCTCTGTCATTCACTTCTAGGGTCTGCTAACACTCGTGTCCAGAGTCGCCGTCGCAACTACGTCGCAGCTAGCTGCCAATGCGGCCCGTGAAGTTGCCGACGTCGGTGGAAACGCCGTCGACTGCGCTCTGGCCGCGGCCCTGCTGACGATCAACACGGAACCCGGTGTCTGTGCACTGGGCGGCAGTGCGTTCGTCACCATCTGGAGCGCCGGTGATGATCCTGTCACCGTGGACGGCAATGTTACCGTGCCCGGCAAGGGACTGCGAAACGAGGAGCGCAAGCAGGGTGCGGTGGAGGTGTCGCTGGACTACGGTGGCGGCATAACCACGCTCGTCGGACCCGGCTCAGTGGCCGTGCCCGGGACGCTGGCGGCGATAGAGGACGCCTGGAAAAACTACGGCAGCGCCCCCTGGCGAGCGATTCTCGAACCCACCATTCGCGCTGCTCGCGACGGCTTCCCTTTGTCTGCGGCCTGTCGCTATTACCTCGGCTACTCCGGGGACCTGATCTTCGGGCGCAGCGACGACGGCTACGACGCTTTGCACCACGACGACGGTTCGCTCAAGGATGCAGGCGACACGGTTGTCGTCCCGCACCTCGCCGATTCCCTCGATGCCATCGCACGCGAAGGAGCCCGTGTTTTCTACGAAGGCGACATCGCACGAGCCATCGCCGATCACTGCCGAGCCGGCGACGGCATGCTGACTCTCGAGGACCTGAGTTCCTACCAGGCGGTCGAGCGCAAGTCCCTGGTCACGGACATCGGTGCGTGGCGCCTCGCGAGCAACCCACCGCCCGCTGTGGGCGGTTCGGTCCTCACGGCAATGCTCCTCGCATGCCACGATCTGGGGGGCGAGGACTGGGACAAGGCGGCCCTGGAGCAACTCATCCAGTCGCAACGCGCTTGCCTCGACTTTCGACAACGTCACCTGGACCTGGCCAACGATGTCGGTGCCGAGGCCGCCCGGCTCGTCGACGCCGCCCGCAGTGGCCAGCTACTGTCGCGCTGGACGTCAGCTTCAACCGTGCATACGTCCGTCGTCGACGATAGCGGCAACGGCTGTGCGGTCACGGCCTCATCGGGTTACGGTTCGGGCGAAATGCCGGCGGGCACGGGTCTTTGGCTCAATAACTGCCTTGGCGAGATCGAACTCAACCGCCGCGGTCTGGATGCCGGTCCGCCCGGTTCACGTTTGCCGTCCAACATGACACCGTGCGTTGCGCGCCGTGACGGTGCCGTACTGGCGGTCGGATCACCCGGGGCAGATCGCATAACAACGGCTATGCAACAGTTCCTGATCAACTACATGCAATATGGCATGCCGCTCGACGATGCGATTGCGCATCCGCGAGTGCATGTTGATACGAGTGGTGATGTTGTCCGTCTCAAGGCGGAGCCGGGTCTCGACCTGCCCGACATCGACCTGCCCGTCAGCGTGTTTCCCGAGCTGGTCATGTATTTTGGTGGCGTCGGAGCGGCCGTGTACGACGATCGCGAGGGGTTTACCGTCGCGGCAGACCCGCGCCGTGAAGGTGGAGTCTTCAACCCCGACGCATGATGAGCCGACGCTGCAGCCTCGCAATTACCCTCCTGCTGATCCTGGCAAGCATCGCCGGCCAGGCCGCCGAGACGCTGACTCGCGGAAACCAGCTGTCCATCGATGTCGCTGGCGACGGTCGCGTCGTCATGGACCTGGCCGGCGATCTCTGGGTAGTGCCACAAAGTGGCGGCGACGCGACGCGGCTGACAACCGGGCTGTCTTCCGCGCAACGTCCGCGCTGGTCGCCTGACGGTTTGCGCGTGGCTTACACCGCGATCACCGACCAGAAACAGGGAATCTGGGTGCACGACACGAATGACGGCAAGACGCGTTACCTGAGCCAGGATGCCCGGTTCGACCTGCACCCGACCTGGCACCCGGGCGGGCAGCGGCTGACCTACGCCTCGGACCGCACGGGGAGGGGCTTCAATCTTTGGGAAGTGGATCTTTCGACAGGCCTGCACTGGCGTCTGAGCAGCCGACCCGGCGACGAAACCGAACCCGCATGGTCGGCCGACGGCCGGCACCTCGTTTACATCCACAACGCCGGCGACAAGTGGTCGCTGATTCTGCGGCGCCATGGCGAACCTGAGGAGGTTCTCGTGACCGGCAGCGAGCGTCTCAGCGGGCCATCGTGGCGGCCCGACGGCAGCCTTGTCACATTCTGGCGGGAGAGCACCACGACGACGGCGCTCGACATGGTTATCCTGTCGCAACCCCGCCTGATCCGCCGCTACATGGACGGAGAGGACTTTGTAAGGACACCTGTCAGCTGGCTGGACAAGCATCGCATGCTGTACACCGCGGATGGCGTCATTCGTCAACGCCTGTTCAATGCCTGGTCGTCCCGAAGCGTGCCCTTTCGTGCAACCCTCGAAACGACCCCGGACGTGGTGGTCGAGAAGCGACGGCGCGCGCTGCCGCGACGCGGCGAGCCGGACGGTGAGATCGTTATTCACGCAGCAAGGCTGTTCGACGGCATCGGCGGTGGATACCAGCGGGACCGGGACATTCTCATCGCCGGCGGGCGCATCACGGCCGTCGAGGCTCATGCTGAACGGCCGGGCCAGATCGTCATCGATATGGGCGACCTGGCGGTGCTACCTGGATTCGTCGACGTGCACGCGCGCCTGCCGGACACCGCCGATGAACGAAGCGGCCCACTGTTGCTGGCATCCGGCGTGACGACGCTGGTGGCAGACCATCCGGAAGCGGAACACCTCAATGCGGTCTGGTCCGGCAAGGACCTCCCGGGTCCGCGCCTGTTGCCCGCCTCGGACTGGCCCGTGGCCGCCTATGCCAGTCTCGCGGATAGCATGACACCGGGCCTCGAGGCACTACGAAACTCCAGACCCGCCCGATTGATCGGCTTTGACGGGCTCGTCGCACGACGGTTTACAGAACCGCAGACAATCGATGCGGGTGCGACCACGGTCGTTCTCGGAAGCCGTCCCAACGGCCTGCCTGCCGGCATCGCACTGCACGCGGAACTGCGGGCCCTGGTCGCGGCATCGCTACGGCCCGACCAGGCGCTGCGGGCGGCGGGCGTCAACTCGGCGGCGACGCTCGGCGTGGATCCGACGCTGGGTCGCGTTGCGACGGGCGCCGTGGCCGACCTCGTATTCGTCGATGGCGACCCGCTGGTCGACATCGATGCGGCACTCAATGTCGTCGCGGTCGTCCGCAACGGGCGATTTTTCAGCGTTGCGGGTCTGATCGATCGGGCACAGGCCCAGGCGAACGTCGAATAATTTGACAAAATATCGCTACTTGCGGTGCACAACGACCAAACGTGGGAAATTGGACATAATGACGAGCCGTCGCCAAACACTACAGATTGTGCCACCGCAGTTACTGAACCTATTATTCGCGGTTTATCAGCAACTTAACGCCAAATCTTACCCCCTAGGGTGATGTTTTGGGGACCAACGGCGACGGATTTCTTTACAGACCTCACCCACAGCCGATCCGACGCAGCATTGAGCAATCGCTAAATCATTGAATTCATGCCGTCTGCAGGCGGGTTGGCACAGGTCTTGCTTTTAATACTCTGCCCAAGCGAAGTGTAGCTGCGCACGGGTACATGTACCGGCCAGAAACAGGATTTAGACGCCAGAAGAACAACAAAAACAAAAAAAATAAGATCAGAATCCAATAACAATAAGAAAGCATCTGTATCCGGTTACCTGATTCGCAGTTACCTCTTTTGAAAAAAAGAGAATCCAGCCCCGCCGTTCACGCCGCGGGGCTTTTTCTTTGGGCGCAGGATGTCTCGGTTACAATGCGCCTTTGATAAGGGGCTCACCATGATCAGATCGTCGAGCATTCTGCTTACGTTTGCCCTGCTCGCTCTTGCAGCGTGTTCGGGAACAGAAAGCGATTTCACAGAAGCCAGTATTGCGGACCTGCATGACCAGCTGCAGCGTGGTGAAATTACGTCCGTCGAACTGGTCGACTGGTACGTCGATCGCATCGCAGCGATCGACCAAGGCGGGCCCGCGCTCAACGCCATCATCGAAGTCAATCCCGACGCGCGCAATATCGCGTTGTCACTGGACAGGGAATGGCGGTCCGCAGGTCCCCGGGGGCCGCTTCACGGCATCCCCGTCGTGCTCAAGGCCAACATCGACACGGCCGACCAGATGGTCACGAGCGCCGGATCACTGGCACTGGCCGAACACGTACCGTCCGAGGATGCGTTCATCGTCAAGCGGCTGCGCGACGCCGGCGCGGTCATTCTCGGAAAAGCCAACCTCAGCGAGTGGGCGAATTTCCGCTCGACACGATCTTCCAGTGGCTGGAGCAGCGTCGGCGGACAGACCCGCAATCCTTATGACCTGGCGCGCACTCCCTGCGGGTCTTCGAGTGGCTCCGGCGTCGCGGTGGCGGCCAACCTGACCGTCGTCGCCATCGGTACCGAGACCGACGGCTCGGTCGTATGTCCCTCGGGAATTAACGGCATCGTGGGTATCAAGCCGACGCTGGGTCTCGTCAGTCGCAGCGGCATCATCCCGATTGCGCACAGCCAGGACACGGCCGGGCCCATGGCGCGCACCGTGCGCGACGCGGCGTTGTTGCTGACCGTCATGACAGGCGTCGACGCTGACGACCCGGCGACGAGCGACGCGGAGATTCACCACGACTACTCCGCAAACCTGACCGCCGACGGCCTCAACGGCAAGCGCATCGGTATTCTGCGCTCATTCACCGGTGCGGGATCCAATCCCAATGTCGAGGCAATTTACGACGCCAGTATCGCGGTGCTGAAAGAACAGGGCGCCAATATTGTCGACGACATCGAGATCGCGACCAACGGCATGAACGATGCCGAATACGAGGTCCTCCTGTACGAGTTCAAGGCCGACCTGAACAAGTACCTTGCTGCCTCGGGCGCGCCCGTGCAGTCGCTGGCCGAGATCATCGAATATAACGAGGCGAACGCCGAGCGCGTCATGCCCGTGTTCGGCCAGGAGATTTTCCTGGCTGCCGAGAAAAAAGGGCCCCTGTCTGACGCGGCCTACCTGGACGCGCTGGCCGAGAGCAAGCGCATCGCCCGCGATGGTATCGACGGCGCTATCGAGGAGCATCAACTCGATGCCATCATTGCCATAACCAACGGTCCGGCGTGGATGATCGACCACGCCAACGGGGACTCTTTTCACATCGGCAGCTCCTCGCTCGCGGCAATTTCCGGGTATCCGAGTATTACCGTGCCTGCGGGCTTTGCTTCGGGACTGCCGATTGGCGTGTCTTTCGTGGGAAAACCCTGGAATGAGAAACAGCTCATAGAGATCGCCTACGCCTTCGAGCAGGCTACGGGAGTAAGACGCGCCCCGGAGCTCTAGCCGGGAACCCGACACCCGGCAGGAAGGCTCATGTTTAAGGCAGTACGAATCTCGATCTTGCTGTTCATTTTGTTTTTCGTTGCCCTCAGCACGTGGTTGACGCAGGCACGAAGCACGGACTGGAACAACAGCCTGTGGGTGAAGGTCTATCCGATCAATGCCGATGGCAGCGAGGTGGCGGCGAAATACATCGATAACCTGCAAGTCCGCGACTTTCACGGGATCGAGTCATTTCTTGCGCGGGAGACCGAACGCTATGCACGCGGTGTGAGCCGCCCGGTTCGAATCGAGCTCGGCACGGAGGTGCGCGAGCAGCCCCCGGCGATACCCACAGAGCCCAACACGCTATCTATCATGATGTGGTCGCTGAAGATGCGCTGGTGGGCGGGAAGCGTGACCGATGCCCAGGACAAGATCGAGCCGGACGTGCGCATTTTTGTGCGTTATCACCAGCCCGATATTGCGGTGCGGCTCGAAAACTCGGTCGGCCTGCAAAAGGGTATGGTGGGTATTGTTAACGGCTATGCGAGCCGCCGCCATCGCGGCATCAATAACGTCATTATTGCACACGAATTCCTGCATACGCTCGGCGCGACTGACAAGTACAGCCCTGCCGACGGTCAGCCGATAGCGCCCGACGGTCTTGCCGAACCGAATCGGACGCCATTGTATCCGCAGCGCCGCGCCGAAATCATGGGCGGCCGCATCGCACTTTCCGAGGACGACTCCACGATTCCGTCCAGCCTCAAGTACGCCGTTATTGGTCCGATGACCGCCAGCGAAATCAGGCTGATCGACTGACGCGGCTTTTTCTCCCCGGCGGCCTGAGCTACGCTGAGTCCCATGAGCGCCGTCGCCCCTTCACTTCTATCCTGCAACAATGTGCGCGTCAGTGTGTCAGGGCGAACACTCGTCGAGGCCCTCGACCTCGCGGTCGGCGGCGGCGAGCTGCTGGCCGTGCTCGGACAAAACGGTTCGGGCAAGTCCTTAACGATGCACACGCTGGCCGGCTTGCGCCCTGCGGCCGGCGGGCAGGTGTTGCTTGGCGAGCGCGACGTCGCCGCCGGCAGGCGCCAGGAGATTGCGCAAGAGTTGGCGCTGTTGCCGCAACATGTCGACGACATTTTTCCGGCGACGGTTCTCGACACCGCGATGATCGGCCGCCACCCGCATATCGGTCGCTTCCAGTGGGAGTCGGCCAAAGACATCGAGATAGGACTTGAGGCGCTGGCGGCGGTGGACCTCGAGGAACTCGCCCATCGCGACATCCTGACCCTGTCGGGCGGCGAGCGGCGCAGGCTGGCCATTGCGCAGGTGCTAACGCAGCAGCCGCGAGTGTATTTGCTGGATGAGCCGACGAATCATCTCGATCCACAGCATCAGCTCGATACGCTGCGCCTCCTTCGCGAGCGTGCCGATGCCGGGGCGGCGGTCATCGCGAGCCTGCACGACGTCAACCTGGCGGTTCGCTATGCGGACCGATGCCTGCTGCTATACGGGGACGGTCGCTGGGACATCGGTGCGACCCCGGACGTGCTCGACGAACGACGGCTCAGCGAACTTTACGCCACACCGATGGAGTCCGTGGCGTGGCGCTCGACGCGCCTGTTCATCGCTTCGGACGCGTCTTAGGGCCTGTTAACACGCCCTAGGGCACGTAGCCGCGCAGCCGCTCGAGGTACTGTGCATGCAGCGACGGATTCGCTGCCAGCACCGACCGCACCTCAAGCGTGGGTTTTTCCCCATTGAGATTCGTGAATACACCGCCGGCCTCCGTCACGATCACGGACAACGCGGCGATATCGAGGATGTTCACATCCGACTCGATAACGGCCTCAATCTTGCCGGCCGCGAGCAGGTGGTAGTGATAGAAATCGCCATAGCCACGGATGCGGTCGGCGCGCTCGACGATGCCGCCCAGCGAGGCCCAGCCAGGGCTGCCCGCGAGTGACTTCAGATTGCCGACCGACACGGCCGCTCGATCCGGGTCGTCGATGCCACTCACTCTAAGCGTCTGGCCGTTCAGCCAGGCGCCGCGGCCTTTCTCGGCCCAGGCGAGCTCATCCATCATGGTGCCACTCGAGACGCCCAGAATAATCTCGCCGTGATGCATCAGCGCGATTTGTGTCGAAAAGAACGGGTACTGCCGAACAAAACCCTTGGTCCCATCGATGGGATCAACGAGCCACAGATAGTCCGCATCCTCCTGCGTGCGCCCCGTTTCCTCGCCATAGAACCCATGCTCCGGAAAGGCCTCGAGAATGATCTCGCGGATGGCCTGCTCGCATTCGACGTCGGCCTGCGTCACCGGCGTCATGTCCTCCTTCGTCGTTACCGTGAAGTTGCCCGCGTAATACGAGCGGCTTATCTCGGCGGCTTTCGACGCGGCGGCGAGAGCGACCCTGAGATGCGCGGAGCCCTTGCTTTCGTCAAACTGATTCACGGAGCGAACTATGGCGGCAACCGCCGCGCGAAACAAGCACCCCGATACCGCTCGCGCCGCGCCTTTCTTGACAGCATCGCAGTCGCTACCTATGGTCGCGCCATGGGAAACCGACTCAGCAAGATTTACACACGAACCGGCGACGACGGCACGACGGGTCTTGGCGACGGCAGCCGCACGCCGAAGGACAGCGCACGCGTCGAAGCGTACGGCACTGTCGATGAGGCCAACAGTGCCATTGGCGTAGTACTGGCCAGCGCCGCGATTCCCGCTGCTGTTCGGGAGTGCCTGACAGAAGTCCAGCATGACCTGTTCGAACTCGGCGGTGAACTGTGCATTCCCGGGCACAGTGCCGTTACCGCGGATTTTATCGATCGCCTGGAATCGGACCTCGATGGCTTTAACGAGGACCTGCCGCGACTCAAGGAATTCATTCTTCCTGGCGGTGGCCCGGCGGCGGCAGACTGCCATGTCGCGCGCACGATCGCGCGACGCGCGGAGCGCCGTGTTTTCACCTTATCGCAGACAGAAGACGTGCGGCCGGAAGCGATCAAGTATCTGAACCGGCTGTCCGACCTGCTGTTCGTCGTCGCACGCGTTCTGGCGCGCGCCGAGAATGGCCAGGAAGTGCTCTGGAACCGGGCGCGCTGACGGCGACTAGAGTTCCTTGCACATCAGGAACGCGTCGCCCGGGCACAACTCGATAAATTCCGCGGTCGCCGAAATTTCCGGCGGGGCCAACGACCTGCCGCGAATCTGGTAGCCAAGTTGCGCGAAAAACGGGTCTGCATCAATTGTCAGTAACCAGATTTCGTCAACCCCCTGCTCGCGCGCAGACGCTTCCAATGCGGCAACCAGCTCACGACCAAGCCCGGCCGCCCGCGCATCCTCTGCCACAACCAGGGAGCGCAGCAACCCGACGCGACCGTGATTCTCAAATCCGATGACGCCAACAACATCCTCGTCCACGATACCGACGAACGCCAGGTGCGCTGCAGCCAGGTCGTCCACGGGAAGACCGGCGTCGGACACCAAGGTCTTCGCTGTGGAAAGATCGTCATGAGTCGCCTGCCGAATAGATATTGTCACTGCGTCGCTCCGCGGTTGCTGCGAGCCTGGTCCAGCGCCATGCAGAGTGAGCGTGCAGCCATGGCCAGGCGCGGCGTACCGCGCCCGATCGTCTCGGGTAACAGGAAATAATTGCGATACCGGTCGGCGGCCAGGCTGGGCCAGCGCGACCACTCACTAAACGCCTCGTCACCGGCGTTCGCAGCCGCCAGCATCACGTCGGGATCGCGATCCATGACGGCCTCCACTGAGACCGACGGCGCAATACCGTCGAGGTCCGCAAAAATATTGTTGCCGCCGCACAGACCAATGATTTCACTGATGAAATGCTCGCGATTTACCGTGTACAGCGGCCGCGCAGAAATCTGGAAGAAGACGTCGATGGGCTCGGCGTCGACATAGGCCGCACGCAGAGCCTCGAGTTCGTCGACGAATTGCCGCGCCGCGGCTGCGGCTGAAGTCTGCTGCCCGGTCAGTTCGCCCACACGAAGCATCGCCTCGGCCACCGCGTCAAGGTTGCGAGTACTGATGGCCTCGACCCGGTATCCCCGCTGACGCAGCTCATCCACAGTGTGTGCCGGCATGCCGCTCTCCCATACCAGCAGCAGGTCAGGTTGCAGCAACGACAATTGCTCCTGGTCGATCGTAAACGCGTCGCCAATCTCCGGCAGCTCCAGCACCGTGCGCGGGTAATCCGACCAGGCGCTGACACCGACCAGCTGATCGCCGGCACCCACCGCAAACATAATTTCCGCAAGGTTTGGCGCGAACGTCACGACGCGACCGGCCGGGTCCGCACTGTCGGTGTCGTTGGCGGGTCTCGAACACGCGCCAAGTAGGACGCACAGGCACGTGAGTGCCAGCGCACGAATCACTGGGTGAAGCCGTACAAGGTCATGGCGGCAATGATGACTGCCCAGATCAGGAGCAGCTTGAATACCAGGTGATTGGCCGCTTGAGCCCCGCGAATGGCGCGTTCCGCGGGCGTCTCGTCAGGGAGGCCTTGCAGCGCAAGCGCCGCGATACCGACGCGTGCTAACAGGTTTTCGCTGCGTTCCGACGTCGTCACGTCCTTGTCTTCCGTCGGCGCGCGCAGTGCCGCCAGGGCGTCGTCCATGTGGCCGGCAGCCGCATAGCCCACGGCCGTGAGCCGCGCCGGAATCCAGGCTAGCCAGCCATGCAGCGTCTCGGCCGCATCTCGAACGCGCGCCGAGGTACCCTCAGGCTCCTCATCCCGCGCCGCGTTGAAAACCGCGCGACGACGAATAAGGTCGGTGACACGGTAGGCCCAGGCCGCGAGCGGACCGAGCACCATGAACCAGAACACAACCGCGAAGAGGCGATTGTTTGCCTGAACGCAGACCGCCGCTTCCACGCAGGTCGTACGTTCAGAGACATCGTCCGGAACCTCGTCTTCCACGATCGCCTTCGCCGCACTGTGAACCTGCTCTTCGTCGTCCGACTCCAGCGCCTTGCAGTAGGCGACGACTTCTTCTCCGATGTCGCGCGGCCCCAGTGAGAAGAACAGGACGACAACGGCCAGCAACAGGTAGCTGAATCCGGCGAGCGTACCGCCGAAGAACCAGATAACGGCGAAAACGGGCAGCACGAGCACCACGGCCAGCAGAATGACCGGGATTAGCGCGGGCCAGGTAGCCAGGCGCCCCGCCTGGTGGAAACCGAAATCAATGATGCGATCCAGCCAGCGCATGCGACGCCAGTGAAAAAGCTGCGTCGCGAGTCGCTCAATGACGAGTCCAATAAGAAGTGCGATCAGATTCATAGCGCGTCAGTCCGTGTGCCCAAGCCCATCATACAATCTGAGCCAGTCGAAAGCAGGGCCCGGATCGATTTTTCGTCCCGGCGCGATGTCGCAATGTCCTGCCACTTCACGTGGCGATATCGCCGGGTAGGCTGCACAGAGCGCCTTGATCACGCCCTGCAGCACCGGGTACTGGCGCTCGTCGTAGGCCGTATCGTCTTCGCCTTCCAGTTCGATGCCGATCGAGAAGTCGTTACAACGCTGGCGGCCGCGGAAACAGGATTCACCGGCGTGCCAGGCTCTTTGCGTAAACGGCACAAACTGGATCAGGCTGCCGTCGCGCCGGATGAGCAGGTGCGCAGAAACTTCCAGCCCACGAATCTGCGTGAAATAGGGGTGCGCGTCCCAGTCGAGCTCATTCATGAAAAGCGCCTCAATCTCAAGGCCGCCGAATTCTCCGGGCGGCAGGCTAATGCCATGAACAACAATCATTGACGGATCCGTTTCGTCGGGACGCGCGTCGCAGTTGGGGCTCGGGCGCCGGGTTGCCTGCTCCAGCAGTCCGGTGGCTTTGTCCACGGTGAAGAGGCATGATTTCGAGACCATGAAGACGAGGCTATTTGTTTCCAGCCAATTGATCAACGGCACCGAGCTCTTACTCGAGGGCGACCGTGCCCGCTATCTTGGCCGCGTGCTGCGCCTGCGCATCGGCGACGAGATCCGGGTTTTCAATGGCGAAGGGCCTGAGTGGTCGGCGAGCATCGAAGCAATGACCAAGACGACCGCAACCCTGCGCGTGGCGGAGGCCACAGCCGCCACTACCGAGTCACCGCTCAAGATTCACCTGGTGCAGGGTATTTCGCGCGGCGAGCGCATGGACTACGTCGTGCAAAAGGCCACGGAGCTCGGCGTCAAGCGCATTTCGCCTGTGCTGACCGAGCATGGCGTCGTCAAACTCGATGAAAAACGCGCCGCCAGGCGTCGCGACCACTGGGAGCACATCGCTGTGAGCGCTTGCGAGCAGTCGGGACGTACGCGCGTCCCGCTCGTGGATACGCCCTTGCCGCTTCGCAACTGGTTCGGCCAGAAACCCGCCGAGGTCGGCGCGGAAGTGGTCCTCAAGCCCGGCGCATCTGTCGCCCTCGCGGGAATTTCCGCTCCGACGACCAAGATCTGTCTGCTGATCGGACCTGAAGGCGGCTTTAGCGAGTCCGAGTACGAAGACGCCGGGCTGGCGGGATTCACTGCGGTTTCGCTGGGTCCCAGGGTACTGCGCACCGAGACGGCTGCTGCTGCCGCGCTGTCGGTACTGCAATCGCGGTGGGGCGACCTGGGGTAATCAGGCCTGCAGGGATTCCCGGGCCAACATGGCCTCGAGTTTTTCGAGATTCGGGATCAGCGGAAACTCGTTGATCATTTTCACACGGCACAACACGGGCGCTTCCGGAGGCCACCCTTCAGTGGTGTGTAGCTGCAGGACATCCTTGTTGACCCGAACGAGTTGCGGAAAGCCCTGTGTCAGCACGCCAAAATAGCCCGTTTTGAGCTTCCCGGTGCCGGCGTAAAACACGACGATTCGCGTGCGCCCGGTAATTGCCGGTACATCCTTGCCCAGCGCTCCTTCAAACGAAACGACGGGCAATGCCCTGCCGTTCCAGCTTACGTTTCCCAGCATCCAGTCATACGCGCCGGCCTCCTGTGCGGGAGGCGAAAAGCGCACCACTTCGGCCACACAGGCACGAGGTACGATCAGGCGATCTTCCGCCAGGGGAATAAGCAGGCTATAGAGTTCGTTGGCTTCGCTGCTCACGGCAGTTCAATCCCTTTTTCTTCCAGTTGCCGGCGTATCGCATCGAGGAGCTGTGAATCCTGGTACGGCTTACCGAGGTAATCGTTCACGCCAAGCTCGATGGCGCGGGCACGATGCTTGTCGCCCACGCGAGACGTAATCATGATGATCGGCACATCGGCCACACGTGGGTCATTGCGCACATGCGAGGCAAACTCGTAGCCGTCCATGCGCGGCATTTCAATGTCCAGCAAGATGACGTCGGGCTTGTGATCCTGCATAGCGCTGATCGCGTCGAGCCCGTCCTTCGCGGTCTCGACACGCAGGCCGTGGCGATGCAGGAAACGCTCGGTTACGCGGCGCACCGTGATCGAATCATCCACGACCAGGGCTAACGGCCGATCGTCGCTGGGTGTCGGCGCCGCTTTCTTAATCTCGACCACGGGCGCACCCGTACGCACCAGCGCATTAATATCCAAGATGAGAATAATGCGGCCGTCGCCAAGAATCGTCGCGCCGGAAACGCCGCGAATACTCGCCAGCTGCGGACCCACGGCTTTAACGACGATCTCGCGGCTCGCCAGCATTTCATCCACGAGCAATGCCGCCGAATACTCGCCGGCATGCACCAGGATGACCGGCACCGACGCGTCTTCCTCGGGCAACCTGGCCGACTGCCCCCCGAGATACATACCCAGGTGGCGGAATTTGTAGGTCTGTTCGCCGTACTGGTAGCTCGGTTCGCTTTGGCTCAACAGGTTCTCGAGTTCGGCGCGCGGTATGCGGGCGACACCTTCCACGGTTGGCAACGGCAGCGCATACACTTCCTCGCCGGTCTGCACGATCAGTGCCTGGGTGATCGCCAGCGTAAACGGCAGGCGCACCGTGAAATTCGTGCCCTGGCCGGTGACCGACGAAATGCGCAGCGAACCACCGAGCTTCTTCACTTCATTGGCAACGACATCCATGCCCACGCCGCGTCCGGCTGACTGGGTGACCGATGTTGCCGTCGAAAAACCGGGCGTGAGCACCAGGTCCATGATTTCCTCGTCGGAGACCTTGCTCTCGGGCTTGAGCAGATCAAGCTCATAGGCCTTGCGACGAATAGACTCAACATCCAGACCGGCGCCGTCATCGGAGACGTCGATGACCATCTCCGCGCCTTCGCGGTGCAGACGAATCGTGATGCGCCCGACCGCTGGCTTGCCGGCCTTCTGGCGCTTCGCGGAATCCTCTATTCCGTGCACGACGGCGTTGCGCAGCATGTGCTCGAACGGCGGCAACATCTTGTCCAGAACCTGGCGATCGAGCTCGCCCGACGCGCCCTCGACAGCCAGCTCCGCGCGCTTGCCCGCTTCCTGTGCGGCCTGCCGCACGAGGCGTGTCAGGCGCGGCACGTGCCGCTCGAACGGCACCATGCGCGTACGCATCAATCCGTCCTGCAGCTCGGCGGTCACGCGTGATTGCTGCACCAGCAAGCCTTCCGCCTCGGTCGTGACCGACTTGAGCAGGTCCTTGAGACTTACGAGGTCATTGGCCGACTCGGCCAGGGCTCGCGATAACTGCTGTATGTTGGAGTAGCGATCGAGCTCAAGCGGGTCGAAGTCGCGAGCCACCAGCGTGTCCTGATGTCCGTGCATGATCTGCGCTTCGGTCTCGATGTCGAGCTTCCGCAACTGTTCGCGCAGTCGCGCAATGGTCTGTTCCAGTTCTTCTACGTGGAACTCGAACGAACTCACCTGCTGGTTCAGGCGCGAGTGATAGATGCTGATTTCACCGGCCGCATTGAGCAGGTCTTCGAGCAGGTCCGCATCGACGCGCGCGAACTCCTGGCGCTGGTCGCCGGACCGCAGCGCGCGTACTTCCGCCGGTACTTTCGGCTTCGGACCCGGCGGGGGCGTCTCCACCTCGGCGGGCTCAGGCTCAGGCTCAGGCTCAGGCTCCGCCTCGGCTTCTGGCTCTGGCTCTGTCTCGGCTTCTGGCTCGGCTTCGGGCTCGGCTTCGGGCTCGGCTTCGGGCTCGGCTTCGGACTCGGCTTCGGACTCGAGTTCCAAGTCGAAGTCGAAGTCGGGTTCGGCCTCAGGCTCAAGGTCGGGCCCGTCAAACGGGCTATCGACCACCCCGAGATTCTCTGCACCGATTTCCGCCAGTTCGTCGGCGAGCGGCGAATCAACGATGACCATGCTGACCGTGTCTTCGGGCTCAATCGTAAACTCGGCCGACGGCGTCTCCTCGACGGTCTCGTCCTCCGGCGCCAGCTCGACGTCGGCATCATCGGCTACCTCGAATCCGGCGTTGGCCTGGTGAATGCGCTGCTCGAGATCCGCGACCGCTCGCACTGGTTTATTGGCGATGACCAGGTCGCGCATGCGGTGCAGCTCGTCGATGCTGCGCTGCAGCAAGTCCTCAACCGCGGGCGTCGCCTTGACCCGGCCATCGTCGATTGAGATGAGCAGGGCCTCAATTTCATGACTCAGATTGCCCATCGACGTAATACCGGCCATGCGGGCGCCGCCTTTTAACGTATGCAGGTGGCGTTTGAGTTCGTCCATCGGCTGAGCTGAGCGTTCCTTGACCCACTCGACCAGCGCCTTGTCTGCAGACTCAAGCAGCTCGGCGGATTCTTCGGTGAAGATCGCGGCGATTTCAGCGTCGTATTCCGCGTCCTCTGTAACGACATCGGCAACGGGTTCGGGCGGCGGTGCAGGCGCCGCCTTCGGGACCTGTGCCGGCGTCTCTGCAGCGCGTGCCGCCTGCGCCGCACTGGTCAGCCGGGTGATGTGCTCGATCAGCGCCGTATAGTCGGCCCGATCCCGATCCGGATTATTGATATCCCCGACGATCGTGTTGATGGCACGTGACGCCGCACGCAGCGCATCGAGTCCCGATTTCTGGAAGCCAATCTTGTGATCGTAAACGTGACGGACAAAACGGTTCAGTGCGGCGGCCACCGCAACACCTCGATCGACGTTCGCCATGTTGGCGCTGCCATGCAGTGTGTGACAGGCACGGTGCAGTTTGTCCGTAACGTCGAACGGCGGTTCGTGACCCTCGCAAGCCTCGAGGTAGTCCGTGATCACCTTGAGGTGGCCCGCCGTCTCCTTCGAAAAGATGTCGTGGAGCACCGGATCCATCTCCAGTGCCACGTCCTCTTCCGCTATCGCCTCACCCGGTGGCCGGCTGATGGTCAGCATCGCCGCATTCGGATCGCCTTCGGCGAATGCACCTGCCCTCGCAATCAACAGCGCGATATCGGCTTGCGGATCGGTACCGACTTCCAGCTGCTCAACCAGTTCCGGCACGGCGGCGGCAGCCTCCATGACAAAATTAACCATCGGTGGCGTGCGTTTGAGCGTGCGGTTAATCAGCCGGTTCAACAGGTTCTCGACGGCCCACGCATATTCACCGATACGCTCCGCCCCCACCATGCGGCCGCTACCTTTCAGCGTATGGAACGACCGCCGCACCGTGATCAGCATCTCCATGTCGTCGGGAGATGCCGCCCAGGCCGGCAGGTGCCGCTTGATGGACGCGATTTCCTGTTTGGCCTCCTCGATAAAGATCTCGAGAAGCTCGGGGTCCAGATGTTCAGCATCGGGCGCAACGACGGGCAGCGGGATCACGGCGGTGGCCTGCGCCTGCTCTGCTGCCGCCGCAGCCGCAGCCTGCTCGAGCGCTTGCTGTCCGGCCGCCTCAACGTCCAGCGCCTCGAGCTTCTGTGTCACCACAACCGGCTCGTCAGGTTCCTTGAAGGACGTTTCGAGCATGCGTTGCTCGACATCGCGCAATACGGCGAGACAGGCCTCGGCATTGTCGAGCATGTACCACGGTTCGCTGCGTCCTGCCTTCACCGTTTCCATGTAGTACTCGATGCTGACAATGGCATCGGCAAGGCGATCGGTTTCTTTCTGCGTCAAGCCGACCGGACCGCCGGCACCAAGCATCGCGGTGACCAGGCTGCCGACGCGATCCACAACCTCCATGGCACGTGTCTTGTCGAGCATGAGCAGGCCGGCCTTGATGCCGTTGATCAGCGACGGGACACTGTCGAGCCCGGCAGAAGGGGCGTTAGCCGCGATGCTCTGGCTAATGGTTTCCTTGATGCGCGCCAGGTTAATAATGCACTCGCGCATCACCGACTCCGCGACCTTGCGGAATTCCCCGTCGTCCTCGGGTGCATCCTCCGCCGGTTCGGCGGGGGCGGGTGCCGTGAGACGGATCAGTTGCTGCTCCAGTCGGTCTTCGACGCGTAACAACGTGGACGCAATTTCGAGTATGACGCGATCGTTGGCTACCCCACCGAGCTCGACCACGGTTTTTAGACGCTCGATCTCGCCATCGATGTCACCGCGCAGTTCGCCAAGTCCGAGCACGCCGAGCGTGTCGCTGATCTTTTTGAGCAGCTGGAGCTGGGGTACGAGTTCCGAGGACTTGTTCATCCCCGTACGAACGAAGATATCGAGGACGTCCTTGACGCGACTGAGGTCTTCGCGGATCGCGGACCCCACGGTTTCCATGAGCCTCGCACTCGGTGCCGACAACGCCTCGCGCGCACTTTCCACCTGCTCGTCGCCCGGCAGCAATTCGGCCAGGTTGAAAGCAGCCCTGATTTCGCTGATGCGCGTGCCCGGGTTGGACGAACGCGCGACGTAGTACAGAAGGTTGTTGAGCAAGTCGTCGATCGGGTGACGCTCGTACGCGAGCAGCCCCTCGTCAATAACGTATTTAAGTTGCCGATCTGCCTGGCCCAGCAGGCGCTTCAAAGCCACCGACGTTTCAAGCCCGCCGTTCTGCAGCGACTCCAGCACCCCGCCAACGACCCACCAGAGCTGGTACATATCGTCGCGCGTCGCGGAATTTTCCAACGCAGCCGAGACCTTCGTCAGCGTCTCGAGGTGACGCTTGCTGTCGCCGCCCTTGATCCACCCCAGCAAGGCGAGCTGGAATTTCGGCCGCAGACGCTGGACCACGACGACCGGGTCCTCACCTGTGCCCTGGCGCTCGCCGCCCTTCTCTTTCGAGCGCGTTGGCGAGAGGTTCAGCAGAAGCAGCGTGCCCTCCGACAACAGGGGCTCGCCACGAGCAGCGCGCAGGTCGTTCAGCATCGGCAGCAACACCAGCGCGATATCGCGTCCACCGCCAAGCAGACGTTCGATGTAAATGGGTAGCTGGACCATTGAACGCGTTAGTGCGTCAAGTCCATCCTCGCGGCCCTTGCCGGAACGCAGTCCCGACAAGTAGCTGCAGGTCTTTTCCATTTCCTCGACGAGCAGCGCGGCACCGTAGGTCTCGGTAATGCGCAGCGCGCCCACCGCCTGATGCAGAAGCTCACCGGCGCGCGTCAGCGCCGCGGTACCGCCGCGGCCGTCGACGCAGTCCTCGAGCGCGAGGTGCGCATTCCGAATTGTCTCCATGAGCTCAGTACTGACGATCGCCAGCGCACTGACGGCGCCCTGGGCGTTTTCGTCGCCGATCATTTGCTCATGAATACCCGTGTCGCCGGTCATGTGGTCGTCCGTATCGCTCGCGAAATCAAGCTAAGAAGCCTTATCCCGCCTTCACCTGGGGCTTCGGTTGCACCGCCGGAGGAGCGGCAGTAGTGGATTGTCTTGGTGCCAGTGCACTCGTCTGCAACATGTCCTGCGGCAACGCAAAACCCTCTACCGTCTTCCGCAGCTGCGTCGCGAGTTCGGACAGTTTCGCGATCGATGCGGCCGTCGCCGTTGTCGCCTTACCGGTCTCGTCGCCGATTTCCCGCAGGCGCGTCGTGCGCCGCGTCACATCGGCGGCCGAACCCGCCTGTTGTCGCGCAGAGCTCGAAATATTCTGTACCAGGCTCGCGATCTGGTTGGACACCTGCTCGATCTCATCCAGTGCGGCGCCGGCATTTTCAGCCAGCAGGGCGCCGCCCACAACATCCGTGGTGCTGCGTTCCATCGAGACGACCGCCTCGTTGGTATCTGCCTGAATCGTGCGGACCAGTACTTCGATCTGCTTGGTCGCGTTCGTCGAGCGCTCGGCCAGTCGCTGTACCTCGTCAGCAACGACCGCGAACCCTCGCCCGGCCTCGCCGGCCATTGACGCCTGGATGGATGCATTGAGCGCAAGAATGTTGGTCTGCTCGGCGATGTCGTTAATCAGTTCAACGATGTTGCCGATCTCCTGCGAACTTTCGCCGAGCCGCTTGATGCGTTTCGACGTCTCCTGGATCGTCTCTCGAATTGCGTTCATCCCGTCAATCGTACGGCGCACGGCTTCACCGCCCTTGTGCGCAACCTCAACCGAGTGCCGGGCAACATCCGACGACCTTTCGGCGTTTCCGGATACCTCTTCGATCGACGCGGCCATCGAGACAATCGACTCGGTCGCCGCGTTAATCTCCTTGGCCTGGTTGTCGGCGGCACGAGCGAGATGCCCGGCCGTGCTTTCGGTTTGCTTGGTGGCAGTGTCAACCAGCAGTGCCGTGTCGTTCACGGTTGCCACCAGTTTGCGCAATTCCTCGATCGCAAAGTTGAACGAATCGGCGATGGTGCCGGTGATGTCTTCCGTTACCGTCGCTTCAACAGTCAGGTCGCCATCAGCCAGGCTGCCCATTTCGTCAAGCAGCCTGAGAATGGCCTGCTGGTTGCGTTCATTCTGCTCGGCCTGTTCGCGTGCCGCACGCTCAAAGATCGCACTCTTGTTGTGCAGCATTTGCAGGCCCAGCAACAGGAGCGCGGCCAGCACGATCAGCCCGATCGGGATCCACGGAACGCTAAGTGCTGCAGGCAAAACGGTACCGCCATTCGACGACGCGAACGCGGACCCCAACAACTGGTCAGCGCTCGCCGAAAGCTGCGTACTGGTGGCCACGAGATTGTTCATTTGCGCGATATTGGCGCTCATCGCTGAAGACTGATCCTCGAGCGTCGCAATGGCGCCGAGTAAAGGTACGAGGGCGGCCTCGCGACCCTCCGCATCGAGCGGCCTGATGTCGAGGTCAGACGCTTCACCGCCAAGGCCATTGGTCACGTCGCGGAGAAAAGCGACATGTTCTGCTACCTCGTTAGCTACGCCCTCGCCAGCGGCCGGCAACGCGGCCGCGGCTTGTCGGATTCGATCCGCGCGCTGTTGAAACTCCTGGATGACGGCCGTCGCACCCGACCGGTCGAGAAGCTCGTTGGATCCCTCAAGCACCGCCTGCGCCGCGGTGCCCATGCTCGATGCAGACGCATGCAACGCCTCGACGTCCGGGCGCTTCGCCAGTATGGCCGAGGCCTGGGACTCAAGCTGCTGCCAATCGGCGGACCGCCCCAGCGCAACGCCCCGGCGTAGTGATGCAACTTTTTGGATGCTCGCGTCGAGCTGGTCAAACGCACCGTCTTCGCCATTCAGCGCCCGCTGCGCCTGTGACGGTATCGCCTGCGACAGTGCCGCGAGTTCCGGGGCACCGGATTTGCCGGCGCCAGCCTGCAAAAATATCAACACAGCTGCGCCGATCAACAGCAGCGCCCCCATACCGGCGACGATTTTGAATGTTGACGCGTTATCAGTTTTCTTGGCCATAATTTTTCAGACCTTCTAGTCCGCAGCTGCCTGCAGAAACATGTTGCTTTCGACCAGGTCGAATAAATTGAAAACGGGCCAGGACTCATCGCCCCGTTGATAGCTCCCGTCGAGGAAACGATCGCAGCGCACAATCGTTTCCGCTGCCTCGTTTGCGAATTCGTGATCCATGAAACGCCTGAAGCCAAGCACTTCGTCGACGACGAGGCCGGCGGGCACTTCACGATGATTAACGGATATGACGCGCGTGGTGCGCCGTAGCGTCGTTCTGCCACTGCCCAGCAGCAACTTGACGTCGATCAGCGGCAACAAGTGACCACGCAAATTGGCAATCCCGAGCAGCCAGCGCCGCGCGCCGGGAACTCGCGTCACAGCATCGGGCAACATCAGGACTTCGCGCACCTGCTCGCGGCTTGCGACGAACTGCTCTTCGCCAATGCGAAATCCCACACCAACCCATTCCGCAGGAGCCGACCCCTCTCCCTGTCCCGAGTGCGCGGCACGGCTGCGCCGTTCGATTTCCTGGAGCAGCTCAAACGGCTGCTCTACCAACGCTGCAAGGTCGGCACCGGCCACTTCAGGCAGCCATCACCGAATTGATCTTGGCAACCAGCTCCTTGTCGGCAACCGGCTTCACAAGATACTCGACGGCGCCCTGGCGCATACCCCAGATCTTGTCGGTTTCCTGGTCTTTCGTGGTGATCATGATGACGGGAATGGACCCGGTCGCCGGATCCTTGGTCAGCCTTCGGGTCGCCTGGAAGCCATTCATGCCAGGCATGACCACGTCCATCAGGATGCAATCGGGGCGGGCAGTCACGGCCTGCCGTATGCCTTCCTCGCCGCTGTCCGCAACGAGCGTGTCAAAACCGGCCTTCTCGAGCATGCTCTGAAACAGATGCAGCTCCGTGGGCGAATCGTCAATAATGAGAACAACGGCCATCCTGAAAATTCCTTAGTTGATCTGGTTTGATATCGCACCCAGCAGTTCGTCTTTGGTGAACGGCTTGGTGAGGTATTGTTCGGACCCGACGATGCGACCACGCGCACGGTCAAACAGCCCATCCTTGGACGACAACATGATGACGGGCGTCTGCTTGAACGTCTTGTTGTGCTTGATCAGGGAACACGTCTCATACCCGTCCAGGCGCGGCATCATGATGTCCACAAATATCAGGTCAGGCTGGTGGTCAGCTATCTTTGACAGCGCATCGAAGCCGTCGATAGCTGTGAACACCTGGCAGCCTTCCTTGGAGAGCAAGGTCTCGGCGGTTCGGCGAATGGTTTTGCTGTCGTCTATCACAAGAATCTTGAGCCCACTTAAGGACCTTGACGCGTTACTTGACACCGAATTTCCCCACGTTGAAAACCGACTTTTACCATATTGACATAAGTCCCGCTACGACGCCCGCCACGATGCGCAAAATCGCGGGAATTCGGGCGCTTACGCGCGATTTCGCTGTATAGTGGTCCGCCCTGCCAGAGAACCACGGATTATTAGCGAGCGATGACAGTTAAATCCTTGAAAATCGGCATTGTCATGGACCCGATCGATTCGATTACCCCCTACAAGGACTCTTCGCTCGCCATGCTGCTCGAAGCAGCGCGGCGCAATGCCGAAATTCACTATTTCGAGCAAAAGGATGTCAGGTTGCTGTCCGGTAAGGCGCTGGGACAGTCCACACTTTTGGAGGTTCGCGACGACAATGAGGACTGGTATGCGTTTGGCGACCGCCAGGACATCGAGCTCGGCGACCTTGACGCGATCCTGATGCGCAAGGATCCGCCCTTTGACATGGAATATGTCTACACGACCTACATTCTCGACCGTGCGCAGGAAGACGGGGCACTGATCGTGAACGCGCCCCAGGCGCTCCGCGACATGAACGAGAAGGCCTACACGGCCTGGTTCCCGCAGTGCACACCCACAACGCTGATCACTCGCTCGATGGACGAAATGAAGGCTTTCCTCGCCGAACACGAGCGCGTCGTGGCCAAGCCGCTCGACGGTATGGGTGGTCGCTCGATCTTTGTCGTGAACAAGGGCGACAAGAACGCCAACGTCATCTTCGAAACCCTGACCGACTACGGCAGGTATTTCGCCATGGCCCAGGTGTACATCCCTGAGATTACGGCCGGCGATAAGCGCATTCTCCTGATCGAGGGCGAACCCGTCCCGTATGCCCTCGCGCGTATTCCGACGGGCGACGACAACCGCGGCAACATGGTCGCGGGTGCCGTGGCCAAGGGGCAGGCGATGTCGGCGCGCGACTTTGAAATCTGCGCGCAGGTGGGCCCGGCCCTGCGCGACGCCGGCGTGCTGTTCGCGGGCATCGATGTCATCGGCGACTACCTGACCGAGGTCAACGTGACGAGTCCGACGGGCATTCGCGAACTCGACAAGCAGTTCGACCTGAATATCGCGGGACTGATGTTCGATGCCATCGAAAACCGGATCTAGCTCCTTGTTTATGTAGACAAAATGGCGGAATATTCGCGCGCATATGGCCAATCCCGCGATTTCAGTCGATCCCCTTGATGAGCTGCGGCTCATGGCGCCTGCGGTGCCCGATCGCCTGCCCGCCATGTTGTTCCTGGCCGCGCTGGTCCACGGCATACTGATCATCGGTGTCACGTTCAACCCGGCGTTGAGCGATCCGTTCGCGGATGCCATCTCGCTGGAAGTCACGATCGTCGCCGCGCCCGACCAGGAGATCGACCGCCCCGACGAAGCCGCCTATCTCGCGCAGGCCAGCCAGGAGGGCGGCGGCAACATCACGGACCAGATTCGACCGTCAGCTCCGCTGCAGAGCGCCATGCCGGCGGACAACCAGGGCGTCGAGGAGGGCACGGCCCTCGATGACGCGCGGGCGCACCAGCAATCGGCGGACGAAGTGCTTGTGACGGAGAACAACAGCGACCGGCAGGTCCCGGTCGACCCCCGCACCGAACCCGAAACCCGTGACAGCATGGCAATCGCAATGGAGGCCGGCAGCGAAGTCACCCTGCCGCTGCCGCAGGAAGACGAGGCCAGCTTTCTGCTGACCGACGACGACCCGCAGCAGCTCATCATTTCGGCCGACACGCGCGAATCCGTCGCCGCGGCGTATCTCGACGCCTGGAAACGACGTATCGAAGCCGTCGGCGCCGCGTATCTCCCGGAGCTTGGCAAACTGGACAATCTGACCGGCAGTCCAACGCTGCTCGTTACGATCAGCGAAACGGGCGAGCTGATTAACGCAACCGTGAGTCGGTCCAGCGGCTCCCCGGTTCTCGACCTCGCATCCGTCGACATCATCCAGCGTGCATCGCCCTTTGACGAATTCCCGGCCACCATGGCCAACGAGTACGACACCGTGGCATTCGAGTACAAGTTCCTGTTCACGGAGCAACTTGTACCGAGAGACTGATGGGCAGATACTGTCCGTATGCAATCGGACGGTTCACTAATAAATCAGCTACTTATCGCCATGCCCGGCATGCTGGACCCCAACTTCAGCACCACCGTGACGCTCATCTGTGAACATAATGACGAAGGCGCGCTAGGCATCGTCATCAATCGTCCTACACCACTCAAACTCGGCGGGCTGTTCGAACAGTTATCCGTCGACGACCCCGATCCGGGCGCGGCCCTTTCTCCCGTGTTGTCGGGTGGGCCCGTCGGTACGGAGCGCGGTTTCGTGCTGCACGGGCCGGAGCAGAGCTACGAGAACACGCTCGCGGTATCAGAGGACATCCGCCTCACACTGTCCCGGGACATCATCGATGCCATGGCGATGGGTGACGGTCCCGCGCGATCGTTAATCGCGCTCGGCTACGCCGGCTGGGAACCCGGGCAGCTTGAGGAGGAAATGCTCGCGAATTCCTGGTTGAGCGTACCGGCAACGCCGGAGATCGTCTTCGACACGCCGTTCGCAGACCGCTGGGATTCGGCAGCTCGAACGCTGGGCATCGATATCGCGTGTATGTCACCGGATGCCGGACACGCCTGAGTTGTCCCCGGCCCGTACGATTCTCGCCTTTGACTTTGGACTGCGCCGCATCGGCGTCGCGGTCGGTCAGGACGTGACGGGGTCCGCGAGCCCGATCGGCGTGGTGAACAACCGCGATTCGGGCACGGACCATGAGCGCATCGCGGCGCTGATCGCGGAGTGGCACCCGGCGACTCTCGTCGTCGGCATGCCGGCACACGCCGACGGCTCCCCCAGTGAGATGCAGCCGCATGTCGAGGCATTTATCGACGCACTCGGTCGTTACGGACTGCCTGTGGAAACCATCGATGAGCGCTATACGTCGGTCGAAGCCGAGCGCGTTCTCAAGGACGCTCGTGCCGCCGGTACGCGTGGCCGCATCTCGAAGGAAATGGTCGACAGCGCGGCGGCCGTATTTATCGCTGAAAGATATCTCGCCGCCCGGTAGAATTGCGCCCCGATGAACGCCGCCGACCCCAACGAAATCCTGGACGACGAGGCTGCGCTGCAGCTGGACGCCAACGGCAACTTACGCCACCTCCTGACCCTCAAAGGTCTCGACAGGGCGCTGCTCACCGACATTCTCGATGACGCAGAGGGCTACCTGACGGCTCCCGGCGACCTGCCCGCACGCAGCCAGTCGCTGGCCGGGCGTACGGTCGGCAACCTGTTTTTCGAACCGAGCACGCGCACGCGAGCCTCGTTCGACCTTGCCGGCAAGCGTCTCGGTGCCGATGTCCTGAACCTGGACGTCAATACGTCCTCGCGCAAGAAAGGCGAGAGCATCCTCGACACGATCTACACGCTCCAGGCCATGCACGTCGACATCATGGTGGTTCGCGATGCCAGCGACGGTGTGCCCGCGTACATCGCGCGCCACGTCCAGCCGCACGTCAGCATCCTCAATGCCGGTGAGTCAGATGTGTCGCACCCGACCCAGGGCCTGCTCGATGTCCTGACGATTCGCCAGCACAAGGGCGCGTTCGAAAATCTCACCATTGCCATCGTCGGCGACATTCGCCACTCGCGCGTTGCCATGTCGGCGACGCACGCGCTGACGACGCTCGGGGTTGGCGACCTGCGCCTGATCTCGCCGCCCGTCTTGGCGCCCGACGCGGACAAGGTTCCCGGGGCCCACATCGTCGACAACCTCGCCGAGGGCATTGCCGATGCCGATGTCGTGATGGCATTGCGCATCCAGCGAGAGCGCATCGGCAACCTGGACGGCATCCCCGGCATCGATGAGTACTTTGCGAACTATGGCGTCAGCCATGACAGCATGAAGCTCGCCAGGCCCGACGCCATCGTCATGCACCCGGGGCCGATGAACCGCGGCATTGAGATCGAAGGCTCACTGGCGGATGGGTCGCAGTCGGTGATCACGCAGCAGGTCACCAATGGTGTTGCCGTGCGCATGGCGGTACTCGATCGCGTCGGCAAGACCATGGCGGCACGGTAGCAACATGGCACTGACGGCAGCGCAGGAGCAGGCGCAGCGAAACCGCGGCACGATCTTTGTCGAAGACGGGGAAATCCTGTCCTCCGAGATGTTCGCGGGCGACCAGTACATCATGCGCCTGCGTGCCCCGAAGTGTGCCGCTGCGGCTGCGCCGGGCAGTTTCGTGCACATTACCTGCGACCCCTCGCTGCCGATGCGGCGCCCCTTGTCGATCATGCGTGCGGGCGACGACTGGATAGAAATTCTGTACAAGATCGTGGGTCATGGATTGCGCCTGCTGGCCGCAAGGAAACCCGGCGACACTGTCAGCGTGCTCGGCCCGATCGGACAGCCGTTCCAGATGTCTGCCGAGCGCCCGATGCCGCTCCTGATTGGCGGTGGCGTGGGCATCCCGCCAATGATTTACATTGCCGACTGGCTGCGCCACGACGGCGGTTCCTGGCAGCCGTTCGCGATTCTGGGCTCGGAGATTCCGTTTCCATTCGAATTGCAAACGTCCTCCCTTCCAGTGGCCGGCATCAGCGACGACGTTTCGAGCACCATGCCGTTGCTCGAGAGCTGGAACATACCGACGCGATTGACCAGTCTGCAGGGCTATGCGGGATGCTATCAGGGCTACGTGACGGACCTGGCCGATCAGTGGCTGGCCTCCCTGACCGAAGAGGAGCGCGCCAAGGTCGAAGTCTATGCCTGCGGCCCGACCCCGATGCTCAAGGCCGTGGCAGCGCTCGCGGCACGCTACGCATTACCCTGCCAGGTTTCTCTTGAAGAATTCATGGCCTGCGCGGTCGGTGGCTGCGCCGGGTGCGCCGTGAAGATCAACACACCCGATGGTGAAGCCATGAAGCGGGTCTGCGTCGACGGGCCTGTGTTCGATGCGGCGACCGTTGCCTGGTAGCCAGGAGCCGATGCGGACAGCCGGCGGCCGGTCTAAAAGGCTCGCAAGACGTCGAGAAAGAGCTGGCCGTAGCGATCGAGTTTGGTCTGACCAACGCCGTTGATGCCGAGCAGCTCCGACTCGTTATTCGGCCGCAGCAGCAGCATCTCTCTCAGCGTTCGATCATGGAAAATTACGTACGGCGGGACGCCATGCTCGTCAGCCAGCTCTCCCCGGCAGGACCGCAGTGCCTCCCAGAGTTCAAGGTCTTCGTCCCTGATTTCCGCGGCTTGCGGTTCAGGCAGTCGAGCTTTTTCCCTGCGTTTGTGTTCCTCGCGGAAACGCACCTGCGTTTCCCCACGCAGCAGCTCGCGGCTGGACGAGGTCAGAACCAGTCCTCCGTAACGTTCCGCATCGGCACGCAGGTATCCCATGACGATCAGCTGCCGAATGACCGAGCGCCAGGTTTGCGCAGCCAGCCCATCACCGATACCGAATACGCTTAGCGCGTCGTGACCATGCTGCTGCACTTTGTCGGTGAGCTTGCCCAGGAGAACATCGACGAGATGGGCCGCCCCGAAGCGCTGTCCCGTCCGATAGACCGCTGAAAGCAGCTTCTGCGCTGCTTCGAGGCCGTCCCAGGTAGATACCGGCGCCAGGCAACCATCGCAGTTCCCACAATCGTCGCCCAGCTCATCTCCGAAATACTCCAGCAGCGGCCGGCGGCGACACCCGGTTGCCTCGCACCAGCCGAGCAGCGCGTCGAGCTTGAGGCGCTCGAAGCGCTTGTGCTCCTCGTTCGCATCCGATTGGTCGAGCATCTGGCGCAGGCGCACGACATCCTGCAGGCCATACACCATCCAGGCTTCCGCAGGCTCCCCATCGCGCCCCGCCCGGCCGGTTTCCTGGTAATACGCCTCCATGCTCTTGGGCAGGTCCAGGTGCGCAACAAAACGCACGTCTGGCTTATCGATACCCATGCCGAAGGCGATAGTCGCGACGATCAGCACGCCATCTTCCGCCTGGAAGCGACGCTGATTCTCGCGACGGGTATCGGCATCGAGCCCGGCGTGGTAGGGCAAGGCATTGAATCCCTGCTGGCGCAGCCACTCCGCGGTGGCCTCCGTCTTCTTGCGCGACATGCAGTAAACAATGCCCGCCTCACCGCGATGCGGCTGCAGGAATGCCTGCAATTGCCGGCGCGGGTCGAGTTTCGGCATCACAAGGTAGCGAATGTTTGACCGGTCGAACGGCGCTACGGAGATGTCCGGATCGTTGAGTTCAAGGCGCGAGACGATTTCCTCACGTGTCCTCTGTGTGGCGGTTGCCGTCAGCGCCAGGCGTGGCACGCCGGGGAACAGCGATCCCATTACGCCGAGCGAAAGGTAGTCTTGGCGGAAGTCGTGGCCCCACTGCGACACACAATGTGCCTCGTCAATGGCAATCACCGAGAGATCGATACCGCGCAGTAACGACCGGGTGTGCTCGGTGTTCAAGCGTTCGGGCGCAACGTAAAGCAGCTGCATGCTGCCGTCACGCAGGCGGTTCCTGACCTCGTTCTGTTCTTCCCCGGTCTGGCTGGAATTCAGGAAGCCAGCCTCGATACCGACTTCGCGCAGAGCCGCCACCTGGTCCTGCATCAACGCAATCAACGGAGAAATAACGAGCCCCGTACCCTCGCGCAGGAGCGCCGGTATCTGGTAACAAAGCGACTTGCCGCCGCCGGTCGGCATGATGATAAGCGCGTCGCGGCCCTGCATGATGGACTCGATGATCGCCCGCTGGGTTCCGCGGAAGTTGCGATAACCAAAGACCTCCCACAATACGGCCTCAGGCGACGTATAAGGCATGCGTGGGGGTCATCAGGAGTGCCGTGATCATGGGGCTGGATTGTACGCAGCCCGCGCGGGGGTGGCTATCCGCCGAAATTGACCTTGGCTTCGAGATTGGAGCGCGAGTCGGCGTGCGACATCGCTTCTTCGAGCGTTATCGTGCCGTCCTTGTAGAGCTGCAGCAATGCCTCGTCGAAGTTCTGCATGCCCGCTTCTCCCGATTCTTTATGCGCTTCCTTCACTGTGGAGATATCGCCCTTCAGGATCAGGTCCTTGATGTGTGGCGTGTTGAGCATGAGTTCGACGGCCGCCACGCGCTTGCCGTTGCGCGCGCGCACGAGTCGCTGCGACAGGATAGCGCGCAGATAATGTGCCAGGTCCATGAAGACCTGCGCGTGCTGCTCCTGGGGAAACAGGTTGATGATGCGGTCCAGGGTCTCGGCCGAGTTGTTCGAGTGGACGGTCGCGAGCACGAGGTGACCCGTGCCCGCCATATCGAGCGCGGCGCGCATCGATTCCGTGTCGCGAATCTCGCCAATCAGGATGACGTCAGGTGCGGCACGTACGGCGCTCCTCAGCGCACGAGCGTAGGACTTCGTATCCAGCCCGACTTCGCGCTGGTTGATAATCGACTGCTTGTTGGGATGCAGAAATTCGATCGGATCTTCAATCGTAAGAATGTGCGACGACGTCTTTTCGTTGCGGTGATTTACCATTGCAGCGAGCGTTGTCGACTTACCGGCACCGGTCGCCCCGACCATCAGGATCAGGCCACGACGCAGCATCACCAGCTCTTTGAGCTGCGCGGGCATACCGAGCTCATCAAGCGTCGGCAGGTTACTCGTGATGTAACGCAATACCATCGCGACGTTGCCGCGCTGGTGGAACACGTTGACGCGAAATCGTCCGAGGCCCTCTTCGGACAACGCAAAATCGATCTCGAGCTCGCGCGTGAAGTATTCCATTTGCTCTTCGTTCATGAGCTCCAGCGCCGCCTGCTTGACCATCTTCGGCGTCATCTCGAGTTTGTTCACCGGCATGATCTTGCCTTCGATCTTGATCTTGGCCGGTGCAAACGGTGCGAAGAAGAGGTCTGAAGCTTTCTTCTCGACCATCAGTTTGAATAGCGGTTTGACGTTCATCTGCGCGTAATCCCTTGTGCTCAGAAGGTCTGAGCCGTGTCCTCTTCCATGATGTGCAGGCTTTCGGACTGCTGGTCGGCAGCCGTGGAGTCGCGCTTGCTTTCAAGCTTGATACGCAGGCGCAGCTCGTTCTTCGAATCGGCGTTGCGCATGGCCTCTTCGTAGGTAATTGTCCCGCTCTCGTACAAGCTGAACAGGGCCTGATCAAACGTCTGCATGCCGAGGCGCGTGGACTTGGCCATGATCTCCTTGATCTGCCCAACCTCGCCTTTGAAGATGAGGTCCGAGATCAGCGGCGTATTGAGCAGGATTTCCATTGCCGCGATACGCCCGATGCCGCCTTCACGTGGGATCAACCGTTGCGAGACAAACGCCTTGGTGTTTAGTGACAGGTCCATGAGCAATTGCTGGCGCCGTTCTTCCGGGAAGAAGTTGATAATTCTGTCGAGCGCCTGGTTGGCGCTGTTGGCGTGTAGCGTCGCGAGGCACAGGTGACCGGTTTCGGCGAACTGGATACCGTACTCCATCGTCTCCCTGTCGCGAATCTCACCGATCAGGATAACGTCGGGCGCCTGCCGCAACGTGTTCTTGAGGGCCGCGTGCCAGGTCTCGGTATCCACACCGACTTCGCGCTGCGTAATGACGCAGCCTTTGTGCGGATGCACGTACTCGACCGGGTCCTCGATCGAGACGATATGACCACGCGAATTCTCGTTGCGATGACCGATCATCGCCGCGAGCGTTGTCGACTTACCCGAACCCGTGCCGCCCACGATGATACAAAGGCCGCGCTTGTTCATGACGACGTCTTTAAGGATCGGCGGCAGCTCAAGGTCCTCGAGCGTGGGAATTTCGGTGGTGATGGTTCGCAGCACGGCGCCAACCATGCCCTGTTGAATGAACGCACTGACACGGAAGCGACCGATGCCTTGCGGAGCAATGGCGAAATTACATTCCTTGGTCGCGTCAAATTCCTTGATCTGTTTGTCATTCATGATCGACCGCACCATCATCGCGGCCTGGTCCGGCGACAACGGCGTGTCCGTCGCTTTATGGATCGTTCCGTCGACCTTGATGGCGGGCGGAAAGCCGGCGGTCAGAAACAGGTCCGAGCCTTCGCGCTCGACCATCTTGCGCAATAGATTCTGGGTTAGTCGTACCGCTTGTTCGCGTTCCATCTTTTCTGTCTCCGATCAGGCCGCGCACGCGCCGCCTTTTAGAAATTTTCCTTGTTGACGGCCCTGAAGCGCGCCTCTTCCTTGTTGATCAGGCCCTTGGTCATCAGCTCGGCCAGGTTCTGGTCGAGCGTCTGCATGCCAGATCCCTGGCCCGTCTGGATCGCCGAATACATCTGGGCGATCTTGCCCTCACGGATCAGGTTACGAATGGCGGGAGTACCGACCATGATTTCATGCGCCGCGATGCGGCCGCCGCCGATTCTCTTTAGCAGCGTCTGCGAAATAACCGCTCGGAGTGACTCCGACAACATGGCACGAACCATTTCTTTTTCGGCGGCCGGGAACACGTCAACGATACGGTCGATCGTCTTGGACGCGGAACTCGTATGCAGCGTCCCGAATACCAGGTGCCCGGTTTCGGCTGCGGTCAGCGCGAGACGAATCGTCTCGAGGTCACGCAGCTCACCAACCAGGATAATATCGGGGTCCTCACGCAGCGCCGATCGCAGTGCTTCGTTAAAGCCGAGCGTGTCACGATGAACTTCTCGCTGGTTGACCAGCGACTTCTTGGACTCGTGCACGAATTCGATTGGATCCTCAATGGTCAGGATGTGATCGGGCTTGTTCTCGTTAATGTAGTCGACCATGGCCGCGAGGGTCGTACTCTTACCCGAACCGGTCGGTCCGGTGACCAGCACGATGCCCCTTGGGTGCATCGCCAGATCCTTGAAAATGGACGGCGCGCCCAGATCATCGAGCGTCAGGATTTCGGAGGGGATGGTACGAAAAACAGCTGCCGACCCACGATTCTGGTTGAACGCGTTGACACGAAAACGTGCCAGCTTCGGAATCTCGAAGGAGAAGTCAGTCTCAAGGAACTCTTCATAGTCCTTACGCTGCTTGTCATTCATGATGTCGTACACCATGCTATTGACGTCTTTGTGGGTCAGCGCGGGCATGTTGACGCGCTTGATGTCGCCATCGACGCGAATCATGGGCGGCACCCCACCGGACAGGTGCAGGTCAGAAGCGTTGTTCTTCACCGTGAACGACAATAGCTGGGCAACGTCGACGGCCATATTTCTCCCTCTTGGATGAGCCCCGGACTTACCATAACCCGGAGCAGATTAAAGCCTAGTATAACGAAGCAAACGGACTAAAACGTGATTGGAGTCACGGAAAACTTAAGGATAGTCAGCGATTTGCTGCACTCCGCGGCAACCGAGGCCGGCCGCGACCCGGCCGGCGTCCGCTTGCTCGCGGTCAGCAAGAAACAGCCCGTGGAGAAGATTCGTGAAATGGCTGCCTGCGGGCAGCGTGATTTCGGCGAAAACTTCGTCCAGGAAGGTGTCGCGAAGATCGAGGCCCTGGCCGATCTCGACCTGACCTGGCACTTCATCGGGCACCTCCAGAGCAATAAAACACGCATCGTCGCCGAATACTTTGACTGGGTGCACACAATCGACAAGCTTAAGACGGCCCGGCGCCTGTCACAGCAGCGCCCTGACGACCTGCCCCCGCTGAACGTATGCCTGCAGGTCAACGTCGACGATGAGGACTCCAAATCGGGTGCATCGCCGGCCGCGGTGCCGGAACTCGCCGCTGCCTGCGCCGAATTGCCCGGCCTGCGCTTGCGCGGATTGATGTGCCTGCCGGCCATACGCGATGACTTCGAGGACCAGCGCAGGCCCTTCGCCCAGCTTCGCGAACTGAGAGACCGGGTCAGGCAAGCGGGCGTCGAGATGGATACGCTGTCGATGGGAATGACGGCCGACTATCGCGCCGCTATTTTCGAGTACGCTACGATAGTGAGAATCGGCACAGCGCTCTTCGGCGCACGGAACGGAAAGGCAGGCTAAATGGACTACGGAAAAGTGGCATACGTTGGTGGCGGCAACATGACGCGCGCGCTCGCAGGCGGCATGCTGTCGGCGGGCTACGAGCCGCATCATATTCTCATCTCGGAACCGTTGGCGGAGCATCGTGAAACACTCGCGCAGGAACTGCCCGGTGCGACGATCTTCGCAGCCAATGAAGACGCGGTTCGCCAAGCCGAATGCATTGTCCTTGCGGTCAAGCCCCAGATATTGTGCAACGTCTGCAAGCCGCTCGCCGCGCTCGTGCAGCAAACCAGGCCTTTGATCATTTCGATCGCCGCAGGCGTGCGCGCCGGCGACATCGAGAACTGGCTCGGCGGCGAATTGCCCGTCGTCCGGGTTATGCCGAATCAGCCGGCATTGCTGCGGCTCGGCATCTCCGGCCTGTTCGCCAACGAGCACACCAGCAAGTATCAGCGACGTGCTGCAACCAACATCATCTCGACGACCGGTCCGGTCGTCCGCGTTGCAAGCGAAGACGACATCGATACGGTGACCGCCGTCTCGGGTACCGGCCCCGCGTACTTCTACCTGCTCGTGGACATGCTTGTGAAGGTCGCGGTTGACCTCGGCCTGAGCTATGAAGACGCGCTGGCGCTGGTCCTTGAGACGGCACGCGGCGCCGGCGAGATGGCCGAACAGTCCGGCGAGACCATGGACGCGCTGATTGCGCGCGTTCGGTCGCCAGGCGGCACCACAGCCGCGGCTTTCGACCTTCTCGACAACACGGACTTCAGGGATATATTCAGTGCCGCGGTAGTCGCTGCACGTGACCGCGCCGTCGATCTGGCCAACCAGGCACACGAAGACGGAAAGGACTAGTGTCCTGTCTGTCCGGTTTGTTGGCTCTCAGCGATATTGGCAGCTTGTCCTGCGAGGCGCGGGAGTGCAGGATTAGCGGGCTACTTCAAGCGACCGCAACGCGGCAGGACAAGCTGCCAATAGTGCCCGAAGGGAAAGCCTGCAATGCGCGACTGCTGCGTTGCAGGCTTTCTGAGAGTCAGCAAACCGGAAAGACAGGACACTGAACATGCCGAGCAACCTTACCGCCGCACTCGTATTCATCATTAACGCAGTAGCACAGCTTTACCTGTTCGTGCTGCTCCTGAGGCTGCTGCTCCCCTGGCTCGGCGCGGATTTTCGCAACCCCATCGCGCAGGCGATTCTCAAAATCACCTCGCCCGTGATCGTGCCGTTACGTCGCGTCATTCCACCTTTCGGGCGCGTCGATACAGCCACCGTCCTCGTCGCCTATATCATCCAGTACCTGTTGATCCTGGTGATACTTTTTATCTACGGGCAGAGCGCCGGCTTCGTGGAGATTGCTGTGACCGCCGTTGTTGACCTCGTGCTCCTGACGCTGCGACTGTTTGTATTCGCCATCATTATCCGCGTCATCCTCAGCTGGATCGCGCCCGGGGGCTACAATCCGGCGACGGCCATCATCCATACGCTGACGGATCGGGTACTGGCGCCGTTCCGCCGTATTATCCCTTCGCTCGGGGGGCTGGATCTGTCGCCCCTGGCCGCAATCATCCTGATCACGGCAGTGACAATCGTTGTTGCCGGGTTCAAACCGCTACCGATCTAATCCCCGCCCCGCCCAGCAGTATCAGTCGCTTGCGCGGCAGAACGCTACAAAACCGGCGGTTTTTCGTCAAAGTCGCCGTGAATAGTTTATAGTGACTTACAAAAAAGAGGGGGTGGTTTCATGACATTGGCGAGAACTCTGATCTCTTTTTCGCTGCTTGCGCTTGTCACGGCATGCGGCGGAACCGGCGACTCTGCGGACGTGCCCGAGGCACAGCCTGCCGGGGCAACCTCCGCCGACATCGGTGACTACGTCGTGCACTTCAGCGCGCAATCAACCGACCAACTGACACCCGAAGTTGCGAGGGCTTACAACATTGTGCGTAGCAAGAATCGTGCAATGCTGAACGTCTCCATCATCAGGAAAGCCGACGACATGCCCGTGACGGGCGTTGTGTCGGTCAAGACGGTCAATCTGACCGGGCAGCTCAAGAGCGTTACGATGCGCAAGATAGAAGAGCCCGGCGATGTCGTCGCGATCTACTACATCGGGGAAACACCAGTCGCAAATCGAGAGACCCTGGTGTTCGATATCAGCGTAACCCCGGAAGGATCGAGCCAGAAATCCGACGTGCGCTTCAAGCGACAGTTCTACACCGACTCGTAAAATAACGATTGTCTGCAGGCAAACCAAAACGGGCCCTCTCGGGCCCGTTTTTCGTACCCACACGCTACAGCAAAAAAAGCTTAAAAAAAAGGCCTTTTTGTGCTTACGCGGCCTGAAAAAAAGTGTTATCGTCGCTGCGCTTTCATAGCGGGTGAATGCCCGTTTCGTCTTTTTTTAGGAGTTAGTTTTTCATGGCAGCGAACACCAAAAAGCCACCTACCAAGTCTGAAATTTACGCGAAGATCGTTGACGACACCGGCCTGACTCGCAAGGACATTGCAGCCGTATTCGAATCACTCAACGGCCAGATCAAGAAGAACCTTGGCGGTCGTGGCGCGCCGGGCATGTTCTCCATCCCTGGTCTTCTGAAAATGCGTGTCGTGAAGAAGCCGGCTCGCAAAGCTCGCAAGGGTGTCAACCCGTTTACGGGCGAAGAGATGATGTTCAAGGCCAAGCCCGCAACGAAAGTTGTCAAGGTCACTGCCCTGAAAGGTCTCAAGGACATGGTCTGAGCGGTCATCCGACTGACCTCGAAAGGCCGGGCATTGCCCGGCCTTTTTTTATTCTGCGACAAATTCCATGACGGCTCGCCGCAACTCGCCGAGGCGGCCATGAAAAAAATGCTCGCCCTGCGGAATGACCAGTAACTCTGGTCCGGGCTCCAGCGAGTCCACCCACTCGACCGTTTCTTCGATGTCGACGAGTTCGTCCTCATCGCCCTGGATGATTAACCACGGGCACTGCGGCTGAGACGAGAGGCCCTGCGCGAAACGGCTGATCGCCGGCGCCACGCTGATGAGTCCATCGACATGTGTCGCTACCGCTGCCTTAATGGCGATGGCAGCACCAAACGAAAAACCGGCGAGCCACAAGGGGTAAGAGGCGTGCCGCGAGCGCATCCATTCGATCGCCGTCAGCGCATCGTCCAGCTCACCAACGCCTTCGTCGTAGTCGCCTTCACTGGCTTCCGTGCCGCGAAAATTAAAACGCAGAACCTCATACCCGCTGCGCACGAAGGCGCGCGCCAGCGTATGTGCGACCTTGTTGTGCATCGTACCGCCGTGCTGCGGATGCGGGTGGCAAACCACCGCGCACCCTTCAAGCGCACCCTCACCCGGACGCTCGACCATGGCTTCCAGCCGACCGGCCGGACCGTCGATAAACAGTCTTTCGCTAACAGGATGTTGGCTCATTAAGGGGTCCGGGGTGGATAGACTTGTGAATACTGCTGTAAAATTATGATCTTATGTAGTCCACGGTGATTCTATCAGCCTATGCCCGAGCTAAGCGCCATTCACATCGCCCTCATGGTCGCCACAGCAGTCGTCGGTGCGATCGCAGGCTGGGTTCTTCGCGGTAAGCGTGCGAAGCAGGAAAAGGCTGCTGTCAGCGCCGGCTGGCAGGAGCAGATCAATGCTCAGCGCCGGGAAGGCGACCGGCTTATCGACCAGAATAAAGGACTCATGGAACAGGTGAGCCAGTTCCAGGCCTCTCATAACGACGCAAAGAACCGCGCGAAGGAACTGTCTATTGCAGTTCAAGAGGCTTATAGCCGTCGCGATGAGCTGCAACGTGAGATCAAGGACATCCGCAGCAACCTGGAGGTTGCAGTTAGTGAGCGCGATCAGCTGCAGTCCGACATGGCGGCCCGTAGCTCGACCGATGACCTTCTTCGCCAGAAGGACGCGCGCATAGAGCAGCTCACCCAGGACCTGGAAAACTGGCAGAACCGGCTGCCGCCGCTCATCGAGCGCTTTCGCGCACGCAACGAGGAGGCGGAGCAGCTTGAGGCCGCGCTCGAGGATGCGCGCGAGCGGATTCGTGAGCTCGAAAGCCTGCAGTCACAGGTGTTCGAAAATTCGACGCGCATTGAACCGGTCACGGACCCCGAAAATCTCACCGACGGTCTGGACGCTTCCAACGACGAAGATACCGGGACATCGGAGCCGGAGGCGGATGACAATGTCGATGGCTACCGGCCCGAGCCCGAAGCCGAGCCCGAAGCCGACGGGCATGACCGGCGCGATGATCTGCAAAGGATCAAAGGTGTCGGCCCGGCGATCGAAAAGACGCTCAATGAGATGGGCATCGTCAGTTTTCGGCAGATCGCCGACATGAGCGAATACGACATTGATCGTGTTGCCCGGCGCCTGAAAGGATTCCGCACCCGAATTTACCGGGAGGACTGGATCGGGCAAGCTCGTGAACTGCGCGATCAGGCGGTCATCGCCTGATTCTCGTGCGCAATCCGCGCAACATCACTGCCATCATGCTCCTGCTTTTCGGGACCGTCTGGTCGTTGCCAATGCAATCGGGCCGCAACGATTCCAGGCCCGAACGAACACCTGGCTATTCGGCCATCGATCCGGCGGCATTTGGTGTCACCGCGTATCGCGCCAACCTCAAGCTGTCCGGGCACACGTCGTCACAACATCACGAACAGCGGCTCAAGCGCGCTGCCGCGCAGCACTTTCCGCAGCAGGCGCTGCGATTCGAGTACCGCCCCCTCGGTGTCGTTCCCGAGTGGTGGGACGAAGCGACCGTCGAACTGCTGGCCCTGCTTGCGACAACGACCTCCCCAAGCGCCCGCCTCGAACAGGGCGAACTTCAGGTCAAGGCCATCGTCGGTGACAAGTCTGTTATCGAAAGCCGTTTGCCGGCATTGCGCGCTATCCTCCCCGCAGCAACGGACATCGATATCGAGCTCATGGAAGTCGATACGAGCCTGTCGGCCACCGCACTCTGCCAACAACAGTTCTCGAGGATCAAGCCGGGCCCCGTGGCGTTCGAGGAGTCAGGTACCGAGATGCGGGCCTCGGCGTATCCAGTTCTCGACCGCATCATCGCATTGGCGG
This sequence comes from uncultured Woeseiaceae bacterium, assembly GCA_945787845.1. Classification (GTDB taxonomy): domain Bacteria; phylum Pseudomonadota; class Gammaproteobacteria; order Steroidobacterales; family Woeseiaceae; genus UBA1847. The sequence continues at coordinate 302,800 of CALZJH010000001.1, read as the reverse complement.
ACGCTTGCCGTGACTCAAGGGTTTCAATCACCGGACATTCTGATTCGTCGGGCAGCGAAGCCTGGAACAGGCAGCTCAGCCTCGCACGCGCGCAGGCCGTAGCAAGCCATCTCGAGAAGCGCGGCATCGATGCGCGCAGACTGGTCGTCGCCGGTGCCGGCTCGACTCAGCCCATCGCCGACAACGCAACGCGCTACGGCCGCGGCCAGAACCGGCGCATTGAATTCAGGCTGGAGCCGGCCCGCTAAGCGCTTATTCGGGGGCCGTCAGCTTGACGAGCTCGATCTCGAACAGCAGCGTGGCGTTGGGCGGCACAGGCGGTTTGCCACGATCGCCATAACCAAGTTCCGGTGCAATCTTCAGTTCGCGTTTTTCACCCACCAACATGCACGTCACGCCCAGGTCCCAGCCTTTGATCACCTGCCCGGCATCAATCTGGAACTGAAAAGGATCCACACCGCCCGATGACCAAATCGGGTCACCGCGGCCACCTTCGGCGGCTTCATCGTATAACCACAGCGTCGTGTGCACATCCGCATAGTCTTTGCTGACCGCGGCGCGGCCATAGCCCGCTTTGGTGATCTTCGCGATCAACCCCGGCTGAATTTCGACAACGCCGTTCTCGTCTGCCTGCGGACAGCTGCTCGCACCGCCCTCTTCCACAGCGGGTTCTCCATTCATCCCTGCCTGCTCGGCTTCGGCAGTCTGTTCCGGCTGGCTGCAGGCTGTTGCAAGCGCGGCCGCGCACAATACGAGTGTGAGTACGTTCCTGCTCATTCGGGCTGATCCTCGAAATCAAGGGATGCGGAGTTGATGCAGTATCGCAAACCGGTCGGCTGCGGGCCATCCTCGAACACATGGCCCAGGTGCGCGTCGCATGCGGCACACACAACCTCGACCCGGACCATTCCTTGCGACGCGTCTGACTTCGTGCGCACAGCGTCTCCGGCCATCGGCAGCCAGAAACTCGGCCAGCCAGACCCGGAGTCGTACTTGTTTTCCGAGCTGAACAACGGCGCGTCACAAACCACGCAGTGATACGTGCCGTCCGCCTTGTGATTGACATACTTACCCGTAAACGGGCGCTCCGTCGCGGAGCACTGGGTCACCTGGTACTGCTCCTCACTGAGCTTGTCACGCAGATTCTTGTCGTCGTCGTTATTCACTGTTTGCTCCAGACTCGATATCGAGTAGCAGTTTGTTCATCCGGTGGACATACGCGGCCGGGTTCTCGAGCTGCGAGCCTTCGGCGAGCAACGCATGATCCAGCACGATATTCGACAGCTCACCAAACCTGTCGTCGTCCGACTCCGCCGCCAGGCGCCCGACCAGCGGGTGGTCGATGTTGATCTCGAGTATCGGTTTCGATTCCGGGATCTGTTGACCGCTCGCCTCAAGCATGCGCCTGAGCTGCGGATTGAGATCGTCGTCGGCCGCAACCACACAGGCCGGCGAGTCGACCAGTCGGTGGCTGACATTGACGGCCTCGACGCGTTCGCTAAGGACATCCCTGACCCGCTTCAGCAGCGCATCGTGCTCGCTATTGGCAGACTCCTGGGCGTCGGCGTCATCATCCTGCGGCAAATCCAGGCCTGATCGACCCACATCAACCAGCGTCTTGCCTTCGTATTCCGCGAGCCCATCGACCAGCCAGGGGTCGATGCGATCGGTCAGCAGAAGAACCTCGAGGCCTTTCTGCCGAAGTTGCTCGAGGTGCGGGCTGGCGACCGCGGTCGCGTAGTTGTCGGCAAGGATGAAGTAGATTTTGTCCTGCCCTTCCTGGATCCGGGACACATAGTCGTCGAGGGACTGGTCCTGGACATCGTTGCCCGAGTGCGTCGACGCAAAGCGCAGCAGTCTGGCCAGCTTGTCCCTGTTCGCGAAATCCTCTACCACGCCCTCCTTCAGAACCTGGCCGAATTCGGCCCAGAACTTCCCGTAGTCGTCGCCGCTTGCCAGCTTGCCCAGCATATCGAGGACGCGTTTTGTAAGAGCGCCGCGCATCGCCGTAAGGTCAGGATGCTGCTGCAACAGTTCACGCGACACGTTGAGTGGCAGGTCCGCCGAATCGACAACGCCTTTGACGAAGCGCAGATACAGCGGCAGGAACTGCTCCGCGTCGTCCATGATGAACACACGCTGCACGTAGAGCTTGAGGCCCCGCGGCGCGTCTCGATTCCAGAGGTCGAACGGTGCCGCCGCGGGAATATACAAGAGACTCGTGTATTCCCGTTTGCCTTCCACCCGGTTATGGCTCCAGGCGAGCGGGTCCGCGAAGTCATGTGACAGGTACTTGTAGAACTCCCTGTACTCGTCATCGTTCACGTCGGTGCGCGAACGCGTCCAGAGCGCAGTGGCGGAATTCACGACTTTTGTCTCTTCTTCACCTTCGGTGTGCAGGGAGACCGGGAAGCCAATGTGGTCCGAGTACTTGCGAATCAGCGACTCGATACGGACCGGCTCGGCGAACTCAGCCCCGTCGTCTTTCAGATGCAGGGTGACGCAGGTGCCGCGTTCTTCACGCTCGATGCCCTCTATCGTGAACTCGCCCTCGCCGTTTGATTCCCAGCGCACGGCCTCGTCGGAGTCGGCACGGCGAGTATCGACCGTAACCTTGTCGGCGACGATGAAGGCCGAGTAGAAACCGACGCCGAATTGTCCGATGAGCTGCGCGTCATGCTGCTGGTCACCCGTCATCTGCTCCAGGAACTCAGCCGTTCCCGACCTTGCGATCGTCCCGAGGTTGTCCACGAGTTCATCGCGTGACATGCCGATGCCGTTGTCGGTAACCGACAGGAGGCGCTTTTCCTTGTCGATGTTGATACGAATTACGAGTTCGTCTTCGCCAAGCAGGTCAGGCTTCGCCAATGCTTCGAAGCGAAGTTTGTCGGCCGCGTCCGACGCGTTGGAGATCAACTCACGGAGGAAGATCTCCTTGTTGCTGTACAGGGAGTGGATCATCAGCTTCAACAGCTGACGGACTTCGGTTTGGAATCCGAGTGTTTCTTTGCTGGGTGTTTCGCGCTTGTCGGCCACGCCGCTTATCTCCTGACCAAAGTCAGACACGATAGGGCTTAAGCTGACGATTTCAAGCCCTGGAGCGGGCTAGATTTGCAACCTTAGCCGGCGTGGGTCCATTTGCCGGGGTTTCCGGTCACGGAACGGTACAGGAGCGTCACGATCAGCAGCGTCGATATAGCCAGCGCAATGGGCGGGTGAGCGAGAGCCAGCAAGACTCCGGCGGCAGCCACGCCCAGGATCATCGTGAGCGAAACCAGTTTGAGTATCGTCCTGCGCAGATGCTCCCAGACCAGCCCGACTGCGCCGTACAGGTCGTCGAGGTCATCGAGATATTGCAGGAAGCATTCCATGGAGTTATTTACCTTACGATTGTCAGCAGGGGACCTGAGCAATCGGCCTCGGCGCTTTGGGCGTCCGCTTCATGCAGAGCCGCGTTGTTTGATTCTTTCGCGTGAGCGATCGCGCGATGAAATAGCTCCCAGCGCTGTCGAGACGCTTCGTTCTTCAAAGAGTCGACAGGCGATTCCGATTCTTGGGCTTTGTTTGACATACTCTGGTCGCGTGATTTGTGTTCCGTGAGAGTGACTATATGACCGCGATCTCGCGCAGGCTGTGAGGCCGGTCACAGCTTGCTTCAACAACACTGAACGTGGCCTGAAAATGCTCAGAAACAAGACGCAGTTCCGCCCCGGTTACGGACCCTGATCACAAACAGGCGCGACAAAAAAAACGCCGGCATCAAGCCGGCGTTTCTGATTCTGAAGATGGCGTGTCTCAGTCCTGATCTTCTGTGGACTCTTTCGCCCAATTGCGGCGCACCTGGTCGCTCCAGTCGCGATAGCCTTTCCAGGAATAGAGCGATGGGTCGATGCCCGCGCGGCGACCTTTCGGCGTCGGCGCTTTGGATATCCAGCGACGATATTGCTGCCACCCATCCTCATCGTTTGCTGCAGGCTCAATGGCCGCAACGGCTGCATCGTCTGCCTTGGAATCCGCTTCGGCGTCCTTACCGAAACTGGCGTCCCACCTCATGTGTTTGCTATCTGGCATCTTTTTGCTCAGTAAGTCCTTTGAACAAATGTTAAGTGCCAGGGCATCAAAATCACAGGAACTGCATCACAATGCCAGACCCGTGTTTTTGTTTGTAAAACAGTCGGTTAGGCTTTGGTTTTACTTAATCACGTAGCAGGGATCGTAGTCTCCGTGCGAAATTTTCATCCGATGCTGGGCAACGAACCCGGTCAGCAGATCGTCGAGCAGGCTCATAATCGCCTGCGATCCGTTGATCTCGAACGGCCCGTTTTCTTCGATGAGCTCAGCCGTATCCTCGCGCACATTGCCCGACACGATGCCCGAGAAGACGCGCCGCAGGTTCGCCGCCAGCTTGTGCGTCGGCAGCCCCTCATCAATCTCCAGAGCGCTCATCGACTCGTGGGTTGCCACGAACGGCCGCTGAAATTCATCGTCGACCCTGAGCCGCCAGTTAAAATAGAAAGCATCACTGTGCTTCTTTCTGAATTCGAGTACTTCCTTGAGTCCTGCTTTCATCTGCCGCGCGACTTCGGCAGGGTCGTCGATTATGATCCTGTAGCGCTGCTGCGCCGCGGCTCCCAGCGTGGCCCCAACGAACTCGTCGATCTTGCGGAAATAGGGCTCTGCTGACGCAGGCCCCGTCATGATCATCGGTAACGGCTGCCCGACGTTATCCGGATGTAGCAGGACACCCAGCAAGTAGAGAATCTCTTCGGCCGTTCCAACGCCGCCCGGAAATACGGTGATGCCGTGTCCGATCCTGACGAAGCTCTCAAGTCGTTTTTCCATGTCCGGCATGATGACCAGCGAATTAACGATCGGATTCGGTGACTCCGCCGCAATGATTCCGGGTTCGGTGATTCCCACGTAGCGGCCACCCCGATTTCTTTGTTTCGCGTGACCGATCGTGGCGCCTTTCATCGGGCCTTTCATCGCGCCTGGCCCGCATCCTGTGCAGACATTGAGACCGCGGAGTCCGAGCTCATAGCCAACTTTCTTCGAATAGTCGTACTCTTCGCGACTGATCGCATGGCCGCCCCAGCAAACGACCAGGTTGACTCGCGCCGGCAATTTCATCAGCTGCGCATTGCGCAGGATATGGAACACCGCATTGCTAATGCCGTCCGATGCCGTGAGATCGAAACGACCGCTATCGAGGACCTCGTTCTGCGTAAAAACAATGTCACGGAGCACAGCTGACAGCAGCTCCCGCGTGCCGCGGATCATTTTGCCGTCGACGAAGGCCTCTCCGGGCGCGTTCCTGAGCGTTACCTTCAGCCCGCGATCCTGGCGAATGAAACCGACTTCGAAATCGCGATACGTCTCGAACAGCTCACGCGCGTCGTCCGACTCGCTACCCGAATTCAGGACCGCCAGCATGCAGCGACGCAGTAACGGGTAGAGCCCACCGGTGCCGCTGCTCTGCAGCTGGTCGACTTCGAATTGCGAGAGTACTTCGAGGCTGCCTTCTGGCCAGACCTCGGCGTCGATGAATTGTCCGGGCATTCAGGGTCGGATTTCGATGGGCGTGTTCTCGCCGGTCATGAGCCAGATATCGATCATGTCAGAGTTGGACACGGCTATGCAGCCATTGGTCCAGTCCTGGGTCCGATAATAAGCCTCCGAGCGGGTCGGCGTGTTGGGCTGGCCGTGAATCATGATGGCGCCGCCGGGGCTGACGCCAAGACTGGCCGCTTCCCGACGATCCGTGGAATTCGGGTAGGAAATACCGATCGAGAGAAAGTAGTCGCTGTTTGGATTGCGCCTGTCGAGCATGTAGCGGCCCTCTGGGGTCCTGAAATCGCCTTCCTGCTTCTTGTCACCGACCGGCTGAATGCCCAACGCTATCTTGAACGTGCGAAAGACCTTGCCGCGCTGCAGCAGGTGCAACTGGCGTGCCGCCTTCTCAATGACGACATGGTCGGCTCGCGGGAACTCGCTGGCCTGCATCAGGCCAGGCACCAACAGCACGATCATTGCTAATGCGATTCTTTTCATGTTGCCAAGCCTAGCAAAACTTGTTCACGGAAAAAAAGAGCCGCTTCACAAACAAGGCAGGCGCTCCGCGACCACCACACTCAGACATTCCGACCAGCGATCCAGCCGATCGCAAAACCAATGCCGCCGGCGCCCAGCGTATAGGCCGGCAGGTAACGGAAGACCCGTTCCGGGAATTGTGCACCGCTGAACATGTCATTGAGGTTCACGGCATAGGCATAGTGCAGGTATGCCGACAGACCCAATGCGGGGATCGCGAAACCCAGTGTGCCGAGGGGCATACGCATGCCGCGACCCGACCAGCGCCCGCCTCCCCTGTATAAGGTCAGGAAAGACAGGATGACGAGCACCAGCAATGGCAGCAGGTTGCGCACCGCCCAGGGCCCGCTCTGCTGCACGTCGACAAACCAGAAACCCGCAGCCGTTGCCAGTAGGACGACAGGCAGCAGGCGAATCGCCAGGTACTGGTGGCGCGCCGCCACTAACCCGCATCCGTCAGGAGAGGAATCTGCACCCTGGTGCCAGGGCGCACGTTTTGCAGGTCGAGCGTCGGGTTGTACTGGCGGAACAGCCACAGCGGCACGTCGTATTGACGCAGCGCGATGATCCAGATGGACTCGCCTCGTTTGATCGTATGCTCGGTGGCGCCGGCAATGACGTGCTGACGGAAGAAACTGTCCTGCTGTGCGCGATGGTAGGCGATGCGCCGCTCTTCGAATGTTTTCGCGTCGACGGTACCGAGATCGAGGCGGATGCGCTGCCCAACCGCAACCGGCGTGCGAAATGCCAGCCCGTTCAGATCCCGGAGTCGCTGTGTCTTGATGTCCAGCCAGTCGCCAAAGTGACCGAGTGTTTCGAGCGGCTGCACCTCGATCGTGTTGTCATCCGCGACGCTGTAGTCGCTCGGATCGGAAAGCAAGGCGGTCTGGATGGTCCCCAGCATCGAGGACGCAAGGTCGCTCGCCATGGCACCCGGTGTCATCTCCGCAACCGGCTGACTGGCCGGCGCTACGCTTGCGACAACCGCAGGCTCCTCTGCCGCAGGCGTCTGTACCACCGGCCCTGCCGGTTCAGTGGCCGCGGCAAGCGGTCCCGCGGCGGGCAAACGCAGCTGCTGGCCCGCCCGAATTCGATGACTGCTGCCCAGCTGGTTGAGCGCGACGAGCGTCGACACGCGCGTGCCATAGGTCTCGGCAATCTGCGACAACGTGTCACCACGTGCCACCCGGTGGTACATGTCCGGCAGTTGCTCCGCGAACGTCGCATCGCCCGGCAATGACGCAATCAGCCGATCCAGTGGCGCCTTTGTCGCGGATGTCGGCAAGCGCAGATCGTAGCCCTTTGGCAGGTACTTGCTGCCCTGCCAGATCGTCGCTTGCAGGCCCGGATTGTGTTTCGCAATCTGTGTCGCCGACACGTTGAGCGCCTTGCTCAGCCCCTTCACCGATACGTAGGTGGGCAGCTTCACGGTGGCATAAGGCGTCGGTTTCTCGGGGACGACGCCCGGGAAGTACTTGTCGACATTCTGGTCCACCTCGCGCGCGGCCAGAAACGCCACGTAGAAGTTTCGCGACGCAAAGCCGAAGGTTCGGCCGTTGTATTTGCGCAGGATATCAACGTAGGCCGTGTCGCCGTATTTGCGCATCGCACGCCTGACACCCGCCAGGCCATGGTTGTAGGCGGTAATGGCCATCGGCCAGTTACCCGTTATTGAGTAGTTATAGGCAAGCAGGCGGCCGGCGGCGCGCGTCGCTGCAAAGGGATCGTTGCGTTCGTCGACGACATGATCGACGCGCATGAAACGGCGGCCCGTGCTACGCGTAAATTGCCAGATGCCGGAGGCGCCGACATGTGACCGGGCATCCGGGTTGTAGGACGACTCGACGTGCGGCAGTGCGGCGATATCAACGGGCACGCCCAGGGCTGTGAATTCGCTATTGATGTGGTCGCGCCAGCGCCCGGAACGCTCAAGCCCGCTCCTGAAGCGCTCCCGGAGCCCCTGCTGGTAACGAATGCGCTTCACGGCGGCAGTAAGTTCGCTGTTGCTAACGTTCTCGGGCCACAGCGCCAGCACGCGCGCTTCCTCGGTACTCAGGTTGTCGCGTTTGCCGGCGGCAAGGACACGCAGAGTCGCCTGCAGCGCCTTGCGGCGCTTGTCGACGCGCCGATTGCGCTCGCGCCGGGACAGTTTGGCCGGCATCTGGAGGCGCTCGTAGACGACGGCAAGATTGCGATTGTCATGCAGCACGCCTTCGTCGGTCGAGTACTCCGTGAAGACAGCCACCCAGAAGTCGACATCGGGCTGTAATTCGGGCGGTTGCGGGAACGGCTCAGCAGCCCGGGCGGCGCCCATGGCGAGAAAACCGAAGAGGATCAGGTAGCGGTAAAAGCTTGTCATTTGGTTTCGTTCAGGTTTCAATCGCAAATTATTGATTAGTTCACGGAAATTCCCGGCATTTTGCCGTATTTTGAACAGTATCATGAGCGCAATTTGCCGACAGACCCGGATGACTACGCATTTCGTCAGAGTGTTTGCCCTGTTGTGCCTGTCGTTTACGGCCGGCACCGCACTCGGCGGCGAGACTGCCGTTGAGCAGACCGACAGTGGCGTTGACCTGCGTGAGGATTCGACCTTTGATGAGGATTCGCGTTCCAGCGAAACCGCCGTCGTCGCTGAGGAGCTCGTCGAAGCGGTTCCGGCCCACGAACACGATGTGCCGCTGGCCGATGCCGTTACGACGGCCGAGGGCCAGGCCGAGCCGCTACTGTTGCTCGGGCAGGAAGTCCAGCCGGGAACGGCGCAGCGCCTTGCATGGGCAGCCACGGAGCTGTTTGAGGGCGTACCGGTCTCGACGCCGGTGCTGGTCGTCAACGGAGAGCGTCCAGGCCCGACGCTTTGCCTCACGGCCGCCGTGCATGGCGATGAGCTCAACGGTATCGAAATGGTTCGGCGTGTCTTGCACGACATCGATCCTGACAAACTCTCCGGCCGGGTCATCGGTGTCCCCATTGTCAATGTGCAGGGCTTTCGACGCGGCTCACGCTACCTGCCGGACCGTCGCGATCTGAATCGTTACTTTCCGGGCAACCCGAACGGCAGTGCCGCCGCGCGTATTGCGCACGCCCTGTTCAAGGATGTCGTCGCGCACTGCGATGCGCTCGTTGATCTGCATACCGGCTCGTTCGAACGAGCCAACCTGCCACAGATTCGCGCCGATTTGCGCAATCCGGACGTCGTTACGCTGACCCTGGGTTTTGGCTCGATGGTCGTGCTGCACAGCCAGCCGACGGTCGGTACCTTGCGCTACGCCGCGACGATGGCCGGTATTCCCGCCGTTACGGTTGAGGCCGGCGGTCCGGCACAGCTGGAACTGGCGGAAGTGAAACATGGCGTTAAGGGCATTGAGACCTTGCTTACGACGCTGGGCATGGTGAAGAAGCGGCGTCGCTGGGGCGATCATCCAGAACCGGTCTACTACCGTTCATCGTGGGTGCGTGCCGACAATGGCGGCATCCTGCTCGCCGATGTCAGCCTGGGAAGCACCGTGCGCAAGGGCGACCTGCTGGGCACGATTACGGACCCGATGAGCAACGCGCGTTCGGAACTGCGCTCACCCTACTCGGGCCGCATTATCGGCATGGCTCGCAACCAGGTGGTGATGCCTGGCTTCGCCGCATTCCATGTCGGGATCCAGGCCGAGGACGTGGTCTCTGAAGAAGCGGTGTCGGACGTGCCGCGGCACGAGGATGCCGGTGGTTACGTGGACGGGATGTCGGAGTAATATCCAGCTTCCACCCTGAAAACAAGAACGCATGAGCGGCGACCGCAAACCTCTATCCAGTTACTGGGCGCCCCAATACTGGCCGGTATGGCTCGGTATGGGATTCCTGCGCCTCATCTGTTTGTTGCCGCATCGCGCCGCGCTGGCGACGGGACGTGCGATAGGCCGAGTTGCGCACGCGACTGGCGGGAAGCGTCGCGCCGTCGTGCGACGCAATATCGAGCTCTGCTTTCCTGACCTGGCTGCCGCCGAACGCAACGCCGTGGCGCGCCGGCATTTCGAAGCACTCGGCATGATGCTGATCGAGATGGGGCTGGGCCGCTGGGCAAGCATCAGCCATCTGCGATCCATAACGCGGCTTGTGGGTGCGGAACACGTCAATGACGCGCTGGCCAACGGCCAGGGCGTCATCCTGCTGAGCGCGCATTTCACGACACTCGAAATTTCCGGCCGCTTACTCGCGGAAGCCATTCCGCCATTCGATGCGGTGTTTCGGAAGAACCGCTCGGAATTCATGACAGAGCTGCAGCGATCGGGACGCGAAGTTTCCGCGGACACGACCATTGAGAAGCGCGACATCAAGAAAATGGTTCGCAGCCTTCGCAGTAAACGGTCCGTCTGGTATGCGCCCGATCAGAGCTACAATCGAAAAGGCTCGGAAATCATCGAGTTCTTTGGTGTGCCTTCAATGCACACGACGGCGACATCGACCCTGGCTCGCCTGGGCAATGCGGCCGTGGTTCCCTTCTTTCCACGGCGGCTGCCCGACGCGAGTTACGAACTCGTGCTGCTGCCGGCCCTCACCGACTTTCCGAGCGGTGATCCGGCTGAAGATACGCGGCGCTACGTGCGGCTGCTCGAGGAGCACATCCGATCCTGCCCCGAGCAGTACTTCTGGATTCACCGCAAGTTCAAGGATCTGCCCGACGGCTACCCGGACTATTACGCCGATCTCGATGCGTTGAAGTAGCCGTCCAGCAATTGCTCCCAGTTATTGGAGCGAAAATGCAGTCGCGGGTCGAGCCCGACGATTTTGCGTAGCGACCGGTGCAGACGGCGGAGCGTTTCCTGTTGCCACGGACCCGGCTTACGGAGCCTGCCTTTGTCGAAATCGAGCATCCACATCAAGCCGTCGGGATCGATCTGCACGTTGTAGGCATTCATGTCGGCATGGTAAACGCCGGTCGCGTGAAACTCCTGGATCGCTGCGCCTACCGAGTTCCAGAACGCCTCGTCGGGGTCGTTGTCGGCAATATACTGGGAGAGCGGCACAATGCCGGGGATGCGTACCGTGATGATGTCGGCCGTGTAAAACGTGCCGCGCTGCACGTAGCGTGCGGCAGCCGGGCGCGGCACGCGCATGTTGTTTGACGCCAGTTTGTCGAGCAGCCGCCATTCGAGAAACGGACGGGTCTTGTCGGCCCCTGAAAATATGTAGCTGTCCTTGACCAGCTTGCCCAGCAGGCCGCCACGCATGTAATGGCGCAATACGAACTGTCGCGGCACGTTGCCAACGAACATCGTGCTACCACGGCCACCCGACCCCAGCGCACCCGTCAGTAACTCGGCGTGCATCCACCCCTGTGGTGTGAAGCGCTCATCCGAAATCTGGTTGATGATGGCCTTATCGTATAGGATGGCGCCGTTTCTGGTCTTCTCGACAGTTTCGGTCAACGGACCCAATTCCTTAGCCTCTGGTGACGTGATATTGCCTGATTTGCTCCTGCAATCGAAGCCTGACCGTATCTGCGTCATGCGCCTGTCTGCAATTGGCGATACCTGCCATGCACTCGCGGTGATCCGGCGCTTACAGGACAACTGGCCCGACGCGGACATCACCTGGGTTATCGGCAAGACCGAAGCCTCTCTCATGGCCGACATCCCCGACATCAGGTTCGTCGTCTTTGACAAGTCACGAGGTCGAGCCGCGTACCGGGATGTGCGCGAGGCATTACAGGGGCAGCGCTTCGATGTCGCGTTGTGCATGCACGCCTCACTGCGTGCCAACCTGCTGATCCGGTCGTTGCCCGCGGACACCAGACTCGGGTTCGACAGGGCGCGAGCGAAAGACCTTCAGTGGCTGTTCACCAATCGTCGTATCGATGCCGCGCATGGCGAACATGCGATGGAGGCCATGATGGCATTCGCGACGGCTATTGGCGCGATCGAGAAACCCCTGCGCTGGGACATTCCGATCGCCGCTGCCGATGAGTCGTTCGCAGACAGCTACAGAGCACCCGGCAAGCCGCTGGTCCTCATCAGCGCGTGCAGCAGCCAGCGGGCGAGAAATTTCCGAGACTGGCGTATCGAAAACTACGCCGCCGTGATCTCGCACCTCGAGTCAAAGCATGATGCCCGCGTGTTGCTCACGGGCGGACCCACCGCCAAGGAAAAGGAATATGGCGCCGCCCTCAGTGAAGGCAGCCAGGCAAACAACCTTGTCGGCCAGTCCACGTTGAAGCAACTGGCCGCACTGGTCGGGGCGGCCGATCTTGTCATCTGCCCCGATTCCGGACCGGCCCATATGGCGACCGCGCTCGGAACCCCGGTCATCGGCCTCTATGCCACCTCGAATCCGGGCCGAACCGGCCCCTATAATTCAGGAAAATACACGATCAATCGCTATCCTGACGCGATCAGGGCTTATCTTGGCAAAAATGTCGACGCGGTGCGTTGGGGTCAGCGGGTGCGGCACGCGGATGCCATGGATCTGATACAGATCAGTGACGTGATCGAGAAAATCGAAACGTTTTTCGACGATCGCGCTATTTAACCACTTTTCACGAGAATTTTGTCGAAAATTCGCTCGGGCCGCAGGTCCCTGAGGCACTTCAGGTGACCCAGCGGGCACTCACGCTCGAAACAAGGGCTGCACTCCAGGTCCAATTCGTGAATATCGCGGCTTTTCGTGAGTGGTGGCGTGAATTTCGGCGACGATGAACCATAAATGCCGTGCACATGGATCCCGACCGCCGCCGCAATATGCATGAGTCCGGAATCGTTGGAAACGGCCTGCTCGCAGGCGGCCAGCAGGTCGATGACGTCCTCGAGCGAGGTCTTGCCGCAGAGATTGACGGCATTTGAGGCGCCCGCAATGGCATCGCCCGCCGCACCGTCTTTGGCTGAACCCAGAATCCAGACCGCGTACCCGGCCGCGTCCAGCCTGCCGGCGAGCTCGGCGAAGTATTCGTGCGGCCAGCATTTGGCCGGCCCGTATTCGGCACCAGGCATCATGGCGATGACGGGTCGTTCACGATCGAGACCCAGCTCGTGCAACACGCTTGCCTGGTTTGCCGTCGATATGTCCAGCGCGGGATCCGGCAGCGCCTCCGGAAGCGCCTCACCGCCCTCGAGTCCCAGCGCCACAAACCGCTTCACGGTTTGGTCGAGCACCTTCCGGTCGAATGGCCGTACGTCGTTGATCAGCAGGAAACGTGTCTCACCACGATATCCTGTTCGCACCGGTATGCCGGCGAGCCAGGGAATCAGGGCCGCCTTGAATGAACGCGGCAGCACGATGGCGCGATCGTAGCCGCGCTTTCCGAGGTCGGCCGCAATCCGCCGCCGCTTCTTGAGACCGATCTCGCCGTGCGCCGTTTCCGAGGCTATACCCAGACGAATCTCAGGCATGCGCGCGACGATCGGCAATGACCACTCGGGCGCGAGCACATCCAGGTCCCGATCAGGGTCCCGACGTTTGAGGAATGTGAACACCGACTGGGCCATGACCATGTCACCGACCCAGGATGGACCGACGATCAGTGTTGATGCGTTCCGCAAAGCTGGTCCAGGTAGTCTTTGACGCCCTTTTCGACGGGCCTGAACTCGACGTCGCAGCCGGCGCCGCGCAATTGCGTCAGGTCTGCCTCGGTGAAGCTCTGGTAGGCGCCTTTGAGGTGATCGGGGAACGGAATGTAACGGATCTTGCCCTTGCCATGCCACTTGAGAACCGCGTTGGCGACGTCGTTGAAGGTCTGGGCCCTTCCGGTGCCGGCGTTGTAAATACCTGACACCGCCGGGTTGTCGAGGAACCACAGGTTGACCGCGCACACATCGTCAACGTAAACGAAGTCGCGCTGCTGCTCGCCGTCGCCATAACCGTCCGTGCCCTCAAACAACCTCGCTTCCCCATCCTCGAGGACCTGGTTGTTGAGATGGAAAGCGACACTGGCCATGGATCCCTTGTGCTGCTCGCGCGGACCATAGACGTTGAAGTATCGCAGGCCAACGACCTGGCTTGCCGGGTCCGCTGCCACCCGCCGGACATAGCGATCGAACTGCAGCTTCGAATAGCCATAGACATTGAGCGGCCCCTCGAACAGCGGATCTTCGACGAACTGTGTGGCGCCACCGTAAACCGCCGCTGACGATGCATAGATGTAGGGTGTCTTCTTCTCCAGGCAGTGATGCAGCAGGGTCTGCGAGTAGGCGTAGTTGTTCTTCATCATGTAACGACCATCCCACTCGGTCGTCGCCGAACACGCGCCCTGATGAAAGATGGCCTTGATGCCGCTGCCAAACGCCGCGTCGGAAGACAGGCGTTCCAGGAAATCATCCTTGTCGAGGTAATCGGCTATCCCGAGGTTCGCAATATTGATGAACTTGTGACCATCCTCGAGATCGTCCACGACGACGACATTGTCATACCCGCGATCGATGAGTGCTCGGACCAGGTTACTGCCGATGAATCCGGCGCCGCCGGTGACGATATACACGCCGTTATTCCGCGCCGTCCAGCATGTGATACTGCGCGCCACAGTACGGGCACTTGGCCTCACCGGTTTCCTCGATGGGAATGTACACCTTGGGATGTGAGTTCCACAGGTACATGCCGGGCATCGGGCAGCTCAGCGGCAGGTCCCCCCGGCGCACCCCGTACTTGTTCTGCGCATTGGCCGGTATCAGGTTCTGGTCTACGGTTCCCGCTCTGGATGCCACGTGCTTCCTCGTCTCGTTCAGATCGCTGGACGCGAATTATAAGCTCAACCCAGCCAGTCGTCCCATGTTTTGGCGACAAACGCCCGCTCTTCCTCGAACTCGCCCGCCGCCACGAGCGGCGGCTGATCGTCGAGAACGAGGTGGTGCTGACGCAGGCGATAGCCGCGATAGGCATCCTGCAGCGCAAGGCCAACGTCCGGCGCCACGCAGCCTTCGGCCACCAGCGCGTCCAGCTGCCGGATATTGTCGGAATATTTGATGACGTCGGGCCGCCGCTCTGCCTCGTCGAGCACCCGATATTGAACGAGGAACTCGATGTCGCCGATCCCGCCCCGGCCGTGTTTGAGGTCGAACCGGTCACGATCACTCCGATCCAGCTCTTTGCGCATGCGCTGCCGCATCTCGACAACGTCCGCGCGCAGCTTATCGCGCCGCACGCGTCCGATCAGCGTCTCTCGCCGAATACGTTCAAATTCCGCCGCGACCTCCGCGCTACCCGCCACGGCGCGCGTGCGCAGCAGCGCCTGGTGTTCCCAGGTCCACGCGTTTTCATCCTGGTAGCGTTCAAAGGCCTCGGTACTCGTTACGAGCAGACCCTTGCCACCGTCGGGCCGGAGCCTCGTGTCGATCTCGTAGAGCTGGCCAGACCCGGTCTGCGTGGTCAGGAAGTGGACCAGGCGCCGCACGAGCCGGCTGAAAAACAGCGCATTGTCGAGCGGCTTCTTCCCGTCCGTCATTTGTTTTGCGCCCGACGAGTTGTGCAGGAACACGATATCGAGATCTGAGCCGTAAGACAGTTCGAGCCCACCCAGCTTGCCATACGCAACAATGCCGAAACCCGCCTCATGGTCGACTTCATCGACCCGGTACCGCGGGACGCCATGCCGGTGCGCCAGGTCGCTCCAGGCAACTCGCAGGACCGCCTCCAGCACGGCTTCGGCCAGCCAGGTCAGACCATCACTGACTTTCATGATCGGCAGTTGACCATTAAAATCGGCAACGGCAATGCGAAACATCGTCGAGCGATGGAACTGGCCGATGACCTTCATACTGGCTTCACTATCGCTGTCCGCACTGGCCAGCCGCGCACTGAGGTCTGCCGCGAGTTCGCTCTTCGTAACGGCTTCAGAAAACAGTCGCGGATCCAGGAGTTCGTCGAGAAGTGCCGGGTAGCGCGCAATCTGGTCCGCGATGTAGTGGCTGCGCGCGCAGAGATCGACCAGGCGCGACAGCGCAGCATGATTCTCGTTGAGCAGCGCGAGGTAGGCGCTGCGCCGCAGGATGCGTTCAACGACCGACAGCGTGCGCGTCATCGCGCGCAGCGGCCGATCGCTCTTCGCAACCTCCGATACCAGGAGCGGAATGAAGCGCTGCAGGCGCTCTCTGGAAGCAGAATCAATCTGCCGTGTTACCGACCCATTCGCAAAGCTGGCCAGGGCACCCGCCACGTCCTGCGCATGGCCGATCCCCTGCTCTTCGAAGAGCCCGCGCCAGGCCGCCTCGTCGACATCGCCCTTCCACGCCTGCTCAACGTGCTTTTGCAGCGGCGTTTCGGCGGCGGAATCACGAAAGGCCACCTCTTCGAATTGCGATGAAATCGCATCGCGATGCGCATCGATTGCAGACACGAGGGAATCCCAGTCGGGGTATCCCATGGCCAGGTACAGGCGGGCACGATCCGTTTCATCGGTCGGCAACTCATGCGTCTGGCGATCGCGCATGGCCTGGATGAAATTCTCGAGGCGACGCATGAATCGATAGCCTTTTCTCAGCCGCTGAGCACCCACTTCCGATAGTCCCCGGTTGCTGACCAGCAGCGGCAAGACCTTCTGAAGTTCCCTCGATTGCAGCGCGGGCTCACTGCCTCCGCGCACGAGCTGCAGCGACTGCACGACAAACTCCGCCTCGCGAATGCCCCCGGGCCCAAGCTTCACGTTCCCCTGCAAATCGCGGCGCTTCACTTCGGCCGCGATCATCGCGTGCATTTCGCGCAGCGACTCGAACACCCCAAAATCGACATAGCGCCGATAGACGAACGGCTGGATGAGGTTGCGGTGCAAATCGGCGACGACAGCATCGTCGGGCATTGGGCCAACGATACGGGCCTTCACGTACGCATAGCGTTCCCAGTCGCGGCCGTGCTGCAACAAGTACGATTCCAGTGCCCCGAAACTCACGACGGGCGGCCCACTGTCACCGAACGGTCGCAACCGCGTATCGATACGAAAGACGAAGCCGTCGACCGTCGTTTCATCGAGCAGTGCGACAACCTGGCGTGTCAGGCGTCCGAAGTATTCCTGTGCGCTGATCTTCCTGGGTCCGTCGGTCTCGCCTGCCTCCGGGTAGAGAAAAATCAGGTCGATATCAGACGAGAAATTCAGCTCGCGGCCACCGAGCTTTCCCATTCCCAGTACCACGAGAGGCACCCGGTTGCCTGCGGCATCGCGAACCACGCCGTAGCGCGGCAGACAGGCTCTCTCGGCATACTGGCACGCGGCGTCAAGCAGCCGGTCCGCCAGCAGCGATAATGACGCCAGTGTCTCGTCCAGGCTGGCAAGACCGAAAATCTCGCGCCAGAGCACCTGCAGCAGGAAACGGTTACGGAACACGCGGAGTCTCGACTGGACCTCCGCGACGCCGGCACTGGTGCTAACGATGTCTGCGACAAACGCTTCCAGGTGCTGCGTATCGGGCGGGTGAACGAACGCTGCAACATTGTTTTGGAACCAACGTTTCTCACGCAGCACAACGTGGCCGGCAAACTCACTGCACGCGACGAGCTGCGCCAGCTCTGTTGCGACATCAGTCTCACCGTAGCGCTCCAGCCAGCGCGTCACCGGTTCATGCAGAATATCGGGCAGGGTCTCGAGACTGGCACTCATGGCGTGCAGTCTATCGAAAAACGGGCTTGCGGCGCGTTCCGGCGTCTAGCCGACTGAAGATTCTTCCTCGTCGGAGACATCGGCAAGCAGGGATTCGATGGCGGCGGGCCGGCCAATCGCGTGACCCTGGGCGAAGTCGACACCCAGTGCGGTGACCCGCTCGCGCGCCTCGTCGGTCTCGACATACTCGGCTACCGTCCGAAGGTCCATCACCTTGGCAACCTGGGTAATCGCGGCGACCATCGATTCCGAAATTCGATTGTCCACGATATCGCGGATAAATCCGCCATCAATCTTCAGCGCATCGACATTGAAGTCCTTCAAGTAGGCGAAGGAACTCAGACCTGTTCCAAAGTCATCGAGCGATATCTTGCAACCCAGTTCGCGCAGGCGGTTGATAAATTCCTGTGCCTTTCTGAGGTTCGATACGGCGGCGGACTCGGTGATTTCAAAGGTCACCGACGATGCGGCGATGCCGCTATGCTCGAGTTCCTCTTCGATGAAGCTGAGGAATTCATCGTCGCCCAGCGACTGCCCCGACAGGTTTATCGAGAAGCTGGCGTCTTCACCGGCAGGGTAAGCCTGAATCTCCAGGAGCCTGGCGATTGACTCCGATACAACCCACCGATCGATCTGCGGCATCATGCGGTAACGCTCTGCCGCAGAGAACAGCGCATTGGTCGGCACTCGCTCACCGTCCGCATCAGACATTCGCAGAAGCACTTCATAGCAGCGAGTATCGTCGCCATCTTTCAAGCTGATGATAGGCTGCGCCAGTAGCTCGAAGCCATCGCCGTCCAGTGCCTGCTGAATCTCCGCGACGAGCTGCATGTCGTCGTAACGTCTGAGCATGCTCTGGTCACCCGCGTCGTAAACTTCGATGCGGTCCCTGCCATGATCCTTGGCGGATTCGCACGCCATGCGGGCCGTTGTCAGGGCGTTGGCAATGTCGCCACTCGCACGACTGAATTCCGCAATACCAATACTCATCGTCACCTGGAGAGACATGTCGCCTTCAAGGTAGCGCAGGGACTCACCTTTACTGCGCACATTCTGCGCAAACTCGAGCGCAGTCTCCGTATCGGCATGGGTCAGGATCATGCAAAAGTCATCGCCGGTCAGTCGCGACAAGACGCCGGTCATCGGTAGATCTTCCTCGAGCAGCCTGGCAAAACGCAGGATGACCGCGTCACCGGCTTTACGTCCGAAGCGATCGTTGACAAGCTGCAGGTTATCGAGATCAAAGTAGATCAGCTGGTGGGCGGCGTCAGCTTCGGACAGCGCCTTCCAGGACTCTCGCAACTGATCCTCGAATCCGATCCGATTCATGAAACCGGTCATTGCGTCAAAGGTCCGCTCGATCACGTATTCGACCTTGCGTACGATGTGCGTCATGAAACGCACGTCGTGGGTAGAGAATTCGCTGTTGTCGACACGGCCGAGCTGCGCCACGACCCCCTCGACATTGCCCTGCCCATCGAGCAGAGGACTCAACAGGGCCTGGTAGCCATGTTCGGCTGGTTTTTCGGATCCTTCGACAGCCGGGATCTGGAAAATTACAGGGGTGCGTTGTCCTTCGAGTTTCGGCAACAGTTGTTCGACGAGGTAGCGATCGAGGACCTTGCGTTTCACATTCTTCCAGTTCGCGTGCGTCGCACTGATCCGGATTCGCTTGGACGGAATCAACAGGACGCTGTAGTTGATTCCCAGGAAGCGCCCGCTTTGCCCTATGAGGTGGCCAAGGCTCGAATGCCTGGTCTTGGCCCCATGAATCTTCTCGTCTACCTCGTAGACAAGTTTGAGTTCTTTTTCAACGTTGCGCGCATTGTCTCTTGCCGCAGCCAGTTCACGGTCCACGCTGAGACTCTCACCGATGACTTCGAGTGCCGGCTCCAGGATGCTCTTGAGCAGGCTGGGATTGAACCAGGACGACTTGCCGGCATTCCTTGAAAACAGCGCCACGAGCATTCCGATTCGCTGCTCACCGTCACCGTATGCCGGTAAGGCCAGGGCAGTGCGGCCGGACGCCAGGGTGCGCCGGATAACGTCATCACGTTCGACGATCTTGTCGACAAGATCCTCGGGAAGGTCGCCGACGAAATTATCAATCTCGCGATCATCGACGCCGTCACTGCTCCAGACACACTTCCCATCATTGTCGTAGAAGCAGAAACACTGCGCGCGAGGCACGAGCGAATGGAGCAAGCCTTCGGCTTTGCTCATCTTCTTCCTGGGTGTCAGGTCCTGAATATCCGCGCTCATGCTCGCTCCGTGCCAACGGCACAGTGTCAGGCCCCACGATGCCAGCCACTGACGCGCGCTGCTGTGACACAGGTCTCAAGCGCGGGCAGTTTCCTTTGTGGTTTCAGCTAATTACGGACTACTCAGAGGCCTCCGAGCCAGACGTCGTCAGACCCCTCATTTACGCCTTCAAACAGCGGCGTACTCAGGTAGCGCTCGCCGGTATCGGGCAGCATGGCCAGGATGACGGAACCCTGCGGAGCCTCATCGGCAACATCCAGCGCCGTCGCCAGGGTTGCGCCCGACGAAATGCCCGTGAAGATGCCCTCTTTCGCGGCCAGTTCGCGCGATACCTCGATCGAACGATCGTCGGACACCGTACGCAGTTCATCGTAGACGTCGCGACTCAGCACTTCGGGAATAAAGTCCGGGGTCCAGCCCTGGATCTTGTGTGGCGCCCATTCGGCACCTGCGAGCAGCGCGGCTGCCGCCGGCTCGGTCGCAACTACCTTTAGATCGGGTCGCGCCGCCTTGAGCATCTCGCCGGCGCCGGTCATCGTGCCACCGGTACCGTAGCCCGTCACCCAGTAGTCGAGCCGTTTGCCCGCGAAGTCGGAGAGAATTTCCGGTCCGGTCGTATTGCGGTGAAACTCGGGATTCGCAGGATTCTCGAACTGCCGGGCGAGAAACCAGCCGTGTTCAGCGGCGAGTTCTGCGGCCTTCTTGACCATGCCGGTGCCGCGCTCGGCAGCCGGCGTCAGAATCACTTTGGCGCCCAGGCCACGCATCACCTTGCGGCGCTCGACGGAAAACGAATCTGCCATCACGGCGACAAACGGATGCCCAGTGGCGGCGCAGACCATGGCCAGCGCAATGCCGGTGTTTCCGGACGTCGCTTCGATCACAGTCTGACCAGGTTCAAGAGTCCCCTTTTGCGTGGCGTCGTTGATAATCGCGAACGCGAGGCGGTCCTTTACGGAGGCCATCGGGTTGAAGGACTCTACCTTGACGTAAAGATCGACATGCTCCGGACCCATGCGATTCAGGCGCACAACCGGCGTGTTACCGATGGTTTCCAGAATATTGTTATAGATCATTTCTTATTCCTTAACTCTTCCTGATCATGACACTTGTTTAGCACAAATTGCCGCACCCTGCGTGACCCCGGCGCGCCCTGACAGGTCGGGAATACCCGGAAAATTGCGCATGGCAACGGCCTGCCATAGCGCATTGCTGCACTGTAGCCGGCTACATCGCCGGCTTAAAAGACGGCTAATTTCTGCCTTTATGCCGCGTCGTTATATGATCGACGATAGCTGACGCACGCTTTGCTCAGCAGCAAATTGAAACTGAATGGGACGATCGCGGTCAAAAATACCCAACATGAAGCTTCAACAACTCAAGTACCTCCTGGCCATCGTGGACAACGGCCTCAATATCACGGCTGCCGCCGAGCGCCTGTATACCTCGCAACCCGGGGTCAGCAAGCAGCTCAAGTTGCTGGAAGAAGAATTGGGAATGCAGTTGTTTTCGCGCAAGGGCAAGAGCCTGGACAGGATCACGCCGGCGGGCGAAGGCGTGATCAAGCGCGCACGCGTGATCATGCAGGAGGTCGAAAATATTCGGAGCCTGGCTTCCAACTATTACGACGAAGAGAACGGTGAGCTCTCGATCGCCACCACCCATACGCAAGCCCGATACGTCCTGCCAGAGATCATTACCGAGTTTCGCAAGCATTTCCCAAACATCAGCCTGAACCTGCACCAGGGTACGTCGGAGCAGATAGCCGACATGGTTGCAGCAAACGATATTGACTTCGCCATAGCGACGGGTTCCAGCGATTTGTTTTCGGATCTGTTGCTGGTTCCCGGGTATCGCTGGGATCGCTCGATCATCGTGCCGAAGGGGCACGAACTGACCCGGCTCAAAAGAAAGATCACACTCCACGATCTCGTGGAATTTCCGCTCGTAACCTACGTCTTCAGTTTCGGCGGGCAGTCGTCCCTGAAGCAGGCGTTCGCCAGTGAGGGACTCGAACCGAACGTCGGCTTCACGGCGCGCGACGCCGACGTGATCAAGACCTATGTGCGCATGGGCCTTGGGGTCGGGATCGTTGCCAGCATGGCGGCGGATTGCTCCGACCGCAAGGACCTGCAGGTGATCGATGCGGAAGGGCTGTTCCCGAGAAGCACGACCTGGATCGGCTTTCGCAAGGACGCCGTCTTGCGCCGCTACATGTTCGACTTCATCCAGTTATTCGCAACGCACGTCACGGAGCCTCAGATGAATGAGCTGCGGCGCGCGAATGCACAGGAAGACATCGACCAGCTCTTCAAGGACACGGCACTGCCACTGCGTACAGGATGTGGCGACGACGTGACCGTAGCCGCCTGAGCAGGACCCGGTTTACTTTGCGTCAGTAAATCCGGATACCCCCGTGGCGCTTACGGCTGCGGTAGTCAGACCACCACAAACCTCCGAGCAGGCCAACAATGAGACAGACCAGCGTGGCAGCAAGAACCCAGCTCAGGGGCAGGCTTCCCTTGTAACGTTCTTTCATTCCCTGGATGGACGCAACCTCGCCCTGCAGCTCGGCGACCTCGGCCTGGGATGCCTCGAGCTGAGCCGTCAGAGCCGCGGTTTCTGTCCGCAAACCGTCGATGGTCGCCGCGGGTTCTGCGAACGCCGCCCTGGCTTCTTCCAGCTCGGCCGCCAGCGCGTCACGCTCGGCCATGGTCTCCGCAACAATTAACTTTGCAGGTTTGTCTTCCACAAGGTACGCGTTCTTGACCCAGCCCTCGGCGCCATCGGGCAGGCGCACGTTCGCATAGTTCCGGTCGCGACTCAGGATTTCCATCGCCTGCCCGCTTTCGAGGTAGCGAAACGCCCGGTCGCTCGTATCTTCAGCCGTGTGCAGTCCCAACCTCAGGTTGTCGGTTACGTAGGCCGTCTGGGCGACAGCCGTCAGCGGCAGCAGCAACAGAACCCCAATCAAAAGACGCATAGTCATTCTCCAGTATCCGCCGCGAGTGTACTACAAGCTGAACAGCGCGCTTCGTGGCCTATTCCTCGTACAGCCATCGCAACAGGGCCTCCTGGACTTCTTCACCCGGGCCGCGGTGCACGTCCTCGAAGCTGTGCAGCATGACGACGCTGAAGCGTCGACCGGATCTTGCCTGCAGATAGCCCGCAATCGCGGTGACGTGGTCCAGCGATCCTGTTTTAAGGTGGGCCTTGCCAACAAGGTCCGTGTTGCGAAACCGGCGCGACAAAGTGCCGTCCAGTCCGGCCAGCGACATCGACGCCAGGTATTCCGGCATGTACGGCTGTGCCCAGGCAAACCGCAGTAGCGCCCCCATATCCTTTGCCGTGATGCGAGCCTCGCGGGACAGGCCAGCACCATTCTCGAGGGCGAGATTGCCGAACTTGAGCTTGTTCCTGGCCAGCCAGTCGTCGATCACTTCGCGTCCGCCGGCCTCGGTGCCCGGCGCCCCGAGCACCTCTGCGGAGAGAGTGTAGAGAATCTGGCGCGCCATCACGTTATTACTATGCTTGTTGACGCTGCTGATCATGTCTACGAGCGGTGGGGATTCGAACGTGAGTATCGGCTCCGCCTCGCTGGCAAGGACAACATTCTGCCAACCACCTTTGAAGGTGCCACCTGACTCTCGCCAAAGTGAGGTGAACAGCCCGTAGGCAAACGCATTGTGCGACAGCACGGTCCGGTCCATCGCGTAACGCTTGCAGCCGTTTGGAAACTTGCCTGAGAACGTCACGAGATCATCATCGCTGTTGTTCGTCACGGTGATGCCGCGCTGATATCCGCCGCAATAGCCGGGAACGAGGCGCAGTCGATTGTCGACCTGCAGGTTGTCGAGCGGCGGATCAAGCCGCACACTCACGGACTGGCCCTGAGGTTCAAACCAGTAACGCACAACCTTGAAGTTCATGAGTAAGGCGTTCGGCGCCACGTTGTAGGCGCGCAGGGGCTGCCGATCGAAAGCCGCAGGATCGTAACTACCGATGTCGAAGTAGCTGTCGTCAATCAGCAGATCGCCGTTGATGTGGTCGATGCCCGCGTGCCGGATGCCTCTCAACATTTGCCAGACGCGCTCGGTGACGAGAAAGGGATCCCCATATCCCTTCAGCAACAGGTCCCCGTCGAGGAATCCATTGTTCACTTCGCCAAACGCGTAGACATCCGTCTTCCAGCGGTACGCGGGGCCAAGCGTATCGAGCGCGACGAGCGTCGTCAGCAGCTTCATCGTCGATGCCGGGTTGCGGGGCTCCCCGGCCAACCATTGCAGGACCGGCTCACCTGTTTCGACGTCTTCAACGTAGATGCTTAGTGACTCCGGAGGAATCTCGCGTACTTGCAAGGCATTGCGCACACCGACGGGCAATACGTCGTCACTTGCCAGCGCCATCGACTGGCCGAGCAGCATTGTCAGCAGCAGGAAGAGGCCTGTTTTGTGGAGGTGGTCACCCATTATCCGATTCCAGGACCGGCAGATGGCGTTCAAGTGCGCGGCTCGCAGCGCGGTGCATGACCCAGGTCAGTACAGCGACAACGACTACACCGGCGCCCGCGATCCAGTAGCCCATTGTTGACGGCGTCGCCGAGCCCGACAGTATCTCGCCGATGTCACGTGCCAGTGTTCCGAGATAGACATACATTGCGACGGGAATCAGCATGCCGACACCCGTCGCCACGAGGTGGACTCCCGCACGCACTGATGTTACCCCGTACACATAATTAAGAAGATTGAAAGGAATGACAAGAGAGAGTCGCGTCAGCACAACGATCAGAAAAGCTTCCTCGCGCAAGCCGGACTCCAGCGCCTCAAGTCGCGGGTTGCCCGACACTTTGGCGACCACCCAGTCGCGCGCGACGAGTCGGCCCATCAGGAATGCAC
Organism: uncultured Woeseiaceae bacterium; assembly: GCA_945787845.1. GTDB lineage: Bacteria > Pseudomonadota > Gammaproteobacteria > Steroidobacterales > Woeseiaceae > UBA1847. The sequence continues at coordinate 277,990 of CALZJH010000001.1, read as the reverse complement.
ACTGCGCACCCAGCGTTATCGCGACGGCGGAGGCGAGTGTTCCCGTGCCCAGCCCGAACAGGTAGCCCGCGATCATCATCGAACCAGAACCCGGCACGAACAGCACGGTCGCCAGGACGACGCAGGCTATGTAGACCGCGGCGCCCGCCAGAGGCCGCGCCTGCGCCCAGTCGACCAGCGCCATAATGGGTTCCGCGATTGGCAGCACGTAAACGGCATAGACGAGCGCCAGGAAAATCACCACCATGACGAGGCGATTGAGCATGCTACGGCTCATCGCGACGGCCGTTTGATTTTGAACGTGCGGATGCGATCAGCCAGTGTCGTCGGGCGTAGACCCAGTAATTCGGCAGCGCCGCCACTTCCGGAAACCTTCCACTTCGTTCGTTCGAGCGCTTTCACAATATTGGCTTTCTGAAGGTCTCGCATATCCCTCTCCGTGAGGACTTCGTCGTCGCGCGGTACCTCAACAATGGCTTCCTCATCGTCGACTTTCAAACCGGGCATGGACAGGTCCAGCCGCAGCACCTTGCCAGATGAAAGAATCACAGCACGCTCGATCACATTCTTGAGTTCACGAACGTTACCCGGCCAGCTGTAGGCCTTCATATTGGCGGCCTGCGCGCGCGTGAGGGTCATTGGCTCGCGCCCGAAATCCTTGCAGGTCTGTTCCAGGAAGTGCTGCGCCAGCTGAACGATGTCGTCGCCGCGCTCGCGCAGGGGCGGTACCTCGACGGGAAAGACGCTCAGTCGATAGAACAGATCCTCGCGAAACTCGCCGTCGACAATCAAGCGCTCGAGATTGTGATTAGTCGCCGCAATAACGCGCACATCCACGGACCGCGTGATGTCGTCGCCAACCCGCTCGAACTCGCTCTCCTGCAGGACGCGCAAGAGCTTGCTCTGCAGTTCCATCGGGATCTCGCCCACCTCGTCCAGGAATATCGTGCCGCCGTCGGCCAGTTGAAACCGGCCAACGCGGTCGCGGTGGGCCCCGGTAAACGCACCTTTGACGTGCCCGAAGAACTCGCTCTCGAACAGTTCCTTCGGGATGGACGCGCAGTTGACCTTGACGAGAGGGCCGTCGGAACGCGGACTGCGTGCATGAATTTCTCGTGCCACGAGTTCCTTCCCGACCCCGGACTCCCCCTGCACGAGGACGTTGGCAGGTGTTTCGGCGACCGCCTCGATGCGTTTGAGCATCCTGCGCAGCGCCTGGCTGGTGCCGACGATGCGCCCGAAGTTCAGCGCGACGTTCACCTCTTCACGAAGGTAATCGCGCTCCCGCTCCAGCTCCTCGCGTAGCCTGGCATTCTCGGCAAGTGTGCGCCGTAGCTCACGCTCGGCCCGGTTTCTTTCAGTGACATCCTTCGAAGCAACCAGCATGCGATCCACTTTGCCATCTTCGTCACGATGCGAGATCGCCGACATCACCAGGTCGATGGTCTTGCCGTCTTTGGTCACCATCTGGCGCTCGAGATTATTGAAATCGCCCTCGGCGATCAGTTCGCGTAATCCCCGGTCGGCGTAGGCCTTCTGGTCGGCGGCACTCATGAAGTCGGTAATCGGTCGGCCCAGGACCTCCTCGCGCGTGAATCCCAGCTTACTCAGCCAGTGATTCGTGACCGTGACGATAAGGCCGTTCCCGTCAACCGTGTGCAGCATTGCCGGTGTTGCGCGATACAGGGTGCGGTACTTGAAATTGGCGCGCGCCTGGTCGGAGAACTCCGAGTACATGGCGACGGTGCGCAGATACTCGCCTGCCTTGTCGTACTCGACAAATGCGTTGGTAATGCAGTCGACGATTTCCCCCGAGGATGTCACGAGACTGACGGGCTTGTTCTCGAGTTTTCCGCGCCGGCGGAGGGCTGGACGCAGCTCATTGGTGATGCGCTCCGCAGTCTCCGGCGTCGCGAAATCCTCGGGCCGCCGCCCGACCATATCCTCAAGCGAATACCCGAGGCGCGCGAGCATGGCGTCGTTGACATCGAGGTAAGCGCCATCTTCGGCAATCGAGGTTGTCATGACCGGCGCCTTGCGAAACAGCCATTCGTAATCGTCCTGGGAAATCATCGGCGCATGATATACGACATTTCGTAAATAGTCTTACGATTTTTCGTAAATTACGAAAAATCGTAACTGCGAGCAACTCGTTAACTCGTTGATTTATATCATTATTCAAAGTTGGCACGGCTTGTGCAATAACAGCTGTGAAGAAGATTGTCGCTGCACGACCGCAGGACAACTAATTTTTAAGGAAACAACGATGAAAGCCAAGAACTTCGAAAACAATCTCGCGCTGATCGGCGCGCTGATCGTATTGGTTGGCGTTTCTTTTGCCGCCGAGGAAGCGCTCGGCTTTGAAACCGCCGACCTCACCACCACGGCTGTAGCCATTCACGACGCTGGGTGCAGCACCATCAGCGGCGCCGCCAAGGCCAATGCCGATGCGGCAGCAGAAGCGGCAAAGTCGCTGGCGCTGAAAAACTGGATTGCCCTTGATATCAAACTTCAAGACCGCACATCTACGCTGGTTGCAGACAAGAACTAAAGTCTGACAGAACCCCCTCCGGGTGCGGCACACGCCAGGTTTCTCTCTCCCCCCGAAAACCTGGTTGCCGTGTCCGGAATTCGAGCCGCAACACTTTCGGCTCAAACGGACCGTAACGGTCCGGCGGCATCTCCCCCCAAGCCGCAAACCCTGGGGCGCCGGATCCCGGCGCCCCTTTTTTTTGGGCGCGCCAATTAGCGACCGTTAATCGCCGGACACCCTGTTCCGGTGGGTTTCGGCACGATCGTTGAGGTTGTTTGAATTCAGGTTACTAATAGACTCCCGCATCCGCTTGAGCCACGCCCTGGCCCAGGTGAATTCGATACTGAGGATCGCGAGCCCAATGGGAATCACTACCAGTGCCGGCCCCGGCGTCACCAGCATCACAACACCGATCAACAGGACAGTAAGACCGACAACGCCGACGACAATGCGTCGTGCGGCCTTATAAGTCAGGTGCAGTCCTCGTTTGATCACGCTTTCAGTCCTTCGTTTTTTCGGCGGTGTGTCGTAGCCTTAGGCCCATGAACGACAAACAGGTTCCTATTCTAGCGCTCTTTATTGCAGCGATTGCTACGCCCTGCGCCTATGCGGACGGGAGCGTGATGGTTGCCGCACAACAAGCGGAGGCGATTGTTGCGCCACGCGCACCCGACCTGAAGCTCGTCAATTTGCCGGCGCTCGATTTCCGCCTGCGCGCATCGCTTAGCTGCCCGGGCAACGCCGAATCGCTGACCTTGAGCGTGGCCGACACGGTCACGACCCTGGACAGGGATGACCTCAGCGAGCAAACATCCGCCGAAGCTCTGCTAAGGGTTCCCGCACAACAAATTGCCCTGGCGGCGAGCAGCCACTTCTGTCTCGCGGAGGATCCGGCCAGCGCCGATGAACTGACCGTGGCCGGCCTCGTAACGGCACACGCCTCCCTACGCTGCTCTGACGAAGACCGCTGGTCTGCACACTTTGCGAGTGTGCCGCTCGAAGTCAGGCTGGTCTGCGTCCGTCAAACCGTCGAGGATCAGGAACCACCGCTGGAAAGGTGACGATTGAGAAACTCGATCGTCTTGTTCCATGCGTCCGTCGCCGCATCGGCGTTGTAGTTCTTACCCGTGGGGTTTGCAAATGCATGTCCCGCACCCGGATAAATGTGAATCTCGTGCTCCTTGCGTAAGCGCTGCAGGGCCGCACGAAATGCCTCGACCGATTCCACAGGAATACCGGTATCCTCGGCGCCGAACAGCCCGAGGATTGGCGCGTTGATCGGGCGAAGCTTATCTTCGTCATCCGTGACCTGGCCGTAATAGATGACAGTGGCGTCGAGATCATCCGGGAACAGCTCCGCTGTACTGAGCGACCATCCGCCACCGAAACACCAACCGAGTGATCCGACTCGCGGTGCACCGGCGGTCACGAGAAAGTCATACGCGCCGCGAATATTTTCGCGTGCCTGCTCCGAGTCTTCGACGACTTCGAGCATCATTACGCGAGCCTCGCCAGGAGAGCTTGCGGTTTTGCCATTGTAGAGATCGACCGCCAGCACCATATACCCTTCGCCGGCAATACGATCCGCCATGGCACGAACATTGTCGTTGAGCCCCCACCATTCGTGAATGACGATGATCGCCGGCAGCGGCTCCAGGACATCCGACGGCGCTGCGAAGTAACCGTAGACATTCCGATCGCCTACTTCGACGTACGGCATTCTTGGATCCGAAATCACAGCCTGCGCCGGCTCGACCTCAGCCCCTGGGCTGGGGTCGGTGCTATCCGCTGCATGCTCGCGCGACATGGCTTCGACATTGTCACGCCCGGCGGCCTTGTCGCGCTCACTGGCTGGGGATGTCTCCTTGTCGCAGGCGGTCATTAGCAGGCCGCTCGCCAACAGCAGGGCAAGCACGCCTGATTCTCGAAGTCTGACTGTGAACATGCACGGAACCTGAAGTATTCTGGAGCGACCTAGTGTAATCGAAATCCGGGAAAGAACCCTACCCATGAGCCTGTTGACTGAATCACTTATCTTCTTGCTGGCCGCCGTTATCAGCGTCCCCTTGAGTCGCAGACTGGGCTTGGGGTCGGTGCTTGGCTATCTCGCCGCCGGCATTGTGATCGGCCCGTTCGGCCTCGCCTTCGTCGATGACGCCGAGCATATCCTGCACTTCGCGGAACTGGGCGTGGTGTTCCTGCTGTTCGTCGTGGGTCTCGAGTTGAAGCCGGCCCGCCTGTGGGTCATGCGGCGCATGGTCTTCGGCCTGGGTGCGTCACAGGTTATTGCCAGCGCAGTCGCGATCAGCGCCGCTGCCTGGTTGCTGGGATTCGGGGGGAAAACCGCGATAGTGCTGGGCTTGGTACTCGCGCTCTCGTCGACGGCATTCGTGCTGCAGATGCTCGCGGAAAAGAAGCAGCTGGCAACCAGCCAGGGTCGCGCAGCCTTTTCCATCCTGTTGTTCCAGGACCTGGCGGCCATCCCCCTCATTGCCCTGTTGCCACTGCTCGGCGCGGATGCTTCGCTCGAATCCGGTGTCAATTTCGCACAAATCGCCCTGATGGTCGGAACGCTGGTCGGCCTCGTGGTCGGCGGCAGATTGCTGCTGAGACCGGTACTCAGAATGGCCGCGCATTCGGGCATTCCCGAAATTTTTACCGCCACAGCGCTGCTGGTGGTTATCGGCGCCGCCCTGCTGGTACAGGCGGCCGGCATGTCCATGGTCTTGGGCGCATTCCTCGCGGGCATGCTGCTGGCCGATTCTGAGTATCGCCACCAGCTTGAAGCCGATATCGCGCCGTTCAAGGGCCTGCTGCTGGGGCTGTTTTTTATCGCCGTGGGTATGTCCGTGAATGTCGGCCTGCTGCTGGGTATCCCCGGTCGTATTCTGCTCATTGTCGCCGTGCTGATGTTGACCAAGGCGCTGGTACTGTATCCACTCGCCCGCCTCTTCGGCATGTGCGACCGCAGAGCGGCCCTGAAACTCGCGGCAGTACTGTCGCAGGGTGGAGAGTTTGCATTTGTGTTGCTCGCAATCGCCAGCACTGCGCGCGCCCTGCCTGCAGCGCTCGTTGATGAAATGGTACTTGCCGTCGCTGTCTCGATGATGATGACGCCGCTGCTGTACTGGCTCGCCGAACGCGCGGATGCGCAAGACGAGGAAACCGGGGAAGAAGAGTTTGACGTTCCCGAGGACGACGGCCACGACGTCATTATTGCCGGCAATGGTCGCGTCGGGCAGGTTGTCGGGCGCCTGCTCGCGGCGGCCGGCAAGCCATTTACGGCCCTCGAGAGAGACATGGATCAGGTCGACTTGCTGCGGCGCTATGGCGCGACCGTTTACTTCGGCGATGCGTCGCGTCTTGATCTGCTGCGTGCGGCCGGTGCCGAGAACGCCAAGGTGTTTGTTCTCGCGATTTCGAATCTCGAAGAGTCGGTGCGGATCGCCGAAACCGTCACTCGACATTTTCCGCAACTGAAGATCATTGCCCGGGCGAGAAACCGGCGTCATGCCCACAAGTTGATGGATCTCGGCATCGATCTGATCTACCGCGAGACGCTGCAGTCGAGCCTGTCGATGAGCGAGGCCGTGTTAACGATGCTGGGACGGTCCGGTGCACAAGCACGGGAAATTGCGCAGGCGTTCTGCGAGCATGACGCGAAGCTGCTGCGCGAACAGCATGCAATACAGGACTCGGAAGAAAAGCTGATTCAGTCGTCCAAGGACACCGCCGAGGAACTGGAGCGACTATTGCGCGGCGATGTGCATCCCTAATCCCACTCGTCCTCGTCTTCCCATTCCTTGAGTTTGCTTTTGTCCACCTCCTCCCATTGCTGTTCGCTGAGGCGGTTATAGCTGATGACTTTGGCAATCGTATAAACGATGATCACCGCAATCATGACCAGGAGAAAAATAAGGCCCTTCGGCATCGCGCTACGCACCCTGAAATTGCCTGACCGCAGCATAGCACCGCTCCGGGTCCCGCTGTATCTCGCCGGCGGCTGGCTGGTGGGTCCATGACGCCCGACGTTCCGCTGGTGGAGATCCGCAACGCGACACTGTGGCGCGGGTCGACCTGCGTCTTCCAGCATCTCGACCTGACCATCGAACAGCATGAGCGCGTCGCGATTGTCGGCCCGAACGGCTCGGGCAAGACAACGCTCCTCAAGGCGATCAACCGTGAACTGTATCCCGTCGTGCGCCCTGACACGGTATTCAGGATCCTGGGCAGGGACCAATGGAACGTCTGGGAGTTGCGCAAACACATCGGCGTCGTATCGCAGGATCTGCAGCAGCGCTATACGCCGACCACGACGGCGCTCGAAGTCGTCGTCTCCGGGTTCCACTCCAGTATTGGCGTTCACGGAACCCTCGCAGATCGGGTCGACCGCAAGCAACTGGATGCTGCAAGAGCGACCCTCGCCGAACTTGGCATAGAAGCGCTCACCGATACGCCACTTCGGTCCATGTCGACCGGGCAGCAGCGCCGCTGCATCCTGGCGCGGGCGCTGGTCCACCAGCCCCGTACGCTGATTCTCGACGAGCCGACCGCAGGACTGGATTTCGCGGCGAGCTTCGACTACCTGCAGCGAATCCGGCGTCTATCGGCGGCGGGGCGCAATATCATTATCGTCACCCATCATCTGAACGAAATTCCTCCGGGAATTGACCGCGTCGTCCTGCTGCAGGACGGCCGCATTGCGGCTGACGGCCACAAGCAAGACGTGCTGACCGAGGAAAAACTCAGCGCCGTCTACAAAACCCCCGTCCGCGTTGCTGAAATCGACGGTTACTACCTCGCCTACCCCGGCCGGGACGCGAAAACGTGACCTGCTACGCGACATAATTGCCGCAGAGAGTCTATGCTCTTTCTTATGTTGAACCCCGTCCGCAGAATCATTACCAGTACGCCGCTCGTCGCCACGCCGGCATTGGCTGCTGACGTCGGCGCGCCGACGGGGATTACGAGCGTCGGGCCCGCGATATTCCTGTTCACTATTGCCGGCGCACTGTTACTGACACTGATTTTCCGGTCTGCGGCCAACCACGTCGCCAGGTTCATAACCGGCAGGATCGGTCAGTTCCGCATCCGGGCGGCTTTGGCGAAGCGCAGCCCCGACGTTTTGCACGACTTCCTGATTCCCGGCGCCTACGGCGGACTCGCCAGGATCGATCACGCCATTCTCACAGCCGGCGGCATTCTCTGTATCCAGAGTAAGCACTGCAACGGCATCGTATTCGGTGGCACTGACGAGGCCCAGTGGACAAACGTCGATGGCGTGCGCCGTCAGCGATTCCTGAACCCGGTGATCCAGAACGAAGGTCGCCGGCGCGCACTGGAAAAAGTCGTCCCTGACGTCCCCGTCGAAAACCTCGTGATCTTCACGGGCTCGGTGGAATTTTCATCTGCGCCGCCAAAGAACGTCATTCATGTCAGCCAGCTCAAGAGTTTTGTCGCGAAGCATGTCTTCGGTCCGAGCAAGATCAAGGACTGGCCGGCGGTCTGGTTAACGGTCAACTCGGCAGTGCTGCGCGACGCCGCTGCGCGCAAGGATTTCGCGGCGCAAATCAACTTCGGCTGACACGATGCTTTATACTCGGTCGCCTAATCCGGCCCGAGAGATACTGCATGGAATCCGCTCTGATCAGTTCACCGATAGGCGTGCTCGCGGTGTTATGCGCCGTCGCCGCCTTCTTCTTCCTGCTGGCACAAGTTAGCGAAGCCCGACTCTTCAACTACATCCCGCCGTTGCTGTTTATCTATGCAACGCCGGTATTTCTCAGCAACCTGAATTTCGGTGGCCAGACGGTGCTGCCGAACTCCTCCATCATCTATTCCGGACTCAGCAAGTACGTATTGCCGGTATTCATCGTGCTGATGCTGATCAAGGTTAACGTGCCGGCGGTCGTCAAGGTCATGGGCAAGGGCGTGCTCGTCATGCTCATGGGTACCCTCGGCGTCATGGTCGGAGGTGTCGTGTCGTACGTCATCGTGCACGGCTGGCTGCCGGAGGATTCATGGCGCGGCTTTGGCGCGCTCGCGGGGAGTTGGATCGGCGGAACCGCCAACATGCTGGCAACCAAGGAAATGCTCGAGGCATCGGAAGCACAGCTCGGACTTGCCGTCGTCGCCGATAACCTGGTGTACATCGTCTGGTTGCCGCTCCTGCTGATGTCGCGCGATTACGCGGACAAATTCAACAAGTGGGCACGTGTGCCCGCCGAGCGACTCGCGGCGATGGATGCCGCGGCAGAAATCCATGCCGAAGAGGACCACGCGCCGACGATGCAGCAGTACCTGTTTCTCGCGGCCGTCGTCCTCGGTGTTGCCGCGATCGGCCACGCATTCGCTCCCGGTATCGCCAGCGGGATCAAGGAGTCGCTCCCGGCATTGAGCGGTGTCTTCTCTGAGACCACGGTTCGCATCCTGCTCGTTACGACCATCGCACTGCTGCTTTCGGCCACGCCCGTATCGGACCTGCCGAATTCCACTGCGATGGGCACCGCCCTCATTTACATTTTCGTCGCGGGCATGGGTGCGCGCGCCGACGTTGCGGGCCTCGCCGATGCACCGGCATTCGTCCTGGGTGCCTTTATCTGGATCTTTATCCACGGCCTGTTCATGCTCGCCGGCGCCTGGATCTTCCGTGTGGACGTTCACAGCGTCGCCATTGCATCGGCTGCCAACATCGGGGCCGCGGCGTCAGCCCCGATCGTGGCCGCGCATCACCGGCCAAACCTGGTGCCCGCATCTATTCTGCTCGCGTTGCTGGGCTACGCGCTCGGCAACTACCTGGCACCGCTTACCGGACACCTGGCAAGGATGGCAGTCGGACAGTAACCGCATGACCCTGGCTACATGGAAACGGCGGGCACAACTTGGCGCGGTCGTCGTGACCGTGGTCGCTGTTGTATTCGTGGCCGGCATAAGCTTCCTCTGGCGCGACCGGTCGCTGCTTGCCGACACGGGCTGGCCTGCCCCGCCTTCGCCGACCGAGAAAAGCGCCTCGGTAACGGCGACCTGGCTTGGCGTCACAACGATTCTGTTTGACGATGGCGAGACGCAGATACTGGTCGACGGCTTCTTCTCGCGTCCCACATTGTGGGACTCGGTGTTGCGTCGACCGGTCGTCAACGATGCAGCAACCATCAACTTCGCGCTGCACAAATTCGACATGCGCCGGCTCGCTGCAATTATCCCGGTGCACTCGCATTTTGACCATGCGATGGATGTCGGGGCGATCGCCAACCGTACGAGCGCATCGGTGCTGGGTTCCGAGTCGACCGCCAACGTCGCGCGCGGCGCTAACGTTCCCGAAGACCAGATTGTTGTGGCCGACAGTGAACAAACCTACGAGTTCGGAGCGTTCCGGATTCAGCTGCTTCGCTCCAGTCACGCCCCGATCGGCTGGGGCGGAAGCGCGCCCTTGCCTGGCACTATTGACGAACCCCTGGCCACGCCACAGTCCATCGACGCCTGGCGCGAGGGCGGCAGTTATTCGATTGTCATTCAACACCCGCAGGGAACGGCCCTGGTCCAGGGAAGCGCCGGGTTCGTCGAGGGGGCCCTCGAGGATGTACCGGCTAATGTCGTGATGCTCAGTATTGGGGGATTGACGACGCTCGACGAGAACTTTGCCGAGCAGCTCTGGCTCGAAACGGTCACTCGAACCGGGGCCACGGCGGTGTACCCGATGCACTTCGACGATTTCACAAAGCCCTTCGGCGAAATTGTGCCGTCGCCGAAATTCCTCGGCAATCTCGGGAAAGCCGCGCAGTGGTTCGACACGTTTCGCCGGAAATGGGACCAGGACACACAGATATTCCTGCCTGAGTTTGGCGAGCCGATCGCGCTTTACGCGCAGCCCTCTTCGACGACCTGAACGGGCGCCAGGTCGGCCAGCTCGCGGCGTCCCTCGATCAGGTCCAGTTTCCGCGCACGGCTGAGCTGCTTCACACGGTATTCCACCTGTGACGCGATCGCCCGATCGCCAACGACGCTTGAGTAGATGATTTCGAAGGGGCCACGCCCGCGCAGGTACTTCGCGCCTCGAGGACCGGCCTCATGCTCGGCCAGGCGCTTCTGTACATCGGTCGCAATGCCCGTATACAGGGAGCCATCTGCGCAGCGCAGGATATACAGGCTGAACTCGGGCCTGGTCACCCGGCGATCAGGCGTTGCCGCCAACCAGGGTGTCGCCGAGAACACGAAACGCACCCAGCTCGATGCTATCGAGGTTCTCCGTGGTCTCCGCCCAGGTCAGCACAATATCGGCGATGCCGCCAAGTTCTGCAGCCGGCTCGTGCAATCGCAGCGTCAGAATATTGCCCGTCAACGCAGCTTCCCTGATCAGATTGTGCCCGCCGAACTGCTGCTCATTGATTTCGATGTAGATCGACTCATCGAACTCTTCGTCGACGGTTCGCATCAGCAGCAGGTAGTCGCTGATGTCACCAACCTCTGTGGTTCTTGCGAAGAACAACATGGTCGCGTTGTCGCGAACATCGAACGCGACCGTGTCGTATGCGCGGCTTTCGGTCATAGAGACTCTCGGTTGTCGAGAGTCTGTTGTATCAGTTCGTCCTTCTCTTGCCAAATCTCGCCGAGCCAATCCTGCACACGACGACGCCACTCGCGATCATTCTCGTAGTCGCCCTCGATTTGCCAGGTCTCGACGGGCCTCTCGCGCACATCGACCAGGACCTCGACATGTTTGCCACAACACAAGTCCCAGAAATTTGCCGGCCCGGCTGGATACACAAGCGTGACATCGAGAATGGCACCGAACAGTTCGCCCATGGATGTCATCGCCACGGCGAAGCCACCTGCCCGGGGTCGCAACAGGTGTCGATAGGGATCCTTGTGACGGTCGCGTTTCTCGACGCTAAAACGTGTGCCCTCGACGAAATTGATCACCGACGTCGGCGTGTGTCGAAACTTCGCACAGGCATTGCGCGTCGTCTCGAAATCCTTTCCCTTCATGTGTGGATTACGCGCAAGATAGCGCGCGGAATAGCGCTTCATGAACGGCATATCCAGTGCCCACCAGGCGAGACCGAGGAAGGGAAACCAGACGAGTTCCTGCTTGATGAAGAATTTCAAAAACGGAATGCGCCGATTGAACACCTTTTGCAACACCAGGATATCGACCCAGGTCTGGTGATTTGACAGGACGAGATACCATTCGTCGCGACGCAGAGTATCAATGCCCGTAGCGCGCCAGTCGATGGATCCCGCCGTCGCCAATAGCAGGGAGTTCAGCGCCACCCAGGCCTCACCCATGCCCATTAGGATGCGCGTAACTGCGCGTCGAATCGCGGGCACGGGAAGCAGCAGTTTGAGGATCCCGAGCACGAAGATCGGTACGAACCAGAAGATCGTATTCAGCGCGATGCCGCCGAACACCAGCACGCCGCGAAGATTCCGAAGAAAAGCTTTCAATCCGGTTTGCTCAAAACCAAAAGATTGCGCATTCTATCGCGAAGCGATGACAGAACGTATAACTCCAGAAAAAGCGCTGGCAGCGGTCAGGGCCTCCGATGACGGTCTCTACGGTGTCCTGCTTGAGCATGGCAGCATGGAGCTCGGCTACTATCGCCCTCTCGGAATCGATGAGCAAACGCCGCACGAAAAGGATGAAATCTACGTGATTCATACGGGCAGCGGCGTTTTCATCCTCGGCGACGAGCGCATCGCCTTTGCGCCGGGTGACGTCCTGTTCGTGCCCGCCGGCGTCGACCACCGCTTCGTCGAATTCAGCGACGACTTCGCCACCTGGGTGATCTTCTGGGGTCCGCCAGGCGGGGAATCGCCGGCATGAGTATTGTCGAGATCGTACTTAACCCGTTCGCCCAGGATCCGGCGTATCACGCGTTCGCGGACAGCCGCACACTGCTCGGCGTCCCGAACTTCTGGAACGTGGTTTCCAATTTGCCACTCCTGGTCGTCGGGGCATGGGGGCTCATATGCGTCGCAAGAAAGCCGCACTTCGCAAAATCGCTTCCCTATGTCTGGGCCGCTTTCTTCTGTGGGCTTCTGCTCACGGCATTCGGTTCAGGCTACTACCACCTGGGCCCCGATAACGCGTCGCTCGCCTGGGACCGCGTGGCCATGACAATCGGATTCATGGGACTGTTCACGCTGGTCATTGGCGAATACCTGTCAATCGCGTGGGCGAATCGCTTGCTGCTTCCCTTGCTACTGATCGGCGTGGGCAGCGTTAACTACTGGCTATGGACGGAAGCGCGCGGTATCGGCGACCTGCGGCCGTTCGGACTGGTCCAGTTCCTGCCGATGCTGCTCGTCCCGATGATCATGCTGCTACGACGCGGGCGCAGCGACCTCACTCCCTGGCTCATCGGGATGATCGTGTTCTACGCCGGCGCAAAAATCGTCGAGTACTACGATGCCCCGATATATGCTGCCGCCGGGTTGATGAGCGGGCACGCACTCAAACACGTCCTGGCGGCTCTGGCGGGCGCGAGCCTGTTGATGGGCCTGCATCGGAGGCACGATGTCTGACTACAAGGGCGGCTGCCATTGCGGCGCCATCGGGTATCGCTACCACTGTGACGAACCACCGGCCACGTGGGCCATTCGTGCCTGCCAGTGCCGCTTCTGCCGGGCGCACGACGCGCTGAGTGCGTCGGACCCCGCGGCCACCATAGACTTTGAGGCCCGCGAGCCCGCCGTCCTGCAGCGCTATCGGTTCGGACTAAAGACCGCGGACTTCCTGTTGTGCAGACGCTGTGGTGTCTACATCGGCGCCCTGATCGAGACCCCGAAAGGCCGCTTCGGCATCATTAACACGCATGCTCTGACCGAGCCGCCCGCCGACCTGGCTGAGCCGATGCCCATGCACTATGACAAAGAAGCCGTAGCGGGCCGCGTGACGCGCCGCGAGGAGCGGTGGTCACCGGTTACAGGGGTGCCAGCGTAAAATCCGCGCGCGATTGCCGGCCCGGTCGCCTGTCAGGGATTTCCCCAAGTAGAATCCGCTCCCGGTAGCCGTTACCATGCGCCCCGCTCTCCAATCTCAATCGGACAACCAAGATGACGACCGCCAAACGTATCGACGGCAAGGCTAAAGCCGAGCAACTCGCAGAATCCATCACCGAACAGACGGCGGCGCTGCTCGCCGAACACGGCATCAAGCCCGGCCTCGCGGTCGTGATCATCGGCGAGGACCCCGCAAGCCAGGTGTATGTGCGCAACAAGAAGCGCCGCGCCGAAGCCTGCGGGTTCCACTCGGTGCAACATACGCTCGCGGCGGACACCGCGCAGGATGACGTCCTCGCACTGATCGACGACCTCAATAACGACGACGCCATCCACGGCATTCTCGTGCAACTCCCGCTGCCCGATCACCTCGACGAGCAGACGATTACCCAGGCCATCTCGCCCTCGAAGGATGTCGACGGCTTCCACTTCGTGAACATTGGCAAGCTAACGGCGGGCCACACGGCCGATGCCTTTGTACCCTGCACGCCGGCCGGGTGCATCCTGATGATCGAGGACGAACTCGGCAGCGATTTCTCGGGCCTGAATGCGGTCGTGATCGGCCGCTCGAATATCGTCGGCAAGCCGATGAGTGCCCTGCTGTTGCAGCGCAACGCGACGGTGACGATGACGCACAGCCGCACCAAAGACCTGCCGGGCGTTGTGCGCAATGCCGATATCGTCATCGCGGCTGTTGGGCGACCGGACATGGTCAAAGCGGACTGGGTCAAACCCGGCGCCGTGATCATCGATGTCGGCATCAACCGGGTCGAGAAGGAAATTGACGGTGAGATGAAGTCGAAGCTGACCGGCGATGTCGACTATGACGACGTCCTCAGTGTGGCCGGTGCCGTCACGCCCGTGCCCGGCGGCGTCGGCCCGATGACGATCACGATGCTCATGTTCAATACCTTGCGCTCTGCGCGCCTGTCGGCAGGGCTGGAAGGCTAGTGTCCTGTTGGCTTAGTTCGCTGACTTTCAGAACGTCTGCAAAGCGCTAATGCAAGGCGCAGCCCGCCGGTAATGGCTGGCCCTTGCTAAGGGCTGCAACGCCGCAGTAGCGCTTTGCAGGCGTTCCCTGCGGGCGCTCTCAGCAGCCCGTCCTGCCGCGTTGCAGTCGCTTGAAGTAGCCCGCTAATCCTGCACTCCTGCGCCTCGCAGGACGGGCTGCTGGGAACGCTGAGAGTCAGCGAACTAAGCCAACAGGACACTAGATCGTTCCCCGCTCGCGCAGTGACGCGATCTGCTCGGCCGAGCAGCCAAGCTCGCCGAGGACCACGTCCGTGTGCTGCCCGACCGATGGCGGCGCTGACGCAATTTCCGATCGGGTCGCACTGAAACGCGGGGCCGGGGCCGGTTGCGTTACGCCCTCGACGCTCGTAAAGGTACCCCGGGCCACGTTGTGCGGATGCCGGGGCGCTTCGTCAAAGTCGAGCACGGGAGCGAAACAGATATCCGTGCCTTCCATCAACTCACACCACTCTGCGCGCGTCTTCGACTTGAAGATCTCGGTAAAACGCCGTTTGAGCGCTGGCCAGCTCTGCCTGTCGTACTGCCGCTCAAAGTCCGGGTCTTCCGCCAGTCCCAGCGTCTCCAGTAACCGCGCGTAGAACTGCGGCTCAATGGCGCCGATGGACACGTATTTCCCGTCCGCCGTTTCATAGGTGTCGTACCAGTGCGATGCGCCGTCAAGCAGGTTGTCCTGGCGCTGCGACGTCCACTGGCCGTTCTGAAACAGGGCATACAGCAGCGTCGTCGCGGCGGCAGAACCGTCGCAAATCGCGGCATCCACAACCTGGCCCTTTCCTGTGACCTGCGCGTTCAGCATGCCGGCCAGCATGCCGACAGTCAGCAACATCGAGCCACCCGCAATATCGCCAACCAGGGTCGGGGGTACTGTCGGTGGCGAGTCTGCCCGCCCCCCGTACCAGAGGGCACCCGACAATGCGACGTAGTTGATGTCATGGCCGGCCGCCTGGGACAGTGGGCCATCCTGTCCCCAGCCCGTCATGCGCCCGTAGACCAGGGCCGGGTTGTTGTCGAGACAGATCTCGGGCCCCAGCCCGAGACGTTCCATGACACCGGGTCGAAACGCCTCAATGAGGCCATCGGCATCGCGCAGCAGCCGCAACACGAGGTCCACGGCCCCTTCGCTCTTGAGGTCCAACGCGATCGATTTCTTGCCGCGGTTCATAATCGTCGCATTCGCGTTCTCGAGCATGCCCGGCAGCCTGCCTGCATCCGCTTTGCGTTCCACGAGAACCACCTCGGCCCCCATGTCCGCAAGCATCATGCCGCACACCGGTGCCGGTCCTATGCCACCCATCTCGATAATTCGCTTGCCTGCCAGCGGTCCCATGCTTCACTCTCCTGTCTCGAGTCGTTGTACTACTCGACTCCGTTGTGCAAATCAATCTTGCTCAGGTGACAACGCGTGACAGCAGAAGACTTCAGAACAATCTGGCTTAAGCCCGACGACCCGGCGATCGTGCAGATCATCGACCAGCGGCGGCTGCCTCACCAATATACGGTACATGACCTGCGGACATGGCAGGACGCGGCAACGGCGATTGCCGACATGTATGTCCGCGGCGCACCTTTGATCGGCGCCACCGCTGCCTGGGGCCTCTACCTGGCGGCACTGGAAGATGCCGGTCCCGCAAACGTGCAGGCGGCGGCGAAGAGCCTGTTGCGATCCCGGCCGACAGCCGTGAACCTGCGCTGGGCGGTCGAGCGGATCCTGCGCATCGTCGCTACGCCCGGGCCGGACCTCGCGCAGCGTATCCGCGAGGATGCGCAGGCGATCTGCAACGAGGACGTGGAGATCAGTCGCGGCATCGGGGAACATGGCGTCGCATTGCTCGAGGAAATATCAAGACGCAAGCAAGGCGACACTGTCAACGTCCTGACGCATTGCAACGCAGGCTCGCTTGCAACAATCAACTACGGCACGGCCACTGCACCGATCTACTTCGCGCAGCAGCGCGGCATCGATGTCCACGTCTGGGTGGACGAAACCCGGCCGCGAAACCAGGGTTCGCAGCTGACCGCGTGGGAACTCGCGGCCAGTGGTGTGCCGCATACGCTGGTGGTAGACAATGCGGGCGGACACCTGATGCAGCATGACATGGTGGACATCGTCATCACCGGGACCGACAGGACGACACGTTGCGGTGATGTCGCCAACAAGATCGGCACGTACCTGAAAGCACTCGCGGCTCGGGATAACGATCTGCCGTTTTATGTGGCGCTGCCGTCAACCACGATCGACTGGGACAGCCGCGACGGGATTGCCGAAATCCCGATTGAAGAGCGCGACCCGGAAGAGGTCAGCCACATCTACGGCATGAGCGACGGCAAACCCACACGCGTATGTACGACGAGCAATAACACGCCGGTCAGCAATTACGCCTTCGACGTGACCCCTGCGAGGCTCGTGACCGGCCTGATCACCGAGCGCGGCATCTGCAGTGCCTCGGAGCAGGGTCTGCTCGAGCTGTTCCCCGAAAGGCGCGACCCGTGACCCTGGACGAAGGCTACATCAAGTACGAGAGTCACTGGACGCCCGGGCCGGCAACGCATGTGCTCGCCGCGCGGGAACTGGAGCGCTGGCGCAAACCCTTGTACGAGGCGCAGTTGATCGGCGAATACGCCGAGCACGGTATTGGCTATGGCAACCTCAGTGTGCGTCGAGGCTCCAGCGGACTGTTCCTGATCAGTGGCACCCAAACGGGTAACCTGCCGGTCACGGATGAGAGCCATTATTCACTCGTCACAGACTGCGATATTCGCGCCAACGTGGTCAGGTGCAGCGGACCCATTCAGGCCTCGTCCGAAGCGATGACGCACGCCTCGATATATAGCCTCGGCGACGCGATCGGCGCGGTCGTGCATGCACACAGTCCTGACCTCTGGCGGCGCTATCTCGGCGAACTCCCGACCACGAATCCGGATGTGCCCTACGGGACCCCTGACATGGCCCAGGAACTTGACCGGCTCTACCGGATGGAAGGCCTGCGTGAATCGGGCGTAGCCGTTATGGCCGGCCACGATGATGGACTGATCAGCTTCGGAACAACCATCGAGGAAGCGGCTCAGCGGATGCTCAACCTGCTTCGTCCGCTGTAATCGGCACCAGGGAAAATCGAAACGTTCGGCACGCCTTGATTCCCGTCAGTTCCTGACCCGGCGCCAACGGCTTCCAGGTCGAACGGCGAACGGCCTTCATCGCCACCTTTTCAAATTGGCGGCCGGTGCTGTGGCGAACCGCGATGCGTTGCGGATAGCCGTCACGAGAAATATTGAAACAGACCTGGACCGTGCCTTCGATGCGGTCCCTGCGCGCGATCGGCGGGTATTCGGGAATGATGGTCTGTAGCGGCACGCGATCGGTCCGGGAATCGACCCTGGCGACACCCTCCGAATCGTCGGCAAGGACAGGCAATACGACCGCGCATAGACAGGCAGCGCTAATTCTCAGGCTCGTCTTCACGATCTTCGTCCATGGCGCTGCGGCGCTCATCGATTTCGACACTCGGCGTGACCGGGTCGGTTTCGTCGAGCAGCATGCCCTTCGCGACCTTGAGATGCCTCGAGCGCGGGCGCAACGCCTGGCCGCGGGCAATATCCGCTTCCGATTCCTCGAAGCGTTCAAGCTGCAGGTAGACGAGGGCGCGGTTGTTGTAGGTGCGCCAGTGCTTGGGGTCACGCTCCAGCACCCAGTTGCAATGCGCCAGCGCCCTGCCTGGCTCACCGATCATCACGTAGCCGGCACAGAGATTCGCGTGCCCGATCTTGCGCTCGCGCGCACCCTGGGCCAATTCGAGGCCACGCACCGTCAGGCGGACACCTGCTTCACCGTCGCCCGCAACGAGGGCATCGGCGCCGTCAGACAGGAACACGTTGCGCGGCCCGATAACGGTCCTGGACTCCTCCTGGGCCGCAATCTGCGAGTACGTCATCAGCAGGACCGCTGTGACGAATACAAGCCAGAAACTGATATGCCGTATTTTCACTGCCTCGACCCGGGCTACGACCCGCTGATGTACTGCTCCAGCTGCTCGATCTCTTCCTGCTGGTCCGAGATGATGGCCTGCACAAGATCGCCAATCGATATGATGCCGGCCACTTTGCCGTCGACGATGACAGGCAGGTGACGAATTCGCTTTTGGGACATCAGCGTCATGCAGTCATTGACGGTTTGATCGGGACTGGCAGTAACCAGCTCCGTCGTCATGATGTCGGCAACCGGTGTCGTTTCCGACGCACGCCCCTTGATGATGACCTTGCGCGCGTAATCGCGCTCGGTGACGATGCCCTCGAGCGCGTCGCCGTTCATGACGAGCAGAGAGCCGATAGACCGATCGGCCATGAGCTTGATCGCATCAAAGACGGACGCGTCCTGAACGATCGAGATGATCTCCCTGCCTTTGGTGTCGAGCAGATGCTTCACCAGTTTCATTCCGCCTCCTCTTTGTCCGTTAGCTCTGATTTACCGGGAAGTTTAGCAGATGCCGCCTGGCGCCCCCGTGTGACGACCCCACGCGCATTCGGGCCAAGCCGCTGCCACTGCCATCGTCCAGTAGAATCAAGTCCTTAGCGGCTCCGCAGGCCCGCGCGTCGCCGGCATCTAGTCGTCGCTGCTTTTGAAGCGGGACAAGCGCTTGCCCAGCGAATCCGCGGAATACCACGTTCCTTTCAGGACCACGCCATGAATGCGTCGGGCGTTGCGGATATCGTCGAGCGGATTCGCATCGAGGAGCACGAGGTCGGCATCACGGCCCACCGCGACCGCACCGGCATTGCCAGGGAGAAACTCGGCTACGGCCACCGTGCCGGTCCGCAACGCTTCGTAGGGGGTCAAACCCGATGCCACCAGCGTGTCGAGCTCCTCGTGGATCGAGTAGCCGGGCACATTGAAGACCTGTGGTGAGTCGGATCCCAGCAGCAGCCCGGCCCCGGCTTTGTGGAGTTCGAGGATCAGTTGTCGCCGCATCTCAATCGCCAGGGCCGCGATCTCGGGGTCGAAGTCACGTTCGGCCAGCAGGGCCTCTTTGGCAGCGACCCATCGCTCCACCGTCGCTTTGGGCATGTATTGCATGCCCGGGCGATTGCGAAGATCCGCCAGTGACGTGGCGTCGATCCGCGCCTCGATGAGTACCTGGGTGGGTACGTTCCAGGTTCCGGCTGCGGCCGTGGCGCGGGCTATCTCGGGGATCTTCTCGGCCCGGAGTTCGTTGGCCAGCATAACGTCGAAAAATCCGCCGTAGCCGCCAAAGCCGTTGCTGTCGGCAGGCAGCAGGGCCACAAAGTACCCGTCCAGGTGATCGATGGTGGCCATACCCAGTTGCAGAGCGCGTGCGATACCCGCGGCCACGGGAACGTGTCCTGCAAACGGCATGCCGAGCTCATTGGCCGTTTCGCCGATTGCGATGAACTCATCCGCGGTCAGGCCGGGGTGAATCTTGATGAAGTCGTAGCCTGCAGCATGCTGGTCCCTGACCAATTGCCTGGCCTGCGCAACGCCCGCGACCGAGCGACCGTTCATCGACGGACCAGAGGTCAGAAGTCGTGGCCCGAAAACACTGCCATCATGCAGTTGCTTGCGAAGTGCAAGATGCGAGGGCTGACCGAGCATGCCGCGAATGGTCGTGACGCCGCTGGCGACGTACAGGCTGAAGTATCGATCGAGTTCAGTGGAGTTCGCGCCGGGTACATGTGCGTGCATTTCTGCCAGACCCGGCATCAGGAAACGATCAGTGCCGTCAATGACCGTCGCATCTTTCGGTATGGGCACCTCGTCAACGGAGCCGAGCACCACTATGACGCCGTCGTCTACAACCACGGTCTGCTGCTCGAGCACGATCTCCGCGGTCATGGGCACGACGTTGACGTTCACAATCGCTGTGGGCGCTGCGACGGCAGACGGTGCGACCACGAACGCCGCGATCAGGATCAGGTATTGCCGCAACCGCATTCCTCCAAGACCTCTTCCGAAATATTGCCACCACAAATGATAACGACAACTTTCTTGCCGGCTAGTTCGTTACGCCTCGCGAGCATCGCGGCGATGGCCACGCCCGCAGCACCTTCAATGGGCTCTCCTTCGCTGTCGACGTAAGCCCGCATCGCAGCGGCAATCTGGTCTTCGTCCACGACCTCCCAGTCATCGACAACCGCCTGGTTGAGCGCAAACGTGACGGCGCCCTGTTCGATACCGCCGGCCGTTCCATCAGACAGCGTGGGCTCGCTGGGCATCTCGATGATCTTGCCGGCCTCGATCGAACGTGTCATGACGGGCGATGCCAGCGGCTGGCAGCCGTAAATACGAACATCCGCATTGTGCGTCTTCAACACGGCGCCGGCGCCACCCATGAGCCCCCCACCGCCGACCGCGATGAATACGGCATCGACATCCGGCAGGTCCTCGACGATCTCGACACCGCATGTCCCCTGTCCTGCGATGACCTGCTCGTCATTGTAGGGCGACAGATAGAACATGCCGTGTTCGGCGGCGTACTGCCTTGCGTGCTCCTCAGTGTCCAGCCCGTCCGTGCCGAACAGCCGTACGTCGCCGCCGTAGCGGCGAATTTTCTCGAACTTGGCCGGCGAGGTTTGTTCCGGAACGAAGATGATCCCACCGACACCATGCGCCCGCATGGCGAAGGCTACGGCGGCACCGTGATTACCGCTCGACGCCGCCACGCAACCCTTCTCCTGCTGCTCCGCACCCAGCGTCAGAATCCGGTTGGTGGCGCCGCGCAGCTTGAACGACCCGGTCGTCTGGTGATTCTCGAGTTTAAAGTAGACGTCCGCATGCAGCGCGTCACTAAACCCCGTCGAGCGCCGCAGCGGCGTGCGCTCAATAAGCCCGTCAAGCCGCCTGGCGGCACTCGCCGCTGCGTCAGCTGTACTAGATACGTTCGACACTGAACGTGTCACAGGTATCGGGGTCCCCGCTGCCGAGTCCCTGGCGGAACCAGCGCTGGCGTTGTGCTGACGTTCCGTGCGTAAACGACTCCGGCACAACGGTGCCGCGACTCTGGCGTTGAAGTGTGTCGTCACCGATCGCGCTCGCCGCATTCAGGGCTTCCTCCACATCGCCGGCTTCCAGGATATTGCGCGCCTTGTCAGCGCGCAGCGCCCAGACACCCGCAAGACAATCGGCCTGCAGTTCGAGTCGCACCGATAGTGCATTGGCCTCGGCCGCGCTCGCGCGTTGTTTCATCTGGTGCACCTGCCCGGAGATTCCGAGCAGGTTCTGTACGTGATGTCCAATCTCATGAGCAACAACGTAGGCCTGCGCAAAATCACCGGGCGCCCTGAATTGCGAGCGCATCTGGTCGTAGAAGCTCAGGTCAATGTATGCCTTCCTGTCGGCCGGGCAATAGAACGGGCCCATCGCCGCCTGGCCCAGCCCACACGCGGAGTTGGTCGCGCCCGTAAACATGACCAGCGTCGGCGGCTCGTAGCGGCGACCCTGTTGGGCAAAGATCTCCGTCCAGACATCCTCGGTGTCCGCCACCACCACGGACACCATGTCGGCCAGCGGATCGTTCTCCAGGTCCTCCGCAGACGGGCGCGTGCCGCTTGACGACGCACTGCCCGCGCCCTGCATACCCTGCAACAGGGGCGTCGGATCGACGCCGAAGTACATTGCGACGAGGACCAGCACGATCGTGCCGATGCCGCCACCCAGCAGCTTCGGCCCGGCGCGTGCGCCACGCCGGTCTTCAATATTCGTACTGCGTCTTCCACCTCGCCACCGCATGGCTCACTCCTCGATTCAGGCCGGCCATTGTCGACCATTCACCGCGACTTATTCAAATATGCGCTCAAAGCTGGCTTTCGATCGGCAGCAGGCTCATAAGCTTGGTCAGGAAACGCCGCCACAGGCTCGTTTGAGGCTCGGTGGTGATGACCTCCTCAACGTTGGCGGTCTGCAGCAACCACTGGAGTTTCCCCCTGGGCGACAGTCGCAGCTTGTACGCAAAGTCCGGGAGCGTTTCCAGGATGCTCGTGGCCATCGACCTCGCGAGGTCCCGGGACTGGACCTCCATGCCCATTTCGGTATTCAAATAGAGTGACCGCGGATCGAGGTTGAACGAGCCGACAAACAGCCGCTCACGATCGACGGTCGCGACCTTCGAATGCAGGGTTATCTTGGTATCGGTTGCCATCGCCTCGAAGCGTGGCCGCAGCTCGTAGAGCTCGACGCCCTGCTGTAACAGGGGCTTGCGGTATCGCGCATACACGGCGTGCACGCTGGAGTGGTTGGTGGACGCCAGCGAGTTGCTGATGATGACAACGCGCACCCCTTTCCTGACCAATGCAGCAAAGAAATCGACGCCCTGCTTCTGCGGCACGAAATACGGCGAAATGACGATGAGCTCTTTCTCGGCCGCCGAGACGAATTTCTGCAGATACGCTGAGGTTTCGCTGTCCCGCCTGCGGATCAGGTTACGCACTTTGTCCGGATGATCCTGGACGATCCGTGCATCGGCCGCGAGGAGGTCGAGATCGCCGCTCACAAAGTCGTCGACGAGCGCGTCATTGATGCTCATCAGGAACGGCTGGTCGCGATGCTCGTCAACATACCGGCGCCCTTCTTCCAGCGACTCCGCAACGCTGCTGTGCGCGACCAGCGTATTGAAAGCATCCATCGGAATGGCTTCCGGCGAGTTCCAGTATTCATCAAAGCCGTCCGACACTTCGTCGACAACAGCACCGATTGCCAGCAGGTCCTCATCAATAAACTCGGTCTTCCCACCGGTCTGGTAATACTCATCCGCAATATTGCGGCCGCCGACGATCGTCACCTGGTTATCCACCGTGAAGGACTTGTTGTGCATGCGACGATTGAGAATATTGAAGTTCGCCAGGAGACTGATGAGCCGCGACCGTCGGCGTGGAAACGGGTTGAATACGCGCACTTCGATATTCTCGTGCTCGTCGAGCGACAGGAGCCCGGCATCGACTTCATCGGTCAACGCGTCGTCCATGAGCAGTCTGACGCGCACACCGCGGTCGGCGGCCTGCGCGAGATGCAGGGCAACCAGGTTGCCCGCCACGTCGTCTTTGATCAGGTAACTCTGGATGTCGATGGACTGCTCGGCGCGGTCAATAAGCCCGACGCGCGCGCCCAGCGCATCGGCGCCGGAGTCGAGGCGATAAACCGCTGACCGGGCTTGCCTCGCGGCGAGCCAGGACGACGCGGCCACGCCGAGGACGGTCGACTCGGTAGCTGCAGGTTTCCAGGATTCAAGGCGTTTGGGAAGTTTGAAAAATCGCTGGTATTTCGGCGGCAACCGGCTGCCGACCAATGTCGAGAACATCCCCATGTGCGCCATGATTCAGGATCGCCTGTGTCGTGACAAGCAAATGCCACCGCTAACGACCATATGTGACTGGTTTATTTTACAGAATCAGCCTCTCGGAACTGGTTCGTTGCGTGATCGGCTTTGATATGCAAGGATCAAGCATCGTTTGACAAAGGCACACCTGTCGAAAGGCAGGGTCGCAAAGCTTCCGGTCTAAAGGATCTTCCCAGGACAGCGGGGCTACCAACGCGAATTCTCATCGCTACACCGATGCAGCCTGTGTGTCTTTGCCAACTTGTTGACACTACTGGAGGCATTGATGGCATCCCCGAGATTTCGCGACACCGGCCGGTTTGTAGTCCGCGCCGCCCCAACCAAGACATTCAAACCCTCCAACCTCAGGGACCTAATGCGCTGCCTGGATCCTGCCAGCAAAGTGCCGACACCTATTCGCATTCGTGGTGCAGGAACAGCATCCACCGACTGCAACACCAACTCTTCCGGCACGATTGTCGATACCTCTGGTCTCGACCGGATTATTAATATCGATACCTATAACCACACGGTAAAGGTTGAGGCGGGGGTGCGGCTGGGGAGCCTCGTCAATGCACTTGCCGAACAGGGACTCGAGCTGGTCGGCAACCATGACCAGATGGAGCGCACGGTCGGTGGTGCAATCGCGTCCCCGTGTATCGGTGCCTGCATCGGCGAACAGGCCGCCTACCTGTCGACGCAGGTCATCAGCCTGAAAGTGGTGACGGCCACGGGGCAGCTGATGACCGTGTCGGAGAAACAGAAACACCTGCTGAACGCGTTTCGCCTCAGCTACGGCCTGCTCGGGGTCATTTACGAAATAGGTTTGCGCGTTCGTCCCATTGCAACGTTCTCCGCCAGCCATCGCAGCCTGTCGGTGGATACATTTGCCGACGTGGCCAGCCGCCTGGCGAGACGCGATGTCGGCCTCAAGTTCTATGTCATGCCGCATATCGACAGGGTCTACCTCGACCTGCGCCGCTACGAATCGTCTCCGGGCAACTCGTACGGCGCCGGGTGGAAAATCAAGGACTGGGGGGAAAGCACCGTGCTGCCGCACGTCTTCAAATCATTGAATCGCGTACTCCCGATTCCATCCGTCAAATATCGCCTGATGGACAGCCTGACCGCTGCAACACACGGCCTTGTCAATACGCGCCTCGTGCGCAATGGCAACAACGTCACAGCCACCGGCGCGCGCAAGCGCCGCAAGCCTCGCAATCTGCTCAAGTCCACATGGTGCTTTCCCGCGTCCGACTTCTCGGTCGTGATCAAAGCGTACCGGGAGTTCTGCATCGATACGCTCGAACAGTCGGGCTATCGAACGGACTTGCCAGCCGTCGGCTATCGTATCGGCCAGGACGTGTCCTCGATCCTGTCGCCGTCATTCGACGAACCGCTAATCGCACTGCAGACGACCTCGACCCAGGAAAAAGGCTGGGAGGACTTCATTATCGATCTTGCCCAGTTCGCCGAAAACTGGGGAGGGACGCCGATATTCAGCGAATCCAGGGCAATACGCGCGGAGTACGGCAAGCAGATGTACACCAGCCGCCTCGATTTCTTCCGCAAGATGCGCCGCCAGCTCGATCCCCACGGCCGCCTGCTCAACCCGTTCATGGCCCAGTATTTTCATTGAGTCGTAACGAGATGTAACAAAACGGGCGTTTTGCGACGTCCGGGCCGAAAATCACTGGATTTTATATATCGGGCTGATATTATGCATCGCCCCGATATATAGGTGGCCCCGGGCCGCCGGATGTGATGGCAATGGATGTCAAAACTGTCTGCCTCGGCATGCTGACCGATGGCCCAGCCTCAGGCTATGACCTCAAGAAAGAATTCCAGTCGACCTTCGCGCATTTCTTCGCCGCGGGCTACGGGTCGATCTATCCCGCCCTCTCCAGGCTCTCGGAAGACGGCCTGTTGACGTGTGAGGAGATTCCGCAGGAGGGCAAACCCGACCGCAAGGTCTATTGCATTACCGATGAAGGCCGCCAGGTTCTGCGCGATGCACTGAAGAATACAAAGCCCTGCCACAAGATTCGCTCGGAATTCCTGGCGACGATGTGTTTCGCACATCTCATGGAGCAGGACGATATCCAGGCGGTGCTGGATCATCGCCTCGAGGACATTGCGAAGTACCAGGCGTTGTTTCGGAGCATCGAACAGGATGGCCTGTGCGATTGGCCCCAGGGCGCAAAATTCGTGCTGGGATTCGGTAAGGCTGTAGCGCGGGCAATGGAAAACTATATTCAAGAAAACCGACACATGCTGGTTGAGAAATCTGCAACAGAAGCGGCTGTCGGCTAATAAGGAAACTTTGGAAATGGCATTGGGCAAACTAAGGCGTTACAAATCCTGGCTCCTGTCTGGCGGAATCATCGCTGTTGTCGCGTTGTGGTTGCTGTCAGGACAGATTGGCGGCAGCGAAGAGACCGGGGAAGCCGCTGACGTAACTTCCGTAGCGACGGCCAGGGATGCCGTGCGTGTTCGTACGCAGTCCGCTGAGGAAGTCATGCGCACAGTTGTCATCAATGGCAAGACGGCGCCGTCACGCATCGTCAACCTCGCTGCCGAGACCGATGGCAGCGTGGAGTATGTCGGCGCCGAGCGGGGCGCAAGCCTTGAGCGCGGTGATCTGATCGTCCGACTCGACGAGCGCGATCGTACTGCGCGACTCGCACAGGCTCAGGCGACACTGAAGCAGCGCGAAGTCGAATTCGATGCAAGGTCGCGGCTGAAATCAGACAGCTATGTCTCGGAAGCGCAGCTGCAGGAGTCTGTCGCGTTGCTTGAAACGGCGCGTGCCGAACTAACGCGGGCGGAGCTAGACCTTGACTACATGGAAGTTCGCGCACCCTTTGCGGGTGCGCTTCAGGCACGCATGGTCGAAATCGGCGACTTCGTGAAACGTGGCGACCCTATAGCGACCTATGTCGACAATCGCAAAATCATCGTCAGTGCCAACCTGTCCGAGTTCGACGCGAAATACGTCAACGTCGGCGACCCGGCTGAGGCCCGACTCGCCACTGGAGAAACGGTGCGTGGCCGGATTCGCTTCGTTGCACCTGTCGCCGACGAAGCAACCCGCACGTTCGCGGTCGAGCTTGAAGTCGACAATGCGGACGGCATGCTCCGCGCCGGTGGCACAGCCGAGCTGCGTATTCCGGCCGAAGCCGTATTCGCGCATCGGGTGTCGCCTTCGCTGCTGACGCTCGACGACGCCGGCAATGTCGGCATCAAGATTATCAATGATCGCGGTGAGGTCGAGTTTGTCGTCGCCGATGTGGCTCTGTCTACGAGCAATGGCGTCTGGCTTGCGGGGCTCCCCGTGACGGCAACGATTATTACCGTTGGCCAGGGCTACGTTACCAATGGCGCCACCGTCGACGCGGTGCCTGAGAGCGATGCCGAAACAGCCGTTGCCATCAAAGGGCCGGAGGACGGCGACTAATGAACGTGATCGATCTGGCGATGCGGCGGTCAAGGACCGTCGTGCTGTCGTTGCTGGTCGTTCTGATTGGCGGCGTTATCGCCTATACCACGATCCCGAAGGAAGCTGAGCCTGACATCGAGATCCCGGTCATATACGTCAGCGTCGAGCATGACGGCATTTCCCCCGAAGACTCGGAGCGCCTGCTTGTCCGTCCGATGGAACAGGAACTGCGGTCCATCGAGGGGGTCAAGGAAATGACCGCCAGAGCGTATGAGGGCGGCGCGAATGTGCAGCTCGAGTTCGACGCAGGCATCGACACCAAGCAGGCATTGCAGGATGTGCGCGAAAAGGTCGACCAGGCGCAGGCGAAACTGCCCGGGGACACCGATGAGCCGACAGTGCATGAAGTCAAGATGTCGCGCTTCGATCCGATGCTCGTGCTCAATCTCGCGGGCGACGTGCCGGAGCGCACACTGACCACTATTGCCAGGAATCTGAAGGAGAAACTGGAGGCGCTCACCGGGGTCCTCGAGGTTAATCTCGTTGGCACCCGCGAAGAGCTCATGGAAGTCGTGGTCGATCCGCTGGCGATGGAAAGCTACGGCCTCGATCAGGCGCAGATCATCCAGTTCGTCAGTCGTAATAATCGTCTTGTTGCAGCCGGTGCCCTGCATGCCAGCGAAGGCCGATTTCCGGTCAAGGTGCCTGGTGTTTTCGAAAGTGCCGAGGATGTTCTCAACATGCCGATCAAGGCCGTCGGCGAACGCGTGGTGCATTTCAAAGACATCGCGCAGGTAAGACGCACGTACAAAGATGCCGAAAGCGTTGCCCGCCTGAACGGCAAGTCC
Organism: uncultured Woeseiaceae bacterium; assembly: GCA_945787845.1. Classification (GTDB taxonomy): domain Bacteria; phylum Pseudomonadota; class Gammaproteobacteria; order Steroidobacterales; family Woeseiaceae; genus UBA1847. The sequence continues at coordinate 249,817 of CALZJH010000001.1, read as the reverse complement.
GCGCTTGCAATAGAGGTCATCCAGCGATCGCGCGCGAATGTCATCGATACGATCGCCGAGGTCAATGCCATTATTGACGAGGAGCGCGCCTACTGGCCCGCGGACATCGAGATCGTTGCATCGCGTGACAAGTCCAAAGATGTGAACGACATGTTGTCCGAGCTGCAGAACAACGTGATTGCCGCCGTCCTGCTCGTGTTCGTCGTCATCATCGGTATTCTCGGAATCCGCTCTGCGCTGCTGGTCGGGGTCGCAATTCCCGGCAGCTTCCTGATGGGCATTCTCCTGATCGGGTCATTCGGCGTGACGATCAACATGATGGTGCTGTTCGCGCTGATCATGGCTGTCGGCATGCTCGTGGACGGCGCCATTGTCGTCACCGAAATGGCCGACCGCCGGATGGCTGAAGGCGATTCCAGGCACGACGCCTATTCGCGGGCAGCAGTGCGCATGTCTCTGCCGATTATTGCCTCAACCTGCACGACGCTCGCCGCATTCGTACCACTCGCCCTGTGGCCCGGGACGTCCGGCGAATTCATGAAGTACCTGCCCATCACGCTGATTGCAGTTCTGTCGGCGTCGTTGTTTATGGCCCTGCTGTTTGTGCCGACGCTGGGAGCGATCTTCGGCCGCACTGGTGCGAACACCGAAGAGGCCAGGCGCAATCTCGCGGCCGCAGAAACAGGCGATCTCGACGAGGTCACGGGTCTCACCGGGCGCTATATCCAGTTCCTGAAAAGGACGCTGCGACGGCCATGGCTGAACGTCGCCGCTGTGACCGGTCTTCTCATTGGTGTATACGCAGCGTTCTTCATCTTCGGCAAAGGCGTCGAATATTTCCCCGACGTCGAGCAACCGTTCGGGATGGTAGACATTCGTGCGCGTGGCGATCTCTCGACCGATGAGCGCGACCACCTTGTCGGCCAGGTCGAGGAGCGCGTGCTCGGCATGCCGGAGATCGAGTTCCTCTACGCCAAGACCGGTGCGAGCGACCAGGGGGCCGAGGATCAGATCGGTACGTTGACGCTCAATTATGTCGACTGGAGCCAACGACGGCCGGCAGACGACATCCTGGCCGAGATACGCGAGCGCACCAAGGACCTGGTCGGCATCCGCATCGAAACGCGAAAGCCGGATCCCGGGCCGCCCCTCGGTAAGCCGATTCGCATCGAATTCTCGTCGCGATTCCCCGAACAACTGGACAATGCTGTCGACCGCGTGCGTTCGCACATGGAAGCCAACGCCTCGATCGTGAATATCGAGGACAGTCGTCCGTTGCCCGGGATCGAATGGCAGATCCAGGTCGACCGTGCAGAAGCCGCACGCTTCGGGGCCGACATTTCCCTGGTTGGTGCCATGGTGCAGCTCGTTACAAACGGCATCAAGATTGGTGAATACCGACCGGATGACAGCGACGACGAAATCGATATTCGCGTGCGCTATCCCGCCGCAAGCCGCAGCCTTTCGCAGATCGATGAACTCAGGATTCCGACCGCACAGGGTCTTGTCCCGATCAGTACATTTATCGAGCGTGTGCCCGCGCAGAAAGTCAGCACGATCAAGCGTACCGATATGCGACGCACACTGGCCATCGATGCCGACGTCGCAGCGGGCGTACTGGTTAACGACATTGTGAGCGAATTAAAAGCGGAAGTGCCGTCTCTTGGCGTTGATCCCCGTGTCAGCTGGTCGTTCCGAGGCAGCACCGAAGACCAGCAGGAAGACATGGACTTTCTTGCGCGCGCAATGCTCATGGCCCTTGCCATCATGGCCATCATCCTGGTCACGCAGTTCAACAGCATTTACCAGGCCGGGCTGATCCTGACAGCGGTTCTGTTTTCCACTGGTGGCGTCCTGCTCGGCCACCTGCTCATGGGCAAGCCGTTTGGCGTCATCATGAGCAGCGTGGGCGTCATAACGCTGGCCGGCATCGTCGTTAACAACAATATCGTCTTTATCGATACCTACAATGTGCTTCGCAGCCGTGGCGATCAGCCGTTCGACGCAATTCTCCGAACCTGCGCGATCCGCCTGCGGCCCGTGCTGCTCACAACGGTGACGACTATTGTCGGCCTGATGCCCATGGTTCTCGGCGTCAACATCAATCTGATCGATCGTGACGTATCGATCGGGGCTCCCAGCTCGCAGTGGTGGACCCAACTCGCATCGTCCGTCGCGGGCGGCCTCGCCTTCGCCACGATTCTGACCCTGCTGCTGACGCCAAGCCTGCTGATGGTCCAGGCCAACGTGATACGCCGCTGGCGAGAGCGGCGCTCGCTGCATCCCAACCCGCCCGCGTCCTCGACCACCTGACCGCCACTGCCGGTGAAACTAAACGGCAATTAATCAATCCAAATCCCTGTCTCGTGCATCTAAGAGTCAAGAAGTGGCAATTTTGCGACTTCGACGACCGTAACTCTTTGATTTTCAATGCGCGCGTTCACTGATTCAAGCTTGTGAATTCGCGGGTTGCGTTATACCGAACTAGTGTTATACTTCACTACAACACTAAACAAGACGGCCTGGGGATCATGAAAGCCACAACATCGATCATTGCGACACTGACACTGGCTGCATCGGCCTTGTTGGCGGGCTGCGGCTCGGGCGAAGCCAGTGTGACGGACGAAGAAGCCATCCTGGCGTCAACCCCGGTACCGGTCGAGGTTGCGCGGCCGTATCGCGTGGACATTTTTGCCAAGTACGACGCTACCGCGACCATCACTTCCGATGCCGATGCACCGGTCATCGCACGGGTTCCCGGCGAGGTCGTCGAACTCCTCGTCGAAGAAGGTGACCTTGTTGTCGCGGGGCAGGTACTGGCGCGCCTTGACGGCGAACGCCTGCGACTCGAAATGCTGGCCGCCAGGGCGAACCTCGATCGTGCGCGGACCGAGTACGAACGTAACGTCGACCTGAACCAGCGCGGCCTGATCAGCGCGTCGATGTTTGACAGCCTGCAGTACGAACTCGAAGCGCTCGAGGCCCTGTACGAACTCACGAAACTCACCTACGACTATTCGAAGATTCGGGCGCCGATCGACGGCATTGTTGCCGCGCGCGAAATCAAGCCAGGACAGAATCTCAAGGTCAACGACATCGCCTTCCGTATTACCGATACCACGGAGCTGATTGCCTACCTGCAGATTCCGCAGTCCGAGCTTTCGAAGTTTGCCGTCGGCCATGCAGCGGATATCGAGGTTGCGTCGATGCCGGGCATTCGCTTCCCGGCCACGATAGAACGCATCAGCCCGACGATCGATACGCGCAACGGCACGTTTCGCGCGACGGCCATTATCGACAACGCGGGTGGCGAACTCGCGCCCGGTATGTTCGGCCGATTCACGATTTCGTATGAGCAACACAAGAACGCGCTCGTGATACCCGCTGAGGCGCTGCTCGCCGAGGACGAAGAGAGCACCGTTTACGTGGTAGTTGACGGTGAGGTCTCCCTGCGTACCATCCAGATCGGCATCGAGGCAGACGGCAACGTCGAGATCCTTGGTGGATTGAGCGAGGACGAAGTCATCGTCGTTGTTGGTCACTCGGGCCTGCGAACCGGCAGCAAAGTTCTCGCAAGCAACAAGACCCAGGACCGTTATACGGGCTGACGCGCGCCGCGCTCACGACGCCACTCGGCTGGCGCAATGCATAAGGGAGGATTCATGAAGCTACATCGCATTAGCTCGGCAGCGATTGCGTGCGTCTTGCTGCTGAGCGCCTGCCAGCAGGGAGCCGAGAACGAGACACCGGAGGAGGAAGAAGAATCGCCTCCGATTCCTGTTGAAACCAGCACTCCCGTGCGTGGCGACGTCATGGCCGTCTATTCCGGCACCGCGCCCATTGAAGCTTTCGCAGAAGCGGATGTCATTGCCAAAGTTGAGGGTGAGATTCGCGAGGTGCTTGTCGAGGAAGGCGATGAAGTGACCAAGGGTCAGGTTATGGCGCGCCTTGACGGCGACCGCCTGCGCCTGGAACTCAATGAGTCGAGTGCGCGCCTGCGCAAGATGCAGCGCGATTTCGAACGCAATAAGGACTTAAGAGAAAAGGGCCTCTTGTCTGAAGGTGACTACGAAAAACTGCGTTTCGACCTGGAGGCACTGCAGGCCTCCTACAATCTCGCGAGTCTCGAGCTGAACTACACCCAGATCCGAGCGCCCATCAACGGCGTTATCTCCGAGCGCTACATAAAGCTCGGCAATACGATCAAGGTCGGCGATCCGCTTTACCGCGTCACGGGTCTCGATCCGCTGGTAGTGTATCTGCACGTTCCCGAACGCGAATACCGACAGATTGCGCCCGGGCAGCCGGTCGCCATCGATATCGACGCTCTCGCCGGCCAGAGGATCCTGGCGAGCGTGACGCGCGTGAGTCCCGTGGTCGATCCCGCGACCGGGACATTCAAAATAAGCATAGAAATTCACGACGACGAACGCCGTATCAAACCCGGCATGTTTGGTCGTTTGAGTATCGTGTACGACAGCCATTTCAATGTGCTCCAGGTACCGCGCAGCGCGATCATCGAGGAACTGGGATCGGAGAGTGTGTTTGTCGTAGAAGATGGCAAGGCCGTTCGACGGCCTGTCACGACCGGCTACGGCGAGAACGGCATGATCGAAATTGTTGAGGGACTCGAAGAGACCGACAACGTCATTACCGTTGGCCAGGTCGGCCTGAAGCCGGATGCCACGGTCACGGTGATTAACGCGCCGCCTGAGACTGAACCCACAGAGTCCGACGACGCCTCGGGGACTGTCGCCAACGGGACCGAATGATGCGCCGCCTGATAGAAATCGCTACACAGCGTCGCGTCACAATTGTGATGTTCATGGTGGCCATCGTGCTGTTCGGCATGGTGTCGCTGTCGCGACTGAAGCTGAACCTGCTCCCGGACATTTCCTACCCCACAATCACGGTACGCACCGAGCTGACCGGCGCAGCGCCGGTTGAAATCGAGAACCTCCTTACCAAACCTATCGAGGAATCCGTCGGCGTGGTGCGCAATGTCCGCCTCGTACGCTCTGTCTCACGCTCGGGTCAGTCGGATGTCACGGTCGAGTTTCTCTGGGGCACCGACATGGACATTGCCGGGGTCGATGTCCGCGAGAAGCTCGACGTGCTGTTCCTGCCGCTGGAGGCCAGCCGCCCCCTGCTCCTGCGATTTGACCCGTCGTCGGAACCGATCGTCCGCCTGGGTCTTCTCTACAAGGAATCGGCTGAAACGCCCGGGGAGACCAGTGAGGCTCGGCTGAAAGCGCTGCGCCGCCTGGCCGAAGACCGGATCAAGACCGACCTCGAGGCCCAGGAAGGCACCGCTGCTGTGAAAGTCAGCGGTGGCCTCGAGGACGAAATCCAGGTTCGCGTCGACCAGCAAAAACTGTCCCAGCTTGGTATTAGCATCGACCAGATCGCAGCCCGCATTCGTGCCGAGAATGTCAACCTGTCGGGTGGTCGCCTCGAGGAAGGCAACCAGCGTTTCCTCGTACGCACGCTGAACGAATTCCAGACTGTCGACGAGTTTCGCGACGCCATCGTCGCTTATGTGGCGGACCGCCCGGTATACCTGCGCGACGTGGCAACCGTTGAACGCGGCTACAAGGAGCGCGAGGCAATTACACGGGTCCGTGGCCAGGAATCCGTCGAACTTGCCGTCTACAAGGAGGGCGACGCCAACACGGTCCAGGTTGCGGGTCGCATCGAACGACGTCTCGAAGCGCTGCGTGACAGCCTCCCGGACAATATCGACATCGTCACAGTCCACGACCAATCCACATTTATATCGTCGGCCGTGGACGATGTGCGCCTTGCCGCGATTTATGGTGGCCTGATCGCGATTCTCGTCCTGTACGGGTTCCTGCAGGATTCGCGGTCCACGACTATCGTGGGGATTGCCATCCCGGTATCGGTCATTGGCACATTCCTGTTGATGTATACCAACGACATTTCGCTCAACATCATGTCGCTTGGCGGCATTGCGCTCGCAGTCGGGATGCTGGTCGATAACTCCATTGTCGTTCTCGAAAATATCGTGCGGAAAAAGGAGCAGGGGCAAAGTCTCGTGGAGGCGGCGCAGAACGGGACGACCGAGGTTGCCTCTGCCGTGGTCGCCGCAACCCTGACAACGATCGCCGTCTTTTTCCCGATGGTGTTTATCAGCGGCATCGCAGGACAGCTGTTCCGCGACCAGGCGCTGACCGTGACCTTCGCGCTGGTCTTTTCACTGATCGTCGCGCTGACGCTGATCCCGATGCTCGCATCACTCGGCGCTCGCGGCCGTTACGAAGGCGAGATCGACAGCGCTGATTACGAAGTCGAGCCGAAGTCGGCATTCGTGCGGTTTCTGAAACGGATCGTCCGCTTTGTCGTCAGCGTAATCACCGCAGTGTCTGCATTTATAGTGCGCGTATTCGGCTTCCTGTTCATGGTGATCAGCTGGGTCATGTGGGCCCTGCTGTGGATCCCCACCTGGATTTTTCAGCGACTTTACGCGCTGGTCGCAGCCGTTTATCCACGCATGCTGCGCTGGTCGCTGCACCACCGCTGGGCTGTCGTGACCATGGCCGTGGCAATATTCGCGGCGACCATGTCTTTGGTGCCGCGTCTCGGCACAGAGCTTATTCCACAGTTCTCGCAGGGCGAATTTGATGTCGACCTGCGGCTGGCGCCGGGCGCGCCATTGTCGGAAACCGACAGAGCTATCCAGGTCGCGCAACGTGCTGCCAGTGGTATCGATGCCGTTGCCCTGAACTACTCTGTCGCGGGCACTGGCAACCGCCTCGACGCGAATCCCGTGGACGCCGGTGACAACACGGGCTCATTGAGCGTGCAGCTCGCGCCCGGAGCCGGCCGCGACGCGGAGAATGCGGCGATGGACGTCATGCGCGACGAGCTGTCGCGCCTGCCCGGCGTGCAGTATGAATTCAGCAGGCCGGCGTTGCTGTCTTTCGCCAGTCCGCTGCAGGTTGAAATTTCGGGATATGACCTGGACGCACTGGCACGCGTCAGTAATGCCGTTATCCAGGAAATGTCCTCTTCGGACCGCTTCACAGACATCAAAACGACCGTGGAGCGCGGTAACCCGGAAATCCAGATCGTGTTCGACCAGGAACGGGCCGCGAAGCTTGGCCTCGCCGTTCGCGATATCGCCAACCGTGTCGTCGCCAATGTTCGCGGCGAACTCGCCACGCGTTACACGTGGCGCGACAAGAAGATCGACGTCCTGGTCCGCAGTGTCGATACGCGGGAGTCGAGCATTGATGAAATCCGTCGACTGATCGTCAACCCGATGTCCGACCGCCCCGTGACGCTCGATGCCGTTGCTGACGTCGTTGTCTCGCAGGGCCCGGCCGAAATCCGCCGCGTTGCGCAGGAGCGGGTTGCCATCATCACGACCAATCTCGCGTATGGCGACCTCGGTGCTGCCGCGGCCGAAGCCGGTGCCATCGTGAGTCGCATTCCAATGCCCAACGGTGTCACTGCGATTGTCTCGGGACAGAGCGAGGAAATGCAGGAGTCGTTTGAATCGATGCAATTTGCGTTACTGCTTGCCATCTTCCTCGTCTACCTGGTGATGGCATCACAATTTGAATCGCTTATTCATCCCTTCGTTATCCTGTTTACGATTCCACTGGCACTTGTCGGCGCCGTCCTTGCACTGTTCATAACCGGAACCACGATCAACATCGTGGCCTTGATTGGCGTGATCATGCTCGCGGGTATCGTCGTCAACAACGCTATCGTGCTGGTCGACCTGATCAACCAGCTACGGGCGCAAGGCATTGCACGCGTTGATGCCATCATGGAGGCGGGAAGCGCCCGCCTGCGGCCGATTCTCATGACGTCACTAACAACAGCACTCGGGCTGATGCCCATGGCGATGGGCTTTGGTGAGGGCTCCGAAGTGCGCACGCCGATGGCCATTACCGTCATTGGTGGACTCGTTGTTTCGACAATGCTTACCCTGCTGGTCATCCCGGTCGTCTATTCGCTGATGGACCGCAAGCGCTGGCCGGCCGGCGCAACCGACGAAGCCACGGTCGCGCGATGAAGCACACCGAGATCGCATTACACCGACCCGTGACGACCGTCGTCGTGTTCGTCGCCCTCGCCATGGTGGGGCTGATTGCGTCGCGATTGCTACCGCTCGAAAAGTTTCCGGATATCGAGTTCCCGGGCATTTTCATCCAGATACCGTATGCCGGTTCAACGCCTGAAGAAGTAGAGCGACTGATCACCCGCCCGGTCGAGGAAGCCCTGGCGACCTTGTCCGGTGTCGAGCGCATGTTCTCAAGTTCCAGCGAAGGCCAGTCGCAGATCTTCCTGCAATTCGGCTGGGACAGCAGCATGGGCGCCAAGGGCATCGAGGCCCGCGCCAAGGTTGACGGAATTCGGGACCTGCTGCCCGAAGACGTGCGCCGCATTTTCGTGTTCACAGGGTCGCTCGGCGACCAGCCTGTTCTGCAGCTACGTATCTCAAGTGAACGCGACCTGTCCGACAGCCACGAACTGCTGGACCGTATTCTGAAACGCCGTCTTGAGCGACTCGACGGCGTCTCCCGGGTCGACCTCCAGGGTGTCGACCCGCGTGAAATTCGTATTCTGTTGAAACCCGACATGCTGGCCGCTTACGGCGTCGATATCGCCAGCGTCAGGGACCTCCTGCTCAGCAGCAACTTCGCTGTCAGCGCCGGCAAGATTACGGCGGGCGGCGAACGCTTCAGCGTGCGGCCCAGCGGCGAGTTCTCCTCGGTCGAGGAGATCCGTACCCTCGTCGTCAATGCGTCCGGGTTGACCCTGCAGGACATTGCCGATGTCGAGTTACGCACTCCGGAGCGCAATTACGGTCGCCATCTCGACCAGGACTACGCCATCGGCGTCGCCATTAGTAAAACCACCGGATCCAATCTTGTCGACGTCACCGATCGCGTTATCGCCGAAGTCGAGAAGATCGGAAAACTGCCGCAGATGCAGGGCATTAATATTTTCTCACTCGACAACCAGGGTGAAAGCGTGCGCGAGTCCCTGTCGGACCTGCTGACCGCCGGAGCGCTCGGTGGCCTGCTGGCGCTGCTCGTGCTCTACCTGTTCCTGCGCCAGGTTACGACGACACTGATTGTCACCGCGTCTGTTCCGTTTTCCCTGTTAATCACCCTCGGCGCCCTGTACTTCGCCGGGCTGACGCTGAATATCCTGTCCATGATGGGCCTCATGCTCGCGGTCGGCATGCTCGTGGACAACGCGGTCGTCATTACCGAGAGCATCTTCCGACATCGAAGTGAGGAACCGGACAAGCCGTTCACCGCAACGATCAGTGGTGTGAAGGAAGTCGGACTCGCTGTTATCGCGGGCACGTTCACCACCATCATCGTATTCGCACCGATCGTATTCGGTGCGCAGGTAGACATTACAATTTTCCTGACGCACGTTGCGATTACGATTATCGTCGCCTTACTCGCGTCCCTGCTCATCGCGCAGACGCTCGTGCCCATGCTGGCCGCGCGGGTTGCGGTTCCGCCCCAGCCCAAGGCGGGCGCCTGGATCACGCGGCTCACCAATCGCTATGTGCGCGCCCTCGAGTGGATCATCGGGCACCGCTGGTGGACCGGGTTCGGTATCCTCATGATCTGTATTATCGGCGTGCAGCCATTGCCCCCGCCATTGGGCCAGGATCTGGTGAAGTTCGACATGTTCCCGCAGGACGTCGGGCGGCGCCTGTTCATGCCCTATCACGTCCAGGGTCAGCACTCGCTCGAACGGATCGAAGACACGGTCGACACCATTGAAGACTACCTGTATTCGCGCAAGGAAGAGTTCAATATTCGGTCGGTCTACAGCTACTACGACCAGGGCCGGGCCGAGTCGACCATCCTGCTGACCGACGAAGATGACGCAACGCTGTCGACGCGCGAGATCATTGAACGCATCGAGAAAGACCTGCCGGCCATCGCGATCGGCAAACCGAGCTTCCAGTTTGATCAGCAAGGGGGAGGCGAAGGCTTTTCGATACAGATCAGCGGCGATTCGACCGAGATCCTGAACGAACTGGGCGTCGATATTGCACGTGCGCTGTCGTCGGTCGAAGGGCTGAAAGACGTGCAGGCAGACTCGGAATCCGGTGATAAGGAGATTCGTGTCAGCATCGACCGTGCACGCGCTGCAAATACAGGACTGACGACCGCGGAGATCGCGCAATCGATCGCGATTGCGATGCGTGGTGAAAACCTGAGGGAGTTCCGCGGCAGCTCGGGTGAAGTCGATGTTCGCCTGGCGTTCCGCGAGGACGACAAGCAAAGCATCGAGCAGCTCGCCGACTTACCCTTGTACACGCCTGATGGCCAGCGCATCACGCTCGGCAGTGTGGCGACAATGCACATCAGCAAGTCACCCGACACGATCCGTCGGACCGACCGGCAAACCGCGGTCATCATATCGGGCAATCTCGAGGACGACGTTAGTCCTGACGACGTTCGGCCGCGCGTCAAGAGCCTGATGAGCCAGATGGACCTGCCCCCGGGCTACAGCTGGAAAGAAGGCCGTGGCTTCGAACGCCAGGACGAAACGGCCGGCATGATGATGACCAACATCATTCTTGGCGTAGCCTGCATCTTCCTCGTAATGGCGGCCCTGTTCGAGTCCATGCTGCTGCCGTTTTCGATCATTCTCGGCTCCATCGTCTTCTCGATTTTCGGCGTGTTTCTGTTCTTTGCAGCAACCGGTACGACGTTTTCCTTCATGGCGATGATCGGCATTATGATCCTGATCGGCGTGGTCGTGAATAACGGGATCGTGCTCGTCGACCACGTGAACAACCTGCGCCAGGAAGGGGTGCCGCGGAACCGCTCGATCGTGATCGCCGGCCGTGACCGCCTGCGCCCGATCCTGATGACGGTCGCCACGACGATTGTCGGGCTGACACCGCTCGCCATGGGTACCACGCAGGTCGGGGGAGACGGTCCTCCGTACTACCCGATGGCGAGAGCTATCATCGGCGGGCTCGCATTCTCAACAGTCGTATCTCTGCTCGTCGTGCCCGCCCTGTATATCTACTTCGACGATCTTGCCGCGTGGGGCCGAACGGTCATGCGCAAGGCCAGGAGTCCGAAGAGCAGGAACAAGCCGAAGGAACCGCCACCCGAATCGACGACAACGATGGTGTCGCCCCCGTAGAACACGTCACGAGACGCATCCTCAAGCGGAATGATTGACAGCTCGGATGTTTCGTCCGGCCCGATACTCGTGAGGTAGGTTCCGTCATAGGCGTCGAACAGCTCGATCAGCAGGTCGTAGTGTCCCGTGGGGTAGCCCGACACGAGCTCGGTTTCGACGATGTAGTCATCGGCGCTCGTGCTGCCAAACAGCGTGAAATCATCGGTCGCCGCGTACTCTTCCCAGGGTCCCAGCTCATAGCTGAGGTAGAGCACTGCATAGACATCAGCAACGGCATAGGTCGTATCGGCGTCAAACAGGAGATCGATGCCGGTGAAATAGCCGTCCCGATCATGATCGGCAAACAGCTGCAGATCCACATCGTAGAACCAGAAGTTGGGATCCCCGGACTGGGCAACGACACCACCGGACTTGAGCTGTGCCGAACGCGTGTCCTTCTTGCTTCGCGTTCCCTCTGTCCGCAACGGCGCGTACTCATCGAAGGTTGCATTGTCGGTAGCGACTCGGCCGCGCGGAATATCCGATCCTTGCGACGTCATGCTTTGCCGGGGCTCGGCATTCGTTTCCGCCATGCCAGCGCTCGCCAGCATGAGCAGAACTATTGATAAGGTTGTGCGGGTCACGTTTTTCATAACGACGTCCTCTCGTTGCTTACAGTGTCATTTAGCACCCATCACACTGAATCGAGGCTGAACCCTATGGGCTTGCGCGCAATTGCATGCGACCATGTTCAGCTCGCATTCACATTACGGACAAGATTCAACGATGGCGGCGACAATCGACTCCGAGAACGTGCCGAAAGCAGCTGCCTGGCTGTTACTCGGTGTTGCCGGCGGGCTTGGTCTCGATCTCTGCGCCAAGGAAATTCTCGAAACCTACTCGCTCGTGCAGTTCATTTTGCTGCGCAGCCTTATTGCGATCGCCATCATGCTGTCAATAGCGCCGCAGTTTGGCGGTTTGCAGGCGCTACACACCCGGGAAATCGGCTGGCACGTATTGCGGTCGGTGTTCGCGATTGGTGCGATGTTCGGCTTTTTCTATGGGCTGGCTCGAATGCCGCTCGTCAATGCTCTGACCCTGGGTTACACGGCACCGCTCATCATGACCGCCCTGTCCGCTGTCTTTCTCGGCGATGAGATCGGCTGGCGCCGATGGCTCGCCGTTGGCCTGGGCTTCATCGGCGTGCTCGTGATGTTGCGACCGGGGCGCGGCGAATTCTCGTTTGCCGCGATAGCTGTTCTGATCGCCGCCTTCTGCTACGCATGCCAGGCGATCACTGCCCGGCGGCTCGGTAGAACCGAGTCCACGTTTTCCCTGGCCTTCTACGTCGTCGTGGGTCCGCTGATAGTCGCTGTTGCCCTGTACGACACCGACACCTGGCTGTCTCCGGATGTCAGCGGCTGGACTCTCATCCTGGGCGCAGCTGTGTGCTCGATCTTCGCCTGGATCGGATTCGTCAACGGCTATCGTGCTGTGTCGCCGGCGATACTTGCGCCCCTCGAATACCTTGCCCTGGTGGCGGGCGCCATCGCGGGATTTATGATCTGGGACGAGGTACCCGACCGGTGGGTCGTAGTGGGCGCCATTATCATCATGGCTTCAGGAGTCTTCGTTGTGTATCGCAGCAGCATTCAGAATGTCGACGCCCGGGAATAATCGGCGCAAAAAAAACGGGCCGTCAGGCCCGTTTTCCTAATCTTGATGTCTTGCCTCAAACGTCGCCAGCGACCAGTCCGGCTATTTGCGCCGGCGTAACGTTCAACGCGACAACCACATTATTGAAGAAATCGACTTCAAGCCCACTCACCGTCGAATCACTTCGAAATACCTCGGTGAGCGCCTCAACGACTTCCACGCGATGTTCATCACTCAACTTTTTCTGAGCGCCGCGCAAATACTTCACCAGCGTCGCCTCCGCGTATAGCTCTTCGCGCGCCGCGACACGAATGTCCGCAGAACTGAAGTCTTTGCCCGTATGGTTCTTGAGAATAGCCTGGATACTTTCAACCTCGACGTGCTGGATACTCACGTCCGCATTGGCAGCGCGCGCCAACGTCATCAGCAGGACTTCTTCGAACAGATCGTTCTCGTTCTCCGGACTGATTTCGGAGCCACTGAACAATTTGAGTACGTAATTGAGATCTGCGATTGCCATTTTCTACTCTCTTATATTTTATTGCGGGCTGCATCCCGAGGCAGGCCGTCAATAATAACCCACAAAATGCGTCGAGTTGAAGGCTTATTTATTACTTACGTTTTCGCTTGGAATTTGTTGATTTCCAAGACATACTGACTTCGGGCAAACAAATAAAAGGAGGTGATCCATGTCTCGTGGGATAACAAAGGTATCTGAAAAACCTGTGGGTCTGACGCGAAAGATGGAGCACCGCTACTCGCTTCGCTAGTCCTCCTTTTCAGGTATTTGATTCCACGGAAGGCCGCCGGCAGGCGGCCTTCTTTGTTTATGCGGCCAGAATCTGCCGCAATTCTGCAAGCAATTCGTCGATTTCGTCGAGGCTGTTGTAGTGCACCGGTCCGACGCGCACGGCGCCGCCCGACTCGTAGATGCCGAGGGTCTTGGCGACTTCCACAGCGTAGTTGTGGCCACTCCAGACAAAAATATTCTGCCGGCCGAGCGACTCGGCAATGTGGGCAGGTGCGTGACTCGAATGAGCGAATGCGACCGTGGGCACGCGCCGATCCATGGCGTCGGCGGCCGTGATTCCCAGCACCTTCACTCCATCAAGACCCTGTAGCCCTTCGACCAGATGTTCAGTGAGCGACTTCTCATAGTCGAACAACAGCTCCATCGCCGCGACCAGTGCCGCTCGTCCGCCTTCGGCCCCGGTCATCGATGTGCCGATCCACTCGAAATAGTCGACAGCCGCCTTGATGCCCGCGAAGCCTTCATGACTTTGCGTCCCGGTCTCGAAGCAGCCCGGTACATCTTTCGGCGCAGGCCTGACCTTATAGGGCTCGAGTTGCTCAAGCACATCGAGGCGACCCCACAGCACGCCCTGGTGCGGTCCGAAAAACTTGTAAGGCGAACAAACGAGGAAGTCGCAGCCGATCGCCTGCACGTCCGTCGCGACATGTGGCACTGACTGGACCGCATCGACATAAGTGAGCACACCGGCCGCACGGGCTCGCGCACAGATTGACGTGACGTCGTTCAAGGTACCGGTCAGGTTGCTGGCGCCGCCGACACAGATGAGCCGCGTTTTGTCAGTCAGCAACTCATCCAGATCGTTCAGGTCGAATTCAAAGCTTTCAGGACTAAAGGGCAACCACCGAACGTTAAGGTCGAGGTCCTTTGCCATCAGCACCCAGGGCCATACGTTGGCATCGTGATCCATGCGCGACAGAATGATTTCGTCACCCGCCTGGAACAGGGCTCCGATCGAACGCGACAGGTGCATCGTAATCGTCGTCATGTTCTGACCGAAGACGATCTCCCGGGCCGATGGCGCGTTGAGAAGGTCCGCCATCGCCTCACGTGCAGACTCGACAACCTCATCTGCGGCAGCTGACGACGAAAAGTAGCCGCCGAGATTTGCGTTGCTCCGCAGCAGGCAGTCGGACATGGCTTCAGCGACACCACCCGGCACCTGGGTTCCGGCCGGATTGTCGAAGTAGATACGGCGTCGACCGTTATCCTGAATCGCGAGCGCCGGAAACTGCGCTCGCACGGCATCGAGGTCAAAGGACATAGGCTATTCCTGCGCGTTACCGCCCCACTTCTCACGGTGCGCATCTTCGGCGCGCTGACGAACTTTCGCGTGCCGGCGTGTCAGCAACAGAGAATTGGGGTCGCATACTTCGGCTTTGATGATGCCGAGGTCACTGGCAGCATCGAACAGACTGGGGTACCAGCGTTCCCAGTTTGGCAGATGGGCCTCGACTTTGTCGCGAAGTGTCATGGGCGCAATGTAACCGAGCGCTCACGCCAAGACAATGAAACAGGTCTAATCCTCGAGCATGCTCAGCGAAAACATGGCAACCACGAGAATCAGGGCCCCGGTGACAATAATCTGTAGCGACGGCAACGTGCCCGCCAGGGACGGCACCAGGTCTCCCGGCATACTGAGCAACAGGTCATACACGCCTTTCACAACGGCCGCCATCGGTCGAAATGCCACGAGGAGCCCGAGAAGCACCGCTAGCGGCAGCGTAACCCGCCGAATCCAGAGCTTCCGCCGAATCCGTTTCACGATCTGCCCGCTGAAACCATTGTCGGCAATCGGTGCCGCGTCGAACATCGATTCGAGCACTCGGTCTTCTGCGTCTTTGATGCGCTCAGCCATGTTGATGATCTTTGATGTCAAAACTCGTCCTGATCTTTTCTTTACCACGAAATATCACCGATTTCACGCTGCCAACCGGCATGGCGGTCGCTTCACTGATTTCACGATGCGACAAGCCGCAGGCATACGACATAACCATGACCGCGCGTTCCTCCTCCGACAGCACGGCGAGGAACTTGTCCAGGTCGCCAGTCTCGTCGGCCTGCATCGTATGTGTACGCGATTCCGCTTCCGACGCATGACCGACCTGCTCCAGAATCTCCGCGTAGCGCTTCGACTTGCGTTTGGATTGCAGAAAGGTCGTGTACGCGATCTTCAATAACCAGCCGATAAATGAGCCGCGGCCCGAGTAGGTGTGCAGCTTGTCCCAGGCTCGCATGAAACAGTCCTGTGCGAGATCGTCGGCAGCGCTCATATCACCGCTCAGCTTGCGCAGGAAATTTCGCACATGCGACTGGTGGCGCCTGATGAGCTCGCCAAAAGCGCGCGTATCCTGGACGGATACGACTCTTGCGACGAGCTCATGATCTTCACCCCAGGCCAAGACCGTGAGCCTCAGTCGTCTCGCTTGGCGAACTTGTGAAGAATCAGGTAGGCGATGCCAATCACGCACGGGAACGCGGAGATGCCGAGTAACGGCCCGAACGCATCCTCGTCGGGGATCGCAAAACCGAACATCGCGATACCGATCGCTACGGCCAGCCAGATTACCCCTAGTCGGAAGTCCTTATCCTTGGGCGCCTTCGGGTGCCCCAGGCGATCAATCAGTTCCGGGCTCAACTCGTGGCCCTTATCCAGGGCGACGCGAATCGTGTCCTGCATGTCCCTGCGGCCACGCGCACGAAGCCAGAAAAATACTCCCAACAAAATTGCCGGCGCAACCACGGCCGCAAATCCAATCCACTGTGGTGTCACTGTCTTATCTCCCGTTAATCAAACGTCTGCATCAGCAGTCTTCACCTGTTAGATGCGCGTCGATGAGCATTTGGATGCAGATATTTAAGTTATTGTTTTTATTGCTATTAGTGTAGCACGCAGGGCCCAGTTAGACCCAAACTCCGGAAGCCGCCGTTAACAACAGGCATGGTTTCGATATCCCGACTACGCGATCCGCGCTACTACCAGGTCGCCGTATTGTCCACCCTGCTGGGCATCGGCGTGCTGGCACTCGATTTCGGTATTCACTGGCAAAATGCCGTCGCCATCATGCTGACAGCCCAGGCCGTGCAGTATCTCGGTACCCGCCTCGCGGGCCTCCCTCGCTTCGATCCTCTGAGCGC
This sequence comes from uncultured Woeseiaceae bacterium, assembly GCA_945787845.1. GTDB lineage: Bacteria > Pseudomonadota > Gammaproteobacteria > Steroidobacterales > Woeseiaceae > UBA1847. The sequence continues at coordinate 233,070 of CALZJH010000001.1, read as the reverse complement.
GCTGATTACGTCGCTGTCCCTGACCCTGTTGCTGCGTACAGAATTGCCGTTGCTGGCCGTGGCCGCCGCCACGATCGCAATCGGCAGCAAGTTCCTGGTGCGGGTTCGGGGAAAGCACGTGTTCAACCCGGCCAATGTCGCCCTGGTTACGCTGATGTTGCTGAGCGACCGGGCCTGGGTATCGTCAGGCCAATGGGGCAGCGCAACGATCGGCGCTTTCGGCCTCGCCTGCCTGGGCTTCCTCGTACTGACGCGTGCGAAACGCGCCGAAACGACCATTGCATTCCTCATCGGCTACGCCGCGATGCTGTTCGGACGCGCCTTGTGGCTAGGTGACCCGCTGTCGATCCCTGTGCACCAGCTGCAGAACGGTGCGCTGCTGATCTTCGCATTCTTCATGATTTCCGACCCGAAGACGACGCCGGACGCTGCCCGGGGCCGAGTCGCCTACGCGATGCTCGTCGCAGCCGTGGCGTTCACCATCCAGTTCATTTTCTACCAACCGAACGGGCCGATACTCGCGCTGATTCTCTGCGCACCGCTCGTGCCCGTCATCGATGCCTTACTGCAAGGAACGCATTACCGGTGGGAAAAGCCCGACGCGCATTCGAGCGCTCATCTCAAAGGAGTTTAGACATGAAATACCTGATTACCCTGGTCACGGCCCTGGTGACCGTGATGGTCACGACGACGGCCCAGGCCTTCTGCGGCTTCTACGTGGCCAAGGCCGACACCAGCCTCTTCAATCGTGCGTCGCAGGTCGTACTTGTCCGGGACGACAACCGGACCGTCATCACCATGGCGAACGACTTCGAAGGCGAGGTCGAGGATTTCGCTGTTGTGATTCCCGTGCCGACCAGGATTGAGCGCGAACAAATCAACGTTGGCGACCGCGCCGTTATTCAGCACCTCGATGCCTACACGTCACCCCGTCTCGTCGAGTATCACGACGGCAACCCGTGTCATCGCTATGAACTCGAGGAGCGTATGAAGAGCGATGCCGACCTGCCTGCAGCCGCCGCGCAGCTGCGGCGCTCCGCGAAATCACAGGGCGTCACGATCGAAGCCAGCTACACGGTCGGCGAGTACGACATCCTTATCCTGTCCGCCGAGGAAAGCAGCGGCCTGATTCGCTGGCTGAACGATAATGACTACAAGATCCCGCGCGGCGCGAAACGCGTCGTCGACAGTTACCTCGGACAGGGCATGCGCTTCTTCGTTGCCAGGGTCAATGTGGAAGAACAGTCAAAGCTCGGCTACCAGTACCTCAGGCCGCTGCAGGTTGCGTACGAGAGCAACAAGTTCATGCTACCGATCCGGCTCGGCACCCTGAATGCCAAAGGCAAGCAGGAGTTATACGTGTACGCACTGACGCGCACAGGCCGCGTCGAGACGACGAACTACCGCACGGTCAAGTTACCCACTAACGTCGAGGTGCCCGAGTTTGTCGAGGGCGAGTTCGCCGACTTCTATCGCGACATGTTTGCCCGCCAGACGAAAAAGGAAAACGAACGCGCCGTATTCCTGGAATACGCGTGGGACATGGCCTGGTGCGACCCCTGCGCCGCCGATCCGCTGAGCAGCAAGGAGCTGCGCCAGTTGGGTGTGTTCTGGATCGATGAGCGCGGCGCCCGGGACAAACGCAGCATCATGCCGCAGGCGCAGAATGTCTTTGTCACCCGGCTCCACGTGCGCTACGACGCCGAGCACTTCCCCGAGGACCTGATGTTCCAGGAAACCGGCGACCGCCAGAACTACCAGGGGCGCTATGTGATTCGTCATCCGTGGAAAGGCGAAGCGAGCTGCGACATCACGCAGTACGAAGCCTCCGTACGCGAACGCCAGGAGCGCGAGGCGCAGCTCCTCGCCAGCATGACCGGCTGGGATATCGGCGATATCAGGAAAAAAATACCCTTCGCCGGCGGCGTTCGGCCTGTAAGCGAAAACGAGCCCTGGTGGAAACGTATCTGGAACTAGGTACTAGCGTCGCTTGCGCCACGCCGCGATCACCTCGGCTTCCTTCATCGGCGACAATCCGGCACGCGGTTTCGCGGTCCGCTGCCTGGGCAGGGAATCCCACCAGGCAAGCAGATCGCGAGCCGTTTCGCGGACAGGGCGATTGTGCAGACCGGCCCGTAATGCCCGGTCCGCGGTAAAACCTATCGCAGGGTTCGAGTTAAACCAGATCGGCAGATCGACGCCACCATGCACTCCTTGCGACGCCAGGAATGCCTCGTCGATCCAGATGGCCTCGCCACCACGCGCGGTGATCGCCTGGCAATCGCGAAGCAAGGTACCCATCGTGCTCGCGCCGCGCGGATTCACCAGGTTGTAGACACCTTGCACCTGCCGTTCGATGCTATCGATCGTGAAGTGTGCGAGGTCCCGCACATCGATCACCTGGATGATGTCCTGCGGCGTCCCGGGCCACAGCATGCGGCCGGCCCGGCGCGCGCGCAGCGGCCAGTAGACAAACCGATCCGTGTGATCCCCGGGACCGCATATGTAGGTAGGTCGCAGCACGGTGAGTTTGTCGTTACTGATCTCGGAGGCCGCCGCCTGTTCGCACAGTGCCTTGAGTGGCCCGTAGGTCTCGCCGGTCACTTCCTCGACCGTCTCGTCGGCGATAGTCGCGAGCCGCGAATCTTCGTTGTTCACGATGTCGAAATCGGCGTAGACGGAAACGGACGAGACAAACACATAGCGCCCGACGTTGGGCGCCAGCAGGTGCGCCGAATCCGCCACGTGCCGCGGCACGTAGCCGGAGTTATCGATCACGGCATCCCACTTGCGGCCCTGCAAGCCACTGAGGCCACCGTCCCTGTCGCCCCTGATCGTCTCGAGATCCGGGAACAGCGATGCATTGCTGCGGCCCCGGTTGAATAGCGTCACGGAGTGCCCGCGGCGCAGAGCTTCCCGAACCATGTGCGGCCCGATGAACCCTGTGCCACCCAGGATGAGAAGCTTGAGGCCCTTTTTCGACACGGGTTCATTGTCGACCGCGTAGCCGGTCGCGGAAAAGCCCGTGGCGGCCAAGGCGGCGCCGATCGCGCCGGCTTTTATGAAATCCCGTCGACTGTTCTTCAAACCTCTCCCCTTTGCTTACTCGCTGATGGGCAATATCGTTATAACCTCAAAGCCGATGGCATGACCAGCGTCGATGGCGACGACCGTATCCCGTATTGGCACATCCTTTGCTGCTGCCACGGCAAACGACGCCTCCGGGTTCTCGCCGTGCAGCGCCTGTACATACGGCAGCACGCTGCCGCGACTCATGACCCTCCCGTTGACCAGGAAAACGCCCTCGGATTCAATCTTTACAACAATGGATTCGACGACGTCGGGTCGCGGTTCATGATCGTCCTGCACAGCGATGGGAATTGCCTGTTCCCTGACGAACGTCGCAACGACGATAAAGAAGATCAGCATGATGAAGACCACGTCCAGCATCGGGGACAAATTGATCTCGGCACGGTCTTCGGGAAATACAGCATGGAATCGACTCATCACAAACTCCTGTTGTGAGGATTCCCGCCTGGTTGTTACGCACCGAGCGGTGCGTGGACTTTTATACTAGCACGGACCTAGCGATAACGACTCTGCAACTTCCGCAGCTCATCGCTGCCGGGGTGCAGGCCCTCATACGGTAACTGCGCCAGCGGCGTATCAATATTGTGCATGAGCTCGTGCATTTCCGCGCGCTCGTCATTGACGTACAGCAAGCCCGTCGTGATTTCGCCCGCATTGTAGCGCTCACGCAGGAGCTTGAAGGCCTCCGCGCGACTGGTCGGGTCGTAGGCACGATCGACCTTGCGCAATACGATCGTGTCGCCGCCGTGCAGGTGAATGGGCATCGCATCGCCCTCGGCGTAGGACGCCTTGATCTCTTCTGACGGATGGATGTAGTCGATATTGGCAACGTGCTTGTAGAACTCGCGGGTATGCGCGTAGCTCTTGGTCGAGCCCTCATGGTCGTTGAAGGTCACGCACGGGCTGATCACATCGACCAGCGAGAAGCCCGAGTGCATGATGGCGCCCTTGATCAACGGCACAAGCTGTTCCTTGTCACCCGAAAAACTCCGCGCAATGTAGGTTGCGCCGAGCGCCAATGCCGCACTCGCGGGATCAATGGGTTCCTGCTGATTGGGGAGGCCTTTCTTTGGCTTGCTGCCAATGTCGGCCGACGCCGAAAACTGCCCTTTGGTGAGCCCATACACGCCGTTGTTTTCAATCAGGTAGCACATGTTGAGATTGCGGCGAATCGCATGCACGAACTGGCCCACGCCAATCGACAGCGAATCACCGTCACCACTGACACCGACGTACGTCATATCCCGGTTGGCGGCGTAGGCGCCGGTCGTAACCGATGGCATACGCCCGTGGACCGAGTTGAATCCGTGTGCCTGGCTGACGAAATAGGCGGGTGTTTTGGAGGAACAGCCAATGCCGCTCATCTTGGCCAGCATGTGGGGTTCGATATCCAGCTCGAATACGGCCTGGATCAGGGCCGCCGTTACGGAGTCGTGACCGCAGCCGGCACACAAGGTCGAGACGACACCCTCGTAGTCGCGCGTAGTCAGACCGAGTTGGTTCTTCGGCAGGCTCGGGTGTGAAATTTTCGGTTTGGCGATATAGGTCACTGTGTCATCCTGGTCAGGCGGCTCGCCCCTTCGCGATTTCTTCGAGCACTCCCGCGACGACAGAGCCCGCGTTAATGGGCATACCGTCATAGTGCAACAGCGGCACGAGCTTTTTCTGGTCGGCCTCAATATCGTTGATCAACAGCGTCCTGAGCTGTGCGTCGCGATTCTGCTCAACAACGTAGACAACCTCGTGCTGGTCGATGAATTCGCGCACGGCGGCGGTAAAAGGAAACGCCTTCACGCGGCAGTAGTTCAAGCCGACTTTCTGTTGCTCGAGTCGATCAAGCGCCTCCTTGCATGCGCCGTCGCAGCTCCCCAACGTAAGAATCGCCGCCTTGTTGAACTTCGAATATCGAATTTCGGCATCAGGGACCATGGTGCGCGTCGTCTCCCACTTCACGAGCAGGCGATCGACAACTTCCTGGTATTCGGCGGAGTCCTCAGTGTAAGCGCCGAGCTTCGTATGGCCGGAGCCCCGCGTAAAATAGGCGCCCTTGGGGTGTACGCCGGGCAGAGTGCGGTATGTAATCCCGTCGCCATCAACGTCCAGGTAGCGGTAGAACTTCTCCATTTTCTCCAGGTCCTCGGCGTCGTAAACCTTGCCGCGGTCCGGCACATACGATTCGTCCCACTCGAGCTCCGGGATCATCCAGTCGTTCATGCCGATATCGAGATCAGTCAGCACCATGACGGGCGTCTGCAGGCGCTCGGCAAGATCGAATGCCTGGGGCGACATGTAGAAGCACTCCGCCGGGTCTGCCGGGAAAAGCAACACGTGCTTGGTGTCACCGTGTGACGCGTAGGCGCAGCTGATCAGGTCGCACTGCTGCGTGCGCGTCGGCATACCGGTCGAAGGACCGGTACGTTGAACGTCAAAAATCACCGCCGGAATCTCGGCGTAGTAGGCGAAACCAATGAACTCGCTCATCAGCGAGATGCCCGGTCCGCTCGTCGGCGTAAAAGAGCGTGCGCCGTTCCAGCTGGCTCCAAGCACCATGCCGATAGCCGCCAGCTCATCTTCCGCCTGGATAATGCAATAGGTGCGCTTGCCGGTTTCCGGGTCGACGCGGTAGCGACTGCAAAATGTCCTGAACGCGTCCATCAGCGACGTCGACGGTGTAATCGGATACCACGCGCCGACGGTCGCACCGGCGTACATGCACCCCAGTCCCGCAGCCGTGTTGCCGTCGATCACGATGTGCCCCTTGGTCGCGTCCATTTTCTCGACGCGGGCCGGCAGGGGGCACGGGAAATTCTGCGACGCGTGGTCGTAGCCCAGGTGGATAGCTTCCATGTTCGACGCGATCAGGTGCTGCTTCGTTGAGAAAGTCTCTTCGAGCAGGCTCTTGATGATCTCGAGGTCGACATCGAGCAGCGCCGCAATAGCGCCAACATAGGCAATGTTCTTCATCAGGATCCGCGCGCGTGCACCGTCGAAATGTTCGTTGCACATCTTCGAGAGCGGGATTCCGATGATCGTGATGTCGTCGCGATTCAGCAGCCTGCTGCGCGGCCAGGTGGAGTCGTAAATGAGGCAACCGCCCGGCTCCACCTCGGCCAGGTCCCGCGCATAGGTCTGCGCGTTCATCGCCACCATCATGTCCACACGATCGGAACGACAACTGTAGCCATCACCCGTTACGCGGATCTCATACCAGGTTGGCAGCCCCTGGATATTGGATGGAAAGTAGTTCTTACCGACGACCGGCACGCCCATGCGAAAGATCGCCTTGCGCAGCAGGCCGTTGGCACTCGCCGAACCGGTGCCGTTGACCGTGCCTATCTTGATGACGACGTCGTTTATTGATGCCACGGGAACCCTCTACTTCGCCGAGCCGCCTGCCGCAGCCTGTCGCTGCTCGGGTTCTGCTTCATCAGTAGCATATGGAATAAGAATGGTTGACTTCTGCATGTCCCACGCCCCGGTCGGACAGCGCTCCGCGCACAGACCGCAATGTACACAAAGGTCTTCATCCTTAACCATGACGCGCGCCGTGTGTGGGAGCGCATCGGATACATACAGCGCCTGCTCCGGATTCAGCGCCGGAGCCTTCAGTCGCGAGCGAATCTCGTCCTCTTCGCCGTTTGGCGTAATCGTAAGACAGTTTACGGGACAGATATCAATGCACGCGTCGCACTCGATGCACAGCTTCTCGGTAAACACGGTCTGGATGTCGCAGTTGAGACAACGCTCGACCTCTTCAACCACCTGCTCGGCCGTGAAGCCGAGCTCAACCTCGATGTCGAGCTTATTGAAACGCTCCTTGAGGTCCACATGCGGCATCAGGCGCCGAACCGCCCCGTCGTAGTCGTTCGAGTAGCTCCACTCGTGCATGCCCATCTTCTGTGAGGACAGGTTCAGGCCCATCGGCAGCCGATCATGCAGGTCCTCGCTCTGGCAGTACTTGTGCATCGAGATGGCCGCCTGGTGGCCATGCTCGACGGCCCATATGATGTTCTTGGGGCCGAAAGCAGAATCGCCGCCAAAGAAAATTCCCTCACGCGAACACATCATGGTTGTCTCGTCGACCACCGGGCAGTCCCACTTGTCAAACTCGATGCCGATGTCGCGTTCGACCCATGGGAAGGCATTGTCCTGACCGATGGCCAGCACGACGTCGTCACAGGGGATAATCACCTCACCCGTTGACGTGCCACGATCGATGCGGCCGTCCTCATCGATCTTGTAGTCCATGAGGTCGAACTTCATGCCGGCCAGCTTGCCGTCCTCGTAGACGAATTCTTTCGGCGAATGATTCACAAGAATTTCGACGTTCTCTTCCTCGGCATCTTCGAGTTCCCAATCGGATGCCTTGAAGAAACCGCGTGGCTTACGGGCCATGACCTTGACGTCTTCTGCACCCAGCCTGAGGGACGTGCGGCAGCAGTCCATTGCCGTATTGCCCACGCCGATGATCAGGACGCGCTTGCCGATTTCTTTCGTATGCTCGAAAGCCACCGATTCGAGCCAATCGATGCCGATGTGAATACGATCCGAATCGTACCGACCCGGCAGCTCAAGATTCTTGCCCTTCGGTGCGCCGGTCCCGACGAACACGGCGTCGAAGCCCTCTTCCAGCAGGTCCTTCATGCTGTCGATGCGATGCCCGAGCCTGAGGTCAACACCCATGTCGAGGATGTAACCGATTTCCTCGTCGAGGACTTTGGGTGGCAGCCGAAACGACGGGATATTGGTTCGCATCAGGCCACCCGTCGTATCGAGCGCTTCGAATATCGTCACTTCGTAGCCCAGCGGCGCCAGGTCGTTGGCGACGGTCAGCGACGCGCAACCGGCGCCTAGCAAGGCGACCTTCTTGCCGTTCGTTTGCTCCGGCGCTTTGGGCAGGCGTTCGCTTATATCGTCACGGTGGTCCGCGGCGACACGCTTGAGACGGCAAATTGCCACCGGCTTGTCTTCCACGCGTCCGCGGCGGCAGGCCGGTTCACAGGGTCGATCGCAAACGCGCCCGAGGATGCCCGGGAAGACATTCGATTTGCGGTTCTCCATGTACGCATCGCTGAAGCGCCCCTGGGCGATCATGCGGATGTATTCGGGAACGTCAGTGTGTGCCGGACAGCCCCACTGGCAATCGACGACCTTGTGAAAGTACTCGGGATTAGAGGTATCTGTCGGCTTCATAGGCTCGCGCTAGCATAACGGGATCGACTGGAAAGTAAACAGCTGGGAAAGGCCTACCGCGCTCGACCAAAGTCGAGTCGCCGTCCGGCGATACTGCCCGTGAGCTGGCCGTCGCGATAGACAATGTCACCGTTGACGATGGTCGTATCGATCGAGGACGAGAATTCGTGCCCCTCAAACGGTGACCAGCCACACTTGTAGAGCACGTTGTCTGCACTGACACGGAACGGCCGGGCCGTGTCGACCAGTACCAGGTCGGCAAACCAGCCCTCGCGCACGTAGCCGCGTTCCTTGACACCGAAGATGTCAGCCGACGCATGGCACGCGCGATCGACAAGTAACTCGATGCTGATCTTCCCCGCAGCGACCAGGTCAAACAGCGTGAGGAGTGCATGCTGCACGAGAGGCAGGCCCGCAGGGGCCTGAAAATAGGTGCCCTGCTTTTCGACGGCCGTGTGCGGCGCATGGTCGGTCGCGATGACATCGATGCGGCCGTCATTGAGCGCGGCAATCAGCGCATCCCTGTCTTCTCGGCGCTTGATGGCCGGGTTGCACTTTATCCTCGAACCCATCTCGTCATAGCGGGACTCATCGAACCAGAGGTGATGCACGCAGACTTCCGCCGTGATGCGCTTCGCCGAGCGGTGCGCATTCGAGAACAGCGCCATCTCTTTTGCAGTCGTCAGGTGCAGGACATGCAGCAGCGCATCGTGCTTGCGGGCGAGCTCGATGGCGAAGCTCGATGACGCATAGCAGGCATCGGCCGAACGGATGTAGGGGTGTTCGGCAAAGGGAACATTGTCGCCGTATTTCTCGCGCGCAGCATCCTCATTCGCCCAGATCATCGGCGAATCCTCGCAATGCGTATCGACGATGATGGGCGCGTGTTCGAAAATCTGGTCGAGCGCCTCAGGATCGTCGACCAGCATATCGCCCGTCGACGCGCCCATGAACGCCTTGATGCCGCAGGCTTCGCCAATCTGCAATGCCCGAATCTCTTCAATATTGTTATTGGTCGCACCCAGGTAGAAGCCGTAGTTACCTGTGCACCGGCCCGCCGCAAGCTCGTACTTATCCGCCAGGACCGCCCGTGTCGTTGTAAGTGGCTTGACGTTGGGCATGTCCATGAAGCTGGTGATGCCACCAGCTGCGGCCGCTGCCGATTCGGTAGCGAGATCGCCCTTCTGTGTCAGCCCGGGCTCCCGGAAATGTACCTGGTCGTCAATCATGCCGGGCAGCAGGAACTGGCCGGACGCGTCGATCACCGTGGCGCGGTCAGGTGCCGCGATACCGCTGTCGATGCGCGCGATGCGATCGTCTTCGACCAGTACATCGACGTCCCTAATCTCGCCTTCATTAACGAGTCGCGCGTTGCTGATCAGGAGTCTCTTCACGTCCTTATTATGAAAGGGCACGGAGTCGATTACCACCGTAACCATCAATGCGCTTTTCCGGCACTTTGCGGAACTCCGCCCGGTGTGCGATAAGGGCCGAATGAACACGAGCGACTACCTCGACCTGATTCGCGGCTCACAAGTCTATGATGTTGCGGACGAAACGCCGCTGGACCTGGCGGCCAATCTTTCCGCACGCCTGGACAATCGCGTCTTTATGAAGCGTGAAGACCTGCAGCCTGTGTTTTCGTTCAAGCTGCGCGGCGCCTACAACAAGATCGCCAGCCTTCCCGATGACGAGCTGAAGACCGGCGTCATCTGCAGTTCGGCCGGCAACCATGCGCAGGGCGTCGCGCTCGCGGCCAGGCGGCGAGGCGTGCGTGCGGTCATCGTGATGCCGGTCACGACACCGTCAATAAAGACCGAGGCCGTCGCATCGCTGGGGGGCGAGGTCGTGCTCCACGGCGACGCCTACGACGACGCCTATGCGCGTGCTTGCCAGCTTGCCGACGAAGAGGGCCTGGTTTTTATCCATCCCTTTGACGACCCGCAGGTCATTGCGGGCCAGGGCACGATCGGCAAGGAAATCCTGGAACAATGCGACGAGACGATCGACGCCTTGTTCGTGCCGATCGGCGGGGGTGGCCTCATCGCGGGAATCGCCGCCTGGGTCAAGCAGACGCAACCCGGTATTCGAATCATCGGCGTCGAGCCCGAAGACTCCGCGGCCATGCAGGCGTCGCTCGAGGCCGGCCATCCCGTGACGCTGGATCACGTGGGCATTTTCGCCGACGGCGTTGCGGTTCGCCGGGTCGGCGACGAAACCTTCCGGCTCTGTAAGGAACTCGTCGACGAGTTCATGACCGTCGACACCGACCAGATCTGCGCCGCGATTCGCGACATTTTTGAGGACACTCGGTCCATCGTCGAGCCTGCCGGCGGACTGGCCGTTGCTGCAGCCAAGAAGTATGTCGCGGAAAACAACGTGTCCGGGCAGACCCTGGTGACGATCAGCTGCGGCGCCAATGTCAATTTCGATCGCCTGCGTCATATCGCCGAACGTGCCGCAGTGGGTGAGCAGACCGAAATGCTCCTCGCAGCCGAGATTCCGGAGAAGCCGGGCAGCTTCCGCAAATTCTGCCAGGCGGTTGGTCGGCGCGGCATAACCGAATTCAATTATCGCTACGCCGATGATCGCAAGGCGCATATCTTCGCGGGCATCCAGCTGAGCGGTGGCCTGCAGGAACGCACCGAGTTGCTCGATACCTTGCGTGCGGGGGGGTTTCCGGTCGAGGACCTGAGTGACAACGAGATGGCCAAGCTGCACGTCCGGCACATGGTCGGAGGTCGCTCGCCCGGAATTCGCAACGAACGCCTGTTTCGCTTCGAGTTCCCGGAGCGACCTGGGGCGCTCCTCGACTTCCTGGACGCGATCGGCACGGACTGGAACATCAGCCTGTTTCACTACCGTAACCACGGATCGGACTACGGCCGCATCCTGGCGGGAATCGACGTGCCCGAGGATGAGACCGACACGCTCGAAGCACATCTTGCGGAGCTCGGCTACGCCCACTGGGAGGAAAGCGACAATCCCGCCTACACGATGTTCCTGGGATAGTTACATGCGTTACCGATCTTATGCCTTTTTGGTTGCAACCTTTTTCGGGCCCAGCGCATCAAATAGCTATCAATAACGACAAACTCGTTACCGAGAAATTAGGGGATCAATGTGACAGCACGCGCTTTTGTTCTGGTTGTTTGGGTATGCCTTATCGCCACGGCCGCGGTCGCCGGCGAAGAACGGCGGACGGAAATCAAGATCGCCGTCGATGGCGACGCCGGGGAACACACGGCTTTTCGCTTTGACAGCGCCGACTCCGACGTCGACATCGAAAGCATGGCCGTCGGCGAAAGCCAGGTCATTACCGACAGTGACGGCAACGAAGTGACGGTGCTGCGTACGGAAGACGGTTTTGAGATCAACGTTGAAGGCGAAAAAATTGAAATCGCCGGACTTCACGGTGATCACGATTTTGCCATGCTGCATGGCGCTCATGATGTCGATGACGTCATCGTCGAAAAGCACAAGCAGGTGCGCGTGATCAAATCACACGACACGAATGGTGTAACGATTATCACGGGCGACGAGATTGACGCCGACACACGGGCGGCGCTCGAGAAAGTCCTCAGGGATGCCGGCAAAGACGGCGACATCGTCTTTATTGACGGCAGTGAAATAGGTGGTGGTGAGCAGGTTCACGGAAATCGTGAGGTGCGCATCATCAAGAAGGAGATTGACGTAACAAACTAACTATCCCTTATGCTGTTTGTTTCGTTCCGACTGGCGGTGGCATTTGTCACCGCCTTTTTTTAATGCCGCAACAACGTTACTGATCTACCACATTCGCCGCATGCGTTCGGCAACATCAATGCGTTTGTCAGATCGTACCCTGAACGCACCGCCCTCATTTTCGGGCCGTCCCGCAAACCGGTTCTCCATCGTTCCAAGCAGGCGATCCGACATGAAGCGACTGCGGGCACCGTAGACGTGCCGGTCACCATCGCGACGCTGCTGCGTAACATGAAATCGCAGCGGCGAAATAAGCGACAGCGATTGCTTCGCGCGCGTCATCGCAACGTACAAGAGGCGTCGCTCCTCCTCGATCATCTCGGGCTTTCCCGTTGCGAACTCGGAAGGAAAATTGCCGTCCGTGACGTTGAGAATAAAAACGGACTCCCACTCCTGGCCCTTGGCGGAATGTACCGTCGACAGGATGAGATAGTCTTCGTCGAGCAGAGGGTCGCCCGCCAGGTCGCCCGCAGCGCTCGGCGGATCCAGCGTGAGTTCCGTCAGAAACCGCTCACGCGTCGGGTAGCGCCCCGAAATCTGCTCGAGTTGTTCAAGGTCTGCCTCACGCGTATCCAGTGCATCGTAGATTCGTTCGAGGTGTGGCTGATACCAGCGCCGTGCCGCGCCCAGCTGCGACTGCCAGCCGTGGTCATCGACCTCGGCACCTGACAGCGACACTAACAGCTCACAAAACATCGGCCAGTCGTCGGCCGCAGCGGCTGGCGGTCGAAAGTCCGATAGCGCGGTCAACGCATGATCGTTAACCGCGAGATGCTCGAAGCACTTGGCTGCCGTCGCTGGTCCCATTCCCGGCAACAATCTCAATACACGAAAAGCCGCAATCTCGTTCCTGGGGTTTTCGGCCCACTTCAGTGTGGACAACAGGTCCTTCACGTGCGCGGCCTCGAGAAATTTGAGCCCGCCGTATTTCACATAGGGGATATTGCGGCGCACGAGTTCCAGTTCGAGCCTGTCGCTGTGGTGCGCGCCGCGGAACAGAACCGCCTGCTCCTTGAGCTGCATACCGAGCTCGCGGTTCGCAAGAATCGACGTCACCACAAATTCGGCTTCGGCATCGCCGTCCTCGACGGTTACGTATCGCGGCTTACTCCCATCCTTACGCTCCGAAAACAGGTTCTTGCGGTACTGCCGTTCGCTCTCTGCGATCAGGCAGTTCGCCGAATCGAGGATCGGCTGGTTCGAGCGGTAGTTCTGCTCAAGGGTAATTACCCTGGCCGACGGCATGTACTGGTCGGGGAATCCGAGAATGTTCTCGACCTCGGCGGCTCGAAACGAATAGATCGACTGCGCATCGTCACCGACCACGGTCAGCCCATCGCCGCTCGGCTTGAGCGCATTCAGGATTTGCGCCTGCACGAGATTCGTATCCTGGTACTCGTCCACCAGCACGTGGTCGAACCAGGCACCAATTTCCTGTGCGAACTCCGGTTCGGCGACAAGGTGGCTCCAGTAGAGCAGCAGGTCGTCGTAATCGAGCGACTGGCTCTGCTGCTTGCGCAACACGTAATGCCGAAACAGCTCGCCAAGTTCATCGCTCCAGTCGGAACACCAGGGATAGGTTTGGTCGAGTATTTCCGCCAGCGGCTTCTGCGTGTTCACGCAACGCGAATAAATGGCGAGGCATGTGTCTTTTTTCGGAAAGCGACGCGAGGTTTTCGTCAGCTTCTGCTCGTGGCGCACGACATCCAGCATGTCGGCCGCGTCGCCGCGATCCAATACCGAGAATCCGGGGTCGAGCCCGAGATTGCGAGCAAAGCGCCGCAGCAGGCGGTTGGCAATCGAATGGAACGTACCCGACCACGGCAGCCCGCCGGATGGCAGGGGTTGGGCGTCACGTGTGGACGCCCGCACGATATTTTCGACCCGGCGCGTCATTTCCTGGGCCGCGCGCCGCGTGAAGGTAAGCAGCAGGACTCGCTCGGGACTGACACCCATGAGCAACAAATGGGCGACGCGATGCGCCAGGGTCATCGTTTTGCCCGTGCCCGCGCCCGCGATAACGAGCAGGGGCCCCGCCCGGAAGGCGCCCGCGTCCTGCTCCTCACCGTATTCGGCGGCCTGACGCTGAGCGGCGTTCAGCGACGCCAGGTGGTCGAATTCCTGTTCGGCGGCCTGCACACAACACTCCCGGAAAAGGGTGTAGTTTTATACAGTACTGGATGTATTTACAAGTATTTGCTGAGGAACGCCTCGAGGGTAGCCGCCAGCGCCGCCGGTGCGTCGAAGTGCAGCATGTGACCCGCACCCGCAATCTCCACCGCCTGAGCCCCTTCCTGGTCCGGCGAGAAACCGCTGGTCTCTCCCGAAACCAGCAATACGTCCGCCATCATCGCACGCCAGCAGGCCTGGGCTTCGGCGCGACGGTACAGGACCGGGTTTGGCAGTTTGTGCTGCGGGTCGGCGCGCAGTTCGACGCGCCCGTCGTCACGGACGCGCGCCCACGCCCGGGCGACGAAGTTGGCCTGGGCCGCCGTCAGAAGCGGGCTACGCCGCGCAATCCGCAGCGCCAGCGAGTCCATGTCGGGATAGGTCAGGAACGCGGGACCTGCCTGCGCCTGCTCCAGCCACTGTCGATAGCGTTGCGGTGCATCGGCCGGGTCGGAGTCAGCAAGACCGAAGCCTTCGACATTGACGAAAGCACGCACCCGTTCCGGCATCGCTCCAGCATAGAGCCCCACCACGTTCGCGCCCATGCTGTGGCCGACCAGGCGTGCGGGCTCGGCAGGCGAATACACATCCAGCAACGCATGCAGGTCGGCGAGATAATCCGGGAACCAGTAGGACGAGCACTCGACTGCTGAGCGACCGAACCCGCGCCAGTCCGGGGCAACGACATGCCAGTCGCCCTGCAGGGCGTCGACCACGAACTGAAAGCTCTCCCCGGTATCCGCCCAGCCATGCAGGTAAACGAAGGTCGGTGCCGCCGGATCTCCCCACTCCGTCACGTTGTAGCGCACCTGCCGAATATCGAGCGTGCGTCGTGTGCCCCGTCGGGACGGTCTGTAAGTCGCGTCGTCGTTCATGCTTATCGATTCTGCCCAAGGCGGCGGCGCTGTGCATGCGTATTACGCTTTTGACGCTCAGGTCGTGTATAAACAGAATGAATCACGGCAATGACTCAACAGCAGATCCCAAGAATCACCGAATGACGTTCGAAATCGCACTGGTACTCGGCATCCTCGCAATTTCGCTCGTGCTGTTTATCAGCGAAATCATTCGCATGGACCTTGTGGCAATGCTCGTGCTCGGTGCGCTGGCCATCGGCCTCCCCGATATCGTCACCTCGGACAAGGCCTTCGCCGGATTCAGTAACAGCGCCGTCATCACGGTCTGGGCGATGTTCATCCTTTCCGAGGGCCTGACGCGCACCGGTATCGCCGATATTATCGGCCGCCAGGTCATGCGCATCGGCGGTCGCCGCGAGATCACATTGATCATCGTCATCATGATCACCGGCGCCGTTCTGTCTGCGTTTATGAACAACATCGGTGTCGCGGCCCTGATGCTGCCTGTCGTCGTCGAAGTCGCGCGGCGCACGAGAATCGCCGCATCCAGACTCCTGATGCCGCTGGCCTACTCGACCCTGCTCGGCGGCCTGATGACGTTGATCGGTACGCCCCCCAACCTGCTGATCTCCGAATCCATGTCGTTGCAGGGATACGAGCCGTTCGGGCTGTTCGACTTCACCCCGATAGGCGGTGTCGTCATGGTCGTTGGCGTGCTCTTCATTGCGCTGGCAGGCCGCTTCATGCTGCCAAGGCAGAAAGCGGCTCGCGACAAGCACGTCAGCCAGCGCAGCCTGCGCGCCCGCTACAAGCTGCAGGAGCGGACCTTCATGATGCGCGTGCCGACCGACTCGATCCTCGTTGGCAAGACGCTGGCCGAGAGCCGCATCGGCGCATCAACCGGTCTGATCATCCTCTCCCTGTTTCGCAATGGTCGCAGTGAGACGCTGCCGGGTCGCCAGACCGTGCTGCGTGCCGGCGACGGCCTCCTGGTGCAGGGACGTGTCGACCAGTTCCGGGAGCTGCGTCGCTGGTCGGACCTTGTCATTGAGCGTGAGGCGCCGGTCCTGAAATCCATGGTCGCGTCCAAAGTCATGTATGCCTCGGTCACGATTGCCGACAACTCGCCGGTTGTATCTGAACTCGTGCGGCATGCCGCCTTTCGGACACGTTTCGACGTCGCCGTGGTGGGTATCATGCGACGCGGCTCGTATCGCCTGACCAATCTTGCCTATGTACCGATCAAGGCTGGCGACCAGGTCCTGGTGCAGGGCGAAGTGGAAGCGATAACGCAACTCGAGAAGTTTTCCGACTTTACCTCAGTCGACATCTACGACCAGGAAAAGCTCAGCAGCGAATACCATGCGGACGAGCGCATGTTCGTCGTGCGCCTGCCCAAGCACAGCGGACTCGCGGAAGAGACGCTGGCCAAGAGCCGGCTCGCCGACGTTTTCGACTTTCGCGTACTCGCGGTATTTCGCGATGGCGAACTCAGGGTCATGCCGCGCGGCGACGAAGTCCTGCTCGGCGGAGACCTGCTCCTGATCGAGGGCCAGCACAGCGACCTCGATGTTCTGCGCGGCCTGCAGGAGCTGGAGATTGACACCAAAGTGCCCGCCAGCGTCAGGCCGTTCGAGTCTGAACGACTGACACTGATGGACGCCACGCTGGACCCCCGCTCCACGCTGGGGGGCAGGACGGTTGGCGAGCTGAATTTCCGCGAGCGCTACGGCATAGAACTGGCCGGCATCTGGCGGGAAGGCGAGACCGTCGGGACCGAACTGGCCGACGAGCGCCTGCAGGTCGGCGATGCACTGTTGCTGCTCGGCCCGCGGGATCGACTGCAACTCCTGTCGTCCGACTCCGACTTCCTGATACTGACGCCGCTCGGCCAGGAACCACCCGACACCCGGCGCGCGCCGCTGGCCGCGGCCATCATGCTTGGCGTTGTGCTGACCGTCATGTTCGGGTATGCGCCCATTTCCATAGCGGCCGTCATCGGCGGCACTATCATGGTGCTGACCCGGTGCCTGAATATGGAACAGGCCTACCGCGCGATCGACTGGCGCGCGATTTTCCTGATCGCCGGCATGCTGCCGCTGGGAACGGCCATGCAGGACACCGGGGCTGCGGAATACCTCGCCAACCAGGTCATGGGCCTGCTCGGTGACGCAGGGCCGTGGCCGGTCATCATGGGCCTTTACATTCTCACGGCAATGGCAACGATGATCATCCCGACCGCGGCGCTCGTGGTCCTGATGTCACCGATTGTGCTCTCCGCAATGGGCGATCTTGGGGTGGCACCGGAGACGGCAATGATGGCCGTTGCCATGGCGGCATCGGCGAGTTTCACCAGCCCGATATCGCATCCGGCCAATATCCTGGTCATGGGCCCGGGTGGCTATCGTTTCATCGACTACCTCAAAGTCGGCGTACCGCTGACCATTGTTGTATTTATCACGGTCATGGTGCTGCTGCCCATCTTGTGGCCTTTGGTACCCGTGTAGGGAGATTCAAGTGAGTGAGAGAGTCGTCATCGCCGGCGCCGGTCATGCGGCCGGCCAGCTTGTCACAAGCCTGCGACAACACAAGTTTGAGGGTCAGATCGTGCTGGTGGGTGATGAACCTTACCTGCCGTATCAGCGCCCGCCGCTGTCAAAGAAATTCCTTGCCGGCGAAATGCCCGCTGAGCGGCTGTATGTCAAGCCGGCTTCATTCTATGAGGATGCCAACGTGGAGCTGCATCTCGACACGCGGGTCAACGCGATCGATCGAGCAGCGAAAAACCTGGAAACCGACGCCGGCGAACCGGTTGCTTACGACAGGCTGGTCCTTGCGCTCGGCGCGCACGTCCGCCGGCTCCCCCTCGAGGGTGCTGCTCTGGGTGGCGTCCATTACCTGCGCAGCATTGCCGATGTCGAGGGCATCCGTGGCGGCCTGGAACCCGGCCATCGGCTCGTCGTCATCGGCGCGGGTTACATTGGGCTCGAAGTCGCCGCCGTAGCACGACAGGCCGGGCTCGAGGTTACGGTAATTGAAATGGCCGATCGTGTCATGAGCCGTGTCGTGTCGCCGGAAATCTCGGATTTCTACCAGATCCAGCACACCGAACAGGGCGTCAGGTTTCGACTGTCGACAGGCGTGGACGCCCTGACCGGCAAAAAGCGCGTCAAGTCGGTCACGACATCGGACGGCGAGGACATCCCTGCCGACCTCGTTGTGATTGGCATCGGCATCGTGCCCAACACCCAGCTCGCGGCCGATGCAGGGCTGCCCGTGGATAACGGGATCGTCGTCGACGATCACTGCCGCACGGAGGATCCCGACATCTTTGCCGTGGGTGACTGCACCATTCACCCCAACGCCATTTACGGCAGGCAACTCCGACTGGAGTCCGTGCACAACGCGCTCGAGCAGGCGAAAACGGCAGCGGCCAATATCTGTGGCAAGGACACGGCGTACTCGCAGGTGCCCTGGTTCTGGTCCGATCAATACGATCTCAAGCTGCAGATTGCCGGCTTGTCCGAGGGTTACGATGACGTCGCCATTCGCGGCAACCCCGCCGAGCGGTCCTTCTCCTGTCTCTACCTGAGAGACGGGTGCCTGATCGCCTGCGACGCAATCAATGCGCCGCGGGATTTCGTGCAGTCAAAACAACTAATAGCGGACCAGGCCCTGATCGCAGTAGAGAAGCTCGCCAATCCGGACGTCGCGCTCAAGGACATGCTTGCCTGAATTCAGGGCAGATCCATTACCTCGTCATCTGCGACCCGGCTCGCCGGCAACTCGATAAGAAGACTGCCCTCAGCCGAGACCAGGCCTTTATCCAGTGAGAATGCCTGCACGGTCATCGCTTCGACGCCTTCCATTCTGAGCCCTTCTATCCTGCCGGAGCCACCGATCACTTTGGCTGTGCCGAGCGCTCCGGGACCCGTACTCAGGTCGCCACGCCAGTTTCCTCGCCAGCCGTTCGCTGAACTGCGCCAGGCAGGAAACACAACCTCGCGCACAAACGGAAAGTAGTTCTCGGTCTGCTCGACGAACAGGCTGCCGTGCTCCGGCAGATAGATGTACCAGACGCTGTCCACGATCATGTCGCGTTGCAGCAATCGCGTAGTTTCGGAGTCGGACATGAATTTCACGCCGATGCCGGCTACGCGATTGCGGGCATCGCGCATCACGGTCGTCATGGCGCTGGTCGTGCGAATCGGTGCTTCCCAGAGCTGCAGAACCTTCTCGGGGTGGGGCTGCTGCACAGACTCGCCGTCATTGGTATAGGCGATGCTCTCCGCCGGCACGTTCGCGAAGTTCAGTGCGATCACCTCTGACTTGGACACCGACAAGGGCGACAATCCGCCGGCGGCGGCAAACGGGTTGAAAAGCAGCCCGGCAGCAAACAAGCCGGCACCGACCAGTAAGCCGAGAACGAGTGAAATGACATATTTCATTCGCTCGACTCCACGGGATCCAGTGGCTCCAGCTGCCCGACATACGTCGCCTGCAACTCAATGCGGCCGGCCGGCGCGTCCTCGTCAGCGGCTTCATTGACGATCCAGTGTTCCGTCATGACGCCGCTCATGGTTGCGAATTCCTGCGATCCGGCCCGAATCTCGCCGATACGAAAGCCGCCTTCGCGGGGGGTAACGTCCATATTGACGAACATCGAGCCGCGAGCGGGCAGGTGCAAGACCCAGTCAATGACATTCTCGCCGCCGTTTTCTGCGGCTGCCCGGACCGCCACGCCCACAACGGCATCCCGGGCATTGCGGATCTTGAATAGCTCCGTACGGATACCGGCCAGGGCCTCGTCCGCAGGCCATTTCAGGCCCGGCGGCACGGTCACCCGCCCGGGTGCCCCGCTCATGATCCGGTCCATCGGTATGTTGACGTGGAACACCTCTGTATTGCCGCCGTTCGGGGCAACCGTCACGATGGACGCTTCGCGCACCTGGTCCACCACCGGAACGGCATACAGCACGCCTGCCGCAGCCGCCAGCCCGAGCACGATTCCAACAAGAAAGGTCTTCAGCAAGACTGATTCACCAATATTCAATTCGCCCAATAAATCAGGCACATGCAGGGAGTTTAGTTAAATTGCAGCCGACGGCCTACCGGCGCGGCTATTTTTTGTGACGGAACGCACACGATTTCAACAACCTGGCACCAAACCTCGTGGAACCCGGGTTAACGGCACTAGCAGGATGTGAAATACCGCTGCAGGTAATCGTCCAGCGAGATTTCATCGGCTTCCTCGATCTGGCGCTGTCTTAGCATGGACTCCGCGGCCTCGGTGGACAGGACCTGCTCCTGGGCGTCGCGCAACGGCGCGATCGAGGCGAAGTAGTCACGGTGGCATTTTGCCATTCCCAGGGCAAACTCAAAAAAGCTGCTGCCGGTTTTTTCGAGCTCCGCAATAATGCGTGCTGATAGCGTACGGTCCGGGTTGGCCACGGTCTTCCGGAGCGCGCCCACAGCGGCCGCGTAACTTCCGTCCCCTTCGTGTCGGTCGATCGTCTCGGCGACCGACAGAACGTTTTGCAGGATCTCATTGGCCCAGTCCCGCAGTTCAACCGGCTTGCCGTTTCTGCGTAAACGAAATTCCGGGTCACGACCACGCTTGGCGGTGCCGGTGTGATTGTGACGAATATCTTCGTACTCGGCGCCATCGAGATTCGGGCTGTCTTCGAGCAGGCAGTAGATCAGAAACGCCTCGATAAAACGCATCGTGTTCTGGTTAATTCCCGACGGGTCGAACAAATTGATATCGAGTGAGCGAATCTCGACGTACTCAATACCATCGCGACGCAGCGCTGCCGTTGGCTGCTCCCCTGACCGGGCAATGCGCTTCGGCCTCACTGACGAGTAATACTCGTTTTCAATCTGCAGCAGGTTCGCGTTCAGTTGCCGGTACCTGCCGTCAACCTTGATGCCGATGTCCTCGTAAGAGGGCTCGGGCGTGCAAATGGCGTTACTGAGGTCACGGACGTATTCGTCGAGACTGTTTAGTGAAATATCGATCCGAGATTGATTCTGGTTGCTGTAGCCCAGATCACTCATCCGCAATGACGTCGCAAAAGGTTCGAACCAGGTATCGGCATTTAGCGACGGCAGCTTTGCCGCGGCACCCGCGAACGACTTGCAAACCGCGGGCGATGCCCCAAACAGGTACAGGATTATCCACCCCATACGGCGAAAATTCCGGATCATGCGAAGGTAGTGATCAGAGCGAAACGATTTATCGTCTCGCTCGTCCTGCAGCACGCTGCGGTAGGCCGGCCAGAACGTGGCGGGCAGCGAGTAATTGAAATGCACTCCCGCGATCACCTGCATCTGGCGACCATAGCGATGCCCCAGGCCGCGCCGATAGATCGTTTTCATCCGGCCGACATTCGACTCACCATATCGAGCGAGCGGGATCTCACGATCGCCGGGTATGCGGCACGGCATGCTCGCGGTCCACAGCAACTCGTCGTCGAGATGCGCGTACGTGAACTGGTGAATGTCACAAATGCAGCGCAGCGCCTCCCAGGTTGTTGTGAAGGCCGGCGTGACGAATTCGAGGAGCGCTTCCGAGAAATCCGTCGTGATGTATCGATTCGTCAATGCCGAGCCGAGCGCGGCCGGATGAGGTGTCTGCGCCAGGAACCCTTCGGGGCTGACGCGCAGGGATTCTTTTTCGACACCCTTTAGTCCGCCACGAAGTACGTCGCTGCCGGCGGCGGCGATAGCTGCCAGCCGCTGTTCAAACCCCTGCCTCAATTCAATTCCTCTCGACCAGCTGCGCGTCACGAACGCGCGCGCATTTTTGCCATATTAACAGGGCGCGCCTCAGCGGGTACTATGCGCTCTTGCTTTCTCTTCCCACCGACCGGAGCCGACACGGCATGAATGATTCGAAGCGCAGACGCTTTCGCGACCGCACCTCAGGTGCACCGACCCTGATTAATGAGGGCTGCAAGATAAGCGGGTTGATTTCCGGCCGGGGTGACTACCAGGTCAGCGGTGAAATCGACGGTGACTGCGACATTGACGGCAACGTCATTCTGGCCAGGAATGGCTTCTGGGCGGGAACGGTCAAAGCCAGCAACGTAGCGATATCCGGGCACGTCGAGGGGGATATCGTCGCGTCCGGAAAGGTCGAAATTGCGGAGTCCGCCAAAATTACGGGTACCGTCACCGGGGCAGCCATCGCCGTTGCTGAAGGGGCTGTCGTCGAGGGCGTTATGAAAACCACGTTGCAGCCGGAGCCTGTAGGCTTCGTCGAGAAGCGCAGCAAAGACGACGACTAACCCCCACCGCGGCTGTACGTGGGCATCTCGGCCCGTATTTATATTCCGATTTGGAAATATAAGGCCCCCGGCAAAGTCAGGGTGCTAAACTGGAGCGCAGTTTTGGCCGAATAATAACGATGACATGATCGGCAGCAGGATTCCGCGGTTCATACTCTATGCGACGGTGCTGGGCACCGTGGTCGGCGTGATCATGCTGTCCATGTTCTACGGGCAGTATCGCTGGCTCGCCCGACAGATCATGTCGACGAGCTTCGAAGAGCATCGTACGCTGCTTGAGGAGAGCTTTGAGCGTCGCGCACGAGCCGACCTGCACGCCATTGCCGATGCGCTTCCACCTGATCTGGACGTCAGCAACGCGACGGCGGTTACCACCGCACTCAGTGATTCACTTGCCGAACATCCCGAACTCACGGGCTTGCGCCTCACCACCGATGCGGGCGAGTCCTGGTCGAGCGGCAATTACCACCAGTTCGATGATGTGACCGAAACCACCTGGCTCGACGAGTATCTTCTGTTGTCGTACCCGGTGACCACGGATTCCATAGAGATCGGGCGGATATCAGGTGCGTTTGAGCTGACCTCGCTGCGCGGGGATCTCAGGGGCTTCGCGAGACAATTGAGAGCCGAGGAAGGCGAAAGCCGGCGCGCCAGTATCTTATGGATAGGTGGTGGCACGCTGGCGGTATTGCTCCTGTGCGGCGCCGTCGTCTGGCTGATCGTTCGGGAGCAGACGCGGCGTATTCGGCAACTGAAGGCGCAGGCGGAACGCTTTCGCGACGCGGATTTCGGCGAGCCGCTGCCCACGGCGCGCGATGACGAGCTCGGCGCACTTGCCAGCGTGTTCAACGATATGCGGGACAAGCTACGCACCACGACGCACTCACGGAACTACGTCGACAGCATCCTGTCGGGGATGAATGAGGCCATTATCGTTACCACCGACGGCGGCCAGATCACCCGTATCAACACCGCAATGACGCATTTGCTGGGCTACGAGGAAGACGAACTCGTCGGCACGTCAATTGATTTTGTCATCAATTCAAAGAAGAACCGGTCGTTGGCGGACGATGCGCCGTCGCGTCTGCCCCATGAGGCGGTATTCGAGAACAAGTTCGGCGAGTCGATTCCGGTCTCGTATACGTGCTCAGTCATTCAGGATGATGCCGGTAACACCAATCGAGTCTATGCCGCGCAGAATATTACGGAACGACGACGCGCTGAAAAACGGATTCGGTATCTCGCTCGCATTGATGCGCTCACCAAGATCCCGAACCGGATGCAGTTCCAGCACCTGCTGCAACGCGGTATCGCCAGGGCACGGCGCGCAGGCAAGGCCCTGTCCCTGTTCTACATTGATATCGATCACTTCAAGGAGATCAACGACACGTTTGGTCATCTTGCCGGTGACACAACGCTTGAAACCGTCGCCGAAAGACTCAGTGCTGCCCTGCCCCCGCGCACAATTATCGGGCGCCTGGCCGGCGACGAATTTGCCGTCATCGTGGATGGGCTGTCACCGGACAAGGACGGGCAGAGAGAAACCTCGGAGCTTGCGCAGACGCTGCTGAATCGACTGGCCGATCCCTTCTTCGTCCAGGGCCATGAGGTCTTCATGACCGCCAGCATGGGGGTTGCCTATTACCCGAAAGACGCGCCGAACGTCATCGATCTGATACGCAATGCCGACGCGGCCCTTTACAGCGCCAAGAAGGCCGGTGGCAACTTGTTTTCTTTCTACGTGCCGGAGATGAACGAGGCATCCGTCGAGCGACTCATCACCAAGAGCAAACTGAAGCGCGCGTTCGAGCGCGATGAACTCCTGGTTCATTACCAGCCCAAGTACAACCTGGAAACCGGGGAGGTCTTCGGTGCTGAGGCGCTGGTGCGTTGGGAACTGCCCGAGCGCGGCCTTATTCTGCCGTCTGACTTCATTCCCATCGCCGAGGAAACCAGCCTGATCATCGAGATTGGCGAATGGGTACTGGACAAGGTCTGCGAAGACTTCAAAGTCTGGCAACGTAGTGTCGGGTCGCCCGGCCGCGTCTCCGTGAATCTCTCGCTAAAACAATTACGGCAGCTGAATTTCATCAATCGCATCGGATCGATATTGCGCAGCCACGAGGTTTCTCCGACATCACTGGAGCTCGAGATTACGGAAACCACGCTGATGGAAAACCCGGAACGCACGATCAGGCTCCTCGACCAGCTGTATGGCCTCGGTCTGCACCTTGCGATCGACGACTTTGGCACGGGCTATTCCTCGCTCAGTGCGCTGCAACAGTTTCCAATCAGCACGCTCAAGATCGACAAGTCGTTTGTCCGGAACATCGTAAGCGATCCGGATGACGCCACCATTGTCGATACGATCATCAAAATGGGACGCAACCTGCACATGGACGTCGTTGCTGAGGGCGTCGAGGAAGAAAGCCAGCTCAATTTCCTGCAAAAACTGGGTTGCACCTACGTGCAGGGACTGCTCTTTGGCGATCCGATGAGCGCTGATAACTACCTCGAACTCCTGCTCTCCCAGGCCGAGGGCACCGATACTCACCGCGCCCTGTTTGCCTGATCCGGCCATTCATGCCCGGTTCAGGCCGATCCTGCGACAATCGGCAATACATAATGCAAGCAATTGATTTAAGAGAAGCTTTTGCCCGGCTTCACTCGAACCCGGCAACATGCTTAAATTACCGATCTAACAAACCCGCCCTGCCAGTATCGCTAGAGGCGTGGGCCCGAAGAAGTGGAACCAATGAACAGACTGATTAAGACAACCGCAGCAGTTGCCCTGTTGTTTGCCACACAGGGTGCGTTTGCCTGCGACTACCCGCAGCGTGTCTCCGTTCCCGACGGCGCAACGGCATCCAAGGACGACATGATTGCCGGGCAGAAAGGCGTCAAGTCCTACATGGCATCGATGGAAGAATACCTGTCGTGCATCGAGGCTGATGAGGCCCAGCGAGTAATGGGACTCGGGGATGTTGACGACAAAACGAAGCGCCAACAGGAAGAGATGTTCAACAAGAAGTACAACGCGGCTGTTGAGGAAATGAACCTCGTTGCGGAAGAATTCAATATGCAGGTTCGCGCTTACAAGGACCGCAACCGCTAAGGCCTAATTCAAATGAGAAAAAGCCCGTCCTGAACGGGCTTTTTTTTGTCCTGCGTATGCGGCTTTACTTGAGCTTGTCGATTTCGCGACCCAGATCAAACTTGTTCTCGGTGACAATGCGCTCAAGAACCCGAATGCGTTCTTCGAGTCGTTCGATATGCGCGAGCGTTTCTTCCAGCTCGGGATCCTGCTCTTTCTTCTTTTCTTTCACTTTCAGATACCTCTGAATGGTATCGGCCGTAAAGACGATTGCCACAATACAGACGACCCAAAACATCGTGTTCATTGACGGCCCCTATGCGTTTATCAAAGTCTGCGAAACTTCTCGTCGAGCTCATAGCGCGACGACGTGACGTATTTTTCTATTTTGGCGAGGCGTTCGTCCATCGACTCGTAGCGTCTGCGCACCTCCTCGACAGTCGGCTTGGCACGCCGAATTTCTTCACGCAGCGTTTCCTTGCGTAACTCGTCGTCTGCAGCGGCATCATAGATCCTGGACGACGATGACGGGATAAGGAACACGGCGGCAAGATACCCGACGATCGCGAACGGCATCGCGCAAAGGAACGCAATAACCGCGAGGAAGCGCGTGACCTTCAGATTGAATCCGAGATACCGGGCCAGCCCTGCGCAGACGCCGCCCAGTACGGCCCTGTCTGCGTCACGGTAAAGGCGTCGCTCCGTCACGCCGGCAAAGGTAGTCATACACGCCTCCAGAACTCGTACTCACTGCGGCGACCGGAATACACAAGGGGCTTCTCCTTGATGAGTAAGGTCAGGCCAATGTAGATCGCCGCAGTTACCCAGAAGAACAGCAACAGGCTGATGACCGCAATAACCCGGACCGTACCGAGCTTGAAATTGAAGCGCTCCGCAATGCCCGCACAGACGCCGAATATCCAGCCGTTTTCGCGATCTCGATAGAAGCCTCGCAAAGGGCCGTAATCAATATTCCACGTTTCTCGACTCATTCTTTCCTCCGTAATTCTGTCTCTTATTCTGCCGGAAGCCCCGCCTTACTCAGCCTCCGCGGTACGCTCGGCCGCAACCCGCGCCTTCAGCGCATCGAGTTCCTTTTTGACTGACTCTTCGGCCTCGAGGCTCGCAAACTCATGGTTGAGGTCCTTGGGCAAACCAAGGTCGTAGGCTTCGACTCGACCTTCCACATCGTCGATGCGCCGCGTATAAGCCTCAAACCTCACCATCGCATCGTCGATCTTGTAGTCGTGGATCTTCTTGCGTGCAGCCAGCCGACTGTTTGCCGTCTTGTGACGGGCGAGCAGCGCTTTCTGCCGCGTTTTGGCGTCCTCCAGTTTGCTTTCAAGCCGCGCGATATCCTCGTTGAGTTTCGCCAGGCCCTCGTCGACCGCAGCGTAGTCGGCTTTCAACACGTCAACCGCCGACACGACTCGAGACTTCTCGACCAGCGCGGCCTTTGCCAGGTCCTCACGGCCCTTGCGCATGGCCAGCTCCGCCTTGTCTTCCCAATCATTCTGTTCGCGATCGAGCGCCTCGATCTTGCGATTGAGATCCTTCTTGTCTGCAATGGAGCGCGCGGCGGCAGAGCGAACCTCGACGAGCGTGTCTTCCATCTCCTGGATCATCAGGCGAACGATTTTCTCGGGATCCTCTGCCTTGTCCAGGATTGCGTTGATATTCGAATTCACGATGTCGCTGAATCTCGTGAAAATACCCATGGTTTTCCCTCTTGTTCGTTAAATCCTGTCTGTGTTATTGCAGCATCCGTGCCAACTCAGAGAAAAGCTGTTAAACCATTGATAAGTAAAGAATAAATAATTAGAAGAACATCAGAAAAGAACGCTTGTAGTTGGTTGATTTGACTAACTATTGGTCTTTTTGCCTAATTTCTGGCCTAATCTGCGCATGGCGACCTCACCGGAATCGCAACCCATCATTGGCGAAGCGCCGGCGTTTCTGGAAATGCTGGAGCACGTATCGCGCGCCGCAACCTTATCCAAGCCGGTCCTGGTCGTCGGTGAACGGGGAACAGGCAAGGAGCTCATCGCGTCGCGACTGCACTTCCTGTCGGACCGCTGGGAGCAGCGTGTCGTCAAGGTCAACTGCGCCGCTCTCACGGAGTCCATCCTCGAATCGGAGCTGTTCGGCCACGAGGCCGGCGCATTCACGGGGGCCGCCAGGACGCACATCGGGCATTTCGAGCGCGCCGATGGCGGTACCCTGATCCTGGACGAACTCGCCACCATCTCGCTGCGCATGCAGGAGAAGATCCTGAGGACGATCGAATACGGTGAAATTCAGCGCGTCGGTGGCAACGAGACACTGCGCGTCGATGTGCGCATTGTCGGTTCAACGAATGCCGACCTGCAGTCGCTGGCGGCCGATGGGCGTTTTCGCAAGGACCTGCTCGATCGGCTTGCGTTCGACGTCATTACCGTGCCGCCGCTGCGAGAACGGGTGGAGGACATATTGCCGCTGGCACATGCGTTTGCGATCAACATGGCCAGCGAATTGAAGTGGAGTCTATTTCCGGGATTCAGCGCACGCGCAACGTCGGCATTGCTCAGGAATAAATGGCCTGGCAACGTGCGCGAACTCAAATTTGCCATCGAGCGTTCCGTGTATCGGTCAGCCGATCCCGACAAACCGATGGTGGAAATCTCGCTGGACCCCTTCGATTCGCCGTACAAGATTGCGGAGGCGCCTGCGAAAGACCGCCCGGCCATCACGCGGCGCAAAACGCCGTTGCTGCCTGCCGATCTCAAACAGCGACTCATCGATACCGAAGTGGACTTGCTCGAAGCGGCGCTGGAGAAAGCGCGCTACAACCAGCGCCTCGCCGCAGACTTGCTTGGGCTCAGCTATCACCAGTTCCGCGGCAGACTGCGGAAACTGAATATCAGCAGCCGGCCCGGAACGGTGTAGTCAGCTGTCGTCGCGATAGCGGCGGACATAGATTGCCGCGGTCGTCAGGATGCCGCAGACCAGCAAGCCGCTCCAGAAGCCGGGGTCAGTCACGAATCCCACCAGGTCCATGTGCTCCAGCAGACTGATGTTCCCGACACCGTCGTGCCATTGTTCTTCTTCGAAGAACCGCTCGAGGCTCATGCCGTGGAACAAGGGCGTCATGTCGCCGCGCTCGCCGACCGTCGTCAGGAAATACCTGCTGCGGAATATGATCCATTCAAGCAAGCCGAGCACGATGGGCGGCATGAATGCCATGAGAATCGGCATGCGCTTGGCCCACGTCGAAACGAAGAGGAACCAGGCGATAAACGGTGACATCCAGAGGCCCGACGCAACGACCACGATCAATGCGGCAAGCCAGTTGTCGAACAACGATATCGACCCCCAGATCAGCGTGCCGGCGTCGCCGCCCTTCGCCGAAACCCAGAGACTGGTCACGATCAGATTAACCAGGTGCGTCAGCCAGATGCCCACCGCCGTGATGGACGGAATGACAATCGCCGCCGTCAGGAGCTTGGAAATCACGGTTTCAGCATCCGTAGCCGGCATCGAACGCCAGAACAGTATGCTCTTGTCCTTGCGCTCCGCGTACAGGGAATCGAGGCTGTAGAAAACGGTCAGGAACATCAAGGCGACGAGAAAGACCCACGAGGTGCCGAGGAAAAAGACGGTCAATGCCGCTTTGCGCTCCGCATCACCTGCAAGGTTCTGCGCGCCGAAAATGGCGAGATCGAGTTCTTTCGCGAACCCCGATGCCATCATGAGCATCGCCAGTACACCGAGCGTCACGATGACCCCGATGGCCGCCGGCGTTACGTAAATTGAACGGTGTTCCCAGAGTTCCCGTCGGATCAGGGCAGGTTGATTAGCAATCATCTGCGCGCCTCCTTGATCTTCGCCACAAACAGGTCGGCCACCGACGGGATGCGAATTTCGCCGAGACCCTCGAGGTGTTCGCGGCTGACGCCTTCGAACAGCATGACGGACTTGCCGAACATCTCGTGTTCCGCAATTGGCCCAAGCCCACGGGCCTTCTGGGCGTTTTCACCGGATGCCATGACCTCGACGTAGGTATCACTCAGCGAATCCATCGTCGAGTCCAGCAGGATCTTGCCATCGTTGATGAACATCACGTCGGTGAGCAGATTCTCGACCTCCTCAACCTGGTGCGTCGTAATCAAAATCGTGCGTTCCTCGTCAAAGTAATCGTTCAGAAGATTCGCGTAGAACTCTTTGCGAAACAGGATATCGAGACCCAGCGTCGGCTCATCGAGGACCAGCAGCTTGGCATCGATAGCCATGATGATGGACAGGTGCAGCTGGGTAACCATGCCCTTGGACAGCTCCTTGACGCGAGCCCCCGGCTGGACCTTGGTCTGCTGCAGCAGCTCCTCGGCGCGTGCCCGTGAGAAGTTGGGGTGGATGGACTCGACGAAATCGAGCATCTGCGACACCTTGATCCAGCGGGGCAGGACCGCGACATCGGCGATGAAGCAGATGTTCTGCATGAGCTGCTTGCGCTGCTTGAACGGGTCGAAACCGAGAACCGAAAGATCGCCATCGCAATCGGTCAATCCCAGGACGGCTTTCAGCAGCGTCGTTTTGCCGGCACCATTCGGACCGATCAACCCAAGTATCTTTCCCTGTTCTATCTCAAAGCTGACGTTGTCGACGGCGCGAACCGAGCCAAAGTGCTTGGAGACATTCCGGGCGTTGACCAGGCTAGTCATTGTCCACTCCTGTGTCCTTTTTGGTTTCTTGTTGCAAGAGATCCGCCGCATCGAGTCCCAGACGGTCGATGGTCGCAATGATTTTGGGCCACTCTTTGTTCAGGAAACGTCCGCGCTCAGCCTTGAGCAGCTCAGTGCGGGCACCTTCGTTCACGAACATGCCGCGACCGCGCTTCTTTTCCACCAGGCCTTCATCAACGAGCTCCTGGTATCCCTTCAACACGGTCAGCGGATTGAGCCGGTACTCTGCCGCCACGTTCCTGACCGACGGCAATGCATCGCCTTCGCCGAGGACACCCTCCAGTATCATCGCGACTACGCGATCGCGCAGCTGACGATAGATCGGCTGGTCTTCATTCCATTTGGGATCCATGAATATTCCGGTTCCTGCTGCAGTTCCGCGCCTGGGCGCTTAAAAAAGCGCCGGCCACGCGGGCCGGCGCAAAATTCCGTCGCTACTTTACTCGTCTTCGAGACGGAAATGACTGATTCGTGCGCCTTCATCGTCGGCTGCATTGAGCGCAGCGAGCCGGATGTCTCTGGCGTTTGCCTGTGCGGCAACCAGGGCAACCAGCATCAGCAGCATAACGATAAAGCTAATAATTTCATTGATATACGGTGACAGCTTGCTCATTTTCTTTTCTCCCGGTAGTGCCGGGGCCTTCCCCTTAGAAGCTTGGTGCGTTGGTGTTATAGTCAACTATAACACTAGTTTTATTATTTGCAAGCCTTTCGATAAAAATTTTAACCCTGGGGGCCGGCGGAACGCGTTTACACGTGAAACCACAACGGGATCGCCGATGGCCGCCAACCTACAACCCATGCCCGCGCCGCTGCGACGGGGCACTGCCACACTTTGCAGCGAGTCAGCGCTCCCCTATGCTCAGGCCATGGCCCACACTCCGGATGACAGTGCCCTGATGTTGCGTTACGGGGACGGTGACGTGCAGGCGTTTGAACGCCTGTACCGGCGTCATAACGACGCGATCTACCGCTACCTCCTGCGGCTCTCCGGCCATCGCGACAGCGCCGACGATATTTTCCAGGATGTCTGGGGCAAGATCATCAAGGCGCGCGCGACCTATCGCCCCACGGCAAAGTTCACCACCTTTCTATACCGCGTCGCGCACAACTGTTTTATAGACTACGTGCGGCGCAACAAGCGCCACTCGGCCAACACGGCGCTCGAACCCGAACTTCATAGCGACCCGGGCGAGTCGCTCGAAGACGCGACCGAAAGAAGCCTGGCCCGGGAACGGCTCGAGGTCGCATTGGGTACGCTTCCCGACGAACAGCGGGATGCGTTCCTGCTACGTGAAGAAGGTGGACTCAGCGTCGACCAGATCGCAGCCGTTACCGGCTGCAACCGCGAAACGGCAAAAAGTCGACTGCGCTATGCAGTCAACAAATTGCGGACCGCGATTGACGAACCGGCAGAAACATCATGACCACTGAATCAAATGACATCGACTCGCGTGTTGCGGACGCATACCGCGACCTCGCGTCGGAAAAGACCCCCGCTGAACTCGACAGGACGATCCTGTCGATGGCTGCGGGTACGCAGCGCTCACCCTACGGCAAGGCACGTGCATGGGTTCGCCCCGTTGCGTGGGCAGCTACGATCGGCTTGAGCCTCGCCTTCGTTCTCGAGCTGTCCCAGGTGGCCGACAAAGCACCACTGAGCGCCGGTGGCAGTGACGGCGATACCTTTGAGGTCCTTGAGGAAGGCGTCGTCAGCGAAGAGGCCGCAGCCACGGCGAAGAGCGATACGGCGGTGCGCCAGGAACGCGAGAAGCGTTCGGACAGCCCGGCGGTGACGGATCTCAGCGCCCCGCCGGCCGCCGCGGAGCCCGCGCCGGACAGGGACTCTGCCTCGGCCGATTTCGAAGTCGACGACATGAACCTGCTCCAGGAAGCCGAGCAGCGGGCCAGGCTGCAATCCGGGGAGAGCCGCCCTGCTGCGCGCGCCGCAGAGTTTTCGGCGCTGGTCGAAGACAAGGAACAGGTGGACAGCTGTGATGCCGACGCCCGCTCAGCCGCCGAAACCTGGTTTGCCTGCATTGAAGCACTGCGTGAATCGGGGCTGTCCGACATGGCGGCCGTGGAACTCGAGTCACTGCGGGCCGAGTACCCCGATTTTCAGGAACCGACGCCAAGCAGGTAAATGCCGAAAGTGCCTGGCGAGCCGCCCGATGCTAAAATCGCCGCCCCGGTTTCAACGAATACCTTGCCAGGACTACAATAATGAAAGCACCCGTTCGCGTCACAATTACCGGCGCCGCCGGCCAGATCGGCTATCAGCTCGCCTTCCGCATTGCTTCAGGCCAGATGTTGGGTAACGACCAACCGGTCATTCTCCAGCTACTCGAGATACCGCCTGCGCTGCCTGCGCTGGAAGGCGTTGTGATGGAACTCGACGATTGCGCATTCGGCACACTCGCCGGCATCGTCGCCACAGACAGTCCGGACCTCGCGTTCAAGGATGCCGATTACGCCCTGCTCGTCGGCGCGCGCCCCAGGGGGCCCGGCATGGAACGCAAGGACCTGCTCGAGGCCAATGCGGCCATCTTCTCCGTGCAGGGCAAGGCCATGAACGAGCACGCGAGCCGCGGCATCAAGGTGCTGGTTGTCGGCAACCCGGCTAATACGAATTCACTGATCGCCCAGGCCAACGCACCGAACCTAAACCCGCGCAATTTCACCGCCATGACGCGCCTCGACCACAACCGCGCCATGGCCCAGCTCGCCGCCAAGACCAACAGCCACGTGAATGACATCAAGCAGATGACGATCTGGGGCAACCACTCGGCGACGCAATACCCGGACATCAACCACGCATCGGTGAATGGTGAGAGCGCCAGTAGCCTCGTTGACAGTGACTGGCTAACGAGCGAGTTCATTCCGGTCGTACAGCAGCGAGGCGCCGCCATCATCAAAGCCCGTGGTGCGTCTTCGGCCGCTTCCGCGGCCTCGGCGGCGATCGACCACATGCATGACTGGGTCCTCGGCACCCCCGGCGAGGACTGGGTCAGCATGGCCATTCCCGCGGACGGCAGCTACGGCATTGAGCCCGGAATTATTTACTCCTACCCCGTACGCTGCAGTGGCGGCGACTACGAAATCGTGCAGGGGCTGGAAATCGATGAGTTCAGTCGCGAACGCATGGACCAGACGGAAGCGGAATTACGCGAGGAACGTGCCGCGATCGAAGAACTCCTATAAAGTGTGAGGCAGCAATATTGCTGCCTTGTACCCGCTGAAAGGGAGCTTCGCTTTGGCCGGTTTCACCGTTAGTTTGTTTTGGGCGCTGCTGTTTATCGGTGGCGGTATTTTCCTCGCTTACCAGCGCATTGATCTGCGTACATCGACGATCGCGACGGGCGTAGCCCTCGCTGTGTACACGGTGTTTGGCAGTGGCGCCTGGTGGTGGCTGATTATCCTCTGGGTGCTGTTTGGCCTGATGGTCGTACCCAACCTCGTCGAAGTCCGGCGCGAAAAGATCACAAAGCCGCTGCTTGCGATGTATCGCAAGATGTTGCCGTCGATGTCCGACACCGAGCGCGAGGCCCTCGAAGCCGGCAACGTCTGGTGGGACGGCGAGTTGTTCTCGGGTATGCCCGAGTGGGACAAGCTCATGTCCTTCCCGGCACCAAAGCTGTCCGACGAAGAGCAGGCATTTATCGACGGTCCGTGCGAAGAACTGTGCCGCATGATCGACGACTGGGAGATCTGCCACGAACTCGCCGACATGCCCAGGCCGGTCTGGGACTTCATCATCAGGCATCGCTTCTTCGCGATGATCATCCCGAAGCAATACGGCGGTCTCGAGTTCTCGGCGTACGCGCAGGCGATGGTCCTCGCCAAGATCGGCGGTCGCAGCGCGTCCGTCGGATCGACCATTGGCGTGCCAAACTCGCTGGGTCCCGCCGAGCTGTTGTTGCACTACGGTACCGAGGAGCAGAAGCAGCGTTACCTTCCCGGACTGGCGTCCGGCGAGGAGATTCCGTGCTTCGCCCTGACCTCGCCGCAAGCCGGATCGGACGCCGCGGCGCTGATCGACAATGGTGTGGTGTGCAAGGGCAAATGGAACGGCAAGACGATCACGGGCATCAGGCTCAACTGGAACAAGCGCTACATCACGCTGGCACCCGTCGCT
This sequence comes from uncultured Woeseiaceae bacterium, assembly GCA_945787845.1. Taxonomy (GTDB): domain Bacteria; phylum Pseudomonadota; class Gammaproteobacteria; order Steroidobacterales; family Woeseiaceae; genus UBA1847. The sequence goes on along the minus strand of CALZJH010000001.1, from coordinate 198,781 downwards.
ACGGTCCTCGGGCTGGCCTTCAAGCTGTACGACCCGGACCACCTGATTGGCGACCAGGACGAATACGGTATTACCGCCGCCCTGATTCCGGCCGACACGAAAGGCGTTGAGATCGGCCGGCGCCATTACCCGCTGACGATTGCGTTCCAGAACGGTCCGACCTCGGGTAAGGATGTCTTTGTCCCGCTCGACTACATCATCGGTGGCGTGGAGCAGGCCGGGCGCGGCTGGAAAATGCTGGTCGAACTCCTGTCGGTTGGGCGCGCAATCTCGCTGCCGGCGGCCTCCTGCGGTGGCGGGCAGGCTGCAAGCTATGCAACCGGTGCCTACGCGAAGATCCGCAAGCAGTTCAATACCTCTATCGCGAATTTCGAGGGCGTCGGCGAGGCGATTACGCGGATCGCGGGCCACACGTATATCGTCAATTCCGCGCTTTCGGTAACGGCCGGAGCCATTGACCAGGGCGAAAAGCCCGCGGTGCCGTCGGCCATTCTCAAATACCACTGCACCGAGCTGGGCCGCAAAATCTCGAATGACACGATGGACGTGCATGGCGGCAAGGCCGTCATGATGGGGCCGAACAACTACCTGGGCCGGGCTTACATGGCTACGCCGATCGCGATTACGGTTGAAGGCGCGAATATCCTGACGCGCAGCCTCATTATTTATGGACAGGGCGCAATCCGCTGTCATCCGTTCGTCCTGCGCGAGCTGCAGGCGGCGGGCGACGAAGATCATGATCGTGGATTGATCGAGTTCGACGACGCGCTGTTCGGGCATATTGGCTACGCCATCAGTAACATGGCGCGGTCGGTGTTCCTCGCATTGACCCATGCCAAATTCAGCCAGGTGCCCCTGAATACACCGACGCGACGCTATTACCAGAACATCAATCGCTACACGGCCGCGTTCGCACTCGCGTCCGACTTCGCCATGCTGACGCTCGGCGGCGGTCTCAAGAAACGGGAGTTGCTGTCGGCACGGCTCGGCGATGTCCTCAGCTCGATGTACCTGGCCTCCTGCGTGCTCAAGCACTTCGAGAACCAGGGACGTCGCGCCACCGATCTGCCGCTCGTCGAATGGTCGGTGCGCACGCTGATGTACCAGGCACAGGAAGCGCTGCATGCATTCCTGCTCAATTTCCCGAATCGCTGGGTCGCCTGGTTCCTGCGCTTCTTCATCTTCCCGCGCGGCCGCACTTACAAGACACCGTCGGATGAACTCGGACACAAGATAGTGACACTGGTGACGACGCCCGGAGAAGCGCGCGAGCGTCTTAGTGAGTTCGCCTATACGACGCTCGAGGACGGTAACCCGCTCGGCAAATTGCAGGAAGCACTGGAACTGGCATCAGAGCACGCGCCGCTCGAGAAGCGGCTGCGCCAGGCGAGCAAGGAAGGCCTGATTGCGGCCGAGTACCTCGGCCTGCAAATCGACGAGGCCGAGAAAGCCCAGGTAATCAGCAAGGCCGAGGCCAACAGCCTTCGCGACTATCACGGCAAGGTCGCTGCACTTCTCGACGTCGATGATTTCGCGCCGGACGAACTGCGGCGCGTCGCGGAATCCACGGAACCCGCCACGAAGAAGGCCGCTACCAGGAAGCCAGCCACAAAAAAGACGGCGGCAAAGAAAGGTGCATCGCGCAAGAAGGCGAGCAAAAAGAAGACCTCAAAAGCCTGATTGATGGCAAGGAAGCCCTCGCCAGCGCCCGATCACCCGAACTGCCTTAACTGCGGTACGGAACTGCGCGGGCAGTATTGTGGCAACTGCGGTCAACGCGCGCGCGGCAGGCTGATCAGTCTCTGGGAATTGCTCCAGGATGCGTTTGGCGATTTGTTCGAGCTCGACTCGCGACTCTGGCGCACCCTGATTCCATTGCTCCTGCGCCCCGGGCGCCTGACGAAGGACTATCTCGAAGGACGTCGCGCGAGGTACATGCCGCCGTTTCGCATGTATCTCGTACTCAGCGTCATTTTCTTCGTCGTTGCGTTCTTCGATCCCGCGGACGATCTCAGCCTGCTGTTCGAACCTGAGCCCGCGCCGACGCCCGAGGAGATAGCCGAGCAGGAGCAGGCGGCCGCTGAAAGACGGAAAGAGACCGAGGCCGAGGTCAATGAAGTCCTGCAGGAACTGGCCGACGAGGGCATCATCTCGGCGGATACGCGCGAGGCGGCCGAAAAAGCCGAAGGGACAAATTTCAGGATCACGTCGGACGACCCGGATGACGGGCTCAATTTCCAGATCGACGAGGAAACGGGCGAATGCACGGTCACCGGTGAGGAGGACCTGCCGGGCTGGCTGCAGCGCCGCCTGACCCCGGAGCGCCTCAAGGAACTGTGCGAGCGTATTGGCGCCGACGAGGGCAAGACGCTGGGCAACCTGGTGGCCGACAACATCCCGGTCGCGCTGATCGTGCTGCTGCCGATCATGGCGATGGTGCTGAAGGCCTTGTACCCGCTCTCACGACGTTACTTCGTGGAACACTTGCTGTTCTTCGTGCACTTCCACGCGTTCTTCTTCCTCATGCTGACCCTGCAGCTCCTGTTCGCCAGTATCGCGGACCGTATACACTTGCCCGGGGTCATCAAAGTCCTTGTGCTCGTTGCCGCCGCATTTTACATACCCGTTTACCTGTACAAGGCGATGCGGCAGGTTTACGAACAGGGTCATTTCTTCACGCTCACCAAGTATGTCGTCCTCGTGGTCGCTTATATGATTGGTGCCACGTTTACGATGCTGGGTGCATTGCTGTTCGCGCTCGTTTCCGTGTGACGCTTTCGGAGGCTCAACAATGAAAACCAGAATACTGTCCGCCCTTTTTTTCATTGCGCTCGTCGCAGCTTGCGGCCAGGAGGCGCCTGAGCAGGCCGCGGTCGAGGCCGCGCCGGAGGAGCCCGTGACCACAACGCTCCCGCGCACAGCCTCCGTGTCCGGCGCAAGCGTGTTTTTCATAAGCCCGGCCGACGGCGAAACCGTCACCAACCCGGTCAAGGTCGTCTTCGGGATCGAGGGCATGACGGTCGTTGCCGCCGGCGACGACACACCGCATACGGGACACCACCACCTCCTGATCGACACGGGCCTCCCGGAGCTGGGCCTGCCCATCCCGAGCGACGCACAGCACGTGCACTTCGGGGATGGCCGCACGGAAACCGAGATTACGCTGGAACCCGGCGAGCATACGCTGCAAATGTTGCTTGGCGACCACCTGCACATTCCCCACGACCCGCCCCTGATTTCGGAGCAAATTACGATTCAGGTTGAATAAGGTGTTGAGTGCCAAGGCCTGGCACTCTAAAATCGCCGGGCTATAAAGAATTTATCCAATGACACAGCCCCTAAACACACGACCCATCGGTATCAGCGGCCTCGCCGCCTATATCCCGCCATACCGCGTATGGCTGGAGGATTGGTGTGACTGGACCGACAACCAGTGGCCCAAGATTCGTGAAGTCGTGGGTCGCAGCTTTCGCGTTCGCGGCCCGGATCACAGCGTCTATACCATGGCCGCCAATGCGGTCCTGCGCCTGATCGACCAGTACGACGTCGATCCGGCCAGGGTCAAGTTCCTGGGGCTCGGCACCGAGTCGAGTACCGACAACTCGGCCGGCGCGATCATAATCAAGGGAATGGTCGATGACGCCCTGATCTCGCGTGGCAAGCCGCCCATTTCCCGCAGCTGCGAAGTCCCCGAGTTCAAGCACGCCTGCCTCGGTGGTGTCTACGGCATGAAGGGCGCCATTCGTCATCTTGCGCTCGACGGTGCCGGCAGCCAGGCAATTGTTGTCTGCGCCGATATCGCTGAATACGCGCGCGGTAGTTCGGGTGAGCCTACCCAGGGCGCCGGCGCTGTCGCGATGTTGCTCGAGGAAGACCCGAAACTGGCCATCGTTGACCTGGTCGGTTCCGGATCCGCGTCCGACTACCGCATCATGGACTTCCGCAAGCCGATGGCGCGTTTTTGCGGGCAGGACCGCTCGGAGACGCACCAGGTCCAGGACTTCCCGGTATTCAACGGCAAGTATTCGACGACCTGTTACATCGACGAGACGCTGCATGCACTGCAGGACATGTACGACAAGCGCAAACTCGACCCGAGCGATTACCTGCGGTCGCTGCGCACCGTATTCATGCATCGCCCGTATCGCCGCATGCCCGAGACAGGGTGGGCGGTCTCGTACCTGTTCGCACTGGGCCATGGCAACGGTGAGGACAAGGCTGAACTCGCGTCCTATTGCTACGAAGCCGGCATCGATGTTGAACTAATGCTCAAGGAAATGGCATCCAAGCCGGAAGTTGCCGGCCTCGCGCAGCCCGACACGCTAAGCTATGAGGCCTACCCGATGACCATGGCGGCACTGCGTGCCTTCCGCGCATCGCGCCACTTCCGCCGCGAAATTCTCGACAAGATGAAGCTCGGCAGTGACACCATGCTGGACCTCGGCAATCTCTACACCGCGGCGCTGCCCGCATGGATGGCGGCCGGATTCGAGCAGGCGCTGGATGAGAACTCGCTCGAGGTGGGCCAGGAGGTACTGACGCTTGGCTACGGCAGCGGTGACGCGGCCGAAGTCATTCCGTTTTTCATGGCCGAGGGCTGGCAGGAGGCGACGCGCAAGATTCGCTTCGGCGATGCCATGCAGCTCGCGGTCGATCTCACGTTTGACCAGTACAAAGCCCTGCACGACGGGCGGCGCGTTGCCGGTCTCGACTACGTACCGAACAACGAGTTTGTCATTGAACGGGTCGGTGGCTCCGACGAGCGCCATTTCGCCGACCTCGGCATCGAGTACTACAAGTACATTGCCTAAAGCGCGCAGTAGCGAGCCAGCTGCTCCGCGTAATTTCTGTTCAGCTCCTGCCACTCCTGTTTGAACCAGGGCGTGAAGCGGTCCGGATACCGCTCGAACCCCTCGGCCAACGCAGTCGCGGTCAGGTATCGAACGCCGGCTATTTCGCTGTCGTTGGGGCGAATCTCGCGGCCGGCTCTGCCCAGGAAGACATGACATAGCTCGTTTTCCGACCCGGCATCGCCGAACTGTGCGACGTAGCAGAAGCGGTAGACGTATTCGAGTTCGGCTTCGAAATTGAGCTCATCGAGCAGCCGCCTCGATGTCGCCACCGCCAGCGATTCGCCGCGCCGCGGATGACTGCAACAGCTGTTGGACCAGAATCCGCCCCATAGGCGTTTCGACGGTGCACGTTGCTGCAGCAGCAGTTCACCATCGTCATTGAACAGAAACAGGGAGAAGGCGCGGTGCCGGATACCACCACCGTCGTGCGCCTCGGCCTTTGACGCATAGCCGATTTCGTTGTCGTCGCTGTCGACGAGGATAAGCTCTTCGCTCTCCGACGAGACGATTCTGTGCTGGTTGTTCAAGTCCTGTCCTCGTTCGCGAGCACCAGCGTATGGTAACCGGCCGCTCGCATTGCATCCCGAACCTCGATGATCCCCTGCGGACACAGGGCGACAATCGATCCGCCGCCGCCAGCACCCGTCAGTTTGGCGCCCACGGCCCCACTCTGTCTCGCGAGGAACACCATGTGTTCGAGTTCCGGCGTCGACACGCCGATCGCGTTCAACAGGCCATGGCAGAGATTCATCGCCGTGCCCAGCTCCCCCCAGTTTCCGGCACGCAGCGCATCGGCGCCGCTCAGGCTCAGCGCATCCATCTGGTCGAACACACGATCAAACTGCTCTAGCGAGCGCTCGCGCCTTGCGCGTACAGCGGCCACCAGCTCATTCGTCTTCCCGGTTTTTTCTCCCCAGGCGACGAGCAGCGGCGGCAAGTGGTCGAGTTCGAGGAACTCGATCTGCAGGCCCGCCTGTCTGTTGAACAACATCGGCCGCGCGTACGTGGCGAGTGTATTGTCGATGCCCGACGGGGTCCCGTGCGCCAGCTTCTCGCTGGCGAACGCGACCTCGTTGATGCGCTCATCGTCGAGACCAAGATCGAGATAGGCGTCGAACGCCCTCGCGACCGCCACGGCAATTGCGGCCGACGAGCCCAGCCCCTTACCAAAAGGCAACCGTGAGTCCAGGGTGATTCTGACCCTGGCATCCTCAGCATCGAGTTCCCGCAACAGGCACGCGACAAATTCTTCGGGTAAATCGTGGGTCAGTGCATCTGCCTTTGTCAGCGTGACGCGAACCGCATCGGGAATCGGCAGCGCCAGCGCATGCCGACCGTAAACGACACCATGCTCTCCCAACAGGATGACCTTCCCCGCTGCACTTGCCCCCGGAGCGTCATATTCGTCGACGTCGCTTTGCAGCGCCGCAATAATTTCCCGGGCCTTCCATGTCTTGATTTCGCCGCTCTCAATGAGCTTCTCGACAACCACATCAAAGAGGGTATCGGGCGCGCCGGCGGATGCTGCAACACTGCGCGCATGCAGTTTCATGTGGCCGGCCTGGATACCGCTGGTCGCGAGCGCGCGCAAGGCAGCGAAGTTCTGGGCCAGCCCGACTGCTGCCATGAGTTCCGCCAGCTCCCGAGCATTCTTCACACCCGTCAGCGCAAGACCGAGGGCGGCGGCAGGATTGTTCGCCAGCGTGCCACCGACCGTGCCGACCTTGAGCGGTAACTTGATCTCACCGACCAGCATACCGTCTGCGTCGGTATACCAGCGCGTTAGCGCCTGGTAGCGACCCGTCGCCGCCGCGAAGGCATGCACGCCGGCCTCAATAGCCCGCCAGTCATTCCCGGTGGCGATCGCAAGGGCATCGACGCCGTTCATCACGCCCTTGTTATGGGTCGTGGCCCGATACGGATCGACGCACGCGATGTCATTGGCCTCGACAATCGCGTCGCGCTCTTCCTCAGGCAGGCTGTAGCGCACGCGCGCGGTAAATAGCGACCGATCCGCGAGATTGGACAGAATCCGCAGAGCGACGCGCCCACTGCACAGCGCCGCAACCTTGGGTGCGATCGCTTCACAAATCGAATTCACAAGGTTGGCACCCATCGCGTCGCAGGTATCCACAAGCACGTGGACCGCGAGCAGGGGCTTGTTGTCGGGCAGCCCGAACAGGCGCACTTCGATATCGCGCACGCCGCCGCCGCGTGCCACAAGACGCGGATGCACGGCGTTTGCCGCCTCGACCAGCGACGCCTTCGCATCACTGACCGCCGCAATCGCATGGTCGGCATCGGCCATGTCGGTGACATGCACCTGCCCGATAAGCAGCGAGCTGTCGCTGGCGACTTCGAATCCGCCGGACTGACGTGCCATGGCCGCGGCGGCACTCAGACCGGCCGTAATCGATGGTTCCTCGACGACCAGCGGCACGATGTGCTCGCGGCCATTAACGATGAAGTTCGGCGCGATCGCCAATGGCAGGCCAAATACGCCGATCACGTTCTCGATCATATGGTCGGCCGCGGCTGCCGACAGGACATGACGGCCTTCTCGCAGGCGCGCGGCGTCGGCAGGGGCCAGCCATCCAAGCTCTTCGAGCTTCGCGATTCGCGCCGCTACGTCGAGCCGGTACAGACCGGAAATACGGGAATCGTTCATGCGGAGTCCACGCGCACGCCAGTAAGATCCAGCTCGCAGGCGACGACATCATGAATCAGGTGCCCGTGTTCCCCGACAAAAACGTCGAGTGCCGCCGGGTCCTTGCCAAACAGGACGCCGACATCGCCACCTCCGGCACCCGCGGGTTTATAGACGAGGTTGTGGATATTCGCTGCGTCCGTCAATTCATCGTGACCAGCATCAAATATGCCGAGATCGTGGTCAAGGCTGAACTGCCTAAGCACGTTGACGTAAGAGGCATACCCGTCGAGGATTGCGCCGGCATCACCGGAACACCAGGCCTTCGCCATGTGTTCCGCACTCTCACCGAGGGCCGCGCGTGATGGTTGCTCCGGAGTTGCCGCCAGTTTGTCCAGCTTGGCGCTCGTGCTGGCGGAAACCCCCGTCCACAGTACGCGCATCGCCAGTTCCCTGGGCCACGCAAGCGATCGCAAGTGTCCCGGTTTCATCGCATATTCGATCAGCCCGCCGTGCACGGCCGCCGCCACATCAACACCGCTTCCCGCCCCACCCTGAAATCTGCGGTGCGCCTCGAGCGCAGCGGGAAAGACATCGGTCGAGTTTTCCAACGCCGCCACGAGCGCGACAACGAGAGCCGCACTCGAACCCAGGCCAATCTTGCTCCCTTGCAGCGAAAACGCGCGCGTGTCGAGCTCGAAATTCCGGGCCTGTCGCCGCTGCGTGCTGACCGCCTCGATAATCGCAGCGGCATCGGCACCAACGTATCCTGGTGTCGTTATTGATCCCACTGCGCCGGGACCGTCGGTAATAGTCACAATGGCCCGCCGCTGTATGGCCATACAGATCGCCGGCGCGCCGAACAGCACGGCGTACTCGCCCGACAACACGATCTTCCCGGGCGCGCTCGCGACGGTCTTCACGCATCCGTCTCCAGCTTCGCGCCGTCACCGAGGCCGGTCACCATGAGGTCCGTTACGCCGGCTGTCGCTCGCAACGCGTTCGCCACGGCGTCGGAATGTTCGGGCAGACACACGGCTTTCACCTGCGGGCCGGCATCGATCGTGAAGAACACGCCGAGACTCTGCCCCTGCAGCTGCCGCACTGTCTCGAGGCAACGCATGGTTGCTGCGTTCCAATAGACCAGCGGTGGTCGGGATGCCCACATGATCGAGTGCATCTTGAGACAGTTGTGTTCAGTAACGGCAGCAAGCTTTTCGAAGTCGCGCTCGGCTATGGCCGACCGCGCCGTCGCGAGATCCTGTTCCTGCTGCTGTATCCAGGTCGAGTAAAATGGCGATGTCCTGCGGCTGATTTCCATGGCCTCGGTCGACCCGACCGCCTTCGGACCAGTCTCGGTAATCGCGACAATCACCGACAACGGCCAGTCCGCCGCGTCCAATATGGTGGCGCAGCGAATATCGTCGTCCATGTTTTTCAACTCGACGAATCCGCCGAAGAGCGAACGCGCCGCCGATCCCGACGCCTGTCCGGCGAGGCTTGCCAGGGAGTCCCGCTCGAGCTCCTTGCCCGCCGCAGCCGCGGCCGCCACCGTAATGGCTGCGAAAGCCGATGCAGACGAGGCGAGACCGGCTGCGATCGGAAAATTGCAGTCGCTTGCAATGTGTGCACGATGGCGATCGGGCCCTGCAATACGATCGAGGCAGGATGCCAGCCGCGGCAACATCGCGTTGTCCGGCGTGCCGTTTACGGTGAGGGTGTCGGCTCCCAGTGACGCATCGAACTCGACCGCCATGCGCGTAAACAGCTCACGTAGCGTAATCGAGATCGAGCCTACCGCGGGCAGATTACGCTTCGTGTCGCGCTTGCCCCAGTACTTGATCAGCGCGATGTTCGGCCGTGCGATCGCCGTTCCCTGCATTCCCCGATAGTCCTTCGAAATGTGAGCAAAGGACGCGAATTATAGCCCAGCCCGGCACGCGCACAGAGCCTCGTTTCGGTGTAGGCTACATCCCCCGGTAAAGCAGGATCCAGCACGTTGCCTCACAAGTTCAGCCAGCGCATAGCCACTTACCAGGAACGCGTTGATGCCTGCCTGGATGCGGCCTTGCCACCGAAGACGGTCGCGCCTGAACGCCTGCACGATGCGATGCGATATGCGGTGTTCAACGGCGGCAAACGCGTGCGGCCATTGCTCGTCTACGCAACCGGCGAATGCCTGGGTGTCGCCCCTGATCTCCTCGACGGGCCGGCCGTCGCGATTGAACTGATCCACGCCTTTTCGCTGGTGCATGACGACCTGCCGGCGATGGATGACGACGACCTGCGCCGCGGCCAGCCAACCGTTCACATCCAGTACGATGAAGCGACGGCCATTCTGGCCGCCGATGCGCTGCAGCCACTGGCGTTTGCCGTACTCACGGACATCGAGCAGGCAAGCGCGGATGCCCGGGCTGCGCTCGTCCGCCTGATCGCCGGAGCCTGCGGTTCGGTGGGCATGACCGGCGGCCAGTCGATCGACCTGGCCGCGGAAGGCAAGACGCTGAGCGCCGCTGAACTCGAACACATGTATGCCCTCAAAACAGGCGCACTGATTCATGCCGCCATCGTATCGGCGTGCCTGCTGCGGGAGGACCTCGACAGTGCGCACGCTGCAGCGCTGGACGACTTCGGGAAAGACATTGGCGTGGCCTTTCAAATCCAGGACGACATCCTCGACGTCGAGGGCGAGACCCACGTCATCGGCAAGCCGTCCGGTTCGGATGCAAGGCTCGCCAAGGCAACTTACCCCGCCCTGTTCGGCATCGATGCATCTCGCAAACGCTGCGATGAGCTGCTGCAAAGCGCCATCAAAGACCTTGGTATCTTCGGCGAATCCGCGGCGCCGCTCGAGTGGCTGGCGCGGTACATCGTCGAACGCGGCAAGTAGTCGTGGCTGGATCAGCACGCAGCATCCTGCATGTTGATATGGATGCGTTCTATGCATCCGTCGAACAGCGCGACAACCCGGAGTTGCGCGGCAAACCGCTCGTCGTTGGCGGCACGAGCAACCGCGGTGTCGTCGCGGCAGCCAGCTACGAATCACGCAAGTTCGGCATCCACTCGGCGATGCCGATGCGCGACGCCCTCCGGCGATGCCCCGATTTGCTTCGCGTGCGGCCACGTATGGCGCACTACAAATCCGTATCCCGGCAGATATTCGAGATCTTCCATAGCTTCACGCCGCTTGTCGAAGGACTTTCACTGGATGAGGCATTCCTCGACGTCACGGCCAGCGTGGCCCTGTTCGGCACGCCGCTCGACATTGCCCAGGCAATAAAGGAAAGAATCCAGACAGAAACCTGTCTGACTGCATCCGTTGGCGTCGCGCAGAACAAACTGGTGGCCAAGATCGCATCCGATCTCGACAAGCCTGACGGCCTCACTATCGTTCTGCCGGACGATTACCCGTCCCGACTCGATTCCCTGCCGGTTTCCGTCATTCCGGGGATCGGCCGTGAAACGCTAAAGCGGCTCGCGGGCACCGCCATACGCACGGTTCGGGACCTGAGGCTGGCCACTGACAGGCAGCTCGAACCCGTATTTGGCCGCTACACGCGGAGGACGCGCGAACGCGCGTCGGGAATCGACGATCGCCCGGTGATACCGTCGCGCGCCGAAAAGTCGATTAGTGCCGAGGAAACCTACGACGAGGACCTCACCGCGATCGATGCCATGGAGCGCGAGTTATTGCGACTGACGGAACGCACCGCGACCCGCTTGCGAAGAGCCGGGCTGGCGGCGGGCACCGTACAGATCAAGATCCGCCAGTCGGACTTCAAGACCTTTACGCGCCAGCGAAAAGCGCAGCCGCCCGTAAGCGGCACGGACTCGATTTACGCCATGGCGCGCGACCTGTTGAGCGTCTGGCTCACCCGCAACCCGGGTGCGAAAATCCGCCTGCTCGGTGTCGGCGGCAGCGATCTTGCGCCGGCCGCGCAAACGGACCTGTTCGCGACACAAACAGCCGAAACCGGTGTGGATAAGACCGTGGACGCCATACGTGATCGTTTTGGCGTCGACGTGCTGGGTCGCGCAAGAACACTCGACCGTCGCTGATGAGCGGCTCCTTAGGGTAGAATCGGGGGTCCGACTCGGCTCCGGCAAGGGACTTGAAACCATTCCATGTACACCAGCTTTTATGGCCTGAACGAGAAACCGTTTTCGATAACGCCTGATCCGCGTTACCTTTTCCTGAGCGAACGCCATGGAGAGGCACTCGCGCACCTGGTCTATGGCGTTACCGAAAGTGGCGGCTTCATTCAGCTCACCGGCGAAGTAGGCACTGGCAAGACGACGCTCGTCCGCTCCCTGCTTCTCAACCGCATGCCGGACAATGCCGATGTTGCCGTCGTCCTGAACCCGCAGCTGTCGGTCATCGAATTCCTGGCCACGATCTGCGAGGAGTTGCATATCGAGGTGCTGCACAACAAGGGTAGCGTCAAGGCCCTTACCGATGCGCTCAACCGGCACTTGCTCAAGGCACATGCGGCGGGCCGCCGCACCATACTGGTAGTTGACGAAGCCCAGAATCTCGCGCCGGCCGTTCTCGAGCAGGTCCGGCTGCTAACCAACCTGGAAACGGCCAAGCAGAAATTGCTGCAGATCATCCTGATCGGTCAGCCCGAGTTACGCGAGCTGCTCGCACGGAACGACCTGCGCCAGCTGGCGCAGCGCATCACGGGGCGCTATCACCTCGAGCCACTGACGATCGAGGAGACCTCCAGCTACATCGAGCATCGTCTCAAGGTCGCAGGTGCGGTCGGTGAGGTCTTCGATGCAGGCGCAAAAAAGGAAGCATTTCGCCTGTCACAGGGCGTACCGAGGCTCATCAATGTCATTTGCGATCGGGCGCTCCTGGGTGGCTACGCGAAAGAATCACGCCGTATCAATGCGCGCCTGATCCGCCAGGCTGCCGCGGAAGTCAAAGGCCAGCTGGAACGATCACCCTGGGTCGGACGAACCGCGATCGCGGCCGGCGTGGTGGGCGCCGCACTGCTCGCTGCCAGCGCCTGGTCGATCATCCAACAGGAGAAGTTCGCGCAACCCGAAATCGTTGCGGCGGAACCGGAGATCATCGAGGCGCAGCCAACCCCGCAACCTGTCGTGAAAGAAGCACCCGTCGAAGAACCCGCGCCAGAGCCAGAGCCGGTGCCCACGCTCGACGAACAGCTGCAGCTCGCGGCCGAACTGACGAACACCGAATATGCACTGGCGGCGTTGTTCGAGACCTGGGGCCTCGAATATCGAACCGGCGGACGCAGCGGCTGCAGCCAGGCCGCGGACGCAGGGCTGACCTGCCTGTACCAGCGAGGCTCCTGGGCAGGCTTGCGCCAGATGGATCGCCCCGCGATTCTCAAGCTGGTCGACAATAGCGGGAACAGTCATGAAGTCGTCCTCACGGCGATTATCGACGACAGTGCCGAACTCTCCATCGGCGGCGTTCGCGTCGTGCACCCGGCCGCGGATATCACACAGGCCTGGTTCGGCAACTTCATGCTGCTGTGGCGGCCGCCGACTGGGGCAGCAACTTCGCTCGGCCGCGGCTCCGAGGGCGCCGACGTGACCTGGCTTCGCAACAGCCTGGCGGCTATCGACGGCCGCTATGCGAGCGAAGACCCGGAATCCAGCCTGTTTGACGCCGAGCTCGAGCAAATCGTGCAGAATTTCCAGCGCGACCACCGGCTCGATGTCGACGGACTTGCGGGACAGCAGACCCAGATTATTATTAACTCGTTGCTCGCGGTCGAAGGTACGCCGCGTCTCTCGTCACCGCGGCTGGCACAGGAATAAGAGATGTCATTCATACTCGACGCCTTGAAGAAATCGGAAACCGACCGCCAGCAACAAGGCTCAGCGGAGTTTTCGGGTGTCCCAACCAGTGACCGCCGCGAAAGCGCGCCGCGCTGGCTTTGGATCCTTGGAGCGCTGCTGGCCATCAACCTCGCCGTCTTGCTCGGCCTGCTGCTGAAACCGAACTCCCCTCCCGCGGTGGCGGCCAATGGCGGCCTGCTCGAAGAACCGGCCGCCACGGGCACAAGCGAAGGGCCCGCTGCTTCGGGCACGGGTGAATTCGCGCAACAGGTCGCAGCCGCCCGGCAAAACGCACCTGCGCGCGCCGAACCACGCCCGGTTCCTGTCGAGACCGTGCGCGACGATCCACCTGCACCGACGGTTACCTCAACCCGGGGGACAACCGACGCGGCCGCATTACCGACCATCCATGAAGTGCAGGCCAATGGCCTTGTTTCGCTGCCCGAACTTCACGTCGACATTCACGTGTACAGCGAAATTGCCGAGGACCGCTTTGTGTTCATCAACATGAATAAGCACAAGGAAGGCTCCCGGCTCGCCGAAGGTCCGCTGGTCCAGGAAATCACACGCGGCGGTGTGGTCCTGAGCCAGAACGGCACAACTTTCCTGTTACCGCGCGACTAGGAAAGCCGCGTTTGTCAGCTGAAATCTCAAAGCACATGGACGGCGACGCGCTGGCAGCAGCGCTGACCTCGGGGATTCACCGTGTACTCGCCGAACAGGAACTCCTGAACCGGATCAACGTATTTCCGGTCGCGGACAGCGATACCGGCACGAATCTCAGCCTGTCGCTCGGTTCCGCGCTGGGACCATTGAATGCATCCGGCGAGAAGCACCTGGGGACAATGCTGGCGGCAGTGGCCGATGCGCTACTGGACAGCGCCCGCGGCAATTCCGGCGCTATCATCGCGCAGTTTTTCCAGGGCATGAGCGACTCGGCGGGCGAGATCACACGTTTCACAACCTACACCTTTGGCAAGGCGGTCAGCACGGGCAGCACCTATGCGCACGATGCCCTGTCGAACCCTCGCGAAGGCACGATCCTGTCGGTGATCGCCGCGTTTGCGGACAGTATTGCTCACCAGGTGCAGACCGTAAGGGAAGGCGAGTTTCCGCACGTCATTGGCAAAGCGCGGGAACGCGTGGAGGAAGCACTGGCAAATACGCCCAACCAGCTCGAGGTACTGCGGAAAGCAGGCGTCGTCGACGCGGGAGCCAAGGGGTTCGCAGAGCTGGTCGCGGGCATTGCTGCCTACCTGAAGGACGGCACGATTGCGCCCCTGCCCGATAACTCTATCGCCCGGGACATCGAACCCCCGCCGGACTTTCTCGAGGCCGACAACGAGTCCCGCTTTCGCTTCTGTACGGAATGCATGGTTAAGGGCTCCGACATCAACCGCCGCAAGCTGCGTGAAGCGCTGACCGAGCTCGGCGACTCGCTGGTGCTGGCCGGCTCCAAGAGCAAGGCGAAAATTCATATCCACGTCGACGAGCCCGAGGAGGTCTTCGAAACTGCTCGGAAGTTTGGGTCGGTCAGCGGCGAGAAAGCCGACGACATGCATCGGCAACAACACGCGACGCACGGCCGCAAGAAGCGTTTTGCCGTCATTGTCGACTCGGCGGCCGATATCAGCGATGCGGATATGGAGCGCCTGGACATCCACATGGTCCCGTGCAGGGTGCAGTTTGGCGAGCATGGTTATCTCGACAAGGTCGGCATCACGATCGACGAGTTCTATCACGAACTTGAGAACAACCCCCATCACCCGACGACATCGCAACCGTCGCCCGGGGACTTTCGGCGCCAGTTCCAGTTTCTCGCAAGCCATTTCGATGATGTCGTTTCGATCAACGTAATGAGCGGCTCGAGCGGCACCTACGATGCGGCGTGCCTCGCCGCGTCGCGAACCGGTGCGCGCGGTGACATTCACGTCATAGATTCACGTAACGGATCGCTGGCACAGGGCCAGCTCGCGGTGCTGGCCGCCGAATGTGCAGAAGCCGGTCTGGACGCGCAACGTACCGTCGACCTTATCGAGGAACAGACCCTGGTCACGACAAGCTACGTCGTGCTGAATGATCTGCGATTCGCGGCTCGCGGTGGCCGTCTGCCGCTCTGGGTCAAGACGGTAGCCGAGGCGCTACACCTGACGCCTATTATCTACTCGAGCCAGGAAGGCAAGCTGCGCCTGAGCGGCTGCCTGATCGGTCGCCGCAATGTGATACGGCGATTCGCGCGCCATGTGGCAAAGCGAGCGCCCACGGGCCCCGTTGAAATCGGCGTTGGTCACGCTGTATGCGAAGACGACGCGAAAGAGCTGGAGCGCCAGCTGCACGAATTGATACCGGATATCAGGCGCTCCGGAATCACCGGCATCAGCCCGGCGATTGGCGTGCATGCGGGCCCACAGGCATTGCTCGTCGCAATAAGGCCCTGGTTACGCGCGGAGGATGTCGCCGGCCGCGGTGACTAGCTCCTCGCCCTCATTGCGGGCGTTGTTGACGCGTCGGTCGACCGGCCACGCCTGCAGCGGCGGCGTAATGGCGGCAACATCGTCAAGAAGATCAGTCGATCCGGCAAGCCAGTCACCCGCAGTTCCGGCCTCGAGGATCACCGGCATGCGATGGTGCAGCGGCGTCATGAAGTCGTTGGCGGCCGTCGTAATTAATGTCGCGGATTGCAGCGAGTCGCCCGTTTGCTTGTCGTTCCAGTTTTCCCACAACCCGGCGAGTGCGAACGGCTCACCGCTGGCCAGCGAAATGTAATACGGGGTCTTGCTGTCTCCCGTCTTGCGCCATTCATAGAACCCGTCGGCGAGTACGAGGCAGCGCCGGTGCTTGTAGGCTGCCCGGTAAGCAGGCTTTTCGGCCACGGTTTCAGCACGCGCGTTGATCATGCGATTCCCGATTGAGGGATCCTTGGCCCAGAACGGGACGAGCCCCCAGCGCAACATGACAAGTTCCCGCCCGTCGTCCTCGGCATCGCGGACCGCGGCGATAAACTGGGTGGGAGCGATGTTGTAGCGTGGCTGTACTTCGAGTGAGGCCGATACGCCGAACAGGGCTGCAGCGGCTTCGGTCGGTGAATAAAACGCGAAACGACCACACATGTCAGAGCCCGTTACTCACGAATCCCGATTCCGCGGCGCATGAGGAACATGCAACCCGAGAAGAGCACAACCACGAACACGAGGAGAATCGCATAGGCATGACCGATGCTGATGTCGGATGTCCCCAGGATGCCGTAACGGAATGCGTTCACCATGTAGAGAATCGGATTGAGTTTCGACGCATTTTGCCAGAACTCGGGCAGCAGCGAGATCGAGTAAAAGACGCCGCCGAGATACGTCAATGGCGTCAACACAAACGTCGGGATAATCGAGATGTCGTCAAACTTCTTGGCAAAGACGGCATTGATAAACCCCGCCAGTGAGAACACGATCGACGACAACAGCACGATCGAGATCATGATGAACGGGTGTGCCACCTGTAGCTTCGTAAAGAATAGCGCGACAACGGTAACCAGCGCGCCGACGAGCAGCCCGCGCAGCACACCGCCTGCCACATGGCCGATAATTATGGTGGCGTAGGACATCGGTGCAACCAGCATTTCCTCGACGTGCCTGCCGAATTTGGCGCCGAAGAACGAGGACACGACATTGCCGTAGGAATTGGTGATGACCGACATCATGATCAGGCCCGGCGCGATGTACTGCATGTAATCGAAGCCATCCATGACGCCGATGCGACGCCCGATCAGGTTGCCGAAAATAATGAAGTAGAGCGTCATCGTAATCGCGGGCGGCACGATCGTCTGGATCCAGATGCGCAGTACGCGCACCATTTCCTTGCGTATGATGGTTTTTGCCGCAACGAGATTCAGCGCGATATTCATGCAGCGGCCCCCTTGTTCTCGACCAGGTGCATGAACATCTCTTCCAGTCGGTTCGCCTTATTGCGCAGGCTGACCACCCGAATTCCCTGCGCGTTCAGTTGCTCGAACAGTTCGTTGAGATCGCTTTCAGGCCCTTTTTCGACCTCGAGTTCGCCGTCTTCGCGCAGGCGCGTCTCGAACCCGTCCAGGGCCGGCGCCTCCTCCAGTTGTTCGGACAGGCTCAGCACGAATACCTCGCGCTGCAGCTTGCGCAGGACCTGGCTCATGCGCGCGTCTTCGATAATGATCCCTTCATCGATGATCGCGATGTGCCGGCACAGCGACTCCGCCTCTTCCAGGTAGTGAGTCGTCAGGATGATCGTCGTACCCGCAGCGTTGATCTCGCGCAGGAAATCCCACATCGAGCGACGAATTTCGATATCGACCCCGGCCGTCGGCTCATCGAGGATCAGCAGTTTGGGTTCGTGCACGAGCGCACGCGCGATCATGAGTCGCCGTTTCATGCCGCCGGAAAGGCTGCGAGCCGTATCGTCGCGTCGATCCCACAGGCGCAGAGCCCGCAGATATTTTTCGACGCGCTCCTTGCGCAGCTTGCCGCTCAGTCCGTAGTACCCGGCCTGGTTCATGACCGTGTTGCCGACGGTCTCCCAGAGGTTGAGGTTGATCTCCTGGGGCACGATGCCCAGGCACGCCTTGGCCGCTTCGAGCTCCGAATCGATGTTGTGGCCGAAAATCTCCACTTCACCGCCTGACTTGTTGACCAGCGAACTGATAATGCCGATGGCCGTGGTCTTGCCAGCCCCGTTTGGCCCGAGCAGCGCATAAAAGTCGCCGGCATCGACGGACAGGTCGATACCTTTGAGCGCCTGGTTGCCGTTGGCATAGGTCTTGGTCAGGCTTTTGATCGACAGGGCTTTCATGAGGCCGCGTATTGTAACCGCGTGCTGGCGCCGATCACACCTTATCGGCCACCCGCTCGGCAGGTTGCGGCATGCCACAGGCCGCGGCCGGGAAGCGTCGATAGGGAACGAGCGTCGCGCTCGTCAGCATCGCCTGGAGAGCGCCGATTTGCGCAAAAACACGTGTCTCCCGGCGCGCACTGCCGCCTCGCCGCAACAGGCGCCGATACAGGGACGACTTGTCGTCGAAGCGGGATTCGACCACGCTGCAGTGCGCGGTGCTCTCCAGCACACGCACGAGGGTCAACGACGCAAGCTGCTCGCACCAGCTTAGCGGTGCACCGCTCACGAGGCGCGCCACGTAGGGATTACGCCGCACGAGTTCCCAGAGGAATGCCAGGCCGGCCGCCTGCAGGGCACTGAGTTCGGCCGAGGCCGTTGCCTTCATATTCAGCAGGTCCTGCTGCCCGTCACCCCGGAGCACTGCCTGCCACAGCTGCTCATCCTGCTCCTGGAACGAAAACAGCAGGAATGGTGCAGCCGCCAGGCGCTCGAGCTGTTTGTCGGCCAATGGCGCACCGCAGCCTGCGTCGCCCTCTCGCAGCCTCAACCAGCGGCGATTCAGCGCCCTGACGTTGGCAAGGTCATCCTGCGTTAACCCCTCGTATTCCATACAACCTCCCGTATCGCACGTCGTCGGCCCCTTTTTCGTGCGTTTTTTTAATTTCTATATATTTGATTGCTGGACCATGTATGGATGATATAGGGTATTTTAACGCTACATATGGTCTTTTTCTATCAAAAAGAGTAAATAATGAGACTGACAGACGATCGCTACGCCGGGGAGCGCAGCCAGTTCGAACTGGCCCTCAGGATGATCCGACACGAGGCCCGGACCCGCACCATCAGGGAGTGCACAGGTCTGTCCGACGACCGGATTCGCAAACTGTACTCGACCTATTTTCGCCATAGCGGCCAGACCGACATCAAGCGCCGACGCGGCAAATCGCCGCGCCAGGTGCAGCGCTACGTGAAGAACCCGGAAAGCCAGCTGCAGGCGACGACGCTGGTCGCGTTGTTCTGTGCCGGGCTGCTCGTGCGAATCGATGAAGACGATGCAGTGCATCCGCGCTGGCCCCGCCCGGATGTGGAATTCGGGCATCGACTCTGCCGCGCCTACGAGACCTACCTGCTGCTCCACGACGATGCAAAGCTCAACTTCGAGTGGGCCTGGAACCTGCTGCACTGTATCGGCTACAACGACGAACTCTACCTCGCGGTTTGTGGCCAGTGCGACGCGCGCTACGTTCAGGACGCTTTCGCGCTGGACAACAGGACCTGCCCCAACTGCGAGATTTCCGCGACTTCCGGTACACTGTTGCCGCACGGCCCAGCCGTGTCAAAACAAGAATGATTTATAAGGGAGTTAGACCAAATGCTAAAAGAATTCAAAGACTTTGCGATGCGGGGCAACGTTGTCGATATGGCCGTCGGTATCATTATCGGCGCCGCGTTCGGCAAAATCGTTTCATCGTTGGTATCTGACGTCATCATGCCGCCGATCGGCATGCTCATGGGCGGCGTAAGCTTCAGCGACCTCGCTATCGCACTCGGGGAAGGCGAAAATGCCGCAACAATCAATTACGGAATTTTCATCGACACCGTCATCAGCTTCCTGATCGTTGCGTTTGCGATCTTCATGCTGATCAAAGGCATGAACTCGATGAAGAAGAAGGAAGAAGAGAAGCCGGCCGAGCCGCCCAAGCCGTCGGCGGAAGAGACGCTGCTCACAGAAATCCGCGACCTGCTCGCGAAGAACTGATCGAGGGCCGCAAGGGAATCACCGCTCTAACGATGGAAGACCATAACGTCTTCGCGGGCGCCTTTGTCGACCGCAGTGGCGAGCGCCGTAAGGACCCTGACTGGCTGGCCGAAGCGATGTCGGCGCACGACACTCGCTTCGTGCCGGTCTGGGGCGATCGCTGCCTTGCAGGCGGCGATCCACCCGTGGCAGTTCTGCTCGAGCGCGCGCAGATCGAAGCGTTTATCGGCGACGAGAACGTCATTTTCCTCGGTCTGTTCCGTAACCAGCCGGCATTCGCCGTATCGATCGAACGCAACCAGGAAGCGCCCTTCCCGGATCTTGGCGAGTTCAAGGATCTGCGTTTTCTCGGCACCGTATTGCCTCCGGACGAGGCAAACCTGATCGCGCATGCGCGGGCCATCGCACTCTGGCATGACGCAACCCTGTTCTGCGGCAAGTGCGGCTCGGCCTCGCAGCCGGAAGCCGGGGGGAACACACGTCGTTGCTGCAATCCCGCCTGTAGCGCGGAACTTTTTCCACGCACCGACCCGGCCATCATCGTCCTGGTTGCCGATGGCGACCGGTGCCTGCTGGGTCGCCAGGCCGACTGGCCGGAAGGTCGCTACTCAACGATCGCCGGCTTTGTGGAGCCGGGTGAAAGCCTTGAAGATGCCGTGCGACGCGAGGTCTACGAGGAAACCAACATTCGCGTGGGCCGGGTTAGCTATCACAGCTCCCAACCCTGGCCCTTCCCGTCGTCGTTGATGCTCGGCTTTGTCGCGGAGGCGATCTCGACGGACATTCGGCTTAACGACGGTGAACTCGATGACGCGCGCTGGTTCACGCGTGAGCAGCTGCGCTCGGGGGAAACGGGTCTGCCGTTTCGCATCTCGATCGCCCGCCGCCTCGTCAATCACTGGCTCGGCACAGGCTGAGGTTTGCATTGGCATGTGCCTGATCGCTCTTAATTTCGGCCAACACCCAGACTACCCTCTGATCCTGGCGGCCAATCGCGACGAATTTCACGCGCGACCGACTCAGGCCGCGCACTGGTGGCCCGACAAACCCGACATTCTGGGCGGGCGAGACCTGCAGGCGGGCGGGGCCTGGCTCGCGCTGCACAGGAACGGACGCTTCGCGACCGTGACAAACTTTCGCGATGCAGAGCGCCCTTCACCGATGCTCCTTTCTCGCGGCCACCTCGTTACCGGTTTTCTCGAAAGCAGGATGAAACCCCGGGACTACCTGGAGACCATCAGGGGGAGCGCCTACGCCGGCTTCAGTCTGATCGTAGGCACGATCAATGAAGTTGCCTACCTGTCGAATCGCGAGGAAGGGACTCGTGCGTTGGCTCCAGGCACTTACGGTCTGAGCAATGCACTAATTGACGGACCCTGGCACAAGGTCGACCGGAGCAAGGCTCAACTCGCGTCACTGGTCGCCAAACGCGAGATTGATGAAAGCCGCTTGCTGCGCATGATGGATGATCGCGATAGAGCACAGGTTGCCGAAGTCGAGACCGGTCGTCTCGACTTCGAGACGGCTCATGCGATCAGTGCGCCGTTTATCGTCATGCCCGACTACGGAACCCGCTGCACCACGATCGTCCTGGTCGACAATAACGGCAATTGGCGTTTTACGGAGCGTCGCTTCGATCCGACCGGCCGGCCGGCCGGTCAGTCGAAGTTCTCGTTCGGCCCGTAACGCCTACTCGTAGCGCAACGCCACGATCGGGTTCGAACGCGCGATACGTATCGCGTGACCGGCCACCGTTCCCCAAGCCAGCATTACCGCAAGTGCGCCGGCCAGCACGAGTATCAGTACTGGCGAGTCTATGCGCTCCGCGAAGAAGTTCAGGTAAGTCGTCGTGGCGAAATAGGCCGCAGGCAGAGCAATAGCCAGCGCCCACAACACCGGTGTGGAGAACTGCCACACCAGCAGTCGGGCAATCTGCATCGTGCTCGCCCCGAGGACCTTGCGCATCCCGATTTCCTTGGTTCGTTGTGCTGCCATGAAAGCAGCCAGTCCGAACAAGCCGACCATGGCCAGCGCCAGCGCAATGAAGGCAAAACCGGCCAGCGCCATGTTCATGAATTTCAGAATCTGGTAGACGTCGTCAAATACGTCGTCGAGGAAGCGCCCCTGAAGTGGGTACTCCGGAATGACGCGGTCCCAGGCATCTTCAATCTGTTCAACCGTATCCATAATGCTGCCGCCCGTAATACGAATCGAGCCGATACGCAGGTTGGACGGATCGTAGGAGAACATCCAGGGCTTCACTTCGTTGAAGAGGCCCACGATGTTCTGTGTTGGCACGACGCCGACGACAAGGTACTCGGTGGCCACACCGTCATCGTCCAGCCGAAAGAACCGCTGATTGATGGCATTCTCCGGCGTGCCGAACTGCAGCTTCTCGAGCGCCAGTTCATTGATGACGACGTTGATGCTTTCGGAGTCTTCCGTCTGGATGTCATTCGCAATGTTCCTGTCCAGCGGGCGACCAGCCAGCAACGGGATGTCATAGGTCGCGAAGAAGTCCGGCGACATGTCCATCGTGTGCAGATTGACCTGCCCTGCCTCATCACCGGGCTGCAGTGAAACGGCACTCTGGGAGTTGTTTTGCTCAAATGGCACCTGCGACGAGTAAGATACCGCCGACACATTGGGCAGGGCTTCCAGCTCAAACTTCAACGTCTCCAGCCGGTCCCTGATGCCCTCCACGAACAAGCGGTCCATTGTGTAGATTTCAGACCGCGGGAAGACGTAGCTCGACTCCTTCACCTTTTCGTTTTGCATGTAGACGATCGAGACGATGGCCAGCATGAACGCGGAAATCGCGAACTGCGCGCCGATCATCACGGAACGCATACGTGCACCCTTCTTGCCTTTTCGAGCCATATCCCGCAGTGCATCAATCGGGCTTGCCCGCGTAATCAACCACGCCGGGTACATGCCCGCGAACAGGCCGACGAGGACGGTTGTGACAAGCAGCCAGGGGAGCGTTCCCAGGTAATCGAGGGTCAGGCTCTTGCTCGCCGCGTTGTTAAACAGCGGGATGATCATCTCCAGCGCGGCAATGGCCACCAGCATCGAGATGGCCGCGATCACCAGGCTCTCGATCAGGAATTGTGCGAGCAACTGGCGCTGGCTGGCGCCCATTGTCTTGCGCATTCCGACTTCGCGGCTGCGCCCAAGCGATTGCGCAGTCGCCAGGTTCGTATAGTTGACGCAGGCGACGAGTAGCACAAGAAAGCTGAGCAGCGATACAACAGC
This sequence comes from uncultured Woeseiaceae bacterium, assembly GCA_945787845.1. Classification (GTDB taxonomy): domain Bacteria; phylum Pseudomonadota; class Gammaproteobacteria; order Steroidobacterales; family Woeseiaceae; genus UBA1847. Next base: position 175,596 of record CALZJH010000001.1, on the reverse strand, counting down.
AACGACCGGCATGCCGATCATGTCCCAGACCGCGAGATTCGCACGCTGCAGTGGAGCGACGGTCAGATCCGCGATGACCTGCTTCTGGTCGTCAGGCACCATGCGTTCGTAAATGCCGTCCACTTGTGTGTTAAGCCAGGTCTCGTCGAGCGTGTCTGGTAGCAACACGTACGTCATGTTGCCAATTGAGAGGTTGTTCCAGTTACCCGCAAGGTCCCAGTCGCGCATGCGGTTGAGACCGTTGATAGGCACGAGGAACCCCGCCGCCCCGTCAAGAATCACTGATGAGGCAAAATGCGAGTTCAGCGGTATGTCTTCGATCACGGCCGTGACGTGAAAGTCGAACTCATTATCAAACGTGACGGTTTCACCCATGACGTCCGTATCGCCGAAATATTTGATCGCCGACGACTCGGTGATCACGAGACCTGACGGATCCTCCAGGGCCGTTGCATCTCCGCGGATATACTCGAAATCGAAGATTTCCAGTAGCGCTGCGTCGGCGAAGCTGATGCCTTCGTAAAAGCTCTTGTCTTCCACCGACAGCAGGTATTCGCTGTTAACGGTGCGAGCCGTCAGCTCCACGTCCTGCAGCTCGGCTTCGATAATCGGCCCGACGGTTGTAAATGTTGCGTTGAACTTATCCACGCCGACATTGAGATCAGGCGCCGCAACGGAGCCGATCGTGTAGATGTTCGCCGCATTCTTGAAGAACATGTCATGGGTGCTCTCGTACTTGACGAGCAAGCCACCAAACACGTAGATCGTGAGGCCCAGCGCGAGGCCCAGGATATTAACCAGCGCGAACACCTTGTTCTTGCGAAGGTTACGGAGGGCGATCTTTACGTTGTTCCAAAACATGGTATTCCCCGTTGGAATGCTTGCAGCGCGGCTCAGGCCGCGCGCGTGTTCTCAGTAACGATGTGTCCGTCAAACAGATTGACGATGCGGTGTGCATAGTCGGCATGCGACGGCGAGTGCGTCACCATTACGATCGTGGTGCCCTCCTTGTTCAGCGAGCGGAGCAGCTCCATGACTTCCTGGCCGTGTACCGAATCGAGGTTGCCCGTCGGCTCGTCCGCGAGAATCAGTGGCTGGTCGCCGACCACGGCACGCGCGACCGCGACACGCTGCTGCTGACCGCCGGACAGCTGTCCCGGCATATGGCTGGCGCGGTGCGCAATACCCATCCGATCCATGACTTCCGTCACGCGTCGCTTGCGCTCGGCGGCAGGCATGTTGTGATACAGAAGCGCCAGCTCGATGTTCTCGGCGACGTTGAGCTCGTCGATCAGGTTAAAGCTCTGGAAGATAAAGCCGATGTTCTGCTTCCTGATCTCGCTGCGCTGCGACTCCGAGTACGGCGCAACATCTTCATCGAAGAAGAAGTACTCGCCATCGGACGGGTTGTCCAGCATGCCGACCACATTGAGCAGCGTCGATTTGCCGCAGCCGGATGGACCCATGATGGCCACGAAATCACCCTGCTCGATTTCCAGGTTGACGCCGTTCAGCGCCACGGTTTCAACTTCGTCGGTGTGGTAGACCTTGTATAAGTTATGCAGTTTCAGCATGTCTGATTTCCTGAGGTTGTTGTTTCTATTCGTCGTCGAGGTTCAACCGATCCATGCCGATGAAGCTCGTGTAGGGTGAGGTAATGACCTGTTCGCCCGGCTCCAGCCCATCGAGTACTTCGATGAAACTTTCGTTGCGACGCCCAAGGCTAAGGGTGCGTTTGATCGCTTCGCCGCCGCCGGGTGAAACGACAAAGATCCAGCTTCCGCCCGTGTCCTGGTAGAACGAGCCATTCGGTATGAGAACGGCGTCGGTGTCGTCACCGAGCGTCAGGCGAACCTGCAGGGTTTGGCCGCGGCGCAGACCCACGGGGTCTTCGTCAAACAGCATGTCGACCTTGAACTGCCCTTCGTTAACGTCCGGGTAAATCTTCGAGATCCGCAGGCCGAGATCTTTACCGTTGTGCTCGGCGAGCGCTACCTGTTGCAGGTCGACGCGACTCAGGTAGTACTCACTGATCTCGACATTGAGCTTGTACGTTTCCGGATCGTCAATCTGGCCAAGCCGGCCGCCGCGCGTGATCGACTGGCCGACTTCGATGTTGAATCCGGACAGTTTGCCGGCCACCGGCGCACGCACGCTGAGATCGTCGAGGTTCTTGCGGGCGAAGCCGAGACCCGCCTTCAGCTGCTCCCCGGCGTCGCGTAGCTGGATGAGCTGCTGCTCCTGCATGCGCGCATCGGTTACCTGGCTTTCGAGCGTCACCTCACGGCGGTTCTTGTAATAGGTGAGCTCGTCGTCGAGCTCGTCGATCGTTGATTGTGAGACGAGGTTCTTGGAGATCAGCTCCCGCTGGCGACTGATCTCACGGGTCAGCCGCGTGATCTCGTAGTCGATTTCGATGAGGTTGCGTTTGTGGGCGAGACGATTTTGCTCCAGCTGCAGCTCGATCGTGCGCATATTGTTGAGCTGCTCCGTCACGGCCGCCTCGCGCCCCAGAACCTCCAGCTGCAGGTTCGTGTTCGACAGGACGGCAATCAGGTCGCCGGCCTCGACCATCGCGCCGTCCTCGACGAGGGTCTCCTCGACACGACCACCTTCGATCGCATCGAGGAACACGGTGCTGCGAGGCACCAGCCGGCCGCGCAGAGGAATAAAGTCCTCGTAGGTGCCGACGGTCACCGGCGACACCGTGATGCGCTCGGCATTCACGCTCAGGCTGCGACCGCCCATGAGCGTGTCCGCGAACCACCATGCAAAGGCCAGGACGGCTAGCCCACCGGCAGCGTAAGCAGCGTAGCGACCGTAGGGCGCCTTTTTCTCAACCCGACGGTCCATTGCCTGTCCCGACACGCCGAGACCGGCCGGCTCCCTGGCTTCTCGAAGTTTCCTGATCTTGTCCACGATGTCGTTTCGTCCTCGCCCGCTCATTGCGACTACCTGTATAGATAGCAAGGAGCGTGCCAACCCATAAGTCATTGTTTTTACGAGAACGTGTTCGCGTGGGAGGCGCAGAACTGTACGCATGCGGACAGTCAGTGTACGATTTCGAACACTTCGGGCGGGGCGTCATGGGCACACAAGGCAACATTCTGATCGTCGACGATGACGAGGACATTCTGACAGCCGGGCGCCTGCTGCTCCGCCGCCAGTTCGGCTCGGTCACGACCTGCAGGAATCCCGAACGCATTCCGGAGTTGATGGCGGACAACGACATTGATGTCGTGCTGCTCGATATGAATTTCGGCCCCGGCGAATCGTCCGGGCAGCAGGGACTGCATTGGCTGAAGACCATCCTGGACATCGATCCCGAGGCGGTTGTCGTGATGATCACCGCCCATGGCAGCGTCAATACCGCCGTCGACGCGATGAAAGAGGGTGCGACCGACTTCATCGCCAAGCCCTGGCAAAATGAGAAAGTCGTCGCGACGATTTCTGCTGCGTTGAAACTGCGGCACAGCCGTATCGAGTCGCAGGCATTGCGACAGACCAACCTGGCCCTCGTGCGCGATGCGGCAATTCACGACAACGACATCATTGGGGATTCGTCTGCGCTGCGCGATGTGCTGGATCTCGTGCGGCGCGCAGGGCCAACCGATGCGAACGTTCTTATTCTTGGAGAAAACGGTACCGGCAAGGAGCTGATTGCACGCGAATTGCATCGGCACTCGACGCGCGCAGAGGAGGTCTTTCTCTCCATCGACATGGGATCGATTAGTGAGTCCCTGTTTGAGTCGGAACTCTTTGGCCACCGCAAAGGCGCGTTTACGGACGCCACCGAGGATCGCATCGGCCGCATTCAGGCGGCCAACGGCGGCACCCTGTTCCTCGACGAGATCGGCAATCTGCCGCTGCACCTGCAGGCAAAACTGCTGAGTGTGCTGGAGCAGCGACAGGTGACTGCGGTCGGCTCGCACCAGGCCCAGCCTTTCGACGTGCGCATCGTTGCGGCGACCAACCTGCCCGCGAACCAGCTACGCAACCCGGATCGCTTCCGCAATGATCTGCTGTTCCGCCTCAACACCGTCGAAATCGAACTTCCGCCGCTGCGGGAACGCGTCGATGACATCATGCCGATTGCGCGGCATTACCTCGCACGATTTTCGCGCAAATACGGTGGCAGGGAACGGACGTTCTCCCCCGCCGCAGAAACGGCCCTCCTCGGCTATGCGTGGCCAGGCAATGTCCGGGCATTGCGCCATGCTGTGGAGCGCGCCGTGATCCTTGCCGAAGGCGACGTTATCGGCCCGGGTGACCTGCAACTCGACTATTCCGGCGACTCCGCACCGGCGGATGCGGCCGTTATGCCAACGATTTACAATCTCGACCACCTCGAGAAAGAGACCATCTCCAAAGCGCTGCGCAAGCATGGCTTCAACATATCGCGCGCTGCCGCGGAGCTCGGCCTCACGCGCGCATCGCTCTATCGCCGTATGGAAAAGCATGATCTTTAGGCGCTTCGTTGTCGCGCTCATCGTCCGCCTGGTCTTCACGGGTGCGGCAATGGCACTCGTGGTCTGGCTGTTACTCATTCCCGGCTACCACATCTCAATGGGGATCGCGGCTGCGGTGCTGGGCGCGCTTGTCGCGGAACTATGGCGGTTTATAAGTCGCACCAACCGCGAGGTGGCGCGCTTTCTCGATGCAGCGCGCTACGCGGACTACTCGCAGCGGTTTGATTTCAGCCGCGATGGCTCAGGATTCCAGCCGCTCGGCGAGGCCTTTACCGATATCCTCGCGCGCATGCGTGAACGCGGCAGCGAGCAGGAAGCGGCCCTGCGGCGCGCGACTGCGTTGATCGACCACATCCCGGTACCGTTGCTGACGCTGCATTCCGACGAGTCCGTTACGCTGCGTAACAACGCCGCACGACGCCTGTTCGGGGCGGAGCACGTTACCCACCTGAGCGACCTGCGACGCTTCGGTTTCAGCTTCGCAGAAGCGGTGGCCACCGCGGTTCCGGGTGTCCGCCAGCTGGTCACATTTACGGTCGAGGGCATCGAATACAAGCTGACACTCGCGACCACGGAGCTGGTGGTTGCGGGCGAGAGGGAGCGTTTGATTTCGCTGCAGGACATCCAGTCCGAACTGGACGCGACCCAGGCGGAAGCCTGGGAGGACCTGGTGCGCGTGCTCACCCATGAAATCATGAACTCGATCACGCCGGTGACCTCGCTGGCGAAGACCGCGGCCGATGTGGTCGGCGACGTCGTCGGGAAAGTCCGCGACAGGGAAAATGTCGACGATGACCTCGAAGACCTCCAGGATGCGATCGGCACGGTTGCGCGGCGCTCCGACAGTCTCATGCAGTTTGTCGACAGCTACCGCCAGGTAACGCGCCTGGCACCCCCCGAGAAAAAGCGCATTCACCTCGCCGAGCTGTTCGAGGCCGTCATCCGGCTGGCAAGGGCGGAATGTCCCCGCGACGACGTCGCGTTCCTGGTCGATGTCAGCCCCAGCGAACTCGATGTTTATGCGGACCGGGATTTGCTGGAGCCGGTGCTCATCAATCTGCTGCGCAATGCCTGGCAGGCGACGGCAGCGGTCGACGGTGCGACCGTGAAAGTCAGGGGGCGGCTCAACCGCCGCCACAATGTCGTGATCGAGGTCTCCGACAACGGCGACGGTGTGCCCGCGAACCTTGCCAACAGGATTTTCGTGCCGTTCTACACGACGAAGGATTCCGGCTCAGGCGTGGGCCTCGCGCTGGCGCGCCAGGTCATGATCGCGCACGGGGGCTTCATCCGGGTTGGCAACAACGACATGGGCGGCGCGACGTTCAGCCTTACCTTTTGAATCGAGCTGCCTGTCGTCGGGTCAGCGATAGACCTTCAGCAGCCACTCCCGGATATCCTGAATTTCCTCAGGGCACACGGCGTGCGCCATCGGGTAGTCGTGCCACTCTATCCCGAACCCGGCTTCCTTGAGTTTCTCGGCCGAGACCTGGCCCCACTGCATGGGCAGCATCGGGTCGAAGCTGCCGTGCGCCATGAAGACCGGGATATCACGATGACCGTTGGCAGCGTCGATCTCACCCGGCAGCGGCAGGTAGGTCGAGAGCGCCATCATGCCCGCAAGCTTTTCTTTCGTATGGAGTGCCGTATTGATCGCGATTGCTCCACCCATAGAGAATCCCGCAATGACGATCTTGTCGGCATCGATGCCGCGCGACTTCTCGCGTGCGATCAGCTCTTCGAGGATCGCCGTGCTCTCATGAACGCCGGCGGCATCCGCGCGTCCTTCGGTATCGAAACTGACGATGTCGTACCAGGCACGCATGACCATGCCGCCGTTGATCGTCACGGGCCGCGCAGGTGCGTGCGGGAAGATGAATCGCAATGGCAGGTCGGCCGGCAGCTGCAGTTCGGGCACGATTGGCTCAAAATCATGGCCATCGGCACCCAGCCCGTGCAGCCAGATCACGCTGCCAACCGGGTTGTCGCCCGTAGTCACTTCTACGCATTCAGGTAAGGCCACCGATGAGCTCCAATAGTCGGAAGCGGCGCAGTGTAACCCATTCAGGGCAAAAATAAGCCCGCGTTGGGCTTGCAATTTATGCGCATTAGTAATCTAATATGCGCATATTTATTCATTTCCCGATGACAAGATCATGCCTCCAACGACGGAAGATCAAATCCAGCGGCGCTCAGCAATCCGCGAACTGCTCAGCCAGGGGCCTGCCGCAACGCAGGCCTCGCTGGTCAGCGCGCTGCAGGGCCGGGGATTCGTGGCGACGCAATCGAGCGTCAGCCGTGACCTCCGGGAAATCGGCGCGATAAAGACCGCGCAAGGCTACGAATTGCCGACAACCGGCGAGGCCAGGGACGATCACGTCTCGAGTGTCGCAGACCTGTTGCGGACGACGACACCGGCCGGGCCGCACCTGCTGGTCCTGCACACGGCCGTCGGCGCCGCGCAGCGCGTCGGCCTTGCCCTCGATCGCTGCGCCTGGCCGGGCATCGCCGGCACGATTGCCGGTGACGACACCGTATTCATCGCGACGGACTCCGCCGCGGCCCAAAAGAACCTGATGACACGGATCGAGCGCGCCGCTCGTTCCTGATCCCGGAGAAACCAGTGACCAACGACCAGTCCCCCATCATCCTCGCCTTCTCGGGCGGCCTCGATACCTCCTTTTGCGTGCCGTGGCTCAAGGAAAATTACAACCGCGAGGTCATCACCGCCTGCGTCGACACCGGCGGCATCGACAAGGAAGCAGCGATTGCGCTCGAGAAACGCGCACTCGCGCTGGGCGCGGTCGAGCATCTGCTGATTGATGCCAAGCAGGAGTTTTTCGAAACGGTCATTCGACATCTCATCGCCGGCAATGTCCTTCGTGGCAACGCCTACCCGCTGTGCGTCGGTGCCGAGCGCGGCCTGCAGGCAGAAAAACTCGCCCGGCTGGCGAAGGAACGAGGGGCAACAACCGTTGCCCACGGCTGTACGGCCGCCGGGAACGACCAGGTGCGCTTCGAGGTTGCGCTGCGCACCTTGAATCCGGGGCTGGAAGTCCTCGCCCCGGTACGCGACAACAGCTGGGTTCGCGACGAGCAGCTGGCCTATCTCGAGCAGCACGACATGCCGCTGCCGGCACAGGGCTCGGCGTACTCGATCAACCGCGGACTCTGGGGCATTACGATCGGTGGCCAGGAGACGCTGACCTCCGAAAACTCCATCCCCGAATCGGCCTGGGTCCTGTCGGCCAATGCCTTTGCCGAACCGCAGGAACCGTCGACGCACACGCTGCGCTTCAGCAAGGGCATTCCCGCGGCGCTCGACGGCAAGGCGCTGCCGCCCGTCAAGCTCATCGAAACCCTTGAGAAGCTGGCCGGGAGCTATGGCATCGGGCGCGGCATTCATCTCGGCGACACGGTGCTCGGTACCAAGGGCCGGGTCGCGTTCGAAGCGCCCGCCGCAATTAGCCTGATCACCGCGCATCGCGAACTGGAGAAGCTGGTATTGAGCGCCCAGCAGATGCGCATCAAGGACAGCGTGGCCGCCGTGTACGGCGATCTCGTGCATGAGGGCAAGCAGCTGGATCTCGCGTGCGATGATATCGAAGCGCTGCTGGTCTCCTCGCAGCGGCGTGTGAGCGGCACGGTCAGGTTCACCCTGCGGCCGGGGCAGCTGTTCATCGACGGGGTCGAGTCCGATCACTCCCTGCTGGCGGCCACCAAGGGCGTCTACGGCGAGTCGGCGGGCGAATGGACGCCCTCCGACGCACTCGGCTACGCGCGTATTTTGTCGCTGCCAGGTTCACTGCAAACCCGCGCAGCGGGAGACCAGGGCCTGTCATGAAAAGCGTCGTCGTCGACAAGATCGCGTCCGTCGCCCAGCACAATGACCTTGCGTCGGAACTGCGCCTGTCGAAGGATATTCCGTGTGAGGAAGGCATCCTCGTCGCCGCGCGCATCCTGAACAACAAATCGCGCTACAACCAGCTGGAACTCACGTCCGGTCGCATGGCAACGGTCAACCAGGGCGACGTCATCGTCGGCGCGCTGGGCCACCGCAAGGCCTTGCGCGGCTATTCGGGACACCTGCCGAAATCGCTCAAGCCCGGCGACATTATTCAGATTCTCAATATCGGCGGCGTTCTAGGGATCTGCGATTCCGCCAATCCCGATGTCGGCCCGCCGTTCGACTGTGAAGTGCTCGGCACCGTGCTGAGCTTTCCCTATCTCGGCGAACGTATCGGCGTACCGGCACGGGCCGGGGCAAATTCGCTCGGCGAAGACACGGAACTGGCAACGAACGGCGTACCGGTGGTGGCACTCGCGGGTACCTGCATGGACTCCGGCAAGACCGCCGCTGCCTGCGCGATCGTCGGACGGCTGCGGCACCTCGGCCTCAACGTGTCTGCCTGCAAGGCGACAGGCGTATCCCTGCGACGTGACGTGCTGGCCATGGAAGACGCGGGCGCGGGCGAGACCATGATCTTCTCCGACTTTGGCATCGTGACCACCACGGAAGCCAACGGTCCCGAGCTGACGCGCGCCCTGCTTTCGGGACTGGCAAAGAACCGCCCGGACGTCATCGTCCTCGAACTCGGCGATGGCCTGCTCGGGGCATACGGTGTCGGCGCCATACTCTCCGATGCCACTATCCGTGAAGCGCTGACAACCGTGGTGCTCTGCGCAAACGATCCCGTGTCCGCCTGGGGCGGCGCGGAACTGCTGCGCAAGGAATTTTCGATCGAACCGGCCCTGGTCACCGGTCCGGCGACCGACAACGCCGTCGGTGTCCAGCAGATCAATGAACGCTGTGACCTGCCCGCCGTGAATGCCCTGTCGAATGGCGTGGCACTGGGCGACATGATCGCCGGCCTGCTGAAAAAGGAAGCCTCGTGAGCACACCGATACCCACAGTCGTGATTGGCGCCAGCGGTTACGTCGGCGGTGAGTTGCTGCGGCTGATTGCCGGGCATCCGCACTTCGACCTTGCGGCCGCGGTCTCGGACAGTGCAGCTGGCAAGCCCATCGGGGACATCTTTGGTCATCTGGCCGTCGCGTGCCAGGGACAGCACTTCGTCGCCAACGCCGACTGGCTCGACCATGTCGCGCACGATAGTCAACTCGCCTTGTTCTCGGCGGCCCCTCATGGCGACTCGGCTGCCGTCATCGCCGGCGCCATCGACGCCTGCGAGAAGAAAGGCATCGAGGTGCACGTCGTGGACTCCTCCGCCGACTTCCGCTTCGCAAGGCAGGAAGACTGGGAGTCGGTATACAACGCAGAGCACGGCGCACCGCAGCTCCTCGACAAATTTGTCTGTGCCCTGCCGGAACATGTCGATCGCATCGACGTCGCACATGTGGGACACCCGGGGTGCTTCGCCACGGCCTCCACGCTCGCCACGGTACCGCTCATCCAGTCGGGGCTGACCGAGGCCGAGGTCTTCATCACCGGCATCACGGGCAGCACCGGGTCCGGAAAGAGCCCGTCCGCGGGGACGCATCACCCGGAGCGCAACAGCAATTTTTACGCCTACAAGCCGCTGGCGCATCGGCACGCTCCGGAAGTGGCCGCACTGGCGGAAAAAGTCAGCGGACGGAAGACCGGGGTGCATTTCGTGCCGCACTCGGGCCCGTTCGCACGCGGCATTCACGTCACGTTGCAGGCGAAGGCCAGAGCCCCTGTCGCGGAAGATCAGTTGCGCGCCGTGTATGAACAAGCCTACCGGGATGCGCCGTTTGTGCAGGTGGTCAGCGGCACACCGCGACTCAAAAACGTGGTTGCCAGCAACCAGTGCCACATCAGTGTCGCGGCAGACGGCGATACTGTCGTGGTCATGGCCGCCATCGACAACCTCGTAAAAGGTGCGGCTGGCGGCGCAGTACAGTGGATGAATCGCCTGTGGAAGCTGCCTGAAACGGCGGGTCTCAACATGCCGGCACCCGGGTGGACATGATGGCAACCGTCAACGCATCCGTCGACGACCCGCGGGTCCGTGAAGCGGCGCTCACGATCCCGGTATACGGGCAGCTGCCGTTTGTGCCGGAGCGTGCGAGCGGCTGCGACATCTTTACCCGAGATGGCCGGCGCATCCTGGACCTGTACGGCGGGCATGCCGTGGCGGCACTCGGCTATGGTCATCCGCGGCTCGTGGAGGCCATCCAGGAACAGAGCAGCAAGCTCCTGTTCCAGAGCAACGCGGTCGCGCTCGATGTCCGGGCCGATGCGGCGGAACAGCTGACGCGAATTACGCCCGCGAACATCACGCGCGTGTTCTTCGTCAACTCCGGCGCCGAAGCCAATGAAAACGCCTTGCGCATGGCGCTCATGGCGACAGGCCGGAAGAAGGTGCTCGCTATAACGCATGGCTTTCATGGCAGAACGGCAGCCGCTGCCGCGGTCACCTGGAACGCCGACAAGTGGTACGGCTTTCCGGCGAAGCCCTTCGACGTGGACTTCATACCGCGCGACGACATCGCCGCGGCACAGTCGATGATTGACGACTCCGTCGCCGCTGTTATTTTCGAACCGGTCCAGGGCGTGGCGGGTGCCTATGACCTCTCGAACGAATTCATCGAGACCCTGCACCTCGCGACCCGCAAGCACGGCACTGTTCTCATTGCCGACGAAGTGCAGTCGGGCATGGGCCGGTCTGGACGGTTCTTTGCCGTTCAGGCGCACAACGTCATGCCCGATATCATCACCAGCGCGAAAGCCCTGGGCGGGGGAATCCCCTGCGGGGCCGTGATGTGCACCGAATCCATTGCCTCGAACTTCGGCGTCGGCGACCTGGGATCGACGTTCGGCGGCGGACCGATTGCGGCGGCAGCGATCACGGCGACCATCCAGGGCATTCTCGCGGAGCATTTGCTGGCCAACGTCCGCGAACGCGAAGCGCAGATTCGTCAGCGTTGCGTGACGGGCCCGGTACGCAAGATCCAGGGCATGGGCTTGTTGCTCGGTCTTGTTTGCGATCGACCCGCGATCGAAGTGCGCGATGCGCTGCTCGATCAAGACATCCTGACAGGAACCAGCAGTGACCCCCATGTCCTTCGCGTCCTGGCACCCCTGGTCCTCCAGGAAAGTCACGTCGAACATCTCGCGCACGCGCTGAGCAACCTTGTACCGGAAACCTTGTAGAAAATCAGAAGGGAAATACGCATGAAAGCATTTAACGATCTGGCAGATTTCTCCACGGAGGAGATCCGGGCCCTCGTCGAACTGGCCGGGCGACTCGACGCCAGTCCCGAACCTGAAGCGCTGAAGGGCAAGGTACTCTCACTGCTGTTCCTGAGTCCGTCGCTGCGTACACTGGCATCCTTCCAGGCGGCCATGGTGCGTCTTGGCGGAGGGTCTTTCGTGATTTCCCCCGACATGTCGATCCACGGTCTCGAGGTGCGCGACGGTATTGTTATGGACGGGGTTGCCGCCGAACATATCCGTGAAGCGGTCCCCGTGATTGCATCTTATGGCGACGCCATTGGTATTCGCGCTTTTGCCGACCGCAAGAAGATTGAGTACGACCTGGCCGAAACCCGCTTCAGTGCGCTGACCGAGTTGATCGACACGCCGTACATCAATATGGAGTCGGCGCTGAACCATCCCTGCCAGAGCCTCGCTGACTGGAAGACGATGGACGACCTGGAGATGCCGGCCAATGGCGGGAAGTTTGTGCTGAGCTGGGCCTATCATCCGAAGGCGCTACCGCTTGCCGTGCCGGCGTCAACGCTGCACATGGCCGCCATGCGCGGCATGGACGTCACCGTATTACGGCCCGAAGGTTTCGAGCTGCCCGCACCCATTATGCAGAAAGCCATCTTCGCGGCAGAAACAAGCGGCGGATCCGTTACCGAAACCAGCGACCGCGCCGAAGCCATGGAAGACGCACACGTGATCTACGCCAAGTCCTGGTCCTCGACCCGGCACTACGGCGACAGGTTGGCGGACCAGAAGCTTCGCGAACAGCATCTCGACTGGTGCGTCGATGAGCACTGGTTCGAAAAGGCGCGCGACGATTGCCGCTTCATGCACTGCCTGCCGGTACGCCGTGGCGTGGTGGTCGCCGACGAAATTCTCGACGGTCCGCGCAGCGTGGTAATCCCCGAGGCGAGGAACCGCATGCTCGCCCAGATGGCGGTACTGCATCAAATGCTGGGAGGCCGGAAATGACCACCAAGAGAGATCGCGCGATCGTCGTATCGGCACTCAAACATGCCGCACCTTACATTCGTCTCTTCAAAGGCAAAGTCTTCGTCATCAAGGTCGGTGGCGAAGTCTTCGCCGATCCGACGCTCACGACGGCACTGGTCGAACAGGTCGGTATCCTGCACCAGGTCGGTATTCGCACCGTACTTATTCATGGCGGCGGCCCGCAGTCGACCGAACTCGCGGCCGCGCTCGGGCTCGACACCCAATTCATCGAAGGACGGCGCGTAACCAACAGCGACTCGCTCAATGTCGCGACGATGATTCTCAACGGCCAGATCAACACCAAGATCCTCGCCTGTTGCCGCGACCTGCAGATTCCCGCTGTCGGCATCAGCGGGGTCGATGCCGGCCTCATTCGCGCGCACAAACGGCCGCCGGTCGAGCGCGAGGGCGAGGAAGCGATCGACTACGGCTTTGTCGGCGATATCGATTCGGTGGAAGCCGATATCCTCAGGAAGCAACTCGACAACGGCCTCATGCCCGTCGTCAGCCCGCTCTCATGCGACGAGTCCGGTGTGCTGCTTAACATCAATGCCGATACGGTGGCTGCGGCGATCGCGGCCGAGCTCAATGCCGAGAAACTCATTCTCGTCACGGGTGCCACCGGAATTCTCGAGGATGTAAACGACCCGGGCTCGCTGATCAGCTACATCGACCGGACCCATCTCCAACAACTCAAGGACGACGGTGTGCTGGCCGACGGCATGCTGCCGAAAGCCGCAGCGATCAACGCGGCCATCAAGAACGGCGTGCAACGCGTTCATGTTATTTCGCACAAACTGCCCGACAGCATCCTGCTCGAGGTATTCACCAATGAGGGCACCGGCACGCTGGTTGTCGACGACGTCGCGGCGCTGTCTCCCGAGGAACAGGGTGACGAATCATGAGCAGACTATGGGAAAAAGGCCTGCCGCTCGACGAGCGCGTGTTGCGTTACACGGCCGGCGAAGATCATGTGCTGGATGCCCGCCTGGTTGAATACGATGTTCGCGGTTCAATCGCGCATGCCGAGATGCTTGCCGCACAGGAACTGATATCGCACGACGACTGCCACGCCATCTGCGACGGCCTGCGAGCCCTTGAGACCGCCTTTGACAAGGGCGAATGGCAGATCACGCTCGAAGATGAGGATGTGCATACAGCGCTTGAGGCCCGCCTGACAGAAAATATCGGCCCCGCGGGAGGCCGCCTGCACCTCGGGCGCTCGCGCAATGACCAGGTACTCACCGCCCTGCGGCTGTACCTGCGTGACGCGGCCCTCGACCTCGCGGGGCGCGTTGAGCACCTGCGCGCCACAATTACGCATCTCGCGGAACGCCAGGGCAGGGTCAAGTTGCCCGGCTACACACACATGCAACACGCCATGCCATCATCCGTCGAGCTCTGGTGCGGTGGATTCGAAGAAGGCTTCGGCGATGCGGTCGAAGGCCTGCGTGCCGTACACCGGCGTATCAACAAGAACCCGCTGGGCAGCGCCGCCGGCTACGGGACCCCGGGCCTGCCGCTTGACCGCGAGTTCACCACCAAGCGGCTCGGCTTCGCCGTTACCCAGTCGCCGGTTACAGCGGCACAGCTATCGCGCGGCAAGGCCGAAAGCGCCCTGCTGTTCGAGATCACGCTCATGATGCAGGACCTGTCGCGCATGGCGAGCGACCTGCTGCTTTTCTATACGCAGGAATTCGCTTACATCTCCCTCGCGGCCGAGGTGACCACGGGCTCGTCGATCATGCCGCAGAAGCGCAATCCCGATGTGCTCGAACTCCTGCGCGCCTCATCCGCCACGTCACAGGCTTGCCTGGACGAAACACTGATGATCACCGCCAAGCTACCGTCCGGCTATCACCGCGACCTGCAGCGCCTCAAGTCGCCCGTGTTCCGATCGATCGATCTTGCCGTCGACAGCGTCGACATCATGGCGTACGTGCTGGAGGGCCTCGAGTTCCTGCCGGGCAATATCACGATGGACGAAGGTATCTTTGCAACGAAAGAGGCCTACCGACTGGTCACCGAGGAAGGCATGCCGTTTCGCGAGGCCTACCGAAAAGTGGCGGCCCGTTACGCAAAATGACGCACACAAGCGGCGCCTGATCTCTATAATCGAGAGACCTTCGTTGATGGCAGAGATTATGAAACGCCTGATCCTTGCATGTGTTGCACTCTCGTTTGTTTTCGTCGCCGCCGGCTGTGGCCAGAGCGGTCCCCTGTACGTCCCCGGCAACCCGAGCCGCATTTCAAACCCGCCGCCGCCTGCCGATGAGACCGAAGAAGGTGAAGAAGGCGAGGAAGGCGAAGACGAGAACGACTCGGAAAAGAAATAGAGTAACCAGACTGTATGACTGATCTCGTCCTGATCGACGGGTCATCGTATTTGTATCGCGCCTTTCACGCGCTGCCCTCCCTGACTAATTCCCAGGGTGAACCGACGGGCGCATTGCACGGCGTATTGACGATGATCCTTAAACTGCTGCGCGACGAACAGCCGGCCCATATCGCCGTCGTGTTCGACGCGCCTGGCAAGACCTTCCGCGATGAGCTGTTCGCCGAGTACAAGGCGACCCGCCCACCGATGCCGGATGATCTGCGCTTACAGGTGCAGCCGATACTCGATGCCGTCGGGGCCATGGGCTTGCCACTGTTGCAGGTTAGCGGCGTGGAGGCGGATGACGTCATCGGCACGCTGTGTGCACAAGCGGGGAAGGCCGGGCTCAATGTGCTCGTCTCAACGGGCGACAAGGACCTGGCACAGCTCGTGACCGACAAGGTCACGCTTATCAACACGATGAACGACTTGCGACTCGATCGTGATGCCGTCAAGGCGAAGTTCGACGTGTACCCTGAGCAATTCATCGACTACCTCGCACTGGTTGGCGACAGCTCGGACAACATTCCGGGTGTGCCGAAGGTCGGCCCCAAGACGGCGGCCAAGTGGCTGAACCTGTATGACAGCGCCGATGGCATTGTGGAACACGGTGACGAGATCAAGGGCAAGGTCGGAGAAAGCCTGCGCGAGAACGTGGCGCAAATGGAATTGTCGCGCACACTCGCGACGATCAAGACCGACGTCGATCTCGATGTAAGTATCGATGACCTCAAGGCGACCGACGGCGATACCGACACGTTGCGCAAGCTTTACAGCCACTACGAGCTGCGCTCGCTGCTGCGGCAGCTCAATGAGGCAGGAGCAGCCACGGGCGAACAGCCTGTCGATGCGCCTTCTGAAGACGATCCGGCAGACTATGAAACCGTGCTGACGTGGAAAGCCTTCGACGCCTGGCTGAAGAAACTCAACAAGGCGAAACTGACCGCGTTCGATACGGAAACCAATAGCCTCGACTACATGAACGCCGAGATCGTCGGCTTCTCACTGAGCACAAAAACCGGCGAAGCCTGCTACGTGCCGGTCGCTCACGACTACCCGGGTGCGCCCGACCAGCTGCCGCGTGACGAGGTACTCGCGAAGCTCAAGCCCTGGCTGGAGAATGGCGCCAGGAAGAAGGTCGGGCACCACCTCAAATACGACGCACACATTCTTGCCCGCTATGACATCGCATTAGCCGGCATGGCGTACGATTCGATGCTCGAATCGTACGTTCTCAACAGTGTCGCGACGCGCCACGATATGGACTCGGTTGCTCGTCAGTACCTGGGCAAGGAGACCATTCATTACGAAGATGTCGCGGGCAAAGGCGCCAAGCAGTTGACCTTTAACCAGATCGACCTGGAGACGGCCGCACCCTACGCCGCCGAAGACGCCGACATCACCCTGCAGCTGCACGAGACGCTGTGGCAGCAGCTCGGCGACGTACCGCCTTTGAAAAAAGTCTACGAAGAAATTGAGCAGCCGCTGGTTCCCGCACTCCTCGACATGGAGGAAACCGGGGTACTCGTTGATCGCAAGATGCTGCAGAAGCAAAGCGGCGAGCTCGCGAAAAAGATGGCGAAGCTCGAGGCCAAGGCGCACGAACTCGCCGGCGGGCCGTTCAATCTCGGGTCGCCGAAGCAGCTTCAACAGATCCTGTTCGAGCAGCAGGAGCTGCCCGTTATACGCAAGACACCAAAGGGCCAGCCGTCTACCGCCGAGGACGTGCTGGTCGAACTGGCGAACGACTATGAGCTGCCCGCGGTCATTATCGACTACCGCAGCGTCAGCAAACTGAAGAGCACATACACGGACAAGCTGCCGCTGCAGATCAATGAACGTACGGGCCGTATCCATACGTCCTACCACCAGGCCGTCGCTGCGACAGGACGCCTGTCGTCCACTGACCCCAACCTGCAGAACATCCCGATTCGCACCGAGGAAGGCCGTCGTATTCGCCAGGCCTTCGTTGCACCCAAAGGCCATGTCCTGCTCGCCGCCGACTACTCGCAGATCGAGCTGCGCATCATGGCGCACCTGTCGGCCGACAAGGGCCTGCTCAAGGCATTCAAGAAAGAGCTGGACGTCCATCGCGCGACGGCAGCCGAAGTCTTCGAAGTGGCGCTCGACGACGTCAGCGACGACCAGCGCCGCTCCGCCAAGGCCATCAATTTCGGGCTCATGTACGGCATGTCGGCCTTTGGTCTGGCCAGGCAGCTCGGCATCAGCCGCGGTGAGGCCCAGGAGTACACGGACCTGTACTTCGATCGTTACCCGGGCGTAAAGCAGTACATGGACGACACCCGCGCGAGCGCGGGCGAAAAGGGCTATGTCGAAACCGTCTTCGGGCGCCGGCTGTACCTGCCCGAAATCAATGCCCGCAACGCACAGCGCCGCCAGTACGCGGAGCGCAGCGCCATCAATGCACCCATGCAGGGAACGGCGGCGGACATCATCAAGCGGGCCATGATCGCGGTACACGGCTGGTTACACAAAGAGCAACCCGGGGCCCGGATGATCATGCAGGTACACGATGAACTTGTCTTCGAGGTCAAGAAGGCCGAAGTCGACGCCGTGACGAAACGCGTGACGGAGCTGATGAACGGGGCGGCAAAGCTGAATGTTGCCTTGAAAGTGGATGTGGGTGTCGGTGATAACTGGGACGAGGCACACTAGACCCTGCTGTGGCGGTGCCGAAACCGGCCGTTTAGACCCGCTCTAAACTAAATTCAACGAAATTTCATGGCCTTACAGCGATCGGGGAACTCTCCTGCAACCCCGCGCTCTAATTATTCCGAGTGCGTAAGTCACTCGCCTGTTTACCTCCCTAAGCAGGTGTGCAACAAGGTAACCCCAAGCCTGTTGCTTCTTCGGCCCCGGGGCACGGACGTGCTTCGGGGCTTTTTATTGCTCACGATCCTGGGTCAGGAATTGCTCGAGCTTGGCGCGGGCTTCCCCCTCGCCCTGCCGGGTCAACGCGGAAAAGTGCTGCACGGTCGCCACCTCTCCGAGATCCCGGCGTACCTCGAGCAGCGCTTTGGCCGCTTGTCCCCGCTTCAGCTTGTCGGTCTTGGTCAGCAACACGTGCGTGGGCAAACCCACCGCTTCGGCGAATGCCAGCATCTGGCGGTCGAAATCAGTCAGCCGGCGCCGGATATCCACGATCAGGAACATGCCGCTCAGGCTCTTGCGGGTCTCGAAATAGTCGGCCATGAGATCCGCCCAGTGGTTGCGCATGCTGCTCGCGACCTTGGCAAACCCGTAGCCCGGCAGGTCCACGAGGCGCTTGTCGCCGCCTAAGGTAAAGAAGTTCACGAGCCGCGTCCGGCCAGGCGTCTTGCTCGTGCGGGCAAACTGGCGGCGATTCACAATGACGTTGATCGCGCTGGATTTCCCGGCATTCGAGCGGCCCGCAAATGCCACCTCGGTACCCTCATCCTGGACGAACTGGGAGGGCGCGTTGGCGCTCTTTATGAAGGCTGCTTGTGGGTACTGCGACATGGGTACGCCCCGTGGATTGTGTGTATAATTCGCGCTTGCTGAGTCCGAGGCATCGAATCCCGGCACCGAATCCGGTGCGACTCAGAGGACAAATCTGGCTCTTTGGACATTATCGCAGCGTTGGCCCACGCCGGCGCAGGAAAGTAACGGTTAGACACTATGAAAATCAAGCTCGCTACGCTTATCGCGACAGCCGGTCTGGCGCTCGTCGCAACCCCTGGTCAGGCGGAAAGCCTCGTTGACGGCTCGGCTGAAGACGGCAAAGCCAAGGCGCTGACCTGCACGGCCTGCCACGGTGCCGAGGGCAACAGCGCCAACGCCCTGTGGCCCAACATCGCCGGCCAGAACGCACCTTACCTGCAGGCCCAGCTCCACGCTTTTCGGGCCAGCATGGTGCCCGCCGCAGGGGTCGCTCCGCGCAACGACCCCTTGATGTCGAGCCAGGCCATGATGCTGTCGGACGAGGATATTGGCGACCTCGCCGTTTATTTCGAGAGCTTGCCGGCTGCGGCACAGGCTGTCGCCGACGCCTCGCTGGTCGATCGCGGCGAAGCACTGTACCGGGGTGGTGATCCTGAATCGGGTGCAGCCGCCTGCATCGCATGCCACGGCCCGACCGGGCGTGGCAACCCTGCGGCGAAGTATCCGGCACTGCAGGGACAACACGCCGCCTACACCGCCAAACAACTGAACGATTACGCCGCCGGCACGCGCCAGACCGACGGTAAGACGAAAATCATGCGTGACATCGCTGCGCGTCTCAGTAAGGAAGATATTGAGGCACTTTCTTCTTATGTTCAGGGTCTGAGATAGACATCGCAGAGAGAGGCAGGACGTTACTATGAAGCACATTGTCTGGATTGCCGTCATGGCCCTTGTTCTCGGGGCCTGCAGCAAGGAAGAACAGCCGGCACCGGCCGCGCAGGAAGCCGCCGTGGTCGAGGAGGCGCCCGCCGCTGAAGTCGCGACAGAAGCTGCACCGGAAGAGGCCGCTGACGAAGAGATCGAGATGGTCGAAGAATCCGACGCCGTCGAAGATTCCGAGGACGAGCCCATCCTGCTGGCCGTTGCCGACACCAACGAAGCCCTGAACCGCGAGTGGAAATTCAAGGAAGGTCAGCATTACACGCGCCTGGTGCCCGCCCAGACGACGTTCGGCGGCGCTGACAAGATCGAAGTCTCCGAAGCATTCATGTACAGCTGCCCGCATTGCCGCACGCTCGATCCTTTCCTGAATCGCTGGGGGGCCGACAAGGACCCGGGGATTCGTTTTGTGCGCATCCCTGCGCCGTGGAACCAGGCTGGCATTCTGCACGCACAGATTTATCACACGCAGAGCATTCTTGGGCAAAACGGCACTCTCGAAGACCCGGCCGCATTCCACATGGCCGTGTTCAGCGAGTTTCACGACCGCGGCAATCGCCTGACGTCGAAGGACGCCATCGAGCGCCTGTTCGCGCGCTTCGGCGTCTCCTCGGAAGACTTCAACAAGACCTGGAGTTCGTTCGAAGTGAACTCGCGAATGCGCAAGGGCGGTGACCTGATCCGTCGATACGGCGTCACGTCGGTGCCGCAGATTGTCGTCAATGGCAAGTACCGCACAACCGTGGCACAAGCCGGTGGCTACGACGAGCTGATCGAACTCATCGAGGAACTCACGGTGCGCGAAGGTATTCGCTAACCGCTGTCCTCAACGACGATTCTAAAGGCGCCGCTCTCTGAGCGGCGCCAGTACATTCGGCGCATGGAAACGACGCTGCCCACGTCCGCCTCGCTGACCTTCAGCCTGAACCGGCTGAGGTAGAGTCCCTCTTCCACCGGATCCCCCAGCAACAGCAGGTCACTGACCGTCACGCTCTCTATCGGCCGCCGGGCTGTCGTCTGCAGGCTGAATGCCGCCCACTCGGCTTTACTCATGCCCCAGTGCTCGAAGGACTCGTCGTAGTAGTCGAGCCAGGTCGCCATATCACCTCTCTCGAGACTCCCTGCCCAGCCCGTCACCGCGCGCTCGAGCGCGACGCGCAATGCCGCAACGGCGCCAGCCTCGCTCCAGGCGAGTTCCCGCGCGATGAGCACCGGCGTCACGTTCGGGGCAAACAGGTCCTCGAGTGCAAGCAGGCGATCATTGGGCAGTGCAATACAACCGTCGGTATCGAGCGGCGGACGGACTCCACTGTCAGCATCAACCCCGTGGACCCAGATGCCATCACCCGTGCGCCCGAGCCGCCGATCCCACGCGTTCGGGTAGTCGAGCGGAAAGGCCGTGACGCCGTACTTTTCATGGAGGCGCGACGTATCGAGTTGCTCGGTGACAAAGTAGATGCCCAGCGGCGTGCGCTGGTCGCCCGTGCGTTGCTTGCCGACCCCGGCCTGGCCGATGGACATGTATTCCTGCCGCACCTTGGTCACGCCATTTGGCGTTCGATCAAAGCGATGGAATGCCGATTCCGACGTTTCTGCCACGAACACCGTCGGCGTGGATTCGGGCAGGCGCAGGAGCCAGGCGGGTACCGGCTCCGACCACGAGAAATTCGCGATGCAAAGCAGGATCAGTATGGCGAGAATTCTCGGCATATGCCGATCTTACAGGGCTGCGGAGACCATGCTAAGGTCAGCCGCACAACCCGATACGCGAGGGCGCCCTGTGAATCGACTAGTACCTGTTACTCTCATCTGCCTGCTTGCTTCAGCCGCTTTCGCCGGCACGCCGACCGACGAGGCATTCGGCAATCTTGCTGACGAGTACGTTAACGACCTGGCCAACTTTTCCCCGGCCACCGCGACGGTTATTGGCGACCACCGGGCCGATGACGAACTTGATCGCGTCGACGATGCGGCTCGGGCAGAATCATTGGAGCTGCTGCGCGAGTACCAGGATGCGCTGGAGGCGCTGGACCGCAGCGAACTCTCACGCGCCAACCAGGTCGATGCCGAGCTTCTGTTGCATGAAATCGAGTCCGGCATCTGGTCGACAGAGACGCTACGCGAATGGGCCTGGAATCCTCTCTATTACGTCAATATTTCCGGCGGCGCGATATACGGGTTGCTGGCCCGCGATTTCGCCCCGCTTGAGCAGCGGCTCGTGTCGGCAGCCTCCCGGCTGGAACAGATGCCGCGCTTCCTCGAACAGGCGCGAGGCTCGCTCGAACCCTCGAATGTCCCGAAAATCCACGCCGAAACAGCGATTGCCCAGAACCCCGGCCTGAATTCAATCATCGACACGATGATCATCCCGCGAATGGATGTGCTGACGAGTGAGCAACAAACGCGACTCAACGCCGCGATCGATACGGCCAGGAATGCGGTTGCCGATCACCAGACGTGGCTCGAGGAAGAGTTGCTGCCGCGTGCCAACGGCGACTTCCGCGTCGGCGAGGCGCTCTACGACACGAAGCTCGCGTTCGCGTTGAATTCGCCCCTCAGCCGCAGGGAAATTACCGCGCGCGCCGAGCAAGAGTACGAAAAAGTCCGCAACGAGATGTTCGAGGTCGCCAAGATCATCTATCTCGAAACGCATCCGATGACGACGTTCCCGGACAGTCCGGACGGAGCCTACAAGCAGGCAATCATTCGTGCTGCACTCGAAGAAGCATACCGGGAGCTGCCGCCCCGTGACGGCATCGTCGACATTGCGAAACGACAGCTGCAGGAAGCCATCGACTTCGTCATCGAACACGACATCGTCACGATGCCCGAGGAACCGGTTGAGATCATTATCATGCCGGAATTCCAGCGTGGCGTGACGGTCGCCTACCTGGACCCGCCCGGACCGCTCGACAAGGACCAGCCGGCATTCTATGCCGTGGCCCCGTTGCCGGATGACTGGACCGAGGAGCAGGTTGAGTCGTTCCTGCGCGAGTACAACCTGTACTCGATCCAGGACCTGACCATCCACGAGGGCGTGCCCGGTCATTACCTGCAGCTGGCGTTGAGCAATCGTTACCCGTCAACGCTGCGCAGCGTCCTGTGGTCGGGACCGTTTGTCGAAGGCTGGGGCGTGTATGCCGAGCAAATGATGATCGAGGCCGGCTACCAGGACCACGATCCGTTGATGAAGCTGATTAACCTGAAGTGGTACCTGCGCGCCATCACCAATGCGATTATCGACTCGGCAATCCACGTCGATGGCATGACGCGGGAGGCAGCCATGAAGCTCATGGTCGAAGGTGGCTTCCAGGAAGAACGCGAAGCCGCGGGCAAGTGGGTGCGTGCGCAGCTGACTTCGGCACAGCTCTCCACCTATTTCGTCGGTTACCAGGAGCACCTCGAGATGCGTGCAGCCGTCGAGGAACTCTGGGGTGACGAGTTTACGCTGCGCCGCTACCACGACCAGGTGCTGTCCTATGGTTCGCCGCCCGTTCGTTTTGTACGCGCGCTCATGCTCGGAGAAGACATTCCGCGCCGCGGCGAGTAGCCCGCAACCGCCGGCGCAGGACATTCGGTTTCTAAGCGGGCATGTTGCGGGCTTGCGAAGAAGGCTGAACGTCTAGCGCGTAGCGTCCGCGAGTTCCGGGACGGCCTCCACGAGGGACCGGTAGTTTGCCCAGCGGCCTTGCGAGCCGGTATGCAACGGCTGGCGCACCTGCCAGATACTGGCGGTCCTGACTCGCGTGCCGTCTTGCTCGGGCTCGAGCAGGCCATCATTCCAGTCGAGCTCAAGATAATCGAGCGCGCCACGAAGTACCGCTTCCGGGTCCGCTATCAGTTCTTCGTAGCGGACCGTGTGCAGGTCGTCACCGAAACAGGCCTGCCAGTGCGCTTTGAGCCGCTCCTGCTGCCGGTAGTAGTGTGCGGCATCGCCGAGGTCTGTCGCATAGCCGAATCCGGGACCCATTTGCTGGAAGAAAACAGACAGGCAATTGTCCGCAATGTGGCGCGTCGTATGGATGATTTTCGCCTTCGGGAACAACACCTTGATAAGGCCAAGGTCCATGAAATTGGTCGGGCGCTTGTCGGTCACGCGTTGCCCCCCGGGGAAGAAGGACTGCACCCTTGACTGGTAGTAAGCCGCCATCTCGCGAAGGCGTTCCAGCGGCGCTGCCCTGATACCTTGCGGATAGGGTGCGAAGTTGCGGCCGATCATCCATGGCAGCACGTCGAGTTCACCGCCCGCAACGATCGCCGGATGGCCCGCAAGCCTGTGCTCGAGCAGCGTGGACCCGGAGCGATACATGCCGCAGATGAAAATGGGTTCGGCGTCGGACCCTGTGGTCGTATTTGCGATCCATTCCGGATCGTAGACGTCGATGAGCTGGTCGAACGCCTGCTCGGTCTGCGCGCGATCGTACGGCACGGCCGTCAACCTGGCTGCGGCATTGGCAGCGGTGTAGGCCTCGGCCGCCTGATCATGCTGCTGCAGGTCGTCATAGGCCTTGCCAAGGGCGAAATTGAGCGTCTGCTGTGCATAGGCGTCAGACGTCGTTTCGGCGACGGCCTTCTCCAGGCGCTCGACGAGCTCCGCGTGGTCCGGGCTCATCTTCTCAGCGTAGGCCAGCCTCGACAGCGCCTCCCAGTAATCCGGTTGAATCTCGAGGATGCGCTTGTAGATGTTCAGGGCCCGTTGTCGGTCACCCTCTTCCTCGAGCAAACCCGCCAGGTTAAACAGGGCAGAGACGTAGTCCGGCGCCAGGCTGAGCGCCTTCTCATAACAGGCCCTGGCCTTCTCCGGCCGGTGCGTTTCCGCAAACAGGACACCTTTGTTCAGGTAGACCTCTTCCACACGATCGATTCTGAGGCTGATCGCCTCATCGAGCGCCGCCAGCGCGAGGTCATCCTGCTGCAGCTTCTTGTACAAACCCGCCACGTTAAAGTGAGCGGTTGCCGCATCCGGGTTCCGGTCGAGAAAGCGCCGATAGATATCGACGGCGTGCTGGGTATGACCCAAACCGTCGAGAAGATGAGCAAACCTGGCGGTGTAGTTCAGGCGGTCCGGGTCGATTTCGATTAGCTGTCGCAGCGCATCGAGCGCGTCGTCCCAACGCTGCTGCTGCATGGCGCTGGCCACCTGCCCTTCCAGGGCGTTGACGTCGGAAGACATAGATTGTGGTTCCCGTTTTCTGGTCGTGCTTATTGTACGCGCTTCACGCGTGTGCGCCGCTTTTGCCCTTCGACCTGCAGCTTGTAACCGAAGCCGTCCCTGATGATCGTGGCGTTGAAATTGCATTCCTTGAAACGCAGGCGGTCATCGTCATGTTGTCGCCAGACCTGGCCGTTCTCGAGATAGAAGTAGTATTTTCTACGATCGTCCCTGCGGCACGATGTGACTTTGACGAGAACGGGCTTCTCGACCTTCCTGTCAGGATTGTCCTGGCCTAGCTGCTCCGCACCGTAGTCCTCCGAAATCGGAGCAAGGGCCGTAGCACTTTCATCCGCGCTCGTTTCCCTACCCGCAATCTCGTCATAGCACGCAAGCCTCTGTTCCGCGTCATCAATAGACACGCATCGGGCCAAGGCCGTATCATCGTCGGCGGCCACGCTGCTCGCCGTCATCAACCCGGCAAGAAATAGCACCGCCCCGGTCTTCTGTGGCATAGAACTCCACCCAATTGCACGGGCATGGCCCGGCCCCTTATTAACGTAAGATCGAGAGTTTATAGTACCGTGAAACCGATGAACGAAGAATCTGAAACACGCCCGGTTATCGACAGTTGGGATACCTATTGGGCGGGGGCGCAATCGAGTGCGGCGTTTTCCGGCGGCGGCACGACAGACCCCTTGGTCCTGTCATTCTGGGACGAGATTTTTCGCGGTATCCAGGAGCGTCGCGAGGCGCCCCGAATAGTCGATATCGCCAGCGGTAACGGCGCTGTCATCGAGTCGGCGGCGCGCGTTTATGGCGACAACCTGCCCGACTTCACTTGTCTCGATATATCCGACTCTGCGATACGTATGCTCGAGAAGCGCTTTCCCGGGGTTCGCGGCGTGGTTGCCGATGCGGCCAAGACGCCGTTCGATGCGGGTAGCTTCGATGTCGTCGTAAGCCAGTACGGCGTCGAATACGCAGGAATCGGGGCGATTAACGCGATTGCTGAACTGGTCGCGGAGGGTGGCGAGCTCGTCCTGCTCGTTCATCACCGCGATGGCCTGATCCATGAGCAGTGCGAGGCCAGCCTCCTTGCGATTCAGGATATGAAAAAGGCCGAGTTTGTCCCTCGTTGCATTGCCATGTTCGAGGCGGCGTACGCGGTGCTGCAAGGTGGCGACAAAGCTGCCTACCACGCTGCCGGCCGGAATTTCGCGCCTGCCATCAAGGCAATGGAGGACATCATGGCTCGCTATGGCCGAGACGTCGCCGCCGACACGATCATGAGGGTCTACCGGGACGTGCGTACGATTCATCAGCGTATGAAACACTACGACGGTGCCTCCGTCGTTGGCTGGCTAGAGAAAATGGGCGAAGCCATTGACGCTTACGAGGGTCGCATGGCATCGATGCTGGACGTCGCCATCGATCCATCGGAATTCGGTCGCGTGATCAATGATCTCCAGGAACGCGGGTTTGAATTGCGACGCGCGGATACGCTCGCTCATGCAAAGGACGCCCCGCCTCTCGGCTGGGCGATTATCGCAACACGCCCCTGAGCCCCTAAACGGGTACGACGTCGAACGGCGCCGTCATCCTCGGTTCGTCCGAATCGAACGGCACGGTGCCGTGCCACATGTAAGACGGAAACAGCACTAGCCGTCCGGCGGTCGGCTGAATTTGCCGTCGCGCAGCGCCTGCCTCACCAATATCGATGTCGGGTTGGCCAAACTTGATGCCGCCCCCGTGCTTGTCATCTTCGGAGACAACGGCAGGGACCTGAACGTAGTAGGCCGAGCTGATCCAACCCAGCGGGTGCGTGTGCATCGTGTGAAAACCGCAGTCGACAAGCCGCACCGACCACGACGCATTGAAATCATAGTTGCCAGTCTTCCGCATATACAACGGATGCTCCGAAATCTGCGGAAAGCGGGCGATATAGTCTTCGATGCAGGGCCGCAGTGAGGCGACCAGCGCCTGGATTTCCGGATCTCGCCGGTCAAACAGGTTGCCACTCGTCTGGCTGCCGCCACGCAGCGTCTGCTCCGCGGGATGACGCAGGCCAATATGCAACGGCTCCAGCGCCTTACGCAGGCGCTCATTGAACTCGTCGACGCTGGCATAGCCGTCCGGCAGCGGCAGATCATAAGGAACGATCATCGACTCGTAATCGTTCAGGTAGTCATCGCGCTCGTCACCCAGCATGCGCCAGCACAGGCCCAGGTACGCCAACGAACGCTGGTTAAACGGCGTCGATGCCGCACCCTGCTTGATCTGCTCCAGTGCTTCGTCCGGCTTCTGGCATGCGAGCAGGGCCCGACCGTAGCTGATGAGATGGTTGGGGCTGGCGCCGGGCGTCTTTACCGCGCCCTTGTGGAGCAACAGCGCTTCGTCCCAGCGGCCCTGTTCTTCCAGCGTGTAGGCAAGCTGGCTCTTGATGTCGCTGGACTGCGAGTATTGCAGCCCCTCCCTGAGGACCTTTTCGGCGGTTTCGTGGGAATCGCTCTGGTTGAGTGCCGCCGCGTACGCGATTCGCAGAACCTCGGCTTCCGGATTCTTTTCCAGAACCTCCCGGTAGGACTCCAGGTATTCGTCGAGCTGGTCCTGCTGCCAGAGCAGGGAGTTCAGATTCTTGTGCGTATCGATGTCGTCGGGATTGCGCCTGAGTGCTTCACGATATGCATCAATCGCGGGATCGGCCAGCTGGATATCGATATAGGCATTGCCCATATTGTGGTGCAATTCTGGTCTGTCGAGACCCAACTCCTGGGCCTTCTTGTAGTGCTCCAGCGCCTCCTCCGGGTAATGCCGCAGTCGTTTGCAGAGACCAAGATTGTGATGCGCATCCGCGTAGTCGGGCCGCAGCTCGACGGCCTTTTCGAACGCCTCGGTCGCTCTCTCAAGTTGCTCCAGCTTGAGATAAACACTGCCAATAGCCATCCAGGCCGCAGCATCCTTCGGGTTCCCAGCGAGGCACTTCTCAAGTACGGCCACCCCTTCCTCGTGGCGTCCGGCCTTCGAACAGGCGAGGCCCAGGTTGCGCTGTGCGTCGGCATAGTCAGGGTGCAGCCGGATCGCCTCGGCGTAGGTGGCTATCGCCTCATCAATGAGGCCCGCACGCAGCAGCGCATTGCCAAGGTTATTGGCCACTTCGGGTTGCTTGGGGAACAGTTGCAGCGACTCACGCATCAGCTTGATCGCGGGTTCGAGCTGGCCGAGCTGGGAAAGCAGCAGTCCGAACAGCTGCAGCGCAGTCGGATGCCGCGGATTATCCGCCACAAACTGCCGGTAGAGCGGGTAAGCCTTCTGGAGATCGCCACTTTCGTGGGCGATGACGGCTGAACGCAGCGGTTCAACCAGTTGGGAATGACGTGGGTCGTTTGCGTCGGATTGCTTGCGGCTCATGAAAAACAGTCTTCACAAAAAAAATCGGCGGGCCGAAGCCCGCCGATCATTGTAGTGCAAACGGTCTCGCTTAGTACGCGAAGTTCAGACCGAGGAACCAGTACTGACCGAGGGGGTCCCAGGCTCCAGGAATCGTATTACCGTTGCTGTACGCGGCTGTGTTGAACAGGCCGTGGTACGGAGGATCTTCGTCGAAGATGTTGTTGATGCCGAACGTAATCTGCGCATCACCACCACCGAGACTGAATCCGTACGCTGCCGACAGATCAATGTAGTTCTGTGCGTCAGCCGAAACACGGTCGTTCCGATGCTCGTCAACTTCACCGACGTAGCGCCAGGTACCTACGACATCAAGACCGCTGACAGGCGTTCCCCAGCGCGTGGAGAACGTGTGCTTCCACTCCGGACGCGGACGGCCACAGTCGCCACCCCAGGTGCCCTTACAGTCGTTGATGACGCCACCAGGCTGCGGCTGGTCATCCCATGTGGTCAGAGCCGTGCCGCGAAGCGTGAAGTCGAGAACGTTGTCGCCGAACTCAGCCGAGTACGTACCGTTGATGTCGACACCGGATACTTCGAAGAAGCCGATATTGACATCAGTCAGTTCGACGCGCGGTGCGTCCGGACCAGAGCCGACCCAAACGTTGCCGTTGACCGGGCTACGCTGAATCAGGCTACACAGCGAGTCGTTGCCCAGAGCGCACTCTTCGATGATGAACTCAGCACCAATCGTCGAGATTGCATCTTCAACTTCAACCTGCCAGTAGTCGACACTGACGGAAAGACCGAAGTCCGTCTGGACAACGAAGCCAACCGTGAGAGAGTCAGACGTCTCAGGATCGAGACCCGGGTTACCGCCGAACAGACCGTTGTACTGGTCAGCCGGGTTCGCCGCTACTGAACCGTAAGACCCAGCCGGCACGCCCGTGCGTGCACACTGTGCTTCGGTCAGCGTCGGTGTTGCGCCGGCACAAGGATCCGTACCCTGCCAGAGACCAATCGTCTGCGGCTGGAACAGCTCATTGATGTTCGGTGCACGTACCGAGCGCGAGAGGCTCGCGCGAACCTTGAACATCTCGTTCGGCGACCATGCTACGCCCGTAGACCACGTGTCGGCATCGAAGCCGAGGTTGTAATCAGAGAAGCGGTAGCGAAGGTCGAGAGAGAGATCTTCGATTCCAGGCTTGTCCTGAACGAGCGGTATACGAGCTTCCGTGAAGAACTCCGTTACCGATACGCTACCGGCTACGTCAGCGGTGGCACCACCCTGACCGGCAGCATTACCGTTGTTGTAGTTCTGATCGAGGTCAAAGACCAACGCGTCATCACGGTACTCACCACCGATAACGACCGAGATGTTGTCGCCGGCAGTCGGCACCGCAATACCCAGGTCGCCTTCAACGTAGCCAACAAACTGTCCCATATCGAGATCGCCCTTCGAGAACAGCGGCAAGTCAATGTAGGAACGAGCTGCAGCCGTCGAACCGCCCGGCTGGAATACGTTGTAAGGCACACAGGCAGGATCGGAGCCATCAACCACAGACTGGCAAACCGGCTCGCCCGTGACCGGGTCAGCAACGACGTTCAAAGCACGAATGATGTTCGTGATCGAGAGATCGTTGTTGTAAACCTCGGTGTAGTTCAGGCGCGCGTAGTTGACGAACGCGTCGAAGCGCCAGTTCTCGCTGATGTCGCCACGGAAGCCGACGAGCATGCGGCTGGACTGATGCTGCAGGTCGTCAAAGCGAGGCCCGCCTTCAACGTTACGACGACCGACGTAAATCGGCACAGTCGTTCCCGGGTTGCGATCCGGACAGCCAATAGCGGTCGTCTGCTGATCGGACATGAGCGGATTGTCGCAGTTCAGGAAGTTGTTGTTGAAGAACGTACCGGAAGGAGCGATCTGAGCAAGGCTGCGATCGTCCATGAACTGGAACTCGGCATACGTCTCGAAGCCTTCAGCGACCTCGTACTTGGCGAACATGCCAGCCGTGTAACGCTCATCCGGGCGCTGGAAGTAGTTCAACGGACCGTAGTTGTAGCTCTCGCCTGCACGGTCAACGAATTCACCCGTGTTCAGGTCGAGACGAAGGTCGATGTCATCGAAGTTACGGAACGAGCCAGCAGGCGTCGTCGACGAACCGCGGCAATCACCAACCGTACCGCCGGTACCACCCAGTGCACAGGCGCTGTAGTCACGCTCGGAGTGACGAATAGCTTTGATGTCACGATAGCCGAGGTACGCAGTTACGTTACCGAGACCGTCAGGCGTGTTGGCACCAATGGTAATGTTGATGTTGGTCGTCTCGCCGTCCGTTACGCTGCCCGGAGCCTGCGGGAAACCAGCAGCTGTGATAGCGGCCTGGGCATCACTTGCGCCGTTGTCATGACGGTAGCCGGATACCTGGTAGTCGAACTGGAAGCCCTCGAAATCGTCCTTCATGATGAAGTTGATAACACCGGATACAGCGTCAGAACCGTAGGTCGACGATGCACCACCCGTCAGCAGCTCTACGCGCTCAACGAGGTTACCCGGGATCTGGTTGATATCCGGAGCAAGTGCAAACGGATCGCCGAAGCCCATACGGTGGCCATTAACCAGGACCAGAGTACGGTCAGAACCGAGACCGCGAAGGTCAAGTGTCGCCGTGCCCGTTGAACCGTTGGAGTCGTTAGCCGTCAGCTCAGGCACAACCTGAGGCAGATCGTTAACGAGATCCTCGACGCGCGTTACGCCACTGAACTGGAGCTCGCTGCTGTCAACCGTTGTAACCGGGCTGGTGGCAAGCAAGTTCTGGTCTACCGGGATTCGAGAACCCGTGGTGACAATTTCTTCAAGTACTTCTTCCGCATCATCCTGGGCGAGTACCTGAGGTGACAGGCCCAAGGCGAGCGAACCAGCACTTGCGCCCAGAGCGTACTTCACAGCCCTCGACAAAGGTTTTGGTCTATACATATGGATATCCCCGCATGCTTTGCTTTAATAGTGAATGTTAGATACTCAACGTTGCGTTTTCGACACAGATGGTTCGTTGTGTTTTCGACACACGTAGTCTCCAAGCGACGCAGTATGCCCAGAAACCATAGGGTTTTCAATAGTACAGATAGTTATAAAGGGTTGATTGCAGGATGATCCTGCGCAACGGCAGCCCTTGGGCGTTGCGCAATTTCAGCTGTTGCAAAAGAGCAACAGTTGAGCCGGTGGCTAGGCCTTCTTTTTGCGCTGAATGCGCCTTTCCAGCAGGTGACGCCAGGTATCGAGTGAAAACCGGTGTGCGTAGATGGCGGCCAGCGTGCCGTCCCTGTGGAGCTTCTGCAGCGTTTCGGCGTCCAGCGCCTCGAGCTTCCTGAAATCGACGGCCACGTATTTGGCCACAACCGTCTCCTCAGCACCTGCTTCCGGGGCGAGACTCAGCTCCTGGCCCGTCAGCAGGTCGAGTTCCGCAAGGCGGTTGCAGAACTCCGCCGTCAGCTTCGCCTGCGCATCAAAGCGCGCGCAGTGCTCAACGCTTTCCTTAACCGGTGCCGACAGCTCCTGGCCGTCGAAAATGGGCTGCTCACCGTTTTCCGCCACCGTCGTCGCGGCCATATCGACTGCGACGGCGAAATCCTCACTCGTATGGGTCACGAGCGCAAACGGATGGCATCGCAGGTAGGCCGGTATGTAAACGCCGGCCTCCCAGTGCCCCTGCTCATCAACAAACAGGTTTACATCGTCCACCACACCGACGACGGCCAGCAGCGACGGCTCCTCAACCGACGAGAAAATGATCGGGCAGTGCCGCTGCATGATGTTCATTTCCACGGCGGTCAGCGGCACCGCTCTCACGCTGCTGCAGAAATCGAATGGTCGATTCGACCTGTTCAGGCCAAGCTTGCTGTGCTCCTCAACCGTCAGCAGTTCCGGCTGCTTGTAGAAAATCCGGGCGGCACCCGGGGCCTGCTCCACGGTCCTGGAGGTCGGTTCGTTCGTCATGGGTCAGGAGTCCTTCGTGCGCCGGACATCGCGTTGGCGGCCGACGATATGAAAAGTGTCGCAATTCTAGCAGCACCAAGGATCAAGAAAACAGCCACTCCATGACCTTGCGAACGATCGACTCACAGACCCGCCCGAATCAGGTAGCGTGCGATCAGTTCGTGCGCCTGTTTCAGAGAGGATGTGGCTTGCCCTTCGACGCAGTGAATTCGGGCGTATTTCGTGTACATTGACCGGATGTCAAAACCGAAATCCAACTGGGCATTCGCACTGCACGGCGGTGCCGGCGCCGTCGCCGGACGCGTCTATACCGAAACCGAGCAACATCTGAAAGAGCTCGCGTCCACTTGCCGCAGTAAACTGGCAGCCGGAGCCGCGGCGCTTGATGTCGTCGACTATGCGGTCACGGAACTTGAGGCCAGCGGACTCTATGTTGCCGGCCGCGGTTCAGCGCCCAACAGCGCCGGACACGTGGAACTCGACGCATCCATCATGGACGGCCGATCGCGCGAAGCAGGCGCTGTCGCTGCACTCCAGGATTTCGCCAACCCGATCGGGGTCGCCCGCGGCGTCATGGAGAAAACACCGCACGTCATGCTTGCGGGCAACGGGGCCGTCGAATTCGCACGCCAGCATGGGTATGAGGAAGTCACCGACCCGGGGACTTACTACACGCTTCCGGTCGGCGTGACGCGGGCCGACATTAACGATATCGCCCATGGCACGGTTGGAGCGGCAGCGCTTGATACGACAGGCGGTCTGGCTGCCGCCACGTCGACCGGCGGCACCTTTGGCAAATTACACGGCCGAATCGGTGACACGCCATTGATCGGCCCGGGCACGTGGGCCGACGACAATATCGCTATCTCCTGCACGGGAATCGGTGAGCACATCATTCGGTCAGGCGGCGCATCGTCCATCGCGTTTCGCTACAAGTCCGGCGTACCGCTCGCAACGGCCTTACAGGAGATGCTCGACGAGGTCGCGCGACTGGGCGGCGACGCGGGCGTGATCGCGGTCACGCGCGAAGGTGACATCGCCATGCCATATAACTCGCAAGGCATGAAGCGCGCGAGCGCTGCGGACGATTCGGCCCTGTTCGTCGCGACGTTTGAAGAAGGAGTGACACTCTGAATCGCGATTCGATCATTACCTGTGCCGTCACGGGCTCCGGCGACACCGCTGGCAAACACCCGGACCTGCCGAAGTCGCCCGCGGAAATAGCCACGGCCACCATCGAGGCGGCCAAGGCCGGCGCGGCAATTGCACATATTCACGTACGCGACCCGGAGTCGGGCCAACCCAGTCGGAACGTGGACCTGTATCGCGAGGTGGTCGACCGTGTCCGTGACAGCACCACCGACGTCATTATCAACCTCACGACGGGCATGGGCGGCGACCTGTATCTCGGCCCCGATGACGATCCCCTGAAATTCACCGACGACACGGACTGCGTCGGGCAGATCGAACGCATGGCGCACGTCGAGGCGCTGCTTCCGGAAATCTGCTCGCTGGATTGCGGCTCGTTCAATTACATGGGCCAGAACTACGTTTACGTTTCCACGCAGACCATGCTCGAGCTCGGCGCGAAACGTCTGCAGGACATCGGCGTCAAGCCGGAACTCGAGGTCTTCGATACCGGCCAGATCTGGTTCGCGAAGCACATGATCGACCAGGGCCTGATCGACGATCCACCCCTGTTCCAGGTTTGTCTCGGCATCCCCTGGGGGGCGCCGGCAAAACCGGGCGTCTTCCAGGCGATGGTCAACGAGCTTCCCGCCGGCTGTAACTGGACCGGATTCGCCATCGGCGCGATGGAGATGCCGATGGTTGCCCAGTCACTGCTGCTCGGTGGCAATGTAAGGGTCGGGCTGGAGGACAACCTGTATCTCGAGAAAGGTGTACTCGCGTCCAATGCGCAACTGGTCGACCGCGCTCGCACGATCATCGAGGCAATGGGGGCAAGCGTGCAGACGCCCGCCGAAGCCCGCCGGACCCTGGGGCTGAAGACACCATGATTTCCGTCCACAAAAGCGTGGCGCATCCGTGGCAGTGCGACATCATGGGGCACATGACCACGCGCTTTTACACGGCCATGTTCGACGACTCGTCGTACCACTTCCTGCATCACCTTTTCGGGTGGAACAGCGCACAAAGCCCGGACGGCCGTTTTGGCTGGGTCGATGTTCGCCACACCACCAACTTCGCCGCCGAGGTCAATACCGGCGATCTCGTCGAAGTGCGCGCCGAGTTACTCAAGGTAGGCGGAAAATCGATGACGGTGGCCTATGAGATGCTCAACCTGGGCAGCGGTGAAGTGGCGGCAAATCTCGAGAGTGTCGTAGTATTATTTGATCTCGAGGAGCGCTGTGCCGTAGCCATTCCGGACGATCTGCGTACGACCGCACAGAAACATGTGAAGGCTGATTTCGTATGAGCGCAAACATGCTGCCGCTGGCTAATATCATCGAACCAAGGTGGTGGACCGGATCCCCGCCGGTTGCGAGCGAGGCATTCTCGATCGACTGCTCGGAATACGCGATGGACGAGGCAATGCTCACGCCCGGCAGCGAACTCAGTGATCGTATGAACGCCCTGTTCGACGATGTCGGGCTGGTGTACCTGACCAACACGGGTCTTACCGAGCTTGCTGACATGCGACGTGCCGCGAAGCTCGTCCTCGAAAACGAAATGCGCTACGAAGCCGGCGCAAACCCTCGCGACAAGCTTGAGGCCAATGTCTATGAAGTTGGCGCACCCCTGCAGGCCTGGCTGCACTATCACCACGAGATGGCTTACGTGGGCACGAGCACGACGATGCTCGCTTTTCTTGCCAGGCACGCCATTGGCGACAGGGGCCCGACCTTTGTGTCGGACAATATTCGCGCTACCGATGCGATCCTCGAAACGGATTTCGGCCGGAAGCTGAAGGAACTGGGGCTGTGCTATCACCGTGACCTGACGGACCGTGAGGCCTTCGCCGGCACCCAGGAAATCGGTGTCTACAATCACTGGCAGAAATCGATGGTGACCGAGGACCCTGATCAGGCGGAGCGCTACGCTCGCGATCGCGGCCTCGAAACCGAATGGGGCCCGAATCGCCTCCTCAGGACGCGCTACTACGTCTCGGCTTTCGAGTACTACCCGCCGCTCGATCGCAATGTCCTCTACAGCAGCATCGCCGACGATGGCATGTGGTTCGATACGTGGCCGAAAGTGCAACACCTGCCTTATGAACAACGACCACTGAAATTGACGTTCGGCGACCTCAGCGAGATGACTCGCGACGAAAAGGCGCTGTTCGTCGATATTTACGACCGCTTTGGTATGCCGATCAACTGGAGCATCGGCGACGTTGTCGTCGTCTGTAACTGGCGCTGGGCACACGGGCGCCCCGGAGTACATCCGGACCCGGGCGAGCGGCGGGAGCTCGGCGTCCTGATCGGCGAACCCTTTAGTCGCGTCGGTGATATCGATGGCAAGTGGTAGCGACGGCGACTGCCAACTAGATAGGCAGGACTGTCGTATGCTTGGTGTCGGAAAGAACGATACTCGAGGTGACTTCCTGGATGCCCGGTAGCTGCGAAAGCTTTTCGAAAAAGAACTGTTCATAGGCCTTGATATCCGCCGCGACGATGCGCAGCAGGAAATCGACATTGCCGAGCAGCACGTAGCAATCCATGACCTCCGGGTAGCTCTTGACCGCATCGGCAAACGCGGACAGGTTGCTGCGCCCGTGCGAGGTGAGTTTGACGTGCGCAAACACCATCGTCGTCAAGCCGACTTTTTCGCGGTCGAGCACGACGGGTCGATCCTTGATCACACCCTCCTCGCGAAGTCGTTGTATGCGGCGCCAGCAGGCAGACTGTGACAGGCCAATGCGCTCGCCGATGGCCGAGGCATTGATGCCCGACTCGGTCTGTAAAAGGTCGAGGATTTTACGGTCCACGTGATCAATAGAAACAGTTTGCATAATTAATGTGATCTTTATGAAAATATGACATAGATTATGCTCTTATTTGCACTTGGGTAGAAGTTTTTGCAAGTTTTATCGGGTTTAGTCGCTGTATATTAGTCAAGATATGCAGCCCGCCTGAGGGGAGAATAATGAGCGTTTTCGACCACGCTGAATTCGACAACCACGAATCTCTGCATTTCTTCCACGACGACGCTACCGGGCTCAAGGCCATTGTCGCCGTGCATTCAACGGCACTGGGACCTGCGGCAGGCGGCACCCGGCGCTGGATCTACAGCAACGACGCGGACGCACTCACCGATGTGCTCCGCCTTTCTCGCGGCATGACCTACAAGAACGCCGTCGCCGGCCTCAGGTTTGGCGGCGGTAAAGCCGTCATCCTTGCGAACGACGACACACCCAAGTCCGCCGAGCTGTTTCGCTCCTTTGGCCGCTGCGTCAACACGCTGGGTGGCAAGTACATTACGGCCGAGGACGTCGGTTGTTCAGTCGACGACATGCGTTACGTACACGAGGCAACGGAGTTCGTTTCCGGACTGCCGCAGTCTGGCAGTGACGCCGGTGGCGACCCGTCGCCCTGGACCGCGCTCGGATGTTTCCAGGGTATCGAAGCGGCTGTACAGGCACGCCTGGGCGTCGACTCCGTCAAGGGGCTGCGCGTCGCCGTGCAGGGCGTCGGTCACGTCGGACTGTACCTGTGCCGACACCTGCACGAAGCCGGCGCCGAGTTATTCGTGTCGGATGTGAGTTCCGACTGCCTCAGGCAGGTCGAAGGCGAAATGCCGGTCACCGTCGTTCCTCCGGCCGACCTGTTGTTTGCCGACGTTGACGTACTGGCCCCCTGCGCGCTGGGAAATATCCTGACGTCCGCGACAATCCCGAAAATTCGCGCGAAGGTCATCGCCGGTGGCGCGAACAACCAGTTATCGACCCCGGCCGACGGCGTGCGCCTGGCGAAACGCGACATTCTCTATGCGCCGGACTATGTGATTAACGCCGGGGGTATTATTAGCGTTGCCGCCGAATACTATGACAACGGCTCCGAGGAAGATGTTCGGGCAGACGTCGGCCGCATCAAGGACCGTCTGAAGAAAATTTTCGAACAGGCAAGAGAGACGGGGCGGCCGACGCACGAACTCGCCGACGAACTGGCTCGCAGCATCGTTGCAGCAGCCCGTCAGTAACAATACTAAGGTTACAATATGATTGAGAAATCGCGATTACAAATTCCGCGACCTACAGCTCGGCCCGGCGATGAGCCGGACTTCAGCTACCTGGACCTGTCACCGGCCGGCGCGATCGACAAGCCGCCGATCGGTTCGCGCACTCGCAACGTGGAGTTTCTGAGCAGCGGCCTGGTTCGCGTTCTCGACGACAACCACGATGCCGTAGGGCCCTGGGACCCAGGTCTCGACCCCGCGCAACTGCAGGTCGCGCTGCGCTGGATGATGCTCAACCGCGCCTTTGACGAACGCATGTGGCAAATCCAGCGGCAGGGACGCATCTCTTTTTACATGCAGGCACTTGGAGAGGAAGCCATTTCGATCGCGCAGGGAATGGCATTGCGCGCCGGCGACATGTGCTTCCCGTCCTACCGCAACCAGGGCCTCTACATGTACCGGGGCATGAAGCTCGTCGACATGATGTGCCAGTGCCTCTCAAACACTCGGGACATGTGCCAGGGTCGGCAACTTCCGGTCATGTACCACTCGAAGGAAGGCAACGTCTTCTCGATCTCGGGCAATCTGGCGACCCAGGTTCCCCACGCGGTTGGCTGGGCCATGGCGTCCGCAATCAAAGGCGAGGACCACATCGCGGCAACCTGGCTGGGCGACGGCAGTACGGCCGAGGCCGACTTTCACCACGCACTGACCTTTGCCGCGGTTTACCAGGCACCCGTCATCCTCAACGTCGTCAATAACCAGTGGGCGATTTCATCCTTTCAGGGTACCGCCGGCGGCCAGCGCCGACCTTTTGCCGCGCGCGGCCTCGGTCTTGGCATCCCGGGTATCCGGGTCGATGGCAACGACTTCCTCGCAATCTACGCAGCGACGCTGTGGGCTGCCGATCACGCCCGGCGCGGCCACGGGCCAACGCTGATCGAACACGTGACTTACCGTGGCGGCGCACACTCAACGAGTGACGATCCCACGAAATACCGGCCCCGTGACGAGTGGGATTCGTTTCCGCTCGGCGATCCGGTCGAACGCCTCAAGCAGCACCTGATAAAGGAGGGCTGCTGGTCAGAAGACAAGCACGGCCGACTCGAAAAAGAACTCAAGGACGAAGTCCAGGCCGCGTGGAAAGAGGCCCAAAAATACGGAACGATGACCGAAGGTCCCTGGCTCGATCCCGCAACGATGTTCGAGGATGTCTACGCCGAAATGCCGCAGCACCTCGAGTCGCAACGCCGCCGCCTCCTCGAAATCCTGGCGGAGGACTAGACCATGGCGCAGATGAACATGATCGAAGCCATCCGCTCTGCGCACGACGTGATGATGAAGAAGGACTCGACCGTTGTTGTTCTCGGTGAGGACGTCGGCTATTTCGGCGGCGTTTTCCGGTGCACGGACGGCCTGCAACGCAAGTATGGCGAACACCGCGTGATCGATACCCCGATTGCCGAGGGCGGCATTGTCGCTGCAGCGATTGGCATGGGGGTCAACGGTCTGCGGCCCGTCGCGGAAATCCAGTTCGCCGACTACATCTACCCGGGCTTCGACCAGATCGTGTCGGAACTCGCGCGCCTGCGGTATCGCTCCTGCGGCGACTTCTTCTCGCCCGTCACGATTCGTACGCCGTGTGGCGGCGGCATCCGTGGCGGCCAGACGCATTCGCAGTCACCCGAAGGGATCTTCACGCACATTAGCGGGATCAAGACGGTCATGCCGTCAAACCCGTATGACGCCAAGGGCCTCCTCATTGCAGCCATCGAGTCGGACGACCCGGTCGTCTTCTTCGAGCCCAAGCGTATTTACAACGGGCCGTTCGACGGCGACCCGGACAAGCCCGGTGTGTCCTGGACTTCGCACCCGAAGGGTGAGGTTCCCGAGGGTTATTACACGGTGCCGCTCGGCAGTGCCGAGGTTGCCCTGCCTGGCGAGGATCTCACGATCATCACCTACGGCACCATGGTGCACGTATCGATCGCCGCCGCGCAGGCCACCGGCGTCGACGCTGAAGTCATCGATGTACGCACCATGGCCCCGCTCGACGTGCAAACCCTGGCCGACTCGGTCAAGAAAACGGGACGCTGCCTGATCGCGCACGAAGCAACGCGCTTTGGTGGCTACGGCGCCGAGCTCGCGGCAACGATTCAAAAAGAATGCTTCTACCATCTCGAAGCGCCGATTCGCCGGGTGGCTGGCTGGGACACGCCGTACCCGCACGCGTTCGAGTGGCAGTATTTCCCCGGTCTCAAACGCGTGTCGGCCAGCATACGACGAGTCATGGAGGCGGAATGAGCGAATACATTTTCAAACTGCCGGATCTCGGTGAGGGAACCGTCGAATCAGAAATCGGCGAATGGTTCGTCCATGTCGGCGACCAGGTCAAGGAAGAGGACGTGGTCGGCACGATGATGACCGACAAGGCGGCCGTCGAACTGTCGAGTCCTGTCTCCGGCACGGTCGTGAAACTTGCCGGGGAGCCCGGCGACATTATTGCCGTCGGCGCGGCACTGGTCACCTTCGACACCGCAGGCACTGCGGATGAAGGCCGAACGACCGGCGCGAAAGAACAGCCCGCCGCCGAGGTGCCGACGGCCGCGGCACCTGCACCTGCAGCGCCCGTTGTCGTAAGCGAGGAACCGGCTCCCGTCGACGTACCGATCGAGCGCGCACGCGTCATGACGTCGCCCGCCATCCGCATGCGTGCGAAGGAAGCGGGCGTCGATCTTACACTCGTTCCGGGCACGGGCCCGGGTGGCCGGATCCTGCGCAAGGACTTCGATCGCTACCTGAAAGCGCGAGCCACGGGCATGGCGGTCGCCGCCGTGCAAACTCCGTCAACGGCGGTCAAGGAAATCAAGATCATCGGCTTGCGACGCATCATTGCCGAGCGCATGCAGGCTGCAAAACGTGAGATCCCGCACTTCGCGTATGTCGAGGAAATCGACATCACCGAGCTGGAGGCGCTGCGCAAACACCTGAATGCTCAGAAAGACGCGGGTGATCGCCTGACGCTGTTGCCGTTCCTCGGCCTCGCGCTCATCAAGGCGCTGCGCAAGTTCCCGCAATGCAATGTCACGCACGACAAGGAGCGCAACCTGCTCCTGCAACACGACGCCGTGCACCTGGGTGTTGCTACGCAGACGCCGGACGGCCTCAAGGTCCCTGTCGTGAAACATGCTGAAATGCGCTCGCTTGACGAACTGGCTGCGGAGATTCGCCGCCTGTCGGAGGCGGCCCGCAGCAACAAGGCGAGGAAAAACGAACTCACGGGATCGACGATTACGATCACGAGTCTCGGCAAACTGGGCGGCATCGTCTCCACGCCGGTCATCAACGCGCCCGAGGTCGGCATCATTGGCGTCAATCGCGCAGTAGAACGGCCGATGGTTGTCAACGGCCAGGTGGCCGTGCGACTCATGATGAACCTGTCGACGTCGTTCGACCATCGCTTCGTCGATGGCTACGACGCAGCGGCGATGGTCCAGTGCATTAAGGACATGCTCGAGCACCCGGCGACGATTTTCCTGCCATAATCGGCAGCATGCCTCTCACCACGGTCAGCCTCGAACCGCCTTACCTGCTCTATCTCGGCGATGTGGCCGATGATGATCATGCCAAAACCGGCTTCGGCCTCGCTTACTGGCGACCCGAGCATTGCGTCGGCCAGATGCGCCTGCCCGACTGCCCGGTCGACCTCGGCCTGACCGAAATGAGTGCGGCTGATGCCGTCGAGGCCGGCGTGCGCACGGCGATCGTCGGCGTCGCACCGGTCGGCGGCCAGATCCCGGATCGTTGGTTACCGCAGCTCATCGAGATCGCCCGATCCGGCATCAACATTGCGTCGGGCCTGCACAGCAAACTGCGCTCCATGCCCGATCTCGTCGCGGCCGCTTACAAAGGCGGCGCGACCCTCACCGACGTGCGCGTTCCCCCGGATAACCTCCCTGTGGGCCAGGGAGAATTGCGGAGCGGCAAACGTGTGCTCACTATCGGCACCGATTGCGCCGTCGGCAAGAAATACAGTGCCCTTGCGCTGCACCGCGAACTCGAACGGCGCAATATCAAGGCGACATTCAGGGCGACCGGCCAGACAGGCATCATGATCGCCGGTGAAGGCATTCCTGTCGACGCAGTCGTCGCGGATTTCATATCCGGCGCCGCCGAGGTGCTGTCGCCCGCCAACGATGAGGATCACTGGGACGTCATCGAGGGACAGGGCTCCCTGCTCAACCCTAGCTACTCCGGCGTCACCCTGGGACTTCTGCACGGCTCGCAACCCGACGCGATCGTGCTCTGCCACGACGCAGCCCGGACCGAGACGCTGGAAGTGTACGGCGACTACCCGATTCCCGAACTCGACGAGGTCATCGACGATGCCCTGCGATTGGCACGGCGCACCCGGGCAGCCTGCTTCTGTGCCGGCGTCAGCGTCAATACAGCAACGATGGACGATACGGAGCGTGAGACTTACCTCGGCCGCTTACAGGATCACCTCGGTATCCCCTGCGTCGACCCACTCGAGACCGGAATGACACCGATCGCGAACTTCATGCTCAAGCACGCGTCATGAAGCGCAAGGTTTCGATTCACACCGAGTCCTGGCCCGCGCTGATCCCGTTTCGCATTTCCAACAACGCCTGGGACGACTTCCCCTGCGTTGTTTGTGAGATCGAGCAGGACGAGGCGATTGGTCGGGGCGAGGCGCTTGGCGTCTACTACTTCGACGAAACGCCCGAGTCGATGAGCGCGCAGCTCGAAAGCATCGCCCCGCATCTCGAGGACGGTACCAGTCGTGAACAGCTGTTGACCCTGCTGCCACCGGGCGGCGCACGCCTGGCCGCGGATGCGGCGCTCTGGGATCTCGAAGCCAGGCTGACCGGCCGCAGTGCTTGGTCGATAGCGGGCGTCGACGCAAATCCGGTCGAGACCGTATTTACTATCGGCCTCGAGGACACGCCGGAAGCGATGGCGAACAAAGCGCTGGCTGCCTCGGATATCTCACTCTTCAAAGTGAAGCTCGGTGACGATCGCCCTGTCGACCGCATTGCCGCTATTCACGTGGCCCGACCTGATGCACGCATGGTCGTCGACGTGAACCAGGGCTGGACGTTTGACGAATTGCGGCAGTACGCGCCGGAACTCAAGGCACTGGGCGTCAGCATGATCGAACAGCCGCTCCCACGCGGCGGGGACGAAGAACTGGCAGGTTATGCCCCACCGCTGCCGATTTGTAGCGACGAGTCCTGTCTGCATCTCGGGGAACTCGAGCAGGCGGTAGGCCGTTACCAGATGATCAACATCAAGCTCGACAAGACCGGCGGCCTGACGCACGGCCTGGAACTGGCACGCGCGGCCCGCGAGCGCGGCCTCGGGCTCATGGTCGGCTGCATGGGTGGCACTTCGCTCGCGATGGCGCCGCATCACGTCATCGCACAGCTCTGTGATTTCGTCGACATCGATGGTCCGCTACTGGTGCGCCACGACCGCCTTGGCGGCCTCGTGTATGACAAGGGCATCGTGACCCTGCCCGAACAGCCCTTCTGGGGACAGCCAACCTGAGTCGCGCGGCCGGTCGCGGAGCCTGTTTGATCGCCTTATTGTAAACGTTTACCCTGCGACCCTTGCCAGGGCGATCTTTGACCGAGAGCCTGCATGCCGATAACGCCATCAAGAAGCAATCGAAGCAGAGGAAATGCCGGACGTATCCATCAAGGAAGTTGCGAAGCTCGCCGGTGTCTCGATCGCGACCGTTTCCCGATGCATCAATAATCCCGAGAAAGTCACGGAAAAGACCCGCCTCAGGGTCCGGGAAGCCATCGTTGAGACCGGTTACTCGCCGAACACGCTGGCACAGAGTTTCCGTCGCGGTCGCACGAACCTGATCATGGTTGTCCTGCCATCGATCGGCGATCCGTTTTTTACGGCCGTCATGCGTGGCGTTCGAACGGCTGCGAAAGCGAAAGGCTACTCGGTCATCATCGAGGAAACCCAGCACAACACGATGACCGATGACGAGATCGGCGCCATGCTGGTGTCGCGACAGACGGACGGCATCATACTGCTCGCTACGATGTCTCCGTTTGGCTCAGAAGTCCTCTCTGCAAAAAGCCGGCGCCGCGTACCCGTTGTCGTTGGCTGCGAAAAAGTGTCTCCCGAACTTGCCGACTTGCCCAGCGTTCATGTCGACAATGTGGCAGCCGCCAGGGATGCAACAAACTACCTGATCTCACAGGGGCACAAACGTATCGGGATGATTTACGGCCAGGAGTCATCCTTGCTGACAGAAGATCGAGAACTCGGCTACCGCGCGGCCATGAAGGCAGCAAAGCTACCACTCAAGGATGGCTGGGTCGTCCCGGGGCAGCTTTCTATTTCCGGCGCGCGGCAGGCAACGCGTGAACTGCTGAAGCAACCCGATCGACCGACAGCTATTTTTTGTGCCAACGATGAAATGGCGATGGGTTGCATGCACGAAGTCAAGGCCGCCGGCCTTGGAGTGCCGGAGGATGTTTCCGTGATTGGCTTCGATGACATTCGTTACGCCGAAGTGATGGATCCGCCCTTGACGACCATTAGCCAGCCGACCGAAGAAATTGGTGAGCGCGTTATGAACCGTTTGTGCCGGCGCATAGAAGAAGGGCGTGGTGACGGCAATGGGGATTCACAAATTGTGCCGCACGATCTTGTGGTACGAAAAAGTGTCGGCAAGCCTTCCGGCTAGAGAGACATCCATGAAGACTATTGGCTTACTGGGTGGCATGAGCTGGGAAAGTACGGCGCTCTACTACCGCCTCATAAACGAGGAGACCCGGCGCAGACTTGGAGGTCTCCATTCGGCTCGCATCGTGCTTGTCAGCCTCGACTTTCAGGAAGTGGAGGTACTGCAGGATCAGGGCGACTGGGCTGCCGCTGGAGAATTGTTGGCCGGCGCCGCACAACGTGCCGAATTGGCTGGGGCCGACCTCCTGTTGATCTGCACCAACACCATGCACAAAGTAGCCGACGAGGTCGCGGCATCGATAGGTATTCCATTGCTGCACATTGCCGAAGCAACGGCAGCGCGGATTATCGATGCGGGAATCAGTACTATCGGCTTGCTGGGCACCCGGTTCACCATGGAGCACGAATTCTACAAAGGAAGACTGGAGAAGCATGGCATTGAAGCTCTCACGCCGCCTGCCGCTGACAGGGAGCTCGTTCATGGCGTAATTTACGAGGAACTCTGCGTCGGCGTCGTCAAGACCGAATCCCGACAACAGTTTCTCAGGATAATGGACGATCTCGTCCAGCGTGGCGGCCAGGCTATCGTGGCAGGATGCACAGAAATAGGAATGCTTGTTGACGAAGCGAATACTGGCGTCAGGTTGTTTGACACGACGCGCATTCACGCTGCACAAGCGGTGGCTCTTGCGCTTGAATAACTCCATGAGCGGCTCGATATCGCGATCGACATACCGACAGAAACCTCAATTCTTTTGCTGCTTAGCCAGAGCCAGGCAATAGTG
This sequence comes from uncultured Woeseiaceae bacterium, assembly GCA_945787845.1. Lineage (GTDB taxonomy): Bacteria > Pseudomonadota > Gammaproteobacteria > Steroidobacterales > Woeseiaceae > UBA1847. Next base: position 131,005 of record CALZJH010000001.1, on the reverse strand, counting down.
AAAAATCGGACACTCATAGTATTGGCGACAATATGCATTCTGCACGGGTGTTCTTTCGATAGCGCGTTCTTCCCCATAGACGAAAGACCGGACGAAAAACCCGCTCCGCACCAGGAAGACATATCGCTGGTTTCGGATGACGGACGCAGTATTCATCACATCCTGATCAAACCTCAATCAAGCCCAAAGGCGACGATCTTCGTATTTCACGGTAGCGGGTCGAAAATATCGAACTGGAAGAAGCTGCTGAGGCCACTGATCGATGACGGATACCAGGTATTTCTCATGGAGTACCGGGGTTTTGGGACTTCTGAGGGCGATGCCAGCCACGACCGTGTCGTTCAGGACGCACGCAGGGCGTTCCTGTATCTCGTTGGCCGCGAGGACGTCAAGGACCGGCCTCTGTTGGTAATGGGGCAATCCTACGGCGCGCAACTGGCTATCAACATCGTGGCCAACTTCCCGGATGAAGTCGCTGTGCTGATCATTGAGGGTGCCTTTACTTCGTTTCGAGATATAGCCATGCACACGACTCCCTGGGTCGCGAAGCCCTTCACCTGGGCTTTCTTCATGAGCCCCTATACCTCGACAGAATTAATCAAGGACGTCTCAGTGCCGAAGCTGATCATCCATAGCCTGGACGATGAAGTTGTACCATTTTCCATGGGCCAGCAGCTTTTTGACCAGGCCGCTGGTCAGAAGGAATTCTGGACGGTTCGGGGGCAGCATGCCGATGCATTGGCTGACCACCCCAACGAATTTGTTTCGAGAATAAACAGAATGGCAGGATTGGCTGACAACTGACCCAATGCCGACCTGGATCCCAAAGCTAATTCACCCCGGGACGATACCCACATAGCTCTTATTGATAAGGAAGTGCACCCAGATGCTGAGAGCGAATCCCACGGCGATTGCCGGCGTCCACTTGAGATGAGAAAAGAAAGTATATTGGCCTCTCGCCTGGCCCATTAGTGCTACACCTGCGGCAGATCCTATCGAAAGAAGACTGCCGCCCACGCCTGCTGTTAGCGTTACCAACAGCCATTGCATCATGTCCATGTCGGGGTTCATTTGGAGCACCGCAACCATGACCGGAATGTTGTCCACTATTGCCGACGCAATTCCGACCAACACGTTTGCAGTCGTGGCCCCGAGTTCCGTATAGGCGAATTGAGAAAGTTGTTCGAGGTAGCCGATAAATCCAAGGCCGCCAACGCACATAATAACGCCGAAGAAAAAGAGGAGAGTATCCCACTCTGCTCGCGCTATTTCTCGGAAACCGTCGAATGCACTGACCTCTCCCGGATGGCCGTGTTTTTGCGCAGCATGGTTCGCCGCGTCGTGAGTGCGGCGCAGATAGTAGCCATAGAATTGTAGATACGCGAGCCCTGTCATCATGCCGAGAAACGGCGGAAGTTGAAGAAAGTTATGAAAAGCAACTGCCGTTGCAATGGTGCATCCAAACAGAAACATTATTGTTTTAGCGCCGCGTTTCATTGCGACTTCCTCGTCATCAACCTGCGGAGTACCTTTTGACACAGCCAACGACATGACGGCGGCTGGCACCAGGTAATTCACAACAGATGGGACGAACAGCGCGAAGAAAATATGGAAATCCAATATGCCGCTTTGCCAGACCATTAGCGTTGTAATATCGCCAAATGGACTGAATGCTCCACCTGCATTTGCTGCTACGACAATATTGATGCAGCCAATGCTTACGAATTTCGGGCTGTCTTTACCGACCGCCAACAGCACCGCGCACATCACCAGGGCTGTCGTGAGATTGTCGATTACCGGCGAAAGGAAAAAGGAGATGATGCCGGTAATCCAGAACAGTTTTCGATAGCTAAGCTGGCGCCTCACCAGCCAGGACCTCAGTGCACTGAAGACACGGCGCTCACTCATTGAATTAACGTAGGTCATTGCTGTGAGGAGAAAGAGGAACAACTCGCCAAACTCGGTCAGGAAGTGCCGAACGGCCTCTTCGACAGCATGCGGAATGGACGCCGTAGCATATTGATACGCGATGATCCCCCAGATCAGTCCAGCCGCTAACATCACCGGCTTGGATTTTCTGAGGTGAGTAAATTCCTCGACGATCACGAACGTGTAGGCCAAGCCAAATATCAGGAGGGCCACAAACCCAACCCAATGGTCCGTTAGATTCAGAGTGAGTTCCGCCTGCTCGGCGCGACTGATGCACGGCGCCATTCCTACGATCATTACAGCGAGGCGAATGAAGAACGTTTTCACTAAGTCTACTTTTGGTAGAGGAATGGTTTGAAGTTGTTAAGGAAATCTTAACTTATTCGGCGACGCTGCGACATCCACCGGAGCGTGGACCTGCTATAGCAAACAGGTTGCGCGGTCACACCGGGTTCGCGCTTGGCCTCACAGACCGTAACTCGATGTTGATTGTCGTGGTTTCAGGTAGAGATTCTCTAGGCGACCCGGGCACGGGTGCCAAGGAGGGGCCGGGGCTAACGCTTGAACCCCCGGATTCGGCCGCATCTTCTCGCAGGATTAATGGAGGCTTTCGCCTCTGCCGCAGGCATTTTGCGCTCTCCTTCGAGTCGAATGACCGTTTGTTCTAGCCGTCGCATCAATTTGGCCTCTGGCCTTTCGTGTGTTTGCAGGTGGCGTAGGCATATGCTCCGCCGCATACGGCACCAATGACGATTCCGGCAAATGCGACCGGCTGACTCAGCATGATCGTCATGAACGAGCCGAGAGCCGCGCAGTTTGTGGCGCAAAGTCCGCTGACGCTAGCGAAGTAGGTGCTGCCGCCGAAGAACACTGCGAGTGCGATAATCAGTCCCGCAACTCCGCCGAAAAAGACGCAATTGCAGGGTCTGCTGGAGCTTCGTGGGGGGTCGGTGCTGGACCATTTCCTGGAGAGGGTAGTCATCTTCTCTTCCTCCGGTCAGGTTGAGCAACCCAAGGGTCTGCCGGTGAAGAGGCGCTACGGTGACGACCAGTCCGTTTCAGTTCTTCGCCGCCCTTGGCCTTGCGGCCTGTCGGGCAAAGAATCGCGCGTTGTCGATCGTCCTTTCGCTACTTCGGTGCCTTCAAGGCCACAAGGGCATACTGCATGGGAGGTCTAGAAATAACAATTCGGGCTTCTACTTAGGGCTGTACGGCACCGGGCCGCTGCGAAACCCCGGTATCGTGATTGCCAAGGCCTCCACTAATCACGACAATTACCTATGGCTACGGTTGAGCGGTGTATTCGAATGTTGACAGTGCGAAGTGCAGCGCGATGAGCAGGATACGCTGGGGCATCGTGGGCGCGGGACGCATCGCGCACACGTTTGCACAAGATATGTCCGCCACGCGACACGGCATCTTGCAGGCCGTCGCTGCGCGCAGGGAGGACTCGGCGCGCAGGTTTGGCCAGGCCTACGATATTCCATGCGCTTATGGCGGCTACCACGCGCTGTACAACGACCCGGACGTCGACGCCATTTACGTAGCGACGCCGCATACGCTGCACCGGCAGCATTCGAGCGATGCGCTGCGAGCCGGCAAAGCCGTGTTGTGTGAGAAACCCATTACGACGAACGCAGAAGAATGCCAGGCGCTGATTGATGTTGCTACGGAGACATCGAGCTACCTGATGGAAGCCATGTGGACCTGGTTCCTGCCGGCTGTGCGCAAGGCCAAGGAATGGGTCGATGCCGGTCGCATCGGCAAGCTCGTGCAGATCAAGGCCGACTTCGGCTACCCGCAGGTCTACGCCCCCGACAAGCGCGAGTATGACGCCGAGCTGGCTGGGGGCTGCCTGCTCGAGATGGGCGTGTACCCGGTGGCTTTGGCGGCGCTCTTCTCCGGTCGCGACCCCGAGAACGTGTCGGCCGTCTCGCGCCATGCACCTAACGGCGTGGAAGACGACGTCGCGGCCATGTTCGACTACGGCGATTGCGTGGCAACGCTCGGCACGTCATTCCGTGCCAAGCTCCAGAACTGGGCTTACATCATCGGTGAGGACGCCTACATCGCAATTCCCAATTTCTGGTGTGCGACCGATTGCCAGCTGTGGGTGCTTGACGACATGGTCGATCACTATAGTGACGGCAGATCGACCAACGGCTTCGATTTCCAGATCGAGGCCGTCAATACCGACCTGCTCGCGGGTCGTACTCAGTCGGAGATCATGCCCCTCTCGGCCAGCCTCCGGTTGCAGCAGCATATGGACCTGATTCGTTCGCACTTCTGACAAGCGCTACCGGATGTCAGGACTCGACTAGTATCGGAACGTATACGTCACCCTGAGGTTCAGGTCGCTTTGCGTGCTCGACAAGCGATTTTCCGGACTAACGTCCGACCCGTGGTTCAGGACAAAGATCATTTCTTTGCCGGCTTCGGGAATATAACGCAGGCGGCTGTTGAAGGCCGCGACATCCGCCGTGTTGTCGTACTGCAAGAGATTGCTCCAGGACCAGCGCGAGTTAAACGCGATGTCCGAGCGCAGGCTCGCGAGGCGCGATGTGAAGCTGCCGCTCGGCAGGTCGACCACGTTCTCGGTCAACGCGAGCCCAAGGAAGAGGTGCGCCGACTGGCGCCACTGCACTTCCACGAATTTCTCGAGCCTGTCACCGCCGAAAAACCCGCCGTCCTGTACCGATAGCACGAGTCGCAGCGGACGCTGCATGCCGGTTGCGATCTCGGCGCGCACACGATTGAACTGGTATTCGCCGGCCGGCACGAGGAGCCGGTCGAAAAGATCGAAGTCCTCGAGCACCACTTCTTGTTTGCTCTCGAAGTCAATGAACAGGAAGTCATCGTGGTTTGAGTAGATGCTGGGACGGAAACGGATCTGTTCCGACAGCAGGCTGCCGTCCATGTCAGTGACCTGATGGGCGTCAAACTGGGCGTTGACGGCACGCCAGAATCCTTGCTTCGGCCGGTACCGGTAGCGCGTGCCGGCTTCCACCCGCCGGATGCCTTCGCGGTTGACGAAACCCAGCGCCGGGTTGAAATTCTCCTCGATGTATTGGCCCCCGACATAGGCGGAGAGCTTGTCGCTCGGAATCTCGAGCTGCATACCGAAAGCCCGGTCGTCACCATCGAGGTCGGAAGAGTCGCTCTGCTGTGCCCAGAAGCGGCCTGTCATGATCTCGCCAAACGGGCCCGTACTGTCGCGGTACAGGAAGTCCACGCCGACGACCGAGTTCGATTCGTTCGATGTCGGGTCACCGTGGGTCATGATGAAACCGACAGCGGACTCATCGAGTACGTTGTACGAGCCGCGTGCGACGAACAGGTCCCTGGCCAACACGTCGCCCGACGCCTCCTGTCGAATAGCCAGTGTCCCGACATTGAAGTCGCCGATACGTCCCGTCAGCTTGATGCCGCCATCGATGCCGACGGCCTGTCCGTCTTCGGACAAACCGATACGCCGGGAGAAAAACGGCCTGCCGTTGGTGTCGATGTTGCCGAATTCGAAAATGCCCGCATCCTGCAGGAAGAAGTCGCGCTTTTCCGGGAAGAACAGCGAGAACCTGTCGAGGGCTACCTGTTGTTCGTCAATCTCTGCTGTTGAGAAATCCGTATTCAGCGTCAGCGTCGCGCTCAGTGAGGGTGTGATGCGATAGCGCACATCGAGCGAGGGCTCGAACCCATTGTGGTCGTCGCCGGCCACGAGGTCGCGCTGCTGGCTCACGTTGATCGACGGCACGACATCGAGGCCCAGCCCCTGCTCGATTTCCGCGATGCCCGTCACCTCGCCACCGTAGGCCGGCCAGTCCTGTCGGTCGTGCGACGACCACAAGTTGAACTCCTGCTTGCGCACAATACCGCGTCCAAAATTAATGCCCCAGGTGTCCGCTTCGGGCCTAAAGGAAATGGACTTGAACGGGATCGCGATCTCGGTTGCCCAACCGTCTTCGTGCACCTGTGACTCGGCCAGCCAGATGGCGGCCCACTCGTCGATGAAGCGCGCATTGTTTTCGCGCAGGGCATCACGCCGGACGCCGTTCGCATTAACCTGGAAGAAGTAGTCGTTGCGCTTGTTGTTGAAGCTATCGAGCGTGACCCAGAAGCGATCGTCGGAGTAGAAAAACTTCCCCTGGATCATCTGCTTGGCCTGGATGGCTCGCGGCTCGCTGTCGCGCAGGTTTGCGGCGATATAGAGGTACTCATCGTCATAGGTCACGCGGACGATAGTCTGCTCGGTCGGTGCCGCCCCGTCCGTTGGCACGGTCTGGTGGAAATCATCAATCGCCGCAGTGTGCTTCCAGACGGCATCGTCCAGTACTCCATCGATCACCGGTGGCGAATCGGTCCTTTGAATCGCGAAAGACTTGCGCTCGCCGTTCACGGTGTAGATGGCGGCCGCTTCCGCAGCAAACAACAGCAAGCAGGCGGTAACCAGGAGTCGTGCGCTTGTGTTCATGTCGATTCCCCAATGACATTGACGCAATGCCCCTTAGAGGAATGCCGACAGAGAATCGTTGCATGGCTTGCGACGAGCAGTTTGGAATCTGCGATAAGAGGTGCGGGCCGCCCGGTCCGCCAGGCATATAACTAGATGTGATTAGCGAGGCGCTCGAGATTCGCCTTGTACTTGCGGCTGAGTTTCAGTTCCGCCGCGTCCCCAAGCTGGAGAAAGTACTCGCCATTGCGGTGCGGTCGCATCGCCGTCACCCGGTGACGGTTGACGATGGCGGACCGGTGCACACGCACAAACGTCGCGGGGTCCAGCACCTGCTCAAGATGCTTCATCGTACCCCGCAGCACGAACGTGTCGCCCGCCGAATGCAGGCACATGTAGTCGCCGGCCGCATCAATCCAGTCGATGGCCGCAACGTCGACGCACCGGGTTGCGGAGCCGTCACGAATCGCGATGCGTTTTGGATAGCGCTGGTGCTCCCCGGCCGCCGCTTCCAGTGCGGACTCGAGCGTCAGTTCACGGCCGGTCAGCTCGCACACGAATTTGAGCAGCTTGTTGCGGTGCTCGTCGGCAAGCTTCTCGTCCGTATGCCGGCGGGCACGTTCGATCGCCTCGCGCAGGCGCTCGTCATTGATCGGCTTAAGCAGGTAGTCGAGCGCATTGGCGTCAAAGGCTTTGAGCGCAAACTCGTCATAGGCCGTCACAAAAATAATCTCGGGCATGGCGCTTCCGGACAAACGGCGCAGCACTTCGAACCCGTCCATGCCCGGCATCTGCACGTCGAGAAACATCAGGTCAGGCTCCTGCTCGCGCACAGCCGCCAGCGCCTCACGCCCGTTGCATGCCTGGCCGCATATCTCGATATCGGAATAATCCGCCAGCCGAATCTCGAGTCCCCGGCGTGCCAGCTCCTCGTCATCAACGATCAGCGCCCTAAGCATCGTCTTCCTCGAATGGAATATTGATCGTCACGGTCAGGCCGGTCGGTTCGTTCGGCCCGAGCGTGAAGGCCTGTGAATCGCCATAGAGCTGCTGCAAACGCTCACGAGTATTGCGGAGCCCGACGCCGCAGGACTTCTGGCCTTTGTCACCGTTATCCAGCCCCGGCCCGGTATCTGAAATCTGCAGCACCAGCGTGCCGCGCTGTACGCGGGCAGAGATTCGCAGCGTGCCGCCTTGCTCGCTCGGCGTAATCGCGTACTTGATCGCGTTCTCAATGAGCGGCTGCAGGATCAGGCTGGGCACCAGCGCATTCGTCGCACGCTCGTCGATGTCTTTCTCGATGATCAGGCGGTCACCGAAGCGGACCTTCTCGATTTCGAGATACAGATCCAGCGCATACAGCTCAGATCCGAGTGTGACGCGTTTCATCGGATCGCTGTCGAGCGTGTACCTCAGAAAATCGCTCAGCCGGCTCACAGCCTGGTTCGCGGTCTGGTTGGCACCATCGAGAATAAGCGTCGAGATCGCGTTGAGCGTGTTGAACAGGAAATGCGGGTTCAGCTGGTAACGCAGCATCTTGAGCTGCGCCTGGTGCGCGGTTGCCACGGCTTTCAGAGTCTGCTCAGTCTGCTCCTGCAGTTGCTGGTAGTACTTGATTCCGAAGTAGAGTCCGCTCCAGCACAGCATGATGTAGAACGAACCGAGCACGCCACCCACGTAATCCATGAGATGCTCCGGCTGCCAGCTGTTCTTGACCCAGTCGTAGTAGAGAACATTGCGCAACCATTGCCAGAAGAACGCAATGACATAGCAGGCAAGCAGGGTCGCGGTGCCGAGCAAGAAAACGGAGCGTGACCACAGGGTCCGGTAGAGCGTGCGCAACGGCAGCGTGCCGATGAAGCCACTCACCGCGGCCGCCAGGATGACGGCGAAAAAGGCTTCCGGTTTTTCGTGCGCGAGCGCGCCCAGCCAGGCAGCCAGCGCATAGCCCGTCCAGCCCGCCACATTCAGGATCCAGAACAAGCGGCTCCGGTCGCGAAATAATTGATCGAGGTTCACCGGTCGATTATAGACCGCAGTGCGCAGCCGGCCGCACGCTTCGTCGTGTCCCGGGCACGTTTCGTCGTCGCCCTGTCAGGAACTTTCCGGGCGCGGTACTATCTGATCTCGGGAAGCCGGAGAACGTGCACTTGCCCAGATTTGTCATAAATCTCGCCGTGTCTTTGCTCGCAAGCGCGCTCGTTGCAGCTTGTGGAGGTGGCGGTGGCGGTGGCACAAGCGTTTCGCTGCCGACAACGCCTGGCTTTGAGTACAGCTATGCAGTTCCCCCTGCGATAGGAGATGGCTGGGAGGTTGCGGATCTGGCCGATGTCGGGATGAACCTGAGCCAGATCGAGAGGATGATGCAGTTCGTCTACGACGGCGAGTTTGCAGGCATCGATTCTGTGGTCATTGCCCGCAACAACAAGCTCGTCCTGTACTCGCAAATCCGCACGGCGGTTGGACCTTTCGACGACTGGATCGACAATCGCGAGCCGCGTCGGCACGTACTGCATTCGACGAGCAAGAGCTTTACGTCAGCGCTTATCGGTATCGCAGTCGATCAGGGCTTTATCGCTTCCACGCAAGTCAAGTTCTACGACCTCTTTAACTATGGCGCCTACAAAAACTGGGATGACCGCAAAGCCGACATCACGCTCGAAGATGCGTTGACGATGCGCCTTGGCTATGAGTGGGACGAGTGGAGTTTGCCGTACACCGATCCGAACAACGATCTCGTCTTTCTCGAGAACAACCACACGGACTGGCCGAAGGCGCTGCTCGATTTACCGCTGCAATACAATCCGGGCACTCAATTCACCTACAACACAGCCGCCAGTATCGCGATCGGCCAGGCGCTCGAAAATGCGACCGGTATCCCGATGGCCGACTTCGCCAACCAGTATCTCTTCTATCCCATGGACATTACGACGGCCGAGTGGTGGCGCACGCCGACCGGCTTACCCAATGGCGGCAGCGGCCTGTTCCTGCTGGCCCGTGATATGGCCAAGTTTGGCCAGCTGTTTATCGACGACGGCATGTGGGACGGACAGCAACTGATCAGTGCCGGATGGATCGCGGACTCGGTCACACGGCGCGTCGATCTTTCGGCGTGGGCCACTTACAGCGAAGCCTATGGCTTTCAATGGTGGCTCGACGACTTCAGATACCGGGGCCAGGACATCGAGGCATATGTGACCAGCGGCTATGGCGGCCAGTACATCTTCTGCCTTCCCGATCTCGACCTTGTCATCGCGTTTACCGGGCACAACTACAACAACGGCGTTGGCGTGCAGGCCCTCTACGACATGGTCCAGCAATACGTCCTGGCGTCGATTACCTAGCCGGGCCTTCCGTCCGCCCGGGGCCGCAGGAGCATCGGCGCATAGCGCAGCAGGAACGCGACGAACGCGGCCATCCAGATCAGGCCCGCCAGTATTGTCATGGTTCTGTGATCGCCGACGGTGCCCGACAACACCCTGATAACGGCGCCAAGCTGCAGTAACAGGAACACGGCGATGTCGACACGACTCGCCTTGAGTTCGCGCCCCGTGTGCCCGAGGGTGCTGCGCATCATCATTGCGACCATGAGGCTGGTCAGTGCGCCCGTCGTCAGGGCGTGAATCCAGGCGCCGGGGACCACGAGCGCGAGTCCGGCCAGCCCCCGCAGCACGAGTGCCAGAGGCAACCACGAGTAGGCGACCGGCATCATCCAGAGCAGCGGATGACCCAGCGTCCGGCCAGGCTGCCAGAGCGCCAGCCTCAGGCTGTGTGCGGCCGCGGCCAGGAAAGCCAGCAGCGCCGTCTGTCCGGCCGGCAGTGCAAGTTCGCCGCCGGTCAGCGTGGTCACCGCAAGCATTAGCAACAGGCCGAATGCGCCGACTTCAACCCAGGTTCGATGAACGGGATTGGCACCCGGCACGGCGTTTCTCGTGAACGCGGGAATCACCCTGCCCCCGACCACCGCATAGAGAATGACGAAGACATCGATGGTCGTAAACAGGGCCGGGCGCGACAACGAGGCAGGCAGTGCGCCGCTGAGTGCGAGGTGAAACACGAAATGCAGAATCGCCAGCACCGCAACAATGGCAACGATCTTGAAATTGCGTTTGTTGCGACTCCGGAAAACCGGAATGGCAATACCGATAGTCACAAGCGGCAGAAACAGGACGTCGAGGATCACGCCGATGCTGGCAGGACCGACCACGAGCAAAACGCGCGCGGCGATCCATACCGCTGCAATCGCGCCCAGCACCCACCCCGACGGCGTCGGCAGGCCCGTCCAGTTGCGGACGGCGGCAAAAAGGAATCCCGTCATCACCGCCATGCTGAAGCCGAACACCATCTCGTGACTGTGCCAGGACACGCCCTGCAGGTAGCCGCCGAAATAGGCCATGCCCGTAAACACCACCAGCCACGCAGCCATGGCAACGACAGCGAAGACGGCGCCCAGCAGGTAGAAGGGCCGGAAGCCGATGCTCAATAGCACGCGCATCGTCGTCTAGGCCTGTCGCGCCCCGAACCATCCCTGGGTCGACAGGCAAAAGCGCACGAGCATGAGCATGAGCGGTACTTCGATAAGCACGCCGACAACCGTCGCGAGCGCCGCGCCCGACGACAAGCCGTACAGCATTGCCGACGTCGCGATGGCCACTTCGAAGTGATTCGACGCGCCGATCATTGCCGTCGGCGCCGCATTCTCGTAACTCAGCCCCAGGAACTTCGCGAGTGCATAGCCCAGCGCGAAAATCACAACGGTTTGCACGAACAGCGGAATCGCGATCCACAGAATCGTGAGCGGGTTCTGCACGATCGTGTCACCCTTGAACGAGAACAGCAGGACCAGCGTGACCAGCAATGCCGTAATCGTGACGGGCGTCAGAAAGTGGAGGAACTTCTCCTTGAACCAGTCTTCACCCTTGGCGGCGATGATCCACTTGCGCGACAGGTAACCGGCCACGAGCGGCAGGGCCACGTATACGCTGATCGACAGGAGCAGCGCCTGCCAGGGAACGGGCAGCTTGCCGACGCCAAGCAGGAAGCCGCCGAGGAACCCGAACAGCAGCAGCATCGTCAGCGAGTTGATCGCAACCATGACCAGCGTATGGCTGTCGTTGCCTTTCGAGAGGTAGCCCCATACGAGGACCATCGCTGTACACGGCGCAATACCGAGCAGGATGCAGCCGGCCAGGTAACTGCGCCACAGAGGCACCTCGAGCATCTTCACGCCTTCGACCAGCACCACGGTACCCGAGCCGTAGGTGTCGCCGACGATGAGGTCCTTGCCCAGGGGCATCTTGACGAGGTCGGTGGCTTCGGGGCCGATAAAGCCCAGGAACAGCGAACCGAGGAAAAAGCTCGCGATCGCGTACATCGTGAACGGCTTGACGGCCCAGTTGATGAACAGGGTCAGCCCGACGGGTTTGACGGCCCTGCCTGCCTTGACGACTTCGCCGAAGTCGATCTTGACCATGATGGGGTACATCATGAAGAACAGGCAGATCGCGATCGGAATGGAGACGACCGGTGCTCCATTCACGCTGATCGCCATAGCATCGAGAGACTGCGCGACTTCTGGAGCCACCTTGCCGAGGGCAATGCCGGCGACAATGCACAGGGCAACCCAGACGGTCAGGTACCGTTCGAAAAATCCCATTCTGGAAACCTGTTCAATAGACTCGAGTTTCCAATTGTCCTCTTTTTAAGGTGTAGCTTCTAGCTTCTCACCGAATGCGTTCCAGATCTCGACGTCACCGTAGCCGAGTGCGCGAATATCCTCTTCTATTTCTTCGAGGTCACCGACGACGATCCATGTCAGCTTGCTCGTATCGATGACGTTCCTTGCGCGCTCCGCGACTCCGTCCGTCGTCACCGCCGCGATTCGATCGGCCGCGGTTTCGGCATAGTCGAACGGCAGGCCGTAAGCGTCCGAGTTCACGATGGAGTTGAGGAAACCCGCATTCGTCGCAAACGAGCCTGGCAACGAGCGCGTCCTGTTGAGTTTTACTCGATCGACTTCGGTAGCCGTCGCCGGCGCATCGCCCGTATACCCTTCAAGCTCCTTGAGGATTTCGCGCATGCTGTCGGCCGTCTTGTCCGTCTGCACCTGGCCGCGCGTCGCGAACGTCATGTCGCCACTGAGGTTGCGGCTGATGCTCGACCGGTATCCATAGGACCAGCCCTTGTCCTCGCGCAGGTTCATGTTGAGACGGGACTCGAAAGCGCCACCGATAACGATGTTCATGATCGACAGCTCGGTCCAGGTCTCGGCGTCGAAATCCCCGACTGCATGACCTGCGACGATAGTGCTGGAAGCAGCCCCCGGATAGTTGACGAGTATGACGCGTGCCTTTTGCTCCGCCGCGCCGCCGATAGCCTGGCGTGCGGAATTACTTTTCGCCTTCCACCTGCCGAATGCCTTGTTGAGCGATGTACGGGCCGCTTCGAGGTCGATGTCGCCGATCATGTAGACCGTCATCTGGTCGGGCGCGATTTCAGCCTCGTGAAACGCCTTGAGCTTGTCACGATCGACCTGTGCGAGCAGCTCGGGCGTCCAGACGGTCCCCATGGGGGTATCGGCGCCGTAGATGGCACGGTCGAACAGGCCGGTCGCCGCCCTGTTCGGCGCAAGCTCCAGGTTGGACAGCCACGCACCGACCCGGGCCTTCATCTTGTCGAGCTCCTCGTCCGGAAACACCGGATTGCGCAGCATTTCCGCTGCCAGCTCCAGCGATGAACCCAGGTGGGACTTCAGAATGCGGTAGCTGTAGGTGCTGCGTTCATTGCCATCGCGAAAGCCGCCGCCCATTCCGATTTTGTCCTTTGCCGCGGCCATCTCGTTCGCGTCGTACTTCGACGTACCTTTGTCCAGAAGGCCGAACACGAAGGCCGCGAGGCCGGGCGCGTCAGACGGCGCAGCCATCGCTCCCGTCTCGACCGCGATCGAGACGTTGACGAGGGGAATGCTTCCGCGAGTGGCAACTACGAGATGCATGCCGTTATCGAGCGTTGCGGTCTCGATGTCCGGGAAGTTGATGCGCGAATTCGCGGTCACCTCCGGAATCGACGAACGATCGGCAAGCTGCTCGCCCGCGACGTAGTCCGGGAACGGCAACACTGTGAGCTGGTAATAGCCCCGCGTGAGCCAGCGATTGGCCACGGCGCGCAGTTCGTCGCTGGTGGCCGCGTTCAGCCATTCGAGCTCCTCGTTGATAAACAACGGGTCGTCGGAATACAAATAGCCCTCGGCCAGGATGCGGCCGATTGCGGACGTGCTCTCGAGCGAGCCCAGCATGTACATGTTGACGCCGAGCTTCGCGTTCTCCAGCAGCTGCGGATCCGGCCCTTCGTCGAGGTAGACGGCGATAGTCTCATCTACGATCGGCAGCACCTGTTCGGGTGTTACGCCGGGACGCAAATCGATCTGCAGCGTGAACTCGCCGCTCATTACACGGCCGTATGCGCGTGCCGTGACGCTGGTCGCGAGCTGCAGGTCATCAACCAGCTTCTTGCGCAGCGGCGAATTCTTGTTACCTGCAAGCGAATCGGTGAGCAGGTAGCCAAGAGCCGTATCCTTGTTGTTGAGTCCAGGCATCGCCCAGGTGCGAACGATTCGCGTCTGGCCAACGCGGTCGTACATGACCTCGATACGGTTTTCGGGGAGGAACGGTATCCACTCTTTGGGATAGGACAGCGGCTCGCCGCCCGGCGCCTCGCCGAAATAGTGTTCGACTTTGGCCTTGGCATCTTCGAACGTCACATCGCCCGCAAGCACGAGCACGACGTTCGAGCCGCCGTAATAGGTCTTGAACCACTCGTGCACATCGTCGAGTGTTGCGGCATCCAGGTCATCCATCGAGCCGATCACCGAGTGGCGATACGGATGATCAACCGGGTAAAGGCCGGCCCGCAATTTGTCATACACCTGCGCGTAGGGGCGGGTTTCACCCTGGCGCTTTTCGTTCTGGACCACGCCGCGCTGTTCATCCAGAACCTCCTGGGTGACGGCACCCAGCAGGTTTGCCATGCGATCCGATTCCATCCACAGCGCCATGTCGAGCGCGCCCGACGGCACCGTCGCAAAGTAGTTGGTGCGATCCTCGTTGGTCGTACCGTTCATGCCGGTCGCACCGGCATCCGTGAACGGCGAGAAATACTCGCCTTCGCGATTCTCGGATCCCTGGAACATCAGGTGCTCGAACAAGTGGGCAAAGCCGGTCTTGCCCTCCGGCTCGTCTTTCGAGCCCACGCCGTACCACATACCGACGAAGACGGTTGGCGTGGAGTGATCCGAGTGCACGAGTACGGTCAGGCCGTTGTCGAGCCTGAACATGTCGTAGGGAATGTCGACCTGGGTGGCAACGTCGCCGTCGGCGCTCGCCGGAGCAGCGAACGCAGACAAAAACGCAATCAAGAACAGAATAGAAAATGTACGAACGGCATCAATCACGAAAAAAGCCTCGGTGAGAAGGTTGGTTACAGAAATTAACTGACAAGGCCGCGCCGCCGGAGTTGCAGCGCGTTGCGCTTTGTCAGCAGGAGCCACCGGTCGGCCCGCAAGCCGTGTCCATGATCAGGGCCATGAAGTCCTTGTTCAGGTCGTGCTGGCGGGCAACGATCGCGCCGTCCTGGTCGACGAGAATATACGTCGGATAGCCGCGCACGGCCCAGGTCTGCAGCAGATCGGCCCTGGGGCCAACGTGCCAGTGTGTCCACGGCATCGGCTTGATCTTGTGGAACTCGGTGACCGTCTCGACTTCCTCGTCGACGCTAATCGAGAGGATCTCAAACTCATCTTCTGGCAATGCGCTGTCCAGCTCGATCATTTTCGGAATAGCGCGGATGCATGGGCCGCACCAGGTTGCCCAGAAGTCGAGCAGCACGGTCTGGCCTTCATACGTCGCGATGGTATCGGCAGCGCCGTCCAGCCGCACGCCGTCAACGTTCGGGATCTTGTCCCCGACGGTCAGGAAATTGAGGTTGTAGAGCAGGTCCTCTTCAGCCTCAGCCATGGTGGGGAATGGAATGGGTTCGCCGTCATCTGTAAAGCGACGGCGGCGGATCAGCTCTTCATCTTCCACGCCCTTGCTCAGGCCGGTCGCCAGCTCGATCCCGCGCTGCTTGTAGCCAGGACGATCGGCCGCCGGCGTATCCACGGCATTCGCAAAGCGCATCTGGCGCGAGGCTGCATAGTACTGCGCTGTGGCTCGTACGAGCGCGTCATCGGGCACATGGAACTCGTAGTCTTCGAAGTAGTTGTCGACTTCCGGAAACCAGCCGACCGGCGCTGAGAAGTCGAGATTGAACAACGCGGCGGGCCAGCCATCGAAATCTTCGCCATGCTCGGTCATGGTCTGCAATCCCAGGAGGATCGAACGCACGCCGCCCGGCGCGCCGCGCGTGTGTTCGATCAGAAACTGCGCGGCTTCATAGGTCTTTTCATGCTCACCATCGAGCTTCACGATAGCGGTGGCGGCAGCCTGGGCGTCGACAATTTCGGGATGCGGTCCGCGCTCCTCGTCCAGCCTGCGTTCCTTCTCATCGCTGCCTGCATCCGACGAGCGAATCGCATCGTCGACTTCATGCCATACGGTATCGGCATCGACGTAGGCTTGGATCGGTGCCCACTCAGGCTCCGCGTCGGGCACCTGGAAATTAATGTACTCGTCGAGTTCGGCGTCTTCGTCCGTGACGTCCGCATCGCTCTGTGCCGCCGCAACCGGCAGTTCTGGCGCTGCCTCGTCCGCTGCCACAATGGCATCGATGACGAGACCCGGCGTCAGGATCTGCGGCAGGATAGTCACGGTTTCGAGTGACGAGCCCCTCGGGAAATACAGGTACAGGGGCACGCCGGCACGGTCATACCGTTCCAGCCATTCCGTGATGAGCGGGTCTTCGAGCGTCCAGTCGCCTTCGACGACCCTGATACCGCGCGAGTTGAAGGCCTCGGCAACCGAGTCCGTCGACAGTGCGACGCGCTCATTGGCCTTGCAGCTGATGCACCAGTCAGCGGTGAAGTAGACGAACACCGGCTGGCCGTCCGCGATGTACTGCTTCACCAGGTCCGGGTCGAAGTGTTCCAGCTCGAGACCGCCCAGCGTGCCGGCCACAGCCCGGCCGTCTTCGTCGAGTACGACCTTGCTCGCATCGATCTTGGTGAACACGTAACCGGTAGCCAGCAGTCCGATCAGGGCTACCGCATACCAGGCACCTTTCTTGCGAGCCATCGCGCCCTTGCCGTAGGCCCATAGCGTGAAGCTCAGGGCCAGTGCAGTAACGAGGCCTACGAACATCGACGACACACCCAGCACGCGACCGCCAACCCAGAAGAAGTACAGGGCCGCCAGGAACATCGGGAAGGCAAGAAAGTGCTTGAAGGTTTCCATCCACTGACCCGGCTTTGGCAGTTTCTTGCCGATGTCGGGCACGAAACTCAGTAGCAGGTAGGGGAACGCCAGACCGAAGCCCAGCGCTAGGAATATCGTGACGAGAATCGTGGACGTCTGCTGGAACGCGAAACCGATCGCCGTTGCCATGAACGGTGCGCCGCAAGGCGTGGCCACGACCACCGCGAGAATGCCCGTAAAGAACGCCGCGCGTCGCTCACCGCCCTGGGTCAGATCCTGGCCGACGCCCATTATGCGGGTGCCCACCTCGAAAACGCCGAGCAGGTTCAGGCCGATCACGACCATGAGCATGGCGACGAGCATGTTGACCGGGCCGTTCTGGAACTGGAAGCCCCAGTAGACCGCATTGCCGGCAGCACGGAAGCCGAGAATCGCCAACCCGATGGCGGCAAATGCGACCAGCACGCCCAGCGTGTAGATAAGCCCGCTTTCTCTCGCTGCGCGCTGGTCCTGCTTGGCCATGTTGACGAGGCTCAGCGCCTTCATGCTGAGAATCGGGAACACGCAGGGCATCAGGTTCAGGATGATGCCGCCAAGGAAAGCGTAGAACGCGGCTTCCCAGAAACCGACACCGCCGCCCGATGCCGCTGCCTGAGTTCCCGTGGCCGCGGCCAGCGGGGCGCCCGCCCTGGCGAGATTGACGGCCACGGCCTGATGATCGCCGTTGTCATCGGTAAATACGAGTACCGCTCGCGCCTCGTCTTCGTCGGCGGCATTCCGCGCAGCGTCCATCACGAAGGACATGCCGGCACGGGTAAAGCCCGCCGACTGGGTGCCGTACCTGACCAGCTTCCTGGACTCGACGAACAGGTAGGCGTCCTCGAGACTTGCTGGTCGATCCGGGGCCGCAACCTCCATCGTCACCTTGTCGTTGCGCACGTCGAACTGCGCGGGCCAGTCGACGGCAACCGGCAGCTTGCTGCGTGCGGTCGCGAATTGCTCGGCCGTAGCCGGGTCAGGGGCCGCATCCCCAACGTCGAGCGTCAGCAGGACGTCCTCACGTTCCGGCACACAGACGTTGTCATCGCAGACAACCCAGCGCGCCTTCCCCGCGAGGTCGATACTGTCACCCGCAGTCAAACCGTCGGGAACCGTCAGGTCGGCGATCAGCAGAATGGGTTCTTCGTAACCGTAGGTATTGAGATCGCCAAAAGGCAGGAGATGCGGCGTCGGAAACTCGAAAGCACCGACGCTGAAACCTTCGGGAAGCTCCCAGGCTATGGATGGCTCCATACCGGCATCGCCGGGATTGCTCCAATAGGCATGCCAGGTCGCATCCGGCTCGATGAAAAAGCCGATCGCAATCGTGCCGCCATCGACAGGCAGGCTCGCCGTCTCGGCGACGAGATCGATCGTCGAGTACTTGGTTTTTGTCGGCGCGGCCGACGCCGAAGCGACAAGACCTAGCGCGACGACAAAGACAAGGGCGATACGTTGTATGAGCTTCATTCTTCTATTCCCGGATGCAGGCGGCTGATTCTCTTACGTAATAGACGCCGGAACCAGTGCATATCCTCCGATTTTTGCCTGGAGTCGCGCCTGTAGAGCGTTTGTGAACCCGGATCGGCGCGTAAGTTCCTGATTTTGCGCCCCGAAGCCCCTCGCGGCCGCTTAGTTGGCGCGATACACCACGTGCGACCCGAGGGTCTGGTCTTTCACCAGGCGGACCATCTGCTCAGTCGAAAGGTCATATATCCAGACGGCGTAGCGCGTGTTGTCGCCGACGATCGTCTTCCAGGCCTCCGTCAGCACGAGGGCATTTTGGTCGTCGAGGTGCGCGACGGCCCGGAACCGGCCGACGCCGGGGATGTCGAGCGCATCAAGAACCTCGCCGGACAGCGATACAAAAGCATAGTCGCCGCCAGCTCCCCCCTGTTTGCACAGCAGTGCATTGCGCCTGGCGATCCAGAGCGCACCGTCAACGGCGCACTGCTGCGACAGCGCGTACAGCGGCCGGGACTCGCCGGTTTCTACGTCGACGCTGTGAATCGCAGTAGCGGAATCGATGCTGTAGATGAACTCGGTCCCGGAGACCTGCAGGAGGTGCACCCTGGCCCCGACACGATGGCGGGCCACGACGGACTGCTCCATGGCGCGTCCGCCGTACATGCGCACTTTCAGATGCGCGCCGTCATCGAACACCAGAGCCTGAGGCCCTGGCAGATAGCGTCCATGGCGCCCGACAAACAGAGTCGCGAGGCCGCCGGCGGCAAGCTCGTATTGCATCAGCCGAAACGTATCCTTGTGATTCACCGGCCCGAACACAGACAACAGGAGCTGGTCGTCGCCGAACGCTGCGACCTCCCTGATGGCCGTATCCCCGAGGTTGGCAAGCAACGACACGTTGCCGTTACGCAGATCGAGCCGGCCAAGGTAGGCGCCGGTCCCGAAGTACAGGTTGCCCCGGTACTCACGTTGTTCGCCCGACCCGCAGCCCTGCAACAACAAGAGGGCCACAAGCAGAGACATGAGCCTGATTTTGACGGAGAATGCTTGCACAACAGTCCAGATACCCGAGCGAGAAATGAAAACTACCGCAGCCGCACTAGTGCGTCACGCATTGGAACAAATTGGTGTCCGTTACACATTCGGTATTCCGGGTGTTCACAATATCGAACTTTATGACGAACTGATTGGCTCCGATAGCATTCAACCGATTCTCGTTACTCACGAAGGTGCCGGTGCGTTCATGGCGGATGCAATCAGCCGGGCAACCGACACAATCGGCACGCTGGTTATTGTCCCGGCTGCGGGTATAACGCATGCGATGAGCGGCATCGGCGAAGCCTTCCTCGACGGCGTGCCGATGCTCATTATCTCGGGCGGCATTCGTACCGATATGGAACAGTCCTTCCAGCTGCACGATGTCGACCAGCAGGCACTCCTGAAGCCGCTCACCAAGGCCCAATACAAGATTGAGCGCTACGAGGATGCGATTCCTGCCGTTTACGAGGCTTACCAGACCGCCGTTTCCGGCGAGCCGGGCCCCGTCTTTATTGAACTGCCGGCAAACCTGCAGTTATTGACGGGTGAAGTCGACAGCATGCCCACGGCGGACATCGCGCTGGACCGGCCGGCGCTCGACCCGCAACAGATCGAAGCGGCGGTCGCGCTGCTCGGCGAGGCAAAGAGACCCGGCCTGTTCGTGGGCTGGGGCGCGCGGTACGTGACCGACGACCTGATTCGCATCGCCGAACACCTGGGCGCCCCGGTCGCCACGACCCTGCAGGGTCTGGGTGCTTTCCCGGGAAACCACCCCCTGCACACTGGCATGAGTTTCGGGCCCTCCGCCGTACCGGCGGCGTCGAATGCCTTTAAGGACTGCGACGTCATGCTGGCCGTCGGCACGCGCTTTGCCGAAATCTGCACCGGCAGTTACGGCGCCGTGCCGCCGGAGAAATTGATCCACATCGATATCAACCGCGACACCATCGGTGCGAATCACGCGACGACAGTCGCCCTGCACGCCGACTCCCGCGACGCTGTTCCGGCACTGACGGAAGCGGTGCTGGCGGACTTGCCGAAGCGCGACAGCTCAAGACTCGAGCAGGCCATTGCCAAAGACAAAGCGGCGTACAAGGCGTCCTGGCTCAAACATGACTCAAAGGGCCGTGTGAATCCATGCCGCTTCTTCGAGGAATTGCGCGAGCAACTCGAGGACGATGCCATCGTCGTGACCGACGACGGCAACCATACATTTCTGACCGCCGAGCTGATGCGCATTAACAAGGGCGGCGCCTACCTGTCGCCGACGGATTTCAACTGCATGGGCTACTGCGTACCCGCGACTATCGCGACGAAAATGGCACTGCCCGATCGCCAGGTCGTCGGTATCGTGGGCGACGGCGCCTTCCTGATGACGGGCCTGGAGTCGGTGACCGCAACGTCCAACAGCATTGGCGCGGTCTGGTTTGTCTTCAACGACGGTGAGCTTGCGCAGATCGCGCAGGCACAGGAAATTCCCTACCAGCGTACCGCCTGCACCGATGTCGGCAACCTGCAATACGAAGCGTTTGCGGCGGCGACCGGCGTGGAATACGTGGAGATCAAAACGGACGACGACCTGCAAAGCGGGATCGCAGCCGCACTTGCGGCTTCAGGCAACAACAAGCCCGTGCTCGTCAACGTGCATATTGATTACAGCAAAAAGACGCAATTTACCGTCGGTACGGTTCAGACCAACCTGAAGCGCTTCGACACGAGGAACAAATTGCGCATCGTAGGAAGAGCGCTGAAGCGCAAGATTCTCGGCCCTTGATCGACAGCGGCTCACGCCGTCGACGTGCGCCCCTCAGACTTCTGCCGTCTGTCTTCATCGTTTTGGTCCGGTGCCGGCATGATGACCGTGGCGCCGGCAGAAATGAAGTCGCGCGATAGAGGCCTTGGCGACCGGTTGGGCTGCTCGCGACGCTTAAAGAAGAACAGTAACGGGCCGTACAGGCTACAGAACACGCCGACCAGCATGTAGACAATCGTAAGACCATGATCGAAGCCGAGGTACAGGCCACCTGAGATCATCAGCAGGCCCAACAGAAGCCACACCAGGGGCGCGCGCTCGAGAAGTTCGGAATTTAACTGCATGACTCACCAAAATCGTTTTTTGCAGACCACCTCGAAAATACGTGCGAGGTCACGCTACAAATGTGGCGTCATTCACAAAAGCGCTGTTTGCGGGACGGTTCATGGCGCTAACTGAGACACACTTCACATAAGAGACGCCGCCACTCCCGGTTTCAGGGCGTCAGCGGAGTTTGCGCAGCAACTTGAACTTCGTCTCGGTGAACGGCGCATAGCGCAGCGCCGGATCAGGCCACCAGCCGCGCTTCATCACGGCCTTCATGTGGCTGAATGTCCTGAAGCCGTACTCGCCCGAGTAACTGCCCATGCCGCTGGAGCCGACGCCGCCGAAAGGCAGTTCGTCGACGGTCATGAACATCATGGTGTCATTCACGCAGGCGTTGCCGCAGCTTACCACCTCGAGGAAACGCGCCTCGGTGGCCGAGTCTTTCGTAAAAATATAGGCGGCCAGCGGCTTGTCTGCAGCACGAATAAAGCGTATTGCCCCTTCCAGGTCGTCGACGTGCAACACCGGGAGTATCGGGCCAAATATCTCCTGCTGCATCACCGGGCTGTCAGGCGATACGCCCGTGAGGACCGTCGGAGCGATGTATCGTGACTCGGCGCGGGTCTGCCCGCCGACAGCCACTTCACCCGACCCGATGAGGCCTGCCAGTCGTTCGAAGTGCCTGTCGTTCACAATGCGGCCGTACGACTCGGATGACTCGGGGTCTTCACCGAACATCTCGGTAATCGCCTGCTCGAGCAGCGGCACCAGTCTGCTCTCGGTTTCGGCATCGGTGAGAACGTAATCCGGTGCGATACACGTCTGTCCCGCGTTCGTGAATTTTCCCCAGGCGATGCGGCGTGCCGTGGTTAGCAGGTCGGCATCCGGCATCACCACGCAGGGACTCTTGCCGCCGAGCTCGAG
This sequence comes from uncultured Woeseiaceae bacterium, assembly GCA_945787845.1. Classification (GTDB taxonomy): domain Bacteria; phylum Pseudomonadota; class Gammaproteobacteria; order Steroidobacterales; family Woeseiaceae; genus UBA1847. The sequence continues at coordinate 108,735 of CALZJH010000001.1, read as the reverse complement.
CGTCACGGGCGTCAGGTGCTTCGCCGCAGCGCTCATAACGATACGGCCGACCGTTCCGCCGCCCGTGTACAGAATATGATCCCACGCCAGCTCGAGTAGCGCGCTTGTCTCGGGAACCGCGCCTTCGACGATCTTGACGCAGTCCGCGTCGAGGTACTCGGGAACGCGGCGCGCGATCACATCCGACATCGCGGGTGATAATTCCGACGGTTTCACGACGGCGCAATTGCCGGCCGCGATCGCCGCGGCCAACCCGGCAAGCGTGAGCTGCAGCGGGTAGTTCCACGCGCCTATGATTAGCACAACGCCAAGCGGCTCCGGCTGCAGCCAGCTCTTACCCGGCTGCCCGAGCACCGGCGTTCGCACCTTGCGCGTTTTTGCCCAGCGCTTCAGGTGCTTGCGGCAATAGGCCGCGTCGGCTGCAACAAAGGATATTTCTGTCGCCCACGCCTCCTGGGGCGCCTTACCGAGATCGGCTTTGAGCGCGTCCATTAGTTCCTGTTCGCATTCGACCATCATGCGTTCCAGCGCGGCCAGCTGTTCGGCGCGCCACGAGAGGCTGCGCGTACGTTCAGTTTCGAACGTCGCCCTCAGGTCCGCGAGCATGGATGAATAATCGGGCGTTGCGGTGATCGGGGTTGCGGGTTCTGTCATTGGGAGGTTCTCAGTCTGATGCCATCAATTCTCGCAGATTTCCACATGGCTTTCATTGGACGGTTATAATGCCCAGCCCTCCAGCCGGCACTGACCGATGCGCTCATCGACTACCGCACTCTACGATTACAACAACTACTGGGCCGAGTGCTTCGGCGAGGCCCCGCAGCTGCCGATGTCGCGTGGGGAAATGGACGCCCTGGGCTGGGACTCCTGCGACATTATCATCGTCACGGGCGATGCGTACGTCGATCATCCGTCGTTCGGCATGGCCGTTATCGGTCGGCTGCTCGAGGCCAACGGCTTCCGCGTCGGCATCATCGCGCAGCCGGACTGGCAGTCGAAGGACGCATTCGAGGCTTTAGGCCGGCCAAACCTGTATTTCGGCGTCGCGGCCGGCAACATGGATTCGATGATCAACCGCTACACCGCGGACCGGAAGGTCAGAAACGACGACGCGTATACGCCTGGCGGCATCGGCGGCAAACGTCCTGACCGCTGCTCGCTCGTGTATTCCCAGCGCTGCAAGGAAGCGTATGGCGATGTACCCGTCATTCTCGGCGGCATCGAAGCCTCGCTGCGCCGGATCGCGCACTACGACTACTGGCAGGACAGCGTGCGTCGCTCCATTCTCGTCGACGCCAGTGCCGACATGCTCGTGTATGGCAATGCCGAACGCGCCATCCTCGACTTGTCGCATCGCATCGCACGCGGCGAACAGGTCGCCGACATCACGGACATCCGTGGTACGGCGTTTATTCGCAATGACAGACCTAAGGGCTGGTGGGAAATCAATTCGACGCGCATCGATCGCCCCGGGCGCATCGACCAGATTGTCAGCCCGTACGTCAATACGCAGGAAAGTGCCCAATGCGGTACGGCGCAGGAAGAAGCGCTTGATAGTGACAACGTGTTGCGCTTCGTCCCCGATGCGAAACGCAATCGCGATCGCTCGGTGATCCGCCTGCCTTCGTTCGAGAAAGTCCGCAATGACGCTGTCTTGTACGCACATGCCAATCGTGTCCTGCACCTCGAAACCAACCCGGGAAATGCGCGCGCGCTGGTGCAGGCGCATGGGGATCGTGACCTCTGGATCAACCCACCCGCACAGCCACTGACGACGGACGAAATGGACTACGTGTTCGGCATGCCGTTTACGCGCGTACCGCACACGTCGTACGGCGACGAGCGCATTCCTGCCTACGAGATGATCCGCTTCTCGGTAAACATCATGCGCGGCTGCTTCGGTGGCTGTACGTTTTGTTCGATCACCGAACATGAAGGACGCATCATCCAGAATCGCTCCGAGGAATCCATTCTCGAGGAAATCGAGAAGATCCGGGACTCGGTCCCGGGGTTTACGGGCGTTATTTCCGACCTGGGCGGGCCGACCGCCAACATGTACCGACTTGCCTGCAAGAGTCGCGAAATCGAGGCAGCGTGCAGACTGCCGAGCTGTGTCTTCCCGGGTATCTGCAGCAATCTGAACACCGACCACTCCTCACTCACGAAGCTATACCGAAAAGCGCGCGAGCTGCCCGGCATAAAGAAAGTGCTGATCGCGTCCGGCCTGCGCTACGACCTCGCCGTCGAGGATCCCGAGTACGTGAAGGAACTCGTAACGCATCATGTCGGCGGGTACCTGAAGATTGCGCCGGAGCATACCGAGAGCGGGCCGCTCGACAAGATGATGAAGCCCGGCATTGGTAGCTACGACCGGTTCAAGGAGTTGTTCGAGCAGTTCTCCAAAGAAGCCGGTAAAGAGCAATACCTGATTCCCTATTTTATCGCCGCCCACCCGGGCACCACCGACGAAGACATGGTGAATCTCGCGCTGTGGCTGAAGCAGAACGACTTCCGGGCCGACCAGGTCCAGGCGTTCTACCCGTCCCCCATGGCGACCGCGACCGCAATGTATCACTCCCGCAAGAACCCGCTGCGCAAGGTGACTTACAAGAGCGAGCCGGTCGATACGGTCAAGAGCCCTGACAAACGTCGCCTGCACAAAGCTTTGCTGCGGTATCACGACCCGAACAACTGGCCGCTGATTCGTGAGGCACTGCGGGAAATGGGGCTCGGCCGGCTGATTGGGTCCGGCGAGGATCAGCTGGTGCCCGTACAGCAGCCGAGCGACCGCGAAGTTCGCGATTCCGCGCGCCGCAAGAACACGCGGGCCGCTCATGAGAAGCGCGTTCGCAAAGGCAAGGCACTTTCGCAACACACGGGACTGCCGCCACGGCAAAACAGCTAAAACCTCACTTGGAGCAGAAATGACGTTTCGCGCAGTAATTCTTTGCCTGTTCGCCTTAACGCCCGCCCTCGCCCCGGCACAGGACCTGACGCTCGAGCAGCTAATGGCCGACCCCGACTGGCTCGGCAATCAGCCGGAAGACGCGTACTGGGGCTCTGACAATCGCACCGTTTATTTTCAGCTGAAGCGACAGGGTTCCGAGCTGCGGGAGCTGTACGCCGTTGACAGTAGCGACGGCGCCATAGCACAGGTCGCCGAACGCGACTGGTCGCAGGTTTCTCGTTCGTCAGTCGTCTACAGCGAGGCCGGCGACCTGCATGCCTGGGCCTATTCGGGCGACATATTCCTGAGCGACGGCGATGAGGTTCGCCAGGTGACGCGCACCGCTGTCACAGAATCCGGGCCCATGTTCATGAATGACGGGCGCGTTGCATTCGAGCGCGATGGACAGCTGTTCCTGTTCGACCGCGACACGGGGTTTACCGAGCAGGTCACCAACATCCGCTTCGAGGATGACCCGAATGACGACGAAGACTTTGACATTCTACGGAATCACCACGAACGCCTTTACAGCCAGGTCCGCAAGGACAAGAAAGACAAGGAAGAGGCACGCGAGCGCGACGCGTCTCTCTATGATCTCGATGAGGCGCTGAGCGCAGCGCCGATTTACTTTGGCGACAGTGTCGAGTCGCAGGACTTTGCATTGTCTCCGGACGGCCGCCGGCTGCTGGTTGTGACGGCTGCTGCCGACACCAACAATGGCAAGACCGGCAGCATGCCGAATTACGTAACCGCGAGCGGCTACGTCGAGACACGCGACGTCCGCACACGCGTTGGCCGCAACGCGCCGGCCCCTCACACAGTCTGGCTGGTGGACCTCGAGTCCGGCGAAAAACATGAGCTGGACCCTGGCGCATTGCCCGGTATCGACAAGGACCCATTGACCGACCTGCGCGAAGCAGCAATCGAACACTTTGTTGAACTGGGCGAAGACAGGGAGCAAGCAGAAAAACGCCTCAAGGCGCCTGAAACAAGACCAGTTCAGGTCTGGTCGACGCAGTGGTCGCCCGACGGCTCGGAAGTGGTCCTGTGGGTGCATGCCAACGACAACAAGGATCGCTGGATTGCGACGGTCGACTTCGACACCAGGAAACTCGTCAACCAGCACCGCGCGACAGATGACGCATGGATCAACCCCTATCACCGGGGCCATGGCTGGCTGAAGGACAACAAGACCCTGTGGTTCCTCAGTGAAGATCACGGCTACCTTGGCATCTACACGAAACGCCTCGACCAGCGCCGCAGCAGGGCGGCCGTGGCCGGACAGCACGTGGTATTCGATCCGGTGCTCGGTCCGTCCGGCAAATCCATCTATTACCGGGCTAACGTCGAACATCCCGGAATCTACGAAATCTGGCGTTTCGACGTTGCAAGTGGCGAGGCACAGCAGCTCACCCGTCTGGGCGGTGTGAACGAAGTGAGCGTGTCGCCGGATGAATCGAAACTGCTGATCACGCACTCAACGATCAATCGACACCCTGAGCTGTACGTGCAGGACAACAAGCCGGGGGCGGCCGCCCGCCAGATTACCGATACGATGAGCGACACTTACAAAGCCATCGACTGGCAGGAGCCGGCCATTGTCGAGATTCCGTCGTCGCATGCCGATGCGCCGATCTATACGAAGATCTACCTGCCCGAGGATCATGACCCCGACCGTGACTATCCGGCGGTGATGTTCGTGCATGGTGCGGGCTATACGCAAAACTCGGACATGGGCTGGCCCTACTACTTCCGCGAGGGCATGTTCCACAACCTGCTGACGCGGCAGGGCTACGTGGTCATTGATATGGACTACCGGGCGTCGGAAGGCTACGGCCGCGACTGGCGCACCGCAATTTATCGCCGCATGGGCGTACCCGAGCTCGAGGACTTCATTGACGGTGTCGATTATGCGGTTGAGCACTACGGCGTGAACCGCGAACGCATTGGCATCTATGGCGGCTCTTACGGCGGCTTCATGACCTTCGTCGCGATGTTCAGGGCACCGGGCGTCTTCCAGGCCGGTGCGGCCTTGCGCCCCGTGGCCGACTGGGCGCACTACAACCATGGCTACACATCCAACATCCTCAACACGCCCGGCCTCGACCCCGACGCCTTTTACATCAGCTCCCCGATCAACTTCGTGGAGGGTCTGCAGGATCCCCTGCTGATCGCGGCCGGCATGCAGGACGACAACGTGTTCTTCCAGGACTCCGTACTGGTCGTGCAGCGGCTGATCGAACTCAAGAAGGAAAACTTCGAGATAGCGCTGTATCCTCGGGACCCCCACGGTTTCGTCCACCCCGAAAGCTGGCTGGATGAATACCGACGCATCTACAAACTGTTCGAGGACAACCTGAAGTGAAGAAACTGGAAGGCAAGGTCGCCTACGTCACAGGCTCGGGCCGCGGTATCGGCCGCGCGGTTGCACTGAAACTCGCAGACGATGGTGCAAAAATCGTCGTCAATGACCTGGACGAGGAACCGGCCGACGAAGTGGTCGCCGAAATCAAGGCGGCCGGCGGCGAGGCAATAGCTGTCGCGGGCAGTGTTACAGACGACGATTTCGCGGAGCGCTTCATCAACACGGGGATCGATGCGTTTGGCGGCGTGGATATCATTGTCAATAACGCCGGCTACACGTGGGACGCAATGATCCACAAGATGGGCGACGAACAGTTTGACGCGATGATCGACGTTCATCTGAAAGCGCCGTGGAAAATCCTCAAAGCTGCATCGACGTTTATCCGCAATGCTGCCGCCGAGGAAGCGGCCGAGGAACGCGAAGTATTTCGCAAGGTCGTGAACATCTCCTCAGTGGCCGGTACAGGCGGCAACGTCGGCCAGTCGAACTACTCGTCTGCGAAGTCAGGCGTTCTCGGGCTGACAAAATCGCTGGCGAAGGAATGGGGGCGACTCAAGGTCAACGTTAACTGCGTAGCTTTTGGCTTCATCGACACGCGTCTGACAACAGCCACTGATGAGAAGATGACGACTATCGTCGACGGTAACGAAGTCGCACTCGGTATTCCGAAGAAAGTACACCAAGGCTTTAGCGGCATGATCCCGCTGGGCCGGCCTGGCACGGTCGAGGAAGCAGCGGGCGGCGTGTACCTGTTTTGCACACCGGAATCGAACTACGTCTCGGGACAGACCCTGATCGTTGGCGGCGGCATCACGCTTTAATCAACCGGCGGCGACAGATTAACCCCGCCGGGTCTGCCCCTGCGTTAGAGTATGTAGCGAACAACACACGTCTGAAAACCCTGGAGAGTGACCACCATGAAACGCTTCGTGCAAAGCTGGATCGTACTGTGTGTATTCACGCTGGCAACAACAGCGGCCGCTGATGACAAGGTCGAACAACAGGCCTCGGCATACGCTGCTGTACCCCTGGCCGAAATTCTCGATGCCGTCAGCAAACAGACCGGGCAGGTATTTCTCGCAAGCCCTCACGTACCGGCAAGCGTTGTTGTCGGGCAGCTCAAGGCGAAGGACATCTCCTACGCGTCCCTGCTCATTATCTTGTACAACAATGAGCTGGCTGCGGTACGCGTTGGCGAAATTACGAATATCGTCCATGCTTCCAGGATCCGCCAATATGCGCTTCCGATTCTCACGGAAGATGACGACTCGATCCCTGAGTACGAATGGGTCAGCCGCATTCTCGACGTGAAGAACGGCCCCGCAACACGCTACGTGCCTCTGCTGCGCCCGTTACTTCCACAGATGGCTCACCTCGTGGCCGATCCCGCGTCAAATACGGTTCTCATCGTCGATCGCTACGGCAATACGAAGCGACTTGGTGCGCTGCTTGAAGCAATGGACAAACCCGGCCCAACTCAAGACAGGAACTAGAACGGCCATGCGGCCCGGAGCATATCCAGGAACCGCTGTGTCGTTCCTGGGGACAGCTCCTCGACCATGACCCAGAGAATTGCCAGTGGCACCACGACCCGGATCATCCAGATCCAGGTGTTGAACACAGCGGCATTACTGAACGTCAGGTCGTCGGACAGCACTTTCGGCTTGATGCGCCAACCCACGAACAGCGCCATCAGGATACCGCCCAGCGGCATCATTACGTTCGCCGTAAAGTAGTCGATCAGGTCGAAGGGCGTCTTGCCCGCGAACACCTCGAATCGGCCGAGGGGGGCAACGTCCGACCAGATGTTGAACGAGAAGACGGTCACCAGGCCGATGGCCCACGCCAGGCCGCCGAAGATAAGCAGGGCGTTGCGTCGCTTCATGTGCCACTTGCCCTCGGCAAAACGCGCGATCGGCTCAATGAGCGCGATGATCGATGTCACGGCCGCGAACGCCAGCAGGACGAAGAAGATCACGCCAAATACGACACCGCCCGGCATGCCGGCAAACGCGGCGGGCAAGGTCTGGAAGATCAGGCCGGGACCAGAGCCCGGGTCCAGGTTGTTGCCGAAGACGAGCGGGAAGATCATCAGGCCGGCCAGTAAGGCAACGAGCGTGTCGGCGCCCGCAATAATCAGTGCCGACTTCGTCAGCGACACACTCTTGGGCACATAGGAGCCGTAGGTCATGAGCAGACCCATGGCTACACTAATGGAGAAGAACGCCTGGCCGATGGCAACCAGCACGGTACCACCATCGATCTTGCTGAAGTCGCTGCTGAACAGGAAGCTGATGGCCGCTCCAAAATCACCTTCCACGGCCGCGTAGCCGATCATTAGCAATAGCATCGCGAACAATGCCGGCATCAGTATCGTCACGGCCTTCTCGATACCGCCTTTCAGACCACGCCCCACGATCAACAGCGCGATCGCCATGAAAATCGTATGCCAGAACGTTAGCGCGTAAGGATCTGCCAGCATGCCATCGAACTGGGCGGCCACGGCCGCGGGTTCTGCGGCACCGAAACCGCTGCCGGCCTTGAAGATATACGCGAGCGTCCAGCCTGCGATGACGCTGTAATAGGTGGCGATGAAATAGCCGACGATCATCGCCATGTACCCGACCAGCGACCAGCGCATCGGCGAGAGGCCCGCCTGCTTCGCGACGTTCGCCATGGCAATAGGGGGACTGTGACCACCTGCCCGGCCGATCCAGAGCTCGGTAATCAGTATGGGAATGGCGATAAACAGGACGCAGCCCAGGTAGATCAGAACGAAGGCGCCACCGCCGCTGACACCGACGACATACGGAAACTTCCAGATATTCCCGAGACCAACCGCCGCGCCGACCGCGGCAAGAATAAACGTAAATCCCGAGGACCAGGTTTTCGCCGAAGCTTGTGCCATTGTTGTTTTTCCCCTTGTTTGGCAGCGCATAGCTTAACGCAAATCTCAACTCCGGGATTTTCCGGTTCGTGAACCGCGTCCCGCCCCGCCCCTCGATTTGCTCGTAGCCTGTATGCATGAATGTGTCCAGCGAAGAATTCGCCGAGTCCACCGGCGCCAGCCACCGAATCGGACCTCGCGGCGTCGCGGCCCTGACGCTGTTCGCGGCTAACGCGGGCATGCTCTTCCTGTATTTCGCGCTCGACCTCACGTTGTTCCAGCTGGTCGTGGTTTACTGGTTCGAGGCCCTGTGGGTCGGGCTTTTCAGCGGGCTGAAGCTGATGACTGCCTCGCTGTTTGGCGACCCCTATGAAAATCGCTGGGTTGACGTCTCTCCTGGCAGCAGTTTCCTGATCTCCCTTTTCGCCATCATAAAATCGGGTGGCGCATTCCTCTTCATACTGGTCATCACGGGCGTGGCACTGGTGGTTGCCCAGGAGGCGCTGGCAGGAATCGATGGCAATGAATTCGTGCGCACGCAGGCGCCGCTGCTCCTCAAGTGTTCGCTGCTGTTCCTCGTGGGTCACGGACTCTCGTTCATCATCAACTTCCTGTTTCTCGGCGAGTTCCGCAGGGCCCGTGCCGGGGCCTTGCTGTGGCTGCCGTTCAAACGCAGTCTCGCCTTGTTCGTGACCATTGCCGCAGCCCTGACGGCCATTCAGACCTGGCCGGGCGTGCTGACCTACACCACGTTCGCAGCGCTGCTGATCGTGATCAAACTCGCGTGGGACTACTTCCTGCATACGCGCGAACGCCGCTCGTTCTCGACGGCAGGACCTGAAGACGAAAAGAGCCGTTTGTAGACTGCCGGCGGGCTGGTAAAGTACGCGATTCCGACCCGGGCGACTGCCCACAATTCCGACAGGTAGAGCAATGTTCCTCCGTGCCCTGGCGCCCGTCGCAGCACTACTTCTCAGCGCCGCTATTCTGCTCTCAGGGCAAGGCTTGCAGTTCACGCTGCTGCCTGTGCGCGCCTCGCTCGAAGATTTCTCGACCCTGGCCATCGGAACGATGGGTGCCGCGTACTTTCTCGGATTTACCGTCGGCTGCCTGAAGAGCGGAGAACTCCTGCGTCGCGTCGGGCATATTCGCGTGTTTCTCGCGATGAGTGCCATCGCATCTGCAGCTCCCCTCATCCATGGCCTGGTTGTCGAGCCCGTTGTCTGGGGCGTGCTGCGTTTCCTGACAGGATTTTGCCTTGCCTCTCTCTACATAGTCATTGAGTCCTGGCTTAACGAGCGTTCGACGAATGCCAATCGCGGTGTGGTTTTCTCAACCTACTCGATGATCACACTGACCATGATGGCCGCCGGGCAAATGATGAACCTGCTATACAACCCGACCGGCCTGCAGCTCTTCGTTATCGCGTCGATACTCTTCTCGATCGGCGCTGTCCCGATAGCGCTGTCCGATTCACCCTCACCCGACCAGCCCGCCTCGACCAAGACGGATATTCGGGAACTGTTCCACACATCGCCGTCGGGAACCGTCGGGTGTTTCGCCGTCGGCCTGGCCAATGGGGCGTTCTGGGGTCTCGCCCCGGTCTATGGCTCAGCTATCGGCGACGCCGTGTCTATGGCCGCCTGGTTCATGGCCGCCGCTATTATCGGCGGCGCCATTCTGCAATGGCCGCTTGGACTGCTGTCCGATTTGCTGGGTCGGCGCAAAATACTTGTCGCAGTATGCCTGCTTGGCAGTGCTGCCGGGCTGGCGCTCGCCTTGCTGGCGCCACACTTCGGCGTCGTTTCTGTAATCGTTCTCGGTGGCGTCTGGGGCGCGTTCGCATTTCCGCTGTATTCGATCGTCGTCGCCTACGCGAACGACTACGCCGACCACGGCGAATATGTAAAGGTCTCGGCCGGCTTGCTGCTCGTCTACGGCATAGGCGCAATCATCGGTCCGTTCGTGGCTTCGGCGCTGATCACGATCCGGGGCGACGATGGACTCTTCCTGTTCACGGCGGCGGTCCACCTTTTATTGATCGGCTTCGTTGCCTATCGCTTTGTAAAGGAAGGCTCGCAGGCCGATCAGCCGATCGCGTTTGGCGATGCCCTGTCTTCCGCGCAGACAGCCTCACAGGTGTACGAAGAGGAAATGCAGGAGGAACAGTAGCGCACCGCATACCATCGATGCATGATTCAAGGTGAGCCGGCATAGGACTAGAATTTGGCGGTTCCTTATACACAACAGTCCCTGACAGAGGCCCGACGTGACGACCTACAACCCACCACTATCTGACATCAACTTCTGTATCCGGCACCTGGCAGAGATCGAAAAAGTGCTGTCTCTCGATGCGTTCGAGGGTATGGAGGTTGAGGACCTCGAGCAGGTTCTCGAAGAAGCCGGCAAGTTTGCGAGTGACGTCGTGGCGCCCACCAACATCCCCACAGACCAGCAGGGCTGTCGCCTGGACGGGAAGACTGTTCACGTCGCCGATGTGCTAGCCGATGTTCACCGGCAGTTCGTCGAAAATGGTTGGCAATCAGTTGCAGGTGACCCCGAATATGATGGCATGGGCCTGCCATCGACGGTCGCCTTTGCCACAGCGGAAATGCTGCAAAGCGCGAACATGGCCTATTCCCTCATGCCTATGCTTACGCGCGATGCGGTTGCCGCGCTGGAGGTCCATGCGAACGACCAGCTCAAGCAGCAATACCTCGCGAAACTGACAACAGGGGAATGGGCCGCAACCATGAACCTGACCGAACCACAGGCCGGCTCCGACCTTTCAGCCGTCGCCTGCCGCGCCGAACGCGAAGGCGACCAGTTCAGGATTCGAGGTAACAAGATCTTCATTACGTGGGGCGACCACGAACTGTCTGGCAACGTCATTCACACGGTGCTTGCACGTATCGACGGTGCGCCGGAAGGTGTGCGCGGCATTTCCATGTTCCTGGTACCGAAATTCCTGCTGGACGAGAACGGCGAGCCGGGCGAAAGAAATGACGTTTACGCGACGGCCCTGGAGCACAAACTGGGCATCCACGGCAGCCCGACTGCGGTAATGAATTTCGGTGACAACGAAGGTGCTGTCGGCTATCTCATTGGCGAGGAGAACAAGGGGCTCTATGCGATGTTCACGATGATGAACCACGCACGTCTTGAAGTCGGCCTGCAGGGTGTTGCAATCAGTGAGCGCGCATACCAGCTGGCGCGGTCATACGCCAACGAGCGCATCCAGGGGCGCGTGCCGGGACGTGATGACAAAGCACCCATCATTCATCACGCCGACGTCCGGCGAATGCTCATGCTGATGCGCTGCCAGGTGGAAGCCATGCGGGCAATCGCATACACCGCCGCGTCGCAGGACGACATTGAGCACAAATCGGCCGACGCGGACGCACGTTCCGCGGCCGGCAAGCGACTGTCGCTCCTTACGCCTGTTGTCAAAGGCTGGTGCACGGAAACCAGCGAACAGGTCACGTCACTGGGCATCCAGATCCACGGAGGCATGGGTTTCGTCGAGGAAACCGGCGCCGCGCAGTATTACCGTGACGCCCGCATTCTGACCATCTACGAGGGCACGAGTGGCATCCAGGCCGGCGACCTCGCCGGACGCAAGGTTCTCGCTGACGAAGGGCGCGAGCTCAGTGCATTGATCAGCGAACTACGGGAGCTGTGCGATTCCATGCAAGGTGACGACGCGCTTGCTGGTATCGCCGAGTCCCTACGAGCCGGTCTCGGCCAGCTCGAAGAGGGGATGAACTGGCTGATCGCCAATGCGGCGTCAGGTCCGACTACGACGGGTGCTGCGAGCTTCAATCTCCTGATGCTGGCGGGCACCGTGCTCGGCGGCGCCTATCTCGCCAAGTCCGCGGCCATCGCGATCTCGGAGTCGAGCAGCGCTAATGCGTCGTTCGGTAAGAAGAAGCTCGCGACCGCCGCGTTCTATTGCGCACATGTCCTGCCACGGGCCCACGGCTACCTGGCAGCGATGTCGGCCGACCCCGACCTGACGATGGCGATAGCGGCAGATTCATTCTAGCCCCTGGGTCAGGAATCCAGGTCGCCAATGCAGATGTACTTGATCTCGAGGTAGTCGTCGACGCCGTAGCTCGAGCCTTCGCGGCCCTGGCCCGATTCCTTGACGCCGCCGAATGGAATGTAGGTTGACGAGATAAGCACCTCGTTCACGCCGACCATGCCGTACTCAATGCCTTCGGACACCCGCCAGGTGCGGCCCTGGTCCCTGGTGAACAGGTAGGCCGCCAGCCCGAACTCGGTGTCGTTGGCCATGGCGATAGCCTCTTCTTCAGTTTTGAATTTGAAGATCGGCGCGACCGGCCCGAAAATTTCTTCCCTGAAGACGCGCATGTCCTCGGTAACGTTGCAGAGGATCGTCGGCTGGATGAACTGCTCGCCTTCCTCACCGAATTGACCGCCGGCAGCAATCTCCGCGCCCTGCTCAACGGCGTCATCGACCATCGACTTGATGTCCTCGAGCGCTTTGCGCGTGATGACCGGGCCATGCGTCGACGTCTCGTCCATGCCGTCACCGATCCTGAAGGTACCGACGACCTTTTTCAGCTCTTCGACGAACTCGTCATAAATACCTTCCTGCACGAGAATACGATTCGCACAGATACAGGTCTGGCCCGAGTTGCGATACTTCGATGCCGCCGCCCCGGCCGCCGCCTTGGCCGGGTCCGCATCGTCAAAAACGATCACCGGTGCGTTACCGCCCAACTCCATTGACGTGCGCTTCATCGTCTCCGCGCATTGCGCGGTCAGCATCTTGCCGACGCGTGTGGAACCTGTAAACGTAAACTTCCGCACGATGGGGTTACTGCACATTTCGTCGCCAATAGGTTTGGCGTGAGCACCCGGCACGACGCTGAGCAGACCGGCCGGAAGTCCCGCTCGATCCGCGAGTTCGGCAAGCGCCAGCATCGACAAAGGCGTCTCGTGCGCCGGCTTTGCGACCATGGCGCAGCCGACCGCCAGTGCAGGACCGCATTTGCGCGTCAGCATGGCGCTCGGAAAATTCCAGGGTGTCACCGCCGCAACGACGCCAACGGGTTGCTTGATCGCAATGCCGCGGCTGCTGCCCTGCGGCAGTGGGAACACGTCGCCATAGACACGCTTGCCTTCCTCGGCAAACCACTCGATGAAGGATGCCGAATACACTATCTCGCCGCGCGATTCGGCCAGGACCTTGCCCTGTTCCTGCGTCATGATGATCGCGAGGTCCTCGACGTTCTCGAGGATCAGGTCGTTCCACTTCTTCAGGACCGCAGAGCGTTCCATCGCGGACAGCGCCGCCCAGGGCTTTTGCGCCACTTCTGCCGCCTCAATGGCGCGGCGCGTTTCCGCGGCGCCGACGCTGGCGACCTCTGCGATGACTTCCTGTGTCGCTGGATTGTGAACCGGGAACGTCTCGCCGCTGTCGCTGTCCACCCATGCGCCGTTGATGTACGCCTGGGTACGAAGAAGAGTCGGGTCTTTGAGCAGGTCTTTCATGCCATGCTGCCTTGTCGTTTGTGGTTCAGGTCTTTTTGGCCAAGCGCGTATGCGACGGTCGCCTCGGCCAGTATGTCAGTTGATGAAACCAGCGGCACATCGAGCATTGACTGGTCAAGCACCAGTGGGATTTCCGTGCAGCCCGCGATGACGGCCTGCGCCCCCCGCGAAACCAGTGCGTTCGCCAGCTGCAGCATTCTTGTTCCGACTTCGGGACCGCTGTCACCGGCTTTGATGCTGGCCGTCAGCTTCATGAAGGCTGTCGTTTCAGCATCGTCCGGCATGACGGCGCGAACCCCGGCAGCCGACAATGCGTTGTCGTAGATGCCGCTGGCGAGACACCCTTTCGTCGCCAGCAAACCCACCGCCTCGAACGCTGCACAGGCCGCAACCGTCTCGTCGATAATCGACACGAACGGGACATCCAGGACCGCCTCGATATCCGGCTGAAATGCGTGTGCCGTATTGCAGGGCATGACAATCATATCGGCACCCGCTTGCTGCAGCTGCTTTGCCATTTGCGCAAGGACGGCCCCCGCTTCACCGCCCTTGCCAAGAATCGCGCGAGTTCGATCCGGGACGTGCGGATTGTGATCAATGAGCATGTGCACGTGGTCCTGATCAGAACCGGCTGGCGTGGCGGCAAGCACTTTGGCCATGAAATCCACCGTGGCGTCCGGGCCCATTCCGCCCAGGACACCGACAGTCAGTACCGCGCTCATCTCTCTGCTCCGCAATGCTTTTCAGCCTGTCATGATGGCCGCAAGGCCCGGAACCAACAATATCCTAAATGTCCTGGCCAGCGGGCTTTCGATGCTATGATTTTCACGATGCTCAACACGGACGAATTCAGAGCCTGGTCAGAGAGCCTCGCACCGGTTATTGAAACCATCGACGAAGCATCGACGCCACGGCGCCTGTGCGCTGCCATTGGCAAGCTCGTGCCCGTCGATTTCTCGGGCGTGTTTGTATTGCGCCGCCATTCGGCACCTATCGCAATTCTCGACGACATTCCCCCCGGCGCGGAGGCCGTGTCCTACCTGGAGAGCCTGTATCTGCTCGACCCGGTATACGACCATTTCCTGCGCGGCACCCTCCCGACCTGCACGCTTCTCGACGATATCTGTCCTGATGACTTCTTCGAGTCCGACTACTTCCTGAAGTACTGGGGCCACGTCAACATTGTCTCCGAGTTCAGTATCAACACACACTGCGACGATGACACGCTTGTGCATATTCCGTTGTCGCGTGTCGGTGCGTCGGAGCCCTTTTCGAACACAGACACGGAAAAGCTGTCCGCGGCCAGCCCTGTGGTCGTCGCGACAATGCGGCGCTTCTGGGCGGCACAGGGGGCGTCATTCGAGAGCGGCGCAGGCCAGGCCGATTCGTTCCACACACACTTGCGCTTCGTCATGGATAATTTTGGTTGCTCGCTGCTGACGGCTCGTGAAATGGACATCATGCAGCTGACGATGCGCGGCTATTCCGACAAGCTGTCGGCGCGCGAACTGGGCATCACGCCCGGCACTGTGCGCAACCACAAGAAGAGCATCTTCAGCAAACTGCACGTGTCTTCGCAGGGCCAGGTATTCGGACTGTTGCTCGATGCCCTGAAGCTACCCGCAGATGCGGCTATTGGTCCTGACCCGCTCGCCACCCTGCTGGAAAAACGCCAAGATGCCTGAGACCGAGATTCGACTGCTCGACCGGAACCTGCCTGACGTCGACAACGACGAAGCCACACATCTCGCGCACACCTACTTCGCCGTTGGTGGAGCGCTGCACCCGCTCGGTGGCGAACGTGACCTGAACTTCCGGCTCGACGGCGACGATGGCTCGTACATATTCAAGATCTCAAATGCCCTGGACGATGAGGACATCGTCGGGCTCCAGGTAGAGGCGCTGCAGCACATCCGGTCTCGCGACCCGTCCTTGCCTGTGCCGCGAGTGCTCGTCGATCGAGACGGCCAGTTGCTGCGCCGTGTCACGGTGGAAAACGGTGACTCACATATTCTGCGCCTGCTCAGCTACCTGCCCGGCATACCGGTAGACGACTCGCCGGCCACGCTGCGCACATGGCGTGAGACCGGTGCACTCATGGGCCGGCTCAACGTCGCTCTGGGCAGCTTTTTTCATCCGGCGGCGCGTGCAAACGATCACCCTTGGGACGTCGCCAATTGTCTGCGCTTCCAGCCACTCGCAAAACACATCGGCGATAAGTCAGCACGCGCCCTGGTCGACTCGGTATTCGATCGTTTCAGGGAAGACGCGAAACCCCGGCTCGATAATACCCGGCACCAGGTCATTCACCAGGATGCCCACTGTGGCAACGTGCTCGTCGACGCGAACGACCCGGAACGGGTGACCGGCCTGATCGATTTCGGGGACATGCTCTACGGCCCGGTCATCGCCGACCTCGCGATCATTCCCGACAGGACTGAGCGAACTGACGACAAGCTGCTCGATGCTATCTGTAACGCCGCAATGGGTTTCGACAGCACCTTTGCGCTGGAAGAAGATGAGGTCGACCTGCTGTACGACCTCATCTGCGCACGCTATGCGCTTGGGGCAACCGTCGTCGCGGCACGCAATGCCCTCCATCCCGAGACGCCGGGGCACATGCCGTCGAACGAAACGTTCGTTGAGGAACTCGAGGAGCTGTTGACGATCGGCGCCCTTGCCTGTACCAGCGCAGTCCGGCGGGCCTGCCGCTTCCCGGCCATGCTCATTGGCGCCGACGAGGAGGTCCTGCGGAAGAAGCGCCAGGCGCTGCTTGGCAAGAACGTAACGCAGTTCTACGACACGCCCATGCATTTCGAACGGGCGCGCGGACCGTTCCTCTATGCAACCGATGGCAACACCTACCTCGACTGCTACAACAACGTTCCACAGGTCGGGCACTGCAATCCGCATGTCGTGAAGGCGATCTCGCGTCAGGCGGCGGCCCTCAATACCAATACGCGCTATCTCTACAGCAGCATTCTCGAATACGCCGAGCGCCTTACGGACAAACTCGCACCGCACCTGGACGCCTGCGTGTTCGTGAATTCGGGCAGCGAGGCGAACGATGTCGCCTGGCAAATGGCCAGGATTATGACGGGCCGTTCGGGCGGCCTGCTCATGGAAGACGCTTACCACGGTATCACCGGCCCGATCCGGGAGTTTTCGCCGGGGCATCCGGACACGACGTTGCCGGACCACCTCCAGGGGCTGATCGTGCCGGACCCGTATCGCGGCAAGTACCGCGAGGGGACACCCGACATCGCCGCCCGGTACGCCGCCGACGCGGACCGGGCGATTGCCGACCTCGCCGACGCCGGGCATGAACTCGCGGTGTTCATGATCGATTCCGCGCTCTGTTCGAGCGGCGTGCCGCAGACGCCCGATGGGTATCTGCGTGAAGTGGAAAGACGCGTTCGTGCGGCCGGCGGCCTGATGATTTGCGACGAGGTGCAGTCCGGCTTCGGTCGTATGGGGCAGTGGTGGGGGCATGAACTCCACGGCATGCAGGCCGACTTCGTCACGATGGGTAAGCCGGTGGGGAACGGCCATCCGCTGGGTGTCGTCGTGACCCGGTCCGAAATCCTTGAGCACTTTACCGAGAAGACCGGCCTGTTCAGTACCTTCGGCGGCAACACGGTGGCCTGCGCCGCAGGCAACGCGGTGCTCGATGTCATCGAGCGGGATGACCTGATAGAGAACGGCCGGGTCGTGGGTGAGTATTTCCGTGGCCGGCTACGCGAACTCATGGCAACGCAACCGCTGATCGGTGATGTGCGAGGCAATGGTATGCTCATCGGGGTCGAATTCGTCACGGATCGTAACGCTCGCACGCCGGCAAGCGACGAGACGGTGCGCTTGCTGGAGCTGATGCGGCAGCGCCAGGTACTTGTCGGCAACGAAGGACGCGACGGCAACATACTCAAGTTGCGGCCGCCGCTGGTGTTCCGGCACGAACACGTCGACCTGTTCGTCGCGGCGCTTGATAGCGCGTTGAGCGAGATACACGGCCGATAGCGGGGGGGGCAGACGACATGACCAAACTGGGCAATCAACACAGGTTGGATCACCTGTTTTTCTCGGGGCTTGCCGTCTTGATTAGTGCGGCCGGTCTCTCTGGCTTCTGGTTTACGTACTTTGCGCCAATCATCGGCAAGGCATACCCCCCAGCGGGCTTTCCATTGCATTTGCACGGCTGGAGCTTTTTCCTTTGGCTGGTCTTGTTCCCTCT
Source organism: uncultured Woeseiaceae bacterium (assembly GCA_945787845.1). Taxonomy (GTDB): domain Bacteria; phylum Pseudomonadota; class Gammaproteobacteria; order Steroidobacterales; family Woeseiaceae; genus UBA1847. Next base: position 90,785 of record CALZJH010000001.1, on the reverse strand, counting down.
GCAGGCAATTCTGATCGGGCGCCGCCGGCAAGCACTGCACAGAATGCTCGGCAAGGTGAGCGTTCTTCTTGTGCTGCTGATGACCCTGACCGGGTTACTCGTTGTGTCCGCACGTGCAGCCGAGGCTGCACGCAATGGTGAACCAGTTATCTGGCTTTTATACGCGCCGATCATCCTCGCCAACCTGGTCTTGTTCGTCGCGTTTTACGCTGCTTCAATACGCATGGCATTGACGAAACGATGGCAGGCGCATAAGCGACTAATGATTGTTGCGAGCGGCATCGGTGTTGGTGCCGGAGTTAGTCGATGGGTAATGGTAATCAGCGGTTTCCACCCGCTGTCCATTCCGGTTGGCATACTGTCGTGCAGCATCTTCCTGATAATAGGCGTGGCCTACGATGCACTAACCCGCAGATCGGTGCATCCGGCTTATTGGATCGGCCTTGCGGCATTCATTCTCGTGCTGGTTCCTCTCATTCCGCAGGTCAGCCAGGGTAACGTCGATTGGGTGAACCAGTGGTTGGCTCCGCTAGGCGAACAGCTTCGATTTCTCTACGACCCGAAGCCAACTGTCGAGTTTTGACGCAGTCCGGATTTCCGCAGCCAAGATAACTGCTAATTAACCACAGGCGAGGTTGAATTTTCTCGCCGCTACAGGAGCGTATTCATGAATATTGGTCTTTCCGGCGTGCTCCTGTTGAGCGTGGTCATGTTCGCGGACGCTGCGGCCGACATTGTCGTCGGCGATCGCAGCGCAAGCTGTGCCGAGGATCCGGCCTGCATCAACCGCCTCCACCCCGATATCCCGATGGTTGCCAAAGCCGACCCCGGTGAGCGCATCGTATTTATCGGCCGCGATGCTTTTGACCTGACCCTCGATCCGGACAAGTTCTCGAGCGCCAAAAGCATGCCGCGGGAAGGGGTCGGCATAGTCCACGCACTGACCGGGCCGGTTTCTATCAACGGCGCCAAGGCGGGCGACGTGCTGGCCGTGACCATCGAGGCTTTGGAGCCTGCCGATGTCGGCTGGACCGAAGCCGGACCTTTCGGATTCGCCGGCGACCAGTTTGGCACCGATGAGCGTTTCATCGTGTGGCGCATCAATGGCGACTATGCCGTCAGCGATGCGCTGCCGGGCGTGCGTATTCCGAACGCGAGTTTTCCCGGCGTCGTGACAACCTTACCTGGCGAAAAGCTGCTCGCCGAAGATCGCGGGCCTTGCCAATCTGTCGGGCGATATCAATCTTGCGGCAAGAAATGCACTGGCCGCCATGATCGACTACATCGTATCGGAGTATGGTTATGACCGGACGCAGTCCTACATGATCGCGAGTATTGCTGTCGATATGCGGATAGGCCAACTGGTGGACGTGCCAAACGTCGGTGTGACCGCAATACTGCCGCTGGACATTTTTGTCGGGCGTGACTGAACTTTCCTGAACTAGCCTCCGTTTCTATTGAGGCACTTGGTACTCGAAGCCGGAAAGGCCGTTCGACAGCACCAGTAATACGTGAGCAATGTGAATCCGCAACACCCGCGTTGGGTTAACACCGGTCACGCGGGCGCGTGAATCTCCGCAGGCAACCGTTGAGCATCCGGGATTGCCAAAACCAGCCATTCATATCAGTAGACGGGCCAAGCGACTTCCACCGTGTCGGTTCCGTCAGCGAAGCTGTGACTAATTACGATTTCCCCGAACGGATGCCCGATAATTTGTGTATCTGTCTCGTCTCCCGCGACCGTCTCTAAAGCGCGATTGTCAATCGCTTCAACGACTAGCTTTAGGTTCTGCTCTGTCATGAACTTCCGAGCGAGCGCAATGGCAATCTCTAGCACCGAATCGTCGTCTCGTGCTTCGACCATTCGGGTTTCGCGCCCAGCTTTTTCGCCATAGTCATGGCAGCCACCCGCCTCGAAATACTCGACTGTTCCCGCGTCGAGTTCCCACGAAGCACGAAGACGTTGTGAGTCGACAGACGCACCCGGGTGCGCGTCTGCAATATGCTTGATGTTCTCCAGAATCCCTACTTCACTGAACGTGCACTCGTCGGAAGCAAAGGCAGGAACTGCCAGGCACACAAGCGCGATCATTGGATGTTTGATGAGGTCAGTGATTGATACGTGCACGAACTCGATCCAGATTCGACTCTAGTGTGTTGTTGAGCGAATCGCTGCTTTGGGTCAGTAGCCGCCATTCTACATCAGACCAGGCGACTGGCAGCTTCCGGCCATTACCAGCCCTTCGACTGAAAAAACGTATAGACAGTTCCGCAGACTCTGGAACGGCAGGAAGGCGCGAACCGGACACTCATGATCGACTCATTGGCCTCGTAGTCGACTTGCATCAGCGACCCGACTGATGTCCAGAGCCCGCGGCCCGTATACACGTTCCATAAGGTCTTTGAATCGCAGATCTTCGCGCAGGACGTCCAGGTCGGGCCAGAACGCAAGGTATTTGGTCTCAAACGAGCCTTGCTCAACGGCCTTTGTTAACCAGTGCACGGCCTCGTCGACCATCCCGGCCCGCGAGAAGGTCTCCGCGATATCAAAGGGATCTACGTAGGACTCGTTCGCCCGGGTAGCCAGGGCTTCAGCCTTGGCGCGCATTGCGCCGGTGAATCCGGCGGCTTCGAGACCTTCTTCGAGGGCCGCCAGCAGAACGGTATCGCTCTGCCACTTGAACTGCAGCCGCTCCTCCACCAGCGCCTCTTCGAAGCGGCCTTGCTGCCAGTAAACTTTCGCAAGGAACCAGTGCATCGGGAACTGAGGGGTCCGCGCCTGCATGGCCGTCGCTGCGGCGATTGCCTCATCAAAGCGGCGTTCCATGTAAAGATGAATTGGCAACGGAAAGTTATGCATGGCGCTGAATGGGCTGACCGTCAGCAGCTCGCGTAACCGGGAAAGGCTTTCGTCCGTGCGGCCGTCGAACATCAGGCAGTCGGCGTGACCATGAATCGCATCAGGGGCCGACGGGTTGAGACGCAATGCTTCCTCGAAAGATTCGCAAGCGCCATCAGTGTCTCCCGTCCACATCCGGGCCCAACCGAGCGCGGAGTAGCCGCTGTAAAACTGCTCGTCCGCTTCGATTGCTTTCAATGCCGCAGCCCGGGCAATTTCAATTGAATCTCGGGGCGGGGCAAGGCCAACCAATGCTTCCATAGCATGCGCCGCCGCCAGTCCGCTCCATGCCAGTGCGAACTCCGGTTCGATGGAGACTGCCGTTTCAAACTGCTTGATGGCGCTGTGGATGCTATCGCTGGTAAATCGATCGAGATGCGTAGTGGCGAGGGCGTAGGCATCAACGGCACTTGGGTCGATCTGCCCCATCCGGCTGTGAACCGACTCTTTGACTGCCGGTGACGCCTCGGCAACGCCGATCTCTGCGCCGATGGCATTCGCCATGTCTGAAATCAGGCTAAAAACGTCGGACGTGTCGCGCGAGTAGCGTTCCGCCCAGAGATGTGCGTCGGTTCGACCGTCTATCAACTGGACCGTCACCTCGATCTTACTGCCCTCCCGAATCAGGCTGCCTTCAATCAGAGCATCTACCCCGAGTTCTGCGGCAATGCCGGTCGTGGGCAGCTCGCTACCCCGATATCGCTTCGTAGACTGCCGGGATGTGATCCGCAAACCCGGGAGCTGCGAGAGCTCCGTAATCAGGAGATCCTGGAGGCCGTCGACGTAATAGTCCTGTTCAGGGTTGCCGGTCAGGTTGCTGAGCGGCAGCACCGCGAGCGAGCGGATATCCTCCGCTGGCAAAGTCTCATGCTGAGGAACACGCAGCCAGAAAACAGCGAGGATTATCAGCAACACGATCGTGACAAAGCCCGCAATCAGAGCTCGGCTCTGGGTGCCGGCATAGGTCCTCTGGAGAGGCACGCCGGAGTGACCCGAGTGCTTGATCTCCTCCACATCGCCGACGAATCGATACCCGCGTGAACGCACCGTTTCCAGGTAGCGGTGGGTGGCAGAATTGTCGCCCAGCGCCTTTCGCAGTCGAGCCGCGGCCTTCGTAACTGCAGATTCGCTGATCACCGTGTCACTCCAGACGGAGTCCATCAGCTCCTGCCGTGTCACAAGCCGGCCGCGGTTGGCAATCAGGTAAATCAGGAGTTCCAGCACCATCGGCTTGAGGTGAATCTCCTGTCCACCTCGGGAAAGCTGCCAAGCCTCCGCATCGACCACGAAGTCATCGAAACGGTACACAGGGTGTTGGTTCATGACTAACCTGACCTTGGAGCCGCGTCTCGATACTCACGCCCGCTCGCTGAATCTCCCCATTCTACGGTTTTGGTAGCGGAAAACCATGCAGCAGACCGACCGTGCGACGCGCTCGAATCGACTCCCATCTGTGATGGTCAGAAACCGGTCACGTTCCGGTCATGCTTCTCCGCGCGGCTCCGCATACGCTATTTGTGCGGGGTGGCAGTCCCGCTGGAATGCGGCTCCGCATCTGCTCAATTCAAGGAGGAGGACATGACTACTTTGAGACGCATGATCGTCGCCATTCTGGCGCTGCTGCCACTGGCGGCCGGGATGGCTTTCGCGGAACCTGACCACGGCTATAAACGTATCTTTATCTTTGGTGCCAGCTTCATGGATCCCGGCAACCATTTCGCGGTCACCGGGGAGACCGCGCACCCACCATTCGAGCTGATTGAGTTTGCCAGCTACGGCATTGGTGGACATCGTCCCACCAACGGTCCCACCTGGGTCGAGGTCCTAGCACGGGAAATGGAGCTGACCGAATGGGGTAAACCGGCGTATCGCGATCCCGCTTTCGGCAACTATGCCTTTGCCTACGGCCGCGCACAAGGAAGCGATTACGCCATCCCGAAGAACCTTACCTCGCAGGTAACCGACTGGATGAACAATGGTTACTGCACCTACGCTCCGATGGAAGACACGCTGTTTATCGTGGATTCCGGTTACGCGGACCTGCTCGACATCATGGCTGTAATGGCGCCACCTGAACCCGATATCGGGGCGGCAATGGCCATCATGAATGGCATGGCACTCAGTATCGCCGCCAACATAGACAGACTCTACGACTGCGGAGCGCGCAACCTCCTGTTCACGAATTTGCCACCCGTCGAGTACGGGCCGATTTCGAACGGGGGCCGGCCGCCGGAAGAGATCGAACCGGTTCTGAGCTTGATGTACAACAATTACTTCCTGCAGCCCAGTGTCGTGCTACCCAATCTCGCGAGAATGAATTTCTCGGACGTCGATCTGTTCAATTTCGTCGGCGGGTTAGTGTTGAATCCCGAGGATTACGGTTTTACCAACGTCACGGACGCTTGTGTCACCCCCGACGTGCTCAAAGACGCGTTCTGCAAAAACCGCGATGAATACGTCTTCTGGGATCAATTGCACCCGACGAGAAAAGTACACGCTCTGATCGCAGAACATGTGCTTGGACAACTGCCGTAACCTGGCAGAGGCGAACAGGCCTTCCCCACCACGGAAGAACCTGGCATTCAGCTAGTGCAAGAAGGGCCGCTATTCGGCGGCCCTTTTGTTTACGATTATGCGATTACGAAAGTGCGAGCCGGGCATGGCGTCTCGAGCTTTACGCTGCCAAGCGTGTTTGGCGAACTTCCGCTTCGGGTCAGAAGCAGTCACCCATGATAGCGCGAATTCAGAGGTTTCACCGATCGCTTTTAAACGCTTACCGGCCGTTCGCTGACCTATGTATGACACCTCAAACTCTAAATCGACGCGGCCGCCAGGTTGCGGCCCAGCTGCATCATATGCACTTGGTCGGGTCCGTCGGCGAGGCGGATCGTCCGTGCTGCCGCATAAGCGTGCGCCAGGAAAAAATCCTGGCAGACGCCGGCACCGCCATGAACCTGTATGGCTCGATCCAGAACCCGGCAAGCCATCGACGGCGCGACAATCTTGATCATGGCGATGAGGTCCTTGGCCGCCTTGTGGCCGCCTTTGTCCATGCGATCGGCCGCCTTGAGCGTCAGCAATCGAGCCTGCTCGATCTCGCAAGCTGATCTCGCGATCTGCTCGCGAACGGACTGCTGTTTCGACAACGGGCGACCGAAGGCCACTCGGGTTTCGGCGCGAACACACATGGCCTCGAGTGCGCGCTGTGCGAGCCCGACCAGGCGCATACAATGATGAATGCGACCGGGACCGAGTCTCCCCTGAGCAATTTCGAACCCGCGCCCTTCGCCAAGCAGCAGGTTGGCCGCCGGTACGCGAACGTTGTCGAAAACGACTTCTGCGTGACCTTCCGGCGCGTCGTCATAGCCGAACACCTTCAGCGGACGCTCTACCGTAACGCCATCTGCGTCGGCCGAAACGAGAATCATGGATTGCTGTCGGTAGCGGTTCTCGTTTCCAGGGTCCGTCTTGCCCATGACGATGTACACCTTGCAGCGCTCACCGCAGGCGCCACTGGACCACCACTTGCGGCCGTTGATCACGTATTCGTCGCCGTCGCGCAGCATCGACGTTTCAATATTGGTGGCATCCGATGAGGCGACCTCGGGCTCGGTCATGCAAAAAGCAGAGCGAATCTCACCGCGTAAGAGCGGCGTCAGCCATTTTTCCTGCTGCGCCGGGCTGCCATAGCGTGCCAGTACTTCCATGTTACCGGTGTCCGGGGCGCTGCAATTGAAAACCTCCGACGCCCACAGGACGCGGCCCATGATCTCCGCCAACGGTGCGTACTCGAGATTGGTGAGGCCCGGGCTGAATTCCCCGTAGCTCTGCGGCAGGAACAGGTTCCACAGACCTTCCGCCTGTGCGCGCTGCTTCAGGTCTGACAGAAGCTCAGGCGCGGCCCACCGATTGCCGTCAGCCACCTGTTCCTCGAACAGCACCTCATTCGGGTGGATGTGCTCATCCATGAAAGCGAGCAGGCGTTTGCGAAGATCCTGTACCTTGGGTGAGAATTCGAAATCCATCAATGACTCCGGGTGCTGTTCGGATACCGCATGATAGACCTGAATGCCTTCGAAGCCGAGTGCCGGCGGGATATTCCGTTGCTCACGGCGATGCACCTGTCGTTTGTCGACTTTGACAACCTGACGTTGACGATGGAGGCGCCGCTCGCGCCGAACATCAACAACAAGGGCACGGCGTTCGGCGGCAGCATCGCCAGCATCTGCCTGTTTAGTGGCTGGGCCGTGTCAACGCTGGCATTCCTCGACAACGGTATCGAGAACACCGAGATCGTCGTCTACAAGAATGAAATGACCTTCGAGCGACCGGCCCGTGGCCACCTGACCGTGAACGCGACCATCAAGCCCGACGATTTCGAGGCCTGCCTGGCCACGCTCAAGGCCAGCGACCCCGGGCGCATCCGGCTGGATATCCAAGTCGACCTGTTTCACGAGGACAAGCGCTGCGCGACGATGCAGGGCCTCTACGTCGTCTGGCTCAAATGATCCGAGTGCATCGCAACCAAAACCGCCTGGCAGGTATCTAAGCTGTAGAACCGGTTTTTAGGGGCAAGCGCCCCGGAGGAAGAACAGTGAATCTGAAGTCGAACGGATTATGGATTGCATTAGGTGTCGCGCTCGTAGCCAGCCTGTGGGCATCCGAAGCTCGCGCGGCAAAAGGCTCGTTCGAACAGGCACTTAGCGTCGAAGAGCCCATTTTGCTGGACGTGTCGACGGGCAGCGGCAGCATCACCATCGAGGCCGGCGCCGTCGACCGCGTTGAAATCGTGGGCCATGTCAAAGTCGGGAACTCCTGGTTTCGGCGCAGCGAAGACAATGCGCAGGAGCTGTTGGACCGGATTTTGGCCGACCCCCCGATTGAGCTGGATGGCGACAGCCTGCGCGTTGGCTACCTGAAGGGCCGCGGTCTGAAAGGCAACATCTCGATCAGCTACGAAATCACGGTACCCGCCGCGACCCGCGTGAAATCCGATACTGGCTCAGGATCCATGACGATCGACGGTGTGGCCGAGATCGTTAAAGCCGATTCCGGCTCGGGCAGCGTCACACTCAGCAATATCAGTGGCGGCGCCGTCGCCGACACGGGCAGTGGCTCGATACGCGCGAATGGTATTGCCGGCACTTTTGAGGGCGATACTGGGAGTGGCAGCATTACCCTCACGCAGTCTGCGCCCGGCGATGTGAGGGTTTCGACCGGCTCGGGAAGCATCGAACTCCACAATATCGACGGCGCGCTGCACGCACGTGCCGGCAGCGGCCGCATCAGGGTCGATGGCAGGCAGCGCGGAACCTGGGACCTCGACACGGGTTCCGGTTCAGTCCAGATCGACCTTCCTGACGACGCCGCGTTCCAGCTGGATGCGGAGTCGAGTTCCGGAAGTATCGTCATCGATCATCCCGTCATGGTGCAGGGAAAGATCTCGAAGCGTCACATCCGTGGCGACGTTCGTGGTGGTGGTGACCTCCTCAGGATCGACACCTCGTCGGGCGGCATCCGCGTCAACTAAGCAGTTCGCTCGCCGACAGCCAGATCGCGTAGCACGAACAGACCAGAGTCAGGAGTGCCGTGCCGCCGGCGCCTATCAGGCGCCCGATATGGGCCATGTTGTCGTGATGAAGTCCAAACGCATGGAAGATGCGCGCGACGATCATAAGATCACCGACGATATACAGGAACAGCGGAGAAACGCCGTTGGCTTCGAGCGCGCCAAATACGATCAGGAACAGCGGTACGTACTCGAGGAAGTTCTGGTGACGGCGGACCTTTTCGCTGAGCTTCATGTCGGCGGGGTCGCCATACAGGATCGAGATACCTGATTTGCCGCGGGCGCTGCCGGCCATGAAGCTGAGCAACAGCGCGAAGATCGCGAAGATGCCGGCGTACATCAATGTTATGGGTAGCTGCATGCTTTTCTCCTTCTCATTGCGAGCGCGTGAGGCAGCTTACCAGAACGCATCCGCTGGCAGGCCCCTCCTCAAGGGGCCTTTTCTGTTGACTTGACCTTCCGCTTTGTCTCAACTGGGCGTTTCCACAAGATCGGGACTTCCATGTCGAACAGGGGACAATCGAAACTGTTGCTGGGCGCGCTCCTCGTTCTTGTTCTGTCGTGCTGGGCAGCCTCGCGAATACAGAACAGCGGCGGACAGGTGCACGTCGACTCAATCAAGATACCGACGCACAACGGCCAGTGGGTTGTAGCCGATCTGTTTAAGCCGCGGTCTGTCACGGCCGACTCGCCTGCACCGTTTGTCGTGGTCATTCCCGGTTTCCAGCGGTCCAAAGAGGCGCTGTCGAATGTCGCGATCGAGCTCTCTCGTCGCGGCTTTGTGGCGGCATCTATTGACCCCTATGCACAGGGCTCCTCAAGTGCCTCGCTAAGCCGCATTGCCGCAACCACGGAAGGCTATGGCATGTTTGCGCTCGTCGACTATGTCGCGAGCAGCACCAACCTCAACTACGTCGACCGTTCGATGATCGGAGCCACCGGCCATTCGGCCGGCGGCAACGCGGCCATTCGCGGCGCGAACTACTTCGGCCGTGAGGCGGCGAGAACCGGCAACCTCAGCAAGCTGCATTCGGTGTACGTCTCGGGCTATGTCCTCACGTTGACCGACGAGGTCCTGCAGAACGTGCGGTCCAACGTCGGTGTGGCGTACGCGCTCTACGACGAGGGCGCCTACCGCAATGAATACGGCGACGGCGATATGCGGATTGCCCCCGAGGCGCTGCGCGCCGTGAATTCCGGGTTGCCGGAGAGTGAGGCCATCTCCAAAGTCGAACTCGGGCGTTACTACGGCGACCTGCAGCAGCGAACTCTCCGGGTGATTCATAACGAGCGCAATCTGCACCCGTTCCAACCCTACATGGCCGAGGCGATCGCCAACCAGATCACGTACTTCGAGAAGGTCTTCGATGTGCAGAGCGGACTCGACCCCTATGACCAGGTCTGGCAGTGGCGGGAGATTCTCGGGGTAATCGCACTGATCGCGGCGCTGGTTGCCATTATCCCGATGGGCCACTTCCTGTTGCAAACCGCCCCGTTCAGGCAACTGGTCAACACGATTCCGCCGCCGCTACCGCGGCCTGCCGGGCGGGGACGGTTTGTCTTCTGGACGGCGTTCACTTTTGGCGCGGCCATTGCCTGTGTGACCTATATACCCATGGCGGAGCTGTCCCAGAAGTTATTCGTCGCCGCATCGACGCGCCAGCTCACCTGGTTTTTCCCGCAGCGCATGAACAACGCCGTCATGCTGTGGGCGATTCTCAACGGGACGGTTGGTTTCCTGATGTTCTGGCTAACGTATCGCTACTTCGGTCGCCGTCACGGCATCACGCCTGCGTACTGGGGGGCGGCGACAACGGCCAGGGAACTCGGCAAGACGCTGGCGCTCGCATTGCTTTTGTTCGCAGCGTTCTTCCTGATACTTTTCGCCATCTACTATTTCCTGCACGTCGACTACCGCTTTCTCTTTATGGGCGTGCGCCCGTTCCAGCCGGAGCTGCTGTTGCTTCTGGCCATGTACGTACCGCTGTTCTTTGTCTTCTTCCTCTCCAATTCGCTGCGGATCAATGCGGCGATGCGATTCGAGGACCAGCCCGAATGGCGCAGCATGCTGCTCGGGGGCGTAGCGAACTCGTTGGGTCTGCTGCTGATCGTCGTTGTGCAGTACCTGACGTTTGCCACGACGGGCACCGTCTACTGGACCGATGGCTGGCTCTACGTAAACCTGTTGTTTGGCGTCGTTCCGATGATGTTCTTCCTGCCCTATTTCAATCGCTACTTCTTCCGCATGACCGGCAAGATCTACCTCGGCCCGATGGTGACGGCGCTGATATTCGTAATGATCCTGATTTCGAACACGGTCATTTACCTGCCGTTGTAGTGGTACCCGGGTGAAGCCTTAGTTCAGGGCTTTCAGATTGAATTTTCCCGATAGCGTGCGGTCGTTGGCGGGCTGGAACTCCAGGTAATCGGCCAGATCCGATACGCTGAGTTCCGGCCCGAGGTATTGCCCTTGCAAGTATCGGCAACCGTGTTCTCGCAACCAGTTCGCTGCGGCCTCGCTCGTAACCCCAACTGCACACACATCCAGATTCACCATTCTCGCGAAAGCCAGGATTCCCTCGACGAACTGCCGTGCCCGCGGATCGACCGTGATGTCCAAAATGAACGCCGGACTGAGCTTGACACCGTGTGGCCGCACGCGCAGCAAATTGAGCAGCGAAGCGGGCCCCGAACCGAATTGGTCAACCCAAACCTCGTAGCCGGCCTCTGTCCATACATTCAAGAGGTCGATCACACCGTCGTCATCCGCAAAAAAACTGTCTTCGCCGGCTTCGAGCCGCAGGTCGGACGTGCTCAGCCCGTGCTGCTCGAGCGAAGCAGTAACGAATTCCGGCAGATCATCGTGCAGCATCTGTTGCGACGAGAGGTTTATGGAAACGAAAAACTCATCGATGCCCTGTTTTCTCCATGCGACAAGATCCTGACAAGCACGATCCAGAACCCAGCGGCCCAGGCGACTGACTTCTCCCGATTTTTCGGCTAAATCTATAAACTCGCCGGCATGCATTAATCCGCGATCCGGGTGGTGCCAGCGCACCAGCGCTTCAGCGCCAACCGTTCTGCCGCTGTCGCTGTCGGCAATCGGCTGGTACCGAAGCTGCAGCTCGTTGTTATCGAGTGCGCGCCGCAGGTCCCTGATCAAATGAACTCGGTCGCGAGTGCTCTCGTACATGAATTCTTCATAGAAACGATACGATTGTTTGCCGGCACGTTTGACGCTGTACATTGCCATGTCCGCATACCCGAGCAAACTGTCAGCGTCACGTCCGTCGTCTGGGCAAATAGCGATTCCTATACTGGCGCCGATGGTGACGTCTTCACCCGCTATCCGAAACCGCGTCGACAACTCGGCAAGCACCGTCTTGGCCACCGATGCGGCATCTTCCGGATCGTCAAGGCCCTTCAAGGCAATGGCAAACTCATCGCCGCCGAGGCGAGCGACGGACTGTGCTTCGCCACCGTCGAGACACCACTTCTGGTAGGGTGGCGTTCGCAGGCATTGTTGCAGCCGATCTGCCACTTCGCACAACAACGCGTCGCCCGCATAATGTCCCAGCGTGTCGTTGATGGGCTTGAATTCATCCAGGTCGACGAACAGAACGGCGCCTAGCGATCCCTGCTCTTTACAGCCATTGCACAATTCGTCCAGTTTTTCCTTGAAGCGCACCCTGTTGGGCAGGCCGGTCAGTACATCGTGGTAAGCCAGGAAATTGATCTCCCTGTTACTTGCCTGCAAGTCGTAGCTCATCGTTCGAAACGAGTTCGCGAGATCTCCAACTTCATCATTTCGGCGAATAACGATCTCATCTTCGAAAACGCCCTGGCCAACACGTTGCGCCTGGCGGGCAAGGACGCGCATGGGCTTGGCCAGCCGATAACCGGAAAACAGCGCGAACAATGAGCCAAGCGCCAGCGATAAGACAGTAAAGACTCCAGCGATACGTAATTCATCGCGCCTGTTTTCCGCATGCAGATCTTCTATGTCTTCTTCCAGCTCGAAGATTTTGGCGTTGGCGCTATCGAGGGAAATGCCAATCGCGATAGCACCCATGCTCTTGTCACCAAGCAGCACAGGTGAGACAACGTGCAATTCGTTGTTGACCATATGCTGGTGTGGTCGCGTTAGCTCGCTGGCGGGCCATCCCAGACTTTCATCTATGTGCTGGCCGTACATAGAGACTTCGTCACTTCCATCGTGGACGATCTTCCCATCCACATCGTAAACGTAGGCGAACATTACATCTTGCTGAGAAACCGTCGCCTGTAACTGCTCACGCATTGCTCGCATGTCCAGGTGCAGTAACGGGATCGCCAGGCTTGGCGCCAGGTTAGCTTCCAATACCCAGCCGCGTTCACGTACCTCGTCATGTAAATGCACTGCGAATGAATCACTTGTCACGCCACTGATCTCATCCGCCCTGGATTTGAACTGCATTGCGGAGAGCAAGGTCAGACTTACGGCGATTACGGCAATAACAATCACTATTTGTACCGTGTAACGCGCTTGCAGATTTAAACGAACGCCCGGTTTCATGGCGAGCTCACCGGTTCCGAAGTCTCTTCCATGATGGCCGCGTCAATCAGCCCTAGCGCCGCGACCGCGTTTCCGTCCAGCGCGTCGAACTTGCTGGTACCGTGATAAGCGGCCAGCGCCATGCTCGCCTCGGGATCGAGGTGGGCCGCAAGCAATGCTTGCTTCATCGCCGCCTTGACGGTTGGATTGAGATCACCACGAACCAACTCCAGCGCCCTTGGAATGGGCGGACTCGTGTAGATGACGCTCATGTCTTCCCGTATCTTCTCGGGCAGCGTGCTCTCCTGCTGCCAGTCAATACTGCTAATGACTCCCGCATCGACGATGCCCTTGTGTACCCAGATAGCGGAGTTGTATTCGGCGCCCGAAAACACGTAACCCAATTCACCGGCCGCCGGTTGCTCGTACACGGACCCCAATTGCTGCAGTCGATAACCGGCCGATTTCAACGCTGACGCTACGACAAAATAACCCGTCGTGGAGCCGCGATGCTGGAATGCGATTTTGCGATTCACCAGGCCATCAAGACCCTGAACATCGCTACTCTTGCGTGTGAATACCACGCTCCGGTACTCAGGAACGCCCTGTTTCCACTTTCTCACCAAAGCAACAGCCCCGGCCCTTCTTTGGAGTAACACAGCGGAATAGGCCGTTTCGGTAATCCAGTCCACCTTTTTTTCGCGCAGCAGAAGCACCATCTGTTCATGGCTGTCAACCACCATGATTTCGACGCTTTCTATGCCAATTGGGGCGAGCTTGCCGGCCATATAGTCGGCCATGGGTTGCATCGCCTCGTGGATACCCCTCGGGTTGTCGCTGATCGCGGCCATGACGAGCAGGCGCGGCATTGTATCGTGTGACTCATCGGCAAAGCTGTTCATGCCGCTGACAAGCAACACAATCAACGTCAGGCGCGCGAATATGTTTATTGTTAAATGGTGCATCGTGACTTTCGATTCATGCCAACAACGATCCAGGTCGAACGCTCGTATCCGCGGTTAGCGGCCAAATGAAATATAAGCACTTGAAACTATGCCAAATTATCGCCTGGGTCCGCTGAGACGCAAATCACGCAATTGCCACTTGCACCAACGCGAGAATATGGAGATTCCGCCTGGTTGCACGCAAGATCTACCTCGGCCCGATGGTGACGGCGCTGATATTCGTAATGATCCTGATTTCGAACACGGTCATTTACCTGCCACTATGACCATGCGCTGACCTTATCTTTCAAGATTGGGAGTGAAGGGAATGTCACTGGTTGAAAAACGGCATTGGCGAGGAGTGCTCGCGTCGATATCCCTGGCGTTGATTCTCGCCCCGGCCGCTGCCGAAACGCCCGCCGGCGATTCGACGATCGAGGAAATCGTCATTACCGGGAAAACCCCGGTGCCGAAGATCCGGGAGCAGCTCAGGCTCGTCGAAGCGCGGCTCTACAAGGAATTCAACCGGCTCAACGACGACAACAACTTTGACATCGTGTGCCGGGAGCATCGGCCCGTCGGCAGCCAGTTTCCACGAACCCTTTGCAAAACGAACATCTACTGGGACGCCGTCGAGGAGATGAGTGAGGACGAGGCATCCACGTGGTCGCCGAAGCCGGTACCCAACGAGGCTCACTACGAGAAAGAGCTGGGGAGAAGAATGCTGATCGTGGCCATGCAGAACGAGGCCTTCAAGGACCTCCTGGTCGAGAGAAAGGCCCTGCTCGTGATCCTGGAAGAGCGTCACGCAGAAACCTCGAGGTAATCCGGCGGGCTCACCCGGGCTTCGCTATCCGGCAAAGCCGCTGCCTTCATCGACTTCGCCGGTCCGGATCAGTCGGCTATCGAGCACCGCCGCCTGGCGGTGTTTGACGGCAACCCGGTAGTCCGGATCGGTCACCATCTCGAGAAATGCACCTGCGGTCGGATATCGAGCAACGAATACGATGTCCCAGTGCTCGTCGCCCGGACCGATCAGCACGTTTTCAGGACGGCCGCGCCAGACGATCTCTCCGCCAACCCGCTGAAATACCGGTGCGCTTTCGCGACCGTAGGCCGCGTACGCTTCAGCGCCGGTTGCGTCGCAGCCGTCCTCGTAAGCGGCCTTGTCCCGCAGCCGTACCAGGTTGAGCATCATCACCGGCAGGTCTCGGGGCAATGCCTTGAAGGCGTCGAACTGCTTGCGCTCGGGATCGATGTAAGCGGACATGTTGACCTCATAATTCGTCAGGACGCCCGAGAATAACAAACCGGGTTTTTCTCGAAAACCGAGACCTGTGTCGTTCGTTTTCAGCCGCCGATCGCGGATGATCTGGCGGTGCATGGACGCGCTATGGCGCCAGGGAGACATTATGAAAAATTGGGCTGTTTATCTTGCGGCGATTGCGGGATTCGCCATCTACGGTGCATCAACGACTGCCGACAGGGACGAAAGCGGCGCAATCGTGGGCGAAGGGAGCATTGACGCGTTCAATCTTCGTGTCGGCGACTGCTTCAATGATATCGATACCTTCGACGAGGTCAGCTCGGTGCCCGGCGTTCCCTGTACGGAACCTCACGACAACGAGACCTATGCCGTGTTCGATGTGAACATTGCCGACTATCCCGGCGACGACGGGATGTCCGAGCTTGCATTCGAAGCCTGCATGGACCGTTTCGAGGGCTATGTCGGTACGGACTACGAGTCCTCGGCACTCGACATCACCTCGATGTTCCCGTCGCCGCAGAGCTGGCGCGAGGACGACCGCGAAATCGTCTGCGCGGTCTACGACATGAATGCCCAGAAACTGACGGGCAGCACCAAGGGCAGCGGTATCTAGTCAGGCCGCTTCGAACAGAGCCGATGCGCCCTGTCCGCCGCCGATACACATGGTGACGACGCCGTATTTCTTGCCGCGGCGCTTGAGCTCGCGCAGCAGGCTGCCTGTCATGCGCGAGCCGGTCATGCCGAACGGGTGCCCGATCGCGATACTGCCGCCATTGACATTGTAGATCTCGTTGTCGATCTCGAGCGCATCGCGGCAGTAAACGCATTGCGACGCAAAGGCCTCGTTCAATTCCCACAGATCGATATCGCTCATCGACAGGCCGGCGTTCGCCAGCAGGCGCGGCACCGAGAAGACAGGACCGATCCCCATTTCATCGGGTTCGCAGCCTGCGACCGCGAGACCGCGGAAAAACCCCAGGGGCTCGAGGCCGAGTTTTTCGGCACGCTCGGCAGTCATCAGCAAGGTCATCGATGCGCCATCGCTGAGCTGCGAGGCATTGCCCGCAGTGACCGTTCCGTTTTCCTCGAACGCCGGCTTCAATCCTGCGAGTCCTTCCATCGTCGTGCCGGGACGATTACATTCGTCGCGGTCGACGACAACGTCTACCTTGCTTTGTTCGCCGGTTTCCTTGTTGACCTGCAGCATCGTCGCACTCATCGGCGCGATTTCATCGGCGATGCGGCCATCGTCCACGGCTTGCGCGTAACGTGCCTGGCTTTGCACGGCGTACTCGTCCTGGGCCTCGCGCGTGACGTTGTAGCGGCGCGCGACAACCTCGGCCGTGTTCCCCATCGCCATGAAAATTTCCGGCTTCTCCTCGAGCAGGCGCGGGTTCTGTTCGTACTCGGCGGCTTTTTGTCGCTGGTTCATCGAGATCGACTCGACGCCACCGGCCATTGCGACCTGGGTTTGCCCGGACGCAATCTGGTTAGCCGCGAAGGCGATCGACTGAACGCCCGAGGAGCAGAATCGATTGATCGTGGACGCTGCCGTAGTGACCGGCAGTTTCGAAAGAACCGTCGACAGGCGCGCCATGTTGCCGCCCTGTTCACCATCATGCATGGCTATGCCGACGATCACGTCTTCGACTTCCTCGGGCGATACCTCTGGATTGCGCTCCAGCAGCGCGTCGATCACATGGGCGACCATGTCATCGGAGCGAGTGAGATTGAAGCTCCCGCGAAACGACTTCGCGAGTCCGGTACGCACGTTGTCTACGATTACGACGTCTTTCATTGTTTATCTGCCTTTGAAAAGCCCGCAGCTGTCTCCTGGTACGCATGGTATCGAGGCGTCGTCCGGATTACACGCCTTAACCCGGCGTCTGCCACGTACATGGTAGTTGCGATAGCCGGGCAGATACCGATAATCTGGACGCACGTGAGTGCGATAACAGAAAAGACTGAGTCGGTTGCTTCTCGACACCGCCTATAACATCGGAACGCCGGAGGGCGTCGAGCTGCGCCTGCCGGTCGCGGGCCTCGCACCCCGTTCTCTGGCCTGGCTTGTCGATGCCCTGATCAAGTCCGCAACGCTGACCGTTCTGTCGATTTTCCTGCAAGTATTCGGCGACCTCGGCGGCGGCATTTACCTGCTCATCGTTTTCGTTCTGCTCTGGTTCTACAACGTCCTGTTCGAGATCTTCAATCACGGCGCAACACCCGGGAAACGTGCCCTGGGGCTCCGCGTCATGAACGCCAATGGCACGCCGGTGGGCTGGTCCGGGTCATTGATTCGCAACCTGGTCCGGTTTGTCGACGTATTGCCCGGCTGCTACGCGTTTGGCTGCGCATCGGTTCTTTTGAGCAAGCAGTTTCAGCGGCTTGGCGACCTCGCGGCTGGCACGATCGTCGTGTACGCCCCGAAGACCCAGGCGAGCGGCAAGCCCGACAGCACGGCCCCGGTGCCGCTGAAGACCCCCATGACGCTGGACGAGCAGCAAGCGATCGTCAGCTTCGGCGAGCGTGCCAGCCTGCTGAACGAAGAACGTGCCGAAGAGCTCGCCGCCATTCTTACGCCGGTTCTCGAAGATGCCGACAGGACACGGCTGCTCGGCCATGCGAACTGGTTGATCGGCGAGCGGTCCTCATCATGAGACAGGAGGCCTTCGAATCCCGGCATGCCGAATCCTGGGCCATCTTCGAAAGATGGATCGCTGTGTTATCCGCGCCCCGCAGTCGCCGTGGTCCCGACGACGACCCGGTCGCCACGATCAGCAAGAATTTTCCGGCCATGTATCGCAAGATCTGCCACCACCTCGCGCTCGCGCGCACTCGCCGCTACAGCATCGGTCTCCAGCAGCGCCTGAACCAGCTTGCCCTCGACGGCCATCAGCATCTGTACCGGACACGCACGCCGTTCTTCACGGCGATCGGCAAATTTCTCGTCAGGGAGTTTCCGGGGACGTTTCGCAAGCAGTGGCGATTCATGCTCGCATCCACCCTGATGTTCTATCTGCCGGCCATCGGTATGGCGCTGGCCGTTGTCGCGCAGCCCGAGATTATTTACTCGCTGCTCGACCCTGTCGACGTGTCGCGAATGGAAGAGATGTACGACCCGGCCAACGACGTCCTGGGCCGGGAGCGCGACTCGGGCTCGGATATCCAGATGTTCGGCTTCTACATCTACAACAACATCAGCATTGGCTTTCGTACCTTTGCAGGCGGCCTGATTTTCGGTCTGGGGAGCCTGTTTTTCCTCATTTTCAATGGCCTTTTCTTCGGCGCCGTCACGGCACACCTTACGGTGGCAGGTTTCACCGAAACGTTTTCGTCGTTCGTCATCGGTCACAGCTCCTTCGAGCTGACCGCAATCACGATTTTTGGCGGCGTAGGGCTGATGCTTGGCTACGGCGCACTCGCGCCCGGCCGGAAGTCGCGCTGGCAGGCGATTCGCAGCCGGGCACGCGACGGTTTGCCTTTAATCTATGGCGGCACCCTGATGCTGGTTGCGGCCGCGTTCGTGGAGGCGTTCTGGTCGTCGACAGTCTGGCCGCCCCTTAGCTTCAAGTACGCCGTCGGGACGTTTTTCTGGGTACTGCAT
Source organism: uncultured Woeseiaceae bacterium (assembly GCA_945787845.1). Lineage (GTDB taxonomy): Bacteria > Pseudomonadota > Gammaproteobacteria > Steroidobacterales > Woeseiaceae > UBA1847. Next base: position 71,968 of record CALZJH010000001.1, on the reverse strand, counting down.
ATCTTCTACTTCTGGCTGATGGGTCGCAATGAACCTTGAGAACGTGACCGTCGAGATGCGGCCCCGCAGCGAGTGGGAGGCGACCGACTTCGGTGCGCGCATGATTCGTCGCGATGCGGCCGCCATCTACACGGTCTGGTTCGCGATCACATTGCCCCTCCTGGCGATTGCGATGGCGGTGATTTTCTTCACGCCTTACGCGGCATACGCGCTCCTGCTGTACTGGTGGTTCGAGCCCGTGGCAGATGGCGCCATCCTGCGCATCATTTCGCGACGGCTGTTTGGCGAGGACGCAAACGTACGCGCGACGTTGCGAGCCGTCCCGGTCCTGGCCTGGAAGAACCGCCTGTTCCTGTTCACGCCCTATCGCCTGCATTTCGCCCGATCGGTCGCCATGCCGGTGACTCAGCTGGAGGGTCTCAGCGGGGCGGCGCGACGCGCCCGCAGCAAGGTTCTCAACCTGAAAATCTTCAACTACGGCGTCGGCATCACGGCCGCCTACGAGCACCTGGTGCTTGCGCTGTATTTCGGCATCATCCTTATCGGGTACTCCTTGATCCCGGACGCGTACGTCGACACGCTGGGCAATTCCTGGATGGACCTTTTCTGGCTCGATTCGAGCCGAGTCGCCACTGCCGCCGGGCTGCTGGTTTTCTACGCTGCACAGACGGCGCTCCAACCCTGGTTTGTCGGCGCGGGCTTCGGCCTGTACATCAACTGCCGGACGCAGCTCGAGGCCTGGGACATCGAGGTCGCGTTCCGTCGCATGGTGCAGCGCCGCGCCGGCACGGTCGCGGCCGCCATCATTATTGCGCTGTTCGTCGCCCCGACCGTCGTGCTGCCCGGAACCGCGCACGCCCAGGACGCCGACGCCGTGGAAGCGGAGCAGCCGGCCGACGGCGATCCCGGCTTCGTCGGCTTCTGGTCGGACGAGGACGTTCGGCCGGCGATCGAGTCCGTCATGGCCAGTGACGCGCTCAACACGATGGAAACCGTCGAGAAATGGCAGCGCATCCGGAAGGACAAGCCCGAGAAGGATAGCCGTGACAGAGACACGTCCATGCTGGAAGCCGCGCTGGAGAGGCTGTTCGACTTCATCTCACTAATGGTCGAATTCGGTCTCTGGATTATGGTTGCCGTTCTGCTGCTGATCGTTTTCCTGACACGCAATCGCTGGCTGCCCTACGTCGGTTTCGAAACGGCAGCCCGGCCTGCGGCGCGCAGGATTTACCTCGCGGGTGGGGAACTCACCGCCGACCAGTTGCCCGACGACATCATCGCCGAGGTTCTAAAAGCCTGGCGCGCGGGGCGCAAGCGCGAGGCGCTCAGCCTGCTCTACCGCGGCAGCGTGTTTGCGGCCGTTGCGGAACACGGTGTACGACTGCCGCGAAGCGCCACAGAGGGCGCCTGCATACGTGCCGTTGCTGCGCAGACCGACAGGGCGCGCTCCGGGTTCTTCCGGCGCGTTGTCCACGTCTGGGTACGCTGCGCCTACGGCGACCAGGAACCTTCCGACGACGCGGTCCTGCCGCTCTGCTCGGAATGGTCGCAACACTTCGGGTCGGTGCGATGAGACAGTCAACCATCGTCCTCCTGCTGATCCTCGCCGGCGTGCTGTTTTCAGCATGGTTTTTCAGCAGTCATGACAAGGTCACGCGCGAACAGTACGTGGGGTATTCCGGCGAGGCCCGCTTTAACGAGTTCTTTGCCGCAGAAAAACTACTCGTCGAACTGGGGCTCGAAGCGGACTCTCGGTCCGACCTCACGCCCAGCGAATGGCTTCCCCCTTACGAGGACACGATCGTCGTGCACGTGGCCGAACCACTCGCTGTCGGCGAGAACCTCAGCCTGGTCCTGACGTGGGTGTCGAGCGGCGGTCACCTCGTATTGCTGCCGCCACGGCGTGAATCGGAGTTCGCCGACAGCCTGCTGGCCTATTTCGGTTTTTCCCTCAAAGAAGTCGACATTGACGTGGAGGATCCGGCGGACACCGAGGACCAAGACGACGAGGTGGAGGAGGAAGAGTTCGACTACTTCCTTGCGCTGAGCTCGACGTTTTACCGCATCAATGCCAGTGACGAGGACGCGTTGTCCGCGACGCTGTCCGACGAGAAAGGCAACGTGCTTGTGCGTCGCAGCTGGGAAGACGGTTTCGTCACCGTGGTCGCGAGCCCCTGGTATTTTTCAAATGGCGAAATCGACGACTCGGACCACGCACGCCTCCTGCTCGACGTCGTCGCAGGCTACGTCGCACCCGGCAAGACGTGGTTTATATACAATTCGGCGTTCCCGTCCCTTTGGGAGGTCATCTGGACCACGGCACCGTTCGTCGTTATTGGGCTCGCGGCTTGCCTGATGCTCTGGCTCTGGTCCAGGGCGCCGACCTTCGGACCGGCCGAAGGACCCGAATCGATGGCGCGGCGTTCAATACTCGAGCACGTCAGGGCTGCCGGGCATTTCGCCTGGCGCCATCACAATGCGGCAGAGCTCGTGGCGAGTTCGACGGCCGCTATCATGCACGAGGCGGAGTTTCGACATCCCGGCATCAGCCGCCTGGCCACGGACGCGCAGGCCCGCCAGATCGCCAAGATGACGGGGCTTGATGTCGAAGACGTGTTTGATGCACTGCACAACCAGGATCACACCAGCCACCGAGAATTCACCCGCCTGATGAAGACATTGCAACGAATAAGGAAGAACCTATGACGGACCAGCAGACTGACAGCGCAAAACTCCACCACCAGGTCCAGGCGCTGCGCACGGAAATTGAGCGGGCATTTATCGGTCAGGCCAATGTTGTCGACGATATTGTCGTTGCCTTGCTGACAGCCGGCCACGTCCTGCTCGAAGGCGTGCCCGGGCTGGGCAAGACACTCCTGGTCAAATCAATGTCGAAGGCCATCGGTGGGGAGTTTTCACGTATCCAGTTCACGCCGGATTTGATGCCTAGCGACGTCAGCGGCCATGCGGTGTACGACCCGAAGACAGAGACCTTCCGAATTCGCCGCGGGCCGGTATTCACCAACCTGCTGCTGGCCGATGAAATCAATCGCGCACCCGCCAAAACACAGGCGGCCCTCCTCGAAGTCATGCAGGAAAACCAGGTCACCATCGAGGGCAAGTCGTCGCAGCTCGCACCGCCGTTCATGGCCGTCGCGACGCAGAACCCCGTGGAACACGAAGGTACGTATCCGCTCCCGGAAGCGCAGCTCGACCGCTTCCTGTTCAAAGTGCTTATTGACTACCCCGATCACGATGCCGAAAAGAAGATCGTAACGACCGTAACGTCGGAACGCGTCGGCGATGCGCTGTACGTGGAGGACATCAAGACGGTCATGTCCTGCGCCGATGTTATTGCCGCGCAGAAACTCGTGGCCGGGACCCGCCTTGATGAAGTCGTCCTCGATTACGCGGTTCGCATCGTGCGGCAAACCCGGCAGGCATCGGGTATTCGCATGGGCGCGGGGCCGCGCGGTTCTATTTCGATCGTGCGTGCGGCGCGCGCCAGTGCCGTACTGGAAGGACGTGATTTCGTGACGCCTGATGACATTCGCAAGGTCGCCGTACCCGCACTGCGACACCGCATCGCCCTGGCCCCGGAACTTGAGATCGAGGCCTATCGCCCGGACGACATCCTCAGAGATATCCTGGAAAGCGTGGACGCACCGAGGACGTGATACCGAGACGGCCAATCATCGTCATCGCCGGCCTGCTGGCGGCCGCGGGACTTATTGTTGCCATCTTCCCGGTCGGCGCCACCGCCTGGCTGTATGCCGGCGCCATCGTCCTGTTCGTCGCGGCGGTGGACGCCGTTCTCTGCTGGATGATCAAGGCGCCGGCGATCGAGCGCAGGGCGCCCGGGTCCATGTCACTGATGACCTGGACCGACATCGATCTGACGATCCGCAATGCGCGCAGCAGTGGATCGATGCTCCTCGAGGTTTTCGATCATCATCCACAAACCTTTGAGACACGCGGTTTGCCGCAGACAATCCGGGTTCCCGCGGGGCGCTTTGTCGATATGCGCTATGACGTGCAGCCGCTGGAGCGCGGCTCCGTCAATTTTGAGGGATGCGGCCTTCGCATCGCTTCGCCAATGCGGCTCTGGTGGCGTCGGCGGTTTGTCGACATCGTGTCGGAAACCCGTGTGTACCCCAATTATTCAGCGATCTCCAAGCTGCTCGCCTACGAAGTCGATAACCGCCTGCAGCTCAGCGGTGTACGACTCAGCCGGCGGCGTGGTGAAGGCATCGAGTTCCACCAGCTTCGCGACTATCGAGTGGGCGACAGCATGCGGGCCATCGACTGGAAAGCGACCGCTCGCATGAGTCGCCTGATCTCGCGTGAATACCAGGACGAGCGTGACCAGCAGGTCATCTTCGTGCTCGACACAGGCAGGCGCATGCTGGCCAAGGACGGCGCACTCAGTCATTTCGATCACACGCTCAACGCAATGCTGCTGCTCAGTTTTGTTGCCCTGCGCCAGGGCGACGCTGCGGGCCTGATGACGACGGGCGCCGAGCGCACCTGGTTCGCGCCGAGAAAAGGCGCCGACACCATCAACGGACTCCTGAATCACGTCTACGATGTGCAGCCCGAGCCCGTGGAAATCGACTACATAGCCGCGGCGACCGATCTTGCGGTCAGGCAACGCAGGCGCTCACTGGTTGTCATCCTGACCAACGTTCGCGAAGAGGATTCCGAAGACCTGCGCATTGCTACCGACCTGCTGCAGCGCCGTCACCTGGTCATCCTCGCCAGTCTGCGCGAGCGCGCACTCGACGATTCGATCGACCATGACATTCACAGCTTCGACGACGCCTTGCTGTTTGCGTCCACCAACCGCTATCTCGATTCTCGCCAGGAGTCACACAAGCTGCTCAAGGCCAAGGGCGTCTATGTCGAGGATTGCCTGAGCGATGAACTGCCCGCCGCGATTACCAATCGCTATCTCGCCATCAAGCGCGCCGGCATCCTGTAGCGGCCGTTAAACGGCCTTGATAACCACGGTTCCCGCTATGTGGTCGTGGCCACAGCGACGATCGTCACGGAAGATGATCAGGACATTGACCAGGTTGAGGATCGGTCCGATGAGCGGGACGTAGGCGACCACCGAGACCGGCACATACCGGAGCAGGATGAGCTTCCACAGTGGCAGGATCTTCTTGTCCTCGACCGATACGATCCGGGTCTTCACGAGCATCTTGCCCACGGTCTGTCCGCGATTCGCGAGCAGGTAGCCGTTGATCAGCAGGAACAGGGCAAAACCCAGCACAGCGCCACCCACAATATCCTCGATGGACTGCTGCCCGTCCAGTGCTCGATCGAACATGCCGAGAAGGTACATCGCAGGCCAGATTGTCGCGATGGCGATCAGTCCGTCAATCACGGCGCCACCGAATCTCGCACCGAGCGATGCAAGTTCTCCGCTGCCGTCGTCGGGAGCCGTAATCTCCGCTTCGGGGGTCGCGTAAGGATTTTCGTCGGTCATATTTGGTACCATTCCGCCAATTGTCAGCAGGAGTATGCCATGAGTGAGCAGCAAGGCTCAGATTCGATTTATCGTGCACCGAGCAGCGACACGACGTTCAATCCGCAAGGTGATCTGCTGGCGTCCTATGTCGGACCGAAGAATGCCGACTACTACGCGAGAAAGTTCGAGCAGATAAGAAGCGGCAGCTCTGTCTCGTGGCACTGGCCGGCGTTCTTCATCGCGTCGTTCTGGCTGCTGTACCGGAAGATGTGGCTCAACGCGTTTCTCTACTGGATAGTCCTGCCGGTGGCGCTAAGTGTGCTGAGCGTCATCGCCACGATGAACATCGGTCCGGAGGCCGGCGCCATCGTTTACTATGGCCCGTACTTCCTGATCGCGTTTATTCTCCTGCCGATGTTTGCCAATCGACTCTATTACCGGCATGCGCAGGCAAAGGCGGACAAGGTCGCATCAATCACATCGTCGGCAGACCAACAGGCTGCCGAGCTGTCACGAATCGGCGGCACCAGCAATATCGTGCTCGTCGTCATTCCGTTCGTGCTGGTGTTCGTACTCGGGATTCTTGCCGCGATTGCGATACCGGCCTACCAGGACTACACCATTCGTGCACAGGTGTCCGAAGGACTCAACCTGTCGGGCGGCGCGAAAGCGGCGGTGTCCGAGTACTACCTGGATCGCGGCGAATTGCCGGCGGACAATACGATGGCCGGCCTAAGTCCGGCCGACCATATCAGCGGAGCCTATACGAGCAGCGTGGCCGTGCAGCAGGGTGTGATCGTTGTGACCTACGGGAACGAAGCCCACGCAATCTTGCAGGATCAGGACCTGGTGCTGGAACCGGACGTCACGGAATCTGATCTCCTGCAATGGTCCTGCTACAGCCCCACGATTGCCCCGAAACACCTGCCGGCCGCCTGCCGCTAGGCAGGCAGCCGCGATTGCATCCAGGTCGGCCTACTGGCTGACCTGGTCGATCCAGGTGTCCATCACACCGATGCTGCAGCCGAACCGGATGTGGCCATTGCCGAGCCCGGCTTCCTCGACGATCTGTTCGCAGGAGCAGCCCGCCGTATCGAAGATGTCATAGGACCGCTTCGGACCTTGCCCTTTCTTGCCTTTCGGCGGCCTCGTTTCAAAGATGCCGTCGCCATCGATGTCCGCAAAGCGATTGACGCCCAGGCCATGCGCGCCAGCCCGTTCCGGCAGCACCGTGGCGGGGCACACATCGACATCGTCGCCAACGCCGTCGCCGTCCTCATCGCGGAAGAAGTACAGCACGACACCATCGTGATCCGAAGAACGCACTGCCAGGTCAGCGTCGGTCCCGTCGTCTTCGACCAGGATTCGGGCCGCGTCGGCATTACCTCGCCCAAACTCGAGCCCTGTGACCAGCGGCGCAAGCGCCTGGCTCGTCATCGCATGGTCGAGCACCTGCGCGTTGCCGCGGAAGATGAACGAGTACCGCTGGGCCGGATCGATATTCAGGATCTCATCAGTCAGGTTCGGTGATACGAGATCCTCACAGGCAACCGTCGAACAAACGACGCTCTGCGTCGGGTCGAAGTCGCCCTTCAGGACACCGGACAGGTCGACATAACCGTCAGTAAACTCGAACGCGTTGAAGTCGCCCAGTACGACCAGGTTCACATCCGGATTGGCCGCTTGAATGGCCTGCACGTTCCGTGCAACAGAGATTGCCTGCTCATACCGTTTCTGCTGGGTCCTCTCAGTCTCGATACCGCCGAGCGAGCGCATGTGCAGCACCATCACCGAGATCGGGAACAGGTCGTTCATTGTCGCTTCGAGTAGCAGCGGTGGCCGATCGTGTAACAGCGAGCCGTCGAAGGTCAGCAATTCATCCTTGGCGAGCTGCGTTACCGCGATGACCTGAACGTTGTCTCGTACCAGGAAACCAACGTCGATCGTGCCGATGTCGTTGCCCTCGATGAGATGTGCGGTGTAGTTCACCCCGGTATCCAGTGTGCCGACCGTCGCGGCGAGATCCTGCATGACCTTGAGGCTCTCGACCTCCTGAATGGCCAGGATATCGGGCGAGCCCATGACGTCGACGATGTAGGCGCCGATCTTGGCAAGCCGCAGCGAGTACTCATCGGCCGATACAACCGTGTCGTCACGATCACCATCGGGCGCATCATCGATGTCGTCAAACAACCTGAACAGGTTCAGGGACCCGATCGTGCCTTCGTCCGCGGCGCGAGCGCGAGTCGCAACCGGTAAGGGCGCCTCGTTGACCGTGAGTTCGGTCGGCCAGAATTCGTAGCCGCCAAACTCGAAACCAATGACACCGGTTGCCGAGAACGTCGAGCCGCCGGGAATGTAGAGATTCGGCAGTCCCAGCTTATCGGGATCGAGCTCGAACACTTCGGGATTGCCGTCCCACACCGGAATGTCAGGGAAGGCCGGAAGCCCGGGCGTTTCGATGCCCGGCTCGCGGAACGGCCTGTTCGGACCGGCCGTGATGTAGACCTCGGCCAGCGGGTCGGTGCCAAAGGACTGGTTCGATGCCGCGACGATACCGGCCGGAATTTCGACCAGCATGCCTTCATAACATTCGAACTCGATGGCGCAGCTCGGCGCATCCGGATCCGGCGATGGTACGTTGCCGTCAAGGATGATCGGTGCAGGAACGGTACCCGTTCCGATTACGTTGACGACGGGCGAACCCGTAATCTCGGTGAAGCCGAAGAACTCGGCAACTTCGCCGGTCACTTCGACCTCGTCACCTACAGCCACGTCCGGCGCGCCGCCCGTAAAGACGAAGATACCGTTGGATGTGTTCGGATCACCATCGTCGGGAACCTGGATAAAGAACCCGTCGGTGGATACAGCCGTCACGACACCGCTAACGATGACGCGCTCGCCTTCGAGCGGACTGAATTCACCCGCCCCCTGGATGTCGGTAACCGTGGCCGATACCGGGCATCCGTCAAACTGCATGCCGTCGACTTTGGTACCCGGTGAGAACAGTGCGCCACCCGAACCGGTCGCAACGCTGTGCTGCACGAATGGCAGCGACCCGCTGACATCCGGGTCGAGCGTAATGGACTGGTTGGCGCCGCCCTCGCTGCCGTAACTGACCGAAACGACATCGCTGACACCGTTGTTCAGCGTGACGGAGTCACCACCGTTGTTCATACCGATGCTGCCGGTGCTTGCGGTTTGCACGAGGCTGTTGCCGAACGCGCCGGTCGGCGCACCACCACCAAAGACAACTGCGGAACAACCGTCGTAAATCACCGACCCGGCGGGGAAGGTGTGACGAACGGTGAAGCCGTCCGCCAGCGTCCAGCCGGAGACGTCGATGTCGTTACCACTGCGATTCACAATCTCTACGAACTCGTCCTCTGACGAGTTACGGGTGCCGTCGCCGTTCGCATCACCGTCAATCGTGCTGTCCGGATCCGCGTGGACTTCATTGATCACCCAGGCCGAGGGGCAGCCTTCGAACTGGCTGCCATCCGCCTTGCTACCTGGCGAGTAAAGGCTGCCGTCCGACGTCGTCGCCAGCGTGTGTTTGACCAGCGCAGATGTGCCATCGCCATCCGGGTCGCGCGTCAGCGACTGGTTGTCGCCGCCGTCACTACCGTAACCTGCGGACGTAACGTCAGCCGTGCCGTTGTTGAGCGTCACGGTGTCACCGCCGTTGTTCAGGCCGAGGGCACCGCTGCTGGCGGTCTGTACGGCGCTCAGTCCGAACGCGCCCGTCGGCGACCCGCCACCGAAGATAACGATGGAGCAACCGTCGTCCACGACGCTACCGGCGGGGAAGGTATGACGCACGCTAAAGCCGTCGGACAAGGTCCAGCCCGAGATGTCCGCGGAGGAGCCTGAGTTGTTGACGATTTCAACAAACTCGTCTTCGGTGCTGTTCCGCGTGCCGTCACCGTTAGCGTCGCCGTCAATCGTGCCATCCGGGTCGGCATGAATCTCATTGATCACCCAGTCTGTTGCGGGCGGTGCCGCGGGTCCGGCGCCCGGCGTTACTGCCGCTTCCTCCCAGGTTGCAGACAGGTTTTCCGAGGTTTCGTCGTCACCGGTTACACCGTTGCCGCCGGTTTGCGTCTCCGTACCTTCGGCGAAGTCTGTGCGCTGGAATGACTGGCCGGAAGCGTGCGCAGCATCGGCAATGACGTCTTGTGATGCAATGATCGTGTCTGCGGCGTAGAACGACAGATCGCCATCCGCGTCCGGGCCATCGATGCCCACACCGCTTTTGTCGACCGCCTCTTCCTGGTCGCCCCAGACGGCATAGTCAACGTCCTGTACCAGGTCCGATTCGCCGTCCCAGGCATACATGACCACGATTTCGCCACCGTTCGTCAGGCCACCCTGGTTGTTGATCGAGCCCGTAAGTGCTTCGCGCATGTCGTCGATCGCGTCGGCTGATGCACCATCTTCATAAAGCTCGTAAGTCGGGTCGATACCGTACTCGGCGACGAAGTCGTCGGAGCCGGCAATAGCAATCGTCTGGAACTCACCCGCGGCGATCGTGGCGCCATCCGGGAAGCGCGCGTGGAAATCGGAAAACGCACCGCCACCGGCGTTGGTGCCGGTCACGATGTTGTAGTAGTAAGTGCCGCCGCCTGCAAACGTTGCGTCGGTCAGGTAAACGTCGGACAGATCGATAGCTGCTGTCGTCGGATTGTAGATTTCGATGAACTCGCCGCCCGTAGGAGTAACGACGATTTCCGAGAGCAGGATGTCCGCCGCAGGCTCGGGTGGTTCGGTGGCCGTGCAGGATGCGTATGAGCCGATCGGGAACGGCGTCGTGGCTGTGTCATTGGTGGCTTCGCCGTCCAGGGCATTCGTGCCGCTGAAGCTCCAGTTCGCTATGACAAAGGTGCTGCCATCCGGCCCTGTGCCGTCGTTGCGGTACGCCCAGCCGTCGAGGTGATCCCAGGCTTCCCCGGTGCCGTCGACGTTAATGTCACCGAACACATCGACGACTGCACCCGACATGAACAACTCAATGGCATCGTCGCCGTTAATCGATGCCGCGCTGCTCGTGTAGTTCGGCACGAACCCGAAGAACGTCTCGAACCCATCGGACTCGGACGCTACATAAAGATAGCTGCCGGCTGTTGCTGACGCCGCAGGAAACGTGAACTCTTCACCGTCGGTGCCACCGCCATTGTTCGCCGAGCCGAGGCCGTAAACACTGAGGTCGGAAACATCGTTCAGCACACAGACTTCAATAGCCTTGGGCACACCACCCGTCAGTGGTCCATCGACCACCCCGGTGATAACCAGGTCCTGCGCGAAACTGGCCGGTGCAACGGCGAGCAGGATGAAAAGAAGGGAGGACTTTTTGACGCACGACAAGAAACGCTGGACACGCATGATGCACCCCTGGAGATATTGTTTGTTGTTGGTCTTACGAGAAGAGTATAGACAAAGTGCGCAACCGTTTTTTGACTGTCGGTTTTACATAAGCGGGCGGCCCTGGCGATCCAGTTCGACTGGCTCGCCGTAACCGAAATCCTTGATCCGTTCACGCTGTGTCGCACCATCGCCAACGATCACCCAGATCATCTCCGATTCATCCAGGTGTTCGGTAATCACTTCCCTGAAATCCTCGGTACTCATGGACTGCAACACGGCCGTTTCCTTCTCGACGATGTTGTGCGGCAAACCCTGCAAGGCAATCCGGTCGAGCAGGCGGATCTTCGCTGCCGGTGTTTCGTAGGCACGCGCATTGCGCTTAATGACCTGATTCTTCGTAACGCTGGTGTCGTCATCGAGAAAGGTCGATGCGTAGTCGCTGATCTGCTCACGCATCAACTCCATGGACTCCAGCGTCACGTTGGCGCGAACGCTCGTGTAAGCCAGCCACGGGGACGGGTCCCTCGTGCTCTCACCGACATAGCTTCCCGCACCGTAGGTGTAGCCTTTTTCAATACGCAGTAACTGGAAGAGCCGCGCGCTTGAGCCACCGCCCAGTCGCTGGTTGGCATAGTTCAGGCGCACCCAGTCCGGGTCGGTTGCCGGAACAACCCGCTTACCCACATCGATGACGGATTGCTTGGCGCCCGGAATATCGACGAAAAACACCGTCTGTCCTTGCGGCCGTCGCGCCAGCTCGTATTCCGGCATTGCAACCGGATCACCCGTCCACCGTTTCGACAGTCCGGCCAGCGCTGTGGCGATGCGTTCGCCGTCCACGTCACCCACGACCTGCAAACGCGCCCCTGCCGGCGTCATATTCGACGCGTACCAGTCTTTCAGGTCGCCAAGCGTCATGGCTGCGATGGACTCGCGCGTGCCCGTAGACGGCCTGCCAAAGGGGTGATCAGGACCGTAGACCACGCGACGCCAGGCGTTGCTCGCGACTGATCCCGCATCGCCCTCTGCAGCGATGATATTAGCTTCAGTCGCGCTCCTCAGGCGCTCGAACTCCACGCTGTCCCAGCGGGGTTCCAGCAACATCTCTTCCACGAGGTCGACGGTAGCCTCGAGATTTCGCGCGAGCGTGTCGACGGAGATCGTGAAGGCCTCGGCGCTCGCGTACACGGACACATTGGCGCCCAGCAGGCCGATCGCCTCTTCCAGTTCGGCGGGCGTTCGGTTCGCCGTGCCTTGAGTAAACAGCCCCGCCAGCAATGACGCAGTGCCCGGGCGCTTGTCGAGCCACCCCCCACCGGGGAGCACGAGATTGAACGTCACCAGCGGTAATTCGCTGTCCTCAATGCCAAGCACCTCGATGCCGTTAGGCAGCGACTGCGACCAGATCTCTGGCGAACGAAAAACCGGAAGCTCGCCCAGAGGCGGCTCCGAACGATCGTATTTGGACGGCGTCTCTTCGTACTCGGCGAGCGCGCCCTGGCTGACTTCGGCCTCGGCGCCCTGAACAATCTTCTCTTCAGTGACCTTCGCCCGCTCCGCGCCGGTCACAGCGAGCTCCGGCGCGGCTTTGGGCACAAAGCTGGTCTGCACGAAATGCCGGCCCTGCACGTACTTCTTAAAGACGCGCATCACGTCGTCGCGCGTCACCGCCTGCAGGCGCCGCAGATTTTCAGTCGCATAGCCCGGATCGCCGGCAAACTCGTTGTAGGTCGCGAGGCTCCGTGCTTTGTTCAGGACACCCGACAGATCCTGGTAGAAAGCCGTCTCCAGTTCCGCCTTGATACGCATGAGCTCGGATGCCGAAACGCCTTCGTCGGCGAAGCGCGCCATGCCTTCATCGAGGCCGGCAACAACATCGTCCAGGGCCACACCCTGGAATGCCCTGACGCTCATGAACAGCAGTCCGGCCACCTCGAAAGGGTTGTTGCTTACCGATACGGCAGACGCCAACTCGCGCTCTTCGACGATCACCTCGTGCAGCGGCGCCGACTTGCTGCCGGCCAGGACCTGACCCAGTACCTGCAGCGCATAACTATCGGGATGGTAGAGCTCGACGCTCGGATACACGCGGGTCAACTGCGGCAACTGTGCAAAGTTGTCCGGATGCCAGAGGTTGCGACTCTCCTCGAGAACCACGGGCATCGCCTGCATCGCTTCGGTTTCAGGACCACGACGAATCTCGCCAAACCACTGCTCGATCATGGGTTTAACTTCTTCCGGATCGAAGTCGCCGGCCACGGCCAGCGTCGCATTGTTCATTCCATACCAGCGCTCATAGAACGCCTTGACGTCGTCGAGCGTCGCGTTCTGCAGGTCTTCCAGCGACCCGATGACCGGCCAGGAGTAGGGATGCCCCTCGGGAAACAGGTTCTCGAGAATTACCGAGATATTGTGGCCGTAGGGCCTGTTGTCGTAGTTCTGACGCTTCTCGTTCTTAACGACCTGCTTCTCACGCTCGAGCGCTTCGTCGGTGACCGTATTGATCATGTAGCCCATGCGATCGGAGTCGATCCAGAAGATCTTCTCCAAGGCGTCCCTGGGCACAATCTCGTAGTACTGCGTGTAGTCGAAAGATGTTCCACCGTTTCGACTGCCGCCCAGCTCGCCAATGTACTTGCGGTTCGCACCGCGCGGCACGTTTTCAGAGTCATTGAACGACATGTGTTCGAAGAAATGTGCGAAACCGGTGCGGCCCGTTATTTCCCGGTTAGAGCCGACGTGAAAGATCGAGGCAACGGCGACCACCGGGTCGGAACGATCGACGTGCAGGATGACGTCCAGACCGTTATCGAGCGTGTATTTTTCATACTCGATCCTGAAATCGGAACCGGGCGGCTTATCCGGTGTCGCCGGCTTATTCGTGCACCCCGCAACCGTGAGTGCAAGCGCTAACAGGGTCGTCAGAAACTTGTAAGTCATAGTGTTGTCACGTCGAATATTTTCTAAAGAATGCTGCGCCCCAGCGCACTCTGGATCAGGGTAACCGCTCGCTCAGCAGAGACGTTCGCGTGATCGAGGAACGGGTTCAGCTCTACGACCTCGAGGGCGAGGATCCGACCGTCTGCCGCACACTCTTCCAGTAACAGGTGCGCCTCTCGGAAACTGACGCCACCGGGGACGGTGGTTCCGGTGCCCGGGATGACTTCGGGATCGCAGCCATCGAGATCAAAGCTCACATGGAAACCCGCCGTACCGTCGTTGACGATTTCCAGTGCTTCGCGTGCGACGCGCGCCATCCCGAGCTGGTCGATGTCACGCATCGTGTAGGCCCTGACGCCGGAGGCGTTGATAAAATCGCGTTCCTTCTGGTCGATATCACGAATGCCGATAAGGACGACGTTTTCCGGATCAACGGCCGGGTGAACGCCATGGATACTCGATAAGTCAGGATCGCCGTAACCGAGGAGATGCGCCAGCGGCATACCGTGAATATTCCCGCTTGGCGTTGAATCGGGACGATTCATGTCACCGTGCGCATCGAACCAGATCAGGCCGAGTTTCTGGCCGGATTTCTTGAGGTGCGCTGCAAGGCCGGAAATCGTACCCATCGCGATCGAGTGATCGCCGCCGATGACCAGCGGCCACTCACCGGCCTCCAGTGCTCCGACCGTATGGTTGGCGACTTCCTCGCAGACCGCGAGAATCTCTTCCTTGAAGCGCGTCTTCGTGTCCGACGTCTTGCGCGTCTCCATGGCCGGCACGGGCACGTCCGTCTCGTTGGAGATTGTGTATCCCATTCCCCGAATCTCCCGACCGAGCCCGGCAACCCGAAACGCCGACGGTCCCGCGTCGGTCCCGCGGCGCGAGGCGCCAAGATCCAAAGGCACATTAATGATGTGAATCGGTTTCGGTATCTGGTTCATGAATTCCTCAGGCAATGCGGCGCACTGCGGCTATCTTACCGCGGCGACCGGTTTTCGCACTATTTACCGTCTTACCGGGAAAGGTAGCAGCAAAACCTCACAAACAGGGCCAGTATGAAAATCAAGGTCATCAGTCTCGAGTCAGCGACCGATCGCCGCCGCAATATCGAACGGCAGTTCCGGCGAATGGGTACGAAATTCGACTTCTTCGATGCGGTAACGCCCGAGACTTCCGCGATTCACATACATGGCTATAACGAACAGGAATTCGTTATGAACTGCGGGCGCGTTGCGACGGATGCCGAGATCGCATGCTATGCCAGCCACCTCGCGCTCTGGCGGCAGTGTATTGACGAAAACGAGTCGTTCCTGATTCTCGAGGACGACGCGCATCTCGATGACTTGTTCGCGACCGGTGCACTCGTCACCGCCTTCAAGGTTCGGGAGCTGGGATTAGTCCGCGTATCGCTTCCCGGCGTCAAGACATCGACCGTCATTGAACGACTTGGCCCTTTCGAAATACATTACTGTCGACGCTCGCCGCTATTGGCTCTTGGATATGCGATATCCCCGACTGTCGCACAGCGGTTTGTCGCCCGAGGCAGCAATGTGGAAGAGCCGGTGGACAAATTCATGCAGCGATTCTGGCGCCATAAGCAGCCCATTTACGCTTTGACTCCGCCATTTGTGCGGCTGTCGAGTCTCGCCGACGAGTCCGACATCGGCGAGCGGCACAGACCGGCGCCAGGCACCAGGCTATGGCTTCGCCGCGCCGTCAGGAAAGCGCAGAATTCGATACTGCGCGCACGGTACAACGCCAGCTACTTCGGCAAACTTAGAACCGCCAGGCGACCCCAAGCGACGGCACCAGCGGCAGCCAGTGCCGTTCACGTTCGTTGAGAACAGGCCCGGTGTAACCCGGGATGATGGCGTATTCGCTGCAGCACTCATTGCGCGACCCGGGCGGCTCACTGGAGTTTCTTCATGCAATCGATGCCGAATGCCGTCTCGGCGGGGTTACACTGGTTTGCATGCTCAGCAAGCTACGCAATATTGGCCCCGGCGCCTTCGTGGTCGCCGCATTCATCGGCCCGGGTACGGTAACGACATGCACGCTGGCCGGCGCGAATTTCGGTTTTGGACTGCTGTGGGCCATCGTATTCGCCACCTTTGCGACGATTGTCCTCCAGGAGATGGCCGCGAGACTCGGTGTCGTTACACAGGCGGGACTTGGGGAGTCGCTCCGTAACATCTATGCGGAGTCGCCCGCGAAGTGGCCGTTGTTCCTGTTAATCACTCTCGCGTTGTATATGGGCAACGCGGCGTATGAGGCGGGCAACCTGAGTGGTGCTGCCCTGGGTCTGCAGGCCGTCGTTCAGTCCGGCCCGGCCGTCTTCAAATGGTTTGTGCTTGGCATCTCTACCGCGGCTGCCATTCTCCTCTGGCAAGGCACGTACAAGTACATCGAACGTATCTTGCTGACGCTGGTAGCCCTGATGGCATTGTCGTTTATCAGTACCTTCGCGATTGTCCGGCCCGATATCGTCGCCCTGTTTCGTGGCCTCGTCATACCGGATATTCCGGGTGGAGCACTGACAACCGTCATCGCATTGATCGGCACAACCGTTGTGCCCTACAACCTGTTCCTCCATGCGGCAGCCGCAAAAGAAAAATGGCAGGGCGAGGCCGACCTCACCGACGCAAGAACGGATACAGCGATCTCAATCGGCCTCGGCGGCATCATCGCCATCCTCATCGTCTCAACGGCGGCTGCCAGCTTTTTCGGCTCCGGCCTGCAGATCACGAGCGCCGGGGACATGGCGACACAATTCGAGCCCCTGTTCGGCAGTTTCTCCCGATACCTGCTCGGCCTCGGCTTCCTCGCGGCCGGGCTCTCGAGTGCGATCACCGCCCCGCTGGCTACCGCTCACGTAATGACGGAATTGCTCGGGAACGACGCTGGCCCAGCGTCGAGGCTATTCAGGATTGTCGGTCTCAGCGTCATCGCAGTCGGTGCTGTTCTTTCGCTCACCGGGATCAGGCCACTGACAATTATTGTCTCGGCGCAATTCGCCAATGGCTTGCTGCTACCCATTGTCGCTGTGTTCCTGCTGTACGCGATGAACCAGAAACGAATACTCGGTGAACACACCAACGGAACGAAAGCGAACGTGCTGGGTATTGCCGTGGTCCTGGTCACAGCCGGCCTGGGTACATGGTCAATTTTGCGAGCAACCGGCGTAGTTTAAGATCTGTCTATGTATCGGATTCTGAATCTTGTCGCCCTTTTGTGTGTTTCGGCAGATGCCGCTTCGCAGGACTGGACAGCCTACATCAACCTGACCACGGACTACGTCAAGCGTGGCGTATCTCAGAGTGATAGCCATGGGGCCGCACAGCTGGGCGGTGAAGTGGCCTTCGACTCTGGTGTCTATGCCGGGGTCTGGGGGTCGACCGCAGATATCGACAATGGACCGGGCCGGCACCGTGACAAGGAGGTGAATCTCTACGCTGGCTATGGCAGGGATATATCACCCACGCTACGACTCTCAGCTTATGTTGTTTCCTATAACTACCCTGGGCAAACCGGCGCCATTGACTACGACTACGTCGAGTACACTTTGTCCTCCAACTATGACGATCGCCTCTGGCTTGAGTACTCATACTCGCCTGACCTCTATAACTCCGGTTTCTCGACAAGCAATATTGAAGCCATTGCCGAACTGCCGCTGCACGATGAGCTCCGCATGAGCGCAGGCATCGGCCACTACGACACCTCGCGACTAACCGGCGCAACGTACACTTACTGGCAGCTCGGATTAACGCGAACTCTGCGGTGGGCCGACATCGATCTGAGGTATCACGACACCGACCGGGACGTATTTATCATCAGCACGCCGGACAGGGCCGAAGCACGGCTCGTATTGTCCCTGATGATAGCGTTCTAGTGTGACGCTGCTCGGCCGGGGGCAGAGTGGGCCAGCTGGATTGCGACATGAGCGTTCACCGATAGCGCTGCTCCGCTGTCGACCTGGGATTGTCGCAGAATGTCCTTCAGGGTCTGTGTCGTTTCATCCGGTGAAACTGACAGGATCAAGGCGATAACCCCACTCACGTGTGCGGCGGCCAGTGAGCTGCCCGAGCGGAAGTCATACCGGTTGTCAGGAACCGCAACCATGATCTGCTCGCCAGGCGCGAACAAGCTCGCACCACGCTCGCGGATCGCGGCATCGCCGTCATCGACACTGGTGGCGACGCCGATTACGCCATCCATACTCGCCGGGAAAGAATTGGCCGACGCACGCCCGGACGGCTGCGAAGCCACGATAACGACGCCCGCAGCGACAGCTTTACGTAGCAGCCGGCCGACCAGCCCGTCTTCCGGACCCGTCAGACTCAGGTTCAGTACGTCCGGCGGGTCGTCGAGCATCCTGTCGAGCGCTTTGGCTAGCGAGAAACTGTCACACACGACGCCGTCGTGCTCGTGCCAGCAGGACACGAGTACATCCAATGTTGCGTGTGGTGCGACGCCAACAATGCCGAGGGCATTATTCGACCTGGCCCCGATAACGCTGGCCACCGCCGTGCCGTGCTGCGAGTCGGCCGACACGTCGTTGCCGGAAAAAACTTCGATGCGGCGGATGCGTCCTTTCAGATCTTCGTGCTCTGTGTCGGCGTGTGAGTCGATGATCGCAATACGCACACCCAACCCGGTGGAGTGCTGGTGCGCGGATTTCAGACCAAGTAGCTGCAAGCCGTGCTGCATTCTCGCGTAGGGGTCGTTGTATGCCGAAACGCCATCTGTATGCGTCTCGAACTTCTGCAGGAGCTGCACAGATTCAACCCGTGGGTCATCGCTCAATCGCGCGATGACCAGTTCGCGATCGATCCCGTTCGGTACGCGGTAGACGAAACAATAAACGGACAGGGATCGGATCGGCCAATGATCGACGGCGACGAGCTTGTGCTCCTTCGCGACCGCAGCCGAAACCCGGCGGACTGCCGATGTTACTTCGTATCGTTTACGGAAGCGGTAGGGAGCGGCCCCAGCCGTTGGCGAGGCGCGTGCACCGCTATTATCAAACGTGATCAGGATGTCGCGCTCAGTGTCGGTACTATTGGCTGCAAGGGCCAAGGCAGGCACGGCGACCAAGGCCCAGGCTATCAGCCCGCATGCCAGTAGGCGTTTCATCGCACCGGCACCTGGAGCGCAACGAATTGTGCAGCTTCGATTTCATCACGGGCCTCAAGATCTCGAGCCAGCTGATCAAGGTCGCTCAGTGTTTGCGGCGGCAAACTTATCAACACGGCATATACGCCGTCTGCCTCGCTCACGGGCTGCACCGTTCCCCCTAACTCCTGCAGTATCCCGGATCGGGCCGCCTGCGATACGCCGCTGTCGAACTGAACCTCCAGTACGTAGTCCATCGCGTCCGATGCACCAACGCTCGTCGCGGTGGTGAAGCGCTGATTCGGCAGCTCGGTCGGAGACAATTGCATCATCCCGAGAACGAATAACAGGCCTACTGCAACCAGCACCGCAGCAATTCGCTGGAGGCGCCGATCACCCACGAACCCTAAACGGGACCGCCAGTCCCGGCGCTCGATAATGGCGGAAGCGCTAGCCGCTGGTGGAATCGGAATTGCCCCGTCAGCCAGCGTTGCATTCTGTATTTCGTTGCACAACGACAATTCGTCACTGCAGTGCTTGCACGTAGCGAGGTGCTGATCAATACGCCGGCGGTCCGCGTCGTCGAGCGTACCGTTCACATACCATGGCAGCAGCATCGTTATGTCGTCATGTTCTACGTGGTCCACTTGCCTGTTCATGACTGGTCTCCGAGATAGCCACGCAGCTTGCGGCGTGCGTGGAACATGCGCGTCTTGACGGTACTGACCGGTACGTCAGACGCTTTGGCTGCCTCGTCACAGGTCAGCCCGAGGTAATAAACGAGCATGATCGTCAGACGTTGTTTAGGTGGTAACAGCGCGATGGCCTGCCGTACCCAGTCTTCACGTTCCATTCGCGACGCCGACTGCTCATCAACAGCCGCGGAATCGAATAGCGGTACGGTTTTCAAACGGCGCTTGCCGAGTCGTCGCAGGCTTTGGCGGTAAGCGATACCGAATATCCACGTAGACACCTTCGAGTCACCACGGAACTTCGACGCGGTCTGCCAGACGATCAGGAGGATGTCATTCGCCACTTCGTCCGCCAACCTGTATGAAGCCGTCATCTTGAAGACGAACCGAAACAGTAGCGGGTGATACGCGCGAAATACCTCATCAAATGCATCCCGCTCACCGCGCGCCACCCGCACCAGAAGTTCGCGCTCACGGTCGTCGTCCACCGATACCTGTCGAGTTGTTCTCGCCTGCATATACATAAGTGCAGTCTGCCCGGCAAAAGGTTCATCTATTTTGAACCATTTGGGGACCTCAGGTGCACCTACCTGCACTATCCACACGATCGGCAGCGAAATTATGAGAACGAAGAGACAGCTCGCACCAGGAAAACTCGCATTTTGTTTGACAATAACCGCTGCCCTCGCAGCCTGTAGCGGCGGCGGCAGCGGCGGGACGACTCCGCCACCGCCAACTCCGCCGCCGCCAACGTTCAATCCCGTGTTCTCCGAGATACAAAGCAATGTCTTTACGATGAGCTGTGCCGTGTCCGGTTGCCACCAGGGCGCCGGCGCGCCGCAAGGCCTGCGACTCGACGCCACCAGCAGCTACGCCATGCTGGTCGGGATGGCCGCATCCCAGGTGGCCTCGCTGAATCGCGTTGAGCCAGGCGATCCTGACAACAGCTACCTGATACAAAAACTCGAAGGTACCGCAACGGTCGGACAGCGCATGCCCCTGAACCAGGCCCCCTTAACGGCTACCACAATTAGCACGATTCGGCAGTGGATCACCGACGGCGCTCTTGATGATCGCGCGCCCTCGCCGGATCCGATTCGAGTCACCGCCTTGTCCCCGGACCCGGACAGCAATCTAACCGCCGCACCGACCGAGGTACTCGCTTCGTTCGATCGCGAACTGAATACCACGAGTGTCGACGTCAACACGTTCCTGCTTGAGCGCAGCGGCGGTGACGGCACTTTCAACGATGGCAATGAAGTCCAGATAACCGCAGCGTCGATAACGACATCCGGGTCGCCGCCGATGGCCGCGATGTTCGATCTCACCAGCGTCACGATGGACGATGATACCTACCGGGTACGACTGCTTGGATCCGGCGGCACTGTGGTCCAGGACATCGACGGCAATGCCCTGGACGGCGAGTACAGCGGCGCGTTCCCGTCGGGCGACGGTACAGCCGGCGGTGACTTCGAAGTGACCTTTACGCTCATGACAGCGACCTCGGGAGCGACGCTCGACGATATTCAGGCATCTGTATTCTCGCCGACCTGTGCCGGCTGCCATTCCGGACCGACCAGCAACAGCCTGCCCGCGGGTATGGATCTGTCGTCAGCTGACGCGAGTTTTGCCGCCCTTGTCGGTGTCTCGAGCATTCAGCAGGCAGCGATCCTGCGTGTCGCCGCGGGCGACCCGGACAACAGCTACCTGATCCAGAAGATCGAGGGAACTGCCGCGACAGGACAACGCATGCCAGTCGGCGGACCGTTCCTCGACCAGGCGGTAGTCGACGACATTCGTCAATGGATTAGCGACGGCGCAAACCGCTAGGGAAAGGACGGCGATATGCACACACTGATTCTACGAATCGCTGCTGCGCTCGCGTGGGCTGTTCTGCTGGTGCCGGGTACGGCACCGGCAGAACCCTACCTGGCGGTGGCCAAGGGCATGCAGTGCTCGGCCTGTCATTCTCATCCTGGCGGTGGCGGCAAACGTTCAACTTACGGCAACGTCTATAGCCAGTCGGAGCTTCCGGTTGCACGACTCGGGAATACCGACGCCGATTTCTGGACCGGCGAACTCAGCAAGTGGTTTGCGGTGGGCGGGAACCTGCGAGGCGGATTCAACTACGCCGACACGCCCGGCATTGACGAGGTGTCAGAATTCTCCGTGAATCGGGCCACGATATACCTGGAAGCAAACCTGATCCCGAATCGACTGACCGTCTACATCGACCAGCAAGTAGCGCCTAGCGCCAGCATCAATCGCGAAGCGTACATTCGCACGAACTCGGCAAACGGCAAATGGTCTCTGACCGCCGGGCAGTTCTTCCTCCCCTACGGACTGCGGCTACAAGACGACAGTGCGTTCGTGCGCCTCGCGACGGGTGTCAATTTTGACAACCCGGATCGCGGCCTGCAGCTTGGTTACGAATCCGGACCATGGTCGATCATTGGCTCCATTACCAACGGTAGCGGTGGCGGTCGGGAAATTGATTCCGGCAAACAGTTTAGTTTTGTTGGCAGTTACGTTCAGTCGCGCTGGCGATTTGGCGTAAGTGCCAGCGCCAATGAAGCCGATGGCGGGGATCGTGAAATGGCGGGCGTGTTCGCCGGACTACGAACGGGACCTATCGCCTGGCTCGCAGAGATCGATCAGGTTAGAGACGACGTGTCACCCGGTGTGACAAGGGACGCGCTGGTCGGCCTGGTGGAGGGAAACTGGATGTTTCGCCGGGGCCACAACCTCAAAATCAGCTACGACGCGCTGGACCCTGACGATGAAGCGGCCGGCGACCGCGAGATTCGATACAGCCTCGTATGGGAATACACGCCGATGCAGTTCCTGCAGGGCCGCATCGGATTTCGCACCTACGACGGACCGGATGGCAACGGCTTCCTGAATCGCGACACGGCCTTCGCCGAGTTGCACGGGTTCTTTTAGCGACTACTGCAATGTGTCGAGCGAGCTGCCTGGCGCACCAGTGCGACGCCATCGAACGTCAGTGCATACTCGTTGATAGACACACCGTTCGGGCGAACCAGGCCATTATCAATGAGCGCGCTCAGCGCCATGGAAACATTTGCCGAGCTCAAGCCGACCGCCCGCTCAATCTGTGTCGGTCTCGCTCGACGAAAATTATGGATAAATGCGAGGACTTCGAACTCGCGAATGTCTACATCGTACTTGGCCCGGGGGTCGGGGCTGGACGCCTCGATATCAACGTTTTCTTCTACCATCGCTCTATCTTTATTGTTGTTTGTCTAGAAATGAAACCCGAACCCAAAGAACACCGGCTGCACGCCAAAGAGGCTCATGCCGCCCAGCGCGATTCCGGTTGAAATAAAC
The DNA here is from genome assembly GCA_945787845.1 of uncultured Woeseiaceae bacterium. GTDB lineage: Bacteria > Pseudomonadota > Gammaproteobacteria > Steroidobacterales > Woeseiaceae > UBA1847. Next base: position 49,036 of record CALZJH010000001.1, on the reverse strand, counting down.
GAGAACGGTACCCAGGTCATGGTTTGCAGACCCGGGCGTCCCCAGTCCGCGTTGTGCATGATGGCGAGCAACCCGTAGCCAATGGCGAGCCCGAGCAGTGCTATCTGGAAGCTGACGATGGCTCCACACAGGAAGATCCAGGCGGCAATCCACTCGAGTCGCTGCGTCGCAACCGAGTCCGGGTGGGTTTCGGCCCAGAAACTGCTCTTTGTGCTTTGGCCCGTCGAATCACCGGTGACAAGAAAACGTGCAGCGCGTGTCTTCAGATAGCCAATGACACAGATGGTCGACAACGGTGCCAGTGCCGCGTACAGCGACGTCGAGTGCACGAGGAACCGGATCAGCTTCAGGGGCGTTCGGCGCATCGCGAGGATGAAACACACGAGCGGCGACACCAGCGCCAGCAGCGTCATGACGTAAAAATCCCATGTATAAAGTACGTTCATCGCGGCAGGCATGCGTACGACGGGCATTCGCAATTCGTTGGCTCCGATTTCGAATGTCACCAGGGCCCGTTCCCCTATCGTGACCGGCAAGACAATGGAAGTCATGATCATGAACAGGAAAAAGAACATCGTAAGTGGGAGGTTCGCGGTCGGGAACAGGATGTCGAGCTTCTCGGTCCACGAAATATTGCGTGATTTCATCAGTCGCGGCGCGAAACGGTGCAGGAACTCGCAAGTACCCCGAGTCCACTTGACGTGACGAATGCGGAACGCCCGGACTGAGGAGGGAAACTCTTCCATACAGACGACGTCCGAGGCAAACGTGCCGTAGTACCCGTTCTCCCGAATCGAGATGGCATACGCGAGGTCCTCGCTCACAAGTTCCGGGAAGCCGCCAGCCTCGTCCCAGCACTTCTTCCGCAGAATAGCGCCATGCCCCAGGAACATCACAAACCCGAAGCGGTTCCTGAGCGGCTGATACCATTCCCAGTGAATATCGATACCCCGGCACATATCGCGCTGTAATTTGGTGCCGTGCTTGATGCACTGGTGGTTGGCCTGGATGAACCCGCAGTTCGGGTCGGCGGCGATCCGCGGCACGAGCTTCGAAAGGAAATCGCGCGGCAGAATCTCATCCGAGTCGGCAATGACGAAATATGGTTCTGTGACGACGTTGGCCAACGCGTGATTAAGGTTGCCGGCTTTAAAGCCTTTGCGATCAGCGCGGCGAACGACGACCACGTTGTCATACGACTTTGCAAAGCGATCGACGCGCTTTCGGTAGCCCGGGTCGCTGCTGTCGTCGAGTATGTAGACCTTGAAGTTCTGGTATTCCAAGCGTGCGCAGGACGCCGCGCCGGCCTCGACAAAGTCATTGCAGGTCGTGTACAGCACCGCCACCGGCGTGGTGCTATCGCGATCGAGAACGGCATCGGCCGTGGCGCTCCTGCGAGTAAGTGCCTTGTCCACCAATGCAAAGAAGACAACCGAGAGATTGTAGAGTCCATACAGCCACGCAATGCAGACAAAGACAATGAAGTAGCCCTGGGCGAACGTCGATACGGGGCCTGACGCAGCAGCCATTGACTGCAGGAGCCGGGGTCCGAACCAGGCCAGGGCCGCGAACCAGACGGTAAACAAGACCAAAAACATGGCCGGCGAGCGCCCGGCGACTGTGCGGTGGTTGCCCTGAACAGCAAGTTTGTTCTCAATTATCAGGCTGTTGAGGTCATTCATTGGATTCCCCTAGTTGCCAGGGAGACGGAAAGTGAAGCCGACTTCGGCTACCGTAAACGCGGCTGACGGTGCGTCCTCTCGTCTCACCAGAAAGTGCAGCGTGTGCCGTTCGGCAACCGCGAAATTCGCCCAGGCGCCGGCAACAAACGTCGAGCCGTCGAATGCCGGGTTGATGGCATCAATCGTTCCACCGCCGGCAAAAAACCCTGTCGTCCAGTTGGGGTCGCCGCGATACTCGACGTTAAGGACGCCACGCCATTCACTATCCTCATCGATACCTGAAGTCGACAGGTACAGGGTGGGGTCTATGCTGAAGCGCTCGCCGAGCGGCATATTGACGCCCGCGTATACAAGCTTGTCGCTGTGCCCTTCTGCGTGTTTTCCGAGCTCGCCACCGACGCGCAATACCTTGTCGCCCATGCGGTAATGCGCCTGCACGCCGAGAACGTCCTGATCGCCTCCCGGCAATTCGCGCCGCCCCAGCTCCGCGATCAGTAGCCAGCGGGAGCCGATGGACTGGCGTACAGTGGCAAAGTATCCAGGCACATCGTCGCCACGATCGGCCACTGACGGATTATCGAGGCCAAGCGTGTTGTCGTAACGGATCGATAGCCGTGTCTTTGGCGACAACCAGTGGGCGAGTTCGGCATAGCGGAAGCCGGCGCCGGCATCGGTAGTGCCGCCCAAGCGAACGCTGCTTTCGAGGACGGGCGCCGATACATAGGCATTGCGTCGCGCACGGAGGGCGCTGCTGCGATCGGGTTGCAGCCGCAATGCCTCGTCGAAGAAATCGACCGCATCGCGGGTCCGACCCAGGGACAAAGCCGCAATACCCGATGACTCGGCGATCTCAGGGTCGTTTGCAGCGACTATCCGGGCGCGCTGGAATGACTCCAGCGCCTCTCCAGGTTCACCCGACCACAGATGCGAGTAGCCCATTCCTTTGCGCGCTGCGACGTTATGTGGCTCGAGGCGCAACGCTTCCTGAAAGGCTGCGCGGGCGTCCGGGTACTCGCCGTTCCAGGCGTAGGCGTATCCCAGCCCCACATGGTTGTCCGCATTGCCGGGCGCTATCGCTATCGCGCGTTGGTAGGTTGCTTGCGCTGCAGCGTAGCGCTGCGTCCAGGCTTGCGCGGCCGCCTTTCCGGACAACGCACGAAGGTTGCTCGGATCTTCCGCCAGAATTGCGTCGTAGGCACGCTCCATGTCGCCGAGGCGTTGCTCCCTGGCAGCCAGGTCCGCCGCGTCGAAGAGAGCGGCGTTGTCGGCCATGGCGGTTCCGGTAGGCAACAACGTTGCCGCCGAAACTGCCAACATGCAGCAGGTCGTTATCGCTCTTGAAAACAACACGCCCTCTCTCCTAGATCTCGAACTCGAACTCGACTTCCGTTGCGGTGATCACCGTGTCGGAGGCTTCGGACCCTTTGGCCTTGACCAGTGAGTTGGTCGTAACCTGGTTGAAGAAGTCCGCAGAGGAGATAACGTTGTCGTTAATGTCTCGGAATATTGTGGCGCCGTTCGTGTCGATCGTTACGCCCAGAATCGTAATGCTGGGATCGTTGATGGTATCGACGAAGCCCTGTAGCTCCACTTCGTTATCCGCGTCGTCACGTTCCAGGATAGTGGCGAGAATGGTGCCACTCCCAGCGGGGAACTCGCTGCCTCGAATCTCGAGGTAGTCCCCAACGTTCAGGTCGCCGAGCGTGAGAGGGTCGACATCGGCGTCGCTCTTGTCTTCGAGTCGCGTCAATACATCGACCGTTACCGGTATGCCGAGGATCACCAGCGAGTTATTCGCCGCATCAATACTATCGGCGTCTGCGACGACCCGGACCGCTTTGCTGCGCCGAATATCGACCTTGGTTGCCACGATGACGCCACTGGCGTTGATGTCACCCTCCACTTCGACCTTGACGTTCAGACCGAGGTCGGCTGCGACACCACCGAGATAGGTGGTGCTGCCCGTTGTCGTTACGGGGACGCCGCCCACATCAAAGTCCTGCGCAGAGACGAAGCGCGTAATGAAGCCTTCGATTTCGACGCGATCGCCGTCCTCAGTATCCGGCAGCAGGCCTTCCAGCTCGACCTTTGTCGCCAGCAGTTCGCCCGCTCCACCCAGGGCCATGCCTTTGGCTTCGACGAAATCCCCTTCGGCGATCTGTCCGCCCACGAAGTTGTCGAGTGTCGCGCTACTGTAGTCGACAACCAGCGCATTCAGATTGAAAGTCTGCGCCATCGTGTCGAGCCCGGTAACGGTGCCATGCACTTCAAACATGGTGCCGGCGGGTTTGGGCTCGATGCGTGTCGCGACAATATTGCCGTTGGCGTCGAACTGTCCGCTCACTTCCACGATCTCGCCAACGGAAACCCCTTCGAGCGCGGCCGGGGAAAAGCTGTCGTCAAACGACGTATCAAGGCTAACGAGCACGGTCTGACCGAGGACGACAAGTTGCTTCAGCGCGAGGTCAATGCTTTCCACGGGACCCTTGACGCTGTCGTCAAAATTGACCTCGTCTGCGGTACCTGTCGTGCCGTCGTCATTGATCGTGCCTTTGACCGAGACGACCTGACCGACCTTAAGATCGTCCTGGGTACCTGCGACGCCATCCAGCAGGAACGTCGCTGTGTTGGTTTCATAACGCACGCCGTTTACCACGATGCTGCCAAAGGTCGAAATGGGGCCAACGGCGACGCCATTGCGTCCGATACCGCCTGTTGGAGGCGGCGTAGTTGGCGGTGAGGTGACGCTGTCGCCCGAGCCGCCTCCGCCGCAACCTGCAAAGAGTGCAAGCAAGAACGCTGCGGATGCTCCAAGTAATAGTTTGTTCAAGTTCATCGTTTTTCTCCTGCAATCCTATCGTTTGGTGGCGAACAGGCTGATGCCGATACGCGCCGTTGCTTCGTTAGATGACCGATCACCGGCATTTGCCGTGAGCCAGTCGTCGATTTCTTCGAGAAACGCCTGCCCGCGCTCATCGAGGTATTCATTGAATGCCGGTATCGTGGCGACGGGAAACGCATCGTTGTCGGCGAAGCCACCAAAACGTAGCTCTCCCCCATCTTCGAGGAAAACGTTGTTGTTCATGGTGGCGATGACGTCACGGATTCGATCTACCGCGAACATCAGGTTTTCATCGTCGTGGGCGGCTGGCTGGTAGTAGCGAGACAGAACTTCCAGCTCCCCGCCGTCGGTGCGCCGTACGGCGCCGGTCTTGATCAGTTCCTTGAGCATCGTGGACGACGCGATATCGCCACCGTAGCGGTGACACAGCGCTTCGAAACTGCGGTCGGTACCATTCTCCGAGAGCAGTTCGGGCTTGCCGTCTTTATCCAGGAAATCGTCGTCCTGGTACCACGCTGCCAGGACCTTGGTCGCATCGTTGGTCTTGCGCGTGACCGGCGCCGCCTCGACGTTCAGCAGGTCTCTCTGCCGCTTCACCTCTTTGCGGCTGATCCCCGTCAGGATCGAGACACGCGAGACGTTCGTCGGACGGCCGTTGATACCGAATTCCTCGGTTGCCGCTTCGACAAAGACCGACTTGGAGATATCAGAAAACTCCTTCCAGGTCATGCCGCATTTGAGCAGCATGGACGCCACCGGTCTGAGAATCTGGCGGCAAACGCTCTGCAGCAGGTTTTTCGTGTCTTTACTCATGATTGGGGCATTTTACCCCAAATATATAAATATGCAAGGCAAAAATTCTCGCGCCGCAAGGAACCTGTGTCCATCCGGGCTGCCTGATACCATTAACTTTCCTGATTTCATGGACTTAAGCCTTGCGACTCTCCCGCCTCCTGCTGCCGTTTGTACTGCTCGGAATACTCGTCGCCTGCGGTGACGGCACGCCACAAGACGCTGATCACCGGGCCCTGGTAAGAGGCAACGGAGGCGAGCCCGGGACGCTGGATCCGGTCCTTGCCGAAGATATTCATGCCTTCAATATCCTGCTGGATATGTACGAGGGCCTGTTCATCGAGGACGCCGCCGGGCAGCTCATACCCGGCGTAGCAGAGTCATGGCGCGTCTCGCCGGATGGCATGACCTACACGTTTGCACTACGAGAGACGGCACGCTGGTCAAACGGCGAAAAAGTGACGGCGGGCGACTTCGTGCGTGCCGCTCGCCGCGCCGCCGACCCGGCAAGCGGCGCGACCTACGCCTTCCTGCTGGAGCCCATTCTGAATTTTGCGGAAGTCAGCACAGGTGGACGTCCCGTCACTGAACTTGGTGTCCGCGCTGTATCGGATGAAGTCCTGGAAATCCGGCTGGGAGCGCCAGTCGGGCATTTGCAGGCAATCCTGGCTTTGCCGGTTTTTTACCCGATGCACGCAAGCGGTGATCCCGGTATCAGCAACGGCCCGTACGTGCTGGGCGAACGTGAGCCCGGGAGCGCCATTCGCCTCGTCAGAAACGACCGGTTCAGGAGGAATGACGCAACCTACTTCGATGAGATTCATTACCTGCCGATCGCCGACCCGCAAGCGGAATTCAACATGTACCGTACCGGCAAGATCGACGTTACCCACAATGTTCCTGACGACATGGTTCAGCTCGCGCAGGCGTCGTACCCGACGCAACTGCGTATCGCCCCGTCGCTTGCGCTCTACTACATTGCACTCGACCTCACCGAACCACCGCTGGACAGTCCAGGGCTCCGGCAAGCTCTGAGTATGGTGGTTGACCGTGAGGTTATTACCCGGCTGCTCGGCCGCGGTGAACGTCCGGCATTCGGCGTCGTGCCTTCAGGTGTCGCGGCCTATGAGCCGGCTCGATACGCCTGGGCGGATGAAGACCAGGCGACGCGAATCGCCACGGCACGGCGACTATACGCGGAGGCGGGCTATTCTGCCGAAGAGCCGCTGAACATTACCCTGATGTACGACACGGAAGGAGTACACGAAAAGATCGCGCTCGCGATCAGCGCGATGTGGCATGACGTTCTGGGCGCCAACGTGAAACTGGATAGGCGTGAGTGGAACTACTTCCTCGACTCACGCGAGCGCCGCGAAGACTGGGACGCCATGCGTTTTGCCTGGTTCGGCGACTACAACTCAGCGAAGACCTTCCTCGATATCTTCAGGTCAAATAGCGAGCAGAACCTGGCTCGCTATTCGAGCGGGCGGTTCGACACACTGATGAATGGAGCAGATCACAGCGGCAACCTCGAGTCAGCGGCAGCCGCCATGCATGAAGCTGAGAGCGTGCTTCTGGCCGACTATGCGGTCATACCGGTCTACTTCTTTGTGAGCAAGCACATGGTGGCCGACTCCATCGGCGGCTTCGAACAGAACGTCGTTGATCGCCACGCCAGCCGGTGGCTTTACTGGCAATAACGCCCGACAATTGCGTAGTCGACGACCTGCACCAGAACTGACCCTATAAATGAACACCCGATCACACGCCGAGCGCCTTCGGCTGTTCACCGAAGAGAGCATCGCGGTTCACGAACAGTACCTGACCGACCCGGTGCTGCTGCAGAAGTACGAGTATTTCCTCGACTGGCAGATCGCTTACAGCCTGCCCTTCTACAACGAGTTCCAGGCAGCACCCGAAACCGCTGCGGCCGTCGAATTCGTGATCTCGGACCTGATTGGCACGGGCATCAGCACTCGCGATGCCGACTTTTCCCGCGTCATACCGATCATGGTGCGCCTGCTGCCCGACAGGGCCCTGCGCACGCTGGCATCGGCCATGGAATTGAATGCCCGCGCGTTGGCTATCAATCTCAACATTTGTCGAGCATTGCTCGAGGACGTCGACGTACCGACGCCGGTTTCCGAGAGAGACTACTGCGCCGCGTTTCGCCAGACGACGTCGCTCGACGAGTGTCGCGAGCTCATCCAACTCACCGTCAACCTAGGCCATTCGCTGAAGAAACTCGTACGCAGTACGGCACTCGGCGTGACCCTGCGCGCGATGCACCACCCTGCACACGCGGCCGGTTTTGGTGCCATGCAGGACTTTCTTGAGAAGGGTTTTACGACGTTTCACGCAATCGATGACGTCGACGCTTTCCTTGGGCGATTCGGCGTCCTCATGATGGAGGTCTTCGAAAGGACCTGCGAGGAACGGCTTGAGAACCTGGATCCGTCACCGCGAATGTACGAAGGGCCAGACTCGGAAGTCTGACCCGACGCGGAGCGTGCTGAGAAAACGGGCCGGCGACGGTCCCTCTACCAGGGGGAGGAGATAGAGGGCGTTGGCCGCCGGCCGTTTGTTCAGCCCTGCTTTTCGCGGCGCTCCTGTCGATCGCCTCTGCGATCCTCTCTACGATCCTGTCTGCTCTCCTTGAGTACAGCCAGTTCTGCGCGTTGCTCTTCGGTCAGTACGGCGTTGATCTCGCTACGCACACGTGCAAACAGGAGTGTCGCTTCGGTTGCGAGCTCACCGTTGGAGATGGCGATGTTCTGCACTTCGGCACTCCCGGCATCGAGGGTCGCCAGCGCGTCACGATTTGCCCTCGCCTTTTCGTGCAGGGCCTGCAACTCGGGCCTCGCGGCATCCATGATGTTGCGCACGAATTCGCGCTGCACGTCGTCCAGGCCGAGACGCTCCGCCATTCGCCCGACAATCATTTCAGGACCGGGCATACCCGGCATTCCGAAACCAGGTCCACCGCGAGGGCCGCGGTCACCTTTTCTACCATCGCCTTCGGCATAGGCGGTCATCGAGAGCATCGCTATCGACACGAAGGCCAGCAATGCAGCTTTGTGAATCCTCATGGTCGTTCTCCTTGGGTCGTCAATGTTAGTCATCAGTCACCACAGCGGTGTGATGGTCAGACTACGGCGTACTGAATCAAGTTGGGTCAGCGCCACGTAAAGGTTTGTCAAGAACTGTCAGGATCACGCGCTCGCCGTTGCAGCGGAGGGGGCTTTGATCCACGATGAGTTCCTGGAAGTGAGTAACGGCCATGAATACGCAGATCCCCGATCCGCAGATACTCATCATCGATGACGACCACGAACTCGGCGAGATGCTCACCGAGTTCCTGGCGCCCGATCACCTGCACGTCAGCGCACGCCTGAGCGGCGAGGACGGTCTGCAGGCGCTGCAGGACGCGACCTGGGATCTCGTAATTCTCGATATCATGTTGCCGGGCATGAGTGGCATCGATGTACTCAAGACGATCCGCAAGGACAGCGATATCCCGGTCATCATGCTGACCGCGCGCGGCGATGATGTCGATCGCATCCTGGGACTCGAATTCGGTGCCGACGACTACCTCACGAAGCCATTCAATCCGCGTGAACTTCTTGCCCGCATCAAGGCCATCATGCGTCGTTCGCGAACCGCCGAACAGCGCGATCACCGCATCTCGGTGGGCAGGCTCGCGCTCGATACGCGTGCGCGACGCGTCAGCGCGAACGACACGTCTATTCGTCTGACAGGAACCGAGTTCGAGTTGTTGCGCTGTCTCGCCGAACTGCCGGGCGCCGTTGTCTCGAAAGAACAGCTCTCGCAGCAGGTACTGGGCCGCCGGCACCTGCCGTACGATCGCAGCATCGATACGCACATCAGTAACGTGCGGGGCAAACTCGCGGCCGCGGGCGTCGACAACCCGTCAATCCAGAGCCAGCGTGGCGTCGGCTACATCCTCGTGGTGGACGAGTAAGGATCCGGCCATGCGCAGCCTGCTGATACGCATCTTTGTCTCATTCTGGTCGATTATCGTCATCACCATTATCACCGCGGCCGCGATCGGTTTTTCCTATGCGGAGCGGACCCGCGCAACGATAGAAAACTTTGAAGTCAGCGATGCGGTGCTCGAGGCCAGCGTGGCGCTGCGCGACGGCGGGCGCGAAGGGCTGGCCGAATGGCTTGACGCGATGCCGGCTATCACAAAGTCACTCGTCTTCATCACCGATGAAGACGGTGTCGATATTCTCGACCGCCGCTTGCCTTCGGTCGTGCGGCTCGCCATGCGCCGGCTTGGGCAACCGGCGAGATTGCCCCAGCGCATGAGGCGGGTTGCGCCCAACCTGAGACCGGCACGACCATTCACGCAGCTGATAGGCCCGGACGACCAGGTTTACACCCTGTTCGTGTTGCCGCCGAAGAGAATGGATGCGCGCTGGTTCGCCGATCGAGGCCGGGCCGCGCTCGCAATACTCGCGCTCCTGATTAGTGCCGCGATCTCGTACCTGCTCGCTCGCACCATTTCTCAACCCATTCGCGAGCTGCGCGAGTCGGCCAACGCGATCGCCGACGGAAACCTCGAAACCCGGGTCGCGGACCGGGTCGGGAATCGCCGGGATGAAATCGGCCTGCTGGCCAAGGACTTCGACCGTATGGCCGACGGCCTGGAACGGGCCTGGTTGCAACAGGCGGAACTGACGCAAAACGTGTCACACGAGCTGCGCTCACCACTGGCCCGGCTGCGTGTTGCGCTCGAGCTCGTGCGGCGCAAGACGGGAGAGCTCCCGGAGCTCGAACGCATCGACGTCGAGACCGAGCGGCTGGACGAACTGATCGGCCAGATTCTGGAGCTTTCCAGGCTGAACGCCGATACGGTTGATGCCGCGCAGCCGGTCGATTTCGGTGAACTCGTCCGCTCCGTCGTCGATGACGTGCAGTATGAATACGGCGAGATCGGGAGCAATGCGAGCATCCGCTTTGAATGTCCCGATGAGCTAGTCATAGACGGGCATGCCCATGCATTAACAAGTTGCGTCGAGAACGTACTGCGTAATGCCATGCAGCACAGCCCCGATGACGGGGAGGTAAAGGTGCGGCTGAGTCTCGACACGTCGACTGCCCGGCTGGTCGTTGAGGACCAGGGCGGTGGCGTGGCGGACAGTGAACTCGACAAAATATTCGAGCCCTTCTATCGCTCGAGAAAACATGCGGCGAGAACTCAACAGAGCGGCGGTCTTGGTCTCGCCATCGCCGCACGCGCAGTTGCCTTGAATGGCGGCACGATCCGCGCCAGCAACTCGACAGATGGATTACGCGTCGATATCTGCCTACCGCTTGCGCCTTGAATCGCCAACCTGGTGCCAGGCGCGTGAAGTATGCCCCCGCTTCTTCCAGCCGTGATACGGATGCATGTCGAGCAGCCGGTTGTCCTTGAACACCAGGACCAGCAATGCGCCGGCGGCAAACCCGCCGAGGTGGGCCCAGAACGCCACGCCGCCGCCCTCACCGCCCAGCGAACTGAATCCGCCGAGAGCCTGCACGAGGAACCAGTAGCCCAGCATGAACACGGCGGGTACTGCGATCGTTGTGTAATAGAAGAACATATGCACGTGCACACGCGGATACAAAATGATGTACGCGCCCATGACACCGCCAATGGCGCCTGAGGCACCAACCATCGGGATCGGTGAGGACAGGTCGGCGGCAATCTGTGCGCCCGCGGCGGCCAGGCCACACAGAACATAGAAGATGGCGAACCGGACGCGACCCATGGAATCTTCGACGTTGTCGCCGAATATCCAGAGAAACCACATATTGCCGATCAGGTGCATCCAGCTGCCGTGCATGAACATCGAACTCAACAAGGTTAGCCAGTTGGGGTTGCCATCGATGTAACACGGGACGCGGGCCGGGTAAGTCGACGCCCCCAGCAGATCGGCCGGTATCAGTCCGAGCTTGCAGATGGATTGCATCAACTGCGGCTCGGCACCGAAACCCTGCAGCAGAAGCCACGACAACACGTTCAGCACAATGAGCGTGTACGTCACGACCGGCAGTCTGAGCTGCGGGTTATCGTCCCGAATTGGAATCACGGCGTGCCTCTCGACGGTGATGGCGCAGCAAACAGCTTACGGCCAGCGCCATAGACTACGCTACGATATGGCGGATGACTACGACACGTCGGGGGCTGTCAGTTGCCGAGTTCGGACTTGATCGCCGCCACTACGTCCTCATCATAGGGCTGCGTCCTCGGACTGAACTCCGCAACGAGATTGCCGTCGCGACCAATCAGGAATTTATGGAAATTCCATGTGGGATAGGTGCCCGACGCGTCGGCCAGCTCGTCGAAAAACGGATGTGCGTCGCCCTGCTTGACCGTGACCTTCTCAAACATCGGGAACTTGATGCTGTAGGTCAGACGGCAGAACTCCTGGATCTGCTCTTCGGTGCCAGGCTCCTGTCCAAGAAAGTCGTTGGACGGGAATCCGAGCACGACGAGGCCATCGTCCTGGTATTCCTGGTACAGCTTTTCGAGCCCTTCGTACTGTGGCGTGTTGCCACACTTCGATGCGGTGTTAACGACCAGGATTACCTTGCCGGCGTACAGGTCTTGAAGGTTCACCGCGTCATCCGAGGCAAGATGCCGGAAATCGTGATCGAGCAGCGAACCTTCGCTGGCAATAGTTGATGTCGCGACCATGAGAATCAGAGCTCCAAATAACTTTTTCATCGTGTTATCCAATTGGTTGTTGCCGGTAGTCTGTGTCCACCGGCTCGTCAGTATTTAACAGAGTGTGAATCCTAGACATCACGGGCCCTGGTTTGGTTTCGATCCTGTTCCTGTACGTAACAAGATGTATCACTGGGTCCGCCAGGCTCAGCAATCTCCTGATCCGGGTTATTATCTAGGCTGACGTATCTCTATACGGCGCACCCATACAAATCCGTCGTGACGCAGGACAGGCACATTAACACCGAATCCAACAACGTGATCATCGCCAGGAAGGCAGACGCCAACCCGGAAGGCAAAGGCCGCAACGGGCTGCTGCTCGACTGGTATCGGTGCGCGCCAAGAGGCGTTGTTGCGAAACCGCCGCGCCAGGTACTGGCGGAGCTATTCACATCGATGCTCGTGTTGTCCGCATCATTCAAGTTCCGGCCGGCGGCCGGTGTGCGATGTTACCTCTACTGCATCAACGATACCTGGTCTTTGAGCCTCATTGCACCCGAGGAGTGGTCACAGGAAAGGCGCAGCGGTTTCGTGGGAACGTGTGTCCTGCAGCGTGACATGACCTGGACGATGACGCCTGCTGATCGCCTGGCAGACAACGAGCCCGTTCGCAGTGCGATAGGCCGATTCTACGACGCATTCGCCGATACACTGGACACCAACCTCACGCTCGAGGAAGTTCTCCCGTATTGTGTCAGCAGTCTCCCGTACTACCAGCGGCTGTACGCCAACGCCTTGAGCCGCTCTGTTCGCGGAACGGTAGCGCTGGGAAACCAGGCACTAAAGTCGGGCCGGGAGTGGTCAGGCATGCTGCCAAAACGAGAAGGCCTGCTCCTCGCGCTCACAGCATGAGCAATATGTATTGGCTAATTGGATTACTACTGGTGACGACTTCCGCCCCAACTATCACTACGGCAAGCCCTGACCCCAATGCAGGTTTGTTGCTGACTGACTTCAGTACTGAGAGCACAGATCTGGGCTGGTACGTGGTGAACGACAGCGTAATGGGGGGACGGAGCGACGGCGATTTCAAGCAAGAAGACGGGGTCCTCAGTTTCACCGGTCGGACGAACACCAACGGCGGCGGGTTTAGTTCGATTCGAACCAAACCTGCGGAACTGGCGTTATCGAAATACTCGGGCATCCAGCTGCGTGTCAATGGCGATGGCCGCCGCTACACGTGGAGACTGACCACCAACGCTCGCTGGCGCGGCCGGCAGATCAGTTACTGGGCCGAATTTCCGACGCAGGCAGGTGTCTGGACTACGGTCAACATACCGTTCTCCAGATTTACACCGCGGAGTCGTGGGTATCAACTGGATGGACCAGCGCTCGATCCTGGCCGCATTACCGGTATGGGCCTCATGATTTATGACGGTCTGGATGGTCCGTTTGCCTTGCAGCTTGACCGCGTTCGCGCCTATTCAGACAGCAGCCCGCCCCGCGAGTAGCCGTTGCAGCGCTGCGCGAAGCACACTTGAACAATCTTCCTCGACCTTCAGCTCGGCGATATCGTCGGCACGGGTCCGCCCCTGGTTGACAATTGCGATGGGCGTCCGGTTTGCGTGGGCAAGCCTTGCGAAACGGAAGCCGGAGAACACCATCAGTGACGAGCCGACCACGAGCAAGGCATCGGCTCGCTCAACGGCCTGCATCGCATCATTGACGCGCTGCTTCGGCACTGACTCGCCGAACATGACGACGTCTGACTTGATGACACCACCGCAGGTGTCGCAGTCAGGGACCACGAAGTTTTCATGGCTGTTTACAGCCAGCTCGGCATCGCCATCGGGCTTATAGCGATGAACCTCCGCATGCCAATCCGGGTTCGCCCTGCGAAGCTCACGCTGGTAATCAGCCCTCGCGGTCACAGCGTCACAGCCCAGGCAGCGAACGTTGCTGAGGTCACCGTGCAAGTCGATGACGCGACGGCTACCGGCCGCCTGATGCAGGCCATCCACGTTCTGCGTGATCAAGGTGTCAATCTTTCCCGCTGACTCCAGGCTCGCAAGGACACGATGCGCCGTGTTCGGTGCTGCCTTCGAAAAGCGCTGCCAGCCAACATAGCTTCTCGCCCAGTAGCGCCGTCGCGCGACACTGCTCCCGACGAATTCCCCGAACTGTATCGGCTGCGTGTGTTTCCAGTCGCCGTTGCGATCGCGATAGTCGGGGATGCCCGACGCCGTGCTCACACCGGCCCCGCTGACCACGGCGATGGCGTTCTTGTCGGCAAGGAATGTCCCGAGCGATTCGGCGTCTGCTCTCATCGCGTCATTCTAAAGCCAGGGCGGCCGGTTTTTTCAATGTTGTCTATCTGTTTTTCGACTCAGCTAGTCGGGCCGCACGAGATCCAGGCTCTTCTCGATCAATTCGAGCCTGGGCGACCTTACCGGGAAGGTGGCGTAGGCATGCCGTATGAATGTCGGCGCATCTGTCACTTCGTGCAGGAGACCCAGTTCGACGTCTTTGGCAACCATTCTCCGCGGCAGGTAGGCACTGCCGCCGATAAGACTAATGTACTCAAGGGCCATCTTGGCGTGCGAAACGCGGGTGATGGCTTCCGACGCATCCGGAAACGTACGTCGGTGATCGAGCCCAAACGACAGCCCCCAGTCGACAAAAACATAGTTATTTTCCAGCGCCTGCTCGACGGACACCGCCTGCTCGCTTGAAACCAGGATGAACTCCACCGTTGCGATCTCGCGAATCTGCATGATATCCAGCTGGGCCGGTTCCAGCAGGATCGCGACGTCGAGCGTGCCGTCGATGAGCTTCCGGGTCAGAAAATCAGGTGTCTGAGCTTCAGCAATGATCGCGATATCCGGGTAGTTGCGGCGCAGGTCATGCAGCCACCGCTGCAGCAGGACGTCCCAGAGTCGCAGACTTCCGCCGATGACCAGCTGCTGGCTTGCTCCTGCCATGGATACGTCCTGGCGAGCCCCGCGCCAGGCCGCGATGAGCTTCTCCGCATGCCGGATGAGTCGCCCGCCTTCGGGCGTCAGGCGCATCTCGCGCGTACTGCGCTCGAACAGCGTTACGCCTAGCTGCTGTTCGAGCGACTTGAGCCGGCTGCTTACCGCCGCCTGCGTGACGAACAGGGCCTCCGCTGCACGGCCAAAGTGGCGTGTCCTGTTCAGCTCGAGAAAAGTCCGCAAAAGGTCAAGGTCCATGGCCCTTTATAAATTTCTTTTATTAGATTAGCAATTTTTTATAGTTTGATTTGTTGATCAGTGGCTCTTACGGTGTCGGCAACTGGCCGGTTGGATTCACTATTCGCAATGACGCAGCGGAAGACGTATTTGACGGAGATGTCTGCGAAAGCGGCGTGCTCGAAGGCGGCCAGGAACCAGCTGGTCGAATCGAGGGCTAAACTGAACAGCATCAAGGCGGCGATCAGACAAGCGACCATAACCGGTCGCTTGCGGCCCAGTGAGCAGCTGAATCGGGCCCTCGGCGCGATAGAGGTCAATTTCGCAGCCGCTGAGACCCAGCTAAGAGTCCTGCAGAAATCAGGCGAGGATGACTGGGAAGAAGAACGTGTCGAACTGGACGAAGCCTGGGAAAACCTGGCGCGGTCCATTGCGATTCTCGTCACTCGATTCTCAGACGAATCGCGCGACTGACATTTTTGAGTCGACTGACTCACGTTTTAGTTCAGGAGTATCGTAATGGCTATCAAGTATCTGACCACTGGCTTCTTATTGACCATGGTCATGGTATTCGCACCGCAATCGCACGCCACGGAACACGATCCTGGTGTCTGGACGATATTTTCGACGACGGACTCCTTTTCCGAGACGGGCGCAGCAAGTCGCTGGCACTACTGGTTCGACGCACAAGCACGGTACTTCGATGTCGGCAGCGGCACGAACCAGTGGCTGGTTCGCCCGGCAGTCGGATACGAAATCCGGGACGGTGTAAAAGCGTGGGCCGGATACGCGAGATTTCGTTCACGTAACGGCGCGGGACGCGTGGCGGACGAGAACCGCTACTGGCAACAGCTCGACTGGCGTGCCGGGCGATGGCAGGACGGCAACGTATCAATGCGCGTGCGGCTTGAGCAGCGCTCCATCGACGTGGGCGACGACCTGGGGCTCGTGCTGCGATTCATGACCAAGTATGTCCGTCCGTTTGCCGGGCACGAGGACAAGAACCTTATCATTGGCCTCGAGCCCTTTGTGGACCTGCGGGACACCGATTGGGGTGGCGATGCCGGCCTCGGCCAGAACCGGATATTCGTAGGCATGGGCTGGCGGCTTAGCGACACGGTAACCCTGGAGACCGGGTATATGAACCAGTACATCTGGGTGGACGGCGCCGAGGACCGAATCAACCACCTCGCCATCCTGACGATCAAGGCCAGGTTGTAACCAATACCGATATGACCGCAAATCAATACAAACGGAGACTTGCTCGCAACGCTATTGCGAACACGGCGTTGCTTGCATTGTTAAGTGTGGCTGGCGTGTACCCTTCTTCCAGTGCTGCCGAGGTGCAGTGGGAAGGGGGAATCACCACTGTGCTGCAACACGCTGATGACACCCGCGCTGAAGCTGAAGTGACGGCATCCGCCGATCTGTTTGCAACCCTTGCGATGGGCAGCGGCGAGTGGCTGCTGTACGTCGAGGCAAGTACGGCGCCCAGAGCACAGGGCGTATCGGAGTTTTTCCCAACCGCGAACGGCGATGCCGGTTCGGTACTCACGAATGACGGTGACGGCGGCGTACAAATCTCGGAGTTTAACTATACGATTCGACGCGGCGGCGGCAACTCGCTCATGCTCGGCCTTATTGATCCGTCCGCGTGGCTTGATCGCGGTCGAATCGCGAACGACGAAAACCAGCACTTTCTCAACGGCAGTTTCGTGAACAATGCCACTATTGAGTTTCCCGATTACACGTTGGGGATGGTGTATCGCACTTCGGCGCAGGGACGCCGCCCCGAAGTGACGGTCGTGATCGCCGGCTCCGACGGCATCGCCGACCTTCCCGATCGATCGTACCAGGACCTTCTGGATTTTAACGATGAAGGTCGCGGAATCTTTTTGGGCTCGGGCGCAAGCTGGCTGTTCGATAAGTTATCCTTGCGCATTGGTGCCTGGGTCAGGACCGACGAACATGAAGTGGCGGATCGCCCTGAAGAAGAGGAGAACAACTTTGGGGTCTATGGTGTTTTCGGCTGGCAGTCTGGACCGCACGCATTGAATGTCAGAACAGGGTTCGCGAACTCTGACGTCTCCGTTGCGGGCAATTTTCTCGGCGTCGCTTATCAGCGTACGTATCAGTTCGGACTGTTGGGCATCGGGGCAGCACGAACCGCTATTTCGAATGGCTATCGCACTGGCAATCGTGACAGTGCATTCGACTCCGAGGTATACCTTCGCATTCCTATTTTCGGTGGTGCCGGCCACGTGACCCCCTCGATTCAGTATATTGAGGTGCCCGGGTTTGACGCCACGGAGATCGTACCGAGTTCGACGGCGCTCATCGCCAGTATTCGCCTTCATTATTCATTCTAGGGAATAGAGGAAAATGAAACTGCCAGAAAAAAAATTGACGCTGGGCTGGCGCGAATGGGTCACCCTGCCGCAGCTGGGAATCTCTCAGATCAAGGCAAAAGTAGATACCGGCGCACGCACATCAGCGCTGCACGCATTCCAGGTGCGAGTGTTCCAGGAAGGCGAAAAGGAACGCGTCGAGTTCCTGATCCACCCGATCCAGAAAGACGACGAAACCGTCGTTACCTGTGTTGCCGATATCCTCGATAGGCGCACAGTGACCGACTCCGGGGGCCATAAGGAGGAGCGCTTCGTTATCTCGACGGAGCTCGCGATCGGCAAGTACAGTTGGCCCATCGAGGTCACCCTGACGGCTCGTGACGACATGTTGTTTCGCATGCTCATAGGGCGCACCGCGATCAAGAACATTGCGCGCGTTGATCCCGCCAGATCCTACCGGGTTGGCAAGAAGAAGCGCATTAAAGAGACGACTAATGAAAAAACCTGACGATATTCTGGTGATCGGCGATTCAACAATTCGCCGCGGTGAACGGGTAAACGTCGACCTGCCGGTTGCCGATCTCTACACATCCACGTCGCTTAGCATGCCGGTCAAAGTGATTCGCGGACGCCAGCCCGGGCCGGCGCTGTTCGTTTCCGCCGCGATACACGGTGATGAACTGAATGGTGTGGAAATAATTCGCCGCCTGTTAAAGCTCAAAACTCTTCGATCGATTCGTGGCACCCTGATTGCGATTCCGGTCGTCAACGTACACGGCTTTCTCGATCAGTCTCGCTACCTGCCCGACCGGCGCGACCTGAACCGGTCCTTTCCCGGAAGTGCAAAGGGCTCGATCGCAGCGCGGCTTGCCAACCTGTTCCTGAACGAAATCGTCGCAAAGGCCGACGCCGGGGTCGACCTGCATACGGGCGCGGTGCATCGATCGAATCTGCCGCAGATACGGGCCAACCTGGACGACCCGGGGACGCTCGAGATTGCCACGGCTTTCGGGGCGCCGGTCGTCATTAATTCGAATACGCGTGACGGCTCATTGCGCGCATGTGCGGCGAAGCGCGGCATGCCGATCCTGATTTATGAGGCCGGGGAAGCGCTACGCTTTGATGAAACAGGCATCAAGACAGGCTTGCGCGGCGTACTAAACGTCATGCGCAGCATGGGAATGCTCCCCGCCGCAAAACGCAAATCACGAGTCAATCCGGTCATTGCCCGCTCTACACGCTGGATCCGTGCCGGTGCAAGCGGCATCGTAAGCGGCAAGGTAAAACTCGGCAGCACCATTTCTAAAGGCGACACGATGGCCATGATCAGCGACCCTTTGGGCGATGAAGCGATCAAGGTAGTCGCGCCATCAGATGGCATTGTGATCGGGCGTACCAACCTTCCCCTGGCACACGAGGGTGACGCGCTGTTCAACCTGGGAACATTCAGGGATATGCCGAAGGCAAGCAATGCCGTCGAGAGCCTTGCCTCTGCAGATACCACGTTAACAGTCAGTTGAGCGCCGCGAACTCGCGCCGTTGAAGTCACTTAATAGGACTAAGCCATGAAAATTGCAGTACTTTCGACCAACAAAAACCTGTACTCCACGCGGCGCCTGGTCGAGGCCGGGAAGGAGCGTGGACACGAGATGCCTGTAGTCAATCACAAGCATTGCTACATGAACATCACGAGCCACAAGCCCAGCATTCATCTGAAGGGCGAGGCAATTACGGGGGTCGACGCGATCATACCGCGCATTGGCGCGTCGATTTCTTTTTACGGAACGGCTGTCGTGCGTCAGTTCGAAATGATGGGTGTGTACTCGGTCAACGAGTCGGTGGCGATAACCCGGTCAAGAGACAAGCTACGCGCATCGCAATTGCTGGCACGACGCGGTATCGGCCTGCCTGTGACAGGCTTTGCAAATTCACCGGATGACACACAGGACCTTCTGAGAATTGCCGGCGGCGCGCCCGTCGTAATAAAACTACTAGAGGGCACACAGGGCGTCGGCGTAGTGCTTGCGGAAACCAGGAAAGCAGCTGAAAGTGTCGTCGAGGCATTCCGCGGTCTTAAGGCCAACTTCATGGTGCAGGAATTCATCGCGGAAGCCGGCGGCGCCGACATTCGGTGCCTGGTCATAGGCGACAAGGTCGTTGCGGCCATGAAGCGACAGGGAAAAGAGGGCGAGTTTCGCTCCAACCTGCATCGCGGCGGTGCAGCCTCGCTGATCAAGATCACGCCGGAAGAACGCTCCACCGCAGTTCGCTCCGCAAAGGTGATGGGGCTCAACGTCGCCGGCGTCGATTTGCTACGCTCAAATCACGGCCCTGTCGTGATGGAAGTCAACTCAAGCCCGGGGCTCGAGGGCATTGAAACAGCGACCAAAAAGGATATCGCTGGAATGATCATTGAGTTTATTGAAAAAAATGCCAAACAGGGAAAAACCAGGACGCGCGGTAAGGGCTGATGCTCGAGCACAAGAACAGAATTTGGCGATAAGAAAAAAATGTTTACTGATCTGAAAGCAGTTCTCGATTTTGCCCTCGTAACGATGCCCGGTGGGCAGACGCTTACTATCGGCCAGGTGGTCTCAGTGCTGGTGCTGCTGATTGCCGGCTATGTCGGTGGCCGATTCATCGGCTTTATGCTTGGGCGGCGACTGGAGAAGACCAAGCTTCGACCGGACGTCATTCATATCCTGAAAAGAGTCGTGTTTTTCACGATCATCGTGTTGGTCGTCATCACGGCGCTTGGGCTGCTGGGCATTCCGCTCACGGCCTTTGCGTTTGCCACCGGTGCGTTGGCCATTGGTGTTGGTTTCGGCGCACAGAATATCCTGAACAACTTCATCAGTGGCTGGATCCTCATGGCGGAGCGCCCGATACGCATTGACGATTACATCGAAATCGATGCCTGGCAGGGCACGGTCGAGCGCGTCGGCAATCGCTCTACCCGGATTCGACGCACTGATGGGGTCCATCTGCTCGTGCCCAACAGCCAGCTGCTGGAGCGCACCGTCATTAACTGGACACTGGTCGACCAGTCGATCCGAACGACCGTGCGCGTAGGTGTCGAGTACGGCTCACCCGTGCGCCTGGTATCGGACCTGATCATGCAGGGTGTTACGCAGCAGCAACAGGTCAAGACAACGCCGGCACCCTCGGTCGTGTTCGAGGACTTTGGTGACAATTCACTGGTCTTCGATGCCTATTTCTGGTGCGACGTCACTGGTGAAAGATTACTGCGTGAGATTCGCAGCGACATTCGCTTCAGGCTTTGCGATCTGTTCGCGGAAAACGATGTCATCGTTGCCTTTCCGCAGCGCGACGTGCACCTCGATACCAAGGATGCCCTCGAAATTCGTGTTTTGCCGGCTGACGGACAGGCGACCGAGACCACCCGGACATGACGGCGCAGCACATCGCCATTCTGTGCGGCATTGTCGTGGTCGGATTCGCGTGCCAATGGGGCGCGTGGCGCCTGAAGCTGCCTTCAATCCTGTTCCTGTTAGTAGCAGGCATCCTCGCAGGACCGGTCTTTGGCTGGCTCGATTCTGCCGCGCTGCTGGGCGACTTGTTGACGCCCGTCGTCTCGATCGCGGTCGCCATCATTCTCTTTGAAGGAAGCCTGACCTTAAAACTTCCCGAGATACGCGGACACGGTTCCGTGGTGCGCAACCTCGTCAGCATCGGCGTACTCATCACCTGGGTCTGCGGCACCCTCGCCGCCTATCTGATTCTCGGTATCGATCTTTACCTCGCGGCTTTGTTCGGTGCGATCGTCACCGTTAGCGGCCCCACCGTTGTAATGCCCTTGCTGCGCTCGGTACGGCCGTCGAAAACGGTGTCGAGCGTGCTGCGCTGGGAATCGATCCTGATCGATCCGCTCGGCGCCATTCTCGCGCTGCTCGTCTTTGACGTGATTGTCACGATCCAGGCGGACGCAGACCTTCTGCACGTCGCCACGACACTCGCCATGATTATCCTTGCCGGCGCCTTCCTGGGGATAGCGGGCGGGCACCTGCTCGGCCTTGCCATTCGACACCGGGTGCTTCCGGACCTCCTCCGCGAGTTCGCGGCGCTGGCCGCCGTACTGGCGGTGTTTGCCGGTGCTGAATCACTGCAGCGAGAATCGGGGCTGCTGGCGGTAACGCTAATGGGTGTCTGGCTGGGTAACATGCGCCACGTTGAGCTGGAGGATGTGCTGACGTTCAAGGAAACGGTGACCTTGCTGCTGATATCCAGCCTGTTCATTATCCTGGCTGCCCAGCTGGACCTCTCCGAGCTCCTCGCGCTGGGTACCGGCGCGATTGCCGTGCTCGCTGTCCTGCAATTTGTCGCGGGTCCGCTACGCGTCTTCTTCAGCGCCGCCGGGAGTTCACTGACCTGGCGCGAACGTGTTTTCGTCGGCTGGGTGTTTCCTCGCGGTATCGTCGCCGCGGCTATTTCGTCGCTGTTTGCGCTGCGGCTGACCGAAATCGGCTATCCGGACGCCCACCTGCTTGTGCCGCTGGTATTCTCGATCATTATTGGCACGGTCATCGTGCAGAGCGCCACGGCGCGTTCGGCAGCGAGACTGCTCGACGTCGCGGCCCCGGAACCAACGGGCATTCTGATCGTCGGCTCGAATCCCGTGGCACGCTTCTTCGCCAAGGCCCTGCAGGACGCCGGCAAGACCGTCCTCGTTGCCGATTCCCACTGGGCCAGCGTGCGCGAAGCCAGAATGATGGGGCTGCCGGTCTACTACGGCAGTCCGGTATCGAGTTACGCGGAGGACAATCTAGATCTCGGCGAAATCGGCACCCTGCTCGCCACCTCTCGCCGGCCTGGCCTCAATGAACTCGCGTGCACCCGGTTTGCGAGTGAATTTGGGCGCGATCATGTCTTTGTCATCAGCAATGATCGCGAAGCATCCCACGAAAAGCACAGGGTCAGCGGCGCCACGGCGGGGCGGTTGCTGTTCGACGGCGAACACACCATCGATGCCCTGCTGGCGCGCGTCAAGACGGGTGCGACGGCCAAGACAACGGAGCTCTCCGATGAATACGATTTCGCACGTTACTGTTCCGAGCACGACACGCGTTTGGTGATATTTGCTATCGACGGTGAAGACAACATCAGGTTCCCCGTACCCGACGAAAAGTTCGCACCAGGGACCGGTTGGCAAGTTGTTGCGATCGACTAATGCCGTTTATCCCTGGCAGACGGTTGTGAACCCATGATTACGCCCCTGCTATTAGCGCTGGGACTGGTGATGCTCCTGGTGGGCGGCACAATCCTCGTGCGAGGAGCGTCCGAAATTGCGTATCGATACGGCGTTTCACCGCTAATCGTAGGACTGACAATTGTCGCGTTTGGAACGAGCGCGCCGGAGTTGGCCGTCAACATCTACGGCCCTCTTCAAGGCGCAACGGATCTCGCTTTCGGCAACGTGGTTGGATCGAACATCAGCAATATGGGACTTGTGCTTGGGGCGGCGGCGCTCCTGACGCCGATCACGATCCAGGGTCAGGTTGTGCGACGCGAAGTGCCTTTGCTTCTCTTGGCGATCACCGTGGTAACGGTCATGGCGCTGGATGTGCCACTGGACGGACGAGAAGCTTTCATCAGTCGCTCCGAGGCAATCGTACTGATGCTGCTCTTCCTCATCTTTGTCTATGTCAACGTACTCGACTTCACCCAGGCTCGCCGACCCGACTCCCTGTTCGCTGACATCGAACATACGCCGCTCGTCAAGACCGAGCCTCGGAGTCGCGTTTCCTGGATACTGATTGTTGCCGGCATCATGCTGCTGGTCCTCGGCGGCGACATGACGGTCCAGCATGGCTCTGCCCTGGCGTTGAGGTTCGGCGTTTCCGAAACCGTTATCGGCTTGTTCATAGTTGCTGTCGGCACCAGCTTGCCGGAGCTTGCTACGTCCGTAATCGCTGCTGTGCGCCGGGAGTCGGACCTTGCGCTTGGCAACGTCGTCGGCTCGTGTATTTTCAATTCACTTGTTGTCCTGCCGGCGAGCGCTATGATAAGCAATATTCCTATACCCCAACTCGGTATTGGCGACCTGGTCTTATCGTGGCTCCTGGCAGCTATATTGATTCCAGTGTTTATTTTCCGAAAGGCAACAATGGGGCGGAGGACCGGCTTTTTCTTGGTGGTTATTTACGTCGGCTATGCCATAGCCCGCATACTCGGTGACACCGCGTAACGCTAAAGGAATATCTCTTATGACGACAGGGAATGAACCTGGACCCGGCTTCTTGTATAGCGGCGTGTTTGACGGGCGGGGTGGCGCTGCACCCGTCGATCCACGGTTGCCTGATCAGGGCACAAGCGGCCAGGACGTCACCTGGATACACCTGGACGTCAACGACGAAGCGTCACGATCCTGGCTGGAGAACAATGGCGGTCTGGAGCCTGTGATCGTCGACGCACTGCTGGCTGACGAGACCAGGCCGCGCTCGTTCTCCACCGATCATGGTCTGCTCGTGGTACTTCGCGGCGTCAACAGCAATCCGGGCCAGGATCCGGAAGATATGGTTTCTGTTCGAGTCTGGATCGAACAAAACCGCATCATAAGTACGCGACGCAGACGCCTGCTGTCGATCATTGACATACAGGAAATGCTCAAGCAGGGCGTTGGTCCGAAAACGCCAGGCGGCTTTCTCAGCATCGTCGTCGCCAAACTGGCAGACCGTATCGGTAACTTTATTGACGACATCGAAAACCGGGTCGGCGTGGCAGAAGACACGATGACCACCCAGGACCAGACACAGTTCCGGCAGATGGTTACGACGTTGCGCCATCAAATTGCGGCTGTCCGCCGTTTTCTCGCACCGCAGCGCGACGCGCTGGATCGCCTGTACCGACAGCCCGGCAACTGGCTGTCGGAGAACGATATTCGTGATCTGCGCGACGAGGCTGACCGCATCACCCGCTACCTTGAAGACCTGGACCTCGCGCGAGAGCAAACCATGGTGCTGCGCGAGGAATTCCTGGGCATGCTGGCGCAGGAACAGAATTCACGGATGTACGTGCTCTCCGTCGTGGCGGCGGTGTTCCTGCCGCTGACGTTCATCACGGGGCTGCTCGGCATGAACGTGGGAGGCTTGCCGGGACTGAACAGCCCGCTTGGCTTTGTCGGTTCGCTGGTGCTCATGGTGGTCGCGGCCATCGGCTTGCTGGCATTTTTCCGCGCCAAGAAGTGGTTGTAGATTGCCGCTATGCCGAACAAGCTGTCTTCCCGCCTGCTCCTGGTGGCCCTGCTGCTACCGCCGCTCGTGTCGGCCGAACTCGCGGTCACGGGTGTCGATGGGGAACTGGAGCGCAATGTTCGCGCCTTTGCGGCCATCGCTTCCGAACCCTGTGATGCCGACGACCGCCTGATCCGCCGGCGGTTTCGTACGCTCAAAAAGGAAGTTCGTACGGCCCTGGAACCCTTCGGTTACTACCGGCCGGCGGTTGAGACAAGTCTGTCGCGCGATGACGATTGCTGGCGGGCAGCCATCACGATCGAGCCAGGAGAACCGGTTCGCCTGCGCAATATCGACATCCGGATCGACGGCCCGGCATCGACAGACCCCGTATTTCAGGAACTGCTTGCCGCGACAGCATTGACGCCGGGCGCCGTGCTTCTGCATGCCAATTACGATCGGCTGAAAAGAGCCCTCCAGGTCCGCGCCGCGGACCGCGGCTACTTCAAAGCCGCCTACTCGGAGCATCGGCTGGACATCTGGCCCGAACAGGGCCTGGCCGACGTGACCCTGCATTTCGCCAGCGGCCCCCGCTATCGCATCGGCGAAATCCGCCAGGAGCAGGAGTTCATCGATCCGGCGATCGTGCTGGGATACCTCGACCTCGAGGTCGGCGCGGCCTACGACGCAAATGATATTGCCCGCGCTTATCGTGATCTGTCCGATAGCGCGTATTTTGGTCAGATCGAGATACTTCCCGATGTCGAAAACGCCGTCGGCGAACTGGTTCCTCTACGAATCGTGTTGCAGCCGGCGAACCGCATCGAATATACGGTTGGTGTCGGCGCCTCGACAGATACCGGGCCGCGATTTCGTGCCGGGTTCAGGAACAACCGCATCAATACACGCGGTCACCGTTTTTTTACTGACCTCGGCGCATCAGAGGTCATACAGGGCCTGACCACTGAATACCGTATTCCGCTGCACGACCCGCGCCGCGAATGGTTCAGCACGACCGCCGCCTATTCCAACGAGGAAACCGACACCTTCGACAATGAAGCACAGCGGCTCGGCGTTCGCTGGACCAAGGCGATGGGCGAGAAATGGCTTAGAACCCTGTCGCTCGACGCCAGCCGGGAGTCCTTCACAGTCGGCGACGACAGGGACACGACGCTTTCCATCGTTCCCGCAATTAACTTCGATCAAAAGCGGTCCGACAGGGACATCTTCCCGAGCCACGGCCGACGCCTGGGCATCGAGGTTCGCGGCACCGACGAGTCGATCGGTTCATCAATGTCGTTTGTCCAGGCGAAGGTCTGGGTGCGCTTTATACGATCGTTCGGACAGGGCAATCGACTGCTGGCGCGACTGAATGCCGGGGTCACCCGGTCGAGTGATTTTGCCGAATTGCCGCCCTCGATTCGATTCTTTGCCGGCGGCGATGAGTCCATTCGCGGCTTTGACTACGACAGCCTGGGTCCGACCGATGCTAATGGCGATGTCGTGGGCGGCGACAACCTGCTGGTCGCGAGTCTCGAATACGAGCGTCACCTGAAGGGGAATTTCTACGGCGCAGTCTTTGTCGATGCCGGCAACGCATTCAACAACACCGACCTTGATGCGGAAGTCGGCGCCGGAATTGGCATCAAGTGGCGATCGCCGCTGGGTCCAATTCGGCTCTATCTTGGCTATCCGGTATCCGATAGCAGTAAAAACCTGCGGGTGCATCTGCGCCTTGGTGCGGACCTGTGACCGTGGCGCGAAAAATTTGGGTCGGGATTGCCTCGCTTGCAGTGCTGTTGCTGCTCTGTGTGTTCTGGGTGCTTGGCACGGACAGCGGTACCCGCTTTCTGCTGGGCCGGGCGGAGCCGTATTTGCCCGCGGGACTCACGCTCGGCACCGCCAGCGGGTCGCTGCTCGGCGGCATCTGCCTGAGTTCGGCTGACTGGCGCACCGACTCCCAAGATATTGCGGCCCGCAATATCTGCGTCGATATCGACGTCGCGCAACTGCTGTCCCGGCATCTCGCCGTGCGCTCTCTCGAGATCGGCGAAGCAGCCATCGAGCTTCACGAAGCAACCGGCAGCGAATCCCCGGACAGTTTGCCGACGATTGAATCGCCGCTGCGAATCTCGGTGGCGTCCTCATCCCTGCAAAACCTGTCGTTCACGCGCGAGCAACTGCAACGCGATGTCGAGCGCATCGAGATGAGCGGCTCGCTGCATGGATCGAAACTCAACATCACGCGCCTCGTTGTGCGTAGCAGCTGGCTGGACCTCGATCTCGATGGCGGCGCAACACTCGCCGAGCCCTATCCGGCTCGTGTCAACGTAACCTGGCAATGGAATGAATCACCGTCACTGGAACTTGCGGGCAACCTGCAGCTGCGCGGCGATCTGCAGCGCTACGAGCTGAACCACACACTGAACTCGCCGCAACGACTGGTCACCCAGGGTAGCGTTTCGTACAGCGCCGAACGACTTACACTCGACCTTGCCAATACCTGGAAATCAATAGAGTGGCAATTTGACGAATCCCTCTTGCGGTCGTCCAGCGGTTTGCTCCGGGTGCACGGTGAACCAACGCGGCTGCAGTTAACGCTCGACGCTCTGGGTCAGCTGGATGAGCTGCCCGAGACGCGAGTCATGCTGGACGGCGAGACCGACCTCGAGAGCGTCCGATTTTCGAGCCTGAGTGCAGCCAATGAACTGGCGCAGCTGGAATCCTCGGGGATCGTGCGCTGGGCGCCCGAACCCGGCTTCGACATCGAATACGTCCTGTCGAACATTGACCCCTCGTTCGCATCAGACCGGCTGCAGGGCCAGGTCAATCTGGCCGGCACCGCCAGCGGCACGCTGCGCGCGGGTGAACCTGAGCTCGTCGTCCTGGTCAGCAAGGCAGACGGAATTATCAACGAACACGCGCTGGATGGGAGCGCGGAGATCGGCTATGCGTCGAAGCAGCTGCGGGTTTCGAACGGCAGAATCCGTCTCGGCAGCAACCGGCTCAGCCTTCGCGGCAATGCTGGCGACACGGTGTCTCTCTACGCGGAACTCGATGCGCCGGCACTGGCTGAACTGCTGCCCGATGTGGCTGGCAGCGTCTCCGGCGTGCTGCGCCTCGACGAGTCGCAGAGCATCGCAGCCGACCTGAACCTGCAGAGCCTCGTGCTTCGCGACACGGAAATCGATGCGGCGCGGGTCGTCATCGACGGCTCCCTTGACCAGCACTCGATCCGGACCGAGGTGAACGGTCTCGACAGCCGGGTGACGGCCGAATTATCGGGTGCGGTTGCGGACAAGGGCTGGACCGGCACGATTGACGGACTGTCACTGAGCAACGAGTTGGCCGGCGACTGGCGGCTGCGAGAACCCGGCACGCTAGCAGCTTCCGCCCAGGAGTTTTCACTCTCCCGAATCTGCCTGGATCGGTCCCTCGACACCGGCGAAATCTGCGCCGACGTAACGATGCTGCAGGACCGTCCAACCGCTCTCAATCTCGAGATTTCAGATCTGCCGCTCGCCCAACTGCCGCTGTCGCTGCCGCCCGATATCACCCTCAACGGCTTCGGTGACATGCGCGCGAGTGGCTCGGTGGTCGATGGCCGTATAAGCGGTGACATATCACTGAGTCTGCGTGCTGCAAGCGTCGATGCGATCGTGGACGATGAGCATCTCTCAACTGGCTTCGACGAAGCCTCGGGAAGCGCGACGTTGTCGGATAATCGGCTGGAGGCGTCGTTGCAACTGGTATTTGCCGAGGGTGCGGGCAATACCCGGGCGAACCTTAGGGTTGACGACGTTCTGGACTTCGGCTCTGCCGTTGCCGGGAGCGGCAGCGTGGCCGTGAACGACATGTCGTTGGTCGCGGTTTTCATTCCCGGACTCTCGAACCCCAGTGGCGCAGTCAACGGCAATCTCGAAATTTCCGGAACCCTGGGGGAGCCGGATTTCCTCGGCGCCATTGCGGTGACCGATGGCGCCTTCGGCGTGCGTCAGGCAGGAATCGACGTGACCGACTTTAACGTTCAGCTCTCGCAGTCGTCTGCCGGACGTCTGAAACTCGAGGGTTCCGCAAAGTCGGGCGACGGCGATATCCGCATTACAGGCGACACCTGGGTAAGCGCTGATACCGGCATCCGCTCCGAGGTCCTCGTGACCGGGCAGGACTTCGAACTCGTGCGCCTGCCGGACATGCAACTCGCCGCGTCGCCGGCAATCGCCCTGGTGTTTGATGACCAGACGACTTCGGTAACGGGCAACCTTCTGGTTCCCGTGGCAAACATCCGCATGAAGCGCGCCCCGGAAACAGCGACGTCGCCTTCCGCGGATGCGGTCGTGCATTCGAACGATGCCGAACAACTGTCGACTCGCCGGCGCATCGACGTGGATATCGCGGTGGCCCTTGGCGAAAACGTCAGCTTCGACGGCTTCGGACTGACCACAAACATCGACGGCGTCGTGCGGCTTCGCGGCGGCACGCACGAACAGTACACGGGCAACGGCAGGCTATCGCTGCGAGAGGGGCGCTACGAAGCGTATGGCCAAGAGCTCGAGATCGAACGCGGACAGCTGATCTTCAATGGTCCACTGGACAATCCGCAGCTCGATGTGCGCGCTGTTCGCCGCACCACAGACGTCCTCGCAGGCATCCAGCTCAGCGGCACCCCGTCGCAGCTTCGCTCGAGCATCTTCAGTGAGCCAGCGCTGGGAGACGCCGAGGCGCTGTCGTATTTGCTGACCGGGCGACCGTTAGCCAGCGCAACCAGCGAGGGCGAGGGTGACACGCTGAACGCAGCGGCGTTCGCACTGGGTCTGTCCGGCGCAGGCAATATCGTGTCGCAGGTCCGGTCCGGGCTGGGCCTCGAGACGCTGGCACTCGAAGGCGGCGCCGAGGACAGCCGGCTGATCGCCGGCAAGCGCATCGGCAGTCGACTGCTTGTCGAATACGGCTACGGCCTGGTCGACAAGCTGGGCACCCTGCTGCTTCGCTACCAGCTCACCGATCGCCTCGTGCTCGAATCGAGAACCGGCGCTGTCAGCAACTTTGACATTCTGTACAGCGTGAAGAAGAAGTAGTTATCTGGAGAATCCGGGGTCATACCTCGTCGGCGTCGTCCATACCGGTCAGGCGGGCTTTTCGCAGCAGTTTTGCGAGCTCATTGCGTTCTCGATGACTTAAGCCGCGCAAGCTTTCGTCCGCCGCGTCGAGTCGTAGCTTTATCGCATCGTCGATCGCTCGTTGGCCGGCCCCGGTCAGGGAGACGATTACCGCCCGTCTGTCACTCTTGTCGGCTTCGCGAACGACGAGGCCACGCAACTCGAGCTTGTCGATCCGATTGGTCATCGCACCACTGCTCAAGCCGGTCTCTCGTGCAAGGCCGGTCGCCGGAAGTGAGTATGGGCGGCCCTGGCGCCGCAGCGCTGACAAGACATCGTATTCGAACAATTCCATGTCCAGGGGAGCGAGTGCCTCGGTCGCCTGCCGCAGAAATGCCCGGCTTAACGAAATGACCCGAATGACAACACCCAGGCTCGCCGTATCCAGCTCCGGTTTTTCGTCAGACCATTGTCCCAATATGTCGTCGACAACATCTTTTTTCATGCATTCGCTCTATTTTAATATTTTTATATAAAACTACTTGACATCAAACTAAATGAGGCGATACTCCATCACAGAGTTACGTTTTTACATTGGCACGAAACCATGGAAAAAACCGCCAGATTGTCATCCCGCTTCAAGCTTCCGACCCGGATCCGCAACAAGCGTAACACCGCGCGTCACTTCGAGGCACGAATGGCGCTCGCTGACCGGATTGCGGGTCTGCCCGGCATCGAAACCGTCGAGCGTACCGATGATATGGTGCCCAGCCGGATCGACGTGTACCTGCGCCGCGAGGGCTCGGCCCGAATGTTCAAGAGCCGGCAGGCGCGCCTGTTTTGCAGCCTGAATTGTGACAGCGTAATAGTTAGCGGGCTTG
Organism: uncultured Woeseiaceae bacterium; assembly: GCA_945787845.1. GTDB lineage: Bacteria > Pseudomonadota > Gammaproteobacteria > Steroidobacterales > Woeseiaceae > UBA1847. The sequence continues at coordinate 18,317 of CALZJH010000001.1, read as the reverse complement.
ATCGGTGGGGCCAGCACCAGGTCCTTTCGTGCGGCTGGGGCACTCTCATCGACGAACTGGTCTGCATTCACCTGCCGCGTGACCACAAAGAACTCGACTCAGTCTGGAACATCGTGCATCGAGCGTACAAGAACTTTTTTGATTCATCAGGACCGGAACCGGGTTCCATTGTTCTTTCGACCTGGGACTGGCCTAAGTACTCACGCACCAGCCTTCAATAGAGGAGGAGAAAAATGCGTCTGCGTAATGACCTTTACGAAGATTTCGACGATTTCGAGGACTTCGCCTTCGAGAAGTCTCGGGCCTTTCACAAACTACTCGACGACTATCGGCGCGAGGAGCATCGCAGTCATCGAGACCACCGTCATAGCAATCTGAAGCACCGATGGGATCGTGTGGATTGGGATTGGGATGATGACGACGACTGGAGTTAGCGCTCCATCTAATCGCAACTGATTCAAACGAGGGGCGCCAATTGGCGCCCCTCGCTTTTCCGGCTCACGCCTCTACGTCTGGCAACTGTGTACCGTAAGCCGCGCCGACCAGGCCCATCAGTGCAAGCAAACCGATCACGCCGTCATTGCCCAAAATCGGCGTGAGCGCGCCGACGGCCCCGACGACGAGAAGCAACAGCCCGATGACTGTGTTGCTCACTGCCACGTAGTCTGTGCGCTTGTTCCCTGACGCCAGGTTCACGACATAGGTCTTGCGACCAACGCGAACGCCGCTGTGCGCCAGCGACAGCGCAAAGTAGGCAAGCGGCAGGAACCACAGCGAATTACTCAGCGAGGGAACGAGCCGGTTTGCCATGAACACGATCAAACCAACCCCTGACGCAATGAGCACTGCCCTGATCATCACGGTCTTGCTCGACGCGTCGGCGTAGCGGCCCCAGACCGGCGCACTGACCAGCGACGCGACACCAGACGCCGCGATAAATGCGCCAAGCAAATACACCTGCGTGCCGTAATTCTGCTGCGCAAGAGCTACGTAGAATGGCGCACTCAACGCCGAGCACATCAGCAGGGCCCGCGTGATCACGAACCGACGGAACGCCTTATCGGTGCTAAGTAGCCGCAGTTGACCTAACGCGTCGAGGATACTCCGGCCACCGCCGGTCTCGCCGGCATTCTCGGTCAGCTGCGCATAGAGCGCCGCCGCCAGCAGCCACAGCGCCCCGGCAAAAAATAGCAGCAACCCGACAAAAGACTCGTCCAGCTTATCGGACACGGGTGTCATCAGGACGATGCCCACGCCTGCGCCGAGCAGGCCTGCGGCGCTGGCCGACCATCCCGTTAGCTGACCCCGCTTCGGTTTCGGGACCGTCTTGCCCAGAACGTCTTTCGCCGCGACAGAGCAGAATCCGCGACACAGACTGAAGCAGACAACGAGCCCGATAATGGCCCAGCCGGCCGTCATCCCGGTCAGGTAGATCGCGACGAACCCCATGCCGGCGATGCACATTGCCTGGCCTACGCTCCCCGCCACCCATACCCATTTGCGAATCGGCAGCCTGCGGATCGCGCCGCCGATGAAGAGCTGAGGGACCATGGAGCCGGATTCGCGGATCGGCACGAGCAGACCCAGCACAAATGCGGGTGCACCCACCATCGAAGTCAGCCAGGCGATCGTCGTCTTCGGGCTGGCGATCGCGTCACCGAGTTTGGACAAGCAATTGCTCAGAAGAATGAACGTGAAATTCTGCGGCGCTTCGCGGCACGCATCTTCACCAATCTCCTCACAGAGGCGCGTATCTTCCTCGTTGGTTAGCGCCTCATAAATAGATTCGGAAATCGGCATTGTCTCTCCTGACCTCAGACACAGGCATCACCGTATCGCAAGTACGCAAGGATGCGTAGGGAAGCCAGTCACCTCCGGCGTCGGCAGTCCCCGCGTGTAGAATGGCGGATTAACACCCTCATTGTGATTCTTCTATGGAAACTGTTATCTGGGTCGGCATCTTTGTCTGCCTCGCACACTCCGCGATGTTCTCCGGACTCAACCTCGCGTTTTTCAGCCTGAGTCGCCTGCGGCTCGAGGCCGAGGCCGGTGCCGGTAACGCGGCGGCGGTAAAGATTCTCGACCTGCGGCGTGATTCGAACCGCTTGCTGACCACGATCCTCTGGGGCAATGTCGCCATAAACGTGCTTCTGACCTTGCTCTCGAATTCGGTCATGCTCGGCGCCGCGGCATTCATTTTTTCGACGGTCCTCATTACCTTTGCGGGCGAAATCCTGCCGCAGGCGTATTTCTCCCGTCATGCCATGCGCATGGCGTCATTGCTGAGCCCCGTGATGCGTTTTTACCAGCGATTGCTATACCCCGTCGCGGGACCCAGTGCCTGGATGCTCGACCGGCTTATCGGCGAGGAACAAATTCTCTACATGCGGGAGCGGCAGCTCAAGGGCGTCATCGAAAAGCACATCGAATCGGACGGCGCCGAGATCGACTTCATCGAAGGTCGCGGTGCCCTGAACTTTCTCGACATAGACGACGTACCCGTGTCCGACGAGGGCGAACCGGTTGACCCGGACAGTATTGTCACCCTGGAGACGAAGGTCGATTTGCCGCTGATTCCGGAGGTGTCCTCGGCCGCGGATCCATTCGTTGCCACGGTGAACGGCTCCGACCGGAAGTGGATCATCCTCGTTGACACCGACGGCAAACCGCAGCTTGTTCTTGATGCGGATGCCTACCTGCGTGCCGTCATGTCGGGTGAATCCACCGTGGATGCCTATGCCCACTGCCACCGACCGATCATCATTGACGATCCGCATAGCCCGTTGGGCCACATCATCGCGCGTCTGAAACTTGGTCTTGAAGCGGACAGTGACGCAGCCATCGACAAGGACATCGTGCTGCTCTGGACCGACGATGTAAAAAAAGTCATTACGGGTGCCGACCTTTTGGGCCGGCTCCTGAGAGGGATCTAGCGCCGGTAGCTACAGTAACTCAAGGACTTCCAACGAAAGTCTGACAGGTCGGACACACGAACAGGTTCCTGCTGCCCATCGTGCGCCGCTCGATCGGCGTCTCGCAGCGATGGCAGGGCAATCCTTCCCTGCCAAAGACGTAGAAGCGATACGCCTGGTAGGTAAGGCCGTCGGCCCTGAGCTTCCTGGCAAGCTCTGGCACGAGCGTCACGCCACGCGTGCGATAGGAGCGCCGGGCTATCTTCAGCGTCTCGGCCGCCAGCGTCTTAAGCGTCGACGCCGCCAGTTCGGCAGGTTTTTTTTTCGGATCGAGCCGCGCCGCCCACAGTATTTCCGAACGCAGGTAGTTGCCGTTGCCGGCGAGAAATCGCTGGTCCAGGTAAAGGCTCCCGAGCGACCGTTTGCGAAACGCCGGATCAGAGAGACGTTCGACAATGTGCGACGTCGTCAGCTTACGGTCCAGGATGTCGGGCCCGACGCGGCTCAGGAACGGGTGGGTCAGCAGCTGCTCCTCATCAAGTACGTCGATATCGGATGCGCTGTACAGGAGTGCTCTGTGGGTCTGCGTGCAGAGCTCAATACGCAGCTGACGGCCGGTGTCCGGCATGCGCGGCCTGCGGACTGTGTACCAACGGCCGTAAAGCTGGTTGTGGCTGTAGATCGTCAGGCCATTATCGAAGCGCGTAAGCATGGCTTTGCCCCGCGTATCGACCGCGGTCACGGTGTTGCCCGACAGCCTCTTCTCGAAACGCCTGAGCCGGGGCAGGCCGAAGTTGACCGTTTCGACCTCGTGGTCGACCAGCACCCGCGCGACCCTGTCCGCCGCCAGGCGTATTTCAGGCCCTTCGGGCATCTCGACTCCTGTTTCCCTGGCAACGTTTGGAGCAGTACGTCACGGAGGCCCAGTCCCGCTTCCATTTGCGGCGCCACTGGAACGGGCGGTCACAGACGGGGCAGGTCTTGCTCGGGAGCTTGTGTTTCACGTGCATGTGGGCGAGCTACCAGTGGCCGGTGCCGGGCTCGCCTTTGAACGGCCCGACCACGTCCGGCGTGATCCAGCCGCCATAGAAACGTCCCGCCTGGGTTATCACCGGTTCACCGCCGAGGTGGCAGTCGACGCGCCCTGGGTAAAACGCGAGATATCCCTTGATGACCTCGAAGCGCGGCCGCGGTCGCTCGTAGCACCAGCCAACCGGCTCGGCGGCACTCCGTGCCAGTGCCCAGTACGTCGCTGTGCCCTTCCATTCGCAATAGGTCGTATCGCTCACAGGCACAAGAAGATCGAAATCGATGTCGGCGGCCGGAATGTAGAAAGTCGGTGGACTGGCCGTCTCCATGACCTTGTATGCGCTGCGGGTCCTTGCCACGTCGGCGTCACCATCGCACACCTCGACAAGGCGCTCATCCCGCCGGATGGCGGGCGGCCGCGGATAGTCCCACACCGATTCCTGGCCGGGGCCGGGCTCGACGGCGAAATCAGGCCGTGTCCGGACCGAAGCTGTCGACGAAGCGCGTGATGATTTCGTTTCCACAGGCCCTCGCTACGCCGGAGGTTTCGGGACCAGTACCGGGGTGAGGCGCTTGTATTCCTCGTAGTCGTCTTGACCGCCCCAGCGCTCGTCGGCCTTTTGCTCGAGCATCGGGACCCCGCTGACTTTCGTCAGCAGGAAGATGACGAACACCGGTGAGATCAGGGCCGCCCACTGCCAGCCCTGCAGCACGGGCAGCGCGATGACGGCCATCCCGATCCAGATAACTATCTCGCCGAAATAGTTGGGGTGGCGTGACCACGCCCACAGCCCGACATTGATGAACCTGCCCTTGTTGGCAGGATCAGCCTTGAAGTTTGATTTCTGCCTGTCTGCGACCACTTCGATCACGAAACCGGCAAGCCAGATCGCAATGCCGAGATAGCCAATGACGCCGAGCGGCTCTCGGTTGCCGCCGGTTATCACGGCCAGCGCGGCTGCCGCAGTCAACAGCACCCAGAGGCCCTGGATAGTCCACGCCATGAGGAATGAGACCGGACGGGTTTTGATGGTGTCGAAGCGGCTGTCCTTGCCGGCCCTGGAAATACGCCGGAACAGGAATGTCGCGAGCCGGAGCGACCAGGCCAGCACCATGCCGGCAACAATCGCGGCACGCAGGTCGAGCTCAGTCGAGAGCAGGACCGCGACGATCGTAACGGTGATGTAGGTGATGCCGCCGACAAGGTCGTAATAGTGTTCCGTTTGCGCGATTGCGGACGGTATAAAGGCGAGCCAATTAATCGCGAACGCAAGAAAGCCGCACAGGGCAAACACCGGCACGCTGCCGAGCCGGTCGCCGCCGTCGCTGCCGGCCCACGACATGGCTGCGCCCACGGAGACGCCGATGACAATGCCGACAAAGGCTTGTGTGCTGCTACGTTCGGACATAATAACTACCTGGTATACGATCTGATTCGTGATGATCGCAGGTGCTGCTAAAGAATTGGTTTCGCAATCGTATGCATTTGTAACAGATCATGGCAGCCGTGAAACGGTCGGTAAGATGGCGGTGCTCGAGAAATCGACCGGAGGAAGACCTTATGGCTGTGGGCCCACGACACTATTTGCTGCTATTGCCGCTGCTGGCGGCCGTGGCCGCCTGCAGTCCCTTTCGGGTGATCAACCACTTGAGCCCGTCGGATCATTATCGCCTCGCGCCGGACATTGCCTACGGCGAACTCGGCCGTCAGACGCTGGACATCTACACGCCGCGCTCCTCCGTCGAGGCGTCGCCCGTCGTCATCTTCTTTTATGGCGGCGGCTGGCGCAAGGGCGCCAAGGAAGATTATGAGTTTGTCGCATCGTCGCTGACCGAGGCCGGCTACACGGTGGTCATTCCTGATTACCGGGTGTTCCCCGACGTCGTCTTTCCAGGCTTTGTCGAAGACGGGGCCCAGGCGGTTGCCTGGGTGCTCAACAATGCCCGCCAGTACGATGTGGACCCTGAGAGGGTATTCCTGATGGGGCATTCGGCCGGCGCCCACCTCGCGGCGCTGCTCAGCCTCGACCAGCGCTATCTCGAAAAGCACGGCATCGAGCACGGCAGCATCCGCGCCCTCATCGGGCTCTCCGGGCCCTACGATTTCCTGCCGATCGAGTCAGGATACCTGCTCGACGTGTTTCCAGAGGAGAGCCGCGCGGCCAGTCAGCCCGTCAACTTCGCGACCGCAGCAGCGCCCCCGACCCTGTTGATTCACGGTGAAGACGACGACATCGTGGATCCTGCGAACAGTGAAAGCCTGGCCGCGCGTCTGGCACAACACGGTGTCGACGTCAGCATACGGCTATACGACGGTGCCGGGCACGCAAAGATCGCCGTGGCGCTGGCGCCGGCACTCGACTTTATGGGCGATACGCTCGAAGACAGTCGCAGGTTTCTCGACGCGTTAAGCGCGCCAGCGGCAGAATAATCGTGAGACGCCGGCAAAGCCGTGAACGATGACGGGTATCAGCTCAGAAGAACTACGATTAATGAGGCAATCGCCAGCGACGTGGCCGTGACGCGAACGCGGAAGTAATGCGCGGTGAGAACAGCGTCTGATTTCAGGCGCCAGTCGATGAACAGCAGAACGGCCAGCGATGCGATCTGGATCGCAAGCGACGTGGACAGCTCGCCGACGACAAATCCGAACCAGGCCAACAGGAAGATCGCGTTGCTGCTGATCATCAGGTTGAAGGGCAGCTCGTCCTTATTCGCCAGGTAGTTCGCCCAGTGGATACCCGAGAGGAAACAAACGATAGCGAGGCCATAGCTGTTGACGAGTTGATCCAGGGGGCCGAATGGCGGAATCGCTACAATGCCCGCCAAAGGCAGCAGCGCGCAGGCAACGAAAGGGCTTACGCCGGCATAGGCCAGCGACGAATACAGTATTCTGTCGTTCATAACAGGCGAAGAATACCGTCTCGCGGCGGTCGTGGCGCATCCAGATACGACTTGTTACATGCGAGCTGCCAAAATAGACCAAAATCTCGCCCGCACGATTTATCAATCGGAGAAGCCTCTTGAGAACGGCATTTGTTTTGACTTTTTGGCTTGGGTTCGCCGCTTCAGCGGTCGCAGACCAACGTTTTGAATTCAAACCCTTTGAGATTCCGGAAGGCGGGCGAATTGTCGTCCCCGTCGCTGAAGGCGACGCGCTGAGGGGCATTGCCGCGATGATCGACAAACGAACCACGGGCGCACTGACCGTTGCGGCCAGGGAGGCGGCCTTCACTGGCGAGGCCGGCGCGACGCTGACGCTTCTCGGAGTGTCTCCGTATGCGCGCATAGATCTTATCGGCATGGGTGCGGAAACCATTAGCCGCGCCGCCGCCGAGGACTTTGGTGGGACTGCGTCGGCGTTGCTGGGTGATACCGAGGGTGGCAGCGTGCATATCCTCTGGCCCGATGACGATATTGACCCGCAGGCGACGGCTGCACGCGTTGCCTTCGGCTTCCGGCTTCGCAGCTACCGATTCGACGGCCACAAGGCCGAGCCGTTCGACCGGGACAAGCTGCCCACGGTCGTGCTGCGCAGTGACGATGGTTCGGCGGACCAGTTCGAGAACGACCTTGCGCACGTTGCCGATGGCGTGTTCTTCGCGCGCAATATGAGCTCGGAGCCTGCCAACCATATTTATCCTCAGTCGTTTGTGGAGCGTGCCAGGGAGCAATTTCGCGGGCTCGACAACGTCACGATCAAGGTGCTGGATGAAGACGACATACAGCGGCTCGACATGGGTGCGCTGTGGGGCGTTGGCAAGGGCTCGGCGCGTCCACCGCGACTCTTGATCATTGAATACATGGCGGGTGGCAAACAGGCACCCGTGGTCCTCGCCGGCAAGGGCATTACCTTTGATACGGGCGGCATCTCCTTAAAAGACAACGACAATATGTGGATGATGAAGGGCGATCTTGGCGGTGCGGCCGTTGTCACCGGAACCGTCCTCGCCGCTGCTCGCCGCGGCGCACCGAGCAATGTCGTGGCGCTCGCCGCGCTTGCTGAGAACATGCCGTCTGCAACGGCGACTCGCCCTGGCGATGTGTTGTCTTCCATGTCCGGCATTACCATCGAGATTTCATCCACCGACGCCGAAGGCCGGCTCGTCCTTGCGGATGCTGTGCACTTCGCTCAGGTCACCTATGAGCCGGGCGTACTGATCGACGTGGCCACCCTCACAGGATCCGTCGGTCGGGCTCTGGGCGACGACTATGCGGGTATCTTCGGGCGCCACGACGAGATTATCGAGCAGCTGTCGGCCGCGTCCGATGCGGCTGGTGAGGGCGTATGGCGCCTGCCGCTCGACGACTCGCACTTCGAACAGATCGAGTCGACGTACGGCGACATCGTCAACGGTGGCGTCGGCAGCCCCGGCGCCAGTCTCGGAGCCGCCTTCATTGGCTCGTTTGTCGAAGAGGACCAGGTCTGGGCGCACTTTGACATCGCCGGAGTGGATTACCTGGAGGAGGACCGGCCAACCGTTCCCGCCGGCTACTCAGGCTGGGGTGTGCGTACGCTTGATGAGTACCTGCGCCGCCATCACCAGGACTAGGGAATTGATCGCCTGTTGAAGTGCCGCCGCCCGCCGAGGGATTCGAACAGACCTGGGGTTCGAAGCGTTCTCGCGGCCCAAAAAAAAGGCCCCGAAACCGGGGCCTTTTTCATGTATCCGTTAAGTGCTTAAGCGGCTACGATGTTTTCCGCCTGCGGGCCCTTCTGGCCCTGTGTGACGGTAAACTCGACCTTTTGGCCTTCTGCGAGCGTTTTGAAGCCGTCGCCTTTGATTTCGCTAAAGTGTGCGAAAACATCGGGGCCAGATTCCTGCTCGATGAAGCCGAAGCCTTTGGCTTCGTTAAACCATTTAACGGTTCCAGTAGTAGTTGACATAGTTTTTTCCTGTTTAATCAATACATTATAAGCCCCTTCCCAGGGGCCGGTGTGGCTGGAAGTGGAGCAATTACTGATGAAAAACAGGACGAGGAACTACGGAAGAAACTTCTGCGGGAACGTCGAAATGGAGTGCATAGTGAATGGCGCACTAACAAGCTGGGTGCAGTATAGAGCTAAATGCCGCGTTAGCAAGCTCATGACGCACAATTCTGGGCATTGCCTGCAATGCTATTTTGGAAATATGCGGCTCAAGTCGTATTCATCCAACCCCGCCACGCGTACAGTAGCCACTCAGCGTTACCCGCTTATCGAGCTTATGGGGCCTCCGGCGCCCATTCCTCCTTTTTCGGATCTGCATGCGCCAGGAGGACTTATGAGTACAAACCTACAGGTTGCGAATATTCCATCTGCCATGGAATGTCATTCGCTTGATTGAAGACGACTATGTAATCGTGTCGGTGGAATCGACAGTTCCACCGGAGCATATGGGCGGTGCCGGCTGGCATCGTTACGTCATCGCGCAGGGCAGCAATACCATTCGTGGTTACCAGCAAGGCAGCCTGGAAACCGTGAAACTGGCGGTGGAAGAGATCGTCACGCGTTTAAATGAACGACGTCTCGGCAAACGCGGACGGGTTTACCTGAACACGATGAACCACGGTAAGAAAACGGCGGTCGATAGCACATAAACCGGACGCGGGAGAGAAGTGATGAGTAAAGGACAAAAGAGCAACAAAGAGACGAAGAAAGTAGCGGTCATGACGGCAAAGGAAAAAAAGGCCGCGAAGAAAGCGAAGAAGAATCAACGGGGACGCATCGGCGAATGATTCGACCCGGCCGGCACTGGTCTTCTCGGTCAGGCAGCCGCCAATCGTGATGCCTCGCGATACGTAACGACTCTCTGCCGGCGTTCGTCCCACAGGCAACACCGGAAGCAGTCGCGAATGTCGCGAGGGCTGAGTGTCGTCGTCACGGGCGACTGCAGTTCCGGGATCGCGTCCATCACCTCGGGCAACCGATAAAACGGGATGCGCACGTTCAGGTGATGGATGTGGTGAAAACCGATGTTACCGGTAAACCACTGCATGACTTTGTTGAGCCGCATGTAACTCGACGATTCCATGGCGGCGCGATAGTAAGTCCACGCCTCCGGCGACAATATGTGCATGCGCTTGAAGCTGTGCTGGGCGAAAAACAGGTAGCTGCCCAGTGCCGATGCGATGGTCATCGGTAGCAACACCACGAAGAACGCGGTGTCGAAGCCCCCGAAAATCCACAGCACCGCGATCAATGCGGCATGACCGACAAGCGCGAGCAAAGAATCCCAATGTCGAACCGGGTTCCTCAACAGTGGCAATAGCGTGATGCTGAGAAAGAAAATCGTGATGTAGCCCGCCAGCACAGTGAGAGGATGACGAATAATCCGGTAACTCAATTTCTCTCCCCAGGACGCCTCATGCCACATTTGTGTCGTCATGACCGGGAAAGCGCCGATACTCGACGAGGAAATCTGGCCGACATGGCCATGATGATAGTTGTGGCTTTTCTTCCAGGAACGCGGTGGCGTCAGCGCCAGGGCCGAATAGACTCGAAACAATATCCACGCAATACGTGATCGCACGAGTATCGCGCGATGCATGTAGTCATGGTAGGTAATGAAAGCGCGTACCATCAACATGGCCGCCAGCAGGGAGAACAGCAACCGCAGCGGCCACCAGGGTGCGAGACCGGCGCCGGTGAGCGCCGCCGCCAGCAATGCGAAGGTCGTGCCGACGTGCCACCAACTGCGCGGCACCGAAACCTCTGTGAACGGTACCGTCGCGTTGATCACATCCTTCCCGATACGCAGTCCTTCACTCGTCTCGGCATGATCTTCGTCGATTTTCAGGGCTTGCTCGAACATCCTTCAACGTCGGCTGGCACCCCCCATGATCGAATTATATCTCCCTCATCGTGCCCGGGGTACGCTTATGCGTACAAATACGTATTCGAAATATTGCAGGGACCGCAACTTGCTGGAGGTTGCTAAAGTAGCAGCCATGTTTCGGACTTTTCTTGTTGTTTTGTCCTGCGTTGCTTTGGTGCCGTGCATTGAGGCTGCCGAGAATGTGATCCTCGAAGGCCGTGCCGGTAAGGTCACCTCCGACAGCTGGACGATTGCGGGGTTGGAGTCCCAGTTCGAACTGACGGCGTCGGGCCTGCACGGCGAGGTTCGAATGGCCCGGATCACATTGCTGGAATCCGGTCAGAGCTTCGACGACGTCCAGGTGGCGTGCACCGGCATCGTCCTGACGACACGCGGCATGGCGTGCAACGCCGCGACGTTTATGGCGACGATTCCCGGTGTGGGACGGCAGAGCATGCCGGGCACGTTTACCTGGGACAAGCTCACCGGGAACATAAATGTCGAGTTGCGCAATGTCGCCATCGCCGGGAGTCGCATGCGTTTCGAGATTCTCGCGAGCGACAGCGGTGTCGAGGCCAAGTACTCCGGCAAGTCGCTCAATGTCGAGGGGCTGCTGCAGCTGGCCGGCAAATTTACCGATGCTGTTGCCGGCTATTCCGGCAGCGGGCGGACCGATCTTGTCGGCAGGGTCAGCGTACCGGCCGATGGCCCGCTGCGCGTCGTCGCTACCGCCGACCTTAACGCCGCCTCGCTAGCGAACGACGCTGGCACGATTGCTGCCGCCGATATCACGGGCCGGCTCGAAGTCGATATCGCGGTGCATCCGGACTCGACACGTTTCGACCTGGTAATGGACAGTAACAAGGGCGAAGCCTACCTCGAGCCCGTGTACGGCAACTTCTCCGAACACGCGCTTCACCTTCGGGCCGACGACGTGCGCACGACGGACTTCACCGTATTCGAGGTTGGCCAGTTCGTGCTGCGACAGGCAACCTTGCTGGACGCCGGTGGCTCGGCCAGGCTGTCCTTCCCGGAAGAGGCGGACGCGCCAGCCAGCATGACGGCGGACGTGACGCTGCGGGACTCGTCCGTGGCCACTCTCTACACGAGTCTCGTGCAGGTGCAGCTGGCGGGCACGATCCTCGGCGCACTGGACACCGATGGCCGCATTTCCGGCACCGTCCAAATCGTTGACAACGAGCTCCGCGCTGCTCTCCTCGAACTCGACGATGTCATCCTGGACGATCAGGGCGGTCGCTTCGCGGTCTATGGCCTCGACGGCGTCGTCGACTGGCGTGCGGATCAGGCGGGAACGCCGGGCGCGAGCCGTATGTCCTGGGAAAGCGGCACGGCGTACGGCCTGATTGTCGGCGGCGGCGACGTACAGCTGCAACTCGGTAACAGCGACATAGAGCTGCTGCAGCCCTTGCGACTGCCCACCATGGGTGGTGCATTGCGGATCAACCAGTTGGCCCTGCACAACTTCGGGAGCGACGATGCCACCGGCCGTCTCGACGCGGAACTCGAGCCTGTGCAGCTCGGTCAGCTCACCGGTGCCTTGGGTTGGCCCGCGTTCTCGGGCACGCTGTCGGGACGCCTGCCGCTGCTGCAGCTCTCTGAGAATACGGTCACGGTTGGCGGTGACCTGAGTGCGCAGTTCTTCGACGGTACGATGACGGTGTCGAATTTACGCATCGAGCAGCCGTTCGGCCGGGTGCCGCGGCTGAACGCCGACCTGGCGTTTCGTGGCCTCGACCTGCAACGGGTCACCGAGACGTTTTCTTTCGGTTACATTCAGGGGCGGTTAAGCGGTGACGTGACAGGCTTGACCCTCGTAAACTGGCGCCCGGTGGACATGGACATGACGTTCTATACACCACCCGATGACCGCTCGCAGCACCGCATCAGCCAGCGTGCCGTACAGAACCTGGCCAGTGTGGGTGGCGGCGGCGCCGCGGCGGCACTGTCGACGGGTTTTCTCCGGTTCTTCGAGGTTTTCGCCTATGATCGTATCGGCCTGCGCTGTCGCCTTCGCGACAACGTTTGTGCAATGAGCGGGGTCGGGCCGGCGACGTCGGGCCCGCAGGGAACCGGTTATTACATCGTCAAGGGCCGGGGCGTGCCCAGGATCGATGTCGTCGGGTATCGCGAGACAGTGAGCTGGCCCAGACTGGTGCAGCAGCTTGCCGCGATTACCCGCAGCAGCGCGCCAATCGTCAATTGACGACGGCGCCAGTGTCGTTTTGAAGGAGATTATCAGCCATGCGCAAGATAGCCATCAGCCTGTCCGTTTTAACAGCAATGTTTGTCGTGGCCTGCGTCACGATCAACGTGTACTTTCCGGAAGCCGCCGCGGTCGAGGCCGCGGATCGCATCATCGATAAGGTGCGTGGGGAAGAGTCGGCCGAACCGACGACCCGACTGCAACCCGACGATAGCGACCGTTCGGACTTCGTCTATGCGGTAGCGAGCGGTCTCGGCCATTTTTTGATCGGCGAGGCCAACGCGCAAGAGCCGGTCAACTTCGACAAACCGTCGGCCGAGAAAGCCGCGCTCGAGAACTCACTGGCAACACGTTTTCCCGCGCTGCGCGTATACCTCGATTCCGGCGCAATCGGCCTGACCGACTCCGGCCTGCTGGAAATTCGCGACCGCAATCTCGTGCCCCTGAAAGACCGCAATACCGTCGTGCAACTGGTTGCTGCGCAGAACAACGACTGGAACGCGCTGTACGCCGAGATCGCCCGGCTCAACAACCACCCGGAATGGCAGGACAGCATTCGGCGGACGTTCGCTGAGCGTTGGGTCGCAAAAGCCGACAAGGGCTGGTACTACCGCGAAGGCGGTACCTGGAAGCAAAAGTAGAGCGTAAATGGGCCAACGAAGATGCCCATTACGGAACCAGGGGGCTTTAGTTTTTCCTATCCGCTATCCTTCCTATCCTGGGTAAACACAATACTATTTCTTCAGGAGTCAGAATAATGACAAAACCCGTCATCGGTTTTATCGGCCTCGGCCTCATGGGCGGCAACATGGTTGAAAACCTGCAGAAAAAGGGATTTGAGCCAATTGTAATGGACCTTAACAAGGATGCCGTTGCCGCGGTTGTTGCTCGTGGCGGATCTGAGGCTGCGTCAGCGGCCGAGCTTGCTGCGGCCAGCGACATTATTATGCTCTGCCTCACGACCTCTGCAGTGGTTGAGAAGCTGGTTTACGGTGAGGATGGAATCCTCGCCGGTGTAAAACCAGGCGCAGTATTGATCGACTTCGGAACGTCGATTCCGTCCTCCACCAAGAAGATAGGAGCAGACCTCGCCAAGAAAGGCGCGGGCATGATTGATGCTCCACTCGGCCGTACGCCCGCTCATGCCAAGGATGGACTACTCAACATCATGGCAGCTGGGGATCCGGAGACGTTCGACAAAGTGAAACCGATCCTGGAAATGCAAGGCGAGAATGTTTTCTACCTGGGAGCGCTTGGCGCCGGCCACACGACCAAACTGATCAATAACTTTTTGGGCATGACCACCGTCTGTGCGATGTCACAGGCCTTCGCGGTTGCCGATTTCGCTGGAGTCGACCGCCAGCAGTTATTCGACATTATGTCGACCGGCCCATCCAATTCGCCGTTCATGCATTTTTGCAAGAACTACGCCGTGGACAACGTCAGCGATCTCGGCTTTTCAATAAATAATGCCAACAAGGATCTGGGGTACTTCCTCAAGATGGTTGATGATCTCAACACACGCGCGCAGATAGCTGAAGGCACCTCAGCAGATCTTCAGGCCGCCGTGGATGCCGGTATGGGCGATGGCAACGTTCCTGAAATCCTCGATTATTTTCTTGAACTGAAAAAATAATTGGCGCGAACCTTCGGAGTCTAAGGGTCACATCTAATGAGGGAATTCGTCCCCGACTTACGCTAACTACCATAAGCCGATTCGAAACAGCGAGGTGTACCACTTATGGGCTTATTGGCGAAACTCATGGGCAAAGAGACCTGGCATAAGCCGCGAGCGCGCAATACACAACAGACTTCCCTCTACCGCGGCGTCCAGATTGTTGCTGGCGACGAAGGCTGTTGCCGCGTCGCCAGGATTCTTGCGGGTCAGCGCTTTCTATCGGACGAAATCCCGAAATTACCGCTCGAGCAATGCGACGCAACGGAATGCCGGTGCAGCTACAAGCTGTTCAACGACCGCCGAACGGGTGAACGGCGCCTGTCCGATTTTGGCTACGACATCATTTGCGAATTGCGGACCGACAACAATCAACGCAGCGGCGGCGGTGACCGTCGTAATGAATTTGGGGTCAGACCCTGAGGGTCTGACCCCATCTATTTTTGGCGCGCCCGACAGGATTGACCTCTGCGTCGGCTACTGCTGGCGACCCCAGACTATGACCGACCAGTCCCACAGCGTCACCATCATTGGGACGTATAGAACTCTACCGTTCATCACGAATCCTCCTTCGCATCGGCCTTGCCCTCCGCCGCTTCCTTCAGGAATGCGACGATCTCGGCATAGCCCTCTTCCTCAGCGAGGGCCAGGGCGGTCTTGCCGTCCCTTTTCCGCGTGGCGTCAAGCCTGACGCCCCCGGACACCAGGGATTTCGCCAGCACCAGCTCGTCGCCGTCGGTCGCCCATGTTGCTCCCGCTACGGCGACCAGCAGCACCGTGGCACAGATGAAAATCGAATTCGCAACTTTCAATCGCATCGTCGTCCTCCTGTTGCCGCCCGCGTGGCGTTTGAATCACGCAATTGGCAAGAGCAACATGCGTGGGTATCCAAGCGCAAACTCGGCAAGTACGAATTGACGGCCAGACAGCTGTCACGCTTTACTAAGGAAGTGAACTTCTCGGAGTTTGATGATGAATGACTATGTAAATCTCAGTCATCAATTCAGGCCGGGCAGAAATCTGCCACAGCGATTTTTTGTATCTGCCCTGGCGCTCGTCCTCCTTGCCGTGCTGCCCATCGGTACACCACCCGTTGTTCAACCGCCTGCCCAACTACGAAATCCAACAGTACAGGGAGAGCGAGTTCGATGTGTATGACGAATTCGTAGCCAGTGACGGCAGCCCCAAGACCGTAGAGGGCCGTATGTATTACTTCAGCTACTACGTCGTCAAAGGCGCACAATATCTGAGCGAGGCGGCTATCAAGAGAAACTACAGCGAGGCGTTCAAAAGGATCGGCGGTGTTGTCCAGTACGAGGACGGATACAATCTGCACATGAGCCTCGACAAGGGCGGCCAGATCACCTGGGTACGGGTCAGCCCGTGGAATCGAGGGCAAGGTGTGAGTCTATATATCGTCGAAGAAAAGCCGATGGAGCAGTTCATTGTCGCCGATGCCGACGCCCTGCGTCAGGAAATTAGCCTGACCGGAAAGGCCACCGTAGACGGCATCTACTTCGATACGGGCAAAGCGGTGGTCAAAGCCGAGTCCGGCCCTGCGCTGGTTGAGATTGAGAAGCTCCTCAGGAAAGACGCCGAAATGAAGATATTCGTTGTCGGGCACACTGATTCCGTCGGGAAAGTCGATTACAACATGAACCTTTCCGCGAGAAGGGCCGCTGCGGTTGTCGAGGTCCTTGTATCACAGCACGGTGTAAGCAGAAGCAGGCTCGAGCCCCACGGTGTAGGGCCGCTGGCGCCGTCTGCCGCCAATACGTCGGAAGACGGGCGCGCCAAAAACCGCCGAGTTGAAATCGTCGAGCGATAGGCAGCGGCAATCGATCTCGACGCTTGAATGAAACTCGAAGACGTTTGCGTGTCCCTCCCATAAATTCAACATGGGCACCGCCGCTTTTTGCTGAACAGCGAAAGCGGCGAAAGCACTTGAGAAGTTTGGCGCGCCCGACAGGATGGGCCTTCGACCTGTCATCGCTACGCTCGTCGGATGATTCAGATCGCCTTTGGGCGATCTTCACCCCTTCGGAGCGCCTTCGGCGTCTAAAACGCTGGCGCTAGAAGGCTGCTTCAATAAATCCGATGGGAATGAGCCCCGGTAACAGCTCAGCACGGGCAACCTGTAATCCATTTTCCTCAAGCAGCCCCCGAAGCGACTGCATAGTGAATCGCCGTTGCCCTGGGAAACCGCTGACTGCCAGAAGCCGAGAGACTAGCCACGACGCCTGCGTCTCGTCGTGGCAGAAAGTCGGGGCCACAAGCACACCACCGGGCTTCGTCACGCGCCGCAGAGCCTGAATCGCAGCGGGGAGATCAGGCACCAAGTGCAGAACATTAGCCGCAACGACAGCATCGAATTCGCCCGCCGAGTATGGAAGCGAATAAATATCGGCCTGCTCACACGTCACGTTCTCGAGCCCGGCACCCTGCACCCGCTGTTCTAGCGCATCGACCATGGCCTCTGCGTAGTCCGTGGCAACGACGTAGTCACTTGTCTGGGCAAGGGCCGAGGTAACGATGCCCGTGCCTGCCGCGACTTCCAGCACCTTTCGCTTGCCGCGAACAGCCTCGCTGGCTAGTTCCAACATCCGTGGCAAGGGTTGTCCAAGAACCCACCGCAATGACGCATCGTAATTGCGCGCGTGCCGTTCCCAGTAGTCTCTGTCACTCATTCGTTTCCGACCTCGCATCCCGAAGTATCTCGATGGCCTCTTTGATGACATAGAGGCCAATCAGCGCTCCAATTACGAAATCCGGGTACGGCACGCCGAGCCATAGGACCAGCAATCCGGCGAGAATTACGCCCAGGTTCGCCACTACATCCGCCCGCGTAAATAGCCACGTGGCGCGCAGATGCACTTCGCCCGACTTCATGGGCGCCAGCAGCCGCAGCACGGTCAGATTGACCACGAGAGACAACAGAGCTGTCCCGATCATCCATTCGCTGAGCGGTTCAGCCCCGTAGATCAGGCGACGGCCCACCTCGACGAGGACACCAACGCCAAGCACCAGCAAAATACTGCCGCTGAGCTTCGCGGCCCGGACTTTGAACAACGCCGAGCGACCAATGGCGATCAAAGCGATCGCGTATGCCGTAGCATCCGAGAGCATATCCAGTGCGTCGGCCAGAAGCCCGGTGGACTGGGCAATCCAGCCCGCCAGGCCGCCCACAACTGCCATCGCCGCGTTCAGCACCAAGGCGATACGCAGCACGCGACGCTCTTCGGCAGTTTTCACCTCTGGTGCTTCACATCCACAGTCGGTCATTAAGAACTCCGCTCTTCCGCCCGTTATTCAACCCAATCATAGATGACTCGCGAAGCTGTGCCGGAGAGTATTGCCCTATGGACACAAAATACGCCTAATCTATAGGCAACTGCTTTGTAAATATGGGGTGCGTTAATATGGATAAGGATCCTCAAAGAACAACAGATGCCGAAAGTATCTCGCTCAAACAGTGGGCGAGTGTTGTTTTCGCTTATCTCCTCGTGCCGCTTATTCTCTTTGGAATCAGTCGCGATGTAGGCTGGTGGCAGGCGTGGGTGTTTTCCGTGACGGTTCTTGTCGTTGGTGTAGGTGGGCGAGCCCTGGCGGAAAGAAACCATCCTGGCTTGATGGCCGAACGTATGAGCTTAGGGCGGGAGCAGGATGTAAAAAGCTGGGAT